>JAETQF010000004.1 GCA_021770845.1 Oscillospiraceae bacterium
TACAAATTCGTTGGAGTTCTCTCCAACGAGTTACATATCAAGGTCACAAAACGCTATGCGGCCCCCCTCTCCCCCAGGCGGTGCCAATGCTGCGGGGCAGAGTTCACGCCCGGTTCAGCGGTGGCAAAGTATTGTAGGCCCTGCGCCCAAAAGATACACACCCAGCAGAGTACGGAAAGCACACGGCGCAGACGTGCCGCCGCCCGGAAAGCGGCATAGCAGATGGATTGTCCGCAAAGTCTGTCCGTCCGACATGGTACAGCGGGAGGGCCGCATTCTCAGGAGAGGAAACCGGTACCAGGAAATCAAGATTTTCCGTTACATCGCCGAGGGAAGCTTCGACTCCTACTCCTGGCAGCTGCTGGAGAGCAAGCAGCGGTTTATCTCCCAGTTTTTGAGCGGCTCGGAGTACCAGCGTTCCGCCTTCGACCTGGAGGAAAATGTGTTGACCTACGCGCAGGTCAAGGCCCTGCTATCTCCCAGCCGCTGATGAAGGTGCTGGCCGAGAAAGAAAATGAGCTGCGCCGCTTGCGGATGCTCTCCAATAACTATGTTCGCACACAGGAGGCGCAGCGGCAAACCATTGCTGAACAGGAGAAACAGCTGACAATTCTCAAAAAGAGGCTTACGGCTACCGAACAGAATGTCAGCTATGTGAACGGCATTTCTGAGGACGGCTTTCAGGCCGCTTACAGAAATGTGAAGGCGATACTGACTGAGGATGTGATTTTGGGCAGGACAGCTTCGCCCCCGGAACTGTCGGTCTTGGGGTTCGGAATTGCAATCCCGGGAGCCGAGCGGCAGAACGTCAAAAAGCCCTATATTGTTCTGTCTCGCAATGGGGCGGACTATCCGGTCGATATGGGGACATCCTCTGCCGGGAACGCACGCCGTGCGGTGAATTTTTTGAAACGGTTTCACGAACTCCCCAAGCGCATCGGAGAACAGCGGGACGAATGTCTGAGGGAAATCCAGCGGCTGAAGGAACTGAGCCGGGAGACAAATCCCTATTTGGATCATATGAGGTCTTTGGAGGAAGAAATCATACGAATACGCTCCAAAATTATCTGATCTATGCAGTGTGAATATGCTGAAAGCTCAATGTTGAAAAATGGAGTGTTGAAAAGATCTACGCCGCTGTAATTAAAGAAAGGCTCCCTGTGCAAAAAGGAGAGCAGGCAATGGGCAGGATCACGCAGCTGGCCGGGGAGTCTCCCCAAGCGTTGAAGGACGATCTGGAAAACAAGAAGGTGTCTGTCAACCAGGGATGGAAAATCCTGCAGGCTGTTCAGCGGATGACGCCGGAGAGACAGAAATCCGCAGCCGAGAAAATGCTGGCGGCTGTTTATGAAATTGATCGAACGGGAGTCCGCAGCGTCAACGCCGGGATTGCCAGGGCCGAGGATGTGAAACGGGGGCCGTTCCTGCTGGATCAGGTCTATGAGCTGATGTACCAAGCAGCAAAAAATAGCCCCTGCCGATTTTGCTGGAACAGCAGCGGCAGATGCCGGGACGCTGGATCGCCTGAATTACAAAATCAGCAAATATGAGGACGCGCTGAGAACCGGAACATTGAATTGGAAAAAGGAGGACGATTGATTATGGAGCGGATCAAAAAGAACTTTGGCTTTGGCGCCATGCGCCTGCCCATGAAGGACGGCGAGGTGGACATACCCCAGACCTGCCGGATGGTGGACACCTTTCTGGAGGCGGGCTTCAACTACTTCGACACCGCCCACGGCTATCTGAACGGCAAGAGCGAGCTGGCCCTGCGGGAGTGCCTGACCAGCCGCTATCCCCGGGATCGCTACGTCCTCACCGATAAGCTGACCAACTTCTACTTCAAAAAGGAGGAGGACATCCGGCCCTTCTTCCAGAGCCAGCTGGAAGCCTGCGGCGTGGACTATTTTGACTTCTACCTGATGCACGCCCAGGGCGTTGAGAGCTTCGCCTTTTTCAAGAAGTGCCGGGCCTATGAGACGGCGCTGGAGCTGAAAGCGGAGGGGAAGATTCGGCACTTCGGCATCTCCTTCCACGACCGGGCGGAGGTGCTGGAGCAAATTCTCACCGAGTACCCCCAGGTGGAGGTGGTGCAGATTCAGTTCAACTATGCGGACTACGATGACCCCGCCGTGGAGAGCCGGAAGTGCTATGAGGTCTGCCGGAGGTTCCACAAGCCCGTGATCGTCATGGAGCCGGGACTGGAACGCCGACTATTATTACAACGAGGCTCACACCAAGCAGGGCGGCAAGGCCAGCGACTGTATCAAGTGCGGCAAGTGTGAGAAAGCCTGCCCCCAGCACCTCCACATCCGGGATCTGCTGGTAGATGTGGCGAAGGAGTTCGAGAAGCAATAAGGAGGAGACACCCATGGAATACCGCAGGCTTCCGAACGGGACAGAAGAAATCAGCGTCATCGGATTCAGAGGGTCAGGGCTCCATCAGGCCGTTGGCTCTGGATGAGTTTAACGGCCCCCGCGGGAATTTCTATAAGAATATGTTTGCCAAGTGTCCCGCTGGCCGGCCCGGTACGGCGGACGAGGCGGCAAATGTGGCGGAACTGCTGATGAGCGACAAGGGCGCGTTTATAACCGGCTCCACCTTTCTGATTGACGGCGGTGCGGCTTCCAGCTATTACTTATGGCCCGCTGAAGCCGGAGGCGTAAAAAGTGTACCGCTTTGAAGTTGGCACGAAAAAGGCCGTTTTCAGTGGGGGCAGGTGTACCAAAATTCTGATCAGCGATCAGCACCATGGGCTGTTCCACAACGTGGAGCAGTCCATATTTTATTGTATTAACGAAAACCACCCGCTGGCATAGTAAAGGCGGAGTACATATTGTGAACAACGGAAAAACAATGGTGTAACGCTGGGTTGGGTTTAAACTCATGACATTGGCTTTGCCGGGGGCTATTTTATTTCTGAACTATAAAAACACACGGCAGCTAAAATTAATATTTCAGAAACAAAACTCTAATGCTCCATGAACAAACCATGATATAATGTAACTCAGGAAGGAGGGAGCGGAATGAAACGCACACCGGCGTGGCTGAGAAAGGCGCTCTTTCCCGGCGGGAAATGGGTGGCGCTGCTGGCTGTTCTGGGCGGGGGCGGGCTGTACCTGACCTTCGGCGTGCTGGGATCGGATCATCCCGTTGCCTACTTCGCCTATGTGCTGTCGGCCTACGCGCTGACGGTGGTTGTGGCGTGGATTGTCAAAACAGCGGTACCCGCTTTGCGCCGGGCCGTCCACAGCGTGCCGCTCTCCCACCGCTACCTGACGGACAGCTATTTTAAAGTGCGCTCCGGCCTGATCCTGTCCCTCTTGATCAATCTGTCCTACGCCGTGTTCAAGCTGGCCTACGCCGCCCTGTATGTCTCCTTCTGGGACGGGGCGCTGGCAGTCTACAAGCTGCTGCTGTGTGCGGTGCGGTTCCACCTCATCCGCCATGTCCCCACCGGGCCAGAGGACAAGAACGCGGCGAAGGAGCTGGTCTATTACCGCAACACCGGCCTGTTCCTGCTGGCGTCGGAGATCCCGCTGGCGGTCATCGCCATGGAGATCGTCCTGCACGGGCAGAGCTACCATTACTCCGGCACCCTGATCTATGTGGTGGCGCTGTACGTGTTTTACAGCTTTGGGCTGGCCGTCTCCAACGCCGTCCGGTACCGGAAATTCCGCAGCCCGGTGCTGTCGGCGGCCAAGGCCCTCAACCTGACCACCGCCTTGGTGGGTGTGTTCACACTGGAGACCGCCATGCTGTCATCTTTCGGCGGCGAATACGAATTTCAATTGATGATGACCGCCGCCACGGGCGGCGCGGTGTGGCTGCTGGTGCTGTGCGTAGCGGTTTACATGGTGATCAACGCGGGAATACAGCGGAAACGATTGGAGCAAACGGACAGGAGGACTTCCCAATGATCCACATTTTAGTGTTAGAGGACGACCCCAAGCAGAACCAGCTGGTGTGCGCCTACCTCAGCGACAGCGGCTTTGAGGTCAAGGGCTGTCTCAGCGCCAGCGATGCCTATGACGAGATGTACAACCGGCTCTATGACCTGATCATCTCGGACATCATGATGCCGGAGGTGGACGGCTTCGAGTTTGCCCGGACGGTGCGGCAGCTCAACAAGCATATCCCCATCCTGTTCATGTCCGCCCGGGATGATATGCCCGCCAAACAGAAGGGGTTCCAGCTGGGCATCGACGACTACATGGTCAAGCCCATCGAGCTGGACGAGCTGCTGCTGCGGGTGCGGGCGCTGCTGCGCCGGGCCAACATTGAGGTGGAACGGAAGATCACCGTGGGCAATCTGGTGCTGGACGCGGACGGCATGACGGCGGAGGTAGACGGGGAGGAGCTGAACGTCACCACCCGGGAGTTCAATATCCTCTACAAGCTGCTGTCCTACCCGAAAAAGACCTTCTCCCGGGCCCAGCTCATGGACGAGTTCTGGGGGGTGGACAGCGACACCAGCCTGCGGGCGGTGGATGTGTACATCACCAAGCTGCGGGACAAATTCTCGGGCTGCGACGGCTTTGAGATCAAGACCGTCCGGGGTCTGGGCTATAAGGCGGTGCTGAAATGAGATCGCCAGGCTTCGCCATCCGCTCCAGCCGGCTCCCTCTTGCCCTGTTCGGCGTCATTCTTGCCGGACTGCTGCTGGCCTCCGGCATCCATATGGGCTTTATCATTTTGCTGACGCGGTTGGAGCTGAGCGACTTCGTCAAGGTAAACGTCCCCATCCTCTACTGGAGCCTCCTCGCGGCGGGGACGACCGCTCTGATCTCGCAGCTGACAAAGAGCGCCTACGAACGGCCCTTGAAGCAGCTTGCCCAGGCCGCCCGGCAGGTGGCGAACGGCGATTTTTCGGTCTATGTCCCCCCGGTTCACCCCGCCGACAAGCAGGATTATCTGGACGAAATGATTCTGGACTTCAACAAAATGGTGGCGGAACTGGGCAGCATTGAGACGCTGAAAACCGATTTCTTTTCCAACGTCTCCCACGAGATCAAAACGCCGCTGGCCGTGATCAACAATTCAGCGGCCCTGCTCAACGACGGGACGTTGACCCCCGAGCAGGCGGAGCACGCCCAGACCATCCTGCGCTCCACCCGCCGTCTGGCCGACCTGATCGGCAATATTTTGAGGCTGAACAAGCTGGAGCAGCAGGCGATCCGGCCCGCACCGAAACCCTACGACCTGTGCCAGCAGCTGGCGGAGTGCGCCCTGCTGTTTGAGAGCCGCTGGGAGGAGAAGGACATTGAATTTGAGGCGAACATAGAGGACGCGGCCATGATTGAGGCGGACGAAAGCCTACTGGAGCTGGTGTGGAACAACCTGTTGTCCAACGCCGTCAAGTTCACGGAGCCGGGAGGGACGGTCACCCTCCGGCAGACCTCCACGGCCAACGCCGCAGAGGTATCCGTTTCCGACACCGGCTGCGGCATGACCCAGGAGACCATTAACCATATCTTTGATAAATTCTATCAGGGGGACACCTCCCACTCCACCGAGGGCAACGGACTGGGTCTGGCGCTGGTGCTGCGCATCCTGCACCTGTGCGGCGGCTCCATCACTGTGGACAGTGAGGCGGGCCGGGGGAGTACATTCACCGTTCAAATTCCGGTAAGGAGTGAGCAGCAATGAGCGAGATCAAAAAGGACAGCGCCGGGTTCATCGGCTATGAGTACAAGGAGGTGGAGACCAAGGGGAACCGGGCCTCCATGTATCTGGACTGCTACCCCAGCTTCGGCTGGACGGTGGACGAGCGGACGAAAAACGGAACGGTCACCCTGAAGCGGGATCGGAAGATCATCAACAAAGTGGAGCTGACCCGGTTGCAGCGCCACTTTGAGGCCTGCATGGAGGAGCTGGATCAGCTGGAGCGTTCCAAAACCACCGCCGCCACCATTACGGCCATCGTCATCGGCCTGATCGGGTGCGCGTTTATGGCCGGATCCGTCTTTCTGGTGACCCACGAGCCGCCCCTGTGGGTTCCGTCCTTTCTCCTGGCCATCCCCGGCTTCCTCGGCTGGATTCTGCCCTATTTTGTATTCAAAAAGCTGGCGGCGAAGCGGACGAAGGTGGTTACGGAGCTGATGGAACAGAAATACGATGAGATCTATGAGATCTGCGGGCAGGGGAACAGGCTCTTGCTTTGATGGAATTTGGTTAAAATTCCGTCTCTTAACAAAGAGGCGGAATTTTTTCTTTTTAATATTACGCAAACAATTCATAAGCATTCAGGCAACAAAGGGGGCGTATGATATGCCCGTCAACCGAAAACAAGCCGGTATGGAAAGGAAGGTCATCAACATGAGCGAGTATAAGCTGAAAGCCCCCAAGGCGGCGAAGGCCGTAGTGGAGGCGGAAAAGAAAATCGAGGGCGCCGTGGTCGGAGCCTACAAAAAGGTGGAGGACACCGTGGTGGGTTCCTGCAAAAAGATCGAGGACACCGTGGTGGGCTCCTACAAAAAGGTGGAGGGAAAGTTCGTCAACGCCTTTCTGGAGAAGGCGGACGGCTCCGGGGAGCAGGACGGTGAATCCCAGTCCGGAGAGGGCACATGAAACACATCATTCTGGCAGCCGAGACCGGCGCCGACATCCCCCCCGACGTGGCGCGCCGGTACGGCATTTACCTGGTTCCCATGCACGCCGCCTTTGGGGACGCCGCCCGGGACGACGGCGATTTTCCCCCGGAGGAGGTCTGCGCCTGCTGCCAGCGCACCCATGAGCTGCCCAAAACCAGCGGCAGCACGCCGAATGATTCGCTTTTTCATATTTCGCAAACAAAACGCAAACAACCCTCAAACGATGATGCCGTATCATAGCACTTGTCAGCAGGCAAAGGCTGAACAACAAACAAACCTGATTAGGGAGGCGTTCATCATGAAAAAAAGCAGCTTTATCACTCTGATCCTTGGCACCATCGGCGGCGTTTTCTTCGCGCTGGGTATGTGTATGGCCCTGCTGCCGGAATGGGGAATGTTCCAGCAAGGCATCATCTGCGGTGTGATCGGTCTGGGCATCCTGCTCATCACCCTGCTCGTCTGGCGCAAAATGACCGGCAAGGCTCCTATTAAGCTCAACGGTAAGACCGTTCTCTCCGTGGCGGCAGGCGTGCTGGGCGCGCTGGTTCTGGGGGTCGGGATGTGCATGGTCATGGTGTTTGAGCAGATGGCGCTGGGCGTTATAGTCGGTCTGGTGGGCATCGTCATCCTGCTGATGCTGATCCCGCTGGTCAAGGGCATCCATGACTGAGCGAAACAGTAAATTGTTGGGAGGTGCAGCGTATTTCAAAGGATAGAAATGCCCATTGCTAAAAGCGGTGGTTTATCATGACATATCAGCAGTCAGATGCTGGGGGAACCGCCCGCGGGCGGCTCCCCCTGGCTTTCGCCCGTCCCCTCCGGCATAGCGTCCTGCCCGTCATGGCCCCACCGGTCTCCCCGCATACCACCGTTTCCGCGTTCTTCCCCGCCGGGACGCAGTCCGGGATCGATACCCTCCGCGGGCGGTTCACCGCGGCCCGCTCCCGGCGCGTCGCCCTTCGGCCCGCCCGGTCTGCCGCCCATGCCGCCGCTGCCGTATACGGTAATATAGTCCGAAAGGGTCAGCTCCGCCAAATCCGTGCCGCCGGAATAGGCGCCGCCGGAGCAGATGCCGTCCACAGACTGGCCGCTGTAAGTCCCTCCGTAGGAGACCGCGTAGGCGGCACCGCCCTCCAGCTCAGGCGAGGAAAACACGATATGGCTCGCGTCCGTCGGCAGCTCCAGCACAACGCTCTGGTCTTGCCCCGCGAGGCTCACATAAGTCCCGGCGGCGAGGGTGCTGCCAAAGCCCAGGGAAACGGTATACTGGCTGGCCTCGCTGGGGGCTTGAGACATATTCCCGCTGCTGGCGGCCAGGAGAGTGCCGCCGGACAGGATAAAGGAGCCGTCATAGTCCAGCGCGCCGTCGCCCTGGCCGGTGCTGGACACGATCACGGTGCCGCCGGACATGGCGGCGGTGCCGTTGGAGTCCAGGCCGTCGCCCCCGGCCTTGACCACCAGATACCCGCCGGAAATGTCAATATAGGAGTCGGAATTGCCGCTGCCAAAAGAATTCCCGCGCCCAAAGCCGCCGAAACCGCTGCCGTCCGCGCCTCCCGCCGCGTTCACGCCGTCGTCGGAGGACACAATGCGGATCGTCCCGCCGGACACCGAGACGGAAGTGCCCTCCAGCCCCTCGTAAGAGGTCAGGATGTTGATCTCCCCGCCGGACACCGACAGCGCCTCGTCCGCGTGGAGGGCGTCGTCGCCGGTGGAGATGGTGTAGGCGCCGCCGGACACCGTCACGTCCCCATTGGAATGGATGGCGTCGTCGGAGCAGTCCAGCGCATAGGTTCCGCCGGTCAGGGTCAGGGCGGTTCCCGCCTTGAGGCCCTTGGCGCTGGCGTCGTCAGAGGGCTGCACGCCGCTGCCGCCGCCGGATGTGACCGTATAGCTGCCGTCAGACATGGTCAGCGCCGTCTCCGCCTGGATGCCGTCCTCCCCGGCGGCCAGGTTCAGGGTGGAGTTGGACACGCTGACCCAGCCCAGCGTCCCGTCCGTATCGTTGGTGGAGCGGATGGCGTCCCCACCGCAGGTCACGGCAATGGCCGCGCTGTCAATGGTGTTGGAGTCCTTGCCGTTAATGCCGTTGTTGACCGCTTGAACGGAGATACTGCCGTCGTAAATTTGCAGGGTGTCCTTGCCGGTGATGCCGTTGTCGCAGTTGGCCGTGACGTTCAGCTTCCCCGCGCCCTCAATCACAAGATCCGCCTTGCTGTACAGGCAGGCGTTGGGCTCCTCGTCCGCCGCGGAGGAGTATTCGTCGCCATAGGTGTAAGCGGCTCCGTCCGTCAGGGCGTTCTCCGTCCCCTCCATCAGATGCACCGTGGCCGTACCGGCCTTATAAATGTACAAGGGGCTGCTGTAGGAACAGGTGATGTCCGCGCCGTTCAGCGCCACCGTCACCTCCTCCTTGGGGGCGTTGACGATGATGCGGCCGTCCTCCAAAGTGCCGCTGACCGCGTAGACGCCGGCGGCAGTGATGGTGACCACGCTTCCCTCCGCGGACGCGCCCTCCCCGTCCACAGAAGCGCCGCTGCCGGAGAGGGTGATGGCGGTGGCGCCCGTCAAATCCAGGGCGGCGGGTGCGCGCGCGGCAGCCGCGGCGGAGTTCAAAGGAGCCGGGGAAGCCTGTGACGGAATACCGCCGCTCTCCTCCGCGCCGCTGGCCTGCGCACCGGCATCCTGCTCACAGGCGGCAAGCGCCCCCAGCATCGCGGCGGCGCAGAGAAGCGCCGCAATCCGTTTTGTGATATGTTTCATAGAGAATGCCTCCTTGTTGTTGGTTCTGCGGATGGTTCTGTTTATACCCGGCAAACCTAAAGGGGACTTAAAGCCGGGGCACAGCCTGTGCGAGTTTACAAAATATTCACGTTCCTGCCCCGAGCCTTTAGCTTCACTTTAGGGAAAGCCTCCATACTGTTCACAGCAAACGACAAGGAGGTTCTCTCATGGCCGGTAAAATACAGTTCTGTTTCAAACGATACGAAAAAAAGTATATGCTGACGCCGGATCAGCTGGCAAAGATGCTGGCAGGGATCAATGGCCATATGCGCGCCGACGAGTTCGGCCGTTACACCATCTGCAACATCTATTATGACACAGACGATTTCCAGCTGATCCGTGCCTCCCTGGAAAAGCCCGTCTATAAAGAAAAGCTGCGTATGCGCAGCTACGGCGTCCCGGGCAGCAGGGATGAGGTGTTTGTGGAACTGAAGAAGAAATATGACAGCGTGGTCTATAAGCGCCGCACGGTCATGAAGACGGCCGACGCGGTATCATACATCCATGACGGGGCCGTTCTGGGGCGGGAGGATCAGATCTGCCGTGAGATCGACTGGTTCATGCACAGCTATCACCCCAAGCCCAAGGTGTTCATCGCCTATGACCGGACGGCCTTTGCCGGGCTGGACAATCCAGACCTGCGCCTCACCTTTGACACCAATCTGCGGTGGCGGGATCGGGACTTGGATCTGCGCGCCGGAGACTATGGGGAGCCGCTTCTCGCCTCCGATCAGATCCTGATGGAGATCAAGATCCCCGGCACCACCCCCGTCTGGCTGGCCCATCTGCTCAGTGAGATCGGCGCGTTTCCCACCTCCTTCTCCAAATACGGAACCTGTTACACACAGAACATTTTAAGCGGCCGCCGGGCCGAACCCGCTGGAAGGGAGGTGCGCCCCTGTGCTTGATTCCATTATCACCGGGACGGAGATCACGCTGAGCGCGTTTTTCATCTGTACTGCGGTTTCCCTGCTGCTGGGACTGGGAATCGCCCTGCTGTCCATGTATAAGAGCAGCTATACCCAGAGCTTTGTCGTCACCCTGGCCATGCTCCCTGCCGTGGTGCAGGTCATCATCATGCTGGTCAACGGCAATATCGGCACCGGCGTGGCGGTGGCGGGGGCCTTTGGCCTGGTGCGGTTCCGCTCCATCCCCGGTACGGCCCGGGAGATCGGCATGATCTTCCTGGCCATGGTCACCGGGCTGGCCACCGGTATGGGCTATGTGATCCTGGCCGCGCTGGTCTTTGTGGTGCTGGCCGCCTTTGTGCTGGCGCTCTCCCGGCTGCGTTTTGGCTGCGGAGACGAGAATGAACGGGAGCTGAAGATCACCATCCCGGAAAATCTGGACTACGAGGGCCTGTTCGACGACCTGTTTCAGCGGTATGCCCGCTCCGTCCGTCTGGAGAAGGTCAGAACCAGCAATATGGGGACTCTGTACGAGCTGGACTACCGGGTGGTACTGAAGGACGGCGGAGTGCCCAAGGAGTTCCTGGACGAGCTGCGCTGCCGGAACGGGAATCTGAACATCGTCTGCGGCCGGGTGGCCTCCCGGGAGGCGCTGTAACTATGCGGGAGGCGCCGGAAAACGGTTGCGGTTTTCCGGCGCCTGCCCTATAATGGCCTTTTGTAAAGGAGGGATCGCCGTGCGCCTTTTGATCGCGGAGGATGAGCTGGATCTGGCGGAGGTGCTGACCGCTTTTTTGGAGAAGAACCAATACACCGTGGACGCGGTTCACGACGGCGCCGCCGCCCTGGACTATGCCGTGACCGGGGCGTATGACGCCGTCATTCTGGACATCATGATGCCCAAGCTGGATGGCCTTGAGGTGCTGACGCGGCTGCGGGACGCCGGTGTGTCCACCCCCGTCATGCTGCTGACGGCCAGAGGGGAGAAGGACGACCGGGTGGCGGGCTTCAACGCCGGCGCGGACGACTATCTGCCCAAACCCTTCGCGCCGGATGAGCTGTTGGCCCGGGTGCGGGCCATGCTGCGGCGGACGGGGGATTATAAACCCACCGTCCTGCGCTTCGGCGGCCTGGAGCTGGACTGCGGGAGCAGCACCCTCCGGTGCGGGGAGCGGGCCGAGCGGCTCAGCGGCCGGGAGTTCCAGGTCATGGAGCTGTTCATGCGCTCTCCCCGGGTGATCCTCTCAGCGGAACGGATCATGGAGCGGGTATGGGGCTGGGACACGGAGGCGGAGATCAATGTGGTCTGGGTTCACATCTCCAATCTGCGGAAAAAGCTGGCCGCCATCGGCTCCGCCGTCAGCATCCGCGCCAGCCGCGGCCTGGGATATTCCCTGGAGGACGCGGGATGATCAACCGACTGCGCCGGCAATTTATCATGATCGCCATGCTCTCCGTCACTCTGGTGGTGCTCCTGACGGCGGTATCCATCAACGTATTCAACTACCTGTCCACGGACAAGTCCCTCAGCGGTACCCTGCAAATGATCGAGGAAAATCAGGGGATGATCCCCCAATTCCCCGGCGGCAAACCGGGAAAGCCTCCCAGGGGTCAGTTCACCCCGGAGACGCCCTATTCCACCCGGTATTTTGTCCTGTATTACAGCGCGGACGGAACACTGGACAGGGCGGATATGAGGCACATCGCCGCCGTCACGGAGGAGGACGCGGATCGCTTTTTGTCCGTGGCCCTGAGCCGCGGGGAGGGCATGGGCTATACAGGGGACTACAAATATTATGTGACCCGCACCGGGGATGGCCGGTATCTGGCGATCTTCCTGGACTGTCAGAGGGAGCTGCACTCCATCCGAACCTTCGCGCTGATCTCCCTCCTGGTGGCGGTCATCTGCGTGGCCCTGGTCTATATCCTGATCTGGCTGTTTTCCAAAAAAGCCATCGAACCCACCGTGAAAAGCGTGGAGAAGCAAAAAAGGTTTATCACGGATGCCAGCCATGAACTGAAAACGCCGCTGACGGTCATCGCCGCCAGCCTGAAGGTGCTGGAGATGGAGGTGGGCCGGCAGAAGTGGATCGACAAGGCCCAGGCCCAGACAGAGCACATGACGCGGCTGGTGAACGACCTGGTGACCCTGGCCCGGCTGGATGAGGAAAAACCGCCGCTGCGGTTCACCCGGTTTGACATCAGCGGCGTGGTGGCGGAGACCGCCGAGTCCTTCCGGGACTTTGCCGCCGCCCAGGGGCATCCGCTGGAACTGGATATCGCCCCCGGCCTTTTCTGCCGCGGGGATGAATACGCCATACGGCAGCTGGTGTCCGTCTTGCTGGACAATGCGGTCAAGTACGCGGACAGCGGCGGCAGTATCCGCTTCCGTTTGGAGGCGGCCCCAAAGGGCGCCGTGCTCAGAGTCTCCAACCCCTGCGCCGGGCTGGACACAACAGAATTGGACAAACTCTTTGACCGCTTTTATCGGCCGGATCGCTCCCGCTCCAAGCAGACGGGCGGCTTTGGCGTCGGCCTGTCCATTGCCCAGAGCATTGTGGAGGCACATCATGGCTCCATCCGGGCGGAGTGCCCGGAAGACGGCGTCATTCAATTTGTGGTGGCGCTGCGCGGGTAATCGGAAAAAGGGGCTACAGGTATGAGAGGGCGGGCGTCGCCATCTGAATAACCCTGCCCGATCTGAACCAACTGTTGTCAGTTGTTCGGATCGGGCAGGGTGTCCTCTGCCTGTATTCTTATCGTTCAAGGGTTCATGTGAAATGGTGCCGGGAGACTGATGAGATCCCCGGCACCATTCCTGCCTGCTCACTGATGGTCAGATCACATGATATTCCTTCAACAGCTTCTCGATATCGGTGCCCTGGATCTTTTCCAGCAGCTTCTTGACCGCCATCTTCTCCTTGAGGCCCAGCTCCATCTCGGTGAGGGGCCTGCCGTCCCGGAGGCTGACGGAAGCCTTGAGCAGATCACGGATATCGTACAGACTGCCCCACACCTCGGGGACGCCCCGATCCACGTCAAAGAGGGTGTAGACCGCCACCATGGCGGTGCGCATGGAATACTCCGTGGTGAACACGGTGTCCCGCTCCACCTCGGCAAACTGGCCCAGGAAGGCGAAGTTCACCGCACCCTCGGGCACCACGTCGGGCCGGTCGCCCTTGGCCCGGGGCATGAAGTAGGCGCTGGCGAAGGGCATCATGGTGGGCACCGTATTGGCGCTGTGCTCCGCCAGCCCCTCGATCTGATCCTCGGGCACCCCGATGTGGTAGAGCCATTCCATGCAGATCTCCTTGCCGGTGCAGTCCTTCATGGGCTTCTTGACGAAGTCTCCCTGGTTGTTGGGGTACAGGCCGTAGAGCCACACCAGGCACTGATCCTTGGGCTGGGAGTGGAACTGGGGCTGGCGGTTGATGGTCCAGCTCAGCAGCCATCCGGAATCCCGGGCGGTGACGATGCCGCCGGTGACCACATTGCCGGACAGGGGATCCCGCTTACAGACGTTCTTGATATAGGGCAGGATCTTGTCGTCCAAGGTGTTGACGGTGACACCCATCCATTTGCACTCCTCCGGGTCGCCGCAGAACTTGTCGGGATGGCCGAAGGAGGGATCCTGGGCCGCGATCTTCCGCCACAGGTCGAAGGAGCCGCCGGGCTTGGGGGTGGGGAGATATTCGCAGGGCTTGTCCTGTCCGCCGATGGTGGAGTTCTCCACGTTGCTGCCGTTGGTGATGAACAGGTAGTCGTCCTCGGTGAGATCCAGGAACTCCCGCTCGCCGCCGCGAAGCAGCTCCACCTGCTTGGCCACCTTCCGGCCGTCCCGAATGTCGAAGCGCACATCCATCACCTGGGTGTTGAAGTGGAACTGGGCGCCGTGATCCTCCAGGTACTTCACCATGGGCAGGATCATGGACTCATACTGGTTGTACTTGGTGAAGCGCAGGGCCCGCAGGTCGGGCAGGCCGTCGATGTGGTGGATGAAACGCTGCATATAGAGCTTCATCTCCAGGGCGCTGTTGCAGTTATAGAAGGCAAACATGGTGCGCCAGTAGGTCCAGAAGTTGGACTGGAACACCTCGTCGTCGAAGATGTCGGTGATCCGCTTATCCTCCAGCTCCTCGTTGGGGGTGAAGAACAGCCGCATCAGCTCCATGGCCCCCTTGTCGGAGATGTCGAACTTGCCGTCGGTGTGGGCGTCCTGGCCCCGGTTCTCGGTGACACGGCACAGGGAGTAGTTGGGATCCTTCTTGTTCAGCCAGTAGTACTCGTCCAGCACACTGACCCCCTCGGTCTCAATGGAGGGGATGGAGCGGAACAGATCCCACATGACCTCGAAATGGTTGTCCATCTCCCGGCCGCCCCGCATGACGTAGCCGATCTCGGGGTACTTCCACCCGTCGCAGGCGCCGCCGGCCACCGGGTCGCGGTCAAAGAAGTGGATGTTCTTGCCGGGCATCTGGGCGTCCCGCACCAGGAAGCAGCCGGCGGACAGGGCCGCCAGGCCGGTGCCGATGAAGTAGGCCGACTTGTGATCCACGCCCTCCGGCTTCAGGGGGCGGGCAAACGCCTCATAGTTACCACTGGAATAATACATGAACAACATCCTTTCCCGAACCGTTTTTTATGGTTCTTTGTTTGATGGGTCTATCATAGAGCATTTCCAATTTGCCCACAATAAACAAAAAAACCGCCGTGATAAAACTTTTATCACGGCGGCTCGCTTGCTCAAATTTTAATCATTTGGGGGAAAATGTAAGGATCGGTCTGTGCGGAAGGCGTTCAATCCCCGGATCACATTCCCGTGGATCAGCTTGCTGGTGCGCTCCACGATCAGGGCGGGATCTTCCTTCATGCTGTCATTGATCCAGTTCAGCACAATGCCGATGAAGGCGTACTCATAAAAATCGGCGATGAAATTTTTATCCTCCTCATTCACGGCCATTCCCACCGATTTTTCCTCCACAACATCCAACAGCAGGCTGTGGATCAGCGGATTGAGGTAATGCTCTACCCGCTCCCGCCCAACAGAGCGGTATACGTTCATAATGAAGGGCTTATTGTCCTGCACAGCCCGAAAAATATTGAGGAACCCCTCCTGCCAGGTATCATAGGTCTTTTTTCCCTCCAAGGCCCGGGCGGCGTCCTCCACGCAAGCCCACTCGACCAAATCGTAGATATCCTTGAAATGATAGTAGAAGGTCATCCGGCTGATGCCGCAGTCCTCGGCAATGTCATTGATTGTGATTTTGTTCAAAGGCTTCTGGAGCAGCAGATTTTTCAGCGACGCTTCCAGTGCCCGCTTGGTAGTCTGAGACATAAGTGGCCTCCGTTTGTGTCACAGTTGGGTGTATCCTGTTTCAGCAGGTTTAATAGTTGTTCAAAAGTATAGCGGATGCCCAAATAAAATTCAAGTATGCTATGTAAAATGATGTAGATGGAATGGCCCTATTGTAATTGTCAAGCATGAGCGATTGGCTGATGCTGAAACATTCAACAGCCTGCGATCCAAAAGATTTTCTGGCGCATCTTTTTTGCCAATGTGAGCAAGCTGATTTTCCAGGATGACTGGCCGGGAAGCACGCGCCCATCACACCAGCTCCACATGGAACCGCTCCATCCAGACGCCCAGCATCACCAGCCACGCAGACACTTGGGGCGTCCGCATGGGCTGCCGCCCTCCGGCGATGTCCACCACCGCCAGCCGCCGGTGAGCCAGTCCGGCTGACGGCGTTATGTACATCCCCCGGCCATCGGGCCCCCGGTTGGCCAAAGTCCCGCTCATGGCCTCCAGCGCGTCCCGCTTTTCTCGCACATCCTCCTCAAAGCTCAGCCATCCCGCGATACCGCACATAGACGCTCCTCCTTCATTTGGGTTCCCGCCAGTCTATGCGCAGGCGGCTCTGTCCCGCCATTGAGAATCCTTACACGCTGGCGGAGAAGGCGGGCTGCACGGTAGTCAAGACCCAGGCCGAGGCGGAAAAGGTCGCCGCCGGCCCCGTAATCCTGATTGACGAGCACCTGGCCGACTCCTCCGCCATGGTCTATGAGCTGGATCGGACGGAACAGCTGTGATCCCTGGCCGACTACGTGGAGAAGGGCATCCAGGTTCTGGACAACGACAAGGGCTTCTTCCTCATGTGCGAGGGCGGCAAAATCGACTGGGCCTGCCACGCCAACGCCGCCGCCTCCACCATCCATGACACCCTGGCCCTGGCGGACGCGGTGCAGGTGGCTATTGACTTCGCCAAGACCCACGCCGACGAGACGCTGATCCTTGTCACCGGCGGCCACTGAGCCTTTGACCGTGACCATCACCCACATCCTCAACAACAAGTCTGGGGTCTCCTTCAGCTCCTACAGCCATACCGGGCTGCCGGTCGCCATGTTCGCCGACGGCGTGAACGCGGAGCAGTTCAACGGCTACTATGACAACACGGACATCTACACCAAGCTGGCCGAGATGCTGGCGGTAAAGTGACCGTATCCTCTCGCTTCTCATCAAAGGGGCCGCTCCCGTTTACGACGGAAGCGGCCCCGGTTCTGTGGAGAAAGGAGCTCAGAAGATGGACGCATCAAAAAAAGTATCAATCCGCCGCGACGCCCCGGTTTGGGTCTGCCTGGCCTTGATCCTGCTGCTGGCTGCTTTCGCGGGGAGGACTGGGCTGAGAGCGGTGCTGTCCTTTGCTTTAACGGTGCTGATGATTTGGAAGGTGCTCGTCCCCCAGTATCTGAGAGGCTGGAATCCCGTCTGGGTGGGGCTGGCCATTACTTTGGCGCTGACGGTGCTGATTATCGCCCTGGTGTATGGCTTTGACCGCCGCTGAGCCGCCAGGAGGCGATCCGATCCGGCATGAATGTGGGCCGGGCCGCCATGGGAACGATGACCACCACGCTGCTGTTTGCCTATTCCGGCGGATATGTGGCGCTGCTGATGGTTTTCATGGCCCAAGGGACGCCGCTGTCCAATATTCTCAATTACAAATACGTGGCGGCGGAGCTGCTCCATACGGTGATTGGCTCCTTTGGGCTGGTGACGGTGGCGCCCTTTACCGCCCTGTGCGCCGGAGCGTTTTTGGCCAGCTTTGACGGATAACCGGTTTTTTCAGATCCATCGCCGCTTGGCGGGAAGGGCCCCCGCCCCATCTGGCTCAGTCTGGCAGCGGGGAAGAACAAATATTTGATTATATTCTTATATTCGAACGTATGGACAAAACGCTTTTGATGGTGTATACTGAGACTGATCCTGATGGAGGACATTTTGGAAGTGGAGGGCAGAATGCTTGCGGAGCTTCCCTTTGAGGAGGAACTATCATGAACCAGGCGGAACGCAGAGCGGTAATGGAGCGTGTATACGCCTCCTTAACGGAGCGGGGATACCGGCCCATGGATCAGATTATCGGCTATATCCTGACGGGCGACCCCACGTACATCACCAATCACAGCGGGGCAAGGCAGCTGATGGCGGGGGTTGACCGGTACGATCTGCTTCAAGATCTGCTTCGGGCCTATCTGGCCGCGGAGGAAACAGTTGAGCATTCCGCATGAGTCTGAGCTTCTATGCAAATGCCGGGAGCGGAGGGCAAGTCCGTTCCCTTCCTGAAATGAGCGGGTAACCTGCAGCCCTTATGCTTCGAGGGCTGCAGGTTTTTTGTATATAGAACACCACTCGCTGGACAAGTGGTTCAAAAGAAGCCGAAAGGCGAAGATGTAGACAGGGGAACTCCCTTTGCTTTAAGGCAGCGGTGCGGTAGGCCAACTGCACACAAACGCAGGGGGCTCATAAAGGTGAATGACACAAATAGTTTATCGCATACGAAATGGCATTGCAGCATATTCCGCGCAGCCGCAGCCGTTGAGTCATCTTCCCCGTAAAAGGGGCTCTGTCCGAAAGAAAGCGTGTGCATATCAATTTTGCAAGAAAGATGGGCTTCCTTTTTTTCTTATTTGTGCTATAATGAATTTTAACGGAGCAGCAGCCCTCCGTCCTGCGTTTCATGGAACCCCAAGACGGCGCGATGGAAGCCACAATACGAACGATAATTTATATAGGAGGTACATACCATATGCCAAAGAAGAAAATTGTAAAACCCAGCAGTAAAAGAAAGCCTTACTCAAAAGCTGCTGCGGCAGAGCGCAAGGTGGACATTGTCGAAAAGGATCCGGCGAAAGACGTGATCGCGGAAGTCGAGACAAGAGAAGCCGCCGCGGTGGAAGCCGCCCCAAAGACGCTCCCTGAGGTGGAGCCTGCGGCGGTGACCGTAGAAGAAACCCCGTCGGCGGAGCCTGCGGCGGCGGCCGTGGAAGAAACCCCGTCGGCGGAGCCTGCGGCGGTGACCGCAGAAGAAACCCCGTCGGCGGAGCCTGCGGCGGCGGCCGCAGAAGAAACCCCGTCGGCGGAGCCTGCGGCGGCGGCCGTGGAAGAATCCCCGTCGGTAGAGCCTGCGGAGGCAGCCGGGGAGAGCATACCGGCGGAAGCGGCCCCGCAGGAAGAACGCTGCATATCCCCCAGAAGAAGCGTTGCGTTTATCGGGTCGGAATGCTATCCGTTTGTCAAAACCGGCGGGCTGGGCGATGTGATGTACGCGCTCCCCAAGGCGCTGGTGAAGCAGAACTGCGATGTAAAGGTCATTCTCCCGAAGTATAAATGTATCCCCTGGGAATACCAGCAGAAGATGATTTACCGCGGATCTTTCCAGATGGATCTCTGTGCGGACGGCAGAACCTTCTATGTGGGCATTATGGAATATGTCTGGGATGGCGTGGTATATGATTTCATTGACAATGAGGAATTTTTCAGCGATGGAAATCCATATACCAATCTCATTGACGACATCCCGAAGTACTGCTACTTCGCGAAAGCGGCCCTGGCGGCGCTGAACTATATGGATTGGATCCCCGATATTATCCATTGCCATGACTGGCAGGCCGCTTTGGTTCCCGTCTACCTGAGGACGCAGTTTGTCAACACCAGGCTGACGACGGCAAAGACTATTCTGACGATTCACAATCTGCGCTTCCAGGGAATTTACGACATCCCAACCATCCGCTACTGGTCTGGACTGCCGGATTATGTCTTTAACAAGGACGCCTTAAAGGTGAAATACAAGGATGCCAATATGCTGAAGGGCGGACTGGCTTACTCAAATATCATCACCACCGTGAGCCAGACCTATGCCGGCGAAATTCAAAGCGCGTACTACGGCGAGACGCTGGACGCCCACCTGCGGCACCATTCCGGCAAGTTGCGCGGCATCGTGAACGGGATCGACTACGATATCTGGAATCCCGCTGCCGATGACAGGCTGTATGCAAATTACAGCATCACCAACGTACTGGACAAGAAGAAGGAAAACAAACGCAAAATGCAGGAGGAATTGGGCCTGGATCAGGATGAGCACAAATTTGTGATCGGGCTGATCTCCCGGCTGACGAACCAGAAGGGGCTGGATCTGGTTACCTCCATCCTCCCGCAGGTCATAGACGGACATACGCAAGTGGTGGTGCTCGGCACCGGGGATCAAGGCTATGAGGACGCGTTCCGGTATTATGAGCATACCTATAAGGGGGACGTGTGCTCCAATATTATGTATGACGAGACGCGGGCGCACCGGATCTATGCGGGCGCGGACGCCCTGCTGGTTCCCTCCCGGTTTGAGCCCTGCGGATTGACACAGCTCATTGCCATGCACTACGGGACGGTGCCCATTGTCCGGGAAACCGGCGGCTTGAAGGATACGGTGGAGCCATACAATATGTACTCCAACACAGGAAACGGGTTCACCTTTGACCGCTATGACGCCGGACTGCTGCTGGACGCCATCAACAGGGCCAAGACGCTCTATTTTGAAAACCGCTGGTGCTGGGACGAGATGGTACAGCGGGACATGGATAAGGATCTGTCTTGGGAAAACTCCGCAAAGCAGTACAAAGACCTGTATCTGGATTTGACCAGGTAAACGCCTGGGGCATTTCATAGGATTGGCATAGCCCCATGCTGGGATCCGGGGAAAGCGTCCGCCTTCGGAGGAGCGATAAAAAAAGCGCCGGGTGGTTCGGCGCTTTTTCCCTGCGCGGCGGCGGAGCTGGGAAAGGACTTGGCTCGAGCCGCTCGGAACGGAGCGGACGGGGAGGAGGTCAAAGGCATGACGGCACTTTACGGCACAAGGGGAGAGGACGGCAGGCGGCTGGCCTGGCCTCTGCTGGCGTGGGCGGCCCGGGACTGCTGGGGCTGGCCGTCCCTGCCTCCGGTGGAACGCTCCCCCCGGGGCAAGCCCTTCTTTCCGGCGGCGGAGAACCGGTGGTTTTCCCTGTCCCACAGCGGGGGACTGGCCCTGTGCGCCCTGTCCGACGACGGCCTGGTGGGGGTGGATGTGGAGCTGGAGCGCCCCCGAAGGGCGGGCCTGCCCGCCTATGCCCTCAGCCCCGCGGAGCTGGATCGGTTCGATGGAAGCTGGGAGGAGTTTTTCCGGCTGTGGACGCTGAAGGAGAGCTGGTGCAAGCGGGAGGACGCCCCCCTGTTTCCCCCCAGGCAGGTGGAGACGCCGCCTCTGTGCCCCCACAGGAGCTATGCCGGGGCGGGCTGGCAGGGGGCGATCTGCTGCTCCGGGACGCCGCCGGAGGAGATCCGCTGGGTGGCGGCGGAGATCTTAAAGGATTCTTAAAAAAGTTCTCACCAAAAGCTAAAGGTGATCTCCCTTGAAACTGAAGATTTGTCCTTTATAATTGGGAGCATAGGATAAGAAATGGCAAATTCCACCCCGCGGCGTTTGCCGCGCCGGGAAAACGGCAATGCTTTCCTGTATGGCGGGAGCCCGGGGAAGGGCTGCCGGCGGCCGCGGGGGAGGAGACACAGCGGGGAGGCCCCCGGGCCTGCGCCGCCCGTGGGCGCGGCTTGTGTGGACGACAGGAGGGAGATCTTCGTGAAGATTTTGATTTTAACCGGGAAATTCGGCATGGGGCACTTGTCCGCCGCCCAGGCGCTGCAGGAGCAGCTCCGGCAGGCGGGCCACCGGGCCGACACCGTGGATCTGTTTGAATACGCCCTGCCCGGCCGGGCGGCCGCCATGTACTGGTGGTTCAACGTGCTGGTGACCTACGGCGGCGTGTTCTACAATATCTACCATGACCTGACGGTCAATGACCCCGGGGACAGCCGGGGGGACGAGCTGCTGGGCGGCCTGGATCGCCTGCTGGACGAGTACGCCCCCGACGTGGTGGTGTCCACCCACCCCATCTGCTCCGCAGCCATGGCCCGGTACAAGGAGGACGGCCCGTCCGGGATCCCCCTGGTCACCTGCGTCACCGACGTGACCTGCCACAGCGAGTGGATCCACCCCGGCACCGACTGCTACCTGGTGGCGGGGGAGAGCGTCCGGCGGGGGCTGGCCGCCAAGGGCGTGGATCCGGAGACCGTGGTGGTATCCGGCATCCCGGTGAGCGGACGGTTCCGGCCCGCCCCGCGGGATCGCTCCGGGCGGCGGGAGCTGCTGATCATGGGCGGCGGCCTGGGCCTCATGCCCCGGCGGGACTCCTTCTATCAGGGGCTGAACGCCCTGCCCGGGGTGCATACCACCATCCTCACGGGGAGGAACGAGAAGCTGTACCAGCGCCTCCATGGCCGGTATGAGAACATCGAGGCCGTCCCCTTCACCCGGGAGGTGGAGAAGTACATGGCCCGGGCCCACCTGATGCTGTCCAAGCCCGGGGGGATCACCTGCTTCGAGGCCATTGCCGCCCGCCTGCCCATTCTGGCGTGGCAGCCCTTCCTGAAGCAGGAGCAGGAAAACGCCGGCTTCCTGGTGAGCCACGGCATGGCCCGCATCGCCGCCAAGGAGGAGGCCGCCTGCCTGGCCGCCATCCGGGAGACGATCTACGACAATAAGGCCCTGTCCGCCATGGAGCGGGCCATGGAACAGACCTCCAACCAGCTGACCCGGGCTGCGGTCTGCCGGGTGGTGGACGAGCTGGCGGGAGAGAGGGTGTCCGCGTGAAAAAACAGACGAAAAACCTGCTGTGCATGGGGGCGGTGCTGGCCCTGCTGGGCTGGACGGTGCACACCATTCTGAAGCAGCAGACCCCGGGCCAGCTGGCCGCCGCCCTGCTCAGCGCGGACTGGCGCGTGCTGCTGCTGGGCCTGCCGCTGATGGCCCTGTTCCTGTGCTGCGAGGCCGCCGCCACCTATGCCATCCTGCGCTCCCTGGGCTGCGGCCAGCCCTTCCGGCGCTGCGCCTATTACTCCTGCACCGGCTTCTTTTTCAGCACCATCACCCCCTCCGCCACCGGCGGGCAGCCCGCCCAGATCCTGGCCATGGGCAAGGACGGGGTGCCCACCGCCTCCGGCGCGCTGGATATGCTGCTGGTCACCATCGGCTACAACACCGCCGCCATGGGCTGGGGGATCTTCGCCCTGGCCACCGCCGGCAGCTTCACCGAGCAGCTGGGCGGCCAGGTGGGCCTGTTGCTGGGGGTGGGGCTGGCGGTGTTCGCCCTCATTGACGCGGCCATGCTGATGTTCCTGTTCCTCCCCGGCCCCGCCCGCCGGCTGCTGTACGGCTGCATCGCCCTGGCGGTACGGCTGTGCCCCCGCCTGGACAAGGCGGCGCTGGAGGCCAAGGCCGACGCCCACATCGCCGAGTACCGCCGGGGGGCCCAGCTCATCCGGAAGGCCCCCGGCCTGCTGGCCTGGGTGCTGGGGCTCAGCGCCCTTCAGCTGGCCTGCTCCTACGCCATGCCCTACGTGGTGTACCGGGCCTTCGGCCTGTCCGGCTTCTCCCTGGGGCAGGCCATCGCCCTCCAGGCCCTGTGTTCCCTGGCGGTGGGCTACCTGCCCCTGCCCGGATCCGCCGGGGCGGCGGAGAACGTGTTCCTGCGGGGCTTCCTGCTGATCTTTGGGGAGGGTCTGGTGGCCCCCGCCATGATTTTAAGCCGCACGCTGAACTGCTATCTGGTGCTCGTTGCCACCGCCGTGGTGCTGCTGGTGGGCCGCGCCCTGCGCAGCCGCCGGATCGTCCGGGAGACCGCGCCGGAGGCCCAGCCCGCTGCCCCCAAGGGCCCCGCGGTGAAGCGGGCGGCGCCCCCGGTCAAGGGCTGCCCCGACCGTGTCTAAGCGGAAAGGAGTGAAACCATGGCGAAAAAAGCCGCTGCGGGGATGTTCGCGATATTGCTCGCCGCCCTTCTGATCCCCATCCCCAACCATTTGAAGGATGGGGGCACCGTTCAATACCGTGCGGTTCTCTACAGCGTGGAAAAACTCCATAAGCTGAACCCGCCGGGCTCCCAGTCGGAGTATCAAAAGGGGACGGTGGTGGAGATCCTGGGGATCGAGGTTTTTAACAATACAAAATAGGTGTCATTTCCCTGGCCCCTTCCGCATATACTGATTTGTATGGGCAAACTGTATGTGCAGAAAAAGGAGCGATTCTGATGAAGAAAGACAAACGGTTTCAGTTCCCCGGCAATCCGCCCCAGGACGTGGACGACCTGATCTTCTCCGGGCAGACCGACGCCCGGATCAGCCAGCGGTAAACCGCCGCCGCCCCGCCCCGGTTGGGACGGGGCGGTTTTTCCCGCTTGACATTTTTCGGGACGGGTGATATACTGCACCTGTAAAACCGGCACAGACGGAGAAGAAACCGCGAAGCGGCGCACAGAGAGGGACGCGTATTGGTGGAAGCGCCCCGCGCAGGGCGGCGGCCGTACCACTCCCGAGCCGCCCGCGATGAGCGGGACGGGGCCTTCCCGTTACAGAAGGACACAAAGCGGCGGTCGCAGACCGCAAGCAGGGTGGAACCGTGGAGCTTATGCTTCACCCCTGAACTTTATCAGGGGTGAAGCGTTTTTGTTTTGCCCCCAATACAAGGAGGAATACCTATGAGCGAAGAAAACAACCAGTATACCTTTGAAAACGAACAGTACCGCAAAACCTACTGGCACACCTGCTCCCACGTGCTGGCCCAGGCCATGAAGCGGCTCCACCCGGAGGTGAAGCTGGCCATCGGCCCGTCCATCGACAACGGCTTCTACTACGACTTTGACACCCCCGAGCCCTTCACCGAGGGCCAGCTTGCCGAGCTGGAGGCGGAGATGCGCAAGATCTGCAAGGAGAAGCTGAAGCTGGAGCGGTTCGAGCTGCCCCGTGAGGAAGCGGTCAAGTTCATGGAGGAGAAGGGCGAGCCCTACAAGGTGGAGCTGATCCACGACCTGCCCGAGGACGCGGTGATCTCCTTCTACAAGCAGGGCGACTTCACCGACCTGTGCGCCGGCCCCCACCTGGACTCCACCGGGCGGATCAAGGGCAACGCCATCAAGCTCACCGCCTGCAACGCCGCCTACTGGCGGGGGGACTCCAGCCGGCAGACCCTCCAGCGGATCTACGGCGTGGCCTTCCCGAAGAAGGAGGAGCTGGACGAGTATCTGGCCAAAATTGAGGAGGCCAAGAAGCGGGATCACCGCAAGCTGGGCCGCGAGCTGGGCCTGTTCATGCTGAGGGACGAGGGCCCTGGCTTCCCCTTCTTCCTGCCCAAGGGGATGGTGCTGAAAAATACCCTCATCGACTACTGGCGGCAGATCCACAAGAAGTACGGCTATGTGGAGATCTCCACCCCCATCATGCTCAACCGGCAGCTCTGGGAGCGTTCCGGCCACTGGGATCACTACAAGAACAATATGTACACCACCGTCATCGACGATGTGGACTTCGCCGTGAAGCCCATGAACTGCCCCGGCGGGATGCTGGTATACGCCAGCGAGCCCCACTCCTACAAGGAGCTGCCCCTGCGGGTGGGCGAGCTGGGCCTGGTGCACCGGCATGAGCTGTCCGGCGCCCTCCATGGCCTGTTCCGGGTGCGCTGCTTCACCCAGGACGACGCCCACGTGTTCATGACCCGGGAGCAGATGAAGGACGTGATCCAGGAGACGGTGCGGCTGTTTGACGAGGTGTACTCCACCTTTGGCCTGAGCTACACCATCGAGCTGTCCACCATGCCCGAGGATCACATCGGCACCGTGGACGAGTGGGAGCGCAACCAGGACATCCTGAAGGACGCCATCACCGGCATGGGCAAGGAGTTTGTCATCAACGAGGGGGACGGCGCCTTCTACGGGCCCAAGCTGGACTTCCATCTGGCCGACTCCCTGGGCCGCACCTGGCAGTGCGGCACCATCCAGCTGGACAGCCAGCTCCCCGAGCGGTTCGAGCTGGAATACACCGGCGAGGACGGCCAGAAGCACCGCCCCGTCATGATCCACCGGGTGGTGCTGGGATCCATCGAGCGGTTCATCGGCGTGATCACCGAGCACTTCGCCGGGGCCTTCCCGGTGTGGCTGGCCCCGGTGCAGGTGAAGGTGCTGCCCGTCACCGACCGGGCGGAGGAATACGCCAAGGAAGTGGCCGCCAAGCTGGACGCCCAGGGCTTCCGCTGCGAGGTGGACGAGCGCAATGAGAAGATCGGCAAGAAGATCCGGGAGGCCACCCTGGAAAAGGTGCCCTTCATGCTGGTGGTGGGCGACCGGGACATGGAAAACGGCACCGTCTCCCCCCGCCGCCGCTCCGGCGAGGATCTGGGGGCCATGGCGCTGGACGCCTTCGCCGCCCTGCTGGGGGACGAGGTGTCCTCCAAGGCCATCAAATAAAAAGGAATATGGAAAAGCGGCCCGTCCCTTCTGGGACGGGCCGCTCTGCGCTTGTGGGGAGGGGTCAGCCCTTCACGCCGCCGGAGGCGAGGCCGCTGACCAGATTCTTCTCAATGCACATGAACAGGATCACCACCGGGATGATGGCAAAGATGGAGGCGGCAAACAGGTACTGCCACTCGATCATGTTGTAGCCGTTGAAGGTGTTGATACCCACCGTCAGGGGCTTGAGGGTGTCGGTGGAGATCAGGCACAGGGCCACGGTGTACTCGTTCCAGGCGTTGATAAAGATGAAGATCAGGGTGGTGACGATGCCGGGGGCGGCCACGGGCAGCAGCACCCGCATCATGGCCTGCACCCGGTTGCAGCCGTCAATGGTGGCGGCCTGCTCCATTTCGGCGGAGATGCCGATAAACGTCCCCCGGAGCAGCCAGATGGTAAAGGCCTGGTTGAAGGCGGCGTTGATGAAGATCAGGCCCAGGATGCTGTCCGTCAGGCCCAGCACCTGCATCACCTGGTAGATGCCGATGAGCAGCACCACCGGGGCGAACATCTGGGAGACGATGACGAAGCCCAGGAAGGCGGTCTGGCCCTTAAACTTCATGCGGGCCAGGGCGTAGGCGGCGGGAATGCCGCACAGCATGGCGATGACGGTGGAGCCGCCCGCGATGAGGACGGAGTTGAGCAGGTAGCGGGCCATGGGCGCCCGGCTCCAGATCTCGATGAAGTTGGACCACAGGGCGGTGACGGGCAGGATGGTGTTGCCGGAGAAGATCTCCACCCGGTTTTTCAGCGCCGTGCACAGCATGGCGAAGTAGGGGTAGAGGGTGATGACGCACACGTCCAGCACCACAAAGTACAGCAGCACCCGCAGAATGACCTTTTTCACCGAGACAGGCTTTTTGACAGTGTTCGCGGCGGAATTACTCATAAATCGCCATCTCCTTTCCGCAGGGTGTAGATCATGTACACGCTGGCGCAGATCAGCAGGATCAGGAAGCCGATGACGGATACCGCCGCCGCCTCCCCCTGCCGGCCGTTATAGAAGGCCAGCTTATACAGATAGGTTACCAGGGTGTCGGTGCGGTTGGCCGGGTCGCCCTTTGTCATGGTCCAGATGATGGGGAAGGAGTTGAACACGTAGATGATATTCAGCACGGTGGACACCGTCAGGGAGGACTTCACCAGGGGCAGGGTGATTTTGAACAGCTTCTGCCAGTAGGTGGCCCCATCCACCGTGGCGGCCTCGTAGTAGGAGCCGTCGATGCTCTGCAGCCCCGACAAGACGCAGAAGGTGACGAAGGGGATGGTGACAAAGATACCGCAGGCGATCTCCCAGCCGAAGTAGGCCTCCGGGGTGGGAGTCCAGTTCACCGGCTCGCTGATGATCCGCAGCTTCATCAGCAGGGTGTTCAGGGTGCCGTAGTCCTTGTTGATGATGAAGCCCCAGGCGCTGGCCTGGATCACCAGGGTGGTGGCCCAGGGGAACACCACGATGGCCCGGGCGATCTTCCGGCCGCGGAACTTGTTGTTCAGCACCAGGGCCAGCATGAAGCCCAGCACGGTGGACAGCACCACCACCACGATGGTCCATACCAGGGTGTTTTTCAGCACCATGGCAAAGGCGGGGGTCTTGAGGATCTTGGTGAAGTTGGCGAAGTTGTTGAAGCCCTTGAGCTGGCCTGTTTTGCTCACGTTGTTCAGCGCCATCCGGAACACGGAGATGATGGGGATCAGGATGAAGATGGCCATCAGAATGACGCTGGGGGCGATCCAGATATACGGCTCAACTTTACGGAGAACCCGCTTGCCGGAATAGGGGTCCTTTTTGGTGGTGGAGACAGCTTTTGGCGCGGTTGCTTTACTCACGGGGACACCTCCCTATTTTCTCCCGCACAGGCTCCTTTCGGCCGCTTTCAAAACACGGAAGTCTTCCGCACTTTGAGAACGGCTGAAAGAAGCCGCGGGCCAGGCCGCTCTGGCCTGGCCCGTGGCAGTGCGTTGGTTCAGTTTGAATGTGCTGGGGCGATTAGCCGGCGATCTCAGCCTGCAGGTTATCCAGCAGCTCCTGGACGTTGCCGCCCAGCAGGGCCTGCTGCTCCACGTTGATGACGCCCTGCTTCACGTCGGCCCACTCAGCCTTGGCGGTGGGATAGAACTTGCAGGAGCCCACGATGTCAACCCAGGGGGCCATGGCGGGGTCGGAAGCGGCCACGATCTCGCCGCCGGCGGAGGTGGCGGGCAGGAAGCCCTCCATCAGCACCCAGTCGGAGTACCGGTTATCCTCATAGAAGAAATCGAAGAAGGTCTTGATGGCCTCGATCTTCTCAGCGGAGTGGTTGTTGTCGAAGCACATAAAGCGATCCATAACGCCGGCGGAGACGGAGGGGTTGCCGCCGTTGGTGGGGATGGCCGCGAAGGCGTAGTTGATCTGCTCCTCCTTGGGGGTGTTGGCCTTGGCGTAGTTGTCGGCGATGTAGGTGGGGATGGAGTTGGGGCCGATGACCATGGCCAGCTTGCCGGCGCCGAACAGATCCTGCAGGTCGTAGCGGGTCTCGTTGGCGGGATCGGTGTTAGTCAGGCCGTCATTGACCAGACCCACGGCGTACTCAATGGCTTCCACGTTCTTCGGATCGTTGAGGATCCAGTTGCCGTCAGCGTCGGTGAAGTCGCTGCCGTTGTTCCAGATGTAGTAGGCGAAGGCGGCCTGGCCCTCGTCGGTGGTCATGTCGATGCCCCAGGGATAGATGCTGGAGTCATAGGCCTTGATCTTCTCGCAGGCGGCCTTCAGCTCGTCCCAGGTGGTGGGAACCTTGTCCACACCGGCGGCCTCGAGGATGTCCACATTGTAGTACATGGCGCGGGCGGAGGCCAGATCGGGGATGGCCCACACGGTGCCGTCCACCACGGACTGATCCAGGAAGGCCTCATAGAACTTGGCGTAGGTCTCCTCGGACACGTAGTCCTTGGCGGGCAGGAGCAGGTCGTCAGCCTGATAGTCGGCGAACACGTCGATGTTCAGGATGTCGGGGGGGTTGCTGCCCAGACGGGTGTTCACCACGGTGTAGATGTCGTTCCAGGACACGACCTCCACCACCAGGTTGATGTTCTCATAGGTCTTGTTGAACTCGTCCTGGAAGTCGGCCCACCACTTCTTGGTGTTCTGGCCGTACTCGGCGGCGATGACGTTGATGTCGATCTTGTCGCCGGAGGGCTGCTGATCGTCGGGCTTCTGGGTCTCCTGGGTGCCGGCGTTGGGATCCTTGGTGGGATCCGGGGTGTTGCTGTTGGCGCAGGCCACGAGAGAGAGCGCCATGGCCAGGGCCAGCAGCAGTGCAAGAATCTTCTTCATTTTCATTCTCCTTCTCAATGATGTTCTTCCTCCCGAAATCCAGGCGGAAATGCCTGGAAAAAGGAGGCCGAGTACGTTGGCGAATTTCACAAACGTACTCTGTTGATACTGATTATACTTGGGCGTTCTGTAAATAAATAGGTGAAAACGTCCGGGTTATAGAAAAATCGTACGAATATGAAAATTCGTACGATTTTTCTGAAAATTTGTCATTCGGTCAGGGGGGCGGGGCGGGCGCTTTTCCGGTACTGGCTGGGGGTGGTGCCGGCCACGGAGCGGAACACCTTGGAGAAATAGTTGTAGTCGCTGATGCCCACCGCCTCCGCCACGGCGGAGACGGGCAGGCTGCTCTGGATCAGCAGGCGCTTGGCCGCGTCGATGCGCCGTTGGGCGATGAGCCAGGACAGGGTGTGCCCGCCGGACAGCTCCTTGGCCAGGGCGCACAGCTTGGTGCGGCCGATGTGGAGCTGCCGGGAGAGCTGGGCCAGGGACAGCTTTTCCATATAGTGCTGATCCAGGTAGCGCTCCAGCCGCTCCAGGTCGCTCTGCTCGGCGGATTGGATCAGGCCCTCCAGCCGGATGTAGGCAGCCAGGGCCTCCAGGGTTTCGGAGTAGGCCCGCAGCTCCTCCCCGGAGCACTGCCGGAACTGGAAAAAGGCCCGGCGGAGCTCCTCCATGTCCCCGGGCCACCAGTCCAGCAGGGGGCGGGTGTTGTCCCACTGCTCCTCTACGGGGGAGTCGTCCAGGTAGCAGCCGAACACCAGCCAGGCCAGGGGCTCCTCCTTGCTGTAGAGGGGCATGAGGGCCTCGCAGACGCCCAGGTGGCAGCGGTAATACTGGAACCCGCCGTCTCCGGTGTAGCTGTTTACCTTCCAGGCGTCGCAGGCCACGCAGCGGGCGTGGCCCTCGGGGCTGGCGTTGACGATGCGGCAGAAGGGGGGATGGCCGCTGAACAGCTGAATGTCCCGTCCGGTGACGTCCAGGATGTTGGCGGGCACGCCGGTGAGGGTGTCCAGATTGGCGATGAGCCTGCGCAGCCGCGTCTCGTCAAACAGCGTGTTCAACTGGCGTCCCTCCCTTCAGAAAATTCCGGCGCTTTGCCTTACGGCAAAGCGCACACGGGGCGTACGCCCCGTGTGCGTAATGACTTTTAAGTTTAGCCCTTGCGGTATTTCGACACGATGCCCTCCAGCTCGCTCCAGTGGGCCTCCATGTCGGCCACCAGCTTGCACTGGGTACGGCAGCGATCCAGGTTGTGCCCCTCCCGGGCGATGTGGAAGTACACGTCCCCCACCAGGTAGTCGGTGAGGAAGCGGATGCCGCACTCCAGCGTCATCAGCTTGGCCCCCCAGGGCAGATACTCCACCTCCCCGTCGGTGAGGGCGTCCCCCGCCTCGCTGAGGAAGGCCTCGGTGTAGGCGGCAAACAGATCCAGATCCAGGTTCACCTTGGACAAGTCTGTCTCGTCCTCGGCGCAGTGGTTGGCGCCGAAGCGGATGGAGTCGCCGAAGTCGTTGATGGACAGGCCGGGCATGACGGTGTCCAGGTCGATGATGCACACGCCCTCGCCGGTCTTGTCGTCCATGAGGACGTTGTTCAGCTTGGTGTCGTTGTGGGTGACCCGTAGGGGCAGCGTCCCCGCCCGCAGGGCGGACAGGGCCACGGAGCAGTCCGTCTCCCGATCCAGCATGAACTGGATCTCCGGCTGACAGCCCGCCGCCCGGCCCAGGGGGTCGGCCTCAATGGCCGCCTTCAGCTTGGCCAGCCGATCCTCGGTGTCGTGGAAGTGGGGGATGGTCTCGTACAGGGTGTCCGCCGGGTAGTCCCGCAGCAGCTTCTGGAACCGGCCGAAGGCCCGCCCGGAGGAGGCGAACAGCTCCGGCGTCTCGGCGGACTGGTAGCAGATGGTGTGCTCCACAAAGGGATACAGCCGCCAGGCGCCCCCTTGGCTGTCGGTGAAATAGGGCTGGCCGTTTTTGGGGCGGAGCACCTCCAGGGCCTCCCGGCTGCGGTCTCCGCCGTTCTTCTCGATCTCCCGGCCCAGGTAGTCGGTGACGCCGATGATGTTGGCCATGAGCTGATCGGGCCGCTTGAAGGCGGCGGGACTCATGCGCTGGAGGATGAACCGGCGGCAGCACAGGTTTTCCGGCTGGGTATGTACCACGAAGGTATCGTTGATGTGGCCCTGGCCGTAGCGGATGGCCCCCACCACCGGGGCGCCGAATTCAAAGGCGTCCAGCGCCTCGTGCAGGGCGGTGTCAATGTCTGCCATGTCGTCTCAAGCCTCCCACAGCCGGTCGGGGTAGAGCCCCGCCTTTGTCTTTTCCGCGATGGCGGCCACCACGGTGGGCTTGTCCTCCCGGTAGGTGACGCCGTACCATTTGTCCTCGCTGACCAGCACCCGCACCTGGGCCTTGCGCTCCTGGATCAGCTGCTCCACCACCATGGGCAGGAAATACTCCGCCTTGGCGGGGCTCTCCGCCAGAGCCTTGTCCAGGAAGGCGGGGAACCGGGCCAGGGCCTCGTCCAGAAAGCTGCGGGTGAAGCCCCACATATTCATGGACACGGTGGTGTTCCCGGGCAGGGGCGTCCAGGTCTGGCCGCCGTCCTCGGTGAAGCGGGCGTCGTCCCCGTCCTTCTCGATGGTGGTGCGCTCCTGGATGTCCCGGAGGATGTGCTCCCCGTCCACGGTGCACACGCCCCGGGCCACGGAGCCGTGCTCGGTGACGGTGTTCTTCAGCAGGTAGCCCACCATCACGTACTCGTACAGATCCCCGTCGGGGTGGGCGCACAGGTAGTCGTAGATGAGCTGGTACGCCTCGGGGCCGTAGTAGTCGTCGGCGTTGATGATGGCGAAGGGGCCGTCCACCAGCTCCCGGGCGGCCAGGGCGGCCTGGGCGGTGCCCCAGGGCTTGGTGCGCTCCTCCGGGACGGCGTAGCCGGCGGGCAGGTCGTCCTTGCGCTGGAAGGCGTATTTCACGTCCATCACCTTGGACACCCGGTCGCCGATGCAGGCGCGGAAATCGGCCTCGATCTCCTCCTTGATGACGAAGATCACGGTGTCAAACCCGGCCCGGTGGGCGTCGTAGATGGAGTAGTCGATGATGAGCTGGCCGTGGTTCCCCACGGGATCCAGCTGCTTGAGGCCGCCGTACCGGCTGCCCATGCCGGCGGCCATGATCACTAAAACAGGCTTTTTCACTGTCTGCCATCCTCCTCAAATCTGTAGGTAGGGGCCGGTGTCCTCACCGGCCTGGGATATATCCGTATGTCATAATCCTGTGCGAGGGCCGATAGGGACATCGGCCCCTGCGGGATTACCCCTTGTACCCGTTGGGGTTCATGGACTGCCACTTCCAGGAGGAGGCGCACATCTCCTCGATGCCCAGCTGGGCCGTCCAGCCCAGCTCGTCCCGGGCCTTGGCGGGGTCGGCGTAGCAGGCGGCGATGTCGCCGGGGCGGCGGGCCTCGATGACATAGGGCAGCTGGTGGCCGCAGGCCTTCTCATAGGCGTGGATCACGTCCAGCACGGAGTAGCCGTTGCCGGTGCCCAGGTTGCACACAAACAGGCCGCAGTTGGTGTCCAGCTTCTTCAGCGCCGCCACATGGCCCTTGGCCAGATCCACCACATGGATATAGTCCCGCACGCCGGTGCCGTCGGGGGTGCTGTAGTCGTTGCCGTAGACGTGCACCTTCTCCAGCTGGCCCACCGCCACCTTGGCGATATAGGGCACCAGGTTGTTGGGGATGCCGTTGGGATCCTCGCCGATGAGGCCGGACTCGTGGGCGCCGATGGGGTTGAAGTACCGCAGCAGGGCCACGTTCAGCTCGGGGTCGGCGGCGCAGATGTCCATGAGGATCTTCTCCTGGAACAGCTTGGAGGTGCCGTAGGGATTGGTGGTGCCGCCGGTGGGGAAGTCCTCCTGGATGGGGACGGTGTGGGGATCGCCGTACACCGTGGCGGAGGAGGAGAACACGAAGTTCTTCACCCCGTGGCGGCGCATGGCCTGGAGGAGGTACAGGGTGCTGACCAGGTTGTTGGAGTAGTACTCCAGGGGCTTGGCCACGCTCTCGGCCACCGCCTTCAGGCCGGCGAAGTGGATCACGGAATCGATGTCCGGGTACTGGACGAACAGGGCCTCCACCTCGTCCTCGTGGCACAGCTCGGTTTTGACGAAGGGGATCTGCCTGCCGGTGATCTTTTCCACCCGGCGTAGGGCCTCCTCGCAGGAGTTGTAGAGGTTGTCCGCCACCACGATGTCATAGCCCGCGTTGATCAGCTCCACGCAGGTATGGCTTCCAATATAACCGGCCCCGCCGGCGACAAGAATAGACATAGGAAAGGCTCCTTTCGTTTTTGGGGATTACTGGTGATCTGCCCCTATTGTAAGCGGGTCGGGGCGGAAAGGGAATATGCTATCGTGTACATTATTTGCACAATCGTCCGGCGATGGCCCGCCCTCGGACAGCATCTTCACGCTGCGCCCATACTCGCTGGGGGACATCCCCGTGGCCTGCCGGAACCGGCGGGAAAAATAGTGCACCGACTGGAAGCCCAGCAACCCGGCGATCTGGGTGAAGTTGAGCCGCCCCTCCCGGATCAGCCGCTTGGCGGATTGGATCTTCAGATCGCCGAACCAGGCCATCACCCCGCCGCCGGTGTGGGCGTGGAACAGCTTCTGCAGCTGGCTGCGGCCCACCAGGTTGTCCCGGCAGATCTGCTCCAGGGTGAGGGGCTGATCCACCCGCCGCTCCAGGTAGTCCATCACCTGGGCCACCACGCCGTCCCCCTCCGGCCGGCCGTCCGGGCCGGGCTGGGGGGAGCCCTCCCGGCGTATGAGCCGGATCAGCAGCTCCTCCAGGGCGGCGCACAGCAGCTGCTCTCCCCCGAAGGGGGCCGTCCCCCGGCGCTGGAGCTGGGTGACGCTGGAGGCGTTCAGGGGGGAGGAGAAGGCGGCGGCGCTCTCCGCCACCAGCCGGCCCAGCAGTGAGCGCTCTTCCCCCCGGATGGCGATGGTGCGATCCCGGAAGAAGTCCATGGCGGGGCTGTCGCAGCCGAAGCCCGCCACCACCAGATCGGGGGCCACCCCGGCGGCGGAGAAGGCGTGGAACTCCCCGGGGGCGTGGAACACCGCCTGCCCCCGCTCCAGCCGCAGCCGCCGCTCCCCGGCGGTGACCAGCAGGGAGCCCTTGTCCACATATAAAAGCTCCCAGAAGTCGTGGCGTTCGCCGGGGTAGGCGTAGCTGCCGGTGTACTCGAAGTAGTGCACGGAATAGAGCCGATCCACCGCCACCGGGCGGCGGGGGATCAGGGGCCGGTAGTCCAGCCCGGCGGGGGCCTGTCCGCCCATGGGCATCCTCTCCTTTGCGCCGGGTTGGGGCCTCAGCGGCCCCGCCAGTTTACCATTTTGGAGATATCGTCGGGCCGGCCCGCCGCCATGATGTGGGTGTCGGCGGCAAAGACGAAGTCGGGGGCGATGGGCAGGATGGCCCCGTCCTCCTTGCGGCCGATGACGTTCACATTCCACTTTTTGCGGATGTCCAAATCCAGGAGGGTGAGCCCCGCCCAGTGATCGGGCACGTCCAGCTCAAAGATAGCATACCCAGGGGCCAGCTCCACATATTCAAGGGCCCCGTTGACGCTGAAGCGAATGGCGGTGCGCTGGGCCATGTCCCGCTCGGGGAACACCACCTCGTCCGCGCCGATCTTCAGCAGCAGGCGGGCGTGGAGATCCCGGTCGGCCTTGGCCACCACCATGGGGGCCCCCAGCTCCTTGAGCAGGGAGGTGATCTCCAGGGAGGACTGGAAGTTCTCGCTGATGCACACGAAGCAGAAGTCGAAGCCGTCCACCCCCAAAGAGGCCAGCACCTCCTCGTCCATGCAGTCGCCCACCTTGGCCTGGGTGACGTGGGGGGCGATGTGGCTGACGGCCTCCTCGCTGCTGTCCAGCACCATCACCTCGTTGCCCTGATCCATGAGCCGCAGGGCCAGGTTGGTGCCGAAGCGGCCCAGGCCGATCACCAGGAATGTGGCGGCCATTCTGATCACACCTTTCCGTTTTTGGGTTTAACCGCGCCGTCACCCGATGGTGATGCGCTCTATGGGATCCTTGACCCGGGGGGGCAGGCGCTCCGCCAGGGCCATCATCATGGTGAGGCTGCCGATCCGTCCGCAGTACATCATCACCAGGATCAGCACCCGGTTGAGGGGGGACAGGGCCCGGGTGATGCCGGTGGACAGCCCCACGGTGCTCATGGCGGAGAACACCTCGAACAGGGCGTCCTGGAGGGGGAAGGGCTGGGTGGCCAGCAGGGCGAAGCCCCCGGCCATGGCCAGGGTCAGGTAGAGGGTGGCCCCCGCCGCCGAGCGGTGGATCTGGCCCTCGTCCAGCCGGCGGTTGAAGGCCCCCACCTCCCGCCTGCCCTGGATATAGGCCCACAGGGTGAGCAGGCAGACGGCCACGGTGGTGACCTTGACGCCGCCGCCGGTGGAGCCGGGGCCCGCCCCGATGAACATGAGCACAATGGTGAGCAGCCCTCCCGCGCTGGTGAGGGAGGCCAGATCCACGGTGTTGAATCCCGCCGTCCGGGGGGACACCGCCTGGAACAGGGAGGCCAGGGCCTGCTCCCCGGGGGCCATGCCGGCCAGCAGGTTGTCCCGCTCCGCCAGCCAGAACAGCACCGCGCCCCCCAGGGTGAGAATCAGGGTGGCGGACAGCATGATCTTGGCGTGGAGGGAATACCGGCGCAGGCGCAGGCCCTTCTCCCACACCTCCCGCCACACCAGGAAGCCCAGCCCGCCCAGCAGCACCAGGGCGCACACGGTGAGGTTCACCAGGGGGTCGTCCGCGTAGTAGGTGAGGGAGCTGTAGGGCTCCCGGAAGCCCATCAGGTCGAAGCCCGCGTTGCAGAAGGCGGATACGCTGTGGAACACCGCGAACCACAGCCCCCGGCCCAGCCCCAGCTCGGGCACGAAGCGGACGGCCAGCAGGGCCGCCCCGGCGCACTCGATGGCGGCGGTTCCCCGCAGGATATAGCGCAGGAGGATATACACATCGCTGAGCCGCTCGGCGCTGACGCTCTCCAGCATGAGATCCCGCTGGCGCAGGCTGATCTTCCGGCCCAGCAGCATGGAGGCCATCAGCACCATGGTCATATAGCCCAGCCCCCCCACCTGGATGAGCACCAGCAGGATGAGCTGGCCCAGGCCGTTGAACTGCGTCCAGGTGTCCGCCGCCACAAGGCCGGTGACGCAGGTGGCGGAGGTGGAGGTGAACAGGCAGTCCAGAAAGGGGAGGGGGCGGCCCGTCCGGTTGGCGAAGGGCAGGGACAGCAGCAGCGCCCCCGCCAGGATGATGCCCAGAAAGCCCGCGGCCAGCATACGGCCGGGGGTGAGCTTGACGGGTTTCTTCTTCACGGGCGGCGGCCCCCTTTTCCTGGAAGGTTTACGCTATATTATACCTGTTCCGAGGATAGTTTGCAAGGGGGAAGGCGGCTCCCCTCCCCGGCCGGCGCGAAACGACAAATTTTTTTCGTGAAACGTGAAAGCCAGGGGGTGCGGGACAGGGGCAAGGTATGCTATAATAATATAATTACTGCCGCGGAAAGGGCGGAGAGGGGGGCTTTGGATGGGCTTGATGGACTACAGCCTGTTGTTGTGGGAGGGGATACGGTTTCTCACGTTCCTGCTGGTGTGCGGGCTGCTGATGGAGGATCGCGTCCCCCGCCGGATCGCCTGGGCGGCAAGGGCGGGCTTCCTGGCGGCGGAGCTGGCGGTTCAGGCCGGCGTGCTCCTGCTGGGGGAAAGCTATGCCCTGATGCTCTCCCTGATGGCGGCGACGGCCTATGTCCCCGCCATCGTCTATGTCCACATCCTCTCCAAAAACGGATTTATCCAGACCTGCACGGTGTGGATGGCGGGGCTGCTGACGGCCCTTATCCTGCGCTGCCTGTACCAGGTGACGGCCGTGGCGGCCGGCTGGCTGGAGGAGGGGCCGTGGCAGGCGGTGCTGCTGCTGGGCCCGCCGCTGCCCGCGGCGGCGGCGCTGACGGTGCTGGCCGGATTCCTGCGCCGGCCGTTCCAGACCTGCCTGCGGGAATACTCCGGGGGCTGGCTGCCGCTGCTGTTTCCCACGTCCATCGTGTTCCTGCTGCTCTCCCACATCGGGAGCGGCACGGCGGATCCGGGGACGGCGGCGCTGATCTTCCTGGCCACCCTGTCCATGCTGCTGGTGGTGAGCCGGCTGATCCTGCTGTCCGCGTCCATCGCCCGGACGGAGGAGGCCGACCGGGCGGCGGCGCAGCAGCTGGCCATCCAGCGCCAGGATTACGAGGCCCTTCAGAAAAAGCTGGAGCTGGGCCGGGCCTACCGCCACGATATGCGCCACCACTTGAGCACGCTGGACAGCCTGCTCCAGCGGGGGGAGACGGACAGTGCGCGGCAGTACATCGGCCGGCTGGCGGGCCAGCTCACCGCCGTGGAGGGGGAGACGTGGTGCGGCAACCCGGCGGTGAACGCGGTGCTGGCCGCCCAGATCAGCCGGGCCAGGGAGTGCGGCTGCGCCGTGGAGGCGGACGTGCGCATTCCGGATCAGCTCCCCTTTGACGAGGCGGATCTGTGCGTGATCTTCGCCAACGGCCTGGAAAACGCCGTCCACGCCTGCCAGGCCATCCCCGGGGGAGGGGAGCGCCGGATCCGGCTGAGCGCCCGGCTCAATGACAACCGGAGGCTCACCATCGCTGTGGACAACTCCTGCCCCATCCCGGTGGAGCTGGACGGGGAGGGTATGCCCACCACGCCCCGGGAGAAGGGCCACGGCTACGGCCTGCGCAACGTCCAGGCGGTGGTGCGGAAATACAACGGCCTGCTCCAGTGCGAATGGGCCGAGGGGGAGTTCCGCCTCCACGTGGTGCTGTTCGACTCGGTGGAGCGCAGAAGCACCCGCGGGCGCAGAACCGTCTGGCCCGCGGTGGCGCTGACGGCGCTGTTTCTGGTGTGCATCACAGCCAGCAGCCTGTCCAGGGCGGTGCGGGTGGCCCGGGAGATGCAGGCTGCCTCTGTGGTGGACGGGGCAGTGTGGCTGCTGGGGGCCCACAGCTTGTCAGGCAGCCGGGAGGAGGAGCCCGGGGAGGACGGGACGCCCGACGTCCCGGAGCTGGAAAAGCTGGCGTGGGACTCCTTTTTGCAGTACGTATCCCGAACCTACGGCATCTATACGGACATGGATGTGGGGTATACTGTGGTGAGGGACGACGCCGCCCTGCTGGTGGTGCGGTTCGACGGGGTGGTGAACCGGGGCAGTTCCGGCCAGTTCAACCGGTTCCTCAACTATGACAAGAGGAGGAACCGGGCGCTGTCGCTGTCCGATCTGCTGAAGGAGGGCTATGTGGAGGCCATCAGCCAGGAGGTTCTGCGGCAGATGATCGACCGGCAGGCCAAGGGGGAGGGGGACTATTACGCTCCCGGCGGGATTTGGCGGGAGGACGAGTGGTTCCAGACCATCGACCCGGATCAGAATTTTTACATCAACGGGGACAGCCAGCTGGTGATCGCCTTCAACGAGTGCCAGGTGGCGCCGGGGAGCATGGGCGCGCCGGAATTTATCATCCCCGCTCAGGTGCTGGAGGGCCTTCTTGTCCAGCCGTCTATTCTGGATTAAGGAGGAAATCCCATTGCTGAAGCTGTGTATCTGTGACGACGACCCGGGGGATTTGGAGCGGCTGGAGACCTTCACCGGCGAGTTTTTCCGCAGCCGCCCCGACGTGCCCGCCACGGTGGAGACCTTCCGCTCGCCCTATGATCTGCTGGAGCGGCTGGAGGAAAAGGGCGGATTCGACCTCTATCTGCTGGACATCCTCATGCCCCATATGTCCGGGCTGGAGCTGGCCCGGAAGATCCGGGAGCGGGGGGAGACCGCCCAGATCCTGTTCCTCACCTCGTCCCGGGAGTTCGCCCTGGACGCCTTTTCCGTCAACGCCGCGGGCTATCTGCTCAAGCCGGTGGAGCGGGACGCCTTCTGCAAGGCCATTCTGGCGGCGGTGCAGGCCCTCACCCCGGCGGACGATCTGCACCTGCTGCTGAAAACCAGGGAGGGCATCCGGAAGATCCGCCTGCGGGAGCTGGTGCTGGTGGAGAGCTTTGACCACAGCCGTGTGTGCACCCTGTCCAACGGCATGGTGCTGGAAACCTCGGCCACCCTCACCTCCCTGCTGGAGCGGCTGGAGGGGGACGCCCGGTTCTTTTCCCCCCACCGGGCCTATATTGTCAACCTGGAATTCGTCAACGGGCTGACGGGCAGCGAGCTGCTGCTGTTTAACGGGCGGCGGCTGCCTGTGTCCCGAAAGTTGGCGCCTCAGCTGAAAAAAGCTTATATGAGGTACGCGTTTTAGACAAGGCGCCCGAGGGACGATTGATCCCCGGGCGCCCCGGTTGCTTTCCACGCAGAAAATCAGGCATTTCAAGAAAAAACAAACACAAGGGTCTGGAAATGTGATACAATACATGGTACAATCTGACTATGCAAGCCGCCCAAAAAGACGGGAGCTATTGGGACTGCTGTTGTGGATTCTGCCCCAGCTTGTCCACCAGGGCGATGACCAGGGCGGCGGAGCTGTCATCCAGGGCGGACAGATCCACATATCTGGGCGCGTCCACGCACACCAGATAGTCCACCGTCACCCCCAGCACCCGGGACAGGCGGATCAGCACTTCCAGGGAGGGCGCCTTGCTGGCAGTCTCATAGGCGCTGATCATCCCCTTGGTGACCCCCACCCGATGGGCCAGCTGCTCCTGGGTCAGGTGCTTGCCTGCCCGAAGCTGGCGGAGCTTTTCGCTGCAATCGATCATGTAGTATCCCCTCCTTTCCGCTATCAGTGTAACAAAAAGAAGTTTTCCCATAGTGTACTTGGGTAATACTACCGGTTGACTTTTCGCCTTTCCTATAGTATTATTTGATTTCATGGAAACTATGAACTTGCAGGCGTAAGGCTGGCACAGAGGAGACCGGCGGGATGTAAATCCTTCCTGATGCGTTTGGCATTTTGCGCAAAAATAGGATTGCCAAAAAGCACAAGCTGGTATATGATAACCTACGGAAAGTAAATGAACATTTACGTCTCCGCTTTTTCAGGTTCAGGCCCGTGCCGTTATAGTAAGGAGCGTCGCTATGAAGTTCAGAGCAAGCAAAAAACGGAACAACGGATTCACCCTGGTAGAGATGTTGGCGGTGACGGCCATTGTGGCCATCCTGCTGGCGATAGGGATAGTGGCGGTGGTGTACTATGCCCGCTGGCTCCACATCACTGAGCTGGACAATACAGCCCGGGAGATCTACCTGGCCGCGGAGAACCGGGCGGTGCTGCTGTCCGCCGGCGGGCGGCTGGAGGAGCAGGTGAAGGCGGCGGGAACGACTGGGGGCGGTATAGTGACTCCCCCGGACAAGGACAAGAGTGCCACCCCCCTGGCGGCGGGCGGCGGCGCGGCGAACGCCGAGTACCGCTACATATACTACAGCGGTAGCGCCAACCAGCTGGAGGATCTGCTGCCCGTGGGAACGATTGACCCGGCGCTGCGTGAGGGCTATTTCTATATCGTGTATGAGGTGAACACGGGGAGTGTCACCGACGTGTTTTACGCCGAGGACGGCAAACTGTTGGACAATAATGCTAATTTCCAGGACTTTTATGAGACGTGGTGGAATTCCTCCCGGCAGAAGCGGCTGGATGCGAAGCGGATGATCGGCTACTACGGCGGCGAGGCGGCGGGAAATGATAAGACCAACGCGCTGAAGGCGCCCATCCTTATCGTGCACAACGAGGAGGAGCTGTGGGTGGAGCTCACCTATGAGGTGCCGACGGGTGAGATGCTGGAGACAAGGAAACCAGTGGTGAAGCTGTACCATGCCAATAGTACGGAAAGGCAGTACGAGATAGATCTTGAGCTAAGTAAGTGGAACCTGACAGGATCAAGGCCAGGTATAAACGGCACGACGTATACCTATAAACTGGTGCTGGATTCGCTGGAAGCGGGCAAGCAGTTTAAGGATCTGTATAATGGTGCTGTTACAGGCAATAAACCCAGCTCCTTCGGCTGGGACTTTACCGTGGAGGCGTGGATTGAGGGCGGCACCGTGCGCAGCCCAACCGCGTCCGATACGGGGAACAGCCTGTTTGCCGACGAGACCCATGGCAGCGATACCGCCTATATCGGGAACCTGCGGCACCTGCAAAACTTGGATAAAAATCATTCCGACGTAGAGGATAAAACCAAGGCGGTGCAGATCGCCGATATTGAGCAGAGCACCAGCGAGCTTGAGTATTATAAGAATTACGAGTTTAAGCCCATTGCCATTGTGAATGATGAACTGAAGTCCTATTGCGGCTCCTATGCGGCGAATGGGGCTGACTCTGTCACGCACTTTATCAAGGGGCTGACGGTGACGGCGGACAGCGCGGCCGGGAAGTCTGCGGGCGGTTTGTTTGCCACTGTACCCTCTGGTATGGAGTTCCAGGATGTGCGCCTGATCAACACCGAGGTGGAGGGCAAGGATAAGAGCACAGGTAAAGATTTGCCCGCCGGGGCGCTGGTGGGAGTTGCCACAGACACGACCTTCACAAACTGCTGGGTCTACTGGGAGGGCGAGGAGCTGGAGGAGCTGAAGGCTTCCATAACAGGGACTGAGCTGAAGGATGACCATTATCAGATCGTTGGCACTGAGGCCGGTGGACTGGTGGGCCAGCTGAATGGCGGAACGATCACGGACTGCCTGGCGGCCACGCTGGTGAAGGGGACAAATATTGCGGGCGGCATGGTGGGACAGGCGAAGGGTAAAATAACGGTCAACACGTCCTACGCGGACTGCTACCTGACCGCAGGAACGACTATTGGCGGGTTGATTGGCGAGGTTGCGGCTGGAGGGACTTCGAGTTCGACTACGCTGAAAGATGTCTATACCGCAGGATTCGTTTATATGGAGAAAAATAACGCAGTTGCGGGGGTCTGCAACTGCAAAGGAACAATAAATGGCACGAACGTCTATTCTGCTATACAGTATCGTGGCTCGAATGAAGGTGTGACGATAACGCCCGGAGTGCCCAGTAATAATGGCACTACCGCGATTAATTGCTACTATCTGGAGGGGATCTCTACAGATAACAAAAAGTCATACGACGAGATGGCTGAAAACGACTTTGTGAAAACGATGGGTAATGCGTTCGAGCGCAAGGGGTTTGACCAGAGCCACCCCTATAACCTGCTGGAGGGCATGGCCCTGGACGTGTATCCCTTCCCGGGGCTGGTGGGACTGCCCCACTACGGGGACTGGAATTCCAAGTTTATCAAGCCCGCCCTGGTTTATTATGAGCAGTATAAGAATAACGACAAAACTGAGTACGGCTTTTACGGCAACACGGTGGATTGTCTGAGAAACAACATGGTTGTCCCTGTGGATGGTTATGCCGTGGCGTTCCGCGAGGAGGATTTGCAAGAACTTGGTATCGAGACAAAGAACGATGACGGCGAGGCGAAAGAATTTATAGTTGAGATCCGGTTTACCTATCTGGATGTTGCTTTGCGCACAAGCTGCGAAAACCTTTCACACAATCTGCAAAAAAGAAAAAGCGTTTAAGCGGTCCTTTTAAAACCTCTTAAACGCCTTTTCTTTTGCCCAGATTAGCGTGGTTTTTTCTTGCGGTTTCCATGCTCCTCCAGGATCAGGTCTTTCCCTGTACGGCGATGCTGGTTTGGTATGTATTCCAGCAGTTCGTTCAGGGTGCAGTTTAAGGCTTCGCAAATCTTATCCAGGTGATCGAGGCTGACACGTTCAGCGACTTCGTTGTACAGTTCGCTGATTGTGGTCGGCCTGATGCCCGTAATCCTGGCAAGGTCCGCTTGCTTCATCCTGCGTTCTCCGAGGATGCGCGATAGATGGTTTTTAATCATCACAAATGCCCCTTTAGGGACATTCTACCAGCAAGGTGTATATCTGTGATTATTTTGTGAGAACGCAACGAAAACGGTTAGAAATTGCGGATGATAACCTCGGCAAAAAGCTGGTTGTTGTCTCCGTTGCCTGCCAGCGTGGTTTTTCTGCTCACACCATCAATGCGATACTCGGAATACAATTCCCGGATCATCGGGCAGTCGTTATAGGACAAAATGAAACGGCCCTTGATGCCCTCCAGAACGGTCTTTAAACGCTGGTGGTCCTCCATCTTAAAGGGGCTGTCGTAATACCCCTCCGTGCCAACATAGGGCGGGTCGAGGTAGAACAGCGCGTTTTTGCGGTCATACACACGGATCAGGTCAGCAAAGTCCTTGTGTTCGATGTTGACTCCCCGCAGGCGCTCCTTAATCTTTTCCAGATACGCTGATGCGGTGTCAATCGTTTTTGAACTGGTGGCGTAGGTGCGCTGGTCACAACCGAAGCTGATTTTAACCGTATAGAAGAACCGCGCCGCCCTCTGAATGTCGGTCAGGCCGCGAGTATCCAGCTGTGCCAGGCAGTCAAAGAACTGCTCCCTGGAAGTCAGCAGCCAGTCCAGTTCCTTCTGTACCTCGCCGCAGTGATATTTCACACAGCGGAACAGGTTTACCAGGCCCCCGTTGATGTCATTATAAACTTCCAACTGGCCGGATTTTTTCTCCTTTGCGAAAAGTACCCATCCAGCCCCGCCAAACACCTCGATATAACGCCCCACTTCATCGGTGGGGAACCGCTCCAGGATGGCTTTCCGCAGCAGCCGTTTGCCGCCAATCCATCCAATACAGCTTTCCATGTGATCTATCCCTCCTGATAATGATTAAAGGGGCATTATCCTCGGATAAATCACAGGAGGGGTGCGGCTTGTCCGCACCCCTATGTTGTTAAATTGGGGGGCTGTTTTCGCCCTCCTCGGCCACTTGGGTGAAGTCCTTTGCCTTTGCGCTCTCAAAGGTGATTCCGCCCCGCCTGTGGTCAGACTTGGCCATGCTGAGATAGTTGGAGCAGACCACACCGTGAGCGGTCCAGGGCAGTCCCACCATGGCGGTCAGCCAGGGCAGCGCCCCGGTGTAACCTGTGCGGATGCAGTAGGCGGCCAGCAGCAGCCCACCCACCGTCACCACCCAAAGCAGCGCCCGGATATCGGTGATCATCTGCTTGGAGTAGTCGGTCCGCTTGGTTTTCTTGCGGCTCCGGGACCTCTTACCGCCTATGGTGACGGTCATACCAGGTTGAACTTCTGAGCGAAGCGGTAAAGCACCTGGGCGCACTGCTCACGGGTCAGAAGGTCCTCCCACATCATGTTGGGCTGGCCATCCGAGGCCGTGGTGCCGCTCCCGGCGAAAATGCCCTGGTCCACGGCGAACTGCCGGGCCGCCCGGCTCCACTCGCCGCAGTCGTTATCCCGCAGGTTCTGGCGATACTGCTGCATCGCCGTTTCAAACATCTTATTGAACTTATCCTGGTCCATGTCATCGTCCTCCTTGGGCTTCTCGGCCAGCTTCAGCACCTGGCCGGGGTGGATGGTGTAAGGGCTGCTGATACCGTTCAGGGCGGCGATGGTTTTCCAGTCCACCCCCGTCTTGGCACCAATGGCCGACAGGCTGTCCCCGGCCTTCACGGTATAAGTGCTGTACTCCGGCACTGCGGGAGAGGCCCCGCCGCCGTTGTTGTAGGCCCTGGCGTCCACCACCCAATAGTAGGCGGCCTCGTTGCGGAAGGTTGCCGGGTCCCCGTTCAGGCGCTTGTCCCTGGTGCTGGCCGGGTCATTGATGCGGATTTTATTATCCGCCCACCAAACCACCACGAAGTGGCCGCCGCCAGTCCAGGTGCCTTTCTTCATCAGGGCGATCAGGTAGTATCCCTGCTTCAGATACTCCAGGGCCTGGTCGTGGACCTTGGCCTTGGGGTTGTGGTAGCCGTTGGTCCAGGACAGCTGCCAGCACTTGATGCCAAACTCCGCGAACTGCGGGGCGAAGTAGTTGTAATAGGTCCCCGCCTTCAGGGCCTTATACCCATGGGCGACAGACCAGGCGCAGGCGTCCTCCGGGGTGTAGGTCTTGCCGGTCAGCGTTTCGATCAGCATGGCGGCGGCGGTGGGACCGCACCCGGAGTCCCCGATGGTGCTGCTCTCCCCCGGCACTCGGTAGGGCTTCTTGGCCCACCGGGAGTCGGTCTGGAGATAGGAAACAGGCCGTTTATTCATGCATCTGCCCCGGCAGTCGGGCAAGCACCTCCTGCGTCACCGCCTCTGCCAGGGCGTCCACATTCGCGGAAACGATCTCCTTGGCCTGCACCTGGGCTTTCTTGGTTTCCGTGTTGATCTCCCACACCGCGCCCTCGATCATGTTAATAACGGCCTCGGTGATCTCAATGCCCAGGGCAGACAGCTGTTCCCTGACAAACTGCTGGCGCTTGGCCCCGGAGGGGTCCGTGTCGTGGAACAGCTGCTCCGCTGCCCTGGCGAAAGCCGTGACCAGCTGGTTGATCCGCTCCTGGGTGGTCTTGTCGGTGTTGGCCACGAACCAGGCCCTGGCCTTCGGCACCAGGTAGGCAACCAGGCCCACCACAAAGGCGGCCAGCAGCTTGCCGATGATCTCATAGATTTCCATGCGTATCTTCCTTTCGTTGTTCTCGGCGCTCCCTGGGCTGCGCCGGAGCCGCGCCGTCCTTGCTCCGGCACCCGTCAGCCATCAGCGGGACATAGGCCACCACCTCCTTTCAAACGGTTTTTAAAGGCAATATAAAAAGGCCGCTCTGTGAGCAGCCTTTCTATCTGAACTTACCGCGCCCCGATCAGCCGGGCGATGTGGTGGAGGTCCACCACCGGCGCATTGAAAAAATCATAGTTCCACAGCCAGAAGTCCTCATGCTCCGGCCTTCTGTATTTCTGGCACAGGGAATCGCCCCACACCTTATCCCAGCGGGCCTGGTAGCCATCATCCCGCCGCTCCAGGCAGGAGATAATCTCGGCCACCAGCGTCCCGCGCTCCCGGCCACAGCCGTCATCGTTCTGGCTGAAATGGTCGTAGGCGTTCTGGCTGGTGACCGCGCACACGGGCCGCCCTTTAAAAAGGATGAAACCCTCTCTGGCTTCCAGCGCCGTCCCGTAGGGGATATTTACCGGGATGCCGCCGATGCCTGAAAACCTGGCCCGCCTCCTGGCGATATAGCTGTTATGCTCCATGGTCTATGCCACTTCCCATTGCCACAGGCCCGCCGTGTCAGGTGGCCAGACGCAGGCAGGCATATCCGTCTTGCAGAGGTATAACGCCCCAGCCAGGCTATAATATTTGCCCTGCCTGCAGTCCATACCGAACACATAAGGGATGGGATCGTCCTGGGTGCCTTCGTGGGTTGCGTCGATAGGACGGTACACGGCCAGCATACCCTCCCCGTGAGGCGGCTGGTGTTCCTGCGGAGTAACGCCCCCCGGCTGGACCACACGATAAAGAGTGCTGCCATCGTTTATGATAGTGCCTTGTGCCAGCAGGCTCCCCTCAGCCAATGCCTCAACCCAGGTACGGAAAAGGCTGGGCATTTCCAAAGCAGCGGCGTCCGGAATGTCTGCGGCGGTCTGAACATAAAGCCTGGCCGCCACGGAAATCTGCCCGGTGAGCCGAGCGGATGTGGTCACGGCTTCTTGGGCCTCAGCAATCTCCCGCCCGGCGTCGATCTCCTCCAGAGCCACAGTCTCTGCGTTCTCTAACGGCTCCCGGCCCAGCAGATGATAAACTGAACCGGCAAAGGCAATGCCCGAAGCCTCCGGCTCCGGGCAAAGGACAAAGCTGCCATTGCTGTGTTGTTTGATGTAGGTTGGGGCATCAGTCATACCAGCGCTGGCCCCGTTTTTTGCGATCCTGAACATTGTCCACCTCCGAAAAAGATTGCATGATACAGTCGCTGCAGGCGAAGCAACCGACCATGGTCGTTGAAATTCTTATAGTACGCGCTCTGGCAGTTCATGTACTGCTCCACGTCCGCAAAGGGGCGCTTCCCGGCCTTGAACTCTCGATAAAACAGCTTCAGCTTTCGGCGGGCGCGCTTTACCCCGTCCCGGCTGCCGTTGACCCTGATCTTCCCGGTCTCTGTCAGCGTGAATCGAGCCTTGCACCAGCGGAAGGGTTTTGTGAGGGGGATGATCTTGCATTTCCGCTTATTTACCCGGATACCCATGGCCTCGAACCGCCGCACCATCTCCCGGATCACCGCCTTCAGCTGCTCCACATCGGGCATGATGATGTAATAGTCATCCATGTAATGCCCGGCACAATGGATGCCCTTCTGGCACTTCAGCCAGTTGTCCACCGCGCTGGGCAGCGCCACCATCTCCTGCTGGGACGGCTCCACGCCCAGGGGCATCCCCCGCTCCGGCGCGGTGCTGGGGGCGTATTGGACCACCGTATCAGCCAGCCAGCGCAGGTCAGGATTCGTGATCAGCAGCTGGTGCCGCTGATAGATGCTCCAGCGCGGAGCGTTGGGAAAGAAGCCCTTCAGGTCTATCAGCCCAACAGCGCCCTCCCGGCCCCACCGGCGAAAGTGCCAGTGCAGCTGGTCTTTGATGCGCCGGAAATGCCAGTGCAGGCCCTTGCCCCGCTGGCTGGCCCCGTTGTCGTGGATCATGCTGGGGGTGTAGAGGGGGATCAGGACCTCGTTGCAGTGTGTCTTATGCACCTGCCGGTCCGTGATGTGCGGGGCGTCGATGGGCCGCACCTTACCCCGCTCACACAGGGTAAAGTGGGTGCATTTCTTGGGCTTCCAGCGGCCCTCCAGCACCTCCCTCCGGCGTCTTGCGGTGCCGGAAAACAGGTGCAATTTGAAGTTCTGCGTTGACTGCTTCCAGTTGACTCCGTTGCAGCAGCGGTGTCCGTAAAAGAACATTTTCCGATAGGAAAACACCTTGTCGATAGGGCCGAGGGCTGCGCACCTGGCTTCCCTTCTGGCCTGCCGCTTTGCTTTGCGGCGTTGGTATCGCGCCTCCCGGCGCTCCTGGCTTGTCATAATAAAGTATTCGCCCTCCGTACAGTTGTCTTGTAGGGTGCCGTCTAAATCTGCGTTGCCCCGGCACATGAAACGTGGTCAGGCACATCCCACGCCATGCAAGAAGCGTCCGTGCAAGGGCATCAAAGGGCAGTTTTAGGGATTGAAACCCAGGGAAGTACTTCTCCTTTTACGAAGGTCGTCTTTCACAATCGTTACTCCGTTTGACCTCGTATTTTCGTAAAATCCGGGCAGCAGCCCAGCCGAGTAGTAAGCGTTGTTGTTGTTGTAGTTGCCGTCCGTGTTGACATTGCAGAAATTGTTGTTGTTATTGTAATAGGGGGACCGCAGCCACCACCACACGGCTCGCAGTAAATTATCAGAAGTACACCCAAGCGATCCTTATTTCTTCCGGCGCTTACTCGTTGATTCGATCTGGCCTTTCAGCAGATCATTCTCGCGGTCAATCTTGGCCCCAAGATTATCTGCCATCGCCTCCAGCCGCTCCGACGCCTCCTTGGCGTCCAGCGTCCTGCCCTTGGCAGTAGTGAAGCACCCCTCCGGGTTTTTGTTCATAATGCGATAACACTTGGCAAGCCGCACATCCAGCGCCATCAGGGCGGCCCTGGCCTCCAGAAGATGCCCTATGCGCAGGTCGATCCGCTGTGGGTCTGAAGGAAAAATGCTGTTGGCTTTTTCCGCATGGTCCTCCACCTCTCCGGCCAGCTTCGCAATCGGCTCGGCCATCAGGCGGGAGTATCGGGTAGACAGCCTTGTTAAAAATTCGATGACATCATCGTAAATCTCGCTGGCTGTGTTCACAAAATCTGCCTTGCTGGTGATGCGCCGATTTTTCAGCACCGACATATTTTCACCCCTTTCGCTATCATATCTCGCCTGAGTATACCACAAACGGGGTTCAAAATATAGGGCCAATTTTCAAAAATCGCGTCGGGCGCTTACGCGCCCTCCATGTTCCGGCCCTGCGGGCCGGTGGTCGTGGCCCCGGTGGGCCACCCGCTTGCGCGGGTGGGATGGGGGCTGGATACTCTGCGGAGGATTAGACAGTAAAGCCGGGCAGCAGCCCAGCCGAGTAGTAAGCGTTGTAGCCGTCGCAGGTGCCGTCCGTGGTGACATTGCAGAAATAGTGGTTGTCACTGTAATAGGGGGACCGCAGCCACCACCACACGGCTGTACCTGTGGCGTTGTGCTTGTAGGCCACCTTGCTGTTACCTGCTTTAAAATAGTCGTACTGAGCCTGAGAGTTCTTCTCATAGCTATTTGCATAGCCATCGTTGCCTTGTACTTCATAGTTCGACAACAGGAACAGGTAATCGCTGGTGCTGGTCACATTTCCTGCAGTGTGGCCGGTGGCGTTGCCCACGTTGTCCGTGTACTTGGTCACCGCCTTCATTACGGCCCGCAGGTCGGAGGGCAGAGCGGCCATCAGGCTGTTGGCCAGCGGGCTGGTGGGCGTGTTGCTGTTGCCCAGCAGCGTCTTGCGCATATAGCTGTCCTTCCAGCCGCCCACGTTGGTGTTGCTGCCATTCATGGAGAAGTAGCCAGTGCCGGAAACATTAGAGTTGTATTTATCATCGCACAGGCCCACCATCTTGCCGCTGATCTTCCCGATCAGCCAGTGGATACGCTTGGTCCCCTCCTTGGCGCTGTTGTGGTTGAAGCCCAGGATAAAGGGGTTAATGGTCAGGTTGGAGAAGGTGTAATTGCCCACCTTCCCGTTGATGACAATGGGCTTGGTATCGCCCACGCTCCAGAAGTTGGCCCCCTCCCCGGCATCGCTGGCGGCCTTGATCGCCTCCCAGCTGTTGCTGGCGATAGAGGTGTTAAACACGTTCACCGTCACGCTGCAGGTCTTATCTGCCGGAGCCGTGTGGTTGGTCCCCGCCGCCACCTTGACCGTGATGGTCACCGTACCGTAGGCTTTCCCGGTAACTGTAACTGTGGTCCCGGACACGCTGACGGTGGCCACGCTGGTATTGCTGGAGGTGGCGCTCACCACGCCGTCCCCGGCCCGTGTCACCGCGATGGTGCTGGATTTGGTGGAGCCGTTCAGGGTCATGCTGGTCTTATTCAGGGACAGGCTGCCCGCCGCCTTACCGATGGTCCAGTTTACCGACTTCGTGGTGGTTTTCCCGTCAGACCACTGATAATTGGCGGTGGGTGTAAAGGAGGCCGAATAGGTCCCGGCGTTGGTGGCGCTGGCCGTGCCGCCGATGGTCAGCTGGGCGTTGTCATAGTTGCTCCAGCTGGGGGTCTGTGTGTTGCCAGTATAGGTCAGACTCCCGCTCTGCGTCGGGGTGGCGGCGATGACGGCCCGCCCGATAGTCCAGGAGATAGACCGCGCCGCCGTGCTGCCATCGCTCCACTGATAGTTCGCCGTGGGGGTGAACATGGCGCTGTGGCTCCCGGCCTCGGTGGCGCTTGTGGTGCCGCCGATGGTCAGCTGGCCCGTGTTGTAGTTGCTCCAGCTGGGGGTCTGCGTCTGGCCGGTATAGGTCAGGCTCCCGCTCTGGACCGGCGCGGCGGCGATAGCCGCCCGCCCGATGGTCCAGGTCACGGACCGGGCATCGTTGGTGCCGTCGCCCCAGGTGTAGTTCTCCTTGGGGGTAAAGGTGGCGGTGTAGGTCCCGGCGTTGGTGCCGGAGGTCTCCCCGCCGATTTCCAGGGCGTCAGGGTTGAAGCTGTTCCAGGAGGGCGTCTGTACGCTGCCCGTATAGGTCAGGCTGCCGTTTTGCGAGGGGATGGCGTCGATGGTATTGGCCAGCTTCGTGATGGCCTCCAGGGCGGCGTCAGCGGCCACCATGGCCTGGTCTGCCGACAGTCTGGCACCGGCTGCGTCCTGGGCGGCCTGCTGGGCGGCCCGGAGGGCGCGTTCCGCTTTGTCATCGGCGTCCTCGGCCACGCCCAGCGTCCTGCCGATGGCCGCTGTGTTATCATCGGCCTGCAGCTTGACGGCGTGGGTGTTCTCGATCAGCCGCTCCACCACCGGGTTGACAATAGTGCTGGCCCGCACCGGGTCGCTGTCCTGGATTTTCCTGATCTCCTCTGCGTTATAAACCGGGGCCTCCGGGAGAGTGTAATATTCCTCTGCCATTCTCAGTTCCCTCCTGGTTAAAATTCATCGTCGAACTCAAAGGTGAAGCTGACGCCCGCATCCTTCTGCTTGGAGTACATGGTCTTGATGGCGGCCACGTCCCCCTCGCTGTCCACCAGGGCGGCCTCATTGATGATCTCGCCCGCCAGGTCATCCTTGGGGATGGTCACCGCATAGCGGGCGGTGGTCTCCTCCGGGTAGGTCACGCTGTCCACCGGGTATCGGGCGATCTCCGTGTTCAGGGCCGTCTGTGCCTCCGATGGCGCGATAGGCTCCCCGCTGAGATTTACACCACCGCTGCCAAAGGCGATGTGGGTGATGATGGGCAGTGGCTTGGTGGCGTCACTGGACGCCTGACAGAACTTGATGCGCCGGGTCCTGGTGATCACGCTGTTTTCATTCATCTATAACTCCTCCTGCGTGTGCTGCGCGTTAAATTTCCGGGAGCCGTCAAAAGCAACGGTGCCATCAAAGGCGCACCAATCATCTATGGTCACGGTGCCGGTGATGGCCTCCCGGTTAAAAAATGACGTTCTGAATGCGGCCCGCCAGAAGCTGATCCCATCGGGGGCCTGGTTGAACTGGCTGGAGCCGTCAAAATGGATGCTGCCATCAAAACGGATCACCGGCGTCCCTCTGGAATTGGAGCAGGAGAAGCGTATGGCCAGCCGGTGAAAGGTCAGGCGGTTCTCATGCACCAGCGGAGTGGGCCGAAAGGCCGCGATGATGTCAAAGAGCAGGTGGGCGGGTTTGATTTCCTCGACCTGCCGGATCAGTTCCTGCACGTCGGCGGTGGCGTCGTTAGGCAGCAGCTTGATCAGCACGGAAAAGGCATAGTCCTCAAAATGCTCTATCACATCGCCCTCCCGCCCGGTGATGATCTCCACCATATCCCGGATGGCCCGCACGGTGGTGGTCCCCCGTGTGTTCAGCTTGGCCAGCACCCTGGCCCGGCGCACCTCCAGGCTCTCCGTGGTATTGACAGGCAGGGCGAACAGACGCTCATGGCGGGGGAGCAGGTGGGTGCTGGTGTTGATGGTCAGTTGGTTCTCCAGCGCCGTGATGGTGCGCTGGGTTTGATCCAGTTCAGCCTGCTCCGCTGCCAGCAGGTCAGCCATCTGCTCCATAGTCCGCACCCGCTTGGGGAGCATGAACCTGTCATTGATTGCCACTGACGGCCACCTCCCCCAGGGAGAAATATTCCTCATAGTCGGAGGCCAGCGAGGTCAGGCCGCCGTTAAGTGTGTAGCTGATAATATCGGCCACGCCCTCCACACCGAAGATCAGATCACCGATGCGGTAATAGCTGATACTGCTCTGCCGTCCCTCATCCTTCAGGGTGGGCGGGGTGCTGAAGTCCTCCCGGTTCACGCTGTCCACATACCGCTGCAGCGCCGTCTGGATATTCTGCCGGATATCGGTCAGGCTGTAACCGCTGGCCACCACCACCGTCACCTCCACGGCAACGGCCTTGGGGGCGGCGGCGGCCACCGTTACCGCCGCGCCGATCTGGCGCTCCTCCTCAATGTGGGCTTTGACGTTGCCCAGGATCACGTCATCCGGGGCGGCGTATCGGTCGGACAGGACGATCACCCGTACCTTGCCGGAGCCGCAGACCTCCGCGCCCAGGCACTTGGCCCCGCCCACACCTGACACCTGCTTGGCCCAATAGATAAAATGGTTTCGGTTGCCGCTGGTGATGGGCTGGCGTATCTTCTCCAGAATGCGGCTCCTGAAGGAGTCATCGCTCTCGGCCTGGGTGCCGCCGCCGAAGGGGGCGGTGTTGGTAACAGACTTTACTCCGTCGATGGCCACGCGCAGGACGGTGATGGTTTCGGCGGCCACGTTGCCCGCCGTCCCCTCCGTCTGGCACCGCGCTCCCACCTCGCAGTAGCCCTCGGCGCTGATCCGGGCCGCCGCCGTGGTTTCAAACACCAGGCTGCCGTACAGTGCTTCGGTGCCAGTGGGGATTGCTGTTCCCGGCTCCCCGGTGAACAGGAGGTTGCCCACCGCCGCTTCTGCGGGGTTCCTGGTCTCGTTGTAGTCCAGGGCCTTGCGGTCCAGATACTCGCCCTCGGCGGTGTCCAGCAGCACCCGGTCAGGGATGGGCTTCACCTCCATCAGGTCCAGGCGGGCCAGTTCCTCTGACACCGCCTGGGCGTTATCCATGCAAAAACCGCCCTCCAGCCTATTGGCGGGGTTCTGCAGGCTGTTGCGGATACGCTGCAGCACCGCGCTGGCGCTGAAGTCCATGGTTTCCTCCATCATGCCACTTTTACCCCCTTGGCCTCCCATGTGATTTGGTCTTTCCCGTACACCGTGGTGCAGTCGAACTCCACCCGCACCCCGCTGCCGGATTGCTCAAATTGAAAATTGCTCAGTTCCTCAATGTACGGGTTCACCATCAGAGCCTCGATGATAAACCGCTTCAACTCCGGCAGGATCACGCTGCTGTTGACGGCTCCGATCAGTGTGCCGATCTCGCTGCCGTAGTCCGAATCGTAGGCCGTATATCGGAACCGCTCCGTGTCCAGAGCCTTGAATATCCAGATGCGCAGGGCCTCGTTGCCCTCTACCAGGTAGGTCTGGCCGTCCCGGAGCAGCAGCCGGTTGTTTTCGTAGTCGTAAGCATACTCCCGGAACATAGGCAGGGCGTTGTCCTGGCTGGCCGCCAGCGCCTCCGGGTCGATGAATGGGAAGATGCTCATGCCACCTTCACCACCTTCTCCATAATGTAGAAGCCAGCCCCCACCTGAAGCACCACCACCATGTCGCCCGCCTTCAGCACATACTTCGTGTGGAACTCGGTCAGGAACGAATACGGGTGGGGAGCCAGCCCGGCCAGTTCCGGGGGGATGCGGCTGCCACCGCCCTCGGCCCACACCAGCAGGGCCGGGTTGATATACAGCCCCTTGCTGATGACCTGGTCGTGGGCCAGGATGGTCAGCGGGGCCACGGATTTGACCTCCGCAAACATCAGCCCGCTGTCCTTGCCCCCGGAGCGCAGCGCCTCCACCATTTCCACCGCCCACCGTTCAGACATGGTATCGCCTCCTCAGTTGCCGACCTCCTTCTCATCCATCATGTTGGAAAAAGCCAGGGTCAGCTGCATCATTTCTTTGCCGTTCTCGAAGGTGTGGGTGTCGCTCTCAATGTAGAACTTCCCGTAAAGCCCCGTGGTGGCCTCCTGGACGGCGATGGCATAGCCGGAAACTGCGCGGGTGTCGCTGGTGGCGGTCACGGTTGCGGATTGGTCCATGATGTGCAGCAGCGCCTTGGCCTCGGAGGCGGCGTCTTTGCCCTCCTCCTGCTTATAGACGCGCTGCACCACGCCATACTTCGACTGCGCCCCGGCGTCCTCCACCACGCTGGTTTGGTTGCCGTTCTTATCGGTGACGATCACCCGGTCCACCAGCTTCTGCAGGCTGGTCTTGTAGGTGGCCTCCGTCAGGTTATAGCCGCCATCCAGCACCACCCCGCACAGCGCCCCCTTTTCGATCACATACACCTGGTTGACATTCTGCATCAGGGGGATGTATTTCTTCCCGTTCTGGCGGCTGGCGGTGGTGTAGGCCGCCATGATGGCCTCATAGGCTTTCTTGCCCAGCCAGGGCAGATATACCTTGATGCCGGTGGGGGCAGCGGAGCCGAAGGGGACGCTCAGGTGGGAGCATATCCAGGCGGTGATGGCCTCCGGGGTATCGTCAAAAATCTTGCTGATGTCGCTGTTGTTGATGTAGAACATCAAATCAAAGGCGGTATAGGTGGTGAGGTTCCCGGAGGCCGACTTTTCAATATCAAAGACGGGGCCGCCGAACAGGGTCCTGTCCCCGTCCCTGAACAGTACGCTGTCCCCCTCGTTGATGGTCACCTTGGGGAGAAAGCGGTCTGTGCTTCGGGTCGCTATGGAAAAAGCCAGCTTCCGGGCCACCTGCTTGCTGTCACCGCTCCAGGTGACCTTTTCCACCAGCTGGGAGAGGTCCTTGCCGCCCGCCGTCAGCTGCTTCTGGATCATGGGATCACCAGCTTCTGGCCGGGCTTGATCAGGTTGGGGTTGCTCCCGATCACCGCCTTGTTGGCCTCATAGATTTTTTTGTACTGCGCCCCGTCGCCGTAGTATTTCTTGGCCAGGTTCCACAGGCAGTCCCCGGACACCACCGTGGCGGTCTTGGGGGTCTCTTGAGTATTGGGGCGGGTGTTCAGCCCGCTGGTCTGGCTCTTGGCCTGGCTCTCCACCTTGACGGCGGGGACGTTCAAAAAGCGGTATTCCGACAGTTCCAGGGTGTAGTACACATCTTTGTCCCCCTCGTGGCTGCCGTAGGTCAGGCTGTCGATGCTCATGGCCAGGTTGAAGTCGCAGTCGCTGATGATCACCCGGATGGGCTGCGGCTTGGATTTCCATTTCTTCAGCAGCCGGATGTACTCCATAGGATCCCGGTCCGCATACCGGGCCAGCGGGGAGGTGGTCGAAGGGAAAAAGCTGGACAGGGAGCCGGAAACCAGCCCCCTGTGTCCAATCAGGTTTACCTCGCCAATGTTCAGCAGAGTGATCCGCTGGTTATTGTGCGCCTCGGTAAATTCAAACTCTGCGGGATTGATAGGGAGATTGAACATCTCCGCATGGTTGTTAAAACTCAGTTCAATGGTTCGCTGTTTCACGCTGCCGCCTCCTTACGCTGGGGACATATTTCGGGCCGCCTGCACCACGCGCTTGGCCACCGCCTCACCGATGCGGTCAATGTCAGCATCCTCCCGCACAATGATTTGGTCGGCCAGCTTCGCCACCGTTACCTGCAGCGGCGTCTGTGCCGCCGCTGTGGGCCTCGGAGCCTTGGGGCTGGGGTCAGGGGGCGGGGGGAAGTCCTGGCCGTTGTCGGGCCGTTTAGGGGGCTTTCCGGGGGTGTCCTCCTCCTGCCCCCTCCGGCCATCCCGGCCCAGCAGACCAGCGACCACGCCCAGGCCCTTCTCAATGCGCTCCAGCACGGGGGAGGAATTGCCCTCTGTCGTGTAGATGGAGGGCTTTTCCACGGTGTTGTGAACAATGTCCCGCATGACGGGCTTCTCCACGGTGTTTTGGATGACCTCCCGCACCACCGGCTTCTCCACGGTGGTGGTCTGGAATATCTCACGGACCACGGGCCGGGCGGCATTTTGGGCCAGCTGGACGCTCTCCTTGTTGGGAAGCACCCGGCTGCCCTTGGGCAGGTCTACCAACTCCGGCCCGCGCTCACCCACCCAGGTGGGGCCGCCGCGCCAGTTATTGGTGCCTTCGGCGTTGGAGCCGACGCTGCCGCCGTCGCCGCCGCCCATCCCCAGCAGGCCCTTGACCTTTCCGGCCACCCAGGACAGGCCGTTGCCGATGCCCTCCACAATGGGCTTGACCTTGGACCACACGCTGGAAACCACGCTGGCGATGCCATTAAACACCGTTTGCACTACGTTGAAAAGCAGTTTAAAAACGCTGATAGCCAGGTCCATAACGGGGGAAATGACGCCCCAGGCCGTGGTCAGGATGTCCGCCACCACGGGGGCCACCGTGCCGATGATGTTCTGAATCCAGCCCATCTTACTGCCCACAAACTCCAGTACAGAGCCGACCTTCTGGCCGATGCCGTCAAAGATGACATGAAAGACCGGGGCCAGCGCCGACACCACCGTGCCGATCCCCTGGACCAGCCCGGCGATAACAGGAGCCGCCGCCGCGATCACGGTGCCGATGGTGGTAACCACCGTTTCCAGAACCGGGAGAACGGAGGGGATCACCGACTGGACCGTGGTGATGATGCTGGCGATGGCGGGCATGGCCGCTGCGGCCACCTTCTGCACCGTCCCCATCACCGTGGTCCCAAACTTGGCCAGTTGCGGGAGCAGCGGGGCAAAGCCCTTTATGATCCCGTCCAGGACCGGCTTCACCGTCTGCGCCCCCTGGGCCAGGCCGTCAAAGACATTTGAAAGCACCGGCCCCATGGACTCGGCAAAATTGCCCAGCCGGGTCAGCGCACCCTCCACCACGGGGGTGACATGGGTGATCACGCTGTCCAGGGCGGGCATGGCCACGTCGGCAAACTTGGAAATGGTGGACATCAGGGTGGTGCCAAGTTTCTGGACCGTCGGGATATTCTTCATGATCACCGAAGCGAACTGGCCCTTGATGGAGAGGGTGACCTTGCCGACCTCCTCCTTCATGTCGCCCCAGGCGTTTGCCATCTGCTGGATTTTGCCCTGGTCGGTTTGGGCCAGGGCGGCGTTGACACCGCCCACGTTCTGCTGCAGGATTTCCGCGAGGACAGCGGCCCGCTGCTCTGCGTTGCCCATCTTCAGGGCCTGCTCCTGCGCCTCGGTGAATGTGATGCCCACCCTGGACAGGGCGCTGGTCTGGCCCTGCATGACCTTGCCGATCATGTTGCCGATGGCCACGGCATCCTCCTGGCTGGCGTTCAGGCCCTTTTGCTGGGCCAGCAGGTCTGTCATACCGCCTGCCAGGGTGGTGATCTCCTTTTCGGATAACTGGAAGGTGGCCAGCTGCTGCATACCGGCCAGGGTGACTTCATCCCCGATCACACCGATCTGCTGCAGTTCGCTGGCCACGCCCATCAGCTTTTCCTTGGCCTGCGCCGCCGCGCCCGCGCCCCTGGCCTGAATACTGGCCACGTTGCCCAGGACGGCCTCCAGCTTGGTCTCGGCCTCGATCTGCGCCTTGGCCAGTTCCGTGCTGCCGCTGAACAGGGCGGTCAGGCCAGCCGCTGCCGCTGCGGACACCGCGCCCACACCGATGGCGGCGGTCTTGGCCACCTGGGCGAAGCCCTTACCGATTGCCGATAGGGCCTGCGCCCCCTTGGTGACCACTTTGACAACAGGGATGGCCACCATTTTCCCCACCGCTTTGACCTGATTGCCCAGGGCCTTGACCTTCGCGGTGGCCAGGTCCTTGACCGCTGTGGCCACCACTACCTTTTTGCGCAGCGGCTCCATCTTTTTCTTCAGGGAGTCCATCGCCTTGGAGGCAGCGGTGGCCTCCAGCTTGGCGGTGCGCTTTTTGTCCCAGGTGGCCTGCAGTTCCTTTTTGGTCTTTTCTACATCCTGGCGAAAGGCCGACTGCTCCTGCCTGATGCTGCGGAGAACGACTGTCATGTTGTCCTTAATGGAAATTGCGCCTTTGACCACGCCCATCAGCCGTTCACCTCCTCACCAAACATCCGCGCCCGCTCCTCCAGGGCGGTCTGCATGGAGGCTGTATAAAAGAGCCTGGACTCCAGGTCCAGGCTCAAAAATCGCTCCGCATCCCAGCCCTTCTGTATGTAGTAGTGAAGCAGATACGCCTCACCATCCTGGGCAATCAGTTTTTTAGCTGGTCCACCACCGTGACCTTGGTGCTGTTCAAGACACCGCTCAGTTCCATGACCTGCATGGCGATCTCCTGAACCTCGCCAATGTCGAAAATCCCCACCACATCCAGCGGCTCCAGCAAGGTGCGCTGGTCGGCGGGGAGGCTGGACTCGGACTCCATGATCTCTTTGGCCACGTCCTTCAGGCTGGGCTCTACGGCGGCCAGATAGATGCAGTACTTGTCGCTGCGGTTGGGGTCGCCCGTGTCCTCCATGTTCATGCACTCCGTGATCTCATCATAGGAGAGGTTGCGGAACCGCATATCGGTGTCCAGGCTGGGGATGTGCAGCGTCCGATACTTGGGAACCTTTTTGTCCTGGAGCCGCTGCACGGCGCGGCGGGAAAACTCCGCCAGGAAACTTTTCTTCTCGCTGTTCATGAGAATGTCCTCCTTACACGATCTTGTCCAGGTTTACCAGGTCGGAGGGCGTGAAGCCGCCGCTGACCTCCTCCTCGATGACGGCCCCCTTCTCCATGTTGACCAGGGGCAGGTCATTGAACCAGCAGTTGTCAGCGGAATACCGCTCCTGCTGGCCGCCCACGGCGTCCGGGTCGGCCAGCTTGGTGATGATCTGCATCCGCTGGTCGATGCCCTTTTTCCAGTTCTCGAACACGGCGTTATACCGGGTGTAGACCTTTTTCAGGGTGACAGACAGCTCACCCTTCAGGCCGGTCATCTTACTGTCCACGTCCAGGTCGATCTGTACGTCCTCCCGGTTGGCGGTCACCTTCAGGGACACCTTGGAGAACTCAGCGATGCGCTCACCGTCCACCCACAGTTCCCCCCAGGTGCCGGACAGGGTTTTATTACCTTTGATTTTTCCCATATTGGCGTCCCTCCGTTACATATTGCAGACCAGGTTCAGGTCCTCCATCGCGTCCACGAACTTGACGTTGGAGGAAATGAACACCCGGCTGCCAGTGTTATACATGGCCACCGCCGTGTCATCCATGGCGCTGGTATCGATGCCCCGGCCCTCGATATAGAGCCGCTGCGCCTCCACGTCGATGGCGGCGGTGTTGTCGTGGCTCTGATCCAGCACGTCCGGCTGCAGGGATTTCTGATAGGCCCGGATGGCCGCCACAAACATCTGCTTGGCGTCGTAGTCGTTGCGCACCTTGCCCACATAGGAGTCCTCGAAGGTGTCCCGGATGTCATCCTGGTACAGGTCCACGCCCTCCATGATCTTGATCTTGGAGAACTCCTGCCCCTTGTCGGTGGTGAAGCTGACCAGGCTATTGACACCGCGCCCGATCTTGAACTTCTCCCCGTCGAACACCAGGATCAGTTCCCCGGCGTCAATTCGCTTGTCAGGGTCATCCGGGGTCGCGGCGGCAGTGATGTCGTTCAGCACATAGTAGGTGCTGCTCCGGGCCAGGGACAGCCCGGCCAGGATGCCGGTGATCCGGGCGCAGTATTCCGCTGTGGTGAACTGCGTCTTGGACAGAATGCTGTCGATCCTGTCGGTGGTGAAGTTGATGATGCCTTCATGGTCGCTCTTGCTGTTGGGCAGCACGGCCTTGAAGGTCTTGTGGTCCTGGTCGCGGGCCTCCTTGATGAAAGAGGCGATAGAGGGGACGCCCTCCGTGGCGATGCCCGGAATGGTCAGGTAGTTCCACTTCATGTTCTTCAGCACCGCCAGTGCGGGCATATAGTTGGTGTCCTCCAGGCCCATGCGGTAGACGATCACCCGATAAGGGACTCCCTCATAGATCAGCTTCAGGTAATCGTAATTGCGCTCGGACCACTTGGTGAAGTCCACCTCGGTGATGGAGTTGTAGACGGTCAGCGTTTCGCCGCCCTCGGTCTCATCGTGCAGAATGACCGCCACAATCCCGCGCTCACTGCGCTGGATAGCGGTCAGGCCCTTGGTCTTGAACGTGATCAGGATTTCGGGCAGGCCCATAATATCACAACCTTTCTTCTTAAATCGGTTTCACGCTGGTGTCCAGCGTTTCCATGTATGGCAGCGGCGGCGGCTCCTGGATGCTGTCCCGGAATGCCAGGGTAAAGGTGCAGTGCAGCACCCGGTCCACCACCTTGCAGGCCACATCCGGCACAGTGATGGCCCTGGCCTCGCCGCCGTCCTCGAAGCGGAACACGGGCCGGAGCAGGTCATCCACCTCCTGGGATATGGTCAGGTAATCGGCGTTGCTCTCCGACCTGGTGTGGATGGAGGCATCCACCAGCACCCTGCGGTCCGTATGCTCGGCATCCACGGTGGCGCTGCCCGCTGGGATGATGTCCAGGAAGATATAATCCTCCAGGTCAGGCTCCGGCTCATCGTTCTGCGTCTTGGTAATCTCCTCGCAGAACACGTCATAGGCCGGATATTTTCCTTTGAAGAGACTGACCATGGCCAGCTTGATAGACTGATAAATTGTCGTGGCCACGTTATCCCCCCTTACAGGTCATGTGTGCTGATAAAATCATTCAGCCATTCCTGCAGGTAGGCGGGTAGGCGGGCGCTGACCTCCTCCAGAGAAATGGCCATCATGTGCTTTCCTTTGACAAAGCCCTTCCCGCCACGGGTGCGGTGGCCGTACTCCACCGGCTCCGCATACTCCACGTTGGTATAGACTTCGATGTAATATTCATCGCCCCGTTTCTCGATTTTGCCCACCTTCCAGCTGTCCTGGAGGCGGCCCGTCTTTTTCGGGGTGTTCTCCTTTACCCGGCCCTGCAGTTCATAGGCGATCCGGATCACCAGCGCCTTGAACTCCTCCGGGAAGTCCTGCTCGATCATCTGCGTCAGCTGCCGCTCCAGCGCGTCAAAGCCCTCGAAGCTGTAATCCGTGCCGCTCATCAGGCGGTCCCCTTGTCCACCTTTAGAGGGATGTTGTTGTGGGAGGGCTGCCGGTCTGCCAACCCGGCCAGGGCCACCGTCTGCTTGCCCAGCCGGGTCACCACCACGGTGTCCCCCGGCTGGATGTCCACCTCCGGGCGCACAAAAAGCAGATAGTCGGTATCAACCCTGGCAACGGTCTGGCTCTTGGCCAGCTTGCCCCCGGAGGGGCTGGACAGGGCGCAGGGGGTATCCTCATACACCATCCGGCCCTCCAGCCCCTTCTTGAATACGCTCTCCCCCGATGGCAGTGTCACCTTGCCTGGCCTGTAGACCGTGCAGCTGTCATCGTAGGTCATAGCCAGGATGTCCGCTTCAGTCATGGGGGCGGTCCTTTGGCAGTTTCATACGCTTAAAGGGGATCAGCTGACTTTCGTAATTCTTGACGAAGGACACGGTTTCCTTCAGCGCAGAGGTCTTATCCCGGTAGCTGATGCTGGTGTCGCCACGGGTGATGCTGGAAACATCGTTTTCCGTGGGGGCCACCTGGTCGGCTTTCAGCATATCCTCCACGATCTGCGCCGCCACATCCTCCAGCGGCTCCGGGAAGTCCTCCCGGTTACAGAATACCTTGATGCGGTTGATTGCCCGCTTCACATACCGCTTGATGGTAGGCAGCTGCTCATCGGGCAGCTTCAGGTCACTTTGCGCCGTCGCCGCTACCCGGCTGATCAGTTCCTCCATCCTGGTCCTCCTTGTCATCGCCCTTACCGCCCCTGCCCCTCTTGGGCGGCTGGGCGGTGGCCTTGGCCACCGCCTCCTTCAGATTCTCGCTCAAACGCTCGAACATGGCCTCGCCCATTTTGGCGAGGTCAGCCTCCGTGACGCCAGCGCCCACAGGGGCCTCGGCGGTCCCGCCCGTCCGGGCAAAGCCCAGGCGCTCCAGCTTGGCGGCCTGCTCCTCGGTGGCCACCTTACGCACCACATTCAGCCGCTTCAGTGTAATCATAGCGGTCCCTCCTTACGCCCCGGCCTTGGGCTGCTTGATGTTCACCAGGATGGTGTTCATCTTGTTGTCCAGCACCCACAGGTCGTGATACTTGCGGTAGTCCACAGCCCAGGCCCGCTTCTTCTGATAGGTCTCCGGGTCGAAGATGCGCACCTTGTCCGTGCGGGACACGGCGATGGGGGCGCTGCGGGGGCAGATGATCCAGTTGATGTCCTGGGCATCGTCAGCGGGGGTAAAGCCGCCCTTGACCTGGTTCTCGGTGGTGCCGTCGTTGAACTGATAGCTGGTTTTCAGCCGCCCGGAGCCGACACGGATGATGGGGTGCTGCCCGTTCAGAGATTTCACCTTCAGGGTAATGTCCCCCTGCCGGAAGTCGGCGGGGCTGACGCTCCGGGCCAGCGCGGTGTTCATATCGAACAGGGCGGCCACCTGGGCAGACATGGTAATCACCAGCGGGGTATCGTCCCCCACCTCATCCTGAATGGACGCCAGGTCGGTATACAGCCGCTTCAGGATGGTGGCCTCTTCCGGGGTGTAACCGTAGACAGCCCGGCCAGCGGCGGCAGCCAGAGCGGCCAGGGTGCTGTAACGGTAGGCGTCGATCTCCGGCACCACCTTGGTGCGCTGGAACTCGCCCATCACGCTGGAGGCCGTCAGCACGAAGTTGGTGTCGTTGACCTCCTGCTCATCGAAGGTGAACTGGCGGCCCCGGTCCATGGTCATCTTCTTGGTCTGCCAGGTGAGGTCCACGCTGCCCTCCACGAAGCCGGTCTGCCGGTCATAGTCGGCCAGACCATCCATGTCCAGCATAGGGATTTTGACCTCGGAGCCGCTGTTGTACCGCACCAGCTTGTCGTTCAGTTCCATCCAGCCGCTGGTAGCCTGTTCCTTTGCCGCCTTATCCAGTTCAGCCTGGAAGATAGCGGCATACTGCAGATTGTTCGCCATTTTAGTTCAAACCTCCTCTGATGTTCTGCGCGATCTGATCCTTCAGGGCATTCTCAGCCGTGGCCGCGCCGCCAAGGCCCTCCGGGGTCTTGCCCCGCAGCCGCTCCTTTACCGCAGCTTCCAGGCTGGCCTTGAACACCTCCTGGACGCGCCCCAAGCTCTTTTCCATGCTCTCCTGGTCGGTGTAGGTCAGCAGGTCGGCCAGCCCCACGGGGAAGCCCTCCTTTTCCAGCTTGGCCAGGGCGGCGTCCTTCAGGTCGCGCTGGAGCAGCTTGGCCTCCAGGTCAGCCAGCTTCTGGTCCTTGGCGTCGGCCTCGGCCTTGGCCCGCTCCTCCGGCGTCAGCTTGGCAAGCCGGGCCTGCTCCTGCTGCTCGGCGGCCCAGGCCGCCTTTGCCTTCTCGATCTCGGCCTGCAGGTCGGCCTCAGTGTAGGTCTTGCCCTGCGGCTCCTGCTTGCCGCCCTTGTCGGCGGCGGCGGGGTCGCCCTCCTGGCCAGCGGGGGCGGCCTCCCTGCCGCCGAACAGGCCAGCCAGCCACTTCTGGAACGTGGTCTGCTGCTCCGGCGTGGGGGTGGCCCCCTCCGGGGGAGTCGCGCCACCAGCGGCGGGCGCGGTGCCAGTAGCGCCGGGGGTGCCGGTGCTGGTAGTGATTTCGTCAGCCATTTTTATGTCCTCCTGTCAGTGATTTTTTCATAATAAAAACGCCCCTTGAAAGGCGTTTAAATTATCCGGGTCATGTGGCGTATTTGAGCTGCCACTCCTGAAATTTGATATTTTCGGCTAGCGGGGTGGTGTCGATCTTGCGATTGAACATCCCCTTGTCAAAATCGGCCACCACGATACACAGGCAGTTGGGGTGGATGGGGGGATAGTTGATGCCCGCCACCGCATCCTCCACGTTGAACACCTGGCCGTTCAACTCGGCGCAGGTGCAGCTGCCGCCGCCCTCGGTGCCGCCGATGAAGCGGTATCGCTTGATGCCGTTCTCCTTATAGCCCATCAGTTCCCCCTGGTTGGCGAAGTATTTACACTCCGTCCGCACCAGGCGCTCGGCGTTGTAGCGGCCCTTGTCCATTACATCGTCGATGGCCTTGGCCATCTTCTGGACGCTGCTGCCCTGGATGAAGCCCAAGGTGATTTCACGCTTGGCCAGCGCCGCCAGGTGGTCGCAGGCTCCCCACACGGCCTCGGAGAAGTGCTTCTCGCTCCATGGGTGGGCCAGCACCTGCCGAATCAGCTTTTCATCTATCCGGGCCACGTTGAAGCCCAGGCCGATGCCCCGCTGGATGGCGAAGCAGCTTTCATAGTAGTTCACCTTCAGCATATCGCCCAGGAGCGTTTCCAATCTGGCGTTGCTGTCCCCGGCCAGGTCAATCATGTTTTGATAAATATTCGCCAACAACCGCTCTTTTTGACTGATCCGACTTTTCATGGCCAGGGTGTTCAATTCCAGCATGGCCTTGCTGTCCTTGGCGGCCCCGGACGCCTCGGCCATGTACTTCTCTATGGATTTGCGCCAGGTGCTGTACTCCCGCCCGGAGAGCAGCTGGGACGCCTGGGCATCGGTCAGGGCGTTATCCCTGGCGAAGCGGGCAAACAGGGCGTTGATCTCTTTTTCCACGTTGTAGGCCGCCTCATCATAGAGGAAAATCAATTCCCGCGCCGCTTCATCGGTCCGCCTGGTGTTCTGAAGCACCCGCATCTTGGCGTCCTCGATCCACTCGCTGCGCTGCCGGTAACTCATGTGGCCACCCCACTTTCACCCTGGGGCTGCTGGACCGGGGGCTGGCTCGGCTCCTGCTGCGCCGCCGTCTGAGCCTCCTGCAGGGCGTTGGCCAGGGAGTCATAACCGCCGAAGCCGCCCATATCCTCCCGGCGCTCCTCCCGCAGCTTCTCCAGTTCGTCCTGCACATTGTCAACGGTGGGCAGCATCTTCAGGCGGCTCTCCCGCGACAGGTCGCTGGCCAGCATGGTGATGATCTGCGCGATCTCCAGCACGTTCTGCGGCTTGTTGCGCCGGAACTGAATATCAATATCCCGGTAGTCATAGTGGCCGCCCTGGATGTTCAGGATGTTGGTGATCAACTCAATGCGCCGCTGCAGCGCCCGCTTGAATTTGCGCTCCTTGATGGAGCATATCTGCTCCAGGCCCCACAGCTTATAGGACACCGCCACCCCGGACAGGTTCCCGCCGAAGTTTTCATCGTTCAGGTTGGGGACGCTGGAAAACAGGTGCATATCCTCCCGGAGCCGCTTCTTATAGTTCTCCAGCGGGGTGTCGGCCACCTCCTTGATCAGCCACTGGATGTCGCCGCCGTCCTCCAGGATAATGGCACCCTTTTCCTTCATTTCGGCAATATCCTGGGAAGTCACCGCTCCCATCTTCAGTACCTTCAGGATGGCTTCATCGTTGTACTGGAAAAAGTTTGCTGTGTTGCTCTGCGCCCGGTTGTAGGCGTCGATGATGCTGACAACTCCCTCGAAGTCGCCCAGGCGCTCCTCGTTGTTGATGTACTCAATAAACGGCACATCGCCCCAATAGTGGGGGCGAATATCCACCAGGTCCAGGGGGCCGCCGTTGAAGCTGACGAAATACCAGCAGTCGGTGGCCGTCCAGAACTCCACCTTCTTAATGGGGTGATCGTCCTTGTCCCTGGAGTAGATGAACCGCAGGGCCGCCATGGGGGTGGTGTAGCCGGTCTCATAGATCATGATGCAGTTGCCAGGGGCCACCTTCACGAATCGCACCTGGGCGTCCTCATCCATATAAAGCATCTCGAAGCAGTCCCCGTCGATGCTGCAGGTCTTTGCCACCTCCGTGTTTTCGTCCTGCTCATCGTTATAGTCGAAGATGTCCTGCAGGGCGGCCAGGAAAGCGTCATCCTGGCTGGAGTAAATCACTGGCTTGCCGATGAAATAGCCCACGGCGGTGTCGGTGATATACTTGGCCATGTTGTTGACGATTTTGTTATTGGGGGCGGTGCTGTCCCTTTTGACCACCCGGAGGATGTCGTGGTCTCCCCGATAGTAGCCCTCCAGGTGCTGGTATTTGGTGCTGTCCTCGTTTTCGTTGATGATCTTCTTGATGTCCGCTTCCGTCAGGCCCTCCAGCGAGGACCGTTCCATATACAAGACCGGCAATCAGCCCACCTCCTATAATCCCAAATCCCTGCGGTCCAGAATACGGAACCGCTTTGTTTTCTTGGCGATGGTCCGTGCGCCCTCCAGGGCGTCCGGGCCGTCATCGTGCGCCCCCATGGGGAAGTGATACAGCTGCTCCAGCAGCCGCTTGTGCCGGGGATTGAATTTGATATACTTGTTTTTGATGTCCGGCTGCAGCGTCTGGATGCGCAGCACCTTGTCGCTGGTCTGCTGCACCTCCTCGATGGGCAGATACAGCCCAGCCCGTGCGCTGGCCTTGGCCAGTTCCTCCTTCAGGAACCACTGGAACTGGTTCACCTCCGCGCCCAGCTTCTTATAGCCGCGCCCATAGGTGGCCCGGAGCCACCGCTCCTTTGCCAACACGTCGCTGATGATCCTGTCCGGGTGGCGGCGTTCAATATCGGCGTCCAACACATACATATACCCGCTGGCCCTGTGCTTGGCCAGGGTGATGATTGCGGAGAAGTCGCTTTTTTTGCTCTTGCCCAGGGAGGGGTCCACGAAGCCGAAGAATTGATACGCCTGCTCCCGGAAGTTGACCTCGGCCTCGTTGTAGAAGTCGAACCACTCCTGAATGAAAATGCAATCGTCCGGGTTAATCGGCTCGTTCTGCAGTTCGCTGTTGAATGCCGCCTCGCCATCTGTCACACGGGACACCATCAGGGCGTAGTAAGAATTTTTCTCCTCCCACAGCACCTGGGTCCCCTCCAGCATAGCCGCCCGGTGTTCCTCGAAGAACGCCAGCGCGGCCCGCTCCCGGTCATCATTGTCCAGGTCGGTGTAAATGTTCTCCCACTGCTGCCACAGGTCATCCGCAGCGGAGAAGGAGATCACCGCCCGGTATTTGATGGCCTGATAGGAGGGGTTCTTCAGCGTGTTGGCCAGCAGGCTGTCGTAATGGAGCAGGGTTCCAATATACACAATATCGGTGTAATCGTCCCCGGCCTTGGATACCGCCTTTTTGAACCAGCTGTCCAACTTGGCCCGCTGCTCCGGGGTGCGCACGTTCTCATCGTTCTCCACATCATCCAGAATAATCAGGTCGGGACGCCAGTTGCGGTGTTTCCGGCCACGGATTTTTTTGCCGCTGCCAATGGCCTCAATCTTGATGTTGCTCTTGGTCACCAGGACGTTGGCCCGCCACACGGGACCGGCCAGGTCCCCGAAGTCTGCCCGGATTGCTCCGTTCTCCTCGAACTCCACCCGGATATTGTCCAGAAACCCCTCGGCCTGGTCGCTGCTGTCCGAAATAATGATGGGATAGTGCTTGTACTCATACAGAGCCGAGTGCATGGTGCCTTTGAACGTCAGGTTGGTGCTCTTGGCGTGGCCACGGGGCGCAGCCACCACCCGCCGTACACCGGGAAGCCGGTTGATTGCCTTGGCAGCTGCCGGGGTGAGCGGGGCGCGGCCCTTCAGAACACCCTGCTGCCAGATATTATCCAGTTCCCGGTGGAACTCAGGGGAGGGGCGGCTGAAGTAATGGGGGAAGTAGGCCCGCCCGAAGAACTCCATATCAATGGCCCCCAGCTTGCGCCGGAGTCCACCGGGGCCGGTCAGGGGACAGTCCAGGTCATACTCACGCTTCAGCGCCGCCCGCTCCGGCGAGGCGTCCTTTTGTAAAAACTGCTTTAAGAGGTCTTTTAAGGCGTTTAAATCTTCCTCGCCCTGGGCGGTGGTTTTAGCCTCCGCTTCCGCGATTGCCCCCAGCAGGGCAGCCGCAGCGCCGGTTTTCTTTCGCCTCATGGCGTCCTCCTTTCCCGCGTCCCACAAAAAACGGCCCACAGGGGCCGCACAGGCGCGTTATTTCTCACAGGCCCGTTTACCCCACCCAGGCCCTTGCGCGGTTTTTAAAGGGGGCTGTGGGCGTCTTAAACGGTATTTCAGAGGGACGGGAAAGGCCGGGTTGATTTTCAGGGGCCGGTGGGTGCGCTTCGCCACCCAGGCCCCCAATCTTCAGCCCGGTTTTTCGCTCAATGTGTCCCTCGCTCACGGGGGGAGGGACGCATCAACCTCCGACCATTTACAAGTTCCTGTTATTCGCTTAAAAGGTTAAACGATAATGGGATGATCCGCTTCTCGCCGCACACGCTCAACTCCACGGCAGCGCGGCGGCTGTGCTTGTCGATCTTCTTGATCCGGCTGGGGAAGTGCTGGAGGATGCCGGTGCCAAGTTTGACCTCGCCCTCCGGCGTCAGCTGGGCCGTGGTAGGCTCCAGGGGCTTCCCCTCGCCAGCCAGCAGCTTGATCCACTCGGCCTCCAGGTAGGTCAGCGTGGACGGGTGCAGGCCGTCCGGGCCGAGGAACCGCAGCACACCGGGGATGGCCTTCACCATGTAATAGTTCTCGGCGGTGTAGTCCAGGTTCAGGAACACATACCCCGGAAACAGGGTGTACTCCTTCTGGCTCCAGCCGCCGCCTTTGCGGATCAGGCGGTTCTCCCTGGGCGTATAGGCCAGCACCCGATTGTTGGTCAGGGTGCTGGTCACTGCCATCTCCTTGCCTGTCGATACCTGCAGTACATACCACATAAGCCTCACCTCTACTCCAAGCCCTCGGCCTTTTTGGCGGCCAGGAATTTTGTTACCTCTGCGTAAAGGTCAGGCCGCTCCTTGGCCATGGCCTGGAACACCAGGGTGCGCACGGCGTCCAGCCCGGCCTCCGTGGTGTCCTGGTTCTGCACCTCCACGCGCTTCTTGTAGGCTGCCGCCCGGATCAGGCCGGTGGCCTCCTTCATCATCTTGTCGACCTTGATGCCCTTCCAGTCCTCCTCGGTGGTATTGACCAGGGCGTTGAACATATTCTGGCTGGTCAGCCGGATGATGGCTTCGGTGGTATCCAGGTCGGGGTAACGCTCCAGTTCCCCCATCATGGCCCGGAAGTTCTCCTGGGCGATGGCCAGGGCCTGGATGTTGGCGTCGTAGTCCTGCGCATACCGGCAGACGCTGGCGATGGAGATGCTAACTCCGTTATCCTCCAGAAAATCTACGATCTCGGCATAGGTGGCATCGGACAGCAGCATCTGCTCAACCGTTGCTTTCAGTTCCGGGGCCAGCCCGTCGATCTTGCTGTGCTTTCTGTTCGATCTTCTCCCCATGCCTACACCTCGATCATCTTATCGTCGATGCCACCGGCCAGGAGGCGGATGCCCTTGCCCGTCAGCCGGGCCTCCAGCGTTTCAAAGTGATTGTCGGCCAGGCTGGCGGGGCCTTTCGTCGCCACGTCCCGCAGGTCGATGTATCCCTCCAGCGCCAGGAAGTTCACGGCGTCCAGGAACTCATCCTGGCTGATACCGTCATCCTCCAGCACATTCTGGATGCCGGACAGCTTGTTGTACTTGTGCCGCAGGATATTGATGGTCCGCAGCACCCGGCCATTGTTGCGGACAAAGTTCCCCGCCTTCAGCCGCTGCTTCTCGTTGCTGGTCATGTGTCGGTGCCTCCCTTTTTCATCAAAATATCCAGGATCATGTCCAGCTTCCGCTCGGTCTTGGCCTGCTCCCGGAAGAAGTCCTCCTTGGTGAGGTAGTTCTCGGTGATCTTCTTGATGTCACCCCGGACCTCGTCATAGGCCCGCTCATGGACGCTCCTGGGCGTGTAATCCTTTTTGATCTGCTCGATGTCCCGGACCAGTTTCTCCTGGTCCTTCTCATACTCGCCCTTTTTCGTGGTGCCGTCCCGGATTTCCCTGACCTCCTTGGCCAGTTCATCCACACGGGAGAACAGCGTCCGCTTGACCAGGAACACCACGGCCCCAATCAGAGCGGTGACCAGCAGGCCGATCAGCCACCAGGTCCCGGCGTCAAATGTCATTGCAGCGTTGTTCATAGCAAACTCCCCCATGCGCAAAAATAGACGGTACGATTGATTTACACCAATCATACCGTCTAAACCGTAAAATCAGCAACGCAAAGCGTTTAAGTTTTTTGCTTTACAACAGGGACAGCTGGCCGTCCATGGGCCGGGCGCGAAGTTCCCGCACCTTGTCTGATACGATACTCCGAATTGTGATCTCTGTCAAATCATATTTCCTGGCCAATTCCCGGAAGTTGTACCCGTCGAACTCTGCCCGGATGCGCTCGTTGCGCTCCATGCGCTCCAACCTGTCGGTCTTGGGGATGTAGAGATAGGCCCCGCCATAGACCTCCATCAGCTTTCTGAAGTTCTCCGGGCCGATCAGAGCGGCCACCTCCTGCTGGCCCTCGCTCAAATCCTCCAGCCGGATTTCCTCCTGTGCGCTCACTCTGGATCACCTCCCGGAGGCGGCCCTTTCACGTTGGCCACATATTTCTTCAATACCTCAATCAGCTTGTTGCAGGTCTGGAACTCCAGCCAGGCAAAGGGCTGGGCAGGAACAGCGTCAACCTTCAGTTCCTTTTTGATGATCCCGCACAGGCGCTCCCCCAGGGAGGCCGTGGAGGGCGCTGTGTCGCGCCGCTGCAGTTCATACATCAATGCCCACACCTTGCGCTGCTGGCCCTCTGTGGCCCCGCCAGGGCGCTCAGTGTGCGCCTTGGGCCTGCGCCTGGGGGGAGGGGCGTCACCTTGCCGCTTCTCCAGGTCCCGGATCACCGCCTGGGCCTCGGCATAGGTCAGGGCCTTCAGCGAGTCCTTCCCGGTGATGGAGGACACCAGGTCGTGCAGGCTGTCCTCGGCGTTGCCGCGCTCCACGATCCCCAGCGCGTTGCCGATGGCGTAGATCTTCCTGATTTGCTGTGTAGCGATAGCAGCCATGCCGCCCCTCCTTTCTTGCGCTATGCTCTCGGCGCTTCGGCCTCGATGCCCACTTTGATGGTTTCCTCCACAATGACAGCGGCCCGGATGATGTCAATGGCCTCCTGGGGGCTGCCTGTCCATCCGGCAGCCTGCAGCACCTGTGTCAGCCACTCCCAGTTGATGACTTCGGCGGCCAGGTAGGCCCAATCGCTGGCCTCCTGCTCCGGCAGCCCGGCCACCTTCATCAGCATGGCCTTGTCCTTGTCCCATCGCCCCTTCAGCTTCTTGCGCAGGGTGGCCTGGATTCTCGGATCGCCGCTGATCTGGCCGATCACGCTGTCCAGACTCCCCTCGGTGTAGTTGCCCTGGGCGGCCATGGCCAGCAGCTTCTTACAGGGGGCGGTCATCGTGTCGGTGATCTCCGTTCTGATGAAGTCCCCTGCAATGTTGCCCAGCAGCTGCTTCACCATGGTCAGCGACACCGGCTTCACCGAGGCGGCGTTGGTCACCGTCACCCGGCTGTTCTGGCTTCCCCAATAGGAGGCAGTCAGCAGCTTGGTGTCCTTCAGGTCATTGGTGGCCATGGTCTCGAAGTAGCCCTTCAGCCACTCCATGCGGTCTTTGATGCGCCCGGCCTCCAGGGCCAGGGTGGCGTACTCATCCACATACGCCCTGATCTGCTCGGCCTGACACTCCTCCGGGGTTTTGAGGGTGGCCAGGCTGTTCTGTACCATTTCAGCCATGGACGCGCTCCACCTCCTCCCGGATGCCCAGGAAACACTCACGGCAGATGTCAAAGCCCTTGAAGTTCACCACTTCATAGGTGCCGCCGCAGATGTTGCAGGTGGCTCGATGTTTCTGGAGCAGCAGCCCGCCATCCTCGGTGGCGGTGATGTCCAGCGCCGTGCCGCCCTGGAATCCCAGCTGGTGCCGCAGGTGCTGCGGGATGGTCAGGGTGCCTTTTTTGCCCATGCGTTTCTGTGCGTTCATCAGCATACCTCCTTCGTAGTAGCCTCACTCTGCATTGTCCGGGCTTGTGACCGGCTCCCTGGCGGGAGGCTGCATTAAGGCGGGGGGCCGCGCCCCCTGTGGTCAGCGTGTGGTTCCGGAGGCCCCCAGCTGAAGCTGCTCCGGTAGGTCCTCGGTGACAGACACCACCCTGGTGTCCCCGAACCGCTCCAAGTGCTGGGCCAGGTCCTCCTTGATCCCGATGGCCTGACCGGGTGGGGCATCCACCTGGACTATGATGGTCAGCATCGTTTACTCCTCCTCTGCTGCAAATAAGATGCAGTCCCTTATGATCCCGGCGCGGTGGCTGGAACCCTCTTCATAGCCCGCCCATAGCTGCCAGGGGGACAGCGCCCGGTCAGTCACATCCCCGGTGATGTCGTACACCCGCTCCCCGATTTGTGCGGCAAAGTGATTGGAGAGCGCATCATAGACCACCTCCGCGCCAGGGAACCGCTCGGTCAAAACCCATGCGAACCAGTAACAGCAGCCGTGGCAAAAGCATCGCTCTACCTGGGGGCCATGCTCTGTAAACCGTTCAATGAAGCGGTGGACATCCCCGGCCAGCGCTGTGTTGGTCGGCACCATCCTCGCCTCCTGTCAGCTGTGGGTGGCGTTGAAGTTCTCAATCGCCCACCTGTTGCCCGTGGCCTGGACGGCCCGCCTGGTGCGCTCCGCTGGCCCCTCCCGCCGCCTGGGCATGGCGGCCAGGGCCTCCATCATCCCGCAGTCCGGGCAGATGTCCGTGGTGTTGTCCCTGCGGGAGAGAGCGGGCGGCTCGGTGTAGGCCCGCCCGCATACGGGGCAAATCCTCGCTTTGGTCTTATTCATGGGGCGTCATCCTTTCTCGCGTTTCTGGAGCCGGATGTCCCGGCCCTTAAATTCCACCACCGCATACGTCCCGGCAATCCGGGAGTATACCCGGCTGGTATATTTCTTCTCGATGTCCCGCAGATCCAGGTTAGTGTTGATGATGGTGGAGCGGCTGGTGTTCAGCCGGGTGTTCACCAGGTCATAGACCTCCGACCTGGTATAGCTGGTGACCATCTCGGTCCCCAGGTCATCTATCACCAGCAAGTCGCAGCCGAAGATCATCTCCCGGTACTCCAGCGCCGCTGCGTCCTTTTGGAATTTGCCGCGCTCCAGTTCGTCCATCAGGTGCGGGGCTGACACATACATGACCAGCCGCCCGGAGCGGACCACTCCCTCGGCCACCGCCAGGGAGAGGTGCGTCTTGCCCAGGCCAGGCGGGCCAGTGAACAGGAGGTTCTTGCTTTCCCGGTTGAACTCCCGGACATACCGCAGGCAGCTTTCCACCACCCTGCCCATCACCGTCCGCTGTTCCCGGTCATAATAGGCCAGGCTGAAGTTGTCAAAGGAACACTCCCGCGCCGGGGACACGTCGCACAGCTGCTCATACACCAGCTGGTTCAGGATCGTCTGTCTGCAGATGCAGGTCTGGCCGTTAGCCATGCCCCGATCCATGCAGGCCGGGCAGGTGTAGGATGGTTCCAGGTCGGCCTCGGTGATCCCGGCTGCGGCCATCAGGGCCTGTAGCTGCTCCCGCCCGGCGCTGATCTGTGCGTCGATACCCTCCAGGGTGTCCGGCTCGAAGATGGCCGCTGTGCCGCGCTTGGCATACAGGCTGGCCAGAGACCTCCGGGCGGCCTCCACCTCCGGGTGCTGTTCGTGAAGCAGGGCCAAGGTGTGGGCCTGCCGCCTCTCAGCGTCCCAGCGGCGGGCGGCCAGGATTTCATCGGCCCGCTTCGCCAGTTTCTTGGGGTATTTCATTTTACCGCCTCGCTTCGCAGGTGCCTCACTCTGCATTTATCCGGGCTTGTGACCGGCTCCCCTGGGGAGGCTGCATTAAGGCGGGGGCCGCGCCCCCTGGCCGTTATTGGAACTGCTCTCGCGCTTCTCGCCACATAGCGCCCAGCTGCCAGCCCAGGTATATCAGCAGGATGATCAGCGGCAGGATCAGGGCCTCGCCGCCCGGCAGGCCGTCCCGCTGCGCCCAGGTTTCCATCCCATATACCAGCAGCAGCCCGCTCATCACCCCGCTCAAAAACACCAGGACCAGCCGCGCCGTCCACCCGATTTTGCGCCAGCATCTTTTCACCGTAAAAACCCCTTTCAAATCGTTTAACCCTCTTGGAACTCCGGGCAGGCCAGCACCCGGTAGCTTTCCACCTGCCCTTTATGGAACATTTTCAGATCCCGCCGCTCCGCTTCCCAGCCCTCCACCGGCGTGTGCGCCCGCCTGCTCCAGCTGCATCCCGCCCCGGTCTCCGGGGACGGCACCGCATTCCGGCAAAACCAGCACAGCGACATTGTGGGGGGGCCTGTCGTGCTTTTGCCTCATCCATGGCACCCGCCCTTACACCAGGCCGATGCCCATGGTCCGGGCCATGCCATACAGGCCCTCATGGCTGATGTCCTCGTTGTTGACAGCGTTGTTGTAGACGTTGACCGCGCCTCGGATGCCCCATTTGCTTTGGCAAATACCGTGCAGGAAGGTCAGTTCTTTGGTCTTGCCGTCCTCGGCCAGCTTGGGGAACAGGGCTTTTACATCTTCGCTGGTGACCTTGCGGGTGCTGTAGTAGCGGTTCATGCGGATGCGGCTGAACAGCTGGGCGAAGCGGGCCTCCTGCTTGCCCACCATTCGGGCATAGACCTCGGTGTTGCCGATCAGGGCGATGCCTACGCCCGGCTGGCCGGTGATGGGGTTGGGGTCGGCCCAGGCCCTGATCTCCTCCAGGGCGCGAAGCTGCAGGTGCTGGGCTTCGTCAATAATGATGACCTTGTTGGTCCCCTCCAGCTTCTCCCGGATGGACAGCATCAGGTCCAGCTTATTGCGGCTCTCCGGCACCTTCAGCGCCCGCGCCACCACCTTCAGGAGGTTGCCCAGGGTGCCGATGCTGGGGGTGGCCTGGATATACACGCTGGCGGCGGGGTTCTCCCGCACGAACTTCTCGGCCCCCTTGGTCTTGCCGATCCCGGCGTCACCGTGGATGATGACCATGCCCTTTTCAATCTGGCAGTAGCGGATCAGCTTGCACACGTCCTCGGAAATGGAGGTGGGGATGTAGTCCTGGGTGGGCCGGTAGGGCATGGCCCTTTCGGTGCTGGCCTGCTGCTCCTCCTGGGTGCGGAAGAACTCCTCCAGCTTGCTTTCCAGCGCGGCGATGTCGCCGTTGTCGTACATACTGCGCCGGTACTGTGAGAGGGCCGTCTGGCTGATCCCCATCATGGGGGCGGCCTTGGCCTGGCTGATGCCCTTGTCCTTCAGGAACTGCTCCACCCGTGCCTGCAGGGCGCTGTTGTACTCTTTACTCATGATCGCTGCCTCCCTTTCGTTTTAAAGCGTTTCGGTTCATAACATCCAGGTCGGGACCACCCGCCACCGCTCTCAGCAGCGGCTCCTCATCAGGCCGCTGGAGTTCCAGCACCTTGGGGTCCGCGCTGGGGACGATCCTGGCGGTCTTGCTTTGGTACGCCTGCTCCATGACAAGTTCCAGGGCGGTGCGCTTGCCGAAGGCCGGGTACGCGCTGACCTTCAGGGCCTCCCTGGTCAGGCGCTCCATGCGCCGCACCTTGCCCATGGCCTCTTTGACATCCTCCCGGCTGGCCCCGTAGGTAAGCACCGCCGTGTTGTCCACCGGGACCGTCATAATGTAGCGGTCCTCCAGGTCGTACACCCGGACCTCGCTCAGATCGTCGGGGTCGTAGCGGAAATATACCTGCTTGCCCAGGAGGTTCATCAGCATATCATCGTTCCAGTAGTCCAGCCGCTGGCCCGCGATATCCAGGTGGACGCCGCGCCGGGTGACCTTCTGCGGGCGGGCGCTGCGCATCAGCATCAGGCTCAGGTCCTCGGCCCCGGCCACCCGCTTGGTATACAGGTTCTCGTTGTAGACCTGCTGGCGGGGCTTGCCCCGGTCCGCTATTACCTCGCCGCCGTAGGGCTGCTGGTTGAAATACCAATCCAGCAACTCCTCCACCGCTTCGGTAAAGGTGCTGTCCAGGGGTATCTCACCATTCTTCAGGACGCCCTTCAGGCGCTCCGGCTTCTCCAGGACGTTGCCGCCTGTGTAGGTGTCAAACAGTCGGGAGAGGTGATCCTTTACATCCCGGAACCGCCGCTCGATGATCTTCGCCTTGGCGTTGCGCACAAGGGCGTTGGTCATCTTGATCCCCAGGCGCTCGAATACCGGGGGCGGCTCGAACCGCTCCTGCCCGTCCTTGGGCTTCCTTTTGCGGTGGCCCCGGCCTCCGATGTCAAAGGTCAGGAACTCGCTGCCGTTGTCCACATAGATATTCTCCGGGATGCCGTACTTCAAAATGCCCTTGCGCAGCGCGATCAGTGTTGCCTGACTGCTGGGGTTCAGGGTAACATAGCACCCGGTGAAGATGCCGCTGCGGGCGTCGAAGAAAGCTGTCAGATGGAGGCGGTGCCGCTGGCCGTTGTCGCCCTGGGTGATCACGTCAAAGGTGTGGTTGTCCGCGATCCACCACTCGTTGCTGGCCATACTTTCGTATGTGCGCCGGATGTAGGGGGCGCAGCGGTCACGGAAGGCTTTCTGCCCCTCGCGCCCCAGCACCTCCACTGCCTCCGGGATGTCGCTCTTGACGCGCCGGGTAAAGGTGGTATAGCTGGGAAGGTCAGCCACCAGGTCCGGGTGATCCTCCCGCAACAGCAGCTTCATGTACTCATAACACTTCATCATGGGGTGCTGGGCTTCCTGCAGGTAGAAGTACAGGAAAGCGTCCCATGCCTCCGGCTGGATGTCGCTCTTGCCCTTTTTCCACTTGCCCCGCTTGTCGATCAGGCCGTCCAGGTCGTTTTGCTTGATGGATTTCCAACGGCGGTACAGGGTATCGATGGAAAATTCATGCTCCGGGTCCGTCTTGGCGCACAGGGCGATGAACCTGTCATCGGCCTCGGCCTTGCTGCCGGGATACTTGCTCCGATACCGCTGCCAATCATCCACCGTTTTCATCCACCAGGCGATCTCCCTTTGCTCCTCGGCAGTGTAGTGATCCAGCGGCCTGCTGGCTTTCCGCTTTGGAAGGATATCCGCTGACGATGCGGGGATGCTGGCTTTCAGCTGAGCAAAGTACTTTTCCTGAATGGAAGTGTCCAGGACATCAAGAGGAAACAGATATTCAGGGGAATTAAACTCATTTAAGAAGCTGGCCGCCTGAATTTTCCCGCTTTTGGCCCAGCGCCGGATCGTGCTCTCATGCTTGCCATACAGACGTGCGACTTCCTGCGTACTCAGCCTGGTTTCCATCGTTCCACCCGCTTTCTTGACCTGCCATCATCAGTGTGGGGAGGTCATCCCCCGCAGACGGCCCCGCAGGGCCGTTTCGGCTGTGTTTTATGTGGTAGCACCTACTGGCCATACCTCAAAGAAATTGATGTAATCACCATCTGATTCCATGCTCTCCAAACCCAAAGGAAGCCATCTTGTTCAGCAATAAGCACATCCTCGCCGTCGTATTCATGAAGCCTAACATCTGTAAACTTTTTGCCTTGGAACTCCACATGGCAGTCAACAATTTTTGCTTTGATTGTTTGAACATCCAGTAAAGATGGCCTGTATATCCACAAATCACTCGAAATGAGCAATAACAGGTCCGAATTACTCCTCCCGGCTATATTTATTTCCCGAAAACTTTGATCGTGGAAATAGACGTGCAAGATGTCATATTCATGTAAACAAACATCATCAACTTCGGGGAAAGCGCTCACCACAGCTAAATTCAATATAGGAATAAACTCACTTCTTTTCACGGTTAGACTCCTTTCTGCTGCCCTGCCATCATCAGGCCAGGTGGGGCGGTTCCTGGCGACGGCCCGCAGGCCGTTTCGGCTATTATCTGCTTTTAACGATACAAAGCTGGAACTCGCTTCCGTCGGACATCTGAAGAATCAGGCCGCTGTCACGGCTCATCACCCCCGCATCAGCGAAAGTAGTTACGCTGACCAGTTCCTCAAAGGCGGTGTCGCATACGTCGCAATCTCCATCCAGGATCATTTCCAGTGCATTTTGGATTACCATCTCATTCATGGTTTAGGCTCCTTTCGTTTCGGTAAAAATATCCTCAACCCCACACTGGAGGGCTTTGGCGATTTCCCTGGCCCGCAAGGGGTGAACGGTGGTTGTTTCGCCGCGCTCAATGCGGTTGATTGCCTGGCCGCCCAGGCCCGCTTTCAGCGACAGGCCGTGCTGAGAGAGGTCTGCGGCCAGCCGCCTTTCGCGGATTTCGGTGATTTTGGGAAATAGGTACATCATTTAACCTCCTTCACTTGTTGTTCGTTTGGAATGATACATCACCATAATACACATTCCAAACGGACAAGTCAAGCCCTTTTTTTATTTTTTTGTTGTCCCAATGGACAAATTTTGATATACTGCTTTTTGAGGTGATTTTTATGAATATCGCTGAGCGTCTAAAAGAACTGCGCACTGCTGCTGGTGTCACTCAAAAGGAACTTGCATCCAGTACAGGTATTGCGTTGCAATCCATAATTAACTATGAGAATGGGCGCAGGGAGCCAAATTCTAAAGCGATGGTTGCGCTGGAGCGATATTTCAAGGTCAGTGGTGAGTTCCTGCGTGGCGAAGTTAACCGAGAGACTTTCCTCCAAAATAGTGCTGCAATACAAGGGCAGCTTGATACCCTGGTTGGTCTATTTCAGACATTCAAGCTGGATTTCGATTGTAGTTCCCAGGAGCGGCAGATGCTGGCTGTGTCAGTCTTAACGGGTGTAATGCAAACAGTCACTGAACGCCTACTCCGGGACGATGGCCCCGCTGATCTGGACGCTGACCAGGTTGCCCAGGTTGTCCGCGCCGCTTTCAGTCTGAACACCCAAGGACGTGCTGAACTGGCCAAGCGGGCCGGGGAACTGACACAGCTGGCTCAATATTGCGATTAACCCCATTTGTATACATGAAAAGCCTACCATCGGGGGCTGCTCCTTGTGATTATTTCGTGAGAAAATAACCTGTTTTGTTATTCTCCTGCAAAAGAAAGACTCCCATAGGTGTTTATCCATAGAGGGGTGAACAAATAGATCACCCCTAAAAGGGGGTTGTATTTTACAACCCCCTTTTAATTACCATGTCCACCATTTAAATGCCCACGCTCCACCACGATAATACGGCAAATAGCCCGTGCAAACAGGGTGGGCGGCAAAACACCGCCCACCGCCGAAAAATCCCCTGTTTTCAAGGCCCGTGCATGATTTTTCAGCCCGTGCATGATTTGCGCGGGCTGACTATATTTAAAAGGGAAAAAAGACCGTTTAAGAGCGTGTTGTGCGCCGCCTGGTGCGTCCGCTCTTAAACGGTTTTTATAATCCTCTTAAACGGCTAAAAGCGTTGAAATTCCGGGCTTTTGCCCCCGTCCGCTGTCTCGGCCCGCCCGCCGCTTAAACGCTCTTAAAAGGCCCTCTTAAAACCTCGGCCCGGTTCCTCGCCTGGAGGCCGTCCAGGGCCAAAAAAACAAAAAAAGAAATTGCAATCTTGTTTTCACAAGGTTACAACTTCTTTCACGATTTCCCGCTTGTATTGCATGGAATACCTTGATATTAGGGCGTTTTTCGGATTTTCCCGCCTTTTTTCATAAACAAACCCCCACCTGGTCCCATTTCTCAACTATTCTGAAAACTCACACTGGACGAAAACGGGGCTATGAAACAGCCATCTTCGATAATCTACACTTATGGGCAAAACCTCTACACAGTGGAGGCCGAGGGCGTAACATACTACCTCGCGCCCCTGCCGGATGACGCGATCAACAGTCAATACGCCTCTGCGGATTTCTATCAGACGGTTAAATTCCAGATTGAAAATGGAACTGGAGGTGCGGCGACAACATACGCCTACTGCCCCCACTTCGCTAAGACCGCGGCGCCTATGTCCGATATGACGGATGATCAGATAAACGCATCCATCGAAAATATGGCCAAGCGGGCGTACGGCTATGTGCGCACCCCCCGGCACCTGCGGGCCCTGAGCCGGTTTGAGACATATGCCCACGGTGGGAAATACGAGGATATTAATGGGAATCCGACTTGGTTCAGCCATACGTATACCTATATCCAGGAGCTGGATCTGGATTATGAGACCTATGAGGGGTATGGCTGGAAAACCAGTTGGGAGGACAACGAGTATACCCAGGATCCCATCGGCAGATTCGGCGCGGCCTTCAACGGCAATTACGACGGCGGATGCCATACCATTAAAAATGTGAAATTCGCGCTGCTGGAGGGCAGCGCCCGGCAGTACGCCGGCCTGTTCGGCCTGTCCGCCGGCAATCTGCGCAACATCGTCTACCTCATGAATCCGGAGGAGACCATCTCCGTGTCGAGAAGCGGCGTGACGCTGTTCCTGGGGGCGCTGGCCGGAGGAAACAGCGGCACCATCGACAATTGCGCCGTGGCGGGGGCCGATCTGAAGGGCACGATCTACAACAAGGCCGAGGCATATGTGGGCGGCCTGGTGAGGATCAACAATGGCGCCATCCAAAACTGCGCCGCCGAGGTGGCCAGCCTGAAGGCCCGCGGGGAGGATTTCTCCACGGCCCGTGCCGGCGGCCTGGTGGGGCGGAACAACGGAACGATCAGAACGTCCTACGCCGTGGGCCACATCAGCGGCGAGGCGTTAAAGGACTCCTCGGCCCGGGTGTGCGGCTTTGTGGGCTATAACACCGGAAGCATTTCGTACAGCTACACGGCGACCCGGCTGGAGTCCAGCGGCGCCGGCGTGGAGACCTTTGGCTTCTGCGGCGAGAAGTCGGGCAGCCAGGATCATACCTATTTTGTGGACAGCGGCAACTTCACCTACCGGGGGGAGCCCTATAACGGCACCTATTCCACCGGAGCGGAGCGGGCGGATCCCGTCTCCTACCGGGTGATGACCGGCGGCGAGCTGGCCGAGGGTGAGGAAAAGCCGGAGTTGGTGGACAATGGCATGGCGCAGCCGGGGATGGCTGTGCACGACGGTGACGGCAACCTCGATAAGGACGGGAATCCGGTGACGGACTTCCCCCTGCCCACCGGCGTGACGAAAAACGGCCAGCCCGTCCACTATGGCCAGTGGCCCGAGGAATTGGATCTGGGCCTTATGGGGATCTACTACTGGGAAAAGATGGAGCTGCCCGGGGGCAACGGAGTCCGGGAGATCTACGGAGTGAGTATGCTGGCGGTGGATCCAAATACGGAAACGGTAAAGAAGATCTCTACCTTGTCTAACGCCCACAGCGACGGCGGCAAGGTGGTGGATTATGGGTATGGGTATTATGTAACAAACAATAATGTGGATGAGGTGAAATTTGAAACAGAAGGGATCCACCACACTGTAGACGGCAAAAAAGACGAGGGGAGAAACCCTCAGACTGGCGTGGAGGAGATATTTGAACTGCATGATCAGGAGATATGGGCAAAAAAAGGGGGGAAACCAAGTAAAACCATTGGAGAAGTAAATGATGCACTGAACAACCTGATGGAGGAGTATACATTTTTCTCTTTCCGCAGCTTTGTGCCGAACCCTGATCCCAACAAAGAGGGAAATATGCAGGACACTCAGGACGGACTGTATACGACTGAGGGACAATATGGTAAATTTGGTTTAACGCAGAAACCTAAAGCCGGCGGCGGTGAAATTCAGGTGAATTTTGAGCTGAACCCACATTTTGCGGATGCGATGGGGGTTGAAAGTGCATATGCATTTATCCACAATGCGTTGGGTCAGACTATAGGTGAGGAAGACTATAAAGATAATACGAAACTGACAGGCGCGCCAGGAAGCAACGGCAACCCCTACGAAGTCCGCGCCATGGGCCAGCTGTCCGCTATCAACTGGAACAGCGAGAATCTGGATACCAAGACGGTGCTGGTGGGGGAAACGAGAACCCAGGGTAGTGGGCAAAATGCAATGAGTTTTACGGACAACAAGACTGAGTTTCCCTATCTTTCCTATGTGGGATCGATCAGAAACTATTTCTGGAAACAGACCCACGATATCCACGGAAACAGTGGCACATATACACCCATTGCCGAGTACTACGATGTAAAAGATGAAGTTATGAGAGTTCCGGCCCGCATTTGGGGGTGGTTTGGCGGAACCTTCGACGGGGACGGTTATGTGATAGAGAATGTCAATATCCAGGGGCAGACCTCCTCTGTTTCCGGGCTGTTTGGAGCGGTGTATAATGGCCTATTGAAGGATATTGTGCTCTATTCGTCGGATGGAAATGGGACTGTCACCAGCGAGTATAATATCGATGTAATGCTGACACCGTGGTATTCCATGGGTGCCTTAGCGGGAATCGCGGTGGCGGACAATGGCAATGCGGTAGTAAACTGCTCGGCCAGCGGCTATACCATTAAGCTCAAGACCTATAATATGAGCGACAACCAATGGTGGAAGGCGGGCGGCGGTGGTTCCACTGTGGGAGGGCTGATCGGCGCGACGGATATGCAACTGACTGGCTGTTCTGCGGTGAACACCATTGAGATCCTTGCGGGCGATAAGGATAATACTGTGGGGAACGACAATCTCCGAGCGGGCGGTTTGGTGGGCGTATGCAAGAATGCCATTACAGATTGTTATGCTGGAGGAAGAATTATCGTAGATGATAAAAACCTTGTAGTGGTGAAGGGGAATAACGGCCTTTACGTTGGCGGGATCACGGCGGGAACCTTCTTCAAGAGACTTCAGATTGGGGAGACGAATGGATATATTGGTGGAGATGGTGGGCACACGATCACAAACTGTTACTCATATGTGGAACTTCCCGATCAGGATACAACGCTGAAAACCTCTAATGGGGACGGAGATAAACGCCCGAAAGACAATAAGGCAGACACAAAAATTAGGGGGCTGTATGTAATTGGCGGTGCAGGTGATGGTAAGAGCTATAGCACCATCATAAATTGCTATTATCTGGAAAGCGTTGTCATGAATAACAACCCGAGTGACCTTGATACAACCACAGACTTTAACGGGGGGACCGGACATCCTACTTTTAAGCTGAAAACAGATATAGACAAGCACGGTGGTGAACTTATAGCCCTCACCCATAAGCAACTGGCGGGGATCGATCCGATCTCGGAAAAGGCGAATCAGAAGATTTTCGCACTGTTGCAGGACTTTAGCCCCGTCACCGACACCGAGGACGGCTTCGAGGTTCCCGGCAAGTACAGCTACAACACGGATATGAGGCCGGAGCTGCAGGGTCTGCGCTATCCCTTCCCCACCATCCTGACCCGGCAGATAGAGCTGGGCAAGCCCGAGCGAGCCAACGTCCACTACGGCGACTGGCCGCTGAACGGCATCGAGCGCGTGACCGGCGGCGCGCCCATCCGCCTGGATCTGCTGAAGGTGGGCGGCGAAGTCGAGACGGAGGTGCTGACGCTGAGCGCGGAGGTGCCCGAAGGCGGTACGTGGAAGATCGAGACAAAGGAACCGGCGGAAGGTGAGACGGCCATCATTGAGGCCTATTTGGGTGATACAGAGGGTACCACGCAAATCACCAACGGCGTCAGAGAATGCCGGCTGACGGTGAATGGGCTTGCGCTGGGCCAGACGTCGGTGACGGTGACGTATGTGCAGGATGGCGTGGAATATGGCCGCGTGACGATCACCGTCAACGTGACCGCGACGCTGCGGGTGAAGTCCGAGCTTTCGCCCATCTACGTGTTCCCCGGAGCCGAGAACGTCAAGGTGCCGCTGGTGCTGTGCGATGATGAGTGGAACGAACTGACCGCGCAAAAGCTGGAGGACGTGGAGATCAACCTGTCCAAGAGCGTATGCAGAATACCCGAGGAGCTGCTGAGCAGTGCGGCGCTGGCCGGGGATAAGGAAGGTGGGTATTACCTGTTCCTGAAGGCGCTGCCGGTGACCGACGAGGAGAAGTTCAATGCAGCACAGGCCATAACGGTCAGTGTGCCGTACACCTACAAGAAGGCGGAAATCGAGGCTGAGCACAGTATGCTGCCGGTGGTGATGAGGCATTTGCCGGGGCCGGACATTGACGAGGAAACGAATGCCGCCCTGATTACATTCCCGGAGATTTCCCTTGGGCAGGATCAGAATGGGCAGGACATTATGGCCGTGACCACCGTGACAAAAGTTAGTGTGGTCAAGGTGGAGGAGCCGAAGCCGGAGAGCGGGAGTTCCGACGACCAGACGACAGATCCCGAGACCCCCGAGAAGCCCGAAGGCACGGTGACGTTTGAGGGGAATGTCGTGACGCTGAAAGGCTATGTCCCGGGCACCGAGGTGACGCTGACGCTGGATCTGGCGACAAAGCGGAGCGGCGCCGATACCACGGAACAGCCCACCACCCAAACAGTTACAATGACCGTGACCATTCCGAAGCCGGAGCCGGAGCCTGACGAGGGAACGCCTGAAAACCCGGATCCTGAGAAGCCGGAGGACGGGAAAACGGACTTGGGGACAAAGCAGGCGGAAAACCAGGAGACCGTGGAGGCCGCCGAGCCGGAGCCAACCCAAGTTCCGGAGCCCGCCGCGGGTGAGGAAGCGAAGCTGCCGGAGGGGCCGGATCCGGCCCTCCCGGTGGAGGAAAAAACAGACCCCGTCCCGGAGAAAGACGCCGGGGCGGGGGAGGACGGGACGGAGCCGGAGCAGTAAGACGGCCCGGAACAGGAGAAGGGAGGACGTCCCATGAAGAAAATACGGGAAAAGCTGTGCAGTGAGAGTGGGGCGTCCATCCTTCTGGCGCTGCTGTTCTTCCTGCTGTGCGCGATGGTGGGGGCGTCGGTGCTGATGGCGGCGGCGTCCAACGCCGGAAAGAGCCGCAGCAACCGGGAGGAGCAGCAGAAGTACCTGACGCTGTCCTCGGCGCTGCAGCTGGTGTGCGACGAGCTGACGGCGGCGGAGTATACGGCGAAATATGACTTTATAAAGATTGAACACACAAAAAAAGTAATAGTAACAGACGAAGCAGGCAATAAAACTGAAATGGAAGAATATGACTACACAGAACATAAATATACGATGTTTGCAGGAGATTTTCAGTGCGGATTGTCGAAAAGCTCCAACATTGTGCTACCGCTTTTTGAGGAGCTTGAGTGGATTTTCAAGAATAACTTTAATGGCCCGAATGAGGAAAGTGGGGATCCCCGGAAAACTTTCAAGGTTGATGGTAGCGTAAAGGTAACAGAGCCAGTTGAGCATACGTTGACACTTACCGTCAACCAGGATGACAAGCCGGGGCTGAACGAGCCGGTAACGGTGACGGTAGAGCTTGGGACAGAAGAAGGGAAGGACAAATGGAGATTCTCCCTCAAAGCTGAACTTGAAAGCGATCCTTCCTATACGATGTATGCCGAGCTGAACAACAGCGGCGTGCCGAAGATTGAAGAAGGCAAGTCTGGGTGCGACCCCATCGGCTGGGAGCTGAGCCAGATCACCAGGGAGGAGCCGAAATGATGTGCCGTAAGCTGAACGACGACCGGGGCGAGACCCTGGTGGAGATGCTGGCCTCCATCCTGATCGCGGCGCTGGCGGTGGCGCTGCTGTTCACCTGCTGCATGGCGTCGGTGCAGATGGGCAGTCAGGCCCGGGCGGCGGACGAGAGGTACTATGAGAACTTGTCCGCGGCGGAGAAGCGGGGAAAACCGCTGGTTGGAGACGCCGAGGTGATAGTAGAGAATGCGGACGATCCCACAGTGACGCAGCCTGTTGATGTTTCCCTTTACGGCGGCGACGGGATGTATTCCTACCAGTGGAAGGAGGCGGAGCCCGTTGACCCGTAAATGGAAGGACAGCCGGGGCCTGACCCTGGTGGAGATGCTGTGCGCGGTAGCCATTCTGGTGCTGCTGGGGCTGCTGATCAACACGGGGCTGCAGCTGGCCGTGCACAGCTACCAGGACGTCACTGCCCAGGAGGAGCTGGAGCTGCTGGCGGCCTCCCTCAGCAACGCCCTGGCGGACGATCTGCGCTACGCCCAATTCCCGGAGACCAACACCGGTGGGAGTTTGCAGAAGTACCAAAGTGAGCGATATAACGGTGACACAGTGCTGTCTATAGGGAAAGGCGACGAGAACGACGGGAAGGACAAGGGGCAGCTTTACGCCAACACCTACCGGGTGCTGCCCAGCGGGGCCTACGGAAGCGGTGGGGCCTACGTTGTTGATCGTTTTGAAATCACGTATGCGGATGGACTATTTACCGTGGACTTGACAGTGAAGCAGGCGGCGGGGGATCTTTCCGCCAAGGCGCACTTCAACGTCCGGCGTCTGAGTCCTGACGCAGAATAATAGGGGGCGGGAGCCATGGCAATGAAATACAACCGGCTGGGCGACATCCTGATCGAGAGCGGCGCCATCACCGAGGAGCAGCTCAAGAAGGCGCTGGAGATCCAGGCCGGCAGCGGCGAGCGCCTGGGCACGGTGCTGCAAAAGCACGGCTTCATCACGGAGAAGCAGCTCATCGACACGCTGATGAACCAGCTGGGCGTGGAGTACATAGACCTGAACTCCCTGTCCATCCCGTCGGAGATGGCCCAGATTCTGCCCAAGAACGTGGCCAAGAAGCATATGGTGGTGCCCGTGAAGGCCACCCGCACGGACGTGCACCTGGCCATGGCCGACCCGCTGAACTTCGTGGCGGTGGAGGAGGTGCGGGCCATCACCCGCCGGCGGGTGATCCCGCTGATCGCCGCCGCCGCCGCCGTGGAGCGGGCGGTGCAGAACCTGTACAGCAACCAGGGGGCCATGCGGGCCATCGAGGAGATGCAGCGGGATCTGATCGGCGGGCAGTACGGCTCCAACGCCCTGGCGTCCGCCGTAAGTCAGAGTGTGACGGTGGACGAGGACGAGGCGGACGCCGCCCCCGCCATCCGCCTGGTGAACTCCATCATCGACCGGGCCTACACCGAGCGGGCCAGCGACATCCACATGGAGCCAGACGAGGATCACATGAATATCCGGATGCGGATCGACGGGGCGCTGCGCACCATCATTCAGGTGCCCCGGGAGCTTCAGAACTCCGTGATCTCCCGCATGAAGATCATGGCGCGGATGGATATCGCTCAGAAGCAGATCCCCCAGGACGGCCGGGCCAATGTCACCGTCCAGCAGGAGACGCTGGATCTGCGTATCTCCACCCTGCCCACCACCTACGGGGAAAAGGTGGTGGTGCGTCTGCTGCGCAAGACGGCGGAGCTGTCCAGCCTGGACGGCATCGGCCTGCGGGGGGAGAACCGGGAGCGGTTCCTGCGGCTGCTGGACAACGCCACCGAGGGCGTGATCCTCATGGTGGGGCCCACCGGCTCGGGCAAGACCTCCACCCTGTACGCCATGATCCAGCGGCTGAAAAGCGAGGAACTCAATCTGGTGTCCCTGGAGGATCCGGTGGAGTACCACATTGAGGGAGTCTGCCAGGTGCAGATCAACGAAAAGACCGGGCTGACCTTCGCCAATGTGCTGCGCTCCGTGCTGCGGCAGGATCCGGATATCATCGCCGTGGGCGAGATCCGGGACGGCGAGACCGCCGAGATCGCCATGCGGGCCGCCATGACGGGCCATCTGGTGCTGTCCACGGTACATACCAATAACGCCGTCTCCTCCATCGACCGCCTGCTGGACATCGGCGTGGAGCCCTACCTCATCGCCGGGGCGGTGAAGGGGATCGTCTCCCAGCGGCTGGTGCGGAAGGTGTGCCCCCACTGCCGCAAGGCGTACACGCCCAGCGAGGAGGAGCTGGCCCTCATGGGCCTGGAGCATTCGTCGGCGCCCGTCCAGTTCTACCGGGGCGTGGGCTGCGGCGAGTGCTTCAACACCGGCTACCGGGGGCGCACCGGCGTATTTGAGATCCTCAACGTCACCCCCGCCATCCGCCATGCCATCCACTCCCGATCCATCGCCAAGCTGGAGGAGGCGGTGCGGGAGGCCGACTTCCAGCCCATGATGGAGGACTGCCGCCGGCTGGTGCTGGAGGGCGTCACCTCCGCCGAGGAGGTTCACCGCATCCTGGGCGGACAGATGGTCTATTGAGAGGAGGAGACAGCCTTGACGATAACACAGCTGATCGAGAAGGCCCGGGCAGACCGGGCGTCCGATGTGCATTTGGTGTGCGGGCTCGCCCCCCGGTACCGGGTGGACGGCGCCATCCGGGAGATGGGCGGGGAACGGCTCACCCCGGAGCAGTGCCTGGACTACGTCCGGGAGCTGGCCGGGGATCAGTTCGACACCATGGTGGAGGTGGGCGAGGCCGACCTGGCCAAGACGCTGGCCGGGGTGCGCTGCCGTCTGAACCTGTTCCGGCAGCAGGGAAACTGGTCTGCCGCCATCCGCCTGCTCAACGAGCACATACCCGATATGTCCGAGCTGGGCCTGCCCAAGGCGGTGCAGGAGTTCCCCGGCTACAGCCAGGGCCTGGTGCTCATCACCGGGGAGACCGGGTCGGGCAAGTCCACCACCCTGGCCGCCGTGCTCAACGAGATCAACAAGACCCAGACCAAGCACATCCTCACCCTGGAGGATCCGGTGGAGTACGTCTACACCCCCGACAAGTGCGTCATCAACCAGCGGGAGGTGGGCAAGGACACCCGCTCCTTCGCCGCCGGGCTGCGGGCCGCCCTCCGGGAGGATCCCGACGTGATCCTGGTGGGCGAGATGCGCGACCTGGAGACCATCGAAACCGCCCTCACCGCCGCCGAGACGGGGCACCTGGTGTTCGGCACCGTCCACACCAACTCCGCCGCCGACTCCATCGACCGCGTGGTGGACGTGTTCCCCGCCGAGCGGCAGCAGCAGATCCGCCTCCAGCTGTCCATGACGCTGAAGGCCGTGCTGTCCCAGCAGCTGCTGCCCAGGGCCTCGGGCCAGGGCCGGGTGCTGGCCTGCGAGGTGATGAAAACCGACGGCGCCATCCGAAACCTCATCCGGGAGGGCAAAACCCCCCAGATTATCAACTCTATCCAGACCACCGGCTCCATCGGCAACATCCTCATGGAGCGGGCCCTGCAAAATCTGCTCAACGCCGGAACCATCACCCGGGAGACCTATGAGCAGGCCCTGCCCGGGGGCGCCGTCCAGGCCAAGGATATGGGCATGAACGGAGGGCCCGGTCAGAACCAACGCCGCGGCTTCGGCCAGAGCCTGGGCTTGTAAAGGAGGCGCACCGCCATGCCCACATATAAATACGAGGGGGCCTATGCCGGAGGCGAAAAGGTATCCGGCGTGGTGGAGGCCGCCAGCCGCCAGGAGGCGGTGGCCCAGATCCGCCAGAACTGCGAGATCGTGCTCAGCCTGAAGGAGATCCCCAAGACCCTCACCCAGCGGCCCGCCGCCAACCTGATGCAGAAGATCAGCCCCAAAGCCCTGGCCCTGGCCTGCCAGCAGTTCGCCATCGTGCTCAAGGCCGGCCTGCCCCTGGTGCAGACCGTGGATCTGGTGGCGGGGCAGTGCAGCGACAAGGCCCTCCAGCGCCTGCTGCGGCAGGTGTCCGAGGACGTGTCCAACGGCTGGAGCCTGAGCTACAGCCTGGATCAGCGGGGGGGCAAGCTGCCCGTCACCTTCCGGGAGACCATCCGCGCCGGCGAGGAGTCCGGCGACCTGATCTCCGCCTTCGACCGGATGGCCAAATACTACGACCGCACCGCCAAAACCCACGCCAAGGCCATCAGCACCATGACCTATCCCGCCTTCGTCATCGTGGTGGCGGTGGTGGTGGTGTTCATCATCATGAAATACGCCGTGCCCGCGTTTATCAACACCTTCGCCGACATGGACGTGGAGCTGCCCGCCATCACCGTGGGGCTCATCGCCGTGTCCAACTTCTTCGCCAGATTCGGCGTGCTGGTGCTGGCGGTGCTGGCGGCCATCATCGCCGCGTGCTGGCTCTACAGCCGCACCGAGAAGGGCGGGCTGCTGTTCAGCCGCCTGCGGCTGGGCCTGCCCGTGCTGGGGGAGGTCGCCCGCATGGCCGGGGCCAGCCAGTTCGCCCACACCATGTCCGCCATGCTGGCCGCCGGCGTGCCCATTTTGCAGGCCATCGCCGTGTCCAGCCGATCCATGTCCAGCCTGGTGATGGCCCAGGAGGTCATGGACAGCGTGGCCGGGGTGGAGGCGGGCCGGGGCCTGGGCGACAGCATGGCGGGCGCCCGGGAGCTGCCCCAGATGCTCATCCAGATGACCGCCGTGGGCGAGAGCGCCGGCGCGCTGGAGTCCACGCTGAACGTGCTGGCGGAGTATTACGACAACGAGGTGGACGTGCGCACCGAACGGGCGCTGGCCCTGCTGGAGCCCATCATCATTGTCTGCCTGGCGGTGTTCGTGGTGCTCATCCTGTTCGCGGTGTATCTGCCGCTGTTCAGCCTCTATAACAACATCTGAGGGGCAGGAGCGGATATCATCCGCCCGCCTGAAAAACCTGTTTGCGGTGACAGCGTCCATAGGCATCCTGCCGGTGCTGTCCCATCCACATTTGCTTTTTACCTTGCCGCCCGCTGGCAAGTGGAAAAGATATTCCCCGGCTTCGCCAACCCGGTCGGTGAATATATAGAAATCCTGATTCAGGAAGGAAAGGAGGAAAATTTCCTGATATGAATGGGTTGAGGGAAAAATTCCGTAATAAGAAAGGCTTTACGCTGATTGAGATGCTGATCGTGGTGGCCATTATCGCCATCTTGGTGGCTGTGTCCATTCCTCTGATTGGCAATGCGCTGGAGAGTGCCCGTGACGCTACGGATCAGGCCAACGAGCGTGCTGCTAAAGCAGAGGCTCTTTTGACCATTATGGATGTTGCCGACTTGCCTACTGGTGTAACTTGGGATGCTACAGCAAATACAGCTACGGCTTACTACAATGCAGCTGAAGGCAAATTGGTGGCTGCGGCAGCTAATGCGGGCCAACCGTATGGCCAATGTACTGGTGCCGGCAGTTGCTATGTGGCTGCAAGTAATGTCACTAAAGGCCCAAGTGGCAGCAACGAAGGATGTGTCCTTAAACTGACACTTAATAGGGCTGATGGTACTGTTACTATGGAGTGGGTAAAGCCTTAACTTAACCAGTAAAAACCAAACGACAGCACAAATCCATACTGATTCCCTCAACCAAGACCTGGGTTGGCGAACCGAAGGTTGGGGGAGCGTACCCGTCAAACGGGAGAACAACTGAATCTCCTTCCCACGGAAGGCACAAAGCAATTGCTTTGTCGTCTACCCGTGGGTAGACGATGGGAACCTCCCCCAAGAAAATTTGGGCGGCAGGCCCCGCGATGCCCAGCCTGTCCCGAGAAAAGGAGAAGATTTTCATGAAGAACCTGAAAGCGAAGCTGCGCAAGAACGGCGGCTTTACTCTGATCGAAATGCTGATCGTGGTGGCGATTATCGCCATTCTGATCGCGATCTCTATCCCTCTGATTGGCACTGCCCTGGAGGATGCCCGGGAGGCCACCGATGCCGCAAACGAACGTGCCGCCCTTGGCCTGGCTATGGTCGAGGTCATGACGAAGAATTCGTTGGGTGGCACTACTATTGGTACTGAGGCTACATACACCGCTGCTTATAAAATAGAGAATGGTAAAGGTGCTCTCGCGGCAACGGGCACTGCTGGCTCTGCGGGCTTTGATTACGGTAAGGGCACCACGGCCGGCTCTTTGAAAACAAGCCGTGAGAAAGGTTTCATCACAGTTACTTATACTGTTGCATCTGCAGATTTCACTACTGGCTGGACTACTCCCTGATCTTCCTGGCACAATTAGATATTCCCACCCGCTGGGATGACATCGGGTGGGGAATAGGCACCCGCGCCGGCGGCGCGGGCGCCCTCCAAAGCCCGCCGCCTCGGGGGCGGGTTTTGGAGGGCGGACGCCCAACCTCCGCCCTGACCTTCCTCCAGGCCCCGCCGTCCCCCACGGCGGGGCCCCGGGGGACAAAAAACCTTTTGTGTATTTCCTGTGCGGCGGGCCGGTGAGGACACCGGCCCCTACAACCGGGGCCATATCCGTAGGGGCCGATGTCCCCATCGGCCCTTGCCATCCTCGCCGCTTTATGTTAAGCTAAAGGAGACCCGCCATGAACCCGGACGCCCTGCTGACAATTTATCTCTGCGTATGGCTCTTTGTGGCCGGGGCGGTGCTGGGCAGCTTCCTGGACTGCGCCGTGTGGCGCTGGGCCCGGGGGGAGGCCATGTTCCGGGGGCGCTCCCACTGCGGTTCCTGTGGGCACACTCTGTCCCCCCGGGAGCTGGTGCCGGTGTTTTCCTATCTGTTTTCCCGGGGAAAGTGCCGCCGCTGCGGGGCGGACATACCGGCGGAGTGCCTGTGGGCGGAGCTGGCGGGGGGCGTGGGCTTTGTGTGCTTCGGCGTGAAGTTCGGCCTGTCCCTGGAGCTGGTTCAGTGGTTGATTTTGGGGGCGCTGCTGCTGGTGGTGGCCCTGACGGACGGGGCGAAGCAGATCATCCCCGACCGGCTATTGGTAGCCATGGCGGCCAGCCGGATCGTGTGGCTGCTTGTGCTGCGGCAGCCCCTGTGGGACACCGTAAAGGGGATGCTGATCAGCTGCCTTGTGCCGGCGGCGCTGCTGGCCTTTGTGCTGCTGGCGGAAAAGGTGATGAAGAAGGAGGCCATGGGCGGCGGCGACATCAAGCTGCTACTGGCGCTGGCGCTGTACCTGAGCTGGCCGGAGCTGCTGCTGACGCTGCTGCTGGGCTGTGTGCTGGGCATACTGGCGGCGGTGGCGGGGCGGAACCGGGGGCCGTTTCCCTTTGGGCCCAGCCTGGCCGCGGCGGCGGTGCTGGCGGCGTGCTTCGGCGGGCCGCTGGTGGACTGGTACCTGGGCCTGCTTGGGTAGAAATTGAGGGAGGACTGGACATGGGGAAGATTAAGGTGGGCTTCGATATCGGCGGAAGCTCCATGAAGGTGGCGGCGGTTCAGGGGAACGGCTTCCGGGTGGAGACGGTGCGCCTGCCGGAGAAGCTGGTGGACGAGAACGGGATCACGATGCCCAACGCGTTCACCCAGTTTTTGAGGCAGACGGTCAAGGAGCTGCGGCTGCCCCATGGGCCTGCGGCGCTGGCGCTGCCGGCCAACCAGGTGATCTGCCGCCTGGTGAATATGCCGGAGATGAACCAGGAGCAGTTGCTGATGAACCTGCCCTATGAGTTCGCGGACTTCATCCAGGGCGCGCCGGATCAGTACCATTGCGACTACGCCATGTGCGGCCGGCTGGACAGCGACGAGGAGGGCACCATGCCCATGATGGCGGCGGTGGCCTCCAAGCGGCAGCTGGAGGCGTACATCCGGATGTTCGCCAAGGCGGGGGTGCGGCTGAAGAAGCTGGTGCCCCAGGAGATGGCGCTGATTGAGCTGTGCCGGGCCCAGCCCGCCGGGGAGGGGCCGGGGGAGTACTGCGTCGTGGACTTGGGCCACCAGCAGACGCGGATCACGGTGGTGCTGGGGGATCGGGTGCAGGCCACCCGGCGGCTGAACTTCGGCGGGCGGGACATGGATCTGGCCGTGGCGGAGGAGCTGGGGGTGGACGCCTTCCTGGCGGGCACCTACAAGATGGCGGGGCAGCCTGCGGCCCTGGCGGTGCCGGCGGTGGCGGACGTGTGCGAGCGGCTGGCGGTAGAAATCCTGAAGGTGGTGAACTTCTACCAGTTTACCTACCGCTCCAGCAATCTGACAGGGGTGTATCTGGTGGGGGGCGGCGCGGGGCTGAAGCCCCTGCGGGACGCCATTGAGAACACAGCGGGGCTGACGCTGCTGGATCCGGGGACGCTGCTGTCCGCGGCGTCCGGCACGGCGGCGGACGGCATCTTCGCGGCGGGCGCCGCCATGGGAGGGGTATAACATGGGTAAAAAGCTGAAAAGCGCCCCCACCAAGCGGAGCATGAACCTGTACTTCAAGCCCGACCGCACCACCAAGCCGGCCACGGTGGCGCTGTACGTGCTGTTTGTGGTGGTGGTGCTGCTGGGTCTGTCCAAGGTGCTGGTGTACGATCTGTGGGTGAAGGTGGACGGAGCGCGCACGGCGCTGGCGGCGGTGGAGAGCCGGCTGGACGGGGTGATGGAGGAGCTGTCCGACTACCCGGAGGTAAAGGAGAAGTACCAGCGGTATTCCGCCACCGACGAGGAGCGGGCGCTCATTGACCGCATGGAGGTGCTGGCCCTGCTGGATGAGGCCATCGGCTCCACCGGGCAGCTGAGCAGCGTGGCGGTGAACGGCCAGGTGGTGCAGGTGCAGTTCAGCCAGGTGACCCTGGCCCAGACGGCGGAGATCGTCCGGCGGCTGGAGGAGTCCCCCATTGTGGAGCGCACCACGGTGAACACGGCGGCCACCACGGAGGAGAACGGGGATCTGGTGTCGGCCAGCATCCTGATCCAGCTTCAGAAGGAGGGAGAGGGCGAATGAAACGGCAGTTGACGGCCCGGGAGCTCATTCTGCTGGGGATGCTGCTGGTGCTGGTGCTGGTGGGCGGCTATGTGATGCTGTTCTATATGCCCATGACGGCGGAGCTGGATCGGCTGGAGCAGGAAAAGCTTTCCTGTGAGGATCAGCTGGCGGTGGCCCAGATCCAGGTGGAGGACAAGCGCCGCATGGAGCGGGAGCTGGAGGAGATCTTTGCGGCCAACCCCAACCCGCTGAGCATTGCGCCCTATGACAACCTCCAGCCGGTGATGTTCGAGCTGAACGGCATTTTGCAGTCCACGCCGGAGTACTCCCTGTCCTTCGGCACGGTGAATACGGAGGAGACCATTGTCCGGCGGCAGATTCTGCTGAGCTACACCAGCGGCAGCTATGAGGCGGCCAAGCGGGTGCTCCAGCAGCTCCACGACAGCGCCTACCGCTGTATGCTGGACAACGTGAGCATCTCCATCGGGGAGCGGGACGAGGGGAACGTGTCGGTGAGCGCGTCTCTGGTGTTCTTCGAGTACCAAGAGGGATAACGATCCGGGGACAGGCGGGGGCCTGTCCCCGGCGCTTTTTGGAAAGCGGTTGTTTTATGTCCCCGGTTGTGGTATAGTGTCGGGGCTGAACTATTTCAACCTAAAAAGGAGCAAGTCATGATCACAGTTACCGATTTGAGCTTAAACTACAGCGGCACGCCGCTGTTCGCCCACGTGGATCTGCAGTTTGACCGGGGCAACTGCTACGGCATCATCGGCGCCAACGGCGCGGGCAAGTCCACCTTCCTGAAGATCCTCTCCGGCGAGCTGGACTCCACCTCCGGCGAGGTGTCCATCCTGCCCAACGTCCGAATGTCCGTGCTGAAGCAGGATCAGAACGCCTATGACGCCTATCCCGTGATGGACACGGTGATCATGGGCAACCAGCGGCTGTACGACATTGGGAAGGAGAAGGACGCCCTCTACGCCAAGGAGGAGATGACCGACGAGGACGGCCTGCTGGCCTGCCGCCTGGAGGAGGAGTACGCCGAGCTGGGGGGCTGGGAGGCGGAGAGCAGCGCCAGCCGGATCCTCCAGGGGCTGGGTGTGGGCACCCAGTTCCACGATACCCTCATGGCGGAGCTTGACCCCCGGCTGAAGGTGAAGGTGCTGCTGGCCCAGGCCCTGTTCGGGGAGCCCGACCTGCTGATGATGGACGAGCCCACCAACAACCTGGACATCGACGCGGTGAACTGGCTGGAGGACTTCCTGTTGGACTTCGAGGGCACCGTCATCGTGGTGTCCCACGACCGGCACTTCCTCAACACCGTGTGCACCCACATCGTGGACATTGACTACGGCAAGATCAAGATGTACGTGGGCAACTACGACTTCTGGTACGAGTCCTCCCAGCTGGTGCAGCAGCTGGTGAAGAACCAGAACAAGCGCAACGAGGAGAAGATCAAGGAGCTCCAGGACTTCATCTCCCGGTTCTCCGCCAACAAGTCCAAGTCCAAGCAGGCCACCGCCCGGCGCAAGCTGCTGGACAAGCTGACGGTGCAGGAGATGCCCGCCTCCTCCCGACGGTATCCCTTCGTGGGCTTCACCCCCGACCGGGAGGTGGGCAAGGACATCCTGTTCGTCACCGACGTGTCCAAGACCATCGGCGGGGTGAAGGTGCTGGACAAGGTGTCCTTCATCGTGGGCCATGACGAGAAGATCGCCTTTGTGGGGGACAATGAGAACGCCCACACCGCCCTGTTCAAGATCCTGGCCGGGGAGCTGGAGCCCGACGAGGGCACGGTGAAGTGGGGCCAGACCGCCGCCTTCTCCTACTTCCCCAAGGACAACACCCCCTACTTCCAGGACTGCGAGGACGATCTGGTGCAGTGGCTGCGGCAGTTCTCCCGGGATCCCCAGGAGCAGTACCTCCGGGGCTTCCTGGGCCGGATGCTGTTCTCCGGGGAGGAGGTCAACAAGCCGGTGAAGGTGCTGTCCGGCGGGGAGAAGGTGCGGTGTATGCTGTCCCGGATGATGCTGTCCGGGGCCAACGTGCTGATGCTGGATCAGCCCACCAACCACCTGGATCTGGAGTCCATCGCCGCCCTGAACAAGGGGCTGGAGTCAGTGAACTGCAACGTGCTGGTGGCCTCCCATGATCACCAGCTGATCCAGACCGTGTGCAACCGGGTGTTTGACTTCACCCCGGAGGGAAAGCTCATCGACAGCAAGACCACCTACGACGAGTACCTGGCCCGCCAGCGGGAACAGGGAGCCCTGTAACCGGGCCAAATCCGTCCAAAAGAGCCCAGAAGCGGAAAAACGCTGGACTGCGCCCCTGGTTTTGGTGTATACTATATGGTAAAAAAGACCGTGGGAGGCCGTTCACTTGGAACTGACCCTGCAATCCCAACATGAATACGACAAGCTCCGATCCGGGGAGATGACCCCGGCCATGGCGGCGGAGTACCTCCGGGACGGGAAGATCCGCACCCGGGGGTTCGCCGAAACCCTGCGGCAGCTCTGTCCGGAGGGCAGCCTCCAGGCCCGGATCACCGCCGCTCTCCAGGAGGATGAACCGGGGGCCAACCCGGAATCGGTGGCCCGCCGGGTGCGCAACTGGCTGTCCGGCCAGAACCAGCCCGTCAACCGGGAGGACATCTTCCGCATCGCCTTTGCCCTGGGGCTGAGCGAGGGGGACGCCAGCCTGCTGCTGGGCCTGTGCACGGGCTACGGCATCCATTACCGGGACGGCCGGGACGTGGTGTACGCCTGGTTTCTGCGGATGGGGCGGAGCTATACCCAGGCCCGGGACTTTTTCGCCGGCCTGCCCCCGGTGCCCAGGCCGGACAGCCCCCCGGAAACGGTGTCCAGCCAGCTGACCCACGAGCTGCAAAACCTCTTTCTGCGGGCCCAGACCCAGGAGGATCTGCGGGAGTGCTACATCGCCAGCCTGGACAAGCTGGGGGCGCTGCATATGCGGGCCTATTTCTACTTTGAGAAATACCTGGATCAGCTGGTGCGCCCCGCCCCCGCCTGGGGGGGCCTGCGGGAGCCGGACTACTCCATGGAGGCCATCATGCGGCAGTATTTCTCCCTCCATATGCCCTCCGGCCGGAACCGGCAGGGCTACTCCGTGGCCCAGAAGCTGATCAAGCAGAACTGGCCCAACGCCACCGCCCTGAAGAACATCCGCCAGCACAAGGAGGACGTGACCCGAAAGCTGCTCCTGCTGCTGTACGTGGTAACGGAGAACGTGGTGGACGGGGAGTATCACGAGATAGACGAGGAATACGTCAGCGCCCAGGAGCGGCTGGAGGATCACTGGTGGACGCTGAACGCCATTTTGAACGACTGCGGTATGCCCGCCCTGGATCTGCGCAACAGCTTCGACTGGCTGGTGGTGTACGCCATCACCGCCGAGGACGAGGCCATGAGCGAGCGGATGGAGCGGGTGATCGACGAGCTGTTTTCCGACGTGAGATAAAAAGCGCCCTCCCCCGGCAAAGCCGGGGGAGGGCGCTTCAGCGTGGCGAAAAAGTCTTTTCGCCACGCTGAAGGCGGATTTTTGGAACAAAGCACGTTCCAAAAATCCGTTGATTAAACGTGAAAGACACCCCTCCTGGGTTTCTTTCACACTATCTTCCTTCCCGGAACCGGAACAGAAGCGGCCCTTTTGACGACCTCAAAGGCCATGGGGATTCTGGAAGGAAACCGCGCCCGGGTTTACGCCGGGGGATACTCCGTGCACAGCAGCCGGTAGGGGGGCTCGTCCTCCTCGATGACGGGGAACCGGCCCACAGGCGGGTTGAAGCGGTTGTCCGTGTTGTCGTCATTGCACTGGCTCACCTCGCCGATGAGCACATTGCCGGTGCCGGGCTCCACCTGGAAGTCGTGGTAGAGCCGGGGCTGGATGGAGATGCTCATGCCCGGCTCCAGCCGGAGCTGGGTGCCCGCCGGCACGGTGCGGACGCAGCCGTCCAGATGCACCGTGACGTCGCTCTCCCGGTCGATCTCCTCGTCGGGCAGGGAGTTGTACACCCGGATCAGCAGCACGCCGCCGCCGCGGTTGATGATGTCCTCCATTTTGAACCAGTGGAAATGGTTGGGGGAATACTGGCCCTCCTTCAGGAACAGCAGCTTCTCCGCATAGGGCTTGCGGTACTTGTCCGCCAGCTTCAGGTTGCCGTTGCGCAGGGTGATGAGGGAGAAGCCCACCTCGTCAAAGCGGCCCAGGCCGTAGTCCGTGATGTCCCAGCCCAGCATATTGTCCCGCACCTCGTCATATTCGTGGCCCTTGTGGGCCCAGTCCTCCGGCGTGAAGCGGCAGAAGGGGGGCAGGGCGAACCGGCAGTCCCGGATCATCCCCTCCATCTCCCGGAGGGCGGCGTTGATCTCGCTTCGTTTCATCGTGTCAACCTTCCTTTCCGGCGGCTCACAGCCTGAATTTGACCACGGCCCGGCTCACCGGCATGGCCTCCCCCAGCTGCACCTTGACCATGTGGGCGTCCTCGGGGAATACGATGAGCACATCGTCCGCCGCCATGGAGTACCAGCCGCGCACCGGGCCCTCAAAGCCCAGGAAGTCCTCGTCGTCCTTTCGGACGGTCTGGGCCAGCTCCGAGGCGTCGGACACGCCGATCCGCTCCTGGCCCGAGATCATGATGTGGATGTCGCCATAGCGGGCGTGGCCCTCCCAGGCGGCCTGCTCCTCCGGGATGGTGGTGTAGTCCAGCCGGTTGATGTAGACGTTGTCGCCGTCCACCTCGTTGCGGCCCGGGGCCAGGCCGGCCAGATCCGCCTGGGCCAGGTGCCGGATGGCGGTGTCCAGGGCGGGGCACAGGCCCAGGTAGCGATCCAGGTGCGCGCGCTTCACATAGATCATGGAAACATTCTCCCTTCTTGACGGCGCGGCCCATGCCGGAGGGCGGTCTTGCCGCCGGCAGATCCGCGGATTTCCATAAAAGGATAGCACAGTTTCCTCCGATTTTCAATAGCTTGCGGCACCGGATCCCGGTTAAGGCGAAAAGAAGTGCACAAGAGAGGGAGGGTGTTCAACGGCAGATGTTGTAGAAAAAGTAAAATAATGTTTGACACTATGCGCAATATGGTGTATGATGAATACGTTGAGAGGCCGTTCTTTGGTGAAGTTGCCAAGGACGCCGCCATCTCCTTTGGCAGCGCAGGCTGCCATACGGAAAACCATAAGGAGGAAGAATTGATGAAAAGAATTGCGTCCCTGCTGCTCGCCCTGTGCATGGTGCTTGCGCTGTGCGCCTGCGGCGGCACCCCCAGCGGCAACAACCCCAGCAATTCGCCGGCCAACAACAGCCAGTCCGGCGGCGACCAGCCCTCCAACAATGAGGGCGTGGGCGGCACCGCCTACCCCAACCCCCTCCAGGACGTGCGCGTCCGTCAGGCCCTGTGGTATGCCATTGACATGGACGCCATCGTGGACGGCCTGTGGAACAACACCGTCATCGCCGCCCACAAGTCCCTGGTGCCCGAGGGCGCCTGGCAGGCGGACGGCCTCACCGAGTACAAGTACGACCCCGAGAAGGCCAAGGAGCTGCTGGCCGAGGCGGGCTGGGACGGCAGCTACACCCTGAAGGCCGTCTACTACACCGGCAACCTGCTGGACACCATCACCGCCATCAAGGGCTATTGGGAGGCCGTGGGCGTGAAGATGGAGTTCGATCTCCTCACCGACAACCTGACGGTTCTGCTGTGGACTCCCTCCGCCGACGGCGTCAAGTCCGGCGTTGACTGGGATCTGTGCTTCGCGGGCACCAACGCCCTGACCCTGGGCGAGCTCTACAACCGCCACCACTCCACCGCCAACAACAACTCCACGGTGCTGTGGGACAAGGATCTGGACGCCCTCATCGACAAAGCCAAGGTGGCGGTGACCACCGAGGATCAGAAGGCGGCCTACGACGCCATCCAGAAGTACGAGAACGAGAACGTGGAGACCATCCCCCTGTTCTACATCCCCTCCTGGATCATCACCTCCAAGCATCTGGACATGAAGGGCAACGCCCCCGGCAACGACCAGTTCTGCTACCAGAAGAACATTCTGGACTGGGAGATCGACCGCGCCGACAAGACCATGTACACCAACACCGGCGCCGTCAACGCCCTGGAGCACACCGCCACCAACCCCGGCCTGTTCTGGCACCAGGAGATCGTGTTTGACCGCCTGCTGAATGCCGACACCAGCCTGACCGCCACCGACGGGATGCTGGCCGAGAGCTATGAGGTCTCCGACGACGGCAAGGTCATCACCTTCAAGCTTCGTGAGGGCGTGAAGTGGCACGACGGCGAGCCCTTCACCGCCGAGGACGTGAAGTGGACCTTCGAGTACTACAGCACCGTGCCCGGCGCCAACACCGTGCTCACCGACGTGATCAACGACGCCGCCTCCATCGAGGCGGACGGGAACACCGTCACCTTCACCTTCAACAACCCGCAGCCCAACGCCCTGACCGTGTTCTCCCAGTGGTCCGTGCTGCCCAAGCACTGCCTGGAGAACGTGACCCCCGAGAACTTCGCCGCCGACACCTTCTGGCAGAACCCCATCGGCACCGGCCCGTTCAAGGTGGAGACCGTCAAGCTGGGCGAGTACACCACCCTGGTGCGCAACGACGACTACTTCAAGCCCGGCACCGGCAACATTGAAAAGATCTATATGTATCCCTCCAGCGACGCCGGCGATGAGAACCTCATCACCAACGCCATGGCCGACAAGATCGACTACGCCTTCTGCAAGGACTCCTCTCAGGTGCAGCAGATCCAGGATATGAGCGGCTTCCAGGTGGATACCGTCAACGTGACCTTCCCGCGGTACATCTTCCTCAATATGTTTGAGCGCAGCTAAGTGACCTTGATGTGAAACGCACGGGGGCCGGCGTTTTGCCGGCCCCCGTGATGTACTTCACAATGTAAATTTTTAGAAAAGAAAGTTGGAGGAAAGGGGCGGTTCCATGCTGAATTTTACACTGCGCAAGCTGATCGGAATGATTCCCATGCTGATCATTATCACCTTTCTGATCTACTGGGGGATCGAGCTGATGCCCGGCGACGTCATCGACTTTCTGATCCCCATGGATCAGCTGGCGGAAATGTCGGCGGAGGAAATTGCCGCCTTCAAGGCGGCCAAGGGGCTGGACGGCCCCATGATCGTCCGGTACCTGAGCTGGCTCAAGGACGTGTGTACCGGAAACCTGGGCTTTTCCCTGCAGAACAATATGCCCGTGAGTGAGCTGATGATGCAGAAGCTGCCCGCCACCATCGAGCTGTCCCTGGCGGCGCTGATCATCTCCACTGTGCTGGGCATCCTCCTGGGCGTAGTCTCCGCCCTGAAAAAGGGGAAGATCGCCGATAACGTGCTGACCGTGGCCGGCATGATCGGCGTGGCCATCCCCCAGTTCCTGTTTGGTATCTTCTGCATTATCCTGTTCTGCCTGCAGCTGAACTGGTTCCCGGTGGGCCAGCGGGGGGACGGCGGGCTGCTCAGCGAGCTGCACCACCTGTTCTTACCCGCCTTCGTGCTGGGCATCTCCCAGACGGCGGGCGTCATGCGGTACTCCCGCTCCAGTATGCTGGACTCCATGAACCGGGACTATGTGAAAACCGCCCGGGCAAAGGGCCTACCGGAGTGGAAGGTCAATATGTACCACGGCTTCCGGGTGGCCTGCACCCCGGTGATGGTGCTGATCGGCTTCCGTCTGCCCACCCTGATCAGCGGCGCCATTGTGATTGAGAACATTTTCCAGTGGCCCGGCGTGGGCCGTTGGTTTACCGACGCGATCAAGACCCAGAATACCCCCATCATTATGTCGGTTGGTTTATTTATGGTGCTGATGGTGCTGCTGTCCTCCCTGCTGGTGGACGTGCTCACCGCGGTGCTCGACCCGAGGGTGAAGCTATCATGAAAAATACGAAAAAAACGGCCCTTGACCGCAAGCTGGACAAAATTCGGGTTGCGGAAGAAAGCGGAAAGCTGGGCACCAAGCTGACCAACCGGACGCTGCGCAAGCTGACGTCCAACAAGCTGGCGGTCTTCGGTGCGATCCTGTTTGTGGTGATCTGCGTGCTGTGCTTTGGCGCTCCCCTGTTCACCAGGTATTCCCCCACGGAGTTCTCCCTGACGGAGATCCAGGCGAAGCCCTCCCTGGCCCACATCTTCGGCACCGATCAGATGGGCCGGGATATCTGGAGTCGTATGCTTTACGGCGGCCGGATCAGTATCATCGTCGGCCTGGGCAGCGCTCTGGGCGCCGCCCTGCTGGGGGTCACCCTGGGGATGTACGTGGGCTACCTGGGCGGATGGGTGGACAAGATTTTGATGAAGCTCGCGGATATCTTCATGTCCATCCCCCAGATGGTGATGATCATTATCATTGTGGCCCTGGTGGGCCAGAGCCTGCAAAACCTGATCATCATCTTTATCCTCACCGGCTGGCCCTCCATGTACCGTATGGCCCGGAGCAAGGTGCTCTCCCTCCGGGAGGAGGAATTCGTCCAGTCCCTGCGGGCCTTCGGCATCTCCCGGACGAAGATCGCCTTCAAGCATATGCTGCCCAACGCCCTGGGCCCCATTGTGGTGAACATCACCCTGTCCACCGCCATGTTCATCCTTCAGGAGGCGTCCCTGTCCGTGCTGAACTACGGCGTGCCCATGGAGCTGGCCACCTGGGGCAATATTATCAGCGTGATTACCAACTCTGGCACCATCCGGTTCGACTGGCTGGACAAGTGGTGGATGTGGCTGCCCTGCTCCATCATGCTGATCCTGTTTGTGCTGTCCATCAACTTCATCGGGGATGGTATGCGGGACGCGTCCGATCCCACCCAGATCGGCTGAGAGGTGAACGAATATGAGTGAAAGCCAGAACAACGTCGTATTGAGCGTGAAGGATCTGCACGTCTATTTCTACACCAACCAGCGGTGCAACAAGGTGCTGCGGGGGGTCAGCTTCGACGTGAAGCGGGGCCGGACGCTGTGCATCGTGGGCGAGTCCGGCTGCGGCAAGTCGGTGACCGCCAACTCCATCCTGCGCCTGCTGCCTGAACTGAGCCGCATTGAGGAGGGCTCCATCACCTACTACAAGGAGGACGGCACCGAGATCCGCCTGGATCAGCTGGAGAAGAACGGCAAGGAGATGCGCGCCATCCGCGGCCAGGACATCGCCATCATCTTCCAGGATCCCATGACTGCCCTGAACCCGGTGTTCACCGTGGGCTACCAGATCGAGGAGATGCTCCGCCAGCACAAGCCGGGGCTGTCCAAGGAGCAGTACAAGAAAGAGGCCATTGAGGATCTGGCCGACATGGGCATTCCCGCCCCAGACATCCGGTACGGCGAGTATCCCCACCAGTTCTCCGGCGGGATGCGGCAGCGCTCCATGATCGCCATGGGTATGTCCTGCGACCCCAAGATCCTGCTGGCCGACGAGCCCACTACCGCCCTGGATGTGACCATCAGCGCCCAGATCTTCGACCTGATGAACGACCTGAAGCGGGAGCACGACACCGCCATCATGATGATCACCCACAACATGGGCGTAGTGGCCGAGATGGCCGACGAGGTGGCCGTCATGTATATGGGCAACATCGTGGAGTACGGCCCGGTGGAGGACATCTTCACCAACCCGGCCCACCCCTATACCAAGGCGCTGCTGCGCTCCATCCCCGTGCTGGGCAAGGGCAAGAACCAGCAGCTGGAGCCCATCCGGGGCTCCACCCCCGACCCCTTCAACCGCCCCAAGGGCTGCCAGTTCTGCCCCCGGTGCGACTACGCCTGCCCCCGCTGCGAGGAGGAGATGCCCGGCGAGGAGTGGGTCAAGGAGGGGCACTATACCCGCTGCTTCAACTACAGGGAGGTGATGGCAGATGGCAAATAACGAGAAGGAGATCCTGCTGAAGGTGCGGGGGGCCAAGACCTACTTCGCCATTAAGAAGGGCCTGATGAAGCGCACAGTGGGCTATGTGAAGGCGGTGGACGACATCAGCCTGGACGTGTACCGGGGCGAAACCCTGGGTCTGGTGGGCGAGTCCGGCTGCGGCAAGACCACCCTGGGCAAGTCCATCCTCCAGCTGGTGCCCGTCACCGAGGGCAGCATGGAGTATAAGTTTGAGGACGGCTTCAAGGATCTGCGCAAGCTGCCCCGGAAGGAGCTGGACAACGCCCGGCAGAAGATCCAGATCGTGTTCCAGGATCCCTACTCCTCCCTGAACCCGGCCTTTACCATCTTCGGCTCCCTGGAGGATCCGCTGATCAAGTTCGGCATGAAGGATAAACAGGAGCGGATCAAGAAGATCGGCGACCTGCTGGAGTCGGTGAACCTGCCCCGGGACTACATGACCCGCTACCCCAACGAGTTCTCCGGCGGCCAGCGCCAGCGCATCGGCATTGCCCGGGCGCTGTCCGTGGGCCCGGAGCTCATCATCTGCGACGAGGCCGTGTCCGCCCTGGACGTGTCCATCCAGGCCCAGGTGCTGCGGCTGCTGAACCAGCTGAAGGAAGAATACAAGCTGACCTACATCTTCATCACCCACGACCTGTCGGTGGTGGAATACCTGGCCGACCGGATCGCGGTGATGTACCTGGGGCGCATTGTGGAGCTGACCACCTCGGAGGAGCTGTTCGCCAACACCCTGCACCCCTACACCAAGGCCCTGCTCAGCGCCATCCCGGTGGCCGACGTGGCCCAGAAGAAGCACCGCATCCCCCTGCAAGGGGACGTGCCCTCCCCGGCCAATCCGCCGTCGGGCTGCACCTTCCACCCCCGCTGCCCGGAGTGCCAGGAGCGGTGCAAGAACGAACGGCCCGTGCTGGAGGAATATGTCATTGACGGCGTCAGCCACTTTGTCTCCTGCCACAAGGTAAAGGAGATGATGGAGGCAAAGGGCGCGGTGAAAAAGGAGAGCGTATCAGAATGAGTCGTGATATCCGTGATTTCAAGGGCGTGATCCCGGCGGTTCTGTCCATCTTTGACCAGGACGAGAACCTGGACGAGGCGGGCACCCGGGACTTTATCCGCTACCTGCTGTCCTTTGACATCGGGGGGCTGTACCTCACCGGATCCACCGGCGAGACCTTCCTGATGAACTCCCAGGAGCGGATGCGCCAGGTGGAGATTGTGATGGAGGAGGTGGGCGACAAGGTTCCGGTGGTGGTGCACGTGGGCGCCATGTCCACCCGGGCCTCCATTGAGCTGGCCAGGCACGCTGAGAAGTTCGGCGCGGCGGGCATTTCCAGCGTGCCCCCCTTCTACTTCAAGTTTAACGAGGATCAGATCTTCCACTACTATGAGGATCTGGCGGGCTCCACCAGCCTGCCCATGATCGTCTACAACATCCCCCTGGCGGGGCTGATGACGGTGGAGCAGGTCATCCGCCTGTCCGAGATCGAGAACGTCAAGGGCGTGAAGTACACCGCCACCGCCCTCTACGAGGTGCCCCTGATCCGGGAGCGCTGCAAGCCCGGGTTCCAGATCTACGGCGGCTGCGATGAGCTGGGCAGCTCCAACGTCGCCCTGGGAGTGGACGGGATCATTGGTTCGTTCTACAATGTGATTCCGGATCTCTACCTGAAGATCTGGCAGGCGGTGAAGGCGTCCGACGTATCCACTGCCGCCCAGCTTCAGGGCAAGGCGGTGCACATCATCATGGCGGGTCTTCACAGCGGCAGCATGATGGCCTGCATCAAGGCGTGGCTGCGGGGGGGCGGCGTGCCGGCGGGGTACGCCAGAAGGCCCTTCTCCAACTTCATGCCGGAGGAGGAGCGGAAGCTGCTGGAGGAGCTGTGCGCCATTGATGAGGCGGACGGGCTGGGACTGGATATCGTCCGGCGGATCAAGGCCCGGGCATAACGGAACAAAGGAAAACGCGAGACGCCGCCGCGGGCGGCGGTGCGGCCTGTGGAAAAAGCCTGCCTTCGGGCAGGCTTTTTCGCGTGGGCGGGAGGAGGGGCTGGCGTCCTTGTGTGGGGCGGGCAGGGGACTGATCCTCCGCCGCGTTGGAAAAGGCCTGTTAGGGTATTGAAAATCAGCGCCTCTTGTGATATGCTGTTGAGAGTCAAAAGGGAGCATATTTTGCGGATAAGCACCTTTTTTCGCAGTTGATCCGATGAAAAGGGCGTGCCGCTCCCTGAACCCGACCCATCATAGGAGAGTGCGATGGTTTACAACGTGACGTCCTGTTTGGACAATTCCGCCGGAGCGTATCCGGATAAAATCGCGGCGGCGGACGGTCAGACCGCGCTGACCTACGGGCAGCTGCTGGATCAGGCCCGCCGGATCGGAACCGCGCTGGCCGGCAGGCTGGGCGGCGCCCGGGGCGAGCCGGTGTTCATCTGCATCGGCCGCTGGGTGGAGTGCCTGCCCGCCTTTTTCGGCGCTGCCGCCAGCGGCAATTTTTATGTGCCCATCGATCCCGGCCTGCCCGACCGGCGGCTGGCGGAGATCTATGGCACCATGAAGCCCCGGGTGGTTGTCACCACCCGGCGGGATACCCGGCCCCTGCCCTTCCCCGGCGCGGAGATCCTGTCCCTGGAGGGGCTGCTTTTGACCCCGCCGGACGAGCCGCTGCTCCGCCGGATCGGGGCGGAGATCACCGGGGAATACCCGCTGTACTGCATCTTCACCTCCGGCTCCACCGGCGTGCCCAAGGGTGTGCTGGTGAGCCACCGCTCCGTCCTCAACATGACGGAGCAGTTCATTGAGAGCTTCGGGCTGGATCACACGGCGGTATTCGGCAACCAGGCCCCCTTCGACTTCGACGTGTCAGTGAAGGACATCTACCTCGCCGTCCGAACCGGCGCCCGGCTGGAGATCCTGGAAAAGCCGCTGTTCTCCTCCCCCCGGCGGCTCATTGAGCGGATGGACGGGCGGGGGGTGGACACCATCATCTGGTCTGTCTCCGCCATGAAGATCCTCACCGCGCTGAAGACCTTTGAGACGGTTCGGCCCAGCCATCTGCGCAGGGTGATGTTTTCCGGCGAGGCCATGCCCTGCAAGGTGCTCAACGACTGGATGCGCCATCTGCCGGAGGCCCGCTTTGTCAACCTGTACGGGCCTACGGAGATCACCTGCAACTGCGCCTATTATCCGGTGGAGCGGGCCTTTGAGGACAGCGAGGCGCTGCCCATCGGCGGGGCCTTTCCCAACACCCGGGTGTTCCTGCTGGACGGGGATCGGGAAGTCACCGCGCCCGGCGAGCGGGGGGAGATCTGCGTGGCCGGAACCTGCCTGGCCCTGGGCTACTACAATAACCCGGAGCGCACCGCCGCGGCCTTCTGCCAGAACCCGCTGCAGACGGCCTGGCCGGAGAGGATCTACCGCACCGGGGATCTGGGCAGCTGGAACGAGCGGGGCGAGCTGATGTTTTTGGGCCGGGCGGACTCCCAGGTCAAGTATATGGGGTTCCGCATCGAGCTGGGGGAGATCGAGACGGCGGCCAACGCCGTCCCCTTTGTGTCCTCCGCCTGCTGCCTGTTCGACGCCGGGCGGGAGCAGCTGTGCCTGTTCTACCAGGCGGAGGCGCAGGACGACAAGGGGCTCATCGCCGCCCTGCGGGAGACGCTGCCCCGGTTCATGGTGCCCGCGCGGCTGTACTGGTTTGAGCGGCTGCCGGAGAACCGCACCGGAAAAATTGACCGCGCCGCGCTCCGGCGCGACTATATCGAGCAAACGATCAGGAGGAACTGAACCATGGAAAAGCTGCTGCGCATTCTGGAGGAAAACTGCCCCGGCATCGACGTGCTGGGGAGCGACCGGCTGATTGACGACGAGATTCTGACCTCTCTGGACGTGGTGGTGCTGGTGGGGGAGCTCAATGACGCCTTCGGCGTGTCCATCACGGTGGACGACCTGGTGCCGGAGAATTTCAACTCTGTCCAGGCCATGTACGACCTCATCTGCCGGCTCGGGGGCAGGTAAGCGATGTCAATCAACAGCGCCGCCTTCCTGCTGTTTCTGGCCGTGGCGGTGGCCGTCTATTACCTGGTGCCCAAGCGAGGGCGGTACCTGGTACTGCTGGCGGCCAGCGCGTTCTTCTATCTGTGCTACAGCCTGAAGGCCGCGATCTACCTGCTGTTTACCGTGGCGGCCACCTATGGCGCCGCCCTGGGCCTGGGCGCCCTGCGCCGCAGGGAGCGGGCGGAGGGGGCGGACGCGGCGGCCGTCAGACGGGTCTGGCTGAGGCGCCGGCGGCTGGCGCTGGCCGCCATTCTGGTGCTGAACTTTACCACGCTGGCCCTGTTCAAATATCTGGACAGCTGGCTGGGAACTGCCAACAGCGTGCTGGCGCTGGCGGGGCTGTCCTTCCGGTTCCGGCCGCTGGAGCTGCTGCTGCCGCTGGGGATTTCCTTTTATATCTTCCAGACCTCCGGCTACCTCATTGACGTCTACCGGGGAAAGGTGGAGCCGGAGCGGCACTTTCTGAAGTACGCGCTCTTTGCCGCCTACTTTCCCCAGATGATCCAGGGGCCCATCAACCGCTTCCAGAAGCTCCAGCCCCAGCTGATCGGGGGAAACGAGTTCTCCGCCGATCAGGTCAAGTACGGCGTGCAGCTGATGATTTGGGGAATGCTGAAAAAGCTGCTCATCGCGGATACCCTGGCCCCGGCGGTGGCCGAGGTGTTTGACCACTTCACCCAGTACAGCGGCGCGGTGATCCTGCTGGCCGTCGTCCTCTACTGCCTCCAGCTCTACTGCGACTTCTCAGGGGGTACCGACTTGGTTCGGGGCGCCTCCCAGCTGTTCGGGGTGGAGATGATGGAGAACTTCCGCCGCCCCTACTTTGCCCATACTGTGGACGAGTTCTGGCGGCGGTGGCACATCTCCCTGGGGGAGTGGATGAAGGACTACCTCTTTTACCCCCTGGCCCTGTCCAAGGGGCTGAACCGGCTGGGGAAGGCCCTGCGCCCGGTGGTGGGCCCCCGGCTGGGCAAGCTGGCGGTGCCCTGCGTCTCCACTCTGGTGGTGTTCCTCATGGTGGGCGTCTGGCAGGGGCCCGGGCTGAGCAACATCGCCTATGGGCTGTGGAACGGCGGGCTGATGTCCCTGGCCATGATAGCCCAGCCGGCGTCGGCCAAGCTCCGGGAGCGGCTGGGGATTGGGCACGAAACCCGGTGGTTCCGCGTGGTTCAGGTGGCCCGCACCTTTGCGCTGGTGGTGGTGGGGCGGTACTTCTCCCGCTCCGGCCAGCTGATGCAGGCCCTGCGGATGCTCAAGCGCACGGTGTGCAGCTTCGGCTGGCGCTCCCTGGGCCCGGACGCGCTGTTCAGCTTCGGCCTCACCCCGGTGAATTGGGTCGTCCTGCTGATCTCCACGGCGGTTCTGGTGGCGGTCAGCGCCCTCCAGGAGCGGGGGATTCCCATCCGAAGGACTCTGGAGAAAAAGCACTGGGCCGTTCAATTCGTGGTGCTTTTTGTGGGGATTCTGGTGATCTATGTCTTTCTCAGCGGAGATTATATCCCCGCGGGATATGTGTACGAAAGCATTTAGGAGGTGCCCATGTCTTCTAAAAAATGGCTCGTCATGCTCCCCCTCACCCTTCTGCTGGTCATGGGCTGCTGCGCGGCGTTCAATGTGCTCATCGACCCCTTCGGGGTGTTCGGCGACCCCATTTTGGACTGGTACAGCTACAATGAAACCAACAATCCCCGGGTGGCCAAGCTGGCCTGGCTGGACGAGCACTACGAGCAGTACGACTCCTATGTGATCGGCTCCTCCTCCGCGGCCTCCTACAGCGTGGAGGAGCTCAACGACTATCTGGACGCCAGCTTCTACAACCTGTTCGTCTATGGCTGCGACACCAGGGACTACCGGGACTTTGCCGCCTATGTGCTGGAGCACTACACGGTGAAAAATATCGTGCTCAACCTGGGCATCAACGAGGCCGTCTATTACGACGAGGGAGAGGACGACCTCAACGGCAGGATGCACGCCAAGGCCAGCGGCAGAAGCCTCCCGCTGTTCTATCTGGAATACGCGCTGACTACCACCCTGCAATCGGTGGAAAAGCTGGCGTCCCGGCTCCGGGACACGGAGCTGCCGCAGGTGTTCGACGTGTTCCTGGTGGAGTCGGGATGCTACGACAAGCGGGTGCGGGACGTGGAGCGGATCGGCGATCCCGCCGTCTATGATCAGGCCTACGCCGGGGAGTTTTCCACCTCGGAGCAGGGGGGACAGCTTCCCTATATCAAAGAGTGCGCCCAAATGGTGGCCGAGATCCGGGATCTGTGCGAGGAGCGCGGGGTCAATTTGATGGTGATCACCTCCCCCGTCTACGCGGGTCAGTGGAACGCCTATGAGGAGAGTGCCCTGAGAGCCTACAAGACGGCGCTGGCCGATGTGACGGACTACTGGGATTTCAGCTGTACCCCCATCTCCTATGACAGCCGCTATTTTTACGATCAGACCCATTTCCGCAACGCGGTGGGCACCATGGTGCTGGCGGAGATCTTCGGGAACGATCAGGTCTGGCGGCCGGAGCGGTTCGGGGCGCGGGTCACCGCGGACAACTGCCAGGCCTATCTGGACGGGCTCTTTTCCGATCCCCCTATGACCGAAGTGGGGGACTACACGGCGGACGTCCCTGTGCTGCTCTACCACAGCATTGTGGAGGAGCCGGGCAGCTATCTGGAGGTGTCGCCGGAGGCCTTTGACGCGCAGATGCGGTTCCTGGCGGAAAACGGCTATCACGCGGTGACGACCCAGGAGCTTATTGACTATGTCTATCACGGAGGGGAGCTGCCGGACAAGCCGGTGCTCATCTCCTTTGATGACGGCTACCAGAACAACTACGACTACGCGTGGCCCATTCTGAGGGAGCACGGCCTGAAGGCCACCATATACGCCATCGGCGTATCGGTGGGCCATGACCGCTATAAGGACACCCAGTTTGAGATGACCCCCCACTTCGGCTTTGAGGAGGCCCGCCGGATGGTGGAGTCCGGCGTGATCGACGTGCAGTCCCACACCTATGATATGCACCAGTGGCCCCCCTTCGAGTCGGGGGATCGGATCCGGCAGACCATGGCCCCGCTGGAGGGCGAGGACTATGACGGCTATGCCGCCGCCCTGAACGGGGACGTCGCCGCCTGCAACCAAATCGCAAAAAAGGAGCTGGGCTATGAGTTCACCTCCCTGGCCTTCCCCGGCGGCGACTATACGACGCTGACCGAGGTGCTGGTGCATCAGGCGGGCATCCCGGTGACGCTGTCCACCCGGACGGACAGCCGCAATGTCCTGGTGCGGGGCCTGCCCCAGAGCCTCTACGCGCTGTCCCGCTGGTCTGTTACGGAGGAAACCACCCAGGCTGACCTGCTGGAGGTGCTGAACGGATAGGAGGCGGGCCGCCTGGCCGGCACTTGGGCCTTCTCCTCCAACGGCCTGGACGGTGTGGAGGCATTGCTCAAAAAAGGGCGTCTATGCGGGCTGCGATCCGGTCATGCCAGCCCCATCCAATAGTAAAGATCAACCGGCGGCGGGCAAAGCCCGCCGCCGGTTGATCTTTGCTATAAACAGAAAAACGCTGCGGGCCGCCTGCGTCAGAAAACGGTATGCCCGTTGTGCTTCACCCCAGCCATCATGACGCCGGTCAATCCGCAGGCCGGCCGGCGTCCGTTCCCCAGACCTCTATCTGCGTCAGCGCGGGGAAGGGGGAGGGATCGTCCTCATCCTTGATCAGCCGCTCCAGCTTCAGCCAGCGCACCACCCGCGGCGCAAGGTCAATCTGCTGAGGCTCGCCGGTTTTGACAAGCTCCGCCTGGATCTGTGAGCCGTCGGAAAACTGGACGCTGCACTGCTTCCACCAGTTATCATGGGGAAAGTCCGCCCGAAGCGTAAGCGCCAGGCGATCCACCCGCACCTCGCGCCCAAAGTCCAGCAGCAGCTCCGCCTCCGGATCCCGGTTGATCCCCCAGCTCTGGTAGGGCCAGGCGCCGTGGCTGCTGTTGGCGTAACAGCCGTCGATGGCGTTGCGGGCGGCAAAGACCGACTCCCCCCGGGTCTCCACATTGGCCGAGGCGTGGGGGAAAAATCCGGTGTTGTCATGGCTGTCCAGGGGGTTGAGCGCCAGGTTCCGATAGGCGCCTGCCTCCCGGGGGCTGGCCTGCCTGGCCCAAAGCAGATGGATGTCCCCCGTAAAGGATTTGGGGGAATAACTCACCCGCTTCTCCCCAAAGGGCACCGCCAGGCAGAACTCGCCGGACAGGTAGCCGAAGGTCTCCGCCATGCTGTCCTCCAGCAGGGCCACCACATAGCCGGGGGCGCTGCCGCTCATGCGGATCACATCCCCCTCCACATAAGGCGCGGCGTACACCAGGGTCACATGATCCCGCCCGCTGGCCTGGGCCTTTACCTGCCCATCCGCCCCGGTAATGGTAATGTTCAGTTCCATTGTGCTGTGCTGAATCTCCATAAGAGCCCCTCCTGTCATGGTTTGTCCATCTCTATACGCTGCCTGTCACCAGGGTGACCAGCCGGTGGGTTCCCGCCTCCAGACGCAGGCGGATTGTCGGGATGCGGGTAAGGGGGTGAAGCAGGTTGGTGTTGGGCCAGGCCTTCACCAGCACCGGGCTCCCGCCGCCCTGCTCGCACCGGATGCCGCTGACGCCCCAGGGGAAGCGGGCGGTGACCCCATCCTGCGTCCACTCCACCATGTCCTCGGAATAGGGCAGGCCGTCCTGCTCCGCCGGAATGGCGAAGCCGCCGTCGGCCACGTCGATGGGCCGGTCGGTGGTGATCACATAGCTGCGCCGGTGGCTGGAGAAGCAGGGCGTCACCGTGACCTCCACCGTCACCCCGCGCAGAGGGGAAAAGCGGCGCCAGATGTGATCCGGCTCCGCCCGGAAGCCGTCAAACCCCCGCTGCATCCGCCAGTGCTCCTCCCCCGCCTCGCTCACCGCCAGGCAGTTGTCAAAAGCCCCTTCCTCCAGGCTGTCCCCCCGGGGCACGGAGAACCCAAAGCGGCTGGAATAGACCAGCTTTTCATACTTGGCCGCCACCTGCCCCAGCTGATTGACGCACAGCTGCCCCGCCGGGAACAGCTGCACCTGGTTGGAGGCGCGGGCCGCCAGCATCCGGGCCTGAGGGAGGAGCTTCTGCTCCGCCAGCTCCGGGATCTCCTCCTGCGCCTGCCAGAAGGGGTGCTCCTCCGGCAGGGCCAGACACAGAAACGCCTTCAGCCCCCAATAGGGCGAGCCGGGGGCGTTGTACGCTTCGCTCATGAACAGGTTGGGGTAGCCGTAGCCCACGGTCAAAAGCCCGCTGGAGTCAAAGATCGGCTGGGCCAGCCAGTCCCGCAGGTTGCCCAGAAGCCGGGACTTGACCACCCCCCAGGGCAGGCACTCCACCCCCGCGAAGGCCAGCGCGGCAAAGAACGCGCCCTGCCCAAACCGGTAGGTCAGGCTCCGCCCGAAGGGCACCGCCCGCCCGCAGTCCTCAAACCAGTACAGATAGTCCCGGGCAAACTCCGCCGCCCGCTCCTTGAACCGGCGGCTGCGCTCGGGATCCGCCTGTTCCATGCACCAGGCGTAGATCAGGCCGTAGTAGTGCATTCCAAAGGGGATGTAGTAGTCCATCTGGGTGGGCTCGCCGTCGCAGTACCAGCCGCCGCCCAGATACCAGCCCTCCAGCCGCTCAAGGTCGCTCTCCAGCCGCTCCGGGTTCCAATCCCAGCCCATGCGCCGGAAGGCGGCCTGGATCAGCACCCGGAAAAAGAGCCAGTTGTTCTGGGGCAGCTCCAGCTCCAGCGTGGCGGACAGCCACCGGTGCAGGTTCCGGGCCTCCCGCTCGGACAGCGCCAGCCGATCCCCGCAGAGCATCAGCGTGACGGAGATGGCCGCCATCTCCACGATCTTCTGATCGCAGTCGAAGGGATCCCCCCAGTAGGCGGGGTGCTCCGGATCGGTGCCGTTTACCAGCCCCTCCCGGAACAGGGGCAGCCACGATTCCCCGCCGCCCTGGCTCCACAGGGGGGCCAGCCCCCACAGCATCCGGGAAAACGCCTCCATCCGGGCGGAACGCTCCCCATAGTGGGCGGCGTGATCCCCCAGGTGCAGCCCGGCGTTTCCCGCGGTAAAGCGGCCCCGGATCGGCTCTAAAAGCCGCAAAAGGGCCCGTTCCACATCCCCGCGGGTGCGCAGGGAATTTTGAGAAAGCGGCAGATCCATTCCGCATCAACCTCCGATCAGCTTCAATGGTTCTATCCGCCATAAGGCGGACGGAACAGGGGTTTCCCAGAATAGCAGTCCCCCGGTTGTGGGAACTGGGGCGCCCCCTGGAAGCGGCGGGCCCGCGCCCGCCCAGCGTCCCGCGCCGCCGCCGTCAGGCAGCAGAACGAGCCCGCCAGCTCCCCTATACTCGTAAAGTAATTATATAATACCTGAAAAAAAGAAGGTTGTCCACTCAATATTTTTCTGTCTGCCGGAGGTGACGGCGCTCATGCTCCTGCAGCCTGCCTAAAGTTTCTGCGCGGTGTCGATGGAGCTTTCCGCATACTGCCCCGGGGCAAGTTCTGCGCCGGAGGCGGGCATTGCCGCGGGAATGTCCTTTACCGTGCGGCCTAAACGGGCCGCTTCCACGATGTCCCGCGATTTTTTGCACAGCCTTGTGATTTCCTCCCACGCCTGTCCCTCGATCAGATCAGAGGTCACCATGTAGGAGCCCCCGCAGGCGGCAATCACAGGGGCGGCGATGTAGTCGGACAGGTTTTTCAGGGAAATCCCGCTGGTGGGCATCACCTTGAACTGGGGGAAGGGGGCGCTCATGGCCTTGATTTTGGCCAGGCCGCCGGATTGCTCGGCGCGAAAGGTGACCTCCGCCACCGGCACGCCGCCGGCGCACAGAGCCTTGGCCAAGGGGGCGGCGTCCCGTTCGGGGTGGTTCAGCTTGATGACGGGAACTACGCCAATATCAGAAATCGTCTGGTTGAATTTGTTCATCTGGATAGCTCCTCGATTGGATTATTTGCTGGCATAACCGCTGCCCGCAGGGATTACCGCGCGCTGGGATAGTCCAGGTAGGCCCCCTTCATGGGGGAGGCGGCCAGGTCGGAGAACAGCCGCAGCACCCCCCTGGGATACTTGGAGGGCTTGGGCTGCCAGTGCTTCCTCCGCTGGGCCAGGATGGCGTCCATCTCCTCGGGGGTTTTGCGCTCCCCCTTCACGCCCACGATGGCCAGGACGCGCTTCTCCACATCCAGCTGGATGAGGTCGCCCTCCTCCACCAGGGCGATGGGGCCGCCGGCCTGGGCCTCCGGGGAGCAGTGACCGATGACCGGGCCGGTGGAGGCCCCGGAAAAGCGTCCGTCGGTAATGAGGGCGATGGATTTGCCCAGCTCCTTGTCGGAGGAGATGGCCTCGGAGGTGTAGAACATCTCGGGCATCCCGGAGCCCTTGGGGCCCTCGTAGCGGATGAACACCGCGTCGCCGGGCTGCACCTTGTGGTGGAGCACCGCGTCGATGCACGCCTCCTCGCTGTCGAAGGGCCGGGCGTTGAGGACGGCGGAGAACATCTCCCTGGGGCAGGCAGTGTGCTTGATGACCGCGCCCTCGGGGGCCAGATTGCCCTTGAGCACGGCGATGGAGCCGTCGGTGCCGATGGCCTGATCGTAGGGCCGGATGATGTCCTGGCGGGTGAGGGACAGGCCGTACTTTTGGTTGGCCTCGTCCAGCCGCTTCTGGCAGCGGTCATAGAAGCCGTTTTGCCGCAGCTCCTCCAGGTTTTCCCCCAGGGTCTTGCCGGTGACAGTTCTCGCGTCCAGGTGGAGGACGCTTTTGATCTCCTCCATGATGGCGGGCACGCCTCCGGCGTAGTAGAAGAACTCGGCGGGCCAGTGCCCGGCGGGGCGGATGTCCAGCAGATAGCGGGCCCCCCGATGGAGGCGGTCGAAGGTGTCGCCGTCGATCTCAAAGCCGAACTCGTGGGCGATGGCGGGCAGGTGGAGCAGGGGGTTGGTGGAGCCGGAGATGGCGGCGTGAACCAGGATGGCGTTCTCGAAGGAGTCCATGGTGACGAGGTCGCTGGGCCTCATGTTGTCCATCTGGGCCAGCTTCACCGCCAGCTTGCCGGCGTTCCGGGCGTACTCGATGAGGTCGGGGCTGGTGGCGGGGAGGAGGGCGCTGCCGGGGAGGGCCAGGCCCAGGGCCTCCGCCATGATCTGCATGGTGGAGGCGGTGCCGATGAAGGAGCAGGCCCCGCAGCTGGGGCAGGCGTTGCACTTGGCCCAGTTCAGCGTTTCCCCGTCGATCTCGCCCCGCTCAAATTTGGCGGAGTACATCCCCAGCTGCTCCAGGGTGAGCAGGTCCGGGCCCGCCGCCATGGCGCCGCCGGTGACCACCACGGCGGGGATGTTCACCCGGGCCAGCCCCATCAGGCTGCCGGGCAGGCCCTTGTCGCCGATCCGTAAAAAAAGCGGGGAAAAGCCGCAAAGGCTCTGGACTGCGCCGTGCAGCTGTCCAGAGCCCGGATCATATGTCAAAGGAACGTCATGCGGACGGGTTTCTCAAGCAGTCCGCCCGCTGAGTCACTCGGACGACGCGGTATTCCAGCCGCCGGCGCAGGCGGGCGCGGCGGTTCATCAGCCACCCCACGCACAGCCCCAGCAGGGCCAACAGGGCGGCAGCCAGCAGCCGCTCAGGCAGGGCCAGCCTGCCGCCGGCGATCATCCCCAGCAGAAACAGCGCCGGGGAGGCCAGATAGGCGAGTTTCGCGATGGGCTCATCCCAGGGGGCGGCGGGCTTTACCTCCACCAGATCCCCCCGCTTGGCCTTTTCGAAGTCCTCCGCCACGCAGTGCTGGGAACCGGGAGCGCCGTTTTCAAGCAGGGCGATCTCGATGTAGTTCTCGCAGAAGATGTGGGTGACCTGGGCCTGCTTTACGTTTTTCATGGCTGCCGTCCTTTCTGTAAATGACAGGGAAGGGGCCGGGTAAGACCCGAGCCCCTTCCCCCGAGGGCAGGGAAAACGATTGTTGAGATACGGTTCCTGCCGAAAATTGAGAAGGGTCAGGTTGAGCTTAGACAAACATGGGGATGAAGTACAGGCCCAGGCACACAATGACCAGCCAGAACACGCAGATGAAGGCCATGAAGCCCCACACATCCTTCAGCTTCATGCCCACCACCGACAGGGCGGGGATGACGTACAGCGGCTGGAGCAGGTTGGTGCACTCGTCGCCGTACACGAAGGCGTTCAGGCAGTTGACCAGGTTGGCGCCCTCGATCTGGTTGGCCGCCGCCACGATGAGCGGGCCCTGGACGGTAAACTGGCCGCCCTGGGAGGGCACGAACAGGTTCACCAGGCAGGCGGACAGGAAGGAGAAGATGGGCAGGGTCTGGGCGTTGGCCACGGACACGATGGCGTTGACCAGCACCGCACCCAGGCCGTTCTCCACGTACATCATGCCCATGATGGCGCCGTAGAACGGGAACTGGAGCATGACGTCGGTGGCCAGGTGCATACTGTGCATATGGGCGTTGATCCACTGCTTGGGCTGGGGGAACAGGAAGCAGTTGATGCCCACGAACAGGAAGATGACCAGGTTCATGTTCAGCGCGCCCAGCAGGCCCTTGGTAGCCACGGAGTAGATGATGTAGATGAAGATAAACGCGCCGGTGATCCACATGAAGGGCTTGAAGGTGTTCATATGCTCGGCGGCGGTGGTGGGCTTCTCAGTGATGACGTAGGACTCGGGCTCCACGTCGGCCTCGGTGGCGATGTCGCCCAGCTCCACCAGCTCATCGGGGCCGGGGCGGGTGAACAGCACCAGCAGGATGAACACCACGGCCAGAATGCAGAACAGCACGATGTTCATGGGGTTGTAGCAGGTATCGGCCACGCTCATGGTCTGGCCCACGATCTGGGCGTAGGAGCTGCCCTCAGTGGCCAGGTTGGAGTACAGGGTGGCGGAGGGGCCAAGGCACTGGCCCAGGATCATGCAGGAGTAGCCGCCGGCCACCATCATGGGGAAGTGGAGGCCCTTGATGCGCTTGGCCAGGTGCATGGCCAGGATGGGGGTGACGATGGTGCAGAACGCCCAGTTCAGCATAGAGGTGACGTAGCCGAACACCATCAGCAGGATCAGGGCGGCGGTTTTGGTGTGAACCAGCTTAGCCAGGCCATTGAGCAGCTTGGCGACCTGGGGGCTGCGGGCGCAGGTGGCGCACACAATGACCATCAGGCCCATCTGGAAGGCCAGGGTGAACTGGCTGCTCAGGCCGTCCCACCAGGCGGTGAGCAGCTCCAGCGGGCCCTTCCCGATCAGCAGGGAGCACACAAACACCACCAGCATCAGGATGACGCAGAACACAAAGGACTCGGGGATGATCTTCTCAGCGGCGAAGTTGAACTTCTTGCTGATGCGCCACAGGACGGTGCCTTGGGACTTGGTTTGGGACTTGGACATGGAGTTTCGCTTCCTCTCTTTTTTATTTCAAATAACCGCACCAAAAGGGACTGCGGCCCGGGGATACAGTATCCCCGGAAGGACGCGAAAACGCGTCCTTCATTTGATTTTACAGCCTGTCAGGGTTACTTGCCGTACAGCATCCGGATCAGGTACTCGTTCAGGTCGGCGTTCTCCTTGGCGATCTGCTCGGGGGTCCACTTCATGAAGCCCTCGCCGGATTTGAAGCCCAGCTTGCCCTCGTCCAGCATCTGCTTGAGCAGGGGGGAGGGCTCGTGGGAGTCCTCCAGATCCTTGAGGATATAGTCGTGGATGTTGTAGGTCAGCTGCGTGCCCACCATGTCGGAGTTGGTGAGGGGGCCCAGCTGGGGCAGGCGCAGGCCGAAGGCGTACCTCACGGCCTTGTCCACGGTCTCGGCGTCGGCGATGCCCCGCTCCACGATGGAGATGGCTTCACGCCACAAAGCGTGCTGCATCCGGTTGGCGATAAAGCCGGGGACATCCTTTTTGCACAGCACCGGCTCCTTGCCCACGCTGGCCAGCACGTCCATGACGGTCTGGGCCACCTCGTCGCTGGAGGCGTCGGACTTGACCACCTCCACCAGGGGGATCAGGTGGCCCGGGTTCCAGAAGTGGGTGCCCACGAAGCGCTCCCGGTGCTTCAGATCCCGGCTGATCTCGGAGGGGCTCATGACGGAGGAGTTGGTGCAGAAAATGGCGTCCGGGCGGCAGCGGGCCTCCAGCTTGGCGAAGGTGTCCCGCTTGATGTCCATGTCCTCGAACACGGCCTCGATCACCAGGTCGGCCCTGGAGACGATCTCGCTGTCGATGTCGGTGGTGAAGGAGATCCGGCTGATCCGCTCCTCCACGTCGGCGTCGGTCATGACGCCGTGCTCCACCAGCTGGCGGGTGTTGGTGCGGATGCCGGCGGGCACGTCGGTCTGGTACAGATCATACACGCCGATCTGGTAGTCCGGGTTGGAGGCGAACACGAAGGCGATGTTCTTGCCCATCATGCCGCCGCCGCAGATCAGGATATTTTTGATGTCCATGGTTGGCGCTCCTTTCCGCCCGCGGGCCCTGCCGCGGGTGTATCTGAATTTATCGTTCTACCTCAAAATACTCCAAATCCTGGGGGATGCGGGGGCCGTCCTGCTCGTAGTCCCCCGCCGCGCCGCAGTCCGGGCAGGCGCCGAAGCGATCCCCGAAGTCGGGGATGTCCTCCACGGCGTACTTGAACTTTTTCCCGCAGTCCGGACAGTGATAGTAGAAAAAGCCGGAGCCCCAGCTCATTTCTTCAGCCCCAGAATCTCCCGGGCCTCGTCGGGGGTGGCGATCTCCCGGCCGAACTCGCGGCTGACGCGGACGGCCCGCTCCACGAACTGGGCGTTGGAATCGGCCAGCACGCCCTTGGCGTACATCACGTTGTCCTCCATGCCCACCCGGACGTGGCCGCCCAGGGCGATGGCGCCGTACAGCATCTCCATGGCGGAGTGGCCCACGCCGAAGCAGCTCCAGGTGGAGCCGGGGCACAGCTGCTCCATAGTCTCCTTCATGAACACCAGGTTCTTCAGGCTGCCGGGGATGCCGTTGGCGCAGCCCATGCAGAACTGGAAGTGGAGGGGGGCCTTGAGCACGCCCTTCTTCAGGTAGTAGGCGGCGTTGGCGATCATGCCGGGGTCGAAGGCCTCGATCTCGGGCTTCACGCCCCACTCCTGCATATTCTTGCCCAGCTCCTCCAGGAACTTGGGGTGGTTGAGGAACAGGCTGGTGTGCAGCCAGTTCATGGAGCCGCAGTCATAGGAGCCCATCTCGGGGCGCAGCTCCTTCAGGTGGAGCTGGCGGGTCTCGTCGGTGGCGTTCAGGTCGCCGGAGGTGGTGAGGTTGAGGATGATGTCGCAGTCGGGGTGGTTCTTGCGCAGCAGCTCCACGGTCTCGCGGAACTTGTCGGCGCTCATGGTGCCGTTGCCGTTGTCGTCCCGCATATGGAGATGGGCCACGGCGGCGCCCGCCTTCCAGCAGGCGTAGACGTCCTCCGCGATCTCGGCGGGGGTCATGGGAACGTTGGGGTTGTTCTCCTTCTTGGGCCACGCGCCGGTGGTGGCCACGGTGATGATGGTCTTGGTCATGGAATACACCTCATCCTTTCGAGAATTTGGGCGATCCGCCCTTTGTACTTGTAGATACCGCAAGGTTCGTGCCAATCCGGGCGGCGGAGGGCAAAAAGACCGGAGACCCTGGGGGACAAGGGATCCGTCCCGCGGCCGGAGGTTAAAAAAAGGCGCAAAAAAGGCAGGCGGTGAAAAATTTCACCGCCTGCGCATGAGAGGAGCCAGAGGGGCGTGTTCACAAAAAGTACACAAAGCTGGGGAAAAAAGAGGCTGGTTTCCCACGCTTAGGTGGGGAGAGGTTACCAATTGGTATCTGGTGAATCATTTCACCTGCTTGGTGAAGATTTTCACCAAGTGCTAAAAATCTGCCAATCCATCTGTCCTTCCTGCTCCGCTCAACGGGGCAGGATTTTTTTGGGATCAAGCCAGGCGCCCGGGCCTTCGGTGGTGGCGACCTCCTCCAGCTCCCCGCTCTCCTTGGCGAAGGCGTACATGGCCTGGGCGATGGAATACATTTGCGGGTAGACCTCCAGGCAGCGCCTTTTCGGGTTCTCGCCCTCGAAAATGTAGAGCCAATCGGTGCCGATCCGCTGCCTTACCTTTAAATAATGGGATACCGCCAGGGCAAAGTGATCCTGTCCTTCCGTTTTCTGCGTCCGCCCGGCGTATTCCATATAGGACAGCAGGGCATATTCCGCTTTGGACAGGCATTCGTTTACCTGGGGGACAAGGTAGGAGAGGATCTCCTCGCCCACAAGGCTGAGCATTCCATCCGCCCGAAGATACAAGTGCGTAAACTCATCGCGATGGCGCAGCGCAAAGGCGGCGGGCTCGAAGTCCAGCGCCTTGTATACCTCCAGCATCAGCTCCGGCCCCAGCCTGGTTTCCATCATAGGCGTATTCTGCTGCTTGGCCACAAGGATCACCTCATTTGTAATCAGCCTTTGATGGCTTTGATTATATCACACAGGAAAAGTGGTTTCAACATTTGCAAGCAGCTTGATGCGGGAGAAGGCTGGAATCGCAGAACGGATCCCCATGAACAAATCCTGCATGACATCTTGGAGGTGCAGCCCATGAACATCACAGTGATAAACGGTACGGAGAAGCATGGCGTCACCTACCGATTGAAGGAGCATTTTTTGACGCCATTTAAGGGAACGGCGGAAAATCGGCGGCAAACGATATCAGACACAGCCTTACGTGGTGGGGCGTTTCAGAGGTCATGCCCTGCATGAAAAAGACCCCGAATACCTGGATGGAAGGTACTGGGCCGAACAGGGCTGGCTTGGGAAGGTCAGGCCGTGGAGGTCGGGAGGATGACGGCGTGATGGATCGGAAGGTGTACCCCTAAAGCGCCGCTGTCTTTTGACTGCCGGTATTTGCAAGATGTCAATATCTATGGTGCAAAAATTATGCTGTTTCCCGGGAAAATGACTGGTAAAAATCACGTTTCTGATTTTATAAGGAAATGATATTGCATTTGAGAAAAAGGTATATAATGCTGTCCAACAGGTAACGGGGCCGGCATAGGGCCCCGTCCGCCTTTTTGAGAGGAGTGCTTATGATGGACATCTGCTCAGAGCATCCCCACGAGGAGTGCGGCGTATTCGGCGTCTATGACCCGGCGGGAGACTGTGCCCGCACCGCCTATTACGGGCTGTACGCCCTTCAGCACCGGGGCCAGGAGGCCTGCGGCATCGCCGCCATAAACGACAGGGAGCTGTCCTTTTATAAGGACGTGGGCCTGGTGGGCGACGTGTTCACCGAGGAAATCCTGGACAAGCTGGGCGGCACCATGGCGGCGGGCCATGTGCGCTACTCCACCGCGGGGGGCGCCTGCCGGGAGAACGCCCAGCCGCTGACCCTGAAATACGTCAAGGGCACTCTGGCCCTGGCCCACAACGGAAACCTGCCCCACGCAGACGAACTGCGCACCCAATTCGAGTACCAGGGGGCCATCTTCCAAACCAGCAGCGATTCCGAGCTCATTGCCTACGCCATCGCCCAGGCCCGCCTTCGCTGTGCCTCGGTGGAGGAGGCAGTGCGCCAGGCGCTGGCAGGGCTGCAGGGGGCCTGGTTCCTAATGGTCATGTCCCCCCGGAAGCTGGTGGCGGCCCGGGATCCCTGGGGCTTCCGCCCTCTGTGCATGGGCCGGCGGGGGGCGGCGGTGGTGTTTGCCTCGGAAAGCTGCGCCCTGGACGCGGTGGGCGCGAGCTTTGAACGGGATCTGGATCCGGGCGAGATCCTGGTGGTGGAGGATGGCAGGGTTCGCACCGTCCAGCAGCCGGTGGGGGACAAGGGCCGCCTGTGCATTTTTGAATACATCTACTTTGCCCGGCCTGATTCCGTGATCTGCGGCCAGTCCGTCCATGAGGCCCGGCGGCGGGCGGGCCGGCTGCTGGCGCGGGAACACGCCGTGGAAGCCGACGTGGTCATCGGCGTGCCGGACTCCGGGCTGGACGCCGCCATGGGCTACGCCCAGGAATCCGGCATCCCCTACGGGGTGGGGCTGGTTAAAACCCGCTATATCGGCCGCACCTTCATCACCCCCGGCCAGGATCACCGGGAGCAGGCGGTGCGGATCAAGCTGGGGGCGCTGAAAAGCTGCGTGGAGGGCCGGCGGGTGGTGCTGGTGGATGACTCCATCGTCCGGGGCACGACCTCCCGGCAGATCGTGGCCCTGCTGCGGGAGGCGGAGGCCAGCGAGATCCATCTGCGTTCCTCCGCGCCCCCCTTTATCTCCCCCTGCTGGTTCGGCACCGACATCCCCAGCAGGGAGGAGCTCATCGCCTGCCGCTATTCCGTCGAAAAAATTCGAGCGCAGATCGGCGCGGACAGCCTGGGCTTTTTGAGCCTGGACGCCCTGAAGCGCATTGCCCCGGACGCCGCCTGCGGCTTCTGTGACGGCTGTTTCACCGGGAGTTACCCCTTGGCCCTGTGACCCCCGCCCGTGCCTTGAGGTGCGGAGAAACAGAAAAGCCCTGTGGCTCCGGCGGGAGCCATGCGGGCGGTAAGGGCCATCCGGGCCGGGACGGGGAACCGGCAGCTGTGATGGCAGTGATTTTTCGCGTTGTCCGACAAACTTATAATGGGAGGAATTATCATGGAGAAACAAAATCTGCTCTACGAGGGCAAGGCCAAAAAGGTCTACGACACCCAGGATCCCGGGCTGCTCATCGTATCCTACAAGGATGACGCCACCGCCTTTAACGGCCAGAAAAAGGGGACAATCCAGGGGAAAGGGGCAATCAATAACCAGATGAGCAATCTGCTGATGGCGGCGCTGGAGCGGCAGGGCGTGCCCACCCATCTGGTGCGGGAACTGAACGCCCGGGAGACGCTGGTGAAGCGGGTGTCCATCGTGCCCCTGGAGGTCATCGTGCGCAACCTGGCCGCCGGCTCGTTCTCAGCGCGGTACGGCGTGGAGGAGGGACGGGCTTTTGACGAGCCTGTCCTGGAATTCTCCTATAAAAATGACGGGCTGGGCGACCCGCTGCTGAATGATGACCACGCCCTGGCGCTGAAGCTGGCCACCCGGGAGGAGCTGGCCCTGATCCGGGCTTACGCGCTGAAAATTAACCAGCTGCTGCAAAAAAACTGGGCGGATCGGGGCATCATCCTGGTGGACTTCAAGGTGGAGTTTGGCCGTCTGGCGGATGGAACTATCGTGCTGGCGGATGAGATCAGCCCCGACACCTGCCGCCTGTGGGACGCGCAGACCAGAGAGAAGCTGGACAAGGATCGGTTCCGCCGGGATCTGGGCGGGGTGGAGGAGGCTTACCGTCAGGTGATGGAGCGGCTGTCCAGCAGCCTGTGACAGGCCGGGCGGGGGGCTTGTCCACATCGCGGCCCGTCCGGGATTTGCCGGGCATCCGGAAGTCCGCAATCATCTCCCCCGGGGGGGTGGCAACACGCGAAAACGCCCCGGTACAGGGGGCGCGGCATCTCGCAGTCCGAATCACGCTCAGACGGGCAGCCCTTTTCCTGCCTGCAAGATATAAATGTAGAACTTGCATAAACCACCTTTTTGAACGGAAGCAAACCTGATAAAACGCAACAAAGCTTTTTCAAATTGCAAAATGCCCTTGACTTTCCCACGTTAGAAGGCTATACTGATCACAGTTCAGGCGAGGACAACGGCGTTCCGCCCCAATAGGGGAGGAGCGCCCTTCCATTTTATGCAGGAATGCTTGCAAGAAAAGAAAGGGGACACCATCATGAGCTGCAACAAGGAAGATATCATCCGCATGGTGAAAGAGGAGGACGTCAAGTTTATTCGGATGCAGTTTACCGACATCTTCGGCCAGCTGAAAAACGTGGCAATCACCGCCTCCCAGATCGAGAAGGCGGTGGACAACCAGATTATGATCGACGGCTCCTCCATTGAGGGCTTCGTGCGCATCAACGAGTCCGACCAGTACCTCTGGCCCGACCTGAACAGCTTTGTCATCTTCCCCTGGCGGCCCCAGCAGGGCAAGGTGGCCCGGCTCATCTGCGACGTGCACAACCCGGACGGCACCCCCTTCGTGGGCGACCCCCGCGGTGTACTGCAGCGGGTGCTGGAAAAGGCCCGCGCCATGGGCTACGACACCTTCAACGTGGGCCCCGAGGCGGAATTCTTCCTGTTCCAGACCGACGAGGAGGGCAAGCCCACCACCAAAACCAACGATGAGGCGGGCTATTTCGATCTGGGCCCCCTGGATCACGGCGAGTCCACCCGCCGGGAGATCTGCCTGGCCCTGGAGGACATGGGCTATGAGATCGAGGCCAGCCACCACGAGGTGGCCCGGGGCCAGCACGAGATCGACTTCAAGTACTCTGACGCCCTCCAGTGCGCCGACAAGATCATGACCTTCAAGCTGGCGGTCAAGACCCTGGCCCAGAAGAACGGCCTCCACGCCACCTTCATGCCCAAGCCCATTTTTGGCATCAACGGCTCCGGGATGCACACCAATATGTCCCTGTTCCGGGACGGGAAGAACGTGTTCTTCGACGAGAACGGCGAGAAGGGCCTGTCCAAGGAGGCGTACTCCTTCATCGCGGGCATTCTGGCCCACATGAAAGGCATGGCCGCCGTCACCAACCCCCTGGTGAACTCCTACAAGCGGCTGGTGCCCGGCTATGAGGCCCCCTGCTATCTGGCCTGGTCTGCCTCCAACCGCTCCGCCCTCATCCGCATCCCCGCCGCCCGGGGCCAGGCCACCCGGGTGGAGCTGCGCTGCCCCGATCCGGCCTGCAACCCCTACCTGTCCCTGGCGGTCTGTCTGGCCGCCGGTCTGGACGGCATTGAGAAGGGCATGACCCCGCCCGCCGAGATCACGGAGAATATCTTCGCTATGACCCCGGCCGTCCGAAAGCGCCACGGCATCGAGGCCCTGCCCGGCTCCCTGGAGGAGGCGCTGGCGGCCATGAAGAAGGACAAGCTGGTGATGGACACCCTGGGTCAGCACGTCTCCAGCCAGTACATCGCGGGCAAGGAAGCCGAGTGGGACGAGTACCGCACCCGCGTTTCCTCCTGGGAACGGGACAAGTACATGATCAACTATTGAGACAAAGCCCGCGCGGAGAGGGGTGAGCGGCCATGCGCCAGGTGATTGTGGCCTTTGAGCGCAAGTCCAACTGCGACCGGATCCGGGAGATCCTGGAGAGCACCGGCGAATTCTCCTGTCTGACGTGCCGGGGCGCCGATCAGATCAGGCGCACGGTTCGCAAGCTCCGGCTGGAGCTGGTGGTGTGCGGCTTCAAGCTGGGGGAGGAGAGCTGTGAGTCGGTATACCAGGATCTGCCCCGGCGCTGCGCCATGCTGATGGTGGCCCCCCAGGCCCAGCTGGATCTGTGTGAAGCGGAGGGCATTCTCAAGCTGTCCGCCCCCATCCGCCGCGGGTCGCTGCTGGCGTCGGTGCGGCTGCTGGCCCAGATGGGACAGGGCCGGGAGCGCGCCTCCGCCCGGCGCTCCCCGGAGGAGCGGGAGCTGGTGGAGCAGGCCAAGGAGAGCTTCATCCGGTGCGGCGGCATGACCGAGGATCAGGCCCACCGCTTCCTCCAGAAGCGGAGCATGGACAACGGCGCCCGCCTGGCGGACACGGCCCGGCAGGTGCTGGAGGGAGCTATCATTGGGCAATGACGCCTGATTTGAGGGACGGCGGCGCTCCATATGCTGCCGTCCCTTTTTTGAACGGATCCGGAAAAGAGGTTTTACTATGAGGCAAGACGGGAATCAAAAGACCGCCCCGCTGTACGACCCCCGTTTCGAGCACGACGCCTGCGGCATCGGCGCGGTGGTGGACATCCAGGGCAGGCAGAGCCACCAGACGGTGGACGACGCGCTGAAAATCGTGGAGAAGCTGGAGCACCGGGCGGGCAAGGACGCAGAGGGGCAGACCGGCGACGGCGTGGGCATCCTGCTGCAAATCTCCCACAGATTTTTCCAAAAGGCCGTGGCCGGCCTGGGCATCGAGCTGGGAGAGGCCCGCGACTACGGCGTGGGGATGTTTTTCTTCTCCCAGGACACCTTGCGCCGCAGCCAGGCCAAGAAGATGTTTGAAATCATCGTGGAGAAGGAGGGCATGGAGCTGCTGGGCTGGCGCGCCGTGCCCGTGGCTCCGGATACCTTGGGCCACAAGGCGCTGGCAAAAATGCCCCGCATCGAGCAGGGCTTTGTCGAGCGCCCCCCGGACGCCGCACGGGGGCTGGAGTTCGACAGGCGGCTGTACGTGGCCCGCCGGGTGTTCGAGCAGTCCAGCGGCGACACCTACGTGGCGTCCTTGTCCAGCCGCACCATCGTATATAAGGGAATGTTCCTGGTGGGGCAGCTGCGGCGGTTCTACCTGGACTTGCAGGACACAGACTATGAGTCCGCCCTGGCCCTGGTGCACTCCCGGTTTTCCACCAACACCAACCCCTCCTGGGAGCGGGCCCATCCCAATCGGTTCATCCTCCACAACGGGGAGATCAACACCATCCGGGGCAACGTGGATCGGATGCTGGCCCGGGAGGAGACGATGCACGCCCCGGTGTGGGAGCACGGCATGGACAAGGTGCTGCCGGTGGTAGACGTGTCCGGATCGGACTCGGCCATGCTGGACAACACCTTGGAATTTCTGGTGATGAGCGGCATGGAGCTGCCCCTGGCCGTGATGATCTGCATCCCCGAGCCCTGGATGAACAACGAAAACCTCTCCCGCGCCCGCCGGGATCTGTACCAGTATTACGCGGTGATGATGGAGCCCTGGGACGGCCCCGCCGCCATTCTGTTCTCCGACGGCGACCAGGTGGGGGCGGTGCTGGATCGCAACGGCCTGCGCCCCGCCCGCTATTACCTCACAGACGACGGGCGGCTGCTCCTGTCCTCCGAGGTGGGGGTGCTGGACATCGACCCCGCCCGCATCGTGAAAAAGTCCCGGCTGGAGCCGGGAAAGATGCTGCTGGTGGACACCGTCCGGGGCCGTGTGATCGATGACGGCGGGATCAAGGAACGCTATGCCGCCCGCAACCCCTACGGCGAGTGGCTGGATCGAAACCTTGTCAAGCTCCGGGATCTGCCCATACCCAACCGCCGGGTGGAGCAGTACCCCCCGGCCGGCTGGTTCAGCTGCAAAAGGCCTTCGGCTATACCTATGAGGATGTGAAGGACACCATCCTCCCCATGGCCCGCACCGGGGCGGAGGCCACCGCCGCCATGGGTATTGACATCCCCCTGGCGGTGCTGTCCGGCCATGACCAGCCGCTGTTCAACTACTTCAAGCAGCTTTTTGCCCAGGTCACCAACCCGCCCATCGACGCCATCCGGGAGGAAGTCGTCACCGACACCACCGTCTATGTGGGCGACGACGGCAACCTGCTGGAGGAGAACGCCGACAACTGCCGGGTGCTGCAGATCCACAACCCCATCCTGACCTGCGTGGATCTGATGAGAATCAAAGCCATGGACAAGCCTGGGTTCCAGGTGGAGACGGTGTCCCTGCTCTACTTTAAAAATATGCCGCTGAAGCGGGCGCTGGATCAGATGAAAATTGCCGCAGACCGGGCCTATCGCAGCGGGGCCAACATCCTCATCCTGTCCGACCGGGGGGTGGACGAGAACCATGTGGCCATCCCGTCCCTGCTGGCGGTGTCGGCGCTGGAGCAGCATCTGGTGCGCACCCGCAAGCGCACGGCGGTGTCCGTCATTCTGGAGTCCGCCGAGCCCAGGGACGTCCACCACTTTGCCGCCCTCCTCGGCTGCGGCGCCCGGGCCATCAACCCCTATCTGGCCCAGGAGACCATCGGCCAGCTCATTGACCAGGGGCTGCTGGACAAGGACTTTGGCGCGGCGGTGGATGACTATAACAGGGCGGTGCTGCACGGCATTGTGAAGATCGCCTCCAAGATGGGCATATCCACCGTCCAGTCCTACCAATCCGCCCAGATCTTCGAGGCCGTCGGCATTGCCAGGGACGTGGTGGACGAGTATTTCACCAATACCGTCTCCCGGATAGGCGGCATCGGGCTGAAGGAGATTGAGGGGCTGATGGAGATGAAGTACGCGGACGAGCCCATCCCCCTGAACCAGGTGGAAAGCGTGGACTCCATCGTCAAGCGGTTCAAAACCGGGGCCATGAGCTACGGCTCCATCTCCCAGGAGGCCCACGAGTGCATGGCCGTGGCCATGAACCTGCTGGGGGGCAAGTCCAACTCCGGCGAGGGGGGCGAGCGGCCCGACAGGCTGCACAGCGAGCGGTGCTCCGCCATCAAGCAGGTGGCCTCCGGGCGGTTTGGGGTCACCAGCGAATATCTGGTGAGCGCCAAGGAGATCCAGATCAAGATGGCCCAGGGGGCCAAGCCCGGGGAGGGCGGCCATCTGCCGGGAAAGAAGGTCTACCCCTGGATCGCCAAGACCCGGTATTCCACCCCCGGGGTGGCCCTCATCTCCCCCCCGCCCCACCATGATATCTACTCCATTGAGGATCTGGCCCAGCTCATCTACGATCTGAAAAACGCCAACCCCAGCGCGCGCATCTCCGTCAAGCTGTGAGCGAGGCGGGGGTGGCCAAGGCGGGCGCCCAGGTGGTGCTCATCTCCGGGTATGACGGCGGCACCGGGGCGGCCCCCCGCACCTCCATCCACCACGCGGGCCTGCCCTGGGAGCTGGGGCTGGCGGAAACCCACCAGACCCTCATCCAGAACGATCTGCGCTCCCGGGTGGTGGTGGAGACCGACGGCAAGCTGATGAGCGGCCGGGACGTGGCCATCGCCTGTATGCTGGGGGCGGAGGAGTTCGGCTTCGCCACCGCGCCGCTGGTGACCATGGGCTGCGTGATGATGCGGGTGTGCAATCTGGACACCTGCCCGGTGGGGGTGGCCTCCCAGAACCCGGAGCTGCGCAGGCGGTTTCGGGGAAAGCCGGAATATGTGGTGAACTTCATGCGCTTTATCGCCCAGGAGCTGCGGGAGCACATGGCCAGGCTGGGCGTGCGCACCGTGGACGAGCTGGTGGGGCGCACCGATCTGCTGCGGGTGCGGGAGCGCGCCGTCAACGAGCGGGCCGCCACGGTAGACCTGTCCGCCATCCTGGGAAACCCCTACATCGGGGAGGGGTACAAGACCCACTTCGACCCCGCCGATATCTACGACTTTGGGCTGGAAAAGACGGTGGATCAGTCCGTCCTGCTGGCAAGGATGGGCGCCGCCCTGAAAAAGGGCCAGAAAAAGCGGCTGCCCCTGTCCGTTACCTCCACCGATAGGGCGATGGGGACGATGTTCGGCTCCGGGATCACCCGCGCCCATGGGGAGGGGCTGGAGGAGGACACCTTCATCGTCCACTGCGCCGGCGGCGGGGGCCAGTCCTTCGGGGCGTTCATCCCCAGAGGTCTGACGCTGGAGCTGGAGGGGGACTCCAACGACTACTTTGGCAAGGGCCTGTCCGGCGGCAAGCTGGTGGCGGTGGTGGACAGCGGCCTTGCCAAGGGCACGTTTCTCGACGCCGGAGGCAAGGATGTAGTCATTGTGGGCGGCGGCGACACCGGCAATGACTGCGTGGGCACCGCCATCCGCCACGGGTGCCGCTCCGTGGTTCAGCTGGAGATGCTGCCCAAGCCCCCGGATGTCCGGGGGGAGGACAACCCCTGGCCCCAGTGGCCCCGGGTGTGCAAGACCGATTACGGCCAGGAGGAGGCCGCCGCCCTGTTCGGCGCCGACCCCCGCCGCTGCCAGAGCACGGTGAAGGAGTGCCGCGTTGACGAGTCCGGGGCGCTGTGTTCCATTGTCACCGTCCGGCTGGAGCCGAAGGAGCAGGACGGACGCCGGATTATGGCGGAGGTCTCCGGAAGCGAGGAGGAGCTGCCCTGCCAGCTGCTGCTCATCGCGGCGGGGTTCCTGGGGCCGGAGGACTACACGGCCGACGTCTTCGGCGTGGAGCGGGACAGCCGCTCCAACGCAGCCACCGCCGCTGGCGGATATGCCACCGGGGTGGACAAGGTGTTCGCCGCCGGGGATATGCGCCGGGGCCAGTCCCTGGTAGTGTGGGCCATCGCGGAGGGCCGGGCCGCCGCCCGGGAGGTGGACGAGTACCTCATGGGGTACAGCGGCCTGGCCTGAAGCCCCGCGAAAACGCTGGTTCACTGACAGCCGCTGCGCCAAGGCTGAATTGCCGGCAATTCACCAGCAGGAGCCGGTGATTCTCCGAAGCACTCCGCAGGCGATTTTTGTGCCGGAGTTTCCAGACGGCTGGGTGGTAAAGTCGTCGGGGTGATCATGGATAATGACCGTCCTGCCGATCACCTCGTCGATGGAAAAACGATTGGTCAGAAACAGGGAGAGGGCGAGCCCGTTGTTCCCGAACAGCGGCGGCAGGTCTCCGGCGTGATTGGGATGCCCGCAGCCGTTGGGATTGTAGTGGGACATGGCGTCTGCCAGCGGATCGTCCATATTGCCGCCGCAGTCGGCGCCCGCATGGATATGGAACCCAAAAACCCGCTCCTGGCAGGGGATGTCGGACTGAGGCAGGCCGCTGACCTGGGCGAGGACAATGACTCCCGCGTTGGTTTGATACAGCCGCACAGCGCCCGATATGCCGGGATAATCCTGACTGCCCGCGATGCTGGCCGCCGCCTGGGGCCTGCCGCGCAGAATTGATAGAAAATCAGCCGGGGAACGGCTGCAGGATGGTGATCTGTTCATAGAAAGTACCTCTCAAAAGAATGCTCTGTACAGCATCCTATGCGGGGGGCGGGCGTGAGGTTCAGCCGCTTTTTACAAAAAGGGACTTCTCTCGTTGGCTCTGTCCCCTGTTTTATCCGAAAAGCCCTTGCAGGGGAAAAAGAAAAACGCTATAATAGTTCTAACCCAAAAGATGGAACAAGAGGGGCGCGGCCATGTACGGCAGGCATTTGGACACGTTTCTCCAGGCGGCTGATTCCGGCAGCTTCCGCAAGCGCCGCCTGCCGGGACGCGGACGCCTCCCGGCAAGTAAGGGGACGCTGCGGAGAGGGAGCGTTTGGTGATGAGTTCTGTTTTTTACATGGCGTCGGATGCTCCCCTGAAGGAGCGGCCCAATCCCAACTGTAAAACGCTGTCCATCAATGAGGCGCTGGCAATGGGCATGGATGTTCCGGAATTTTTGCTGGAGCGGGAACCCCACCCGTTCACGCCAAAAGTTTTGTGACAGCCACACATACTCCTCCTAAAACTGTAAATGCTGTTGACGGAGCCAAACCCTTTTGCTGCGATTCAGCCATCTGATACTTCATCACATTGCCCATTGGAGGAAACGAGGAGGCACGGCTATGGACGTTTATAAACGGGCGCTGGAGCTGCGTGAGGAGACGGTGGCCCACCGCCGCTGGCTGCACAGCCATGCGGAGGTGGGCCTGGATATGCCCAATGCGCAGGCCTATGTCATGGAGCAGCTGAGAAGCTGCGGCCTGGAGTCTCGGCCCTGCGGGCACGGCGTGACCGCCGAGCTGGGCCGGGCGGGGGGCAGGACGCTGCTGCTCCGGGCGGACATGGACGCGCTGCCCATGCCGGAGGAGAGCGGCGAGCGCTTTGCCTGCCCAACCGGCACAGAGGCCCATACCTGCGGCCACGATTTCCATGCCGCCATGCTGCTGACGGCGGCAAAGCTGCTGAAGGAAAACGAGGACGCGCTGTCCGGCCGGGTTCGGTTCATGTTCCAGACCGCCGAGGAGACCTTTGAGGGCGCGAAGGATATGATCGCGAACGGGATCTTGGAGGGCGTGGACGGGGCCTTGGCCTATCATGTGGGCTCCGGCAGGATGCCGGTGGGCCTGTTCCTGTACAACAGCGGCGGCACGATGATGTACTCCGTGGACGGCTTTCGGATCACGGTTCACGGCCGGGGCGCCCACGGCGCCTATCCCCAAAACGCCATTGACCCCATCAACATTGGCGTCCACATCTACCTGGCCCTGGAAGCGCTGATTGCCCGTGAGGCGGATCCCGGTAAAGCCTGTGTGCTGACCATCGGGAATTTCTCCGCGGGCTCGGCCGCTAACATCATCCCCGACACCGCCGTCCTCCAGGGAACCCTGCGCACCAATGACAGCGCCAGCCGGGAAAAGCTGGTTCGCCGCCTGAAGGAAGCCGCCCAAAAGACCGCGGAGGTATATGGGGGGTCGGCAGAGGTGGAGATGATCTCCCAGGTGCCGCCCCTGGTGTGTGACGCCGCCATGACGGACGAGATGGTGCGCTATATGCAGGAGCTGCCAATCCCCGGCCTGACCCCCGTCCCCAACACCTCGGCCAGCGCCTCCGAGGACTTTGCCGCTATTGCGGAAAAGATTCCCAGCGTATATATGTACCTTTCGGCGGGGTATATGGACGAACGGGGCGACGCCCCCGCCCACAACCCCAAGGTTCAGTTTAACGAGGACGTCTGCCCCATCGGCGCCGCCTGTCTGGCGCACTGCGCCGTTCGGTGGTTGGCGGAGCATCCGTAAACCGCCTTAGTACGTCATAAAAACAGCGCAGAGGGCCTTTTGGGGCACTCTGCGCCGTTTTATACGCAGTTTACTTCTTCATCAGGCCGGCGCCTGTATGCCACGCCTGCCCGACCTTTTCCCCGATGGCGTAATAGCCGTTTTGGAACTGATCGAACACAAACGCGTTGAGTTTGGCCGGGTCAACCCTACCCTTTTCATCCAAAACAGTTTCCTCCGCCAGCACGCCGACGATTTCACCGATCACATGAAATCCATAGACCTCCTGCTTGGCCTCCACAACCCTGCACTCGAGGGTGAGCGGGAACTCCTCCACAATGGGCGCGTCCACCTTTTCGCTCTTTACTGCCGTCAGACCCGTGCGGGCAAATTTGTCGGCCATTTTGTTGCCCGAGGCGATGCCGAAGAAATCGGCGGCCTCCATGTGGGGGATGTCCGCGATGCTCAGGGTAAACGCCCCGCGCTGCTTGATGTTCTCGGAGGTCTTGTGATCCTCGCCGATGTTCAGGGATACCATGTTTTCTGCGCAGATACCGCCCCAGGCCATATTCATGACATCCACAGTTCCGTCCTCGCCGTAGGTTGAGATCATCAGTACCGGCATGGGGAACAGATAGGGCTTCACACCAAGATCCTGTTTCATAAAAGCTGCCTCCAATCAAATTCTGTGAGAAATGCTTTACTTTCCCTTGCAGCTCCATTATAATGGCGTTTGAAAAAATAACAAGTACCCACTTTGATGTTAGATACTATACTACAGGAAAGCGTGATGATCATGTCGGAGAAGCAATGCATTTCCGGGGCCTGTTTCGAGGATACGGGCTTTAGCTATACGTTGTCCCTCATCTCAGGAAAGTACAAAATGACGATCCTCTACTGCCTGATGGAATTTGAGCCGGTTCGATTTAACGAGCTTCAGCGGTACCTCAAAAGGATATCAGACAAGACCCTCAGCCAAAATCTGAAGGAGCTGGAGCGGGACAAGCTGATCCACAAGGAGATCTATCCGCAGATTCCGCCAAAGGTGGAGTACACGCTGACGGAACGGGGAAAATCTCTCATGTCCGTGCTGGATCAGCTTTGCACCTGGGGAAACGAAAACAGGCTGTAGTATGTTCCGGCTCATGCCGCCTGCTTCGGTTCGGCCTCGCTCCGCTCCCGGCGCGGCTTGGGCCGACCTGCCTGCCGCGCCGGCCTGCTCAGCCTGGGCATAGACGGACTCGGGCGTATTTTGGAGGGTTACCAGCCGGTACAGCCCGGTTCCCAGCACGTCCAGCCCTGGTCGGTGAGGATCATGTAGCCCACGCGGCCGGCGTGAAGCATCCTGTCCGGGGCGCCGTCCACGGCGTACTCCTCGGTGCTGCCCGCCATGAGCTGGTTCATGGCGTTCCCGTTCTCCGGGATGAAAACCGTTTGATAGCCGAAGGGGAACCAGGTTTTGCCGAAGTCCTCCACCGCCTGCCCGAGCCTCTGGGCGGAGCTGCGGCGCGAATTCTCGGGCCAGTCCGTCTCCACTTGGACGTCCCTGACGTCCACATAGGTGCAGGTGTAACGCCCGCCGGGGGCGGCCTTGGCCATGGCGCCCTCCCAGCCCTCCGCCCAGGCCCGGGCGATCTCCTCGTGGCTTTGGCCGTCGTCGGGGATAAAGGCGCTGGGGGCCCGCAGGGCGGCGATGTCCACCTCGTCGAACCAGCCCCGCAGCTTCCCATAGGGCCCGGGCCAGAGGAAGGGGTGGGTGCCCAGCGTTTCCTCCGGATTATGGGGGCTTGCCTGGTAAAGGGTGGTTCCTTTCCCGTCCCCATGGGAAGCCCAGATCACGTCATCCCTCTGGTGGAGGATCAGCGCGGGGCCGCCGTTGGGTACTGAGATGGTCAGCGCGCTGTCCTGCTGCATGGACTTGAGCAGCTCGTCGGGGATATGGTCGGTGAATGCCTCCCACTCAAAATCCACCGCCAGGGTGTTCAGCCGGCGCACCCAGTAGCTGTCATAGTCGGTCACATCCCGGCGGATGTAGGCGGCGCTGGTGCCGTCGTCCTGTTTGACGGTCAGCGCCATATTGAGAGAGGGCGCGTTGGCGATGGCGTCCGTCACCGACCTGATGTCCGCCTGCGTCGGGGTGAGGGCGTCCTCCGTGTCGAAAGGCTCCACGCCCTGGGCGGCCAGCACCGTCTCCCGCACGAATTCCGGCACGGCGTCAAAGAGCTCCTGATAGCGCTCCGGCCCGGCGTCCCGGGGATATGCCGCGCTGGTGGGCTGGGTGATGACGAAGTAGTAGTGGTCGTCCGTCCTGGCAAAGCAGGTCATGCCGCTGTGATCGCCCTCGTAAAAGGCGGAACGGAACGCTGTCTCGCTCCACAGGTACACATTCGCCAGATGGCCCGCGCCCGCGTCCCACTCCTCCTCGGACAGCTTCATCCAATAGCTCACGGCAAACCGGGTGCTGCCGTCCTCCGGGATGTCCACCTCGCGGATCACCACGTCGGATTGAAGCTCCGCCGGGAGATCGCGCAGCCGTGCCTGCAGGCTGTATGCCGGCTGGGCGGGGTTGAGGTAGAACCCCGGCTCGATTTGCTCCACGCCCTCGGTGGAAAACAACACCTTTTCCACGTACTGCCTGACGGCCCGGTGGACGTCCCAGTATTCGTAACCGCTGGGGTACAGCTCCTCCCGCCAGCGGTGGACGGCGTAGTAATGGGTATCGCTTTGGGCCGCCATCTCCCACAGGCTGTCCTCGCCACCGGCGGGCCAGCCCCGGAAGCCCTCCTTCTGGAAGGAATACACCGACAGGATATAGGCGAACGCCGGGTTCTCCCAGTCGGCGGGTACGGCCAGGCGGTAGGTGGTCAGGGCCCCGGACTCCGTGTCCTGGGTGCTGACCTTCGCGGCCAGCTCCTCCGGGAGGTCGTTCAGCCGGGACGGCAGATCAAGAAGCTGGGGCTCCCGCTGGGCATCCAGGGGCGTCTCCGGCGCGCCGGAGAAGGTGCACCCCACGGCGCAGCCCACAAGCAGCGCCGCCGCCAGCGCCAGGGCGATCACGGTCTTGGGCCTGCGGGCAATCAGCTTCACCCGCTCCCGCACCCGGCGTTTGCCGCCGGTCATAGTGGTGGCGGTCTGGAGCAGGGAGGTGCGGCCCGCCGCGATCATGCCCACCAGCGTCCGGCCATAGGGGATGCGCTCCTCCTCGCCCAGGGCGCGGATGGCCCCTTCATCGCAGGCCAGCTCGCAGTCCCGCCTTGACAGCGCCGCCGCCCACCACACCAGCGGGTCGAACCAGTACAGGCACAGGCAGGCGCACCGCACCAGCGCCCACCAGGGATCCTTGTGGCGGTAGTGGGTGAGCTCGTGGGCCAGCACGTGGCGCAGGCGATCCGGGCCGTCCAGGGCGGCGGGGGTGACGTAGATCCTGGGCCGGAGGGTCCCGCACAGGCAGGGGGAGGGCAGGGTGTCGGTCACATACACCGGCAGGGGGCAGTCCGCCTCAATCCGCCGGACGCCCCGGAGCCGCCGCCGGAGCTTCCAGTTGACGGCCGCGAACCACAGGGCCATGAGGGCCGCGCCCCCCAGCCAAACCGGGCGGGCGTACTTGGCCGCCAGCTCCGCCAGGGTGGGGCCGCGCATCAGCTCCCGGGCCTGGGTGTCGATGGCCATGAGGTCGCTGGGGGTGAGCTGGGCCTCGGGCACGCCCTGCCTGCGGTACTCCTCCACCACCTGGGCCCGGGCGCTGTCATAGGATTGGGCCGGGATAGAGGTCTGGCCGATGGTTTCCACGATCTCCGCGCCCCGATCCGCCCGCTCCAGCAGGGCCAGGGCGCTGTAGGCGCTGGTGAACAGGCTCCCCGGCAGGAGCAGCCGCAGGGCCGCCGCCAGCCACAGGGCGTACTGGATCCGGGGGTCGATCCGCCCCCGGAGCAGGGGCCGCAGGGCGGCGATCAGAAGGATCAGGATGGACGAGGTGATCAGGATTGACTTCATTGGACTCTACCCTCCTCCGCTTTGTCCAGAATGCTGTACAGCTCCTCAATGTCCGCCTGGGAGAGGGAGCTGCGCTCCACCAGCGAGCTGACCAGAAGGCCCACGCTGCCGTGGAAGGCCCGCTCCAGCAGGGAGTCGGTCTCCGCCGCCGCCGCGTCTTCCCGGGCCAGCAGGGGCCGGAATACCTTGGTTCGGCCCGTCGTCTCATAGCCCACCAGCCCCTTTTCCTCCATCCGCCGCACCATGGTGGTGACGGTGCTTTTGGCCCAGCCCGCGCTGTCCTTCAGGGTGCGCACCAGCTCCATCAGGGTTTTGGGCCCCGTCCACAGGCACTCCATCACCCGCCACTCGCCGGGGGTGAGGGGATTGCGCTTCTCGTCCATTAGAATGCCTCCGTTCTATAGTTGGTTTACTTCTGTAAGCCTACTATAGCAGAAAGGACTACAGATGTCAACCTATTTTTTTTAAAAAAACTGAAATTGACCCTGCGGGGTGCGTTTGCTCAATCGGATAAAGCCCGATTCTGCCCTGTGAGGCGTTGCAAGCGCACAAAACCGGGGCAGAGGGTGCAAAAAAGCGGAAGTGGCCGGCCCAGGGGGCCCGCCCGTACGCCGGGGGTGGGTGGGGTTTAAAAAAAATGCTAACCCCCCGCCCCCCCCCCACAAACCAGGGGGCGGGGGGTACGCCCCACCCCCCCGGGAGGGGGCGGGCGCGGGGCAACCCCACCCCCCGGGGGCGCCCGCCCCGCGACACCGGGGGGAAACCGGAGGAAACCCCCCCCAC
>JAETQF010000031.1 GCA_021770845.1 Oscillospiraceae bacterium
TACAACATCACCCGGCAGGTACAGGAACTGCCGGAGGAGCAGCGGGAGGAGGCCGCCGCCCTGGCGGTGGAGCTGGAAAAGGCGAAAAGGGAGATCCGGCAATCAGACGCGGAGGCTGACCGGCGGGGCAAGATCGCCGGCTTGTTCTGCAAAGCTTTTGAAAAGGCCGTGCTGCTGACCCCGACAGAGGAAAACGTGCGTATCTGGACGGAGTGTACCCGCATGACGCGGGAGGAGATCGAGGACAGCGTGAAAGATGCCCGTGAGCTGGCGGAGGTGTTCTCCTCCATCGCCGGCATCCTGGAAACGCTGCTGCCGGGAGGTGACGGCAATGCCGGATGAGCTGTCTGTCCGCCAATGGCAGGAGAAATTCCGAACAGGCGCCTTTAACCTCCAGGACCGATACACCCAATGCGCGGCGGGCTGGTATGACTGGTTCTGCCAGGACCATGCCCTGGCCGGGCGGCTGAAGAAGATCAGCAGGGTGGTCATGGGCATCACCGATCCATTCATCTTGGACAATTACTACGTCTGGTTCAAAAATAACTGTCCTCTGAATGGACCGCTGTATGACGATGTCCGCTTCGAGCCGCTGTCCGGGAATCGGGATGGAAAATATTTTGTGATCTCTCTGGACAGTCCCCATGAGCGCATGAAGTGGGCGCTGGTCACAGAGCGGTACGGCTTTAACGCGCCAGAGTTCGACTGCCGGAATATCCGGGAGATGATCCGGTACGTCAACAGCCTCGGCCCTGAATTACAGCAAGGCATTGTTCCTCCCTTCATCGCGGAGAAAGACGCCGTGACCGCCTATGCCCAGCGGCGCGGAGAGCCAGAGGGCATCCATATCTACCGGGATGGAGACCACTGCTATAGCTACACCTCCCGCCAGGACCGGCGCAAACGGACGGTCCTGGCAGTGACCAGCCTGGAGGACGCCCCGCCCGGTTTTGTTTCGGATCAGGCGTATTCCATCCAGGGGATATATGTCTACTGCCCGGAGGATGCGGGGATACCTCTGCCGGATCTGGCGCCGCAGGATACAGCCAAATCTCAGAAAAGAAAGGAGCCGGAACGATGAGCAAAGAACACGCCCCACGGGCGGCGGGGCCTCCCGGCAGGCCCGCCCTGCCCCCGGAGGCGGAGGGCGAAATCATGGACGTGCTGTCCGCCAATATGCGGATCAGCTCCGGGGAGATCGCCGCTATTTTGAAAAAGCACGGCGTGTCTGGGGACGCGGAAGCCCTCCAAAACAGCTATCGGAAACGTCTGGGCCAGCGGCTGATGGCCAGCATCCGGGATGAGGAGGGCAGACGGGAGGTGCTGGCCCGCGGCAGCGAGTACATTGTGATAGAGTGCTGTGCTGACCGGCAGGATCTCAAAGCCATCCGTTACCGCATTCGAAACCAAATGAAGGGGCTGGATGTATCTTCCGGGAAAGTGCGGGGCCGCATCCGTGTGCTGGATCACCTGCTCTCCCGGTTCAGAAAGGCGGGCTGACCATGGGGCTGAGAGATATGCTCCGGGCCATCCGGGAGTACCCCGCCGTTCACGCCGAGCTGGAGACGGCCCGGTTTGAGCTGCGGCAGGCCCGGCAGGCGCTGGAAAAGAGCGAACAGGATCGTGAATCCCTGTCGTTCACATTGGAGGAGCAGAAAGACTACACGAAGTTCCTGTCCGGCAAGGCGGAGGCGCTCCAAGAGGCTCTGACGGAGTTTTGCCCCAGGCTGTCCATGCGGGAAGAACTGAAACGGTTCTACGATACGATCTCCCCCAGCTTGGACGCCAGCGGTTTTACTTTGTACCGCATGGCAAAGGAACTGACGGGGATCGATGTGCCGTCCTGTTTCCCCTATGAGGATAACCGTGGGCTGTTCGAGGAGATGGATGGACACCGGCTTTTGGACTGGCTGACCGCCGTCCGCTTCCAGGCGGTGGATTGGAATATCATCCCCGGCACCACCTACGAGTCCGCCACGCTGCGGGAGGTGAATACCTCCACCCCCGAATACCAGGCATTTGAACGGCAGCTCTATGGGAAGGTGCTGTCCCGGCTGGGATTTGAGAATATTTTAGGGCCGGAGCGGGACGCGGGCGCTATTGAAAGCAAAGTGACGGAACTGAAGCTGTACAGTCCGCTGAGTGCGGAGTTGACAGAGGAGGAACCTGTCCGGGACTGGATTGAGAAGCCGGAACCGTTCCCGCCGCAATCCCTGACCGGGGACGAGCTGTCCGCCCCGGAACTTCGGGCCGCGATCCTCAAGGGGATCGAAGATGAACAGGCGCCGGAGGAGGCGGAACGGGGCCTGATGGCCTACTTTGACGGCTCGGACGCTGTGAATGAAAAGGTGGTCTCGTTTTTCCCCTCTGTGGAGGAGGTGGACGGCAGGCTGTACGGTGTGGCTGTGTGCCAGCTCAAGGAGGCGCTCACCCCCAGCGAGATGGAGGAATTGAAGGAATACTGCACATCGCAGTACGCGGACGGCTGGGGCGAGGGCTATGAGCAGCGTCCCCGCAGGACCTCTTACGGTGAATTGTACGTCAGCTTCTGGCAGGCCAAGGATTTCTTCATCCTGACAAAAGAAGAAATGGAGACAGTGAGGGCGGCCAGCCGCTCTCCGCACCAGCCCAAACGGGGAGGTGAGGCCAGATGAGCATCACGGAGATCAACAAAGACACCTTCTGGGCGCTGATCGCCCAGGCGAAGGAGCATCCGGGCGGCCCCAGCGAGTGGCTGATGGAACGGCTGATGGACTTGGGGCCGGAGCAGGCAAAAGCGTTCGATGACATCGCCTGTGCCTACACCAGCTTGGCTTATCAGTACGGCCTGTGGACCGCCGCCAATGTTATGGAGAAGGGCGGCTGCACCGATGACGGCTTCATCGACTTCCGGGGCTGGCTGATCGCCCAGGGCCGTGAGGTGTACATGGCGGCGCTGGCCGACCCGGACTCCCTGGCGGACGCGCCGGACTATCAGGATCAGCGCTTTGTCTGCCTTCCCCACATGGGGGATCACGCCTATGAGGAACTCACGGGCCGGGAGATATACGAGGAGTTTGACCCGGCGCGGTATGACGCACTGAAAGCGGAATTGAAGAAGGATATCGTGTATGGCGATGGGATCGGGTATCCCTACGGCTGGTGGGATGTTCCGGCCTATGTCCCCCGGCTGTGCGCCAAATACTTGACGCCAGGGGAACTGGCGCGGCTGGCGGAGGGTCGGGTGGACACCTGGAACCTCACCAGCCTGGAGGTCAGAGCGGCCCGCGCCAACGCTCCCAAAAGCAGAAAAATCAAAAAGGATTGGGGTGATTCCAGATGAGCGACACCATCACCATCGGGGTGGATCACGGGTACTATGCCATGAAAACCACCCACTGCGCCTACCCCACCGGGCTGGTGGGGTACGACAACGAACCCTACACCCAGAAGGATGTGCTGGAATACGGCGGCAAATTCTATGTGGTGGGCAGCGGGCGGCAGCCGCTCCAGAAGGACAAAACTGCCACCGAGGACTACTACCTCCTGACCCTGGCCGCCATTGCCAAAGAACTGGCCCACCGGGGAGCCGACACCACCGCCGCTGTCCATCTGGCGGCGGGCCTGCCCCTCACCAGCTTCGGGCGGGACAAGAAAAAGTTCCGCGCCTACCTGCTCCGGGACGGACAGCCGGTGTCCTTCCGCTATGAGGGCATCGCCTACACCGTCACCATCTCGGAGGTGTCCCTGTTTCCCCAGGGCTACGCCGCCGTGCTGACCCAGAGTGAGTTGCTGGACGAACCCTCCGTCATCGTAGCGGACATCGGGGGCTGGACGGTGGACCTGATGCGGCTGGACAACCGCATCCCCAACGCCGCCACCTGTCGCAGCCTGGAGCTGGGCATGATCCGCTGTCTGGATGAGATCGCGGAGCAGGTGCGCCGCGCCCTGGGCCTGTCCATGACGGCGGCGCAGATCGAGAGCGTCCTCCGGGGCGAGGCTGGCAGCACCGGCGAACAGGCCAGGGAGATCATCCACCGGGAGGCCGGGGCCTACGTCCGCCGCCTGCTGTCCGCCATCGCGGAGAGCGGCCTGGACGCCCGCGCCATGCCCGCCGTCTTCCTGGGCGGCGGGGCGGCGCTGCTGAAACGCCACGTTGGGGCCGCAGACGGCCTTTGCCGGCCTCTTATCCTGGATGACGTATGTCTGAACGCCAAGGGCTACGAGCGCCTTGTGGGCCAGTTGTCGGCCCGTGCTGCCCATGGCGGATAAGCGGCGGGTGAACCTCTCGCTCAACCTGTCCGCCCCCCACCAGCGGGAGGCGTGGAATATCCTCCGCGCCATCCCCGCTGGGCAGCGGACGGACGCTGTGTGCCGGATGATCTGCAAGGGCCACAGGCGGGAGGATCTGCTGGAGGGTATCCGCATGGTCGTCCGGGAGGAGCTGCACAACGTGGACTTTGTCTCTGCAAAAGAAAAAACCGGGCAGCCGCAGGCCGGGGACGTGGATGACAGCGTCCTCGGCTTTCTGCTTGCGCTGCAAAACGATGGAGGTGACGAATGACCTGATCCGCTATTTTGATATGTTCGCGGGCATCGGCGGCTTCCGGGCCGGATTGACCCGCGCGGGCGGTTTCCAGTGTGTCGGCCATTGTGAGATCGACAAGTACGCCGACGCCAGCTACCGCGCCATCCACGATATTGGGAAGGAGGAGAAATACTATCCCGATGCCAGAGAAATCGACCCCGGCGACCTGCCCCCCTTTGACCTCCTGTG
>JAETQF010000032.1 GCA_021770845.1 Oscillospiraceae bacterium
GCCGTGGAGAGCCTGGCGGATCTGGCCCAGGGCGGCGAGATCGCCCTGGAGATCAAGTCTGAGGGCGCCACCAAGGTGGAGGTGAACCTGGCGGCCAAGGCTCTGATCGATGTGGCGGAGGAGACCGGCGCCGACCTGACGATCAAGAGCAGCGTGGCCACCATCACCATCCCCAACGAGGTGCTGGTCAACGAGTTCACCGGCATCGGCAGCGTGAAGGTGTCCGTGCAGGCCACGGGGAGCAGCGTGGGCTTCTCCATCCAGGCCAGCGGCAAGGCGCTGAAGAACATCAAGGGCCTGACGGTCGAGTTCTAATTGCGCTGAGCACAGTCCTATCGTTCCATGGGGAGGGGGCTTCGGCCCCCTCCCTTTCCCAAATCCCCGGCGGGGCGCGGCGGAGGTTTGGGAAAGGGAAGATCAGGCGGGCGGGTTGTCAACGCCGGAGGAAGGGGGGAGGGCCATGGTCCGCAAGGTGCTGTTCACGGCCTCTACATACAGCCATATTGTGAATTTCCATCTGCCCTACCTGCGGAAGTTCCGGGAGGAGGGGTGGACGGTTCACGTGGCCTGCGGGGGGGCTCCCATGGAGATCCCGTACGCGGGGCGGGTGATCGATCTGCCCTTTGAGAAGTCCATGTGGTCGCCGGACAACTTCCGGGCGGCGGGCCTCCTGCGGGGGGAGATCCTGCGGGAGGGTTACGGCCTGATCGCCGTCCACACCTCGCTGGCGGCGTTCTTCACCCGGCTGGCCCTGCGGGGGCTGGAGGGGCGGCCACGGGTGGTCAATATGGTGCACGGCTACCTGTTTGACGGCAGCACGCCCTGGCTGAAGCGGAAGCTGCTGCTGGGGGCGGAGCGGTGGACGGCCCCGGTGACGGATCTGGTGCTCACCATGAACCGGTGGGACTACGGGACGGCGGACAGGTACCGGCTGGGACAAAGGGTGGCGCAGGTTCCCGGCGTGGGGGTGGAGTTCTCCCGGTTTGACGGGGTTCCGCCGGACAGCCGTGGACAACTGCGGGAAAAATGGGGCGTCCAGCCGGACGCCTTTGTGCTGATCTACGCGGCGGAGTTTTCCAAGCGGAAAAGCCAGAGCGTCATCATCCGGGCCATGGAGCGGCTGCCGGAGGGGGTGTGGCTGGTGCTGGCCGGGGAGGGGGCGCTGAAGGAGGAGTGCCGGGAGCTGGCCCGGAAGCTGGGGCTGGAGGGCCGGGTGCTGTTTCCGGGCCAGATCCGGGACATCCCCGGCTGGTATGCCATGGCGGACGCCGCCGTATCCGCCAGCCGGAGCGAGGGGCTGCCGTTCAACGTGATGGAGGCCATGTATGCGGGGCTGCCGGTGGTGGCCAGCGACGTGAAGGGGCACAGCGACCTCATCACGGAGGGAACGACGGGGCTGCTGTACCCCTATGGGGACGCGGACGCCTGCGCGGAGCAGATTCTGCGGCTGACGGAGTCGGAACAGCTGCGGCGGGAATTGGCCCGGAACGCCAAGGCGGACGCGGGGCAGTACGCCTTGGAGCGGGTGCTGCCGCAGGTGTGGGGGGAGTATGCCGCGCTGGCACAGCGGGAGGAGGCCGCGAAAAAAGCCTGATGGGGAGAGGATCCGCACGATCATTGTAACCGGTACAAGAAATGGGCGTGGCGTTCAGTGGCACTCCATGTTCGCTGGTGTGCTGATCTGAGCGCCGCGTCCGGCAATAAGGGGCGCTTTGCATAGAAAAGGCGCCCCTTATTTTATTTTGTGCTGCCTCCGGCTTCTGGCGGGAGCCGTGACAGACGCTTTAACAAGGAGCATATGCCGGGGCGCTCCGGCACGGGAACCGGCTGGAACTTATTTCCAGAAAAAAACAATTCCGGAAAAAAAGCTTGATCCCGCAAACAGGCATAAGGTCATGATTCACGGCTTGAACTGCCATAAATTGTGATCCCGGCTGCCCTAAACAGGCGCGGGAAGACAAGGCGGGTCCCGGAAGCGGCCTGCCTGGTACGGCCCTTTTGTTGAAAATGAGGGTTGCAATCCACCGATATATGTAGTAAAATGAAAACGCTTTGCGATAAAAGATTTATTTTGCCTTTTCAGTCTCAAACTGATTGATTGCGTCGATTAACCTGGCTTGCGATGGGGGAAGGCATGGGATGGCTCCGGCGGGGTTAGAACTGCGGCAGGTTCCATGAGATTGTTACTTAAAATGACATTTTAGAAGGGAAGAATCTGGCGAAAAAAGGCCCAAATGTTCGGGAGAAAAAGGGATATCGCTCCGATCCGCCGATTGGCGCTGATCCTGGTTACCGGGTACGCTGCCGCGGTGGTGTTGTTCTATTTCTGGAGGAAGGACAGCGCCGGCTGCGCCGGTTCCGGGGCAGTTTGGAGCTGCCCGCGGCTCAAATTTATGATATTTTGTCAATCACGTGCTTCCAGGATCCTGCCCTGCGTTTTTATAAATTTTCCCAAATTATATTGTAATAGGAGAGGATTTCAAAATGAAGAAAAAACTGTTGTCCCTGGGCCTGGCTCTGGCGTTAAGCCTGAGCCTTGCTATCCCCGCCTTCGCGGCGGAGTCCTACGACCCTGCGTGGTTTGAGGAGGGCGTAACGATGGAGGAGACGCCCTATTTCACCGCGCCGCTGACGGCGATCCAAAAGGACGGTAAATGGGGCTACGCCAACGAGTACGGCCAGACGGTCATCGCGCCCCAGTACGAGTACGCCCTGGCCTTTTCCGAGGGTCTGGCGGCGGTGGGCAAGGCCGGCAAGGCCGGCTACATCGACGTCTCGGGCAAGGCGGTCATCGCGCTGCAGTACGAGGACACGGCCAGCTTTTCCGAGGGTCTGGCGGCGGTAGGCCAGGGCGGGAAGTACGGCTTTGTGGACAAGAGCGGGAAGTTGGTCGTCCCCATCCAGTATGAGTACGTGTACCCCTTCAGCGGCGGCCTGGCCATGGTGAGCGCCGGCAAGAAGTGGGGCTATATCGACAAGACGGGCAAGGCGGTGGTGGCCCCCCAATACGACGGCACCTACAGCTTCACTGACGACGGCCTGGCCCTGGTGCACAAGGACGGCAAGTGGGGTTACATAGACAAGGCGGGCAAGGAAGCCGTCGCACTGCAATACGACCGCGCCGTCAGCTTCTCCGACGGGCTGGCCGCCGTGTGCAAGGCCGGCAAGTGGGGCGTCATCGATAAGACGGGCAAGGAGATTGCCCCCATCGCCTACGACTCGGTGGGCGCGTTTTCCGAGGGTCTGGCCCGGGTAAACAAGGCCGGCAAGTGGGGCTATATCGATAAGGCGGGCAAGGAGGTTGTGGCCCCCCGGTATGAGGGCTGCTCCGGCTTTGCCCAGGGGCTGGCTGCCGTGAAGCAGGGCGGCAAATGGGGCTATATCGATAAGGCCGGACAGGTGGTTGCCGCCCCCAAATACACCTACGCCGGGAACTTCTCTGAGGGCCTGGCGGTGGTGGGCAGCGCCGGGAAGTACGGCTACATTGACAAGACAGGCAAAGAGGTGGTGGCCCCGGCCTATGACGAGGCCCGGGACTTCTCCATCGGCCTGGCGGCGGTGAGCAAGGATGGCAAGTGGGGCTGCATCGACAAGGGCGGCAAGCTGCTCATTCCGATGAACTACGGGGCCATCACGGAGTTCACCCAGGGCAGGGCCATCGTCCGCATGGGCAGCCGGTACGGCGTGCTGAAGGCCATCGTGGGTGAGTTCACCGATGTGCTGCTCAGCTCCTACTACGCCGAGCCCGTGGAGTGGGCGGTGGGCCGGAATATCACCAAGGGGACGTCCACTACCGCGTTCTCCCCGGATGCCCAGTGCACTACGGCCCAGATCCTTACCTTCCTGTGGCGGGCCGCGGGGCGGCCCGGTGCGGACAGCGGGGAGATGGCCTGGGATAAGGAGCTGACGCTTGTCACCAGCTGGGCCAAGTCGAAGGGGATTGCTGTGCCGGCCAACCTGAACACGGTGTGCACCCGGGCATCTTCGGTAACCTATATGTGGAAGGCCGCCGGAACCCCCGAGCCCAAGGCCGCCTCCTCCTTTACGGACGTTCCTGCCACTGCGGACTACGCCAAGGCGGTGAGCTGGGCCGTGGAGAAGGGGATCACCCTCGGCACCGGGGACGGCAGCACCTTCTCCCCCAACCAGGGCTGCACCCGGGGCCAGATCATGACCTTCCTGTACCGGGATCTGGGGTAATTAAGGTAATTTCGCGTAAATTTGCCAAGGCGTGCGCGATGATCCCACCTTGAAAGGAGGTGAGAACCATGGGCGAGAAGCGGGAATTCCTCAGCCGCGCGGGGCTTCGGAGCTGCTCGGTGGTGCGCGGCCCCCCTGGAAGGTAAGCGCATCCGCGGCAAAAAGCAGCCGCACATGAAGGAACAAACAATGAATCAAAAGAAACAGTTAGGAGAAATGACATTATGAAAAAGCAATTCATCGCCAAGCTGCTGGCGCTGGCCCTGGTTCTGTCCATGGTGCCCGCCGGCGTGGTGGCCGCCAGCGCCGCCACCGCCAACAACAGCGGCTATTACGTTGTGTACGAGGATACCTCCGTCCGGGTGAGCGAGCCCGTGTCCGCGGACGGCGTCATTGAGGCCAAGGTTGTGGCGGGCACCGCCATCGTGACCCTGAACAGCACCGCCGTGGAGAGCCTGGCGGATCTGGCCCAGGGCGGCGAGATCGCCCTGGAGATCAAGTCTGAGGG
>JAETQF010000022.1 GCA_021770845.1 Oscillospiraceae bacterium
AAGCAAAACGCCAATCGCGGCTCTCTTTCCTGCTGTTTTCTGCCCGTATGTATCATTTTATGCTTTGCGGCCTGCCTGGATATTTCCCAGGCAGGCCGCTTTTCGACAGGCTGGGCGGGGCGTCCCACTGGGACGCCCCGCCGCTGTCTGTATTGATTGTCCCCGGTCACCCGGGCAGGATCATATCGATCCCCCGCTGGAGGGTGGCCCGGTCGATGGCGCTGGTGGCCTGGGCGATCCCCCGCCCCTCCTTGTCAAGGAACAGGGTGATGGGCAGGGAGTACACCCCATAGGTGATGGCCGCGTCCTGATCCAGGTCGTAGTACACCGGGAAGGAATAGCCCTCCGCCTGGATCAGCGCGTCGGCGCTCTCCCGGGTCTCCCGGCCGCCGGTCATGTTCACCATGAGGAACTGCACCTCTCCGCTCAGCTCCCGGCAGGCCGCGTCAAAATCCGGCAGCTCGCTGCGGCAGGGGCCGCACCAGCTGGCCCAGAAGTTGATCACCACCGGCTTGCCCCGGAAGTCGGACAGCTTCACCGCGTTGCCCGCCCCGTCGTACACCGTGAAGTCCGGGGCCTCCACCGGCTGGGGAGGCTGGGTGCCCGTCTCGGCGGGCTGGCCGCTCTCCGGCGGCGCGGTGTTCTGTACGGCCAGCTGATCGTGGGGCATCCCCTGGGCCAGCCGCCCATAGAGCAGCCAGCCCCCGCCCACCAGCGCCACCAGGGCCAGCGCCAGGATCAGCAGCGATTTTTTCTGGTTCATGACAATCTCCTCCTAACTCAGCAGGCCCAGCAGCCGCTCCAGCAGCCCGGTGGCCATCAGCACCCCCACCGCCACCAGGAACGCGCCGCACACGGCGTTGATCACCCGGTAATTGCGCTTCACCCAGTCAAAGGCGGCCTTCAGCTTGTCGATGAGCACCGCGCTGAGGAGGAAGGGCGCCCCCAGCCCCAGCGAGTAGACCAGCAGCATCAGCGTCCCCGTCAGGGCGCTGCCCTGCTGGGAGGCCAGCATCAGCGCCGAGCCCAGGAAGGCCCCCACGCAGGGCGTCCAGCCCAGGGAAAAGATCATCCCGAACAGAACGGCGGACAAAAAGCCCAGCTCCCGGGTCTCCATGGACGCGCCGCTCCCCCGGAACAGGTGAAACCGGAACACCCCCAGGTAGTTCAGCCCGAACAGGATCACCACCAGCCCGGAGATCAGGTTCACCGCCGTCCGGTACTGCCGGAGGAAGCCCCCCGCCGTCCCCGCCAGGGCGCCCATGGCGGTGAACACCAGGGTGAAGCCCAGCACGAACCCGGCGGCGATCTTCAGGGTTTTCCCGGTGCTGCGCTCCCCGCCCCCGGCGAAGTAGGAGACATAGATGGGCAGCATGGGCAGCAGACAGGGGGAGATGAAGGTGATGATCCCCTCCAAAAAAGCGATTGCGTATTGCATTTCCCGTCATTCCTCCCCGGGGACGGCCTTGTCAGCCCCCCGCCAGATATTCCTCCGCGAAGTGAACCGCCACCGCGCCGTCCGCCGCGGCGGTGACGATCTGCCGCAGGGCCTTGGTGCGCACATCTCCCACGGCGTACACCCCGGGCAGCTTCGTCCGGGTGGTCTCGTCCGCCAGGATATAGCCCGCCGGATCCAGGGGAAGCTGGCCCTCCGCCAGGCCGGAGGCGGGCCTTCTGCCGATGCTCACAAACACCCCGGCGCAGTCCACCACCCGCTCGGATCCGGTGTGCACGTCCTTCAGGCGCAGGCCCTGGAAGCCCTCCCCCCGGATCAGCTCGGTCACCACGCTGTTCCAGCAGAACTCCACGTTGTCCGCCTCCATCAGGGGGGCGTGGTAGGCCTTCTCCGCCCGGAGGCTGTCCCGCCGGTGGATCAGGTACACCTTGCCGCACACCCGGGACAGCAGCAGGGCGTCCGCCGCGGCGCTGTTGCCGCCGCCCACCACCGCCACGGTCTTGCCCCGGTAGAACATCCCGTCGCAGGCGGCGCAGTAGTGCACCCCCTGCCCCGCCAGTTCCTCCTCCCCGGGCAGCTCCAGCTTCCGGGGGGCCGCGCCGGTGGACAGCACCACCGTCCGGCCCAGCAAGGGCCCCTCGGCGGTGTCAACCCGCTTCACCGCGCCGGACAGCTCCAGGCCCTCCGCCTCCACCATCCGGGTGGAGACACCGAACCGCTCCGCGCCCCGGCGCATTTTCTCCCCCAGGGTGAAGCCGTCCACCCCCTCGTCGAAGCCGGGGTAGTTGTCCACCTGCTCGGTGAGGGCCATCTGGCCCCCCGCCGCCATCCGCTCCAGCACCACCGCGTCCAGCCCGGCCCGGGCGGCGTACAGCGCGGCGGTGTACCCCCCCGGGCCGCCGCCCACAATGATCATGTCGTAGATGTGCCCCTGGGGGTCGGCGGCCTGGCCGTCCGGCCCGTTTTTGAGAATCACAGGCATTTTTTCGCGCCTCCTCCGTTATGATCTGACCTCAGTATGTCCCGTTTTCGGCGGAACCGCACAGCTCCGGGAGCGGCGGGCGCGGGTCAGCCCGCCCGGCCCCTCCCCCTTCCAAGGTTTGGAACCCCAGTATACCACAGTCCGGCGGGGGATGGAAGCCCTTTTTCCCCGTTCCCCCCCCGGCAGGCCTCAGCCATCTTGCGCCCGCCCCATTTTTCGGGTATAATCGTCCTCAGGAACCGCACAATCTGAACAGGCGCGTCCCGCGCCGGAAGGGGTGCCCCATGAATTCCACGGATCCCAGATACGCCGCCTACACCCACATACTCCACGACGAGCTCAAGACCGCCCTGGGCTGCACCGAGCCCATCGCCGTGGCCTACGCCTGCGCCCTGGCCCGGAAAACCCTGGGGGCTCTGCCGGAGCGGGTGGAGCTGTCCGTCAGCGGCAACATCATCAAGAATGTGAAAAGCGTGGTGGTGCCCAACACCGGCGGCAGGCGGGGGCTGGAGACGGCGGCCGCCGCCGGCGTCACCGCCGCCGACCCGGACGCCCGGCTGGAGTGCCTGTCCCGGCTCACCCCGTCGGACGGGGAGGCCATCGGGGCCTATCTGGCCCGGGACTGCGTCCGGGTGCGGCCGCTGGACACGGATCGGGCCTTTGAGATCCTGGCGGAGGTCTTTTCCGGCGGGGACAGCGCCCGGGTGCGGATCGTGGATCAGCACACCAACGTGGTGCACGTCAGCCGGAACGGGGCGGTGCTGGCGGAGCAGGCCGTCCCCGCGGCGGCGGAGGAGAGCCCGGATCAGCGTCTGCTGACGGTGGAGGGCATCCTGGACTACGCCGACAGCGTGGAGCTGGGCGACATCCGCCAGCCCATCGCCCGGCAGATCCAACTGAACACCGCCATCGCGGAGGAGGGGCTCCGGGGGCGGTACGGCGCCATGATCGGCCGGGACAGCCTGCCCCTGCTGGGGGACGGGCTCCGGGCCCGGCTCCGGGCGCTGGCCGCCGCCGGCTCCGACGCCCGCATGAGCGGCTGCGAGCTGCCGGTGGTCATCGTGTCCGGCAGCGGCAACCAGGGGATCACCGCCTGCGTCCCGGTGGTGGAGTACGCCCGGGCCAAGGGCGTCGGGGAGGACAGGCTGTACCGGGCCCTGGCCGTGTCCAACCTGCTCACCGTCCACCAGAAAACCCGGATCGGGCGGCTGTCCGCCTTCTGCGGGGCCGTCAACGCCGCCAGCGCCGCCATTGCCGCCATCGCCTACCTGGACGGGGCGGGGATGGACGGGGTGGCCCACACCCTGGTGAACTCCCTGGCCATTGTGTCCGGCATGGTGTGCGACGGGGCCAAGGCCTCCTGCGCCGCCAAGATCTCCCTGGCCCTGGAGGCGGGGCTCATGGGCTATGAGATGTACCAGGCGGGCCATGAGTTCGTGGGCGGCGACGGCATCGTGCGCAAGGGAGTGGAGTACACCCTGGCCAACGTGGGCCGCCTGGGCAGCGACGGGATGCGCCAGACCGACCGGGAGATCCTGTCCATGATGGTGGGGGACTGAGGGGCCGGCATACAAAACGCCCCATCCCTGCCGGGACGGGGCGTCTCCTGTTCCATTGGTCTAATCAGCAGCGGGGCTCCTCAGCGGTCTCCCCGGCCCGCTTCCGGAAGGGCACCAGCCCGGTGCGATCCATGGCCAGCATCACCGCCGGGATCACCAGCAACTGGAGGATAATGCCGGGGATGGCGCCCAGCACCGCCCCGGACAGGAAGATGGGCCAGGAGAACTGCATCCGGCCCAGCCCCATCAGCACCAGGCAGGCCGCCCCCCACACCAGCCGCCCGGCGATCATGGCGGTGATGAGGCAGCGGTACAGCGCCCGCAGGCACTGCCACCTGGAATGGGCGTACAGAGCGCCCGCCACAAGGCCGTAGGCGGCCAGCTCAAAGGCCATGGGGATGGCCCCCGGCATGGGGGGCGCGAGAAACAGGGCGTGCCGCAGCAGGGGCAGGACAAAGCCCACCAGCCCGCCATACTGCCAGCCGCAGATGAGCCCGCACAGCAGCACCGGCAGGTGCATGGGCAGCATCATGGCTCCCACCTGGGGGATCTGTCCGGTGAGGAAGGGCAGCGCCAGCCCCAGCGCCAGAAACATGGCCGCCAGCACCAGATTTTTCACATAGTCGGTGCGCTTGTTCCGATTCATTTTCTTAACTCCTTTTTGTCCGCGGGTGGTTTCCTTACCAAATGATTATATCTGATGGCTCCCCCCGCCGTCAACAGGGTTTTCCGTTTTTTTCGGAAAGGCCCCCATTTTCCTCTGCGCACCCGGGGAAAAAGGCGGTATCATAGCCTTATCAATGTCATTCTTTTGGAGGTTCCCTATGAAAACATCCCAGGATCTGCGCGCCGCCCTGCGCGCCATCGACCACCGGAGCTACCCCGCCTACAAGTCCCTGAAGGGCAGCTGGGCCTTCGGCAGCTATATTCTGAACATCGAGCACGTCCAGGGGGATCCCTTCGCCGCCCCCTCCCAGCTCAGCGTGGCGGTGGACGGCAAAACCGCCGGCTTCCCCGCTGACTGCTGGGAGGCCCGCTGGAGCCGAACCGCCCTGGAGGACTACCTGCTCCGGCGCTTCGCCGGCCAGGCGGCCCGGTTCTCCCACCAGGCCAAGGGCTCCGGCAAGAGCGGCCTGCTGTCCGTCACTGCCCCCGGCCAGGAGGTGCTGGAGCGGACGGACTGCCAGGTGCGCCGGGGGGCGGTGACCCTGCGCTTCGAGGTGGGCTTCCCCGCCAACGGCCGCACCATCAACGCCCCCGAGCTGGAGAAGATCCTCTTTGACTTCCTGCCCGTCTGCGTGGATCGGGGCCTGCGGTACGCCAGCACCCCCAAGGGCGAGGTGGAGCGGATCACCGCCCTGGCGGAGGATCAGCACTTCATCCGCCAGGAGCTGGAGCGGCTGGGGCTGGCCGCCTTCGTGGCGGACGGGGCCGTCCTCCCCCGGGAGAGCGGCGTGTCCGACCGGCCCATGAGGGACGCGGTGCCCTTCCAGTCCCCGGAGTCCCTGGCGGTGACTTTGACGCTGCCCCACCACGGGCCCCTCCGGGGCATGGGCGTGGCCCGGGGGATCACCCTCATCGCCGGCGGGGGCTACCACGGCAAATCCACCCTGCTGAAGGCGCTGGAGCGGGGCGTCTACAACCACATCGCCGGGGACGGCCGGGAATACGTGATCACCGACCACACCGCCGTCAAGATCCGGGCGGAGGACGGCCGCAAGGTCACCGGCACGGACATCTCCCTGTTCATCAACCACCTGCCCAGCGGGCGGGACACCACCCGGTTCTCCACCCTGGACGCCAGCGGCAGCACCTCCCAGGCGGCCAACATCGCCGAGGCGCTGGAGGCGGGCAGCGGGCTGCTGCTCATGGACGAGGACACCTCCGCCACCAACTTCATGGTGCGGGACGAGCTGATGCAGCAGGTCATCGCCCGGGAGCAGGAGCCCATCACCCCGTTCCTGGAGCGGGCGGCGGATCTCTATGAGCAGGCGGGGGTGTCCCTGATCCTGGTGGTGGGCAGCTGCGGAGCCTACTTCCACATCGCCCACCGGGTGATCCAGATGGACGCCTACCGCGCCCGGGACATCACCGATCAGGCCAAGGCGGCGCTGGAGGGGCGGCCCGCCCCCGCCCTGTCCGCCCCCGGCTTCCACCTCCCCGCCAAGCGGGGCCCCCTCCCCCTCCCCGGCGGCAGCCAGACCCGGAAGAACTACCGGGGGGACGGCTTCCGGCAGGAGCGGCTGAAGATCCGCCGGCAGGGCAAGACCGCCTTCTCTGTGGGGGATCAGCAGCTGGATCTGCGCTGCGTGGAGCAGCTGGTGGACGGGGGCCAGACTCAGGCCCTGGCCTGCATGGTGCGCTACGCCCGGGAGAACCTGTCCGGCCTGGGGGCGGCGGACATGGCCCAGGCCCTGGCCCGGCTGCTGGAGGAGAACGGGCTGGGGGCGGTATGCGGCGGGGAGCTGATCCCCGCGGGGCTGGCCCTGCCCCGGATTCAGGAGATTTTTGCCTGCTTTAACCGCTGTTGAGGCTGAAAACGCGCCCATGGGGAACTTCCATGGGCGTGTCGTCCTGTCTGCGCCTTTTTTGGGCACTTCGCCTTTCCCGCAAAACTCCGCCCCAATCTTTTTTAGGCAAAACGCATAGATTTAGATTGACAAATTCCGCCAATAGTGGTAATTTTTAAGATAGCAGATTTGCTGTTCCAACCAGTTCCAATATCACTCAAAGGAGGTTTCCGTATGTTGTTCCAGACCACGCAGGCCCATGAGGAGCTGCGCGCCAAGATCCGCGCCTTCGCGGAGACGGAGGTGAAGCCCAACGCCATCCTCATGGATCAGGAGAGCCGCTTCCCCGCCGAGGCCGTGAAAAAGCTGGCCGAGATGGGGCTGATGGGCATCCCCTATCCCAAGGAGTACGGCGGCGCCGGGCTTGATGTCATGAGCTACGCCATCGCCGTGGAGGAGCTGTCCCGGGTGGACGGCGGCACGGGTGTCATCCTCTCCGCCCACGTATCCCTGGGCACCTGGCCCATCTTCGCCTTCGGCACCGAGGCGCAGAAGAAAAAGTACCTGGTTCCCCTGGCCAAGGGGGAGAAGATCGGCGCGTTTGGCCTGACCGAGCCCAACGCCGGCTCCGACGCGGGCGGCACCGAGACCACCGCCATCGACAAGGGCGACTACTGGCTGCTCAACGGCCAGAAGATCTTCATCACCAACGGCGGCGTGGCGGACACCTACGTGATCTTCGCCGTCACCACCCCCGACATCGGCACCCGGGGCATCTCCGCCTTCATCGTGGAGAAGGGCTGGAAGGGCTTCACCTTCGAGCCCCACTACGACAAAATGGGCATCCGCTCCTCCGAGACCTGCCAGCTCAACTTCGACGACGTGAAGGTGCCCAAGGAGAACCTGCTGGGCAAGGAGGGCCAGGGCTTCAAGATCGCCATGGCCACCCTGGACGGCGGCCGCATCGGCATCGCCTCCCAGGCGCTGGGCATCGCCCAGGGGGCCTATGAGGCCGCCGTGGAGTACGCCAAGGAGCGGGTTCAGTTCGGCAAGCCCATCGGCTTCAACCAGGCCATCACCTTCAAGCTGGCCGACATGGCCACCAAGCTGAAGTGCGCCCGGATGCTGGTGTACTCCGCCGCCGAGAAGAAGGAGGCCCATGAGCCCTACGGCGTGGACGCCGCCATGGCCAAGATGTACGCCTCCGACATCGCCCTGGAGGTCACCAACGACGCGGTGCAGATCTTCGGCGGCACCGGCTTCCTCAAGGGCATGGACGTGGAGCGGATGTACCGGGACGCCAAGATCACCACCATCTACGAGGGCACCAACGAGGTGCAGCGGATGGTCATCGGCGCGGCCATCATGGGCAAGCCCCCCAAGGGCGCGGGCGGCGGTTCCTCCAGCGTGGCCAAGAAGCCCGCCCCCGTCACCGGCGTGCGCAAGGGCCTGATCCTGAAGGAAGGGGACGCCAAGGAGCGGGTGGAGGCCCTGGTAGCGGCCCTGAAGAAGGACGGCTACGACTTCTCCGTGGGCATCCCCATGGACACTCCCATCGCCCAGGCGGAGCGGGTGGTGTCCGCGGGCCAGGGCATCGGCTCCAAGGAGAACATGAAGCTGATTGAGGATCTGGCGAAAGCGGCGGGCGCGGCCATCGGCTCCAGCCGCCCCGTGGCGGAGACCCACAAGTATGTGCCGCTGAACCGCTATGTGGGTATGTCCGGCCAGAAGTTCAAGGGCAACCTGTACATCGCCTGCGGCATTTCCGGCGCCATCCAGCACCTGAAGGGCATCAAGGACGCCTCCACCATCGTGGCCATCAACAAGAGCTCCAACGCCCCCATCTTCAAAAACTGCGATTACGGCATCGTGGGCGACGTGAACGAGATCCTGCCCCTGCTGGCCCAGGCCCTGGGCCTGGAGGAGAAGCAGCCCGCGCCCCCCATGGTGAAGATGAAGCGGCCCCAGCCCCCCAAGCCCGAGCCCATCGGCCCGCGCTACGTCTGCGGCGGCTGCGGCTACGAGTACGTCCCCGAGCTGGGCGACCCCGACGCCGAGGTGGCCCCCGGCACCCTGTTCAAGGATCTGCCCGAGGGCTGGGTCTGCCCGGAGTGCGCGGAATCCAAGGAAATGTTCATCGAGGCGTAAGTTCCTTTTTCTCGAGAGAAAAAGGAATCAAAAAGAGCTTGAAGCTCGCTTCCGCTGTGGGCGTTTATCTGATCTGTATGTGCCCGGCAACGGAACATTCTATTATCATAAGCTGAACACACATTCTTTCAATACAAGGAGGATCGCTTATGTACTGCGTGCGCAGTGTCACCGACAACCTGTACTGGGTGGGCGCCAACGATCACCGTCTGCACCTGTTTGAGAACATCCACCCCATTCCCCGGGGCGTGAGCTACAACGCCTATCTCCTGCTGGACAAGTCCACCGTCCTATTCGACACCGTGGACTGGTCTGCCTGCCGCCAGCTGCTGGAGAACCTGGATCACCTGCTGGACGGCCGGCCCCTGGACTACCTGCTGATCAACCATATGGAGCCCGATCACGGCGCCTCCATTGAGGAGATCCTCATCCGCTGGCCCGACGTGAAGGTCATCTCCACCGAGAAGGCGTTCATGCTCATGCGGCAGTTCGGCTTCCACATCGACGGCCACGAGCTGATCCAGGTCAAGGAGGGGGACACCTTCTCCTTCGGCGATCACACCGTCACCTTCGTGGAGGCCCCCATGGTGCACTGGCCCGAGGCCATGGTCACCTTCGACCTCACCAACGGCGCGCTGTTCGCGGCCGACGCCTTCGGCACCTTCGGCGCCCTGGACGGCAAGCTGTTCGCCGACGAGGTGGACTTCGACCGGGACTGGATCGACGACGCCCGGCGCTACCTCACCAACATCGTGGGCAAGTACGGCCCCCACGTCCAGCTCCTGCTGAAGAAGGCGGGCGGCATTCTGGACAAGATCAAGTTTATCTGCCCGCTCCACGGGCCGGTGTGGCGCAAGGATCTGATGTACTTCATCGACAAGTACGACAAGTGGAGCAAGTACCAGCCCGAGGAGGACGGCGTGCTCATCGCCTACGCCTCTATGTACGGCAACACCGAGTCCGCCGCCCAGGCCCTGGCCTCCAAGCTGTGCGAGAAGGGCTGCACCAATGTGTGGGTGTACGACGTGTCCAACACCCACGTGTCCCAGCTGGTCAGCGAGTCCTTCCGGCTCAGCCATCTGGTGTTCGCCTCCGTCACCTACAACCTGGGGATCTACCCGGTGATGCACGACTACCTGATGCACCTGAAGGCCCTCAACTTCCAGAACCGCACCTGCGCCATCATTGAGAACGGCTCCTGGGCCGTCAAGTCCGGCGACCTGATGCAGAAGTTCCTGGAGGACGAGATGAAGAACATGACCGTGCTCAACGATCGGCTCACCCTGGCCTCCGCCCTCCACCCCGACAAGGAGCTGGAGCTGGACGCCCTGGCCGACGCCATCATCGAGTCCATGGGGAAGAAGTAATCCCGCCGCCCAAACAAACAGCGGGGAGGCATGGCCTGCGGCCATGCCTCCCCGTTTATCGTGTTTCGCTCAGTCCCGCTCGAAGCTCAGCACCGCGCCGGAGGCCCCGTCGATCTCAAACTCGTACTCCAGGCCGTCCTTGTAGAACTCGATCTCATACACCAGCCTGCCGTTGTCGTAGTCCCGCTCCACCTTGGTGAACGTCACGTCCCCGGCGGCGCAGCCGGCGTGGTTCAGGGCGGCGTTCTTTGCCGCCTCCGCGCCGATATCCGTCCCCCCGGTCTGGCCGGTCGTGCCTCCGTGGTGGTCTACGGAGCTGTGGTGCGCCTCCACGTGCCTGCTGAACACCGCCCCGGTCTGGGCGTGGATCTCATACTCGTACTCATGGGTGGCGGTGTAGAACTCCAGCTCGTACACCGGCACCCCGTCCTCATAGTCCATCCGCACCTTGGTGAACCGGACGTCCCCGGCGGACACGCCCGCGTCGGCCAGCGCCGCGTTTTTCGCCGCGTCCGCGCCGATATACGTCCCCGACGGCTGGGTGGGCCTGGGCCCCTGGGTGGCGGGGGGCTGGGTGGGAGCCGGCGTGGGAGCGGGGGTGGGCCTCGCCGTGGCCGGGGGCTGGGTGGGCCGCTGGGTGGCCGGAGCCCCGGTCTGGGCGGGGGGCGTCTCCCCTGTGCCCTGGCCCACGTAGGTGGTGGTCTTTTTGCTGTACACCGCCCCGGTCTGGCCGTTGATCTCGTACTCATACTCCACGTTGCCGCTGTAGAACTTGAACTCGTAGACGGGGATCCCCCCCTCCGTGTCCTGCTCCGCCTGGGCAAAGACGGCCTGCTCCAGGGTCACCCCCGCGTCCGCCAGGGCGATGTCCCGGGCCTCCTCCAGGGTGATCGTGCCCGCCGCCGGGATACTGTTTCCCGGCCCCTTCACCGTTTTCTGCTCCTTCTTCACCACCGAGCCGTCGGCGGCGTTGATCTTGTACTCATACTCCGTCTCCCCGGCCAGGAACTCCACCTCGTACACAAATTCCCCCTGGAACCGCTCATACTTCACCTGGAGCACCTGGGCGGAGGCGGGATCCACCCCCGCGTCGGCAAAGGCATAGTTCTGGGCCGCCTCCCCGCCGATGGCGGAGGCCTGCTCCGGCCCCCGCGCCCCGGAGGCGATCATCACCACGCAGATCCCGGCAGTCACCAGGATCACGGCAAGGCAGGCCACGGCCAGCGCCGCCCGCCTGGGGGTGGAGAACAGTTCTTTGAGCTTGGACATCACAGGGCCCTCCTTTCCTCCGCCTGGGCCCCAGCCCTCCGGCCGCGGGGCTCCTCCCAACGGATAGCCGCCTTCATTATACCGCCGGACTGAGGGGCCGTCAAGGCTGTCCGGCGGCGTGTTTCAGACAAATTTTTCCCAGCAGGCCCCCCTGCCCCCTTGCTTTTTGGCGGGAAGTGTGGTATAAATCTTTGCAATACCTCCCCATGGGCGGGGGTAAATTTTTACTTAATATAGAGTAAATAGGAGTTGATCTGTCCACATGGACCCAGATAGTATGCTGCTGCTGGCCGTACTGGTGCTGATGGTGGTGATGTCGGGCTATTTCTCCGCCACCGAAACGGCGTTTACCTCCCTCAACCGCATCCGCCTGAAAAGCCGCGCCGACAACGGCGACAAGAAGGCGGAAAAGACCCTGGCCCTGGCGGAGGACTACGACAAGCTGCTGTCCACCATCCTCATCGGCAACAACATCGTCAACAACGTGGCCGCCACCCTGTCCACCCTGCTGTTCATCAAGCTCATCGACGAGGTGAACGGCCCGGCGGTGTCCACCATTGTGCTCACCGTGGTGGTGCTGATCTTCGGCGAGGTCTCCCCCAAGAGCCTGGCCAAGGAGTCCCCGGAGGCCTTCGCCATGTTCTCCGCGCCGCTGCTGCGGCTGTTCATGGCGCTGCTCACCCCGCTGAACTTCCTGTTCGGCCTGTGGAAGAAGCTGCTCACCCTGCTGTTCCACAAGGAGCAGGAGGAGGGCATCACCGACGAGGAGCTGGTCACCATGGTGGTGGAGGCGGAGGATCAGGGCGGCCTGGACAAGGAGGAGAGCCAGCTCATCCGCTCCGCCATCCGCTTCGACAACCTGGAGGCGGGGGACATCCTCACCCCCCGGGTGGACGTGGTGGCGGTGGAGGATACCTCCACCCTGGAGGAGGTGGCGTCGGTGTTCGCCGCCGAGGGCTACTCCCGCCTGCCCGTCTACCACGAGAGCATCGACGACGTGGTGGGGGTGCTCCACCAGAAGGATCTGTTCTCCGCCCGGTTCCACGGCCGCACCCAGCTGGAGCCCCTGGTGCGCCCGGTGCTCCACATCACCTCCGGCACCAAGATCGACGACCTGATGCGCCAGTTCCAGCGCACCAAGACCCAGATGGCGGTGGTGGTGGACGAGTACGGCGGCACCGAGGGCATCCTCACCATGGAGGACATTGTGGAGGAGCTGGTGGGCGAGATCTGGGACGAGCACGACGAGGTGGTGGAGGAGTTCCGCAAGCAGCCCGATGGCAGCTACCTCATCGCCTGCTCCGCCGATCTGGACGACCTCTACGACCTGTTCCAGGTCACCGGCGAGTGTGACGCCGCCACCGTGTCCGGCTGGGTGCTGGAGCAGCTGGGCCGGGTGCCCGAGCCGGGGGATCGCTTCACCTGGGAAAACCTGGACGTGACCGTCACCCGGGCGGAGCACCACCGGGTGCTGGAGATCCGGGTGGAGGTTCTGCCGGAGCCGGAGGACGGCGAGGGTGGAGACGGCTGACCATAGCAAGGATCAATTCGGCGCGGCCGCCCGAACAACCGGGCGGCCGCTTATTTTTTGAAAGGGGGAACCGCCCGTGCGGATCGCCATCTACACCCTGGGCTGCAAGGTGAACCAGGTGGAGACCCAGGCCATGGAGCGGGAGCTGCTCCGCCGGGGCCACACTCTGGCGGACTTCGACGGCCCCGCCGACGCCTATATTGTGAACACCTGCACCGTCACCGCCGTCAGCGACAAGAAGTGCCGCAACCTGATCCGCCGCGCCCGGAAAAACGGGGAGGCTGTGGTGGCGGTGTGCGGCTGCTACGCCCAGACCGACCCGGCGGCGGTGTCCGCCCTGGGGGTGGATCTGGTGTCCGGCTCGGCGGGGCGGATGGACTTTCTGGATCGGCTGGAGGCGCTGCTCCGGCAGCGGACGGGCCAGGTGGTGGCGGTGGACGAGGCCCTGAAGCGCCGGCAGTTCGAGCGCCTGCCCGCCGGGGGGGTGTCCGGCCGCACCCGGGCCATGCTGAAGGTGGAGGACGGCTGCGCCAACTTCTGCGCCTACTGCGTCATCCCCTATGCCCGGGGGCCGGTGCGCTCCCTGCCCTTGGAGGAGGCGTCAGAGGAGGCAAAGCGGCTGGCAGCGGAGGGCTACCGGGAGATCGTCCTCACCGGCATCGAGATCTCCTCCTGGGGCCGGGATCTCCGGACGGGAGAGGCGCTTATCGACCTCATGGAGGCGGTGTGCGCCGCCGCCCCCGGCTGCCGGATCCGGCTGGGATCCCTGGAGCCCCGCACCATCACGGAGGAGTTCTGCGTCCGGGCGGCCAGGCTGCCCAACCTGTGCCCCCACTTCCACCTCTCCCTCCAGTCCGGCTGCGACGCCACCCTGAAGCGGATGAACCGGAAGTACGACACCGCCCGCTTTTTGGAGAGCGTGGAGCTGCTGCGCGGGCACTTCCACCGACCCGCCGTCACCACCGACTTGATCGTGGGCTTTCCCGGGGAATCGGAGGCGGAGTTCGCCCAGACCCTGGCCTTTCTCCGGCGTTGCGCCTTTTCCGCCATGCACATTTTCCCTTACTCCAAGCGCCCCGGCACCCCGGCGGCGTCCATGCCGGATCAGGCGCCCAACGCCGTCAAGGAGGCCCGGGCCAAGGAGGCGGCGGAGCTGGCCGCCGGGATGGAGCGGCGCTACCTGGAACAGTGGCAGCGGGTAGAGGTGCTGTTCGAGGAGGAGAAGGACGGTCTGTGGTGGGGCCACACCACCCGATACTGCCGGGTGGGCGTCCGGAGCGAGGACAATCTCCACAACCGGCTGCGGCAGGTGGAGGTCACCGGCGTGGAGGGCTCCGCCCTGCTGGGGGAGCTTGCGCCGGAGCCAGAGCCGTGATATAATACCATAAATCACCCAGAGAGAAAGAAGGTGGGGCCCATGGCCATCGCGCTCACCGGAATCGTGCCCGAGGAGACCGCGGAGGGCCTGTGGAACAGCGTCCGGAACATCACCGCCAGCAATATTTTCACCGCCGTGCTGGTGGCGGCGGCCTGTCTGGTGGCCATGAAGGTGCTGCTCAAGGTGCTGGATCGGGCCCTGGGCCGCTCCAGGCTGGATCCCTCCCTGCAAAAGCTGCTGCGGGGCATCCTCAAGGCGGGGCTGTGGTTCGTCACCGCCATCATCGTGCTGGGCTGTCTGAATATTGAGGTCACCTCCCTGGTGGCGGTGCTGTCGGTGGTGGGGCTGGCCTTCTCGCTGGCGCTGCAGAGCTTCCTGTCCAACGCGGCGGGGGGGATGCAGCTGCTGGCCTCCCACCCCTTTTCCGTGGGGGACTTTGTGGAGGCGGGGGGCTGCTCCGGCACGGTGGAGGAGATGGGCCTGTTTTACACCAAGCTCACCACCCCGGACAACAAGCTGGTGCAGCTGCCCAACAGCACCATCGTCGCCGCCAACATTACCAACTTCTCCCAGCAGTCCACCCGGCGGGTGGATCTGACCGTGTCCGCCTCCTACGACGCCCCCCCGGAGCAGGTCATTGCCCTGCTGGCCCGGCTGGCAGCGGAGCACCCCCTGGTGCTGGACGATCCGGCCCCCGCCGCCCACGTGGACGGGTACGGCGACAGCGCCGTCAACTACGTCCTGCGGGTGTGGTGCGCCAACGCCGACTACTGGACGGTGTACTACGGCCTGCTGGACGGCTTCAAGCCCGCCTTTGACAAAGCGGGCGTGGAGATGACCTACCCCCACCTGAACATACACTTCGGGGACGGGGCATATGCTGATCCAAACGCCCTTGTGCGTGGGGATAGGAAACGGGGCGGCGGGCCCGCCCGGAAAGAGACGTAAGGAGGAATGAATATGAACTATCCAAGCGCGGCCAGCGGGCTGAAAACCATGTTCCTGGCCCAGATCCTGACCATTGTGGGGGGCGTGATCGCCATCTTAGGCGGCGTACTGGCGGTAGTCACCCTGGGGCTGCTGTCCATCGTAGTAGTGCTGGCGTCGCTGCTGGTGATAGCGGCGGGCATCCTGGAGATCTGGGGCCTGTACAAAGCCGGCGCGGACGACGAGGGCTACCGCGGGGCGCTGATCTTCGCGGTGATCAGCGTGGTGCTGGGCGTTGTGGTGAACCTGATCACCAAGGACGGGAGTATTCTCAGATCACTGGCGTCCCTCGTCCAGACGGTGCTGAACTTCCTGGTGGTGAACGCCGTGTGCCAGACCACCTCCAACCTGCTCCACTCCATGGGCAAGGACGATCTGGCGGAGAAGGGGAACACCGTGTCCAAGCTCTATTTCATCTGCACCGTGATCACCGTGGTGTGCACCCTGGTGGGCGCCATCCCCGTCCTCAACATTCTGGCGGGGCTGGCCAGCATCGTGGGCGGCGTCATCACCATCGTGGGCTATGTGCTCTATCTGATCTTCCTGAGCAACGGCAGCACGGCGCTGCAATAACGGATCCACGTCCCCAAGGCCCGGCCGCGTCTGCGGCCGGGCCTTTTTCCGCTTCCCTTTTGGAGCTGGCTGTGTTATACTTGGAAAAAACCCAACGCGGAGGGACAGGCCATGGAAAAGGGAAAGTTCATCGCCCTGGAGGGCATCGACGGCTCCGGCAAGAGCAGCCAGATCGGGCGGCTGACGGCCCGGCTGGAGGGCATGGGGGTGCGCTGCCTGGCCACCCGGGAGCCCACCGGCGGCCCTGTGGGCTCGCTGATCCGGCAGATCTTCACCGGCCGGGTGACGGCGGATCCCCGGGTCATCGCCGCGCTGTACGCCGCCGACCGCATCGATCACCTGGTGAACGAGGTGGACGGCCTGTGCGCCGTCCTGGACAAGGGGATCACCGTGGTCAGCGACCGCTACTACTTCTCCTCCTACGCCTACCACAGCGTGGACGTGGACATGGACTGGGTCATCCAGGCCAACGCCCTGAGCGCGGGGCTTCTGCGGCCCACCCTCACGGTGTTTCTGGACGTGCCGGTGGAGACCGCCCTGGAGCGGATCCGCCAGAACCGCACGGTGGAGGAGATCTTCGACGGGGAGGAGCGGCTGCGCCGCACCCGGGAGCTGTACTTTGAGGCCTTCCGGCGGCTGGAGGACGTGGAGCGGGTGGCGGTGGTGGACGGATCCGGCACGCCCGACGAGGTGGCGGAGCGGATCTGGGCGGTGATTGCACCCTGTTTTTCCCAGGCGGATCCGGCGTAAAAAAGCGGGGAAAATCAAGGTTCCCCTTGACAAGCTGGTAAACAAGTAGTATTATCCTTGTATATTTCAAGTAAATACCGTCTGATAGAGGCGCGGACGCCATGCGTACCGCGGAGCCAACGGCCCGGCAGGCCGGCTTCGCGGGAGAGGGACGCCCGCCGAAGGCGCGGGGCCGGCCAAGCCCCCAGCCTGGGCCGTGGGAGAACATCCCCCGGACTGTCACGAAATGTGGAGCGCTATCCGGTTCTTTGCCTTGCGGAATGTATTACATCTGCTTTGGGGCGCTTCCTTCTGCGGAAGCGCCCCTTTTTTGTGGTCATGCGGTATACTTGCAGAAGGGAAATGAGAACATGAAAACGAGAAGAACCCGTCTGGGCCTGCTGGCGCTGCTCGTCCTGCTGCTCCTCGCCCTGACTACCACCGCCTTTGCCGCTCCGGAGGATCCCACCGATCTGACCGGCACCAAGTACGTGGAGTGCCCCGACTGCGGCGCCCTGGGGGTGGTGCTGTCCGACGACGGCCAGGCCGTCCCCTGCGAGACCTGCGCCGACAGCGGGTACGTGGGCTACATCCAGTCCCCCAGCCGCTTTTTCAACACCATCTGGTCGCTGCTGCCCCCCATCATCGCCATCGCCCTGGCGCTGATCACCAAGGAGGTGTACTCCTCCCTGTTTATCGGCATTCTGGTGGGCGGGCTGCTCTACTCCAACTTCAACCTTGAGGGCACCCTCCTCCACGTGTTCAACGACGGCGTCGCCGACTCCATCGCCGGCAACGTGGGCATTCTGGTGTTCCTGGTGATTCTGGGCATCATGGTGTGCCTGATGAACAAGGCCGGGGGCTCCGCCGCCTTCGGCCGCTGGGCCCAGAAGAACATCAAGTCCCGGGCGGGGGCTCAGCTGGCCACCATTCTGCTGGGCGGCCTGATCTTCATCGACGACTATTTCAACTGCCTCACCGTGGGCTCCGTCATGCGGCCCGTCACCGACAAGCACAAGGTGTCCCGGGTCAAGCTGGCCTACCTCATCGACGCCACCGCCGCCCCCATCTGCATCATCGCCCCCATCTCCTCCTGGGCCGCCGCCGTGGCCGGCTTCGCCGAGGACGGGCAGGGCCTGAACCTGTTCATGCGGGCCATCCCCTATAACTTCTACGCCCTGCTCACCATCTTGATGATGGTGGGGCTGGTGCTGCTGAAGGCCGACTTTGGCCCCATGGCCAAATTTGAGCGCAACGCCGTGGACAACGGCGACCTGTTCTCCGGCTCCAACCCCTACGCCATGATGGACGAGGAGATAGACGAGACCCACGGCTCCGTGCTGGATCTGGTGCTGCCCATCGTGGTGCTGGTCATCAGCTGCGTCATCGGCATGATCTACACCGGCGGCTTCTTCTCCGGCGTCGATTTCATCACCGCATTTTCCGACTGCGACTCCCCCCTGGGCCTGATGCTGGGCTCCGCCGCCGGGCTGGCGTTCACGCTGGTCTACTACGCCATCCGCCGCGCCATGTCCTTCAAGACGATGATGGACTGCTTCCCCGAGGGCTTCAAGGCCATGGTGCCCGCCATCCTGATCCTCACCTTCGCCTGGTCGCTGAACAGCATGACCGGATCCCTGGGGGCCAAGTTCTTCGTCCGGGACTTCGTGCGCTCCGCCTCCGGCATCCAGATGCTGCTGCCCGTCCTGGTGTTCGCGGTGGGCTGCCTGCTGGCCTTTGCCACCGGCACCTCCTGGGGCACCTTCGGCATCCTCATCCCCATCGTGCAGAACGTGTTCTCCATGGACAACCCCCTGGCCATCATCTGCATCTCCGCCTGCATGGCGGGGGCGGTGTGCGGCGATCACTGCTCCCCCATCTCGGACACCACCATCATGGCCTCCGCCGGCGCCCAGTGCGATCACGTAAACCATGTGTCCACCCAGCTACCCTATGCCATCTCCTGCGCGGTGATCGCGGGGATCTCCTATCTTCTCGCGGGAGTGCTGGCCTTTATGGGCGCGCCGGGGCTCCTCGCCCTGCCCATCGGCGTGGTGCTGATGCTGGCCTTCCTGTTCCTGGTTCGGGGCTGCGCTCAGCGAGCGGCGGCGTGACGCCCGGCAAATCCATACACAGCGTCAGGCGGCGGGGGCTGTGCCCCCGCCGCCTCACTGTCCCCAAGGCCGTCCCGAACGGTGTCCCTTTTCCCGCTAAAATGGAATATATATGCATATGCTCCCAGGGGAATCCCGGGAAATTCCGGGAAGATTGTGAATATCGCCCATTCAAGCCGGAATACTTTGGGATAATTATGCACTTTAGCGCATTGAAATGCAGGGGGCGGTGGGGTATACTCTACAGATAAAACATCCCGTCAGGGCTGTTTGGCAAGAGGGAAACGGAGGAAACCGCAATGACTGAGATCAAGAAGGTTGTGCTCGCCTATTCCGGCGGGCTGGACACATCCATCATCATCCCGTGGCTCAAGGAGAACTACAACGACCCGGAGATCATCGCCGTGGCCGCCGACGTGGGCCAGGGGGACGAGCTGGACGGCATCGAGGAGAAGGCCCTGGAGACCGGCGCGGCCAAGATCCGGGTGGAGGATCTCACCGACGCCATGGTGGACGAGGTGATCCTGCCCTCCATGATGATGGGGGCCAAGTACGAGGACTATCTGCTGGGCACCGCCTTCGCCCGGCCGGTGATCGCCCGCCGGCTGGTGGAGATCGCCCGGGAGGAAGGGGCGGACGCCATCTGCCACGGCTGCACCGGCAAGGGCAACGATCAGGTGCGCTTTGAGCTGGCCATCCGCCGCTTTGCCCCGGACATGAAGATCATCGCCCCCTGGCGGGAGTGGACCATCCGCAGCCGGGAGGAGGAGATCGACTACGCCGAGGCCCACCACGTCCCCCTGCGGATCTCCCGGGAGACCAGCTACTCCAAGGACAAGAACCTGTGGCACCTGAGCCACGAAGGGCTGGATCTGGAGGATCCCTCCAACGAGCCCAAGTACGACGAGCCGGGCTTCCTGGAGATGGGCGTGTCCCCCATGCAGGCCCCCGACGCCCCCACCACGGTGACCCTGGACTTTGAGCGGGGCCGGCCCGTGGCCGTCAACGGGGAGAAGCTGAAGCCCTCCGACATCATCCGCAAGCTGAATGAGCTGGGCGGGGCCAACGGCATCGGCCTGCTGGACATCGTGGAGAACCGGCTGGTGGGCATGAAGGATCGGGGCGTGTACGAGACCCCCGGCGGCACCATCCTCTACCGGGCCCACGAGGTGCTGGAGATGATCACCCTGGACAAGGACACCAAGCACATGAAGCAGAAGCTGGCAGTGGACTTCGCCGATCTGCTCTACAACGGCAAGTGGTTCACCCCCCTGCGGGAGGCCCTCCAGGCCTTCGCCGTGGACACCCAGAAGCACGTCACCGGCACGGTGACCCTGAAGCTGTACAAGGGCAGCCTCATCACCTCCTCCGTCACCTCCCCGGAGACACTGTACTCCGAGGATCTGGTAACCTTCGAGGAGAGCGACTACAACCAGGCCGACGCCACCGGCTTCATCAACCTCTGGGGCCTGCCGGACAAGGTGCAGGCTCTGCGGGAGCAGGGCCGCCTGTAAGGCACCGCCGTTACAGCTTGGATACAAGGATTGCGGTTTCGTAACAGCCCTGTTACCGGGGTGTTACCGCATCTTAAGCATAGTTTAATACAAACCGCCCCCGTTTTGTAGTATACTGGTTCCACGCCCTCCCAGGAGGGCGGAGGAATCGGTTGGATTCCTCAAGCGCCAGTTTAAGGAGGAACACCATGAGTACTCAGACCGAGACAGCAGGGGGCAAGACCCAGGGCAAGGGACTCAAAGCCGCCAAGGCCGTGGGGGCGGGGCTGCTGGCCCTGTGCCTTGTGGGAAGCCTGGGGCTGAACGTGTACCAGGCCCAGGCCCAGCAGAAATACGCCGCCGAAATGGGCGCCTTCATTGCCGAGCAGAAGGATCGCTGGGCCAAGGAGGAGGAGCAGGAGAACGCCTACCAGGAGGACGGCTACAAGGTGGCCGGGGAGTACGAGATCCGCTCCACCACCCACATCTCCGACGCCTACAAGAGCGGGGACGACAGCCAGCTCAGCGCCGAGGACAAGGATACCCTGAAGATGGCCAAGGACGTGCTGGACGAGGTGCTCTCGGACGGCATGGACAACTACGAGAAGGAGCTGGCCGTCTACCAGTGGATGGTGGCCAACATCGGCAACAACGGCTCCGACGGCGTGATCGTCCGCCCCGGCAGCGGCGGCAGCCCCTTCACTCCCCACGACGTGCTGAAAAGCAAAAACGCGGTGTGCGTGGGCTACGCCACCACCTTCCGCCTGTTCATGAATATGCTGGGCATGGACTGCCACATCGTCCACAACGACTACCACTCCTGGGATCTGGTGGAGCTGGAGCCGGATCAGTGGTATCATGTGGACGTGTACAGCGACGCCCACGGGGCGGAGTTCGCCAACTTCAACATGACCGACGCCATCTGCGGCATGGGCCACAGCTGGGACGGCTCCGCCCTGCCGGTGGCGGACAGCGTGAAGTACTCCCCCGCCGTGCAGAACAGCGTGGAGGTGGACAGTCTGCTGGACGTGCCCGCTCAGTTCAAAAAGGCCCTGGACGAGAAGCAGGGCGCGGTATACTACCGCTTCAAGACCCCGCTGACCGAGGAGGAGCAGCCCAAGGCGGATTTCCTGGCGGCGCTGCTGGAGAACGCCATGAGGGCCACCATAGAGGACGCCTACTTCCAGGCCATGTGGTACCCCGGGGAGGATGGGAACGACATCCTGGGCCTGCTGGTGGAGCGGTATGACGAGGACGAGCCGGATCCCGGCTTTGACTCCACCTCCCCTGAGGCCAAGGCCGTCATCCGGGCCATTGCCGAGGCCTTTGGCCTGGATCCGGCGGAGCTGGGCGACACGGGGGACGATCCCGACCCCGACATCCCCGTGGATGATCCCATTCCCGTTCCGATTCCCGAAGGGAACGGCGGCAGCGTGATCATCGACTGAGGGGGCGCGGCATGAGAAACAGTGTGAAACGGATTGCCTGCGCCGCCCTGGCGGCCCTGCTGCTGGCCTGCGCCTGGGGCTGCGCCCCCAAGGAGCAGGCGGATCCCGGCAAGGACGTGGACATGAGCGCCCTGCTGGATACCCTGATCGCGGCGGATCCCACCCTGCCGGAGCTGACGATTGTCACAAGCCATGGCGGCGGGACGCTGGCGGAGACGGACTTTACCTACCTGTCCGATCTGGACTATCAGCTGGTGGACGAATATTTTTACGCCTGCGCCAAGGCGGGCTCCGCGGAGGAGATCGCGGTGGTCAAGCTGAAGGACGCGGGCAGCGCCGCCGCCCTGATGGACTCCCTCCACAAGCACGTGGAGCAGCGGCAGGGCACCTTCCGGGAGTACGACCCCAGCCAGGTGCCCCTGACGGAGCAGGCGGTGATCGTCCGGGAGGGGCGGTACGTGGCCCTCATCGTCTGCCAGAAGAACGGGCTGGTGCAAAACGCCTTCCGGGACAGCTTCCAGGACAAGTAAGACAATTTCAGTACATGGGCGGGAGGGGCCCCATACAAGCAGACAGAAGGAGCGATCACTTATGAAACTCTGGGCGGGCCGGTTCCAGAAGGAGACCGACACCCTGGTCAACGACTTCAATTCCTCCATCCGCTTTGACGCGCGGCTCTACGGCCAGGACATCCGGGGCTCCATCGCCCACGCCGCCATGCTGGGCAAAACGGGGATCATCCAGCCGGACGAGGCGGAAAAGATCGTGGCGGGCCTGGAGGCCATTCTGGCGGACATCGAGGCGGATCAGGTGGAGTTCTCCCTGGACAACGAGGATATCCACATGAACATCGAGGCCCTGCTCACCCAGCGGATCGGGAAAACGGGCAAGCGGCTGCACACCGCCCGCTCCCGCAACGATCAGGTGGCCACCGATTTCCGGCTGTACGTGAAGGAGGAGATTCCCCGGGTCATCGGCCTGGTGCTGGAGCTGGAGCGGGTGCTGATGAAAAAGGCCAAGGCCCACCTGTCCACCGTCATGCCCGGGTATACCCACCTCCAGCGGGCCCAGCCCGTCACCTTCGGCCACTATATGATGGCCTACGCCAATATGCTCCGCCGGGACGTGACCCGGCTGGAGGACTGCCGGACGCGGCTGGACGAGTGCCCCCTGGGCTGCGGCGCCCTGGCCACCTCCACCTACCCGGTGGATCGGTTCCAGACCGCCCAGGCCCTGGGCTTCCCCAAGCCCACTGACAACTCCCTGGACACGGTGGGCGACCGGGACTACGCCATCGAGCTGCTGTCCGCCCTGTCCATCCTGATGATGCACCTGTCCCGGTTCTCCGAGGAGATCATCCTGTGGTGCTCCTGGGAGTTCAAATTCGTGGAGCTGGACGACGCCTACTCCACCGGCTCGTCCATCATGCCCCAGAAGAAGAACCCGGACGTGGCGGAGCTGGTGCGGGGCAAGACGGGGCGGGTGTACGGCTCGTTGATCACCCTGCTGACGGTGATGAAGGGCCTCCCCCTGGCCTACAACAAGGATATGCAGGAGGACAAGGAGCCGGTGTTCGACGCCTTCGATACGGTGGAGCAGTGCGTGCCCGTGTTCACCGCCATGCTGGACACCCTGTCCGTGAAGAAGAAGGCCATGGCCCGGGCCGCCTCGGTGGGCTTCATCAACGCCACCGACTGCGCCGACTACCTGGTGAAGAAGGGGGTGCCCTTCCGGGAGGCGTATATGATCGTGGGCCGCCTGGTGAACCTGTGCCTGGAAAAGGGCAGGACGCTGGACACCCTGCCGCTGAAGGAGTTCCAGGCCGTGTCCCCCCTGTTCGAGTGGGACGTGTACGACGCGCTGCGGCTGCGGGCCTGCGTCAACGGGCGCAAGGTCTACGGCGGGCCGTCGGAGGGCAGCGTGAAAAAGCAGATTAAACTCATTGAGGAGTTCATCGCCGCCCGGAGCTGAGCCTCCGCCGTAGACCTTACCGCGCCGGAAGGCGCGTCAATTCGGAGCGCAGCGGAGAATTGCCGCAGGCGGAATTCACTTCCGCCGAGGACATCCAATCCCGAAGGGCCCCGGTCGGGCCTGCCCGGCCGGGAGCTACGGCGGGCCGTCGGAGAGCAGCGTGAAAAAGCAGATTAAACTGATCGAGGAGTTCATCGCCGCCCGGAGCTGAACCGGGCGAAGGCGCGAAAAACAGGGAAGGGCCGCGGCCCTTCCCTGTTCCTGATCCGATTATTAGCTCTATCCGCAGCTCCCCCGGAAGGCCTCCGGCCCCGCCAGCAGCTTTTCCACCAGCACGTCCAGCGTGAGGGGCTGGGCGTCGTAGACGTTGATCAGGGCGTCCAGGGCGGGGGCGTCCGACGGGGCGGCGGGCGCGCCCGCGCTGATCCCGATGGCGGGCACGCCGGGGGCGGGCCAAACTCCCTTCCCGTCAAATCCAAAGCGCTCCGCATTGGACACCAGGAGCACCAGATCCCGCCCCTGAACCGGTTCCCCTCCCCCCGCTCCGGGGATCCGGGCCGCGTCAAACCCCTTGTCGCGCAGGCACTGGCACAGCAGCTCCGCCGGGGAACCGTCCGCAGGGACGGCGCCGTCCGGGCCGGGTACGTCCGCCAGCAGAACCCGCCGGTACTTTTCCGGCGTCAGGGGCAGCAGCTCCGGCGTCCGGCAGCGCACCAGGGTGAGGGCGTCCCGGGTGATCATCTCGGCGGCGGCCTTGTACTTGGGCGCCCCCAGGATGGCGGCCAGCGCCGCGGCGGAGGGCACCAGCGCTGTCCTGGCCCGCTTGTTCAACCCCATGCGGGCCTTCAGGCCCAAAATCCGGGTGAGGGCGTCATTGAGCCGCGCCTCACTGACGGCGCCGTCCCGGCAGGCCGCCAGCACCCTTTGGAAGTCCTCCTCCACGCCGCCGGCGCACAGCAGCATATCACAGCCCCCGTTGACGGCCGCGGCCAGCAGCTCCCCCCGGGCCCCGCCCGTCATGGGGGCCGTGTCGCAGATCACCACGCCGCGGAAGCCCAGCCCGCCCCGCAGCAGGCCGTCAGGGGTCCAGCCCGGATCCCGTCCGCAGCCGTCCCCTGCCACCATCACCCCGTCCACTCCCGCGTCGATCAGGGCCCGGTACACCCCTTTCCAGACCGCCGTCCCGCCCCCGCCGCCGGGGCAGCAGCGGCACACGCTGGCAAAGCCCGGCAGATCGTGGACGCCCGCCACATAGGCCGCCCCCAGCTCGGCGGCCCGCCGGGCGCTTTCGGCGCTCCCCCCGCCGGGGCGGAGGGCGCACAGGGGGGCAAAGGCCATGTTGCTGCCCATGGCGGCGGCCTCCTCGTTGGCCAGGAAGCCCAGCTCCCGGGCGTACCGCGGCCGTCCGGTGGCCGCGATCTTCCAGGCGTTGGCGATGTAGGCCCCGTCGGTGGCCGCGCCGCTGCCGCCGCACTCCGTACCGCAGGCCAGGAACAGGGGGATGTCCGCGGCGGTCTGGAGGGCGCGGTTGAGCTCCCGCACCTGCCGGGAGGGGAGCCCGGCACAGTGACAGCCGCCGATGTGATATTGCTCCACCAGCTCCCGCGGCGTACCGCCCCCGGCGGCGCTGCCGCAGAATAACAGCTGGCCTGCCTTTTCCTCGTCGGACATGGACGCGATGACGGCCTTTACCCAGGCGGTGTCCCAGCAGGACAGGCAGTAGGGTTTGGCACGCAGATCCACCATTGGAAAACCCCTCTCCAATACTTTGGCTATACAATAGCGGAAGTTTCCGCCCTTGTCAAGCTGTTGCTTTGGAGAAATTAGTACGAATTTGGGGCGATTGGGAACACAGCCCCATGAAGCCGCCGCCGCCCCGCGATTTGGGGCATTTTGTGAGATCAGATTGAACGGATCCGGGGCCTGTGATAAAATCAGGGCAGGAGCCGCGGCTTTTCGATCCCCTCTGGAATTTCCCGGAGAATTGTGTTAATATAATAGTTCAGGCCCGCGTCGATCCGGCGGACAGGGTTCGCCGCTCCCCGCGGCAGGTTGAAAGAATGAGGTGACTGCATTGAAATTTTGGATGGCGATTGTGCTGGGCGTGGTGCAGGGCGTGGCCGAGTTCCTGCCCATATCCAGCTCCGGGCACCTGTCCCTGCTCCAGCACTTCTTCTGTATGCCGGAGCCGGACGCCCTGTATAACATTCTGCTCCACTTTGCCACGCTCATCGCCGTGTGCGTGGTGTACTGGCGGGATATTCTGGACATGATCACGGAGTTTTTCCGGGGCATCGCCGCCCTGTTTTCCCGGGAGAAGCCCCGGGGCAATCCCCCCGAGGGGCGGCGGCTGGTGCTGCTGATCATCCTGGCCACCCTGCCCCTGTTCCTCATCCTGCCCGTCGAGGGGCTGGTGGAAGATCTGGGGGCCAACCCGGTGTTTGTGTCGGTGATGCTGCTGGTCACCGGCTGTATCCTGTTCCTGTCCGACCGGTACGGCGGGGGGCGCAAGAACGTGCGCACCGCCACAGTGAAGGACGTGCTGCTGGTGGGGGCGGCCCAGGGGCTGGCCACCATCCCCGGCCTGTCCCGCTCGGGCACCACCATCTCCGCCGGCATGGCCCTGGGCTTTGACCGGAATTTCGCCGTCCGCTTCTCCTTCCTCATGTCCCTGCCGGCGGTGCTGGGCGCCACCCTGCTGAAGGTGGTCAAGGTGGCGGGCGCCGGCGGCATCGACACCGAGCTGCTGCCCATGTACCTCACCGGCATGGTCATCGCCGGGGTGGTGGGCTATTTCTCCATCCGGCTGGTGAAGCTGCTGGCGGACAAGGGCAAGTTCGGCAAGTTCGCCTATTACTGCTGGATCGTGGGCGCCATCGCCCTCATTGCCAGCTTCCTCTACACCCCTGCGGCATAAAGAGACGGGAGGTTCCCCATGGCGTCCACACAAAAGAAACCCGCCGCCTCCGGCGGCAGCCGCGCCCAGTCCGCCTCCAAATCCGGCGGCAGGCGGAGCGGCACAGCGCAATCCAAATCCGGCTCCCGGAGCGGAGCCCGGAAGTCTGTTCCCCAGAAGAAGCCCTACCGCCGGGAGATCGGCGGCGCGGTATGCCTGCTGCTGGCCCTGTTCGGGGCCATCGGCTACTTCAAGACCGACGAGGGGGCGGTCATCGCCCTGTTCTGCGATCTGCTGAAGGGGCTGGTGGGCTACGGCTTCTACATCGCCCCGCCCATGCTGCTGCTGGCGGCGTGGATTCTCCTGCTCCACCGGGGGCGGCCCGTCCGCCTGCGCCTGACCGGGGCGCTGATCCTGCCGGTGCTCATCGGGGCGGTGATCCACCTGATCCTCAGCCCCCCGGAGGCCCCCTGGTCGCTGGAGCTGTTGGGCCAGCTGTGGGCGTCGGGCAAGTCCATCGCCTCCGGCGGCGTGCTCAGCGGCCTGCTGGCCATGGCCTGCCGCTTTGCCTTCACCAAGATCGGCGGCGTCGTGATTCTGCTGGCCCTGGCCGGGTTGGCGGCGCTGTGCGCCCTGCGCCTCACCCCGGGGCAGATCCTGGACTACCTGCGGGAGCAGCGGGAGCGCCGCCCGGAATACCGTCCCGAGGACTACCCGGAACAGGAGCGCCCCCAGCGCCCCGCCCCCCGGGAGCCGGAACCCGCCCACCGCCGGAAGCCCGCCGCCATCGACATTCCGGTGGACGACGGCCCGGTGCTGGCCAAGCAGCCCACCACCCCGGTGACGACGGTGCGGAAGAAGTCCCTCTTTGACAAGGTGGCGGGGGTGGTCATCCCCGGCCAGAAGGAGCGCCCCGCCCAGCTGGAGGAGGAGCCCCCCGAGTATGAGGACGTGCCCGAGCTGCACCCCATGCGGGAGCCGGCCCGCGCACCCAGGCCCTCTCCCGCCGCCCCGCCCCCGGTGACGGCGGCCGACGTGGTTCCCCCGCCCGCCCCCACGCCCATCCCCACCGACGCCGTCCCCGCCCCTGCCCCCCAGCCGGAGCCCGACCCGGTGCCCCCGCCCGTGATCCGGGAGCCCGCGGTGCCCAGGCTGTCCAAGGAGGCGGATCAGGAGCAGGTTCGGGAGGAGGTGGCCCGGGAGATCGAGGCGGGGATGGAGCAGGATCCCCCCGCCTACCGCTACCCGCCCGTCACCCTGCTGAACCAGGGCAGCGGCGGCGGCTCCGCCGCGGTGGACGGCGAGCTCCACGCCAACCAGCAGCGCCTCCAGGACGCCCTTCAGTCCTTCGGCGTCAGCGCCCACATCGTCAACGTCACCCGGGGCCCCGCCATCACCCGGTACGAGCTGGAGCTGGATCAGGGGGTGAAGCTGAACAAGATCACCAACCTGTCCAACGACATCGCCCTGGCCCTGGGCTCCTCCGCCGTGCGGGTGGCCCCCATCCCCGACAAGATCTCCACCGTGGGCATCGAGGTGCCCAACCGGCAGGTTTCCCCCGTCTGCATCCGGGACGTCATCGGCTCCCGGGCCTTCGCGGACAGCGCCTCCAAGGTGTCCTTCGCCGTGGGCAAGGACATCGCCGGCAACTGCGTGGTGGGCAACATCGCGAAAATGCCCCATATGCTCATCGCCGGCACCACCGGCTCGGGCAAGTCGGTGTGCACCAACTCGCTGATCATCTCCCTGCTGTACAAGGCCACGCCGGAGGAGGTTCGCCTGATCATGGTGGATCCCAAGATGGTGGAGCTCAGCGTCTACAACGGCATCCCCCACCTGCTCATCCCGGTGGTCACCGACCCCAAGAAGGCCGCCGGCGCCCTCCAGTGGGCGGTGAGCGAGATGATGAAACGCTACCAGAAGTTCTCCGAGGTGGGGGCCAAGGATCTGGCCTCCTACAACAAGCACGCCGCCCAGCGGGACGACCTGGAGCCCCTGCCCCAGATCGTGGTGGTTATCGACGAGCTGGCCGACCTGATGCTGGTGGCCGCCAAGGAGGTGGAGGAGTCCATCTGCCGGGTGGCCCAGATGGGCCGGGCCTCCGGGATGCACCTGGTCATCGCCACCCAGAGCCCCCGGGCGGACGTGATCACCGGCCTGATGAAGGCCAATATCCCCAGCCGCATCGCCTTCGCAGTGGACTCGGCCATGAACTCCCGGATCATCCTGGACGCCTCCGGCGCGGAGAAGCTGGTGGGCAAGGGCGATATGCTGTACGCCCCCCTGGGCCAGGACAAGCTCCGGGTGCAGGGCTGCTTCATCTCCGAGGAGGAGGTGGCCAACGTAGTGGAGTTTATCAAGGAGGGCGCCTCCGCCCGATATGACGAGGCGGTGATGCACGAGATCGAGAAGAACGCCGAGGACAAGGACAAGGCCGCCAAGGGCGTGGGCGGCTCCGACCCCAGCGCCGGGGCCGGGGAGGACTTCGACGAGCTGCTCCCCGCCGCCATCGACGTGGTGCTGGAGGTGGGACAGGCTTCCGTGTCCATGCTCCAGCGGCGGCTCAAGCTGGGCTACGGCCGGGCCGCCCGGCTGGTGGATCAGATGGAGGAAAAGGGCGTTGTGGGCCCCTTCGAGGGCTCCAAGCCCCGGCAGCTGCTCATCACCAAGGAGCAGTGGGCGGAGATGCAGTACCGGCAGAACATGACCCCCGCAGTCCCCGACGAGCTGCCCTTCGAGGGGGACGCCATCTCCCAGGACAGGCCGTCCTTCGATCAGGAGGAGTAACCCGGCGTCAGAATAAACGGCAAGGCCGCAGAAGAATCGGGAGGATTCTTCCGCGGCCTTGATCGTTTGTCTTTGATGCGAACCGGCTCACCAGTCCATCAGATCCAGGGAGGAGGAGCGTTTGCGCTTCTTCCGCCGGATGACGGCCTCGGCGCTGGACAGCAGCTCCTGCAGGGTCTGGGTGTTCTCCTCCCCCGCCACCTCCAGGATGGCGTACTTGAAATTGCAGCGGTGGCAGAAGATCCGGTCGTCGTCCCGCTGGAAAATGGTGAGAATCTCCGCCATCTTCCGCTCGATGAGGTGCTTCACGTTGCCGGTGAGCACCAGGCAGAACCTGTCGTCCTTGAGCCGGGCGAAGGTGTCCCCGCTGCGGAAGTTCTTGCGGACGATCTCCACAAAGTTCTGGATATAGGCGTCCCCCACCTTCTGGCCGTAGGTCTCGTTGATCCCTTCCACGCCCTCCAGATCCAGGTAGCACAGGGTGACGTCCTGCTTCTCCCGGAGGGTCTGCTCCATAAATTCCTCCAGGAATTTGCCGTTGCGGATGCCGGTGTCCGTGTCATGATAGATCTGGGCGTTGAGGTGGCGGGCGTTCATCTTCTCGCTGGTCACGTCCATGACGATGTGGACGCAGGAGGGCCGCTCCCGCCACTCAATGGGGAAGGAGATGATCCGGTAGCAGGCGCCCCGGGCCTTTTCCTCCAGCTCCCAGATCTTGTACCGCTCCGCGTTGTCCCACTCCAGCAGCTTGGACTGGATGGGCAGGCGGTGCCTGCAGCTCTCGCAGAATGACTTGTCCTGCCCACCGCCCTGGGGCCGCTTGTTGCAGTGAACCACTTCCCTGGTCTCCCAGTCCACAATGAGCAGCCACTCGTCCCGCTGGCTCAGCAGCTCCACCAGCATCTCGGTGTAGCTGTCGATGATCTCCGCCCGGCGCCGGGCGCGGCGGATCTCCTCCTGGAGCTGGGTGCGGCGCTCGTCCAGCTGGCGGGTCATTTCGTTGAACGCCTCGGAGAAGGCCCCCAGGTGGGACACGTGCTGGGAGTAGTCCCCCTTGGCCACCTGCCCCGCCTGCCAGGTGAGGTGCTTCAGGTTGGCGTGGAGGTTTTTCAGCCCCCCGTACAGGCAGCTGTCGCTGGCGGGGAACTCCTGATCCAGGCCGCCCTTGGACAGCTGGGTGGAGTAGTCCACCAGCTCCTCCGCCAGGGCGTGAAAGGAGCGCAGCGCCTCTCCCAGCTCCCGGCACGGCTCCGCCAGCCCCGCCGTCTCCAGCCGCGCGTGGGACACGTCGGTCAGGGTATCCTCCAGATATTGCGTCAGCCTCCGGCAGCTCTCCTCCACGCTCAGCGTCCCGCCGCCCTGCGGGCTCCCCGCCTCGGGCTGATCCGCCGGATCCTGCTCCGGCCGCTTGTTGTCCTTCATTTCCAGATCCATTTTGGTTCCTTACCCTTCCTTGTTCTGTACCGCCGCCTGGAAGCGGCATACCCGGTCGCCGGTGGCCCAGCAGTTCACTTCCACCGCGCTGTAGGGCCGCTTGGTGTAGGCGGTGAGCAGCCCGGCCAGGAACCCTTCATCGTAATTGCACACGGTCTCCCCCAGCATGGGCAGGCCGGCGCAGTCCGCGTCCTCCGACATGGTAAACACCATCTTCCCGGTGCGCTCGTCCGTCTCCTCCACCCGGAGCACGCCGATCTTCATCTCCTCCAGCTTCCGCTGAAGCTGGGCGATAAAATCGGAGAACTCCAGGGTCAAGTCCAGGTAGTGATCCGCGAAAAATGTCCCGGCCCGGAAGCCCGCGCCCCGGAAGATCTCGATCTGCTCCTCCTTGCCCAGGCGCTGGGCCAGCTCCTCCCGGAGGGAGTACTCCAGCAGGCGGTAAATGGCTACGGGCAGCTCCGGCCCCAGGTTTTCCCGGCCGCTCTTATGCGGTTTTACGTAATCTGACAGGCTGAAATTCTCCTTATCGGAAAAAATATGACCGTTTCCCATGGAATAGTCCCCTTTCGCTGAGATTTGTTCAACATCGGCCCGAGCACGGGAAAAGATAGAATGTGCTGGTATTATAACATGGGTGAATTGAATATTCAATACTGGCCGCTGAGAAAAAGATCAGCTCAAAAAGGTCTTATAGTCCTCATAGTTGCGCCGCAGCAGCTCCGGGGTGTCCAGCCCGTAGGGGCAGTGGCTGGCGCAGTGGTTACAGTGGACGCACTGGTCGATGCGGGCCATTTTCTCCTGCCACTCCGGGGTCAGGCTGCCCTCCGCCGGGGCCCGCCGCAGCAGCAGGGACATCCGGGCGCAGTTGGGTATGTCGATCCCGGCGGGACAGGGCAGGCAGTAGCCGCACCCCCGGCAGAAGTCCCCGGCCAGCTCTCCCCGATCCCGGTCGATGACCGCCTGGAGCTCCCCGGTCAGGGCCGGGGGATTGTCCTGATAGGATAAAAACTCGTCCAGCTCCCGCTCCCGCTGGATCCCCCAGATGGGCAGCACGTTGGGGAATTGAGCCTGGAAGGCGTAGGCCGCGGCGGAGTTGGCGATCAGCCCCCCGGACAGGGCCTTCATGGAGATGAAGCCCACTCCCAGCCGCCCGCAGTCCTGGGCCAGCCGGATCTCCTCTGGAGCGGCCAGGTAGCTGAAGGGGAACTGGAGGGTGTCGTACAGGCCGGACTCCAGGGCCTCCCGGGCCACCGCCAGCCGGTGGTTGGTCAGGCCGATGAAGCGGATCTTGCCCTGCTCCCGGGCCTGCTCCATGGCCTCGTACAGGCCGGTGCCATCCCCGGGGCGGGGGCAGAAGTCCGGGTTGTGGAATTGGAGTATGTCCACGTGGTCGGTGCGCAGGTTGTCCAGGCTGGTGTGGAGGTCGGCCCAGAAACCCCCGGCGGTGCGCGACGCCGTCTTGGTGGCCAGGACGAACTGATCCCGGCGCCCGGACAGGGCATAGCCGATCTTCTCCTCGCTGTCGGTGTAGGCCCGGGCGGTGTCGAAGAAATTGACGCCGTTGTCCAGGGCCTTCCGGAGCAGATAGGCCGCCTCATCCCGGGAGATCCGCTGGATGGGCAGGGCGCCGAAGCCGTTTTTGTTGACGGTGAGCCCGGTGCGGCCCAGGGTAACCTGTGTCATGGGAAATCCCCGCTTTCTGTTGGTTTGGATTTATGGTGTGACAGGAAAGCCGCGGCGTATGCCGCCTGCCTGTGCTGGAATGAGGTTACTGCCCGTCCAGCAGGGTCACCCGGAGGGAGACCGGGTTGTGATCGGTGTACTGGAACTGCTCGTCCAGCGTCTCCACGCTGTTCAGCTCCACGTTGGGGGACAGGATAAAGCCGTCGATGACGTAAAACTGGTTGCCCGCGGGGTCGGGGTCATAGGGGTGGTTCAGCAGGCGGCAGGAGGGCACGGACAGGTCGCAGGCGAACCGCCAGCCCTCCGGCAGGATGTCCTCCTCCAGCACCCCCGGCGTCCACAGCGAGGGATCCTGAACGGGGAAAGCGTCCAGCGCCCCGGGGAAGGTCTGGTTGAAGTCGCCCCCGGCGATGACGTAGTTGCCCTTCTCATACTCGGCGGTGAGGAAATCCAGCAGCGCCTTGGTCTGGGCGGCCTTGCCTTCGCCGTCGTCGTACGCCTCCAGGTGGAGGTTTACCAGCACCAGCTCCTTGTCCGTCCCCTCCAGGTTCACATAGCTCACCAGCAGGCACCGCTTCAGGTTGGCGGCGGACACCGGCCAGGAGAAGGGGCAGGGGAGCGCCACCCGCTGGGGCTTGCCCATAGGGACGCGGGCCAGGGTCTGTATGCCGCTGTGCACCTTGCCGATGGGGGGCAGGGGATAGGGCACAAACTCGCAGGAATAGTTCAGAGCGTAGGCGCTGTAATAGTCAAAGGACGGCCCATTGCCCAGCATATAGAGACTATCCCGATATGTGACGCGCTGATCCCAGCTTCCGGAGCGGCTGGAGTCGGCGTCCACCTCCTGGAGAAAATACACATCCGCATCATGGTCAAGCAGCTGCTGGACGATGCCCTCCAGGTTGGCGTTCACCTGATCCTGGGTGGGGTTCACGCCCGTCCCGCCGTCCATAAAGAAGTCGGCGTCCGCACCAAGGCCGGCGTACCCGGTGTTTTGGGTCAGGATGGTGAGACTGTCTCCCGGGGCGAGGGGAAGCACCTTGAAACCCGCGTCCCGCAGCTCCACAGCAGGCTCCACGGCGGCGGGCCTGTACTCCGTTATGGTAAGCCAGCCGATGAGCCCCGCGGCGGCCAACAGGATCACGCCCAGCACAATGCCAATTCCAATGAGGATCTTTTTTGCCATGTCCGCACATCCTTTCATAAGATGATTATACTGGAAGCCGCGCCGTTTGGCAAGCGTTCCGGCCCCTGTTTTTGACAGGCCCGTCCCCGCTGTTCCGCACCCGTTTTCCACGCCCGCATACAATGGGAGTGGAAGGGGAACGCCCTACCCGTCCCCCTCTGATCAACCAAAAAACCGGGAGGTACTACTATGGCCGATTTCATCGAGCCGGGCCCTGTCTGCGATACCGCCGGTATCCGCGAGGCCGTGTGCATCCACACCCGAAAGATCTTTGACTCCTGCCGCGACAAGGACTGCGTCGAGGATCTGCGGCTTTACCCCACCGTCAGCTCCCAGGCCGTCATCGACCGGGCCATCAGCCTGAAGGCCGGCCAGGCCGAGCTGCTGTACGCGTACATCGACGTGGAGCCTGTGGGCTTCAACCGCGGTTACTTCACCGTGGACGTGCGGTACTTCTACCGCGTCACCGCCGACGCCTTTGTGGGCGCGGCCCGCCCGGTGTCCATCTGCGGGCTGGCGGTGTTTGACAAGCGGGCCATCCTGTTCGGCAGCGAGGGCAGCGCCAAGGTGTTCTCCTCCAACAGCCGGATGGACGACCTGGACGAGCAGAACCTGATGAGCACCAACCTGCCCATCGCGGTGGTGAAAGTAACTGCCCCAAAATAGGCAGGCAGAAAAAGCCAACCTATATCCAAAGAAAAACAGAATTTTTTATCATTTTCATTGCTTTTTTTGCTAAAATAAAAATTTATGAATTATCTTCCATTTCGGAAGGAAATTTATGGTGTTCAAAAATTTTCTGCATTTTTTGAACTTCTTAGGCTATTTGAACTTTTTGTTAAATTTGCATATGACGCAAGGCTTTTGAAAATTGTTCAAGCTCAAATGGAGGTATTTTATTATGCCAGACTATCAGCTTCAAATCAGGCAGCTGGTGTCCTACCCACGCTGCCGCATCTACCGCGAATTTCTTCAAACCTTGATCGCCGACCGGGGCGTCCGCACTAACGGACGCCCCGGTCTTTTTTGTTTTTCCGTCCTTTGCTCCTATGCCAATTTCCGCACCTCGTACCTGCGGATCGATGGCCTCACCTATACCATCTACCCTGGAGAGTGGATATGCCGAACGGGAGAGCTCACCGATGCCCTACGGTTACATTCCAAGCGCCAGATGTTGGAGGTGCTATCTGTCCTCCAAGAGCGCCACCT
>JAETQF010000023.1 GCA_021770845.1 Oscillospiraceae bacterium
TCGGAAATGGCCAGACCGGCGGCGTCGTCGCCGGCGCGGTTGATCTTGTAGCCGGAGGACAGCTTCTCCAGGTTCTTCTTCATGGCGGAGACGTTGTTGGTGTAGTTCCGGTAGGCATTCATAGCCATAATATTGTGCTGAATACGCATGATCATAAACTCCTTTTATAAAATTTATTTCGCGCTTTCGCCATCCATTGCGTCCGCGCGTAGGGCTTCCGGCGTCGTGGAACAACCTGGCCGGGGTGTTCCGCTTGTCCGGCGCTGGGGTGCGGCCCCCCCGGCCCGGAACCGGAGGAGCCCTGAACGGGGCGGGGGAGGTGAGGTTCCCCGGGCCGTTCACTTACTTATTCGGCAGGCTTTTTGAAAAGTTTAGCGCAATTTCAAAAATTTTTCTCCCGGAAGGGCGCTCCGGCCCGGGGACGGCCTGCTGCCCGCCGCCCCCGCGGAAGCGGGAGAACATGAACCGCCCGGATTCGGACAGCTCCTCCCAGCCCCAGGGGCCGTCGGGGGAGGCGCCGGGGCGCAGGGCGGCGGAGGTCTCGTTCTTGTCGCACAGCGACCAGCCGCACCAGCTGATCCCCCGCCGCTCCAGAAAGTCCAGCCAGACCCCGGCCTGCTCCAGGAACACGCCGCCGCTGCCGTCGGCGCGGCTGGTTCCCCACTCGGACACAAAGATGGGCAGACCCTGGGCCAGCGCCCCGTCGATGCGGCTGCGGAGCTCCGCGCCGTGGGTGCCGGCGTAAAAGTGGAGGGTATACATCAGGTTCTCCCCGTCCAGGGGGTCGGCGGCGGCCAGGTGGATATCCTGGCTCCAGGTGGGGCTGCCGATGAGGATCACCGCCTTGGGGGAGGCGGCCCGGATGGTTTGGATCATCCGCTGGGCGTAGGGCTTCACGTCCCCCGGCCAGCTCACGTTCCCGTTGGGCTCGTTGCAGATCTCATAGAGGACGTTGGGCGTGTCCCTGTACCTCTGGGCCATCTCGGCGAAGAAGGCGGCGGCCTCGTCGGCGTGGGCCATGGGGCTGCCGTCGCTGAGGATGTGCCAGTCCAGGATCACGTAGAGGTCGTTGGCAATGGCCGCGTCCACCGCCGCCACGGCCCTGGCCTTCATCTCGGCGGGCCGGCTGAGGTAGCCCCCCTCCCCGGTGTACATGGCCACCCGGAACAGGTTGGCGCCGTACTCGGCGGTGGCGGCGATGGCGCCGGAGGAGGTAAACTGGCTGTACCACTGGAGGCCGTGGCTGCTCATGCCCCGGAGCGACACCGGCTCCCCGGCGGCATTGCACAGCTGGGTGCCCTTCACCTGGAGCCAGCCGTTCTGGGACGCGCCGCCCTGCCGGGTCTGGACGGCGCCGGGGACGGTGGGGGCAGGGGAGGGCTCGGGCGAGGGGACGGAGGGCTGGCCGGACTGGGCCCTGGCGGCGTTCTGGAACAGGGTGCAGGCCTCGGCGCGGCTCAGGGTGCCCCGGGGGCGGAAGGAGCCGTCCGGGTCGCCGTGCACCACGCCGCTGGCGTAGGCGGCCAGCACCGCCTCGTAGTACCGGCCGTCCAGGGCGGGGAAGTCCTTGATCTTGGCGGATTCGGTGTTGTAATCCCCCCGGGCCTGGGGCAGGAGGGCCTTCATGAGGATCTTCACGGCGAGCTGCCGGGAGATGGGAGCGTCGAAGGTCTCGCCGGTGGGGGGGATCTCGTCCCAGTCGTACCACCCGGCCTGGAGGGCCCCCTGGAGCTGATTTGCCGCCCAGTGGGGGGCCTGCCCCTGGCCCTCGGGGAGGCCCGCCAGCCGGACGGCCACCGCCACGAACTCGGCGGCGGAGATTTTGGCGTTGGGCCGGAAGGTGCCGTCGGGGTAGCCCTTAAGAGCCCCGGCCCGGGTGAGCTCCGTCACCGCCTCCTCGTACCAGTCCCCCGGGGCCACGTCGGAGAAGGAGGCCCGGGCGGGCAGGGCCGTCAGGGCCAGGCAGACGGCGGCCAGCAGGACGCAGAGCAGTTTACGCATGGGTGTGCCCTCCTGTGTGTGAGAGGATAATATTTGAGTACAGAATAGCACAAAAGGGCGGATCTGTCTACCGGAGAGGGGAGCTGCGGCGGGCGCTTTTTTTGCCCCTGGGGTAAAACAGAACCCTTTCGCAAAAAACCACTATCTTTTTTTCAAAAAGTTTGGTATACTACCCTTGTATGCCCGGCGATACCCGAGGGAAACGGTGTCTCAGGGAAAAACAGGGTTTTGGGCCGGAACGTTCCGGCCCGGCAAGGAGGGATCTTCATGGCAAAGCCCCTGGTGGCCATTGTGGGCCGCCCCAACGTGGGCAAATCCATGCTGTTCAATAAACTGACGGGAAAGCGTCTGTCTATTGTAGAGGATACCCCGGGGGTCACCCGGGACAGGCTGTACGCCCAGGCGGAGTGGCGGGGCCGCACCTTCGACCTGGTGGATACCGGCGGCATCGAGCCGGGGACGGACAACCAGATCCTGTCCTTCATGCGGGAGCAGGCGGAGATTGCCATCGCCGCCGCCACGGTGATCGTCTTCGTGTGCGACATCCGCACCGGCATGACCGCCGCCGACCAGGAGGTGGCCGGGATGCTCCAGCGCTCCCGGAAGCCGGTGGTGCTGGCGGTGAACAAGATGGACTCCACCGGGCACACCAACCCGGACATCTACGAGTTCTACAACCTGGGGCTGGGGGATCCCTACCCCGTCTCCGCCGTCCACGGCCACGGCACCGGCGACCTGCTGGACGCCTGCTTCGCCTACTTTCCGCCCGAGCAGGAGGAGGAGGCGGAGGACGATGTGATCAAGGTGGCCATCATCGGCAAGCCCAACGTGGGCAAGTCCTCCCTGGTGAACCGGATCCTGGGCCAGGAGCGGGTGATCGTGTCCGACGTGGCGGGCACCACCCGGGACGCGGTGGACAGCTACTTTGAGAAGGATGGGCAGAAGTACCTTATCATCGACACCGCCGGGATGCGGAAGAAGTCCAAGGTGGACGACCGGGTGGAGAAATTCTCCGTTCTCCGGGCCACCATGGCCATTGAGCGCAGCGACGTGTGCCTGATCCTCATCGACGCCCAGGAGGGGGTGACGGAGCAGGACACCAAGGTGGCGGGGCTGGCCCACGACGCGGGGAAGGCCTGTATCATCGTGGTGAACAAGTGGGACGCCATCGAGAAGGACGGCAAGACCATGCAGCGCATGGAGGAGGACGTGCGGCGGGATCTCAGCTACATGACCTACGCGCCGGTGCTGTTCCTGTCCGCCCTGACGGGGCAGCGGGTGGACAGGCTGTTCGGCCTCATCGACAGCGTGGTGAACCAGGCTGCCATGCGCATCCCCACCGGGGTGCTCAACCAGGTGCTGGCCGACGCCCAGGCCCGGGTGCAGCCCCCCACCGACAAGGGGAAGCGGCTGAAGATCTACTATATGACCCAGATCGGGGTAAAGCCGCCCCATTTCGTGATTTTCTGCAACGACGCCCAGCTCTTTCACTTTTCCTACCGGCGGTATCTGGAAAACCAGATCCGGGCCACCTTCGGCCTGACGGGTACTCCGATCCGCATCACCATCCGGCAAAAGGGCGATAAGGAGGACGTATGATGCTGTCTCGATTTCTGGAAGCCGCCGGGGTGGCCCCCGGCTGGCTGGCCGCCGCCGCCGCGGGGGTGGCCGTGGTATCCTATTGCCTGGGCTGCTTCAACGGGGCGGTGGTGGTGTCCCGGTATATCCTTCGCAACGATGTGCGCGGACACGGCAGCGGCAACGCGGGGCTGACCAACTTCTACCGGGTGTTCGGCGGGCCGCTGACGCTGATTGTGATCCTGTCCGACGTGGTAAAAGCGGTGCTGGCGGTGCTGTTCGCCGCCTTCATCGCGGGGCACATCTCACCGGAGCTGGTGGCCCTGTCCAAGTATTGGGCGGGCACCTTCTGCCTGCTGGGGCATATGTACCCCTGCACCTTCCAGTTCCGGGGGGGCAAGGGCATCCTGTCCGGCGGGGCCATCGCCATCATGATGGGGTTCGACGGCGGAAACCCCTGGAGCTGGTGTATCCCGGTGGTGGTGTGGGGGGGCTTCCTCATCCTGGCCGTCGCCACGAAATACGTGTCCCTGGGCTCCTGCTGGGCGGGGTTTTCGTTCCCCTTCGTGTCCTGGTTTGTGTACCGGGATCCGCTGATCCTGCTGCTGTCTGTTCTGGTGGGCGGGCTGATCCTGTGGAAGCACCGGGGAAATATTGTGCGGCTGGTGAAGGGCACCGAGTCCAAATTCTCCCTCCATAAAAAGAAGGTGGAGCCCGCGGCAGCGGAAGAACCCGCCGCGGAAGGAGCGCCCGGGGTGGAGGAAGCATCCGCCCCCGAAGAAGAATCAGCGGCGGCGGAAGAACCCGCCCCCGATCCTGAGCCGGAGACGGCCGGAGAACCGGAGCCCGCGCCTGAAACGGCGGCCGCCTCCGGGGACGGGGAGGACAAGGCATGAGGGCGGCGGTGATCGGCAGCGGCGCCTGGGGCACCGCCCTGGCCCTGGCCCTGCTGGCCAACGGGCACGAGACGGCCTTGTGGAGCTACACGGAGCAGGAGAGCGCAACGCTGCGGGAGAAACGGGAGAACCCCATGCTCCCCGGCGTGGCCCTGCCGGACGGGCTGGAGCTCACCACGGATCTGAGCTGCGCCAGGGGGCGGGGCGCGGTGGTGTTGGCCACCCCGTCCTTCGCGGTGCGCGGCACCGCCCGGCGGCTCAAGGAGTTCCTGGATCCGGGAACCCCGGTGATCCTGGTGTCCAAGGGCATTGAGAAGGACACCTCCCTGCTGCTCCACCAGGTGGCGGAGCAGGAGCTGGGACAGGGCAACCCGGTGGTGGTGCTGTCCGGGCCGTCCCACGCCGAGGAGGTGGGCCGGGGCGTGCCCACGGCGGTGGTGGTGGCCTGCGAGAACCGGGAGGCGGCCCTGCTGGCCCAGGATCTGTTCATGAGCCGCCAGTTCCGGATCTACACCTCCCCGGACATCACGGGGGTGGAGATCGGCGCGGCGCTGAAAAACGTCATCGCCCTGTGCGCGGGCTGCTGCGACGGCATGGGCTGCGGGGACAACACCAAGGCCGCGCTGATGACCCGGGGGCTGACGGAGATCGCCCGGCTGGGCGTGGCCCTGGGGGCCCGGAAGGAGACCTTCGCGGGGCTGGCCGGAGTGGGGGATCTGATCGTCACCTGCACCTCCATGCACTCCCGCAACCGGCGGGCGGGCATCCTCATCGGCCAGGGTAAAACCGCTCAGCAGGCCATAGACGAGCTGGGCGGGGCGGTGGTGGAGGGCTACTATGCGGCTGCCAGTGCCAAACAGCTGGCGGAGCGGGCGGGGGTGGAGATGCCCATCACCGCCGGGGCCTATGAGGTGCTGTACCAGGGGGCGGATCCCCGGCAGGTGCTGGAGCGGCTCATGGCCCGGGAGCGCCGGGATGAGCTGGAGGCCGAACAGAGCTGGATCTAAAAAATGAGAGCAAAAAACCGAACCCCGTGCGGCTGCACGGGGTTCGGTTTGCTTTCCTATGGAATCACACAGCACGGGTGACCTTGCCGGAGCGGAGACAGCGGGTGCACACATAGACGTGCTTGGGGGTGCCGTCCACCACAGCCTTCACACGCTTGACGTTGGGCTTCCAGGGGCGGTTGGAGCGGCGGTGAGAGTGGGACACCTGGATGCCGAAGTTCACGCCCTTGCCGCAGAACTCGCATTTGGCCATATTGACTAACCTCCTTGCTGCTTGGAATGACGCGCACAATACACGATAACTTCATTATGCTACCACACGAGCCGGCAAAAATCAAGTGGAAATTTCCGAGATTCCCTATTTTTTTCAGGGGTGGAATGTGGTAAAATAAAACACGATACCGATACCGGACAAGGGGGGCGCGCGCCATGGCGGACTGCGTGGGGATCAAGCTGGGCACCATCATCGACAACTTTCACCTGAAGGTGATCTATGGCCCGGAGGGCTACCGGAACCGGAGGATCACCACCGAGGACGTAAACCGGCCGGGTCTCCAGCTCACCGGCTTTTTCGACTACTTTGACAAGGAGCGGATGCAGCTGCTGGGGCTGGTGGAGATCTCCTACCTGGAGGGCATACCCGCGGCCAAGCGGGCGGTGGTGTTCGACACGCTGTTCTCCTACCACACCCCGGCGGTGATCTTCGCCCGGGGGCTGAAGCCCTATCCGGAGTGCCTGGAGATGGCCAGAAAGCACGGGCAGGTGATCCTGGGTACCCAGGAGAACACCGCCGACATCATGAGCACCCTCATCGCCTACCTGCGCTCGGCGCTGTCTCCCACCATCACCCGCTCCGGCGTGCTGGTGGAGGTGTACGGCGAGGGCGTGATGCTGGCGGGGGAGTCCGGCGTGGGCAAGAGCGAGACCGCCATCGAGCTGGTAAAGCGGGGCCACCGGCTCATCGCGGACGACGCGGTGGAGATCCGCCGTTCCCCCACCGGGGGGCTGGTGGGCACCGCGCCGGAGCTCATCCGCCACTATATCGAGCTGCGGGGCATCGGGGTGGTGGACGTGCGGCGGCTGTTCGGTATGTCCGCCGTCAAATTTGACAGCGCCATCGACATGATGATCCAGCTGGAGACCTGGAAGGACGGCAAGCTGTACGACAGGCTGGGGGCGGACGATCACTTCGTCTCCCTGCTGGACGTGCGCATTCCCACGCTGCTCATCCCGGTGAAGCCGGGGCGGAACCTGGCGGTGATCATCGAGGTGGCCGCCATGAACAACCGGAACAAAAAGATGGGCTACAACGCCGCGCTGGAGTTTTCCATGCAGGTGGACAGCCACATCGATCAGAAATATCTGGAGATGAACCCGCAATGAGCAGAAGGACGGCCCCCCAATTCGGCCCGGTGCTCTACCGGGACAGCCCCATCGGCACGCTGGGGCTGGTGGACGACGGCTCCGGCCTCAGCCGGGTGTTCCTCCGGCAGGCGGGGCGGGAGCGGGCCGGCGCGGCGGGGGAGACGGAGCTGACCGCCTGGGCCGCGGCGGAGCTGGAGGAGTATTTCTCCGGGCGGCGGACCGTGTTTTCGGTTCCGCTGTCCCCCCATGGGACAACCTTCCAGCTGGCGGTGTGGGAGGCGCTGCGGGACATCCCCTACGGCCAGACCAGAACCTACGGGGAGATCGCCGCCGCGGTGGGCCGCCCCAAAGCGGCCCGGGCGGTGGGGATGGCCAACCATGACAATCCGCTGCTGATCTTCACCCCCTGCCACCGGGTGGTGGGGAAGGGAGGGGCCCTCACCGGCTTTGCCTGCGGGCTGGAGGTGAAGGGTTGGCTGCTGGCACTGGAGGGCGCGGGTAAAGCCGATCCGGCGGCCCGGGGACTGGGCTGTCTGCGGCGCTGAGACGCCCGGCGCAGAGGAAAAGGGGGCGCGCTCCGGCCTGAAACGGCGTGAATTGTACATGGTGCACAGTTTTAAACGGGCGAATTTTGGCACAATGCACGAGTTCATGAAAAATTAACCAGCATTCCCCAAATTTCCTCTTGCATTTTCGTATGCTTTCCGGTAAGATACAGAGAGATGGGCAGGGATGTTTTTGCACAAGGACGCGCGTCCTTGTGTTCCCCGGCGTTTGCCGGGGAACATGGAGAGGCGTTCCGCAAAAAAACAATGAGAGAACACTCTATGCTCATCAAAAATGGAAAAGGAGAATTTGTAGTATGAAGAAAGCTCTTGCAATGATTCTCGCCCTGATGATGGTTCTGAGCCTGGCCGCCTGCGGCAACGGCGACAACCCTCAGAACTCCACCGCCGGCGGCGAGAGCAAAGCCCCTGTTGAGACCCAGAACTCCAACGAGGGCGGCGAGGTCGCCAACAAGGACAAGCCCCTGGTGTGGTTCAACCGTCAGCCCTCCAACAGCTCCACCGGCGAGCTGGACATGGACGCCATGAACTTCAACAAGGACACCTACTACGTGGGCTTTGACGCCAACCAGGGCGCCGAGCTCCAGGGCCAGATGATTCTGGACTACATCACCGCTCACATCGACGAGATCGACCGCAACGGCGACGGCGTCATCGGCTACGTGCTGGCCATCGGCGACATCGGCCACAACGACTCCATCGCCCGTACCCGCGGCGTCCGCAAGGCCCTGGATACCGCCGTGGAGGAGAACGGCGCCATCAAGAGCGACCCCGTGGGCATGAACGCCGACGGCTCCGCCACCGCCGTCAAGGACGGCAAGCTGACCATCGGCGGCAAGGAGTACACCGTCCGTGAGCTGGCCTCTCAGGAGATGAAGAACTCCGCCGGCGCCACCTGGGACGCCGCCACCGCCGGCAACACCATCACCACCTGGGTGTCCACCTTCGGCGATCAGATCGACGTGGTGGCCTCCAACAACGACGGTATGGGCATGGCCATGTTCAACGCCTGGTCCAACGAGAACAAGGTTCCCACCTTCGGCTATGACGCCAACAGCGACGCCGTGGAGGCCATTGCCAACGGGTACGGCGGCACCATCAGCCAGCACGCCGACGTGCAGGCCTACCTGACCCTGCGGGTGCTGCGCAACGCCCTGGACGGCGTGGACATCGACACCGGCATCGGCACCGCCGACGATGCGGGCAACGTGCTCAGCGACGATGTGTACAAGTACGATGATTCTCAGCGTTCCTACTACGCCCTGAACGTGGCGGTCACCGCTGACAACTACAAGGACTTCCTGGACGCCACCGTGCCCTACGCCCCCGTGTCCAACCAGCTGGACAGCACCGCCCATCCCACCAAGAACGTGTGGCTGAACATCTACAACGCCGCGGATAACTTCCTCAGCGCCACCTATCAGCCCCTGCTGCAGAAGTACGACGACATCCTGAACCTGAACGTGGAGTACATCGGCGGCGACGGCCAGACCGAGGCCAACATCACCAACCGTCTGGGCAACCCCAGCCAGTACGACGCCTTTGCCATCAACATGGTGAAGACCGACAACTCCGCCTCCTACACCTCTCTGCTGGAGGGCTGATCGGCTCTGACGGCGCTTCTTCACTGACAAGTAAATGACTTGAATTAGGGGGAGGGAATTCTCCGTTCGGCAGAAGCAACGCTCCGTTCGGCAGAAGGACCTCCCCCTATTTTAAAGGTAAAACGGTATACCGGGCAGGATCAGGCATTTTCTGAACCTGCTAATTTGCAAACGGGGGTGACGAGAATGTCTGATGCGAAAGACGGTGTCGTGCTTTCGATCCGCGGTATGAGCAAATCCTTCGGCCGAAACCGGGTGCTGGATCATATCAACCTGGATCTGAAGCGGGGCAGCATCATGGGGCTCATGGGTGAGAACGGAGCCGGCAAGTCCACCATGATGAAATGCCTGTTCGGCACCTACCAGAAGGACGAGGGAAAGATCTACTTAAACGGGAAGGAAATCAGCTTTTCCGGGCCCAAGGACGCCCTGGAAAACGGGATCGCCATGGTGCACCAGGAGCTGAACCAGTGCCTGGAGCGGAGCGTCACGGACAATCTGTTCCTGGGGCGGTACCCCACCAACTCCGCGGGGATCGTGGACGAGGGCGGCATGAAGAAAAAGGCGGCCGAGCTGTTCCGCAAGCTGGGGATGACGGTGAACCTGAGCCAGCCCATGCGGAATATGTCGGTGTCCCAGCGGCAGATGTGCGAGATCGCCAAGGCGATGTCGTACAACGCCCAGGTGATCGTGCTGGACGAGCCCACCTCCTCGCTGACGGTTCAGGAGGTGGCCAAGCTCTTTGAGATGATGCGGATGCTGAAGGAACAGGGGATCTCGCTGATCTACATTTCCCACAAGATGGACGAGATCTTCGAGATCTGCGACGAGATCTCGGTGCTCCGGGACGGCAACCTGGTGATGACCAAGGCCACCAAGGACACCAACATGGGCGAGCTGATCACCGCCATGGTGGGCCGCTCCCTGGAGAGCCGCTTCCCAACCGTGGACAACACGCCGGGCAAGCCCATTTTGTCGGTGCAGCACCTGTCCACCAAGTTCGCGCCCCACCTCCAGGACGTCACCTTCGACGTGCGGGAGGGGGAGATCTTCGGCCTGTACGGCCTGGTGGGCGCCGGGCGCACCGAGCTGCTGGAGACCATCTTCGGGGTGCGCACCCGGGCGGCGGGCCGGGTCTACTTCAAGGATCGGCTGATGAACTTCAACAGCGCCAAGGAGGCCATTGAGCACGGCTTTGCCATGATCACCGAGGAGCGCAAGGCCAACGGCCTGTTCCTCAAGTGCGACCTGACCTTCAACACAACCATCGCCAGCCTGGAGCAGTACAAGTCCGGCCCGGCCCTGTCCAACCCCAAGATGGTGAAGGCCACCAGCAAGGAGATCAAGACCATGCGCACCAAGTGCATGGGGCCGGACGACATGATCACCAGCCTGTCCGGCGGCAACCAGCAGAAGGTGATCTTCGGCAAGTGGCTGGAGCGGGATCCCCAGATCTTCATGATGGACGAGCCCACCCGCGGCATCGACGTGGGCGCGAAGTACGAGATCTACGAGCTGATCATCAAGATGGCAAAGCAGGGCAAGACGATCATCGTCGTCTCCTCTGAAATGCCGGAGATTCTCGGCATCACCAACCGGATCGGCGTCATGTCCAACGGGTATCTCTCCGGGATTGTGAACACCGCGGAGACCGATCAGGAAGAACTTTTGCGGCTCAGCGCGAAATATCTGTAAGGGGGGAAGGGCATATGGCAGACAATACAAAAATTCTTACGGCAGAACAGGAGCTGGAGCTCCGCCGCCCCATTGACGATTACGTCGGTGGAATTCAGGAGCAGATCAACGCCCTGCGGAAGGACGGCACGGATCGGGTCATCGACATCCAGAGCGCCCTGGACAATCTGAAGCGGGACAAGATCTACACCGCTCAGGAGAAGGAGGCCAAACGGGCTCAGTACCGGAAGGAGCTGGAGCAGGCCAAGGCGGTGGAGGCCAAAAATAAGGATCAGATCAACAAGCTGATCGCCGACGCCGAGGGCTACCTGAGGGCCCACTTTGACAAGGAGTATTACCAGGCGGTGGCGGCCAGCTGCGCCCAGGAGAAGGTGCAGGCTCAGGAGAAGTACCGCGCCGCGGTGGAGCAGCTCAACAAGGCCCACCAGGAGACGCTGGCCAAGCTCAGCGACGCCCACGAGATCAAGGACGAGAAGTACGTCCACAAGAACCGCCTGTTCGACGCGAAGATGCAGCTGGGCAAGGATCTCCAGGACGTGAAGGATCGGCGCCACGCCGCCTTTGATCACCAGTACCATCTCATTGACTTGCTGCGGATGTCCAAGTTCACCTTCGGCGAGTCCATGGCTCAGCGTTGGGAAAACTACAAGTACACCTTCAACGCCCGGAACTTCCTGCTTCGCAACGGCCTGTACCTGGCCATCGCCGTGATCTTCATCGCCCTGTGCTTCATCACCCCGGCGGTGAAGGGCGTCCAGCTGCTGACGCTGAACAACATTCTGAACATCCTCCAGCAGGCGTCGCCCCGGATGTTCCTGGCCCTGGGCGTGGCCGGCCTGATCCTGCTGGCCGGCACCGACCTGTCCATCGGCCGTATGGTGGGCATGGGCATGACCGCCGCCACCATCGTGATGCACAAGGGCATCAACACCGGCGGCGTGTTCGGGCATATCTTTGACTTCACCGGCCTGCCGGTGATCGCGCGGGTGATCCTGGCCCTGGTGGTCTGCATCGTGCTGTGCACCATCTTCACCACCATCGCCGGCTTCTTCACCGCCAAGTTCAAGATGCACCCCTTCATCTCCACCATGTCCACCATGCTGATGATCTTCGGCCTGGCGACTTACTCCACCAAGGGCGTGTCCTTCGGCGCCATCGAGGGGGATATCCCCAAGATGATCATCCCCAAGCTCAACGGCTTCCCCACCATCATCCTGTGGGCCATCGCGGCGGTCATCATCGTGTGGTTCATCTGGAACAAGACCACCTTCGGCAAGAACCTGTACGCCGTGGGCGGCAACCCCGAGGCGGCCTCGGTGTCCGGTATCTCCGTGTTCAAGGTCACGGTGGGCGCCTTCATCATGGCCGGTATCCTGTACGGCTTCGGCTCCTGGCTGGAGTGCATCCGGATGTCCGGCTCCGGCTCCGCCAGCTACGGCCAGGGCTGGGAGATGGACGCCATCGCGGCCTGTGTGGTGGGCGGCGTGTCCTTCACCGGCGGTATCGGCAAGATCTCCGGCGTGGTGACGGGCGTGTTCATCTTCACCGCCCTGACCTACTCCCTGACCACCCTGGGCATTGACACCAACCTCCAGTTTGTGTTCTCCGGCATCATCATCCTGGTGGCCGTCATGCTGGACTGCCTGAAGTACGTCCAGAAGAAGTAAGCGTCCCATATCAAGCTAAGGCCGCCGCGAAGTGGACAGGTTCCGCTTCGCGGCGGTTTTTCGCAGCGCTTTATGTTGACAGTGTTTACAAGCCCGTTACAACTTCGTGCTGACATGGAGATGTCCGGGTGATATAATTGTAGTAATTTGGACAGAAAGGGGGGTTCCAATGGCCCATATTCTGATCGTGGAGGACGGGGAGAACATCGCCCGGATGATCGAGGCCACCCTGGCCCTGGGGGGCCACACCGGCCGGTGGTGCGCCGACGGCGGGCAGGCGCTGCCCGTCATCGGGGAGGGGGGCTTCGATCTGGTGCTGCTGGACGTGATGCTCCCGGGGCTGGACGGCTTTGCCGTCATGGAGCGGTTGGACGCCCAGACCATCCCGGTGATCTTCCTGTCCGCCATGCAGCAGGTGGAGGACAAGGTGCGGGGCTTGCGCTTGGGGGCGGAGGACTACATCGTCAAGCCCTTCGAGCCCCTGGAGCTGCTGGCCCGCATCGAGGTGGTGCTCCGCCGCCGGGGCCGGGGGCGGAACGTGCTGGAATACGGGGCCATCCGTCAGGAGCTGGACAGCCGCACCGTCACCCTCCGGGGGGAGCCGGTGGCCCTGGCCCCCAAGGAGTTTGAGCTGCTGCGGGTATTTTTACAAAACCAGAACCTGGCCCTCAGCCGGGAGAAGCTGCTGGCCATGGTGTGGGGCTACGGCTTCGCCGGGGAGAGCCGCACGGTGGACATACACGTCCAGCGGCTGCGCCAGAAGCTGGGGCTGGCCGACCATCTGGTGACCCTGCCCCGGATCGGCTACCGGCTGGAGAAGCTGCCATGAAGCTGTGGCAGAAGATCTTCCTGTCCACCCTGGCCCTGATGGCGCTGTCCACCGCCCTGGTGTCCATCCTGCTGCTGCGCTCCAGCCGGGACGCCTTGTGGGAGCGGGAGGGCCAGCGGGTGGTGGCCCAGCAGAGGTATCTGGCCGGAATGCTCCGGGCGGGGGTGGTGAGCCGGCGGCTCCAATCCGGCACGGTGCAGCTGAGCCCGGAGGAGGCGGAGCAGACCGCCCGGCAGGCGCTGGAGCGGCAGGGGACGGACGGCTACCTCACCGGGCTGGCCCTGCTGGACGGGGAGGGGGCCGCCTCCTATGCCGCCATGGCGGACGATCTGCTGGGCCAGATCCCGCCGTCCCCGGCGGAGGAGCCCAACGCCACCGTCTACCAGCTGTGCCCCGGAGAAAACGAGGGGGAGTGGTACCTGGTGTGCGCCCTTCCGGTGACGCTGGAGTCCCGGCCCTTCCGGCTGTGCGCCTCCTATGACGTCAGCGGCCTGCAGGGGCAGCTTGAGCGGGAGGCGGCGGGGACGGTGGCCCTGTGCCTCGTCGTGAGCCTGGCCGGGGCGGGGCTGCTGCTGGCGCTGGTGTGGTTCCTCCTGCGGCCGCTGGCGGCGCTGGACGAGAGCGCCCGGCGGGTGGCCGGGGGCCGGTATGACGAGCGGCTGGCGGTGCGGGGCCGGGACGAGCTGGCCGGCCTGGCCCGGGACATGAACGTTATGGCCGCCGCCGTCCAGCAGCGGGTGGAGCAGCTGGAGCGGGTGGCGGAGGATCGGCGGGTGTTCATCGGCAACCTGGCCCACGAGATGAAAACGCCCCTCACCAGCATTCTGGGCTTTGCCGACCTGCTCTACCTGCAAAAGGAGGTGCCGGAGGCCCAGCGGGTGGAGTACGCCCAGGTCATCTCCCAGGAGGCCAAGCGGCTGCGCTCCCTGTCCGGCAAGCTGCTGGAGCTCATCACCCTGGGCAGCGCCCAGCTGGAACTGGCCCCGGCCTCCCTCCGGGAGGTGGCGGCGGAGGTGGAGCTGAGCCTGCGGCCCGTCATGGCTCAGAGCGAGTTGCGGCTGGAGTGCAGCTGTCCGGATCTGACGCTGGACATGGATCGGGAGCTGTTCAAGTCCCTGCTCTACAACCTGCTGGACAACGGCCGGAAGGCCAGCCAGACCGGCGGCCGGCTGGAGCTCACCGCCCGGGAGGCGGAGGGACAGGCCGAGATCCTGGTGCGGGACTACGGCCGGGGCATCCCCCGGGAGGAGCTGGACAAGGTGTGCCAGCCCTTCTACATGGTGGACAAGAGCCGGAGCCGGAGGGCTGGCGGCGCAGGGCTGGGGCTGGCCCTGTGCCGGGAGATCGTGTCCGTCCACGGCGGCGCCATGGAGCTGGACAGCAGCCCGGGGGAGGGCACCCTGGTCACCCTGCGCTTCCCCCTGAGCCAAAGTGCGGAAGGAGGGGGCGGCCATGCGGAACCTTAAATTTGTGCTGTCCGCCCTGGCAATTTTGCTGGCGGGGGCACTGGCGGCGGGGATGGCCGCCCGGGCGGTGGCCGCGCCCAAGGCCGGGGAGGTCATGTCCGCCGGGGTGGTGGGCGTGCCCTCCGTGCTGGGGCAGCTGGCGGACGAGGCGCTGTTTTACCCTTGGCCCAGGTATGATGGGCAGTCCCTGGTTCCCTTGGAAGGGGCGGCGCTGGAAGGTGTCGAGGCCGGTGTTGCCAACGCCCCCTCGGGGGATGGGGATGATCTGACGGCCTCCATCGCCGCCCTGGACGCACTGGAGGCCGACTTCGACCTCGGCCTGCTGCTGAAGGATCTGACGTGGAACCAGAGCGACCTGAAAACCGCCGATATGGTATTCTTAAAGGACTTCCCCGCCACCCTGAGTGACGGCACCCCTGTGTTTCTCCGCTACGCACTGAGTTTTTCCGCCCCCCAGTCCGTCAGCTGGGTCATGACGCCCCGGGATGCGGCGGAGCCCTCCGAGGAGCGGCGGCAGGCGGCGCTGGACAAGGTAAAGGACGATCTGGCCGGACTGCTGTGGGCATTCCTCCGTCCGGATCGGAACTTCATGAACGATATGTACGCCTTTTTGCGGAATTTTGACCAATATTTCATAGCACTGAAGCAGGACAAGCTCCACGAGCGCCTGGAATTCATCTTCGTCCAGGCGTGTGACCGCATCAGCTACAGCTATTTCCAGGAAACTGTTCCGGCGGAAGCCGCCGGAGGTGAGGCGGGGCTGCCACTCGAGGCGGAGCTGCCCTCCGAGCCGCCCCCGGCAGAGGAGCTGCTGGATCGGGCGGGCGGCGGCAGCGGCCAACTCCAGCTCATTTCCACGCAGGATCAGATCGTGATCCTGTTGACCAGCGACACCGGCATCATGCTGGTGGAGAAGGAGCTGTTCTGGGACAGCTTTTCCGCCATGGGCGGCAGGGCGGTGGCAGTGGGCCGGGGCGGCTGAGCGGCGGGCAGGAAATTTTTTCTCCGCGGGGGCTTGACAACGGTAGTTAGCAATGGTAAACTGGCGTTGTCAGATGGTTAGTGTTGACTAACTACGAGGCGGAGGGAGGCGAAGGGAGTATGCCGCTGACCATGGCAAAGGCGGGGGAGACCGTCGTGATCCGCAAAATCTCCGGCAGGGACGAGGTGCGCCGCCATTTGGCCGAGCTGGGCTTTGTGGTGGACGCCGGTGTGACGGTGGTGAGCGAGCTGGGCGGAAACCTCATTGTGCAGGTGAGGGGAAGCCGGATCGCGCTGGACAAGACGATGGCGAACCGGATTATGGTTTGACAGAAAAGGAGGAGCGCAGTATGAAAACGCTGAAGGACGTAAAGGTTGGAGAATCGGTCACTGTGGCGCGGCTCCACGGGGAGGGCCCGGTGAAGCGCCGGATCATGGACATGGGCATCACCAGGGGCGTGGAGATCCTGGTGCGCAAGGTGGCCCCTCTGGGCGATCCCATGGAGCTGAACGTCCGGGGCTATGAGCTGTCCGTCCGCAAGGGCGACGCGGAGAGGATTGAGGTGGTGTGACCCCGCCCGGAGGCAAGGGCAGAGGGGCGTATCAGGCTGTCACGCCCCGCAAAAGCGGCAGACTGTGCCGCGTATTTTTAAGATGAATGGTTAGCTAAGGCTAACGATGAAAGGAGAGAGACTATGGACGTCAAAATCGCCCTGGCGGGCAATCCCAACTGCGGAAAGACAACCCTGTTTAACGCCCTCACCGGCTCCAGCCAGTATGTGGGCAACTGGCCGGGGGTCACAGTGGAGAAAAAGGAGGGCAGGCTGAAAGGCCGCAAGGACGTGGTGATCCAGGATCTGCCCGGCATCTATTCCCTGTCCCCCTACACCCTGGAGGAGGTGGTGGCCAGAACCTATCTGGTGCAGGAGCGGCCGGACGCCATCCTGAACATCGTGGACGGCACCAACATTGAGCGCAACCTGTACCTCACCACCCAGCTCATTGAGCTGGGCCTGCCGGTGGTGGTGGCGGTGAACATGATCGACCTGGTGCGGAAAAGCGGCGACACCATCGACCTCGACAAGCTGGGCAAGGCCCTGGGCTGCGAGGTGGTGGAGACGTCCGCCCTCAAGGGGGAGGGGGGCATGGCCGCCGCCCAGAAGGCCGTGGCCGCCGCCCGGGCCCGCCGGGTCGGCGAGCCGCCCCACGTGTTCACCGGCAGCGTGGAGCACGCCCTGGCCCACATTGAGGAGTCCATCCAGGGCAGGGTGGCGGACAGCTATCTCCGCTGGTACGCCATCAAGGTGTTTGAGCGGGACGAAAAGGTGCTGGAGGGGCTGGCCCTCCCCCCCGAGCTGCGCTCCCATCTGGAGGAGCACATCGCCGACTGCGAGAAGGAGCTGGACGACGACGCAGAGAGCATCATCACCAACCAGCGGTACGCCTACATCAACGCTGTTGTGAACAAGGCGGTCAAGAAGCAGGCGGCCGGCCACAGCCTGTCCCGCTCCGACAGGATTGACCGGGTGGTGACCAACCGGATCGCCGCCCTGCCCATCTTCGTGGCGGTGATGTTCCTGGTGTACGCCTTGGCCATGGGGCCGTGGGTGGTATCCATCGGCACCGCGGGCACCGACTGGGCCAATGACGGCCTGTTCGGGGACGGCTGGTTCCTGCCCTTCACCGGCTCGGACACGGAGGGCTACGACGAGGCCGCCGGCGCCTTCGAGGAGGCGTCCGCCATCATTGAGGCTTACGAGGCAGGGGAGCCCGAGGCCTACCTCTACGACGCCGACGAGGCGCAGGTTGTGACCCTGGAGGTGACGGAGGAGAGCTATGCCGGCGCCCTCACGGTGGAGGAGCCGGATCCCGCCGATTATGGCACCTGGGTGCCCGGCCTGCCCGTGCTCATTGAGCGCGCCCTGGACGCCATGGGGGTCGGCGGGGTGCTGAAGTCCCTGATTCTGGACGGTATTGTGGGCGGCGTGGGGGCCGTGCTGGGCTTTGTGCCCCAGATGCTGGTGCTGTTCCTGCTGCTGGCCGTTCTGGAGGACGTGGGCTACATGGCCCGGGTGGCCTTCATCATGGATCGCATCTTCCGCCGGTTCGGGCTGAGCGGCAAGAGCTTCATTCCCATGCTGGTGGCCACCGGCTGCGGCGTGCCCGGCATCATGGCCTCCCGCACCATTGAGCAGGATCGGGATCGGAAAATGACCGTCATGACTACCGGCTTCATTCCCTGCGGGGCTAAAATGCCCATCATCGGGCTGTTCGCCGGGGCGCTGTTCGGGGGCTCCACCCTGGTGGCCACCTCCGCTTACTTCATCGGCGTGGCCGCCGTGGTGATCTCCGGCATCATGCTGAAGAAGTTCAAAGCCTTTGCCGGGGAGCCCGCTCCCTTTGTCATGGAGCTGCCCGCCTACCACGCCCCCTCCGCGGGCAACGTCCTGCGCTCCACCTGGGAGCGGGGCTGGTCCTTCATCAAGCGGGCGGGAACCGTCATCCTGCTGTCCACCATCGTGCTGTGGTTCCTGAGCAGCTTCGGCTTCGCAGACGGCGGCTTTGGCTGGGTGGAGGACAGCGACGCCTCCCTGCTGGCGGCGGTGGGCGGCGTCATCGCCGTCATCTTCGCCCCCCTGGGCTTTGGCAGCTGGCAGGCCGCGGTGGCCACCCTCACCGGCCTCATCGCCAAGGAGGAGGTGGTGTCCACCATGCAGGTGTTCTATCCCGGCGACCTGATCGCCAACATCGCCATGGCCTTCACCGCCGTGTCCGCCTACTCCTTCATGATCTTCAACCTGCTGTGCGCCCCCTGCTTCGCCGCCATGGGCGCCATCAAGCGGGAGATGAACAACGCCAGGTGGACCTGGGCCGCCATCGGCTATATGTGCGGGTTCGCCTATGTCATCGCCCTGATCGTCTATCAGATCGGCGGGCTGGCCGCGGGTGTTGTCGGCTTCAGCCTGTGGACGGTCATCGCCCTCGCCGCGCTGGCCGGGCTGATCTACCTGCTGCTCCGCAAGGGGTATCAGGGGGAGGAGCGCGCCCGCCGTCTGACCTCGGTGGCCGCGGCGGCGAAATAATCCGGGGGAAAGGAGTGTCTGCAATGCCCGGTATGCTGGGAAACGTGATCGCGGTGGCGATAGTGGCGGCTCTGGCGGCACTGGCCGCCTGGGCCCTCTGGAGAGGCCGCAAGTCCGGCGGCGGCTGCACCGGAAACTGCGCCGCCTGCGGCTGCTGCCGCGGGTCTGGGGAAAACGGCGCCGAGGCGGCCGGCCGCCGCTTATCCCGGTAGAGAAAGGAGCCGAAAGAACAGGTGTGCGGCATGAAGTCCGGCTGAATGGGGACGGCCCGTGAAAACGGGCGCACTGGCCGGCTGACGGGGAGTTTTTTTGCAAAGCCCCGTCATATCCCTTCCGATTTTGCGACAAAACAGATAGAGGGCCCTTCTGGCAAGCCTTTGGGGAAAGGAGGCGGGGCCATGGACGACCACGCCATTGTGGAGCTCTACCACCGGCGGGAGGAGCGGGCCATCGCCGAGACGGATCAAAAATACGGCGGGCTGTGCCGTTCCATCGCCCTGAGGCTGCTGGGCGACCGGGAGGACGCGGAGGAGTGCGTCAACGACACCTGGCACGCCGCCTGGAACCGGATGCCCCCGGACTGGCCCCAGTCCCTGGGCGCCTTTCTGGGGCGGATCACCCGGAATCTGTCTATCAGCCGGTGGCGGCGGGAGCACGCCCAAAAGCGGTACGACGGGGTGGAGCTGCTGCTCTCCGAGCTGGAGGACTGCGTCCCCGCCCCGGGCACGGTGGAGGAAACCCTGGAGCGGCGGCAGCTGGGCCGGGCCATCAGCGGGTGGCTGGACGGACTGGAGGAGGGGGATCGGCGGATCTTCCTCCGGCGGTACTGGTACGGCGATGCGGTGAAGGATCTGGCGGCGGAGGCGGGGCAGGGGGCCAACGCCCTGGCCCAGCGGCTGCTGCGGCTGCGGAGGGGCCTGCGGGCCTTTCTGGAATCGGAAGGAGTAGAGCTATGAAGGCGGACGATATCTTTGACGGCGTTACCGACGTCCGGGACGACCTCATCGACGGGGCCAGGGAGGCCCCCAAGCAGCGGAAGAACCCGGGAAAAAAGTGGTGGCTGGGAGCGGTGGCGGCGGTGCTGGCAGTGGCCATCCTGGGGGGCGTGCTTCTGCGCCCCGGCGGGGGGATGACGGCCTATGCCATCGCCCAGGCGGAATATCCCAGAATGGCCCAGTACCCCGGCGAGGGCGAGGGTGGCAGCGCGGCCTATGACGCGTGGTGGGAGAGCGTAAAGGCCCAGCGGCGGGATCTGGGGGATACCTCCGCCCTGGAGATGTTCTTTGCCCGGAGCGCCCAGACCTTTTTGACTGAGGAGCCGGGGGAGAACCGGGTTTACTCCCCTGTGAACGTTTACCTGGCCCTGTCCATGCTGGCCTATCTCACCGATGGGGACAGCCGGGGCCAGATCCTGGAGGCGCTGGGCAGCGGCAGCATGGACGAGCTGCGGAAGCAGGCGAACGACGTGTGGAACGTCAATTACCGGGACGACGGGGTGATAACCTCCATCCTGGCCAGCTCCCTGTGGCTAAACGAGAATGTGGAGTTCAACCGGGACACCATGGACGCCCTGGCCCGGGACTTCTATGCCTCCTCCTACCGGGGGAGGATGGGCTCGAAGGAGCTCAACAAGGCCCTGCAAGGCTGGCTCAATGAGCAGACCGGGGGGCTTTTGAAGGAGCAGGCCGGAAACGTCGAGCTGGATCCCACCACCATCCTGGCCCTGGCAACCACGCTCTATTTCAAGGCCCCGTGGGCTGCGGAGTTCTCCAAGGATAAGACCGCGCCCCAGACCTTCCACACCCCCACCGGGGACGTGGAGACAGACTTCCTGCACCAGTGGAGTTCAGGAAGCTACTATTCGGGGGACAAATTTTTCGCCGTGAGCCAGTCCTTCAAGGAGGATGGCGCCATGTGGTTCCTCCTGCCCGACGAGGGGGTGACGCCGGAGGAGCTGCTGGCCGACGAGGAGGCCATGGAGTTCCTGTTCACGGAAAAGAAATATGACTGGGGGCAGCCCGCCTTGGTGAACAAAGCCATCCCCAAGTTCGATGTGTCCGCCCAGTTTGAATTGGAGGACGGTCTGAAGGCCCTGGGGATCACCGACGTCTTTGACCCGGAGCGGGCCGACTTCACCCCCATGACCACCGGGGTGAAGGGGCCCATCACCCTCAACCAGACCAGCCACGCCGCCCGGGTGGTGATCGACGAGGAGGGCTGCATTGCCGCGGCCTTCACCGTGCTGGCGCCCGGCGGTGACGCTCCCCCCGAGGAGGAGGTGGATTTTGTTTTGGATCGGCCCTTCGTGTTCTGCGTCACCGGGAACGGCGGCCTGCCCCTGTTTGTGGGAGTAGTCAACGACCCGATGAAAGCATCCTGAATACCTGACCACGGCAGGGAGCGATCCCTGCCGTTGTTTTGCCGCACCCACACCCGCACCGGCCGAAGCGCTTGACAACAGGGGGACAAGGGGCTATACTATTCCTTCAACAGGCGAAATGTCAATCAGAGGAGGAAGAACCATGAAACGATACCTGAATACGGCCCTGCTGTACGCCGTCCTCGCCATGTGCGGCGGGGTGTTCTACCGGGAGTTCACCAAGTTCAACGGCTTTACCGGCAAAACCACCCTCTCCTTCGTACATACCCACTATTTCCTGCTGGGCATGGTGATGTTCCTGCTGCTGCTCCTGCTGGAAAAGAGCTTTTCCTTCACCGGGGCCAAGACCGGGCGGGTGCTGGCAGTGTACCACGTGGGCCTGAACCTGACCGCCGTGATGCTGCTGGTGCGAGGGGTGACTCAGGTGGTGGCGCCCACCCTTTCCTCCGGCCTGAACGCGGCCATCTCCGGCATTGCCGGCATCGGCCACATCCTGCTGGGCGTCAGCCTGGTGCTGCTGCTGCTGGAGATCAGGCACAGCCTGCCGGCGGAGCGGGCCTGATGGGAGGGCGCGGAGCAGACACGGGGTTCGGCAAAGCGGCGGAAAGCCCAAGGGGCCTTCCGCCGTTTTTCACAATTGAAATCAGGGAAGGAATATGCTACCATAAGACTGCCAAAAAGCGGGCCGATTCGAGCGGGACGGCCTGTTCCGCAGCTGGCGTCCGTCACCGCCGGGTAACTATGGCACAATATTGTGCATACTTTACGGAGGCGGAAGTTTGCGCTATACTGGCCACATCAGACGGGGAGGGGCCTGCTCCCCGAGAATTGGAGGAACCAGTGATGAACCAAACCGCAAAAAAGTATGTTGACCTGTTCCGTCAGGTGAAGATCGCCACCGCCGCCACGGTGGACGCCCAGGGCCGCCCCCAGGCCCGCATCATCAACGTGATGCTGGCGGAGGACGACGGGATGTATATCGTCACATCCAAGGGCAAACCCTTCTACAAGCAGCTGGTGGAGACCGGCCAGATCGCCCTGGCCGCCATGTGCCCCGACTGCCAGTCCCTGAAATTCACCGGAAAGCTCCGGGTGGCGGGCAAGGAGTGGGTGGACAAGGTGTTCGAGCACAACCCGGGCATGAACGAGGTCTACCCCGGCGAGAGCCGCTATATCCTGGACGCCTTCCACATCTACGAGGGCCACGGCGAGTGGTTCGACCTGCTCCACTACCCCATCAGCCGGGAGAGCTTCGCCTACGGCGGGGACGAGGTGGAGAAGAACGGGTTTGTCATTTCGGATCGGTGCATCGGCTGCGGCGCGTGTGCCAAGGCCTGCCCCCAGCAGTGCATTGCCGCCGGGACGCCCTATGTCATTGACCCGGCCCACTGCCTCCAGTGCGGGCGGTGCGTGGAGTTCTGCCCCGTGGACGCCGTGGATCGGCTCCACCCCTGACCGCCATGGAGCTGATTCAGGCCATCCTTGCCCTCTACCGGGAACGCGGGGGCTGGTTTTTGGGGCTGCTGTGGGATCACTTCCTCCTGTCGGGGCAGGCCATCCTGCTGTCCGGAAGCATCGGATTGCTGCTGGGCATCTTCATCGCCCAGCGGCCCCGGCTGGCTCCGGCGGTGATGGGAGTGTGCAATGTGCTGTACACCATCCCGGCCATCTCCCTGCTGGGCATATTGATCCCCTTTACCGGAATTGGAAACAAAACGGCGGTGATCGCCCTGACCATCTATGGCGTCATGCCCATGGTGCGCAACACCTACGTGGGCCTCACCACCCTGGATCCGGACATTCTGGAGGCCGCCGCCGGCATGGGGAGCACCGCCATGCAGACCCTGCTGCGGGTGAAGCTGCCCATGGCCGCCGGGGTGATCCTGGCGGGTGTGCGGAACATGGTGGTGATGACCGTGTCCGTGGCGGGCATCGCCTCCTTTGTGGGGGCCGGTGGGCTGGGCGTGTCCATCTACCGGGGCATCACCATCTACGACCCCGCCATGACCGCGGCGGGCAGCATTTTGATCGCGTCCCTGGCGGTTTTGCTGGACTTCCTTCTGGGGCGCGTGGAAAAACACTTTAAAAAATACGGGAGCTGATTGTGATGAAACAGAAAATTCTTGCGCTGATTCTGGCGCTGGCCGCCGCGCTGAGCCTGTCCGCCTGCGGCAAGCCCGCCGCCGCGGGGCCGGTGAAGATCGCCACCAAGCCCATGACGGAGCAGTATATCCTGGGGGAGATGCTGGGCCTGATCCTGGAGGACGCGGGCTTCCAGGTGGAGATCACCAAGGGCATCGGCGGCGGCACCAACAACATCCACCCCGCCATGGAGAAAGGGGAGTTCGACCTCTACCCGGAATACACCTCCAGCGGCTGGGTGATGGTGCTGGATCACGAGGCCGTGGGCGTGGACGACCAGGAGATGCTGGCCAAGCTCAAGTCGGAGTATCAGGAGAAGTTCCAGATGACCTGGGTGGGACTCTACGGGTTCAACAACACCTTCGCCGTCGCGGTGCGGGAGGAGACGGCCCAGCAGTACGGCCTGACCACCACCAGCGATCTGGCCAAGGTGGCGGGGGAGCTGAACTTCGGCGGCAACCCGGACTATATCGAGCGGGCGGACGGCTTCGCCCTGCTGGCCGACACCTACGGCCTGGAGTTCAAGAGCGTCAACGATATCGACATCGGCCTGAAGTACCAGGCCCTCCGGAACGGGGACATCGACGTGACCAACGCCTTCACCACCGACGCCCAGCTGGGCAACGCCTCCGCCGGGCTGGTGACGCTGGAGGACGATCTGCACCTGCAGGTCAACTACTTCTGCTCCACCGTGGTGCGGCAGGACGCGCTGGAGAAGCACCCCGGCCTGGAGCAGGCGCTGATGAAGATGGACGGCCTGCTGTCCGACGGGGAGATGGCCCACCTGAACTACCTGGTGGAGGTGGAGGGCGCGGACGAGAAAGAGGCGGCCCGGGACTTCCTGGTGGAAAAGGGCGTTTTGAAGGGATAAGCCATGGCGGAGCCTGTGATTCAATTTGACCGGGTGTGCAAGTCCTTTGACGGCCACCCGGTGCTGCGGGACTTCTCCCTGTCCGTGGAGCGGGGGGAGTTCCTGACGGTGATCGGCCGCTCCGGCTGCGGCAAGACCACCGCCCTGCGGCTGGTGAACGGCCTCATCTCCGCCGACACGGGCTGGGTGCTGGTGAAGGGTCAGGACGTGGCCCAGGCCGACCCCGTGGCCCTGCGCCGGGGCATCGGCTACACCATCCAGAACGTGGGCCTGTTCCCCCACATGACGGTGGAGAAAAACATCGCCTACGTGCCCTCCCTGTCCAAGTCCCCCCTCTGGAAGGGGGAGGAGCGCAGCCGGCGGGCGGCGGAGCTGCTGCAAACGGTGGGGCTGGAGCCGGATCTGGCGGGGCGCTACCCCCGGGAGCTGTCCGGCGGGCAGCGCCAGCGGGTGGGCATCGCCCGGGCCCTGGCCGCCCAGCCGGATATTCTTCTGATGGACGAGCCCTTCGGGGCGGTGGACGAGATCACCCGCCGTCAGCTCCAGGACGAGATCCTGCGCCTCCACCAGGAGCGGGGCATTACCATCCTGTTCGTCACCCACGACATTGAGGAGGCCCTCAAGCTGGGCACCCGGGTGCTGGTGATGGAGGAGGGCAGGGCCACCCAGTTCGGCCCGCCCAGCGCCCTCCTGTCCAGCCCCGCCACCCCCTTTGCCGCCCAGCTGGTGCGCCGGAGCCGGGACTTTGCCCCCAGGCAGTAAAAGGAGGACGCCCACATGACAATCGTGGCGCTGAACCGGATCCTGATGATCGTGATGGCTGGGGGCGCGGTGCTGGGCGGAATCGACCGCATTCTGGGCAACCGGCTGGGCCTGGGGGAGCAGTTTGAAAAGGGTTTTCTGCTGCTGGGGCCCATGGCCCTGTCCATGGCGGGGATGATCTGCCTGACGCCGGTGCTGGCGGATGTGCTGGGCCGGTTCATCGTCCCTCTGTACCGGCTGATGGGGGTGGATCCCGCCATGTTTGGGGGCCTGCTGGCCATCGACATGGGGGGCTATCAGCTGGCCCGGGAGCTGGCCGCCGACCCCTTCATGGGCAGCTACGCGGGGCTGGTGGTGGCCGCCATGTTCGGCTGCACCCTGGTGTTTACCATCCCCGTGGGCATGGGGATGATCGCAAAGCCGGATCGCCCGCTGTTTGCCCGGGGCATCATGCTGGGGCTGGCGGCCATGCCGGTGGGGCTGGCGGCGGGAGGGCTGGCCGCCGGGCTGACCCTCCCGGCCTGCCTGCATCAGAACCTGCCCGTCTTTGCCCTGTCCCTGCTGCTGCTGGTGGGGCTGTGGAAGGCCCCGGAGCGGATGGTCAGGGGTTTCTGCGCCCTGGCCGCCGGCATCAGGGCCCTTGTCACCGGGGGGCTGGTGCTGGCGGCGGTGGAGTCGCTGACGGGGTGGAACCCGGTGACGGGCATGGCCCCCGTTTCGGAGGCCATGGCGGTGGTGGCCTCCATCGGGGTGGTGATGCTGGGCAGCCTGCCTGTGGCGGAGCTGCTGCGCCGGGGGCTGGCCCGCCCCTTCCGGCGGCTGGGCGGCAGGCTGGGGGTGAAGCCTGAGAGCCTCACCGGGATGCTGGTCAGTCTGGCCACCCCTCTGCCCGCCCTGTCCATGTATCCGGACATGGATCGCCGGGGCAAGGTGGCGGCGGGGGCCTTTCTGGTGAGCGGGGCCAGCCTGCTGGCCGCCCACATGGGCTTTGTGGTCAGCGTGGAGCCGGAGATGCTGTTTCCGCTGTTTGCGGGCAAGCTCACCGGTGCGCTGGCCGCGGCGGCGCTGGCCCTGTGGCTGGAGTGGAACAAAGAAACGGACAGGAGCCGTGGCTGAGCGGGACGCCTGGAGCGGACGCCGCCGCCCCGCGGAAAAGGGAGCCCCCGGTTGTGCCGGAGGGCTCCCTTTTTCTGTCCGGCGGAAGGGGGTTGACTTTAGTATGAGATCGTACTATACTACCGGAGTACGATTTCATACCAAGGGAGGAACCGCCCATGCCCCACGGATCCAAGGCCCTGCGCCGCTTCAACCATCTGTTCAACGAGACCACGGAGGCGTATCACGACGCCTCGGTTCGGCTGGGTCTGTCCCACAGCATGATGCAGATCCTCTATACCGTCTATGATTACGGCGACGGCCGCCGCTGCCCCCTGCGGGAGGTGTGCGTCCAGACCGGGATCAGCAAGCAGACCATCAACTCCGCCTTGCGGAAGCTGGAGGGGGAGGGGATCGCCCGCCTGGAGCAGGCCGGGGGAAAGCGGAAGGACGTGTGCCTGACGGAGAAGGGGCTGGCCCTGGCCCGGCGCACCGTGGCCCGGATCATGGAGGTGGAGGACGGGGTGTTCGCCTCCTGGCGGCCGGAGGATGTGGAGACGTACCTGACCCTTACCCAGCGGTATCTCACCGCCTTCCGGGAGGGGATTCAGAGCCTTGAAACAGAACGGGAGCGTCAGAACGAGCCATGATACAGCTATCCGATCACTTTGACTGCAAGCGCCTGCTGCGCTTCACCTTCCCCTCCATCATCATGATGGTGTTTACCTCCATCTACGGGGTGGTGGACGGGTTTTTCGTGTCCAATTACGCGGGCAAGACCGCCTTCGCGGCGGTGAATTTCATCTTCCCGGTGCTGATCATTCTGGGCTGCGCCGGATTTATGCTGGGCACCGGCGGCAGCGCCCTCATCTCCAAAACCATGGGGGAGGGGAACATCAGAAAGGCCAACGAGATCTTCTCCCTGCTGGTTTGGACGGGGGGCGCGCTGGGCGTGGCGCTGGGGGCGGCCGGGATCGCCCTGCTGCCCGCCGTGGCCTCCCTGCTGGGGGCGGAGGGCCAGATGTGGGAGGACTGCGTGACCTACGGGCGGATCATCCTGGCGGCGCTGCCCTTCTATGTCCTCCAGATGGAGTTCCAGTGCCTGTTCGCCACGGCGGAAAAGCCCAAGCTGGGCCTTGCCGTTACGGTGGCGGCGGGGGTGACCAACATGGCGCTGGACGGCCTGTTTGTGGGGGCCTTCCGCTGGGGCGTGGTGGGCGCGGCGGCGGCTACCGCCTTCAGCCAGATGGTGGGCGGCGTGATCCCGCTGATCTACTTTGCCCGGGAAAACTCCAGCCTGCTGCGACTGACCCGGTGCGGCTTCGACGGGCGGGCGCTGCTGGCCGCCTGCTCCAACGGGGCATCTGAGCTGATGAGCAATATCTCCATGTCGGTGGTGTCCATGCTGTACAACGGCCAGCTCATGGCCAAGGCCGGGGAGGACGGCGTGGCCGCCTACGGGGTGCTGATGTACGTGAGCATGATTTTCCAGGCCATCTTCATCGGCTATGCCGTGGGGACGGCCCCGGTGGTGGGCTACCATTACGGCGCGGGCAACCAGGGGGAGCTGAAGGGGCTGCTGCGGCGCAGCGCCGCCCTCATTGGCGGCTTCTCCGCGGCCATGTGTCTGGCGGGGGAGACGCTGGGCCGGCCCCTGTCGGTGATCTTCGTGGGCTATGACCCGGATCTGCTGGACATGACCGCCCACGCCTTTGCTATCTTCTCCGTGTCCTTCTTGTTCTCCGGCTTCGCCATCTTTGGTTCCTCCTTTTTCACCGCGCTGAACGACGGGCTCACCTCGGCGCTGATCTCCTTTTTGCGCACCCTGGTGTTCCAGTGCGCGGCGGTGATCATCTTCCCCATGCTCTGGGGGCTGGACGGGATCTGGTGGTCTATTGTGGCGGCGGAGGTGATGGCGGTGGCGGTGACGCTGGTTTTTCTGGCGGCCAAGCGCAAGCGGTACGGATACGCATAAAAAAACGGGCGGCAGGGGAGACCTGCCGCCCGTCCGTCTATGGATGTACTCAGAAGTCCGCCAGGGTGATAGTCCGGCCCCCGTCCAGCCGGGACGCCTCCGCGGCCAGGGCCATCACGTGGCTCTCCACCGAGGCGTCGATGCCGGTGAGGCTCTGGGCGCCGCCCTCCGCCATCAGCTTGCAGAAGGCCGCCATCAGGCCGAAGTCGCCGCCGCCATGGCCGGAATAGGCGCCGCTTTCCTCCTGCAGGCCGATGACTTCCTCCGGCCGGCCGAACCGGCGCAGGTGGAGGGTGTTTTCCTCCATGTCCCCCTCGATCTCGCCCTGGGTGCCGGTGACCTTGATGGTGCGGTGGCAGTCCTGGGTGAAGGCGGTCATGGTGAAGGTGGCGTGGATGTGGTTGGCAAACTCCAGGTTCACCGTCTGGTGATCCACCACGTTGTTGTCACAGTGGAACACGCACCGGCCATAGGGCCCTGTGTGCAGGGCGGCCATAATTTTTTCCTCGTCCGGATCGCTGGCCAGCACGTCGCAGGGCCAGCCCGCCCCCCGGCCCCGTATGCCGGTGCGGGGGTCGGTGACGTAGATCTTCTCCGCGTCGTAGGGGCAGTCCTCCTTGCAGGCACAGCCGTCCAGGCACCGCAGGGCCGCCCCCTCCGGGGCGTTTTCCTCTTTGAAGTAGTCCAGGGAGCCGAAGCTCTGCACCCGCAGGCAGGGCTCTCCCGCCAGCCAGCGGAGTATGTCCATGTCGTGGCAGCTCTTTTGCAGGATCATGGGGCTGGTTTCGCGGTCGTTGCGCCAGTTGCCCCGGACGAAGCTGTGGGCCTGGTGCCAGTAGGCCACGTGCTCGATGGCGTCGATGGTTTCCACCTTGCCGATCTCCCCCCGGGAGAGGAGATCCTTCAGGGCGGCATAGAACCGGGTGTACCGCAGCACATGACACACCACCACCGTTTTGCCCGTCTCGTGGGCCTTGTCCTGCAGGGCGCGGCAGTCCTCCAGGCTGGGGGAGATGGGCTTCTCCAGCAGGACGTGGTAGCCCTTGTCCAAAGCGGCCAGGGCGGCGCGGACGTGCTGCCGATCCTGGGTGGCCACGATCATGACGTCGGCCAGCCTGGGCTGGGCCAGCAGGGCGTCGTCGGAGGGAAAGCAGCGATCCTCTGGCACGCCGTACCGCTCCCGCAGCAGGGCCAGACGCTCCGGGCGGACGTCCGCCCCGGCGACGATCCGCATCTCCTCCGGGTGCTCCTTCTGGTAGGGGGCGTAGGCCTCCAGCCCTCGGGCCCCGCAGCCGCAGATGGCAAAGGTAATGGGCTTTGACATGGCGCGATCTCTCCTTATCATTGAATGGCCGCCCTCCCGGAGGAAGGCGGCATTGGAACCACTAAAGAGTGAACTGCACCGCGCAGAAGGCGGCGTAGATGGCCAGCAGCGCCAGGCCCTGGATCCGGCTCAGCTTCCCCCGGCGCAGGGCGGGGAGGGTGAGCAGCGCCATGACCAGGAACATGACGGGCAGATCCAGCACCAGGGAGGCGTTATAGCCGGCGATCTGGGCGCTCTTGGGGATGGGGAAGGGGGCCAGGGTTACCGACACCCCGGACACCAGCACCAGATTGAACAGGTTGGCCCCGATGACGTTGCCCAGGGACAGGGCCCCGTGGCCCTTCACCAGAGAGGTGATGGCGGTGACCAGCTCGGGCAGGGAGGTGCCCAGGGCCACGAAGGTGAGGGCGATGACCGACTCGGGCACGCCCAGGGCCTGGGCGATGAGGGTGCCGTTGTCCACCAGCAGGTTGGCCCCCACCGCGATGAGCGCGGCTCCGGCCACCAGCAGGACGATATCCTTCAGGGTGGAGCCGCCCTCCTCCTGGATGGGCTCCCCGTGGGGGGCGGGGGAGGGGTGGGCCTTCATCTGCCACACGGTGGCAACCATGTAGACCACAAACAGGGCCAGCAGGCAGAAGCCCGCGACCTGGGTGAACTGGCCGGTGGTGTAGGCGATGCCGGCGTACAGCGCCGCCGCCGTGAAAAAGAAGGCCACCGGCAGGCGCAGGGACTTGGGATCCACCTTCCCGGGGCGGATGGCCACGGTGAGGGCGGCGATGAGGGCGGTGTTGCAGATCACCGAGCCGATGGCGTTGCCGTAGGCGATCTCGCCGTGGCCGGACAGGGCGGAGGTGGTGGACACCATCACCTCCGGCAGGGTGGTACCGATGGACACCACCGTGGCGCCGATGAGCAGCTCGGGCAGATGGAATCGGCGGGCGATGCCGGTGGCACCGTCTACAAACCAGTCGCCGCCCTTGATCAGAAAGACCAAGCCGACGGCGAACAGCAGAACCGGGATTAGCATTGCGGAAAACCTCCTGCGGGCCGGAGCCCATGTAAAGACGTTGAGACAAAGCCCGTGCGTCAGCTATAGCGTACCCCAAAGTTTGGGACTTGTCAATGACCTTCCAGGATCTTTCCCAAAAACTTCCCGGAGGGGCGTTGCCAGCAGGCGGATTCTGTGTTAAAATAGAGAAACTGACCAAACTGATGGAGGAAGAAGGAGACGGGATGGACACGGTGATTCAAAAGTTCCGCACCGCTCTGGGCGGCTTCAACCGCCGGGACGTGCAGGAGTATCTCGAGCAGACCGCCGCCGCCCACCGGCAGGAGCTGGCCCAGCTCCAGGAGCGGCTGGAGCAGGCGGAGGGGCGCAGCGCGGAGCTGGAGGCCGCCCTGTCCGGCGCGGAGAGCGAAAAGAGCGGCGCGGCGGCGGAGGAGGCCAAGGTACGGGCCTCGCTGGAGACGTCCACCCGAACGCTGTCCAAGCTGCGGGGGGAGCTGTCCCAGACCGAATCCAAGCTGGTGGTGGCCAAGAAGGAGCTGGAGCGGCTCCAGGCCCAGGTGGGCACCCTGGAGCCCATGGCGGCCAGCTATGCCAAGCTGAAGGATCGGGTGGCCACGGTGGAGCTGGACGCCCACCGCAGGGCCCAGGACACGGTGGACGAGGCCCAGGCGGAGGCGGAGCGGATCCGGACGGACACCCAGCTCTGGCTGGACGGCGTGCTGGAGCAGTACGGCAAGCTGCGCCGGGGGATGGACGCCCTGCTGGAGCAGGCCCAGGCCCTGGGCCGGGCGGCGGAGCAGGTGGGGGAGCTGGACAAGACCGCCCAGGCCCTTCAGGAGCAGTACCGGCAGGATTGAGCAAAGCCCTCGCTTTCTGTGGGAAGCGGGGGCTTTTTGCGGATTCGCTGTTTTTGGGGTGTACAAACCGGGGCCGTCCGGGTACGCTGAAGCCGGAAGGGGGGCCAGAGGATGGATCAGGTAAAAATCGGGGCCTTCATCGCCCAGCTGCGCCGGGAGAGGGACTGGACGCAGGAGGAGCTGGGGGAGCGGCTGGGGGTGACCAACAAGACCGTCTCCCGCTGGGAGAACGGGAACTATATGCCCGGCATTGAGCTGCTGGCTTTGATGGGGAGGGAATTTGACGTGAGCCTGAACGAGCTGCTGGAGGGCCGGCGGCTGGACGACGAGGCAGAGTTCCGGGCGGCGGCGGACAAAAACCTGGCCTCGGCTATGGAGAGCCGCCTGGACAGGTTCTGGAAGTGGATGGAGCGGTATGGGGCCTATGCGGCGTTGGTGCTTGTGCTGTGCTGTATCATCTTGATGCTGTCGATGGGGCTGCGCCGGTATAAGCAGCTTCACCCCGGCGACACCCAGACGGCGGGCACCTACTGTACCAGCCAGAACCCTTGGGAGCTGGGAGAATACATCGTGCTGATGAAGGAGTGGGAGGGCGTCCGCGCCTATTACCGCTACCGCCAGTTTGAGGCGCTGGAGCGGGGAATTTATGAGATAAACGGGGACGTGGTAACCATTACGGCGGCGGGGCGGAGCTTTGACGCCATCCTCAAAGGAAAGTGCCTGTATGTGGCCGACGGGTCGGGGGAGCTGACCGCTTTCCCCAAAATCTCTGACGACGCATGGTTCAGCAATGTGGACTACAAAGAGTTCGAGAAATGAGAAACAGCCCGCCCCGATTTCCGGGACGGGCTGTCTGTCTGTAAAAAACGCTTCCCTTACGCAGCCATTCCGTCACCGGGTGCAAACTTCCAAATCAGCACCCGGTTGGAAGCGGACTCAAGCTCTTTTTCGGTTCCTTTTTCTCTCGAGAAAAAGGAACTCAGTCGTCGCCGAAGCTGATGCCAAGCAGGCGGGCCTCGGCGATGATGTCGGACTTGGGGTCAATGGTTTTGAGTTTGCCCGCCACCTCCTTCAGGGGGACGGAGGTGATGACGTGATCCTGAATGGCCACCATGCTGCCGTACTCCTCCTTGGAGATCATCAGGGCCGCGGTGGTGCCCAGCCGGGAGGAGAGCACCCGGTCGTAGGCGCAGGGGGTGCCGCCCCGCTGCATATGGCCGGGGACGGTGACCCGCACCTCCTTGCCGGTCTTTTTCAGGATCTTGTCCGCAATGGCGTAGGACACGGAGGGGTACTTCTCCAGCAGCTCCGCCATGTGCTGCTTGTACTCCTTCTTGGGCATCTCCGCCTCCTTTTTGGACATGGCGCCCTCCGCCACCGCCAGGATGGTGAAGCCGTTGCCGGAGGCGGCCCGCTGCTTGATCTTGGCCACCACGGAGTCGATGTTGTAGGGGATCTCGGGGATGAGGATGATGTCCGCGCCGCCGGCAATGCCCGCGTTCAGCGTCAGCCAGCCCGCCTTGTGGCCCATGATCTCCACCATGAACACCCGGTTGTGGGAGGCGGCGGTGGTGTGGATGCAGTCGATGACCTCGGTGGCCAGGGAGATGGCGGACTGGAAGCCGAAGGTGGTGTCCGTACCCCACAGGTCGTTGTCGATGGTCTTGGGCAGGCCGATGATATTCAGCCCCTCCTCGCTGAGCAGGTTGGCGGTCTTCTGGCTGCCGTTGCCGCCCAGAATCACCAGGCAGTCCAGCCGCAGGCGGCGGTAGGTGTACTTCATGGCCTCCACCTTGTCCAGGCCGTTCTCGTCGGGCACCCGCATCAGCTTGAAGGGCTGGCGGCTGGAGCCCAGGA
>JAETQF010000033.1 GCA_021770845.1 Oscillospiraceae bacterium
CCACCCGGAGGATGATGAACTGCCCCGGCTCCGCCTTCCGGGCCACGGCGGGGGCCTCCACCTCCATCAGCGTCACGGTGGGGTTGAGCACCCGCTTTTTCACGATGCGATACATATGCGTCTCCTCTTTTCCACATAGTTCAACAAGAGCGTTGCCCTCTGAAAACAGTGTACCATAGACGGGGCGGGGCAGTCAAATTTTTTTGGGAGATTTTCATGCAAATTGTGCGAAAATTCACTCAAATTTTGCATAGCAGCCATGCAAGCGCGGCATACTGGTTCCAAAAGGAGGAACCGCATGGGGATTTTTGGAACAAAAAAGGAGACGCCGCCCCCCCACCCCCGGCGGGAGCCCCGGTACCATGTCCCGCTGACGGCGGACGGGGTGGCGGGGGTGTTTGAGGGCTGCGCCGACTTCAACCGCCGGACGCTGTACCTGAACAACGACCCGGCCAGACAGGTGGAGATGCTGTTCATCGCGGGGCAGGTGCGCAATGAGCGGGCCTGCGACTATGTGCTGCGGCCCCTGACCCAGAACCAGGCCCTGCGGGAGGCGGCGGACATGGACGCCGCCTTCGACCTGATGCTCAAGGGCGGGCTGTACTCCCTGGTGGTACAGAGCCGGGAGACCGCCGATCAGGTGATTTTCGACCTGATTGACGGCTCGGTGGCCCTGTTTTTCCCGGGAAAGGAGCAGGTGCTCACCCTGTCGGCGGGGACGGAGGAGAAGCGATCCGTCTCCGATCCGGAGAACGAGCCCGACGTGAAGGGAGCCCGGGACTCCTTCGTGGAGAGCCTGCGCACCAACACGTCGCTGGTGCGGCGGCGGTTCCGGGCCCCGGAGCTGCGCGTACACGAGCAGATCGTGGGGCGGCAGTCCGTCACGCCGGTGGACGTGCTCTATGTGGAGGGCATCGCGGATCCGGATCTGGCGCGGCAGGTGAAGGCCAAGGTGGGCCAGATCGACATCGACGCCCTGCTCATGACGGGGAATCTGGAGCAGTACGTGACGGACGAGAGCCGGACGGCCTTCCCGCTGACGGCCTACACCGAGCGGCCCGACCGGTTCTGCGCGGGGCTGGCGGAGGGGCGGGTGGGGGTGATTGTGGACGGCATCCCCATGGGGTGGCTGTTCCCCGCCACCCTGGACAGCTTCTTCCGCACCGGGCAGGATCGGAGCACCAGCTGGGCGGTGGCGGGGGCGCTGTCGGTGCTGCGCTATGTGTGTATGCTCATCACCCTGTTCCTGCCGGGGCTGTACGCGGCGGCGGTGCTGTTCTACCCCCAGCTCATCCCGGTGAAGCTGGCCCTGTCCATCATCGCCGCCAAGGCCAGCGTGCCCTTTTCCACCCTCACCGAGGTGCTGGTGATGCTGCTGGCCTTCGAGGTCTTGCAGGAGGCGGGGCTGCGGCTGCCCTCCTCCATCGGGCAGACGGTGTCCATCCTGGGCGGGCTGGTGGTGGGCTCGGCGGCGGTGGAGGCCAAGCTGGTGTCCCCGGCGGTGCTGGTGGTGGTGGCCATCGCGGGCATCGCGGGCTACACCGCCCCCAGCCAGGACTTCGCCGGGGCCCTGCGGCTGTGGCGGTTCGGGCTGACGCTGGCGGGGGGGCTGCTGGGGCTGAAGGGGCTGGCGCTGGGCGGGCTGGCGCTGGTGTACCGGCTGGCCAAGCTGGAGACCTTCGGAGTGGCCTACCTGACGCCCTTCGCCTCCAACGCGGGGCGGCAGAAGGAGGGGCACACGGTGCTGCGGGAGCCGCTGCCCGAGGTGAAAACCCGGCCGGACTACTTGAATACGGACAACAGGAGGAACCAGGGATGAGAAAACTGCTGCTGGTGGGCGTTGGGTTGGCGGTGCTGCTGGCGGGGGGGCGCTCCGCCCCCAAGGAGCCGGAGGGGCTGGCCCTGGTGCGGGCCCTGGGCGTGGACGGGCGGGGGCCGGTGATCCTGACGGCGGTGTGCGGCGGGGAGGATCAGGATAACCCCAGCCGGGGGGCCTGCGCCGGGGCGGACTTCAACCGGGCGCTGGAGCGGCTGCCCTGGTCGGGGCGGTCGGAGCTGTCCCTCACCAGCGTCTCGTATCTCATTGTAGGGCGGGACGTGGAATTGGAAAATGTGCTGCTCACCGCCCTGCGGAACGAGGAGCTGGGGGCGGCCTGCACCGTCTGGCTGGCGGAGGAGGGGGCGGCGGCCCTGCTGGAGGACTGCGCCGATCCCGCCTCCGCCCTGGAGCTGCTGGAGCGGCAGGGGATGGAGGCCCCCACGGTGGTGGAGGCGCTGGCGGCGCTCTACCGGGGGGAGGAGCTGTGCCTGCCCCTGATCACCGGGGGGGAGGACGGGCCCTGGATGCTGGACTGGGAGGAGTGGAGGGGTGCGGCGTGAGCAGGGATGCGTTATCCCCCCGGCAGCTGTCGGTGGCGGTGATGACCGGGGGGCTGTCCGCGGCGGCCGCCGCCGCGGGGCGGGCGGACTGGCGGTGGCTGCTGGTCTGGGTTCCCGCCGGGGTGCTGCTGGGCTGGCTGCTGGTGCGGCGGGTGGGGCGCAGGCCCCTGCACCCGGCGCTGCGGGTTTTGTACGGGGCCTGGGGCGCGGTGCTGCTGTCGGACGTGCTGGCCCGGTCGGTGGGGCGGCTCCAGGCGGCGGGAGCGGGCCGGGGGAATGGAATTTGGCTGCTGATCCTGCTGGCCCTGCCTCTGCTGTGGATGGGCTGGGGGAAGGGCGCGGCCTTCTTCCGGACGGTGGAGATCCTCTGGCTGGCGGCAGGGGTGACGGCGGCGGCGGTGCTGCTGCTGGGCCTGCCCCGGGTGCACTGGGCGTGGGTGCTGGAGCCGGCGGGGGGCTGGGCCCAGTCGCTGGCGGCGGGGGGCGTTACCCTGTCCACGGGGCTGTTCGCGCTGCCATTTCTATATAAGGTAGAGGAGGAGCCGGGGGGCGTGCACCGGGGGCTGCTCTGGCTGGGAGGGCTGGGGCTGCTGGCGGCGGCGCTGGCGCTGCTGACGGCGGGGCTGCTGAGCCCCCGGGTGGCAGCGGCGCTGGCGGAGGGGCCGTTCTTTGCCGCGGCGGGCCTGCTGGGGGACAGTGCCCGGCTGGAGGGATTGATCTCGGCGCTGTGGCTGCTGCCCGATCTGACGCTGGCGGGGCTGCTGTCCCGGAGCTGGGGGGAGGGGCCCTGGCCCGCGGGAGCGGTGGCGCTGGGGCTGGGACTGGCGCTGGCGGGGGTTCCGGGGCTGCTGACGGCGGAAACACTGTGCCTGGGCTGCCTGACGCTGGCGGCGCTGACGCTGATCCTGCCGCCGGGCCGGAGCTGAGGGAGGCGGGGGGTATAGCCCGGGGCCGCACCAAGCCCTCCTCCGGCGCACTGAAAATAGTGGTTTGGAGGCGGGAAAGGGACAACATTTTGTGGTCGAAAAAAATCTTGTAAAAAGGCGGGAAAAATACGAAAAAAGGTGTTGACAAAGGGGCTCCGGTCTGGTATAGTAGCAAAGCGTTCGGCAGGAGAGCGGGAAGCTCCCGGGAAGCAAAAAATAATTTGCGGAACGGCGAAAAAAACGCTTGACAAACCTGCGGCGGCGTGTTAAACTAACAGAGTTCCGCATGACGAGGACAGCTTGAGCGCCGGCGGAACGGGCCTGCACCTTGTAAATTAAACAACGAAGAAACGAGAAAGCACCAGAAGGACTTGAGTCCTTCGGAACGCTGGAAACAGCGTGATGAAGGGTCTCATCAATTCTATTTGAAGCTAAGAT
>JAETQF010000034.1 GCA_021770845.1 Oscillospiraceae bacterium
GTAATTGGGGGACGAAGTGGAACGCCTATGGATTTCCGCCGCTGGAGCAGGATTCTGATACGGTGGAGTTCTTCACCGCATGGAATTCTGTCCCGAAAATCATAACGCTTTTGTCCAAAAAATACCCGGAGCAGACTATCACCTACCGCTGGGCGGATGAAAACATCGGATACAATGTGGGCGAGATGACGCTGAAGGGCGGCGAGGTCATCGACATCAACGTGCCGGAGGACGGCAGCCGGGAAGCCTATGAGATGGCGGCGGAGATCATGGGCGCCGACCTCTCTGACTATGATCTGTGCCTGACTGCGGATGGGAGCAGCTATGAGTACCGACAGCCGGACGATGTTCCGGGTGTGGACAAAGGCGGCCTGGAGCCTCCCCCGGCCCCCATGGAGCAGGCCAAGGCTCCCAGGAAAAAGCGCGGGGCGAAAGGACAGGACAGATGAGGATTAGAAACCTGTATGGCTACGCAACCTGCGTTCACAGCCGGAAGCGGAAACAGGCCCCCTGGCGGGTCTCCAGCGACTGTGAAAACCGGGCGTGCCTGTTCACGGGCAGACACTATGAACTGCCCAATTCCAGCATCTGCATGGCCTGCCCGTTTTACTGCAAGGATGGGGAGGCGCAAAAAGGATAATGGATCTTCATTTGCGGGAATTTGACGGGACCACCTTCGGAATGTCTGTGGAGGCTTCCTTCCCGGCGTTCAAGCGGATGAAACGGAACGCATTCACAGGAGAAATCATACGCTGCGGAGGTTTGTTCAAGCAGACCGTCCGCTGTGTCCGGGCCGCCGATGTGGCCGCCGTCATGGGAGAGGTCGGGTGGCTGGTCAGCAAGGGCCGGTACATGGAAACCATCCGCTGGGGCAATGACGGAACAGAATACTATATCATTTACGAATAAGGAAGTGAAAAATGAGCAGTTTTTTTGAGCAGGAATTATGGCATCTGTTTGGGGATGGGAAGATCATCGACAACCCCGCCTGTTCGGGCCGGGCCTGTCTCGGAACATTGGGCAAGGATCTGCGGGTGCGGGCGCAATTCATTTCCACCCACATTTCCGGCGAGTACGACGCCCTGAAACTGACGGTGCTGAACCGCACGGACGGGCCGGTGGACACCCAGGTACTGAGACTGAAAGATCTGCTGGGCAAGAAGCCCGTCCCCGGCAACCCCAATTTCCGGGATGGCGTGATCCCCCGCATCTGGGATGACTACGGAAAATTTGAGTGGTACGCATACCGCCCCACCGCCGCCGACTACGAGACGATCCGGCAGGCCGTGGGACAATACCTGAATGTCTTCCGGGACCGGCAGCAGGAGTGCGCCCAGGACGGCCCCAAGCTGGTATACATCTGCGCTCCCCTTCGGGGGGACGTGGGGAAAAACATTGAATTCGCCCGCCAGAAAGCCCAAGAGGTGTTTCAGGCGGGCGATATTCCTGTCTGCCCCCATCTCATGTTCCCTCCTATCGCTGACCCGGAGAATCCCCAGCAGGATCAGGCGGCGCGGGAGATGGGCCTGCGGCTGGTGGAGTCCTGCCAAGAAGTCCACGTCTACGGCCCGGAGTGGACACAGGGGATGTGGGAGGAGATCCGCCACGCCATGGATCTGGGCATTGAGGTCAAGACCGACCAGGAAACCATTGGACGCAGCCCGCCTCGCAGGCAGGCCCCACGGAAAGGAAAAGGTGCGCGGTAATGAATCAAAATGATCTTTTACAGATACGGCTGGATCAGAACTATCGGGATTATGTGGCAAGCCTCCAAGGCAAGACCACCGACGAGCTGGTTGCGCTGGCCCCTGAAATTGTTGCGGCCCAGCAGCTCCGGGACGAGCTGGCCTGTGCCTGCTCCGAGGAGGACGCGGCAGACTTGCTCCAGTTTGATGATCCGTTGGGACTTGTGCGCGGCTTTTGGCTGGATGAGCAGGACAAGACTCACGGTGAGAAAATCGGCAACATGATCTGGCACCTTCAGCAGCGGGGAAAATTCATCACACGAAAGCCTGACGAGCCATCAGGTAGACACACACCGCCCCGTCCCAGGCGGGGTCAGGAGAGGTGACGAGTATGATAAAAAGTATTACCACAGACGATCTGCGCCGCATGGAGGGCCAGGAGGGCCTGATCCTCCAGGGCTGCGGCGGGCCAGCCCAGGAGTGGGTGGACGGCATCAACGAATTGTTCACCGAGGCGGGCATCCTGCTGAACGGCAGCACGTTCCAAGCGGAGAACGTGTCCGTTTTCCAGCACGGCGACCTGACCAACCTGCTGTTCCCCTTCGAGGGAGTCAAGCTGGACGTGGGCAGGCTGGCCATGTGGCGCATCCAGACCCACGGGCAGTTCGGCGGCACATGGCTGTCCGACTACGTCCCCAACCAGCTGGGCGGTTTCATATCTCAGGAACAGGCGCCGCAGAAACCCAAAATGGAACTGCTGGGCCAGGACGGCAACATCTTCGGCATCATGGGCCGAGCCTCCCGCCTGCTGAAGCGGGCCGGACAGCAGGAACAGGCCGAGGAGATGATCAGCCGTGTGACCGCCTGCGGCAGCTACGATGAGGCCCTCAATATCATCAGCGCGTATGTGGAGACAGAACTGTCTCCCAAACCCGAACCCCAAAAATCTCAGAAGAAGAAAGGAAGGAATGCCCATGAACGATAAGTGGGAGATCATCCAGGGCGACGCCCTGAAGCTGCTGGGGGGCTTCTCCCCCGGTTCCTTCGACGCCGTCATCACCGACCCGCCCTACGCCTCCGGGGGCCGCACCCAGGCGGAGAAGAACAAGTCCACCGCCAAGAAGTATTCCAGCATGGGAGACCACGCGCCCCCGCCCTTCGAGGGGGACGCCAAGGACCAGCGCTCCTGGACCCGCTGGGCGGCGGAGTGGCTGGCGGACGCCCGGAAGCTGTGCAAGCCCGGCGCGCCGGTATGTATGTTCATCGACTGGCGGCAGCTCCCCGCCGCCTCCGACGCCCTCCAGTGGGCGGGCTGGATCTGGCGCGGCACCGCTGTCTGGGACAAGGGCAACTCCCGCCCCCAGAAGGGCCGCTTCCGCCAGCAGGCGGAGTACATCGTCTGGGGGTCCAACGGAGATATGCCCATCAATCGCCCCGTCCCCTGCCTGCCGGGGGTGTTTAAGTACGGCAATCCCCAGAACCGCATCCACCTGACGGAGAAGCCCCTGCAGCTCATGCGGGATATCGTGAAGATCACCGAGCCGGGTGGCCGCATCCTGGACCCCTTTGCCGGCTCCGGCACCACCATCCTGGCCGCTGTGCTGGAGGGCTATTCCGCCACCGGCATCGAGGTCACGGAGGAGTACGCCCGCCGCGCCAGGGAGCGGATCGCCCAGGAGCTGGCCCAGGCGGCGTGACCGATAACTGTCTGCCGATTTATGTGGATATTGCCGCGAAGGTGCGGTATGATGTGGGCTACCAAAATAACAG
>JAETQF010000035.1 GCA_021770845.1 Oscillospiraceae bacterium
CGCCTTAATTGCCATCCGAGATCCTGCCGGATCTCTGCTTTGCTATACCCTTTTTGTGCCATCTATCTTTTTCACTCCATCCTTCATTTTTGGGGTTGACATCTAATAGTTAATCTTTCACAATGTGACGTGCTATAGTTATACCGCATTTCCCCCGTTTGCGCAAGCTTTTTATGGATGATTTCCCGGCGGCTCCCTTTGACGGCCGGGCCGCATGATACGGTGCCGCGAACCCGGGGGGACAACCCCTCCGCCCCGCCGGCCAAAGGAAGGGTTTGCTTTTTTCCCCGGTTCATGGTATTTTATTTAGCGTACCGCGCAAATCTGCCGCCGCGCAAAGCAGGGAGTGAGTCTATGCGCATCATCATTGCCCCCGCCAAGAAAATGGCGGTGGATACGGACAGCTTCGCCGTGGACGGCCTGCCCGCCCTTCTGGAGCGGGCCGAACGGCTGAAGGCCGCGCTTCAGGCCATGTCCCCGGCCGCGCTGCAGGCCCTCTGGAGGTGCAATGACGCCATCGCCCGGCAGAACGTGGAGCGGCTGTCCGCCATGGAGCTGCGCCGCAAGCTCACCCCCGCCATTCTCTCCTATGAGGGCATCCAGTACCAGTACATGGCCCCCAGGGTGATGGAGACGGCCCAGCTGGACTACCTCCGGGCCCATCTGCGCATCCTGTCCGGCTTCTATGGCCTGCTGCGGCCCTTTGACGGCGTGACCCCCTACCGGCTGGAGATGCAGGCGAAGCTGTCGGTGGACGGCTGCCGGGATCTGTACGAATTCTGGGGGGACGCTCCGGCCCGGCTGCTCGCCGCCGAGACGGACTTCGTGCTCAACCTGGCCTCCAGGGAATACAGCAAAGCGGTGGAGCCCCATCTGCCCAAGTCCGTCCGCTTCCTCACCTGTACCTTCGGCGAATGGAAGGACGGCAAGGTTATCGAAAAGGGCGCCCTGTGCAAAATGGCCCGGGGCCAGATGGTGCGCTGGCTGGCGGAGAACAATGTCACCGATTGGGCGGATCTCCCGGCCTTCGATCAGCTGGGATACCAGCTTCAGCCGGAGCTGTCCACGGAAAACCACCTCGTTTTCCTCAAAAATGGAGCGTAAAAAGGGGCGCCCGCAGCTGCCGCGGGCGCCCCTTTTCCATTCAGTTCTCCCCTTTGAGGCAGGCCAGCACCTCCGCCGCGTTGGTGTCCGGCTTTACCTTGGGCATGGCCCGCTCAATGACGCTGTGCTCGTTGATGATAAAGGTGGAGCGCACCACCCCCATGCTCACCTTGCCGTACTGCTTTTTCTCCTGCCACACGCCGTAGGCCCGGATGGCGGTCAGCTCCGGGTCGGACAGCAGAAGGAAGGGCAGATCATATTTCTCCGCGAACTTCTTGTGGGACGCCGCGGAGTCCTTGCTGATCCCGATAACCACCGCGCCGATCCGCCGGAACTCCTCAAAGGCTCCGGCGAAGGCGCAGGCCTGCCGGGTGCAGCCGGGGGTATTGTCCCGGGGGTAGAAGTACAGCACCACCTTCTTCCCGGTGAAGTCCGACAGGGAGATCAGGTTCCCCTCCCCGTCCGGCAGGGTGAAGTCAGGCGCTTGGGCGCCCGCCTCCAGCAGCTTGTTTGTCTCTGTGCTCATGATGCCAGCCTCCATTCAAATGGTTTTCCTGTGTGTCCTGTTTCCTTCCCCGCCCGGCTCGGAGCGTTCCCCTCCATCGCCGGGGAAGCGGGGCGTCCGTCTGTCCAACAGTATAGCGGAGCGGCGAGATGATTTCAAGCCCGGTCTGCGGCGCCGGGGCAGCCGTCATCCAGCGCCTGAAAATACGCCCGGTTGTGGAGCACCGCCGGATCGTCCGGCTTGCAGGCGGCGGCCAGCTCATTGAATTCCTCCGCCCGCTTCTGGTCGCCCAGGCGGCTGTGGCACACGCACAGCTGGATGCAGGGCAGATAACCGTAGCAGTCCGGGGAGACGAACCCGCCCCGCCGGTCGTCCCGGGGGCAGGTCAGGGCCAGGGCGTACCAGTAGGCCGCCTGTCCGTACCGCTCCCGCTGGAAAAACCACCGCCCCAGCTCACAGCACACCTCCGCCCGGGGGCGGTCGTAGGCAAAGGTGCGCAGCAGCGCCGTCAGCGCCCCGTCGTCCTGGCCCAGCCGCTCCCGGCAGTAGGCGCAGTGGCAGCAGGCGTCGATGCAGTTCTCCACCCAGCCCCGGCCATCCGTCAGGAAGTCCTCAAAGACGGCCAGGGCCTCCTCCCAGCGCCCGTGGTAGTACAGCTCCCGGCCATAGTAGAACTGCTGGCGGGGCTCCAGGGCCTCCCCTCTGTCCAGCTGGGCCTGGTAGATCCGCAGGTTCCGATCCGGGTCGCCGGGGCGGGTCTTGCGGTGGGTGACGGCAAAGTCCCCGTAAAGGATCTGCCCCACCGGGGTGACAACCTCGTGAACGGCTCCCTCCCAGCGCATTCCGGCCCCGTTCTTGATGAGCCGCTCCCGGTAGTAGGAAAAGGTGACCCGCCCGCTCTGGTCAAAGCCGGTGTGATAGGGCGCCATCACCACCGACACGGCGGGATCCAGGGACTCCTTCAGCGCCAGAAACGCGGCCTGATCCTCCTCCAAAAGCACGTCGTCCGCGTCCAGCCACATACAGTAGTCCATGGACGCGTGGGCAAAGGATTCATTGCGGGCCGCGGCGAAGTCGTCCCGCCAGGGGAAGTCGAAAATCAGGTCGGTAAACCGCGCGGCAATCTCCCTGGTGCGGTCGGTGGAGCCGGTGTCCACCACGATGATCTCGTCCACCAGGCCGACGGCGCTGTTCAGGCACCGCTCCAGCACCTCCTCCTCGTTTTTGACAATCATGCACAGGCTGACACTGATCATGCCCAAGCCTCCTTACACAAATTCATAGCGCGGGGGAGGCGCTCCGAAAAGCGCCTCCCCCGGTTCGCGTTCAGGCGGGCCTCACTCAGGCCAGCCGGATGATGGTCAGGGACGCCCCCGCACCGCCGCCCACCAGGATAGCCGTCCCGGCCACGGCGGCCGGGTAGAGCTGAAGGGTAATGGTGGAGTTGGCGGGCAGGGTGACCTTGATCTGGTTCTCAAAGTGGGAGGTGGACACCACCGGGGCAATGGTGGAGGCGGTGTTGTTCACACCGTTGATCACCAGCCGCGTCCCCAGCAGCAGGGACAGGGTGGTATTCACGTGGTAGGAGATCACATAGGTGCCCGCCGTGGCCACGGTGAACACCGTGCTCCCGGCGTTGGCGGTGATGTCCGGGGAAAAGACCTGGGCGTTGGGCATGGGCACCGCCGTGCCGCCCAGGGCCACCAGGATGGTGCTGCCCTGGGTGTTGGCGGCAAAGCCGGCGGTGGCGGTGGGGTTGGGCCCGGAGGCCCCGGTGGGGCCTGTGGCGCCAGTGGCACCGGTGGCGCCCGCGGCGCCGTCCGGGCCGGTGGGGCCGGTGACG
>JAETQF010000005.1 GCA_021770845.1 Oscillospiraceae bacterium
AAGCGTGTCTTTCGGTTCCTTTCTGCACGAGCAGAAAGGAACGCCCCCGGCAGGGGCGCTGAGCGCCGGTGGCGCTCGTCCAGCGCCGACCGAGCCGAAGGCGAGACCCCCCTGCCCCCCCAGCGGCCCAGGGGGGCGCAGCCCCACCCCCCCGGCGGCAGCCGGAAACAGGGGCCCCGGGGGAACGCCCCCAGGCTCCGTCCAATTTCCCTTGTAATTGACAGAGAAATGCGGTACAATGGGACAAGTTACCGGCCCTGAAGGGGCCCCGCAGGGCAGCCATTCCGGCCCCGCGGGAGACGAGGAGTGTTTATACATATGATCACAAAAGAACAGATCGAAGCCTATTTCGCGGATAAGGAAAAGACGCTGGTGGAGGCGGTGAGCCGCCTGGTGTCCATCGACAGCGTGGAGGGCGAGCCCGCCCCGGGCGCCCCCTTCGGCCCCGGCCCCGCCGCCGCCCTGGACGAGGCGCTGGCCATCGCCCGGGAGTGGGGCCTGACGGCGGAAAACCATGAGGGCTATGTGGGCACCGCCGACCTGAACGGCGGCGAGGACGCCCTGCACATTCTGGGCCACCTGGACGTGGTGGCCCCCGGCGAGGGCTGGAGCGTCACCCAGCCCTACAGCCCAAAGCTGGTGGACGGCCTGCTGTACGGCCGGGGCACCGACGACGACAAGGGGCCGGTGGCGGCCTCCCTGCTGGCTATGAAGGCGGTGAAGGATCTGGGCGTGCCGCTGACGAAGAACTGCAAGCTGATCATGGGCACCAATGAGGAGAGCGGCTCCGGCGACATCGCCTGGTACTTCGCCCGCCACCCCTTCGCCCCCGCCACCTTCTCCCCTGACTCCGGCTTCCCCGTGATCAACACGGAGAAGGGCAGCCTCCGCCCCACCTTCACCAAGAGCTGGCCCGCCCAGGAGGCCCTGCCCCGGGTGAACTGGCTCCACGGCGGCATCCGGACGAATATCCTGCCCGGGGACGCCTCCGCCGGGGTGGAGGGGCTGACCATGTACGATATCCAGCCCATCGCCCGGAACGTCACTTCCCGCACTGGGGTGAAGTTCACCTTCGCCAACGAGGACGGGGTGACGGTGATCAAGGCCAAGGGGGAGGCCTCCCACGCCGCCTACCCCGAGGGGGGCAACAACGCCATCACCGGGCTCATCTCCCTGCTGTGCGCCCTGCCCCTGGCCGACGGGGGCTGCAAGGAGGCGCTGGGCCAGCTCAACGCCCTGATCCCCCACGGGGACTGCAAGGGCCGGGCCCTGGGCATCGCCCAGGAGGAGCCTATCTCCGGGCCGCTGACCCTGGCCTTCTCCCTGCTGGAGGTGACGGACACCGGGCTGAAGGGCTTCTTCGACAGCCGGGCGCCCCTGTGCGCCACCGAGGAGAACTGCCTCCAGGTGGCCAAGGCCGCCTTCGAGGGCAGGGGCTTCACTTTTGAGGGAGAGCAGGGCGCGCCCCACCACGTCCCTGAGAACAGCCCCTTCATCCAGACCCTGCTGCGCCGGTACGAGGAGTACACCGGGTTGAAGGGGGAGTGCCTGTCCACCGGCGGCGGCACCTACGTCCACGACATCCCCGGCGGCGTGGCCTTCGGCTGCACCCTGCCCGGCTTCGACACCCACCTCCACGGCGCGGACGAGCGGGTGCGGGTCAGCGATCTGATGCTGTCCGCCAAGCTGTTTGCCCATATTATCGTGGATTTGTGCGCATAAGCCTTGACATTTCCGGCAGGCTGCGGTATAATACCGCAGTCTGCCGCCTTTTACCCGAACGACGCGGCATACCATCCTTGCCTCCGGTTCGGCCGGAGGCCAAAAGACCATAAGGAGGTGCAAACACAATGGCAAAAGTCAGTGGAAACTACGAGGTGCTCTACGTCCTCAACCCCAACCTGGGCGAGGAGGAGACCGCCGCGCTGGTGGCCCGCTTCAAGGAGCTGGCCGAGGGCCGGGGCTCCGTGTCCGAGGTGGACGAGTGGGGCAAGCGCCGCCTCGCCTATCCCATCAACGACCTGGAGGAGGGCTACTACGTGCTGATGACCTTCTCCGCCGATCCCGCCTTCCCCGCCGAGCTGGATCGTCTGATGCGGATCAATGTGAGCGTCATGCGCTCCATCATTGTCAGCAAGGACGAGTAAGAGGGAGAAAATTATGCTCAATCACATCGTAATCATGGGCCGGCTGGCCCGTGACCCCGAGCTGCGCCACACCCAGTCCGGCACCCCGGTGGCCACCTTCACCCTGGCGGTGGATCGGGACTTCAAGGACAAAAACACCGGCGAGCGCCAGACCGACTGGATCGACGTGGTGGCCTGGCGTGGCACCGGCGAGTTCGTCTCCCGCTACTTCTCCCGGGGCCGCATGGCCGTGGTGGAGGGCCGCCTCCAGATCCGGGACTGGACGGACAAGGAGGGCAACAAGCGCCGCTCCGCCGAGGTAGTGGCGGACAGCGTCTACTTCGGCGACTCCAAGCGTGACGGCGACGGCCAGGGGAGCTACAACAGCGGTTACGGCAATTCCGGCTACGGAGGACAACAGGGCGGAGGCTATGGACGGCCCGCCGCCCCGGCCGCCCCCGCCGCCGACTACGGCATCCCGTCGGGCGGCGACCAGTTCGCGGAGCTGGCCGACGATGACGACGGCGATCTTCCCTTCTAAGCAAGGGTATCTCACATAAAGGAGGTCTCGCCAATTATGGCTATGGATAATGCGAAGCCCCGCGGCGGCCGGAAGCGCCGCAAAGTGTGCGCGTTCTGCGTGGACAAGGTGGAGCAGATCGACTACAAGGACGCCCAGAAGCTCAAGCGGTATCTGTCCGAGCGTTCCAAGATCCTGCCCCGCCGCACCACCGGCACCTGCGCCATGCACCAGCGCCAGCTGACCGACGCCATCAAGCGCGCCCGTCACGTGGCCCTGCTGCCCTACGTCACCGACTAAAACGGCAAAAAGGCGCCCCGGAGCACCGCTCCGGGGCGCCTTTTTGCTTTGAAGGCTTTACCCCTCCAACTTGGACACGTCCTCCAGGTAGAGGGACACCTCCCCGCATCTGGGGCAGATGGCCACTCTGGGCTTGCCGATCCGCCCGCTGAAAATCTTGTTTTCCTCGGTGGACAGCACCACGCCGTAGCCCGCGCCCTCCACTTTTACCGTGCAGCCCTCCTGCATTTCTGCGCCGCACCTGAGACACTTTCTCATTTTGTTGACCTTCTTTCTGATTTAATAAGATGTTGTTTGGGCTCAATAGACGCTCCCGCCGGACTTGCCCAGCTTCAGCGCCCACCAGGCGTACACCGACTGCCCCACGCCCCAGACGATACACACCGCCAGGGCGGGCAGGAACCCCCAGCTGAAGAACATCCCGCCCAGGGCGAACACCACCCACAGCCCCAGGCACACCCGCACCATGGCCTGGTACGCCTTCATGGCGCACTGGCCGATGATGGCCCGCTCCGCCTCGTCGCAGCTGTCGTACCATTTCTTTTGGAACTTGGTGTCGTACACCGAGCCCTTTTTCTCCGGGTTGAGCTGTTTTGTGAGATCCACCAGCTTCTGCTGGAGGATCATGGGGGCGAACAGGTTCACCAGGAAGGCCGCCAGCCCGCCGAAGAACAGGGGGGCGGGCATCATCCAGTGCGTCCCCGCATTGCCCACGAACCCGGCGAACATGGCCGCCAGCAAAAAGAACGCCAGCACCGTACACAGCCCGGTGAGCCAGATGCACACCGACAGCCTGGCCTCCACCTGGTCGCTGACGGCCTCGTCCTCCCCGTCCCAGGCGGCCAGCCGCTTTTTCGCGCTGAAATAGATGGGCAGGCAGACGGCAAACTCCACCACCGGCAGGGCGATGATCAGCCACGGCGCCACATAGTTGGTGAAGAACCGCCCCGCCCCGTCCAGAGCGTCCTGGAAGTTCTCCAGGCTCAGCTTCACCATGAGGACGCCCAGCACGCCGCCCACGATCAGGCTGCACACCACGATCAGGATGAATTTGGGCAGGGCCTTCCGGTTCTCCTGCCGGGCCGTATTGTCATTGTTGTTCATGGTTCTCCTCCTCCAGACTGAAAATGTCCTCCACCGCCACCCCGCAGATCTTCGCCAGGGTGAGGGCCAGCGTCACCGACGGGGAGTAGTCCCCCCGCTCAATGAGGCTGATGGTCTGCCGGGACACCCCGGCCAGCCGCCCCAGCTCCTGCTGGTTCACGCCTAACGCGGCGCGGCGCTCCTTCAGGCGGTTTTTCAGCATTACCCCGCCTCCTCCTCCGAGGCCCCGCCCTCCTGGGTGAAGCCCTCCCAGAGCCTCCGGGGCCAGCCCTTTTCCCCGTTCATGCGGGCGTGGGCCTCCCGGATCCCATTGCGCACCGCCCACTTGACCACAAAGTACAGCGCGCACAGCACGATCAGCGCCGTACCGCCGCTGATGCCCAGCTCACTCCAAATCATGTCCCATTCCTCCTGACAGCTTTCTTTGTCGGTCTGACAATTTTCCTTGTCTCTTTGACAATTTTATTTGTCATCATGAGGATAGCACACCGCCGGGCCGCTGTCAAGAGGTGTTGCGCAAATTTTTCAGAGTTGTTAAATTTTCCCCGGGTCTTGCCAGAACCCGTCGAATTATGTAAAATAGAAAGCACGAGACGAAATGCCTGTGCCCACGGCCGCGGCGCAGGCGCCCAACCCCACCCGGTGAAAAGGAGCGCCCATGAAAAAACGTATTGCCATTCTGCTGCTGGCCGTCCTGCTGGCGGCCTCCTCCAGCACCACCGCCCTGGCCGCCCCGGGGCCCCTGTTTTCCGATCTGCCCGAGGATCGCTGGTCCCACCAGTACGTGTCCGACCTGTACCGGCAGGGGGTGGTGAACGGCTACCCTGACGGCACCTTCCAGCCCTTTGGCAGCGTTACCTACGGGGAGGCGTTCAAGCTGATCCTGCTGTCCATCGGGGTGAAGGAGCCCGCCCCCGCCGGGCCGGGGGAGCACTGGGCCATGCCCTACGTGCAGCTGGCCCTGGACAACCGGCTGATGTACTCCTTCAACGACGCCTATCTGAACGCGGTGCCCACCCGGCTGACGGTGGCCCGGATGACCGCCCGGGCCCTGGATCTGACGGACATCTCCGGCCCCAGCCCCTACGCCGACTGCGAGGACGGCTACGTGGTGGAGCTGTATGAGAAGGGGATCATGGACGGCTTCCTCAGCGAGGACGGGGTGCGTACCTTCCGGCCGGACAAGCCCATCTCCCGGGAGGAGCTGGCGGCCATCGTCTGGCGGGTGCGGAACGCCAACCTGAAGGATACCATGATCCGGTTCAACAACTACTACATAGACCGGCTGGACGGGGTGCCCGCCTCCCCCTTCACCAGCGGCCAGTTCAGCCGGGACGACGGGGGCCGGATCTCCTACTCCGGCGGCTATTTCGCCCACGGCATCGACGTGTCCGGCCACAAGGGGATCATCGACTGGGAGGCGGTGGCGGCGGACGGCATCGACTTCGCCATCATCCGGGCGGGCAACCGGGCCTGGGGCTCCGGCGTGCTCATGGAGGACTCCAAATTCGAGGGCAATATGCAGGGGGCCATCGCCGCGGGGCTGGACGTGGGGGCCTACTACTTCTCCAACGCCATCACCGTGGCGGAGGCGGAGGAGGAGGCGGACGCCTTCCTGGCCCGGCTGGAGCCCTACCGGGAGCACATCACCTACCCCGTGGTGTGCGACTGGGAGTACCTGGGCGGCAACGAGTCCCGGGCCTACGGCGTGGACGCCCGGATCATCACCCAGTGCATCGACGCCTTCTGCAAAAAGGTGGCGGCGGCGGGCTACACCCCCATGGTGTATTTCAACGAGTACTGCGGCTACGTGAAGATGGATCTGAGCAAGCTCACCCAGTACCAGTTCTGGTACGCCGAGTATGCCAACAGCCCCTCCTGTATGTACAACTTCCAGTTCTGGCAGTACTCCTCCAAGGGCAAGGTGGCGGGCATCGGCTCGGACGTGGATATGAACCTGTGCTTCGTGCCCTTCGGCAAGGGGACGGGGGAGAATCCCGATCCCGGCCCGGAGGAGACGGATCCCGTGGAGACGGAGCCGGTAGAGACCGATCCTGTGGAGACGGAACCGGTGGAAACGGCCCCCGTGGAGACCGTCCCTGTGGAGCCGGAGCCCACGGTTCCCGGGATCATGGTTTGAATGACAAAACAAGCGCGGGCGCTTCCCTTTTCCGGAAGCGCCCGCGCTTTTTCGTTGCTTGTTGTTCAGGGCAGATCCACCCGCCGCACGTCCACACACCGCTTGGCGGCGGCGTCGATCTCAAAGAGCACCGCCCCCATCCGGCAGGGGCCGGGGGCGGGCTGGAACCGCTGGGGCAGGCCGCCCAAAAAGCGGTTGATGGCCTGCTCCGGCTTGACGCCGATGACCGACTGGCTGGGGCCCGTCAGCCCCAGGTCGGTGACGAAGCCCAGCCCCTGGGGCAGCACCTGGCAGTCGGCGGTGGGCACGTGGGTGTGGGTGCCCCACAGGGCCTGGGCCCGGCCGTCCAGATACCAGGCCATGGCCCCCTTCTCGCTGGTGGCCTCGGCGTGGAAGTCCACCAGGGTCAGATCGGCGCGATCCGCTTTCAGGATCTCGTCCATCTTGGTGAAGGGGTTGTCGAAGTTGGGGTTCATCTCCACCCGGCCGATGAGATCCACCACCCGGAGGCGCAGGCCCTGGGGGCCGTCGAACACCGCCCAGCCCCGGCCGGGGGCCCGGTCGGGGTAGTTGGCGGGCCGGAGGATATAGGGGGTGTCCTCCAGGTAGGTTACGATCTGGCGTTTATCCCAGGTGTGATTGCCCATGGTAATCACATCCGCCCCGGCGGCGAAGATGGCCTCCGCCTGGGCGGGGAGCAGCCCGTCGCTGGCGGCGTTCTCCCCGCACACCACGGTGAAATGGACGCCCTGCTCCTTCCGCAGGGCGGGCAGCCGGCGGCGGAGGAAGTCCAGGCCGGACTCCCCCACCACGTCGCCCACGGCCAAAATGCGAATGTTCATCCCGTTCCCCTCCCGTCATGTTGTGTGCCGCCCCACCCTGCGGCAAAGAAACCGGGGTCGCTCTGCCGCTCCCCCGGTTTACGGATCAACTCTCCTGCTCCACCACCATCAGGCAGCCGTCCTTGTCGTACTTCAGCAGCTGGATCTCCATCCGGGTGTTCCGGGCGATGTCCCGCATTTTGACGGACTCGGTGACGGAGGCCATCAGGGTGTAGGCCACGCCGTGCTTCTTCGCCCGGCCGGTGCGGCCGATCCGGTGGATATAGTACTCCTGCTCGTCGGGCACGTCGTAGTTGAACACGGCGTCCACGTCGTCGATATCCAGTCCCCGGGCGGCCACGTCGGTGGCCACCAGCACCTGGAGCTTCCCCTCCTTGAACCGCTGGAGGGTGCGCTCCCGCTCCTTCTGGGGGATGTCGCCGTGGATGGCCTCGCAGGGGAAGCCCCGCATCTTCAGCAGGCCGGCCAGCCGGTCGGTCATGTTCTTGGTGTTGCAGAAGGCGATGGCCCGCTCATAGCCGCCGTGGGTGAGCAGGGCGGACATGGTGTCCAGCTTCTGCTCCCGGCCCATGAGCTCGATGGCGTACTGCTGGATATCCGGGCGGTTCTCCTCCACCGGGCGGACGGTGATCTCCGCCGGATCCCGCTGGTACACCCAGGAGATATCCATAACTTCCCGTGATATGGTGGCGGAAAATAACCCCAAGTTGCGGCGGTGGGGCATTTTGTCCAGGATCCGGGTCACGTCCTGGATGAAGCCCATGTCCAGCATCCGGTCGGCCTCGTCCAGCACCACGGTCTGCACCTTGTCCAGCTTGACGGTGCGCCGCTTCATGTGATCCATCAGCCGCCCCGGGGTGGCGACCACGATCTGGGGCTTGGCCTTGAGCTGGGAGATCTGCTTGTCGATGGGCTGGCCGCCGTAGAGGCACACCGTCCGCACCCCCTCCCGGAAGGCGCACAGATCCCGCAGTTCGTCCCGGATCTGGATGGCCAGCTCCCGGGTGGGGGCCAGGATCAGGCCCTGCACCGCGTCGGAGCCCGGGTCGATGTGCTCCACCATGGGGATGCCGAAGGCGAAGGTCTTGCCGGTGCCGGTGGGGGCCTTGGCCACCACGTCCTTCCACTCCATGAAGTAGGGGATGGCCCCGCCCTGGATGGGGGTGGCCTGGGTGAAGCCCTTCTTGTCCAGGGCCTTCATGGTGGCGTCGGACAGGCCCATATCTCTATAATAATATACTTCCTGTACCTGTTGGCCGTTGATTTCCATGGAACCGTTCCTCTCCCGTAAAAAAGTCTCAAAAAACATTATAGCACAGGGCGGGCCCGGGCGCAACCGCTATTCCCCGGCCTGCGCGGCCGCGGCAGATTATGTGGGCTCCCCCTGCCCCTCCTGCCGCGCCAGCAGGTCGGCCAGGGTGGTGCCGTCCACCACCGCGGACACCGCCCGGTGGATATCCCGCCACAGGCCCACGGTGAGGCAGTCCCCGCTGCGCTCGCAGAAGCCGCCGTCGGTGGCGCACTCCACCGGGGCCAGATCCCCCTCCAGGGGGCGGAGGATATCGCCCACGGTGTACTCCTCCGGCCTCCGGGTGAGCAGGTAGCCGCCCCCGGCTCCCCGCACCGAGCGCACCAGCCCCGCCCGGGCCAGGGGGGTGACGATCTGCTCCAGGTATTTGTCGCTGAGGCCCTGCCTCCGGGCCGCGTCCCGGAGGGACACCGGCTCCCGGCCGCCCTGCTGGGCGATATCCGCCATCAGGCGCAGGGCGTAGCGGCCCTTGGTGGAAATTTTCATGGCGCAGACCTCCCGGAACTACTGATATACCCAAAATACCATATGTTCGGTAGGAATTCAAGGGGGAAATCTGCCCAAACCCCGCCGCGTTCCCTGCGGCCCCCATCCTAAAGAAATCTTCAGAAATTTTTAGAGGAACCTTTGTTGCGCTTTTTTCTTGTTCCGCTATAATATAGGGCATACGGTCAAGGCGTGCCCCACGCCCCCCTTGACAACACCAACCCGATCCCGCGGAAAGAAGGCGCGTCCCATGGAACGCAGGCCCCTGAAAATCCTCCTCTGGGTGCTCACCCTGGCCATTCTGGGCGGCAGCGTGTGGGCGCTGTACGCCACCGGCTTCTTTGAGGCCGCCGGCTCCCAGCAAAAGCTGGGGGAGTATATCGCCCGGTGCTCCCCCTGGTCGCACCTGGCCTATTTCGGCATCCAGCTGGCCTCGGTGGTCATCGCCCCCATCCCCAGCAACCTCACCGCGGCGGCGGGGGCCTACCTGTTCGGGCTGTGGCCCTCCTTCCTGCTGACCTGGGGGGCGGTGGCCCTGGGCTCCGCCGTCGTGTTCGGGCTGGCCCGGGCCCTGGGGCAGGGCTTCGTGGGGCAGTTTGTCAGCGAGAAGGTGTCCGGCAAGTACCTGGACGTGATCCGCCGGAAGCGGGACGTGTTCCTGGCCCTGGCCTTCCTGTTCCCCTTTTTCCCCGACGACATCCTGTGCATCCTGGCGGGGCTCACCGACATCTCCTTCAAGCGGTTCTTTCTGCTGGTGGCGGTGTGCCGGCCCTGGGGGCTGCTGGTGGCCTGCGGGGTGGGTAGCGCCACGGTGGCCATTCCCTGGTGGGGGATGGCCCTGCTGGGGGTAGTCGGGCTGGCGGTGTTCCTGCTGGCCATGAAGTACGGCGATAAGCTGGAGGACGCGGTGATGAAACGATTGGAAAAATAGAGGACGGGCCGCTGCGGCTTGGCAGCGGCCCGCGTTTTATTTCTTGTTGCGCACAAATACCTGGGTGCCCTGGTACTTGGCGTTGTGCCGCTCGTCGATCTCGAAGCCGTCCAGGGCGGCGATGAACTTGGACAGCTTGGCAAAGCCGTAGTTCCGGGAGTCGAAGTCGGGCTGCTTCTTGATCAGCAGGGTGCCCAGATCGCCCAGGTAGGCGTAGCCGTCCTCGTCCGCCAGATCCTCCACCGACTGGGCGATGAGCTCCTGCACCGACAGGTCGGAGGACTCCGCCGGGCTGGGGGCCTTCTTCTTGGCGCTCTTGCCGGCGGGGGCTGGGGGCTGGGGCTTTTCCGCCGCCTTCAGAGACTCGATGTAGACGAACTTGTCGCAGGCCACGATGAAGGGCTTGGGGGTCTTTTTCTCCCCCATGCCGTACACCTTCATTCCCGCCTCCCGCAGCCGGGTGGCCAGGCGGGTGAAGTCGCTGTCGCTGGACACCAGCACGAAGCCGCCGCAGTTGCCGGAGTAGAGGATGTCCATGGCGTCGATGATCATGGCCGAGTCGGTGGCGTTCTTGCCGGTGGTGTAGCTGTACTGCTGGAAGGGGGTGATGGCGTGCTCCAGCAGCAGGGGCTTCCAGCTGCCCATGTTGGGGGCCGTCCAGTCGCCGTAGATGCGTTTGATGGTGGCTGAGCCGTACACCGCCACCTCCGCCATGATCTCCCGCAGGGCGGTGCGGGGGGCGTTATCCGCGTCGATGAGGACGGCGAGGCGCAGTTCGTTTTCCATGGTTGGTACGCTCCTTTCCCTGCCCGCCGGGGGCGTCAGGGGTAGTATATCACAGCTTGGGGGAAATTTCCAGCAAAATGATGACGCAAGGATGGGAGGGCTTCCCTCACCGGGTGCCCTCCGGCCCCTCCCCCGCCGCCAGCTCGTCCAGATATTTGTAAACCGTGTACCGGGACACGCCTAAACGCCCCGCCACATAGGGCACCGACTTGCGGTAGGAGAAGGCGCTTCGCTGGCGCAGCATGGCGATGACCTTCAGCCGATCCGCCTTGGTCAGCGCGTCCAGCGGCTTGCCCAGGGCGGCCACGCACTGGTCGAACAGGTCGGCCAGCTGCCGGGAGTCCCCAGGCTGCCACAAGGCGGTACGCAGGTCGGCCTGGGCGCTCATGAGGTCGGCCAAAATCCGGTTGGCGAACACCAGGGAGGTGTAGTCGAAGTTGATGCCCAGGGCCAGGTTGTAGTCCTCGCCGATCATGTGGAAGGTGGAGGATTTGGTCTGCCGCCCGTCGGGGGTGACGGCGGCCAGGTTCACCTGATCGGTGGTGGCCGCCTGCTCGTCCAGCTCCAGGCCGATGCCCATGATGTCCATGGTGGAGCCCACCTCCCGGCCGGACACGTGGCCGTTGTAGATGGACAGGATGGGGTGGGTGGGCACTCCCATATCGTGCACCAGCGTCTCACAGGAGGATCCGAACATCTCCGCGATCCCCCGGGCGGCGCGATCCAGAAATTCAAAGGCCTGATCCCGGGTCATAGTCCGACACACCTCCGCAACAGTTTGTCAACGGCCCTATTGTACTCCCCTTCCGGGCAAAAGGCAAGAAAAATCCCCCGTTTGCCCCTGCGGTTTATTTACAATTTCCTCTTTTTTCTTCCCCACGCTTGTGGTATACTGTACCGAGTTAAATTGGGTTTTTATACTTTAATGATAGAAAGGACGCAACGCTATGGGTCTGTTTTCAAAAGTATTCGGCACCCGCTCCCAGCGGGAGGTGAAGGCGCTCACCGCCACGGTGGATAAGATCGAGTCCCTGGAGGACGAGTACCGCGCCCTCAGCGATCACGACCTGCGGGCCAAGACCAGCGAGTTCAAGACCCGCCTGGCCAACGGCGAGACGCTGGACGACATCCTGCCCGAGGCCTTCGCCGCCTGCCGGGAGGCCGCCGACCGGGTGCTGGGGATGCGCCCCTACCGGGTGCAGCTCATCGGCGGCATCATCCTCCACCAGGGCCGCATCGCCGAGATGAAAACCGGCGAGGGCAAAACCCTCGTCGCCACCCTGCCCGCCTACCTCAACGGCCTGACGGGCAAGGGTGTGCACATCATCACCGTCAACGACTACCTGGCCAAGCGCGACTCGGAGTGGATGGGCAAGGTGTACCGCTACCTGGGCCTCACCGTGGGCCTGGTGATCCACGGGGTGGAAAAGGCGGACAAGAAGCGGGCCTACGACGCCGATATCACCTACGGCACCAACAACGAGTTCGGCTTCGACTACCTCCGGGACAACATGGCCATCTACTCCAGCGAGCTGGTGCAGCGGGGCCACGCCTTCGCCATTGTGGACGAGGTGGACTCCATCCTCATCGACGAGGCCCGCACGCCGCTGATCATCTCCGGCCAGGGGGAGCAGTCCACCCAGCTCTACCAGCTGGCGGATCAGTTCGTGGCCCGGCTCAAGTGCAAGCGGGTGAAGGCGGTGGACGCCAAGGAGGAGGAGGACACGTCGGACGACGCGGACTACATCGTGGACGAGAAGGCCCGCACCGCCACCCTCACCGCCCAGGGCATTGCCAAGGCGGAGCAGGCATTTAATGTGGAGAACCTGTCCGACCCGGAGAACACCACCCTGTCCCACCACATCAACCAGGCCATCAAGGCCCGGGGCGTGATGAAGCGGGACATCGACTACGTGGTGAAGGACGGCGAGGTCATCATCGTGGACGAGTTCACCGGACGCCTGATGTACGGGCGGCGGTACAACGAGGGGCTCCACCAGGCCATTGAGGCCAAGGAGCACGTCACCGTGGCCCGGGAGTCCAAGACCCTGGCCACCATCACCTTCCAGAACTACTTCCGCCTGTACGACAAGCTGTCCGGCATGACGGGTACCGCCATGACCGAGGAGGAGGAGTTCGGCACCATCTACAACCTGGACATCGTGGAGATCCCCACCAACCGGCCCCTGGCCCGTGTGGATCAGCCCGACGTGGTGTACAAGACCCAGGCGGGCAAGTACCGGGCCGTGGTGGAGCAGATCAAGGAGTGCCACGCCAAGGGCCAGCCCGTGCTGGTGGGTACTGTGTCCATTGAGATCTCCGAGCTGGTGAGCAAGCTGCTCACCAAGGCGGGGATCAAACACAATGTCCTGAACGCCAAGCACCACGAGAAGGAAGCGGAGATCGTGGCCCAGGCGGGCAAGTTCGGGGCGGTCACCGTGGCCACCAACATGGCGGGACGCGGCACGGATATCGTGCTGGGCGGCAACGCGGAGTTCATGGCCAAGGCGGAGCTGAGAAAGCAGGGCATGAGCGACGAGCTGCTGGCGGAGTGCGACGGCCACGGGGAGACGGACAACCAGGAGGTGCTGGACGCCCGGAAGGCCTTTGCCCAGGCGGAGGCCAAGTATAAGGACGAGATCAAGGAGGAGGCCCAGCGGGTGCGGGAGGCCGGCGGCCTGTTCATCCTGGGCACCGAGCGCCACGAGTCCCGGCGGATCGACAACCAGCTCCGGGGCCGGGCCGGCCGTCAGGGCGACCCCGGCGAGAGCCGGTTCTTCCTCTCCCTGGAGGACGACATTCTCCGGCTGTTCGGCTCGGAGCGGATCCAGGGCATGATGGAGCGCTTAGGGGTGGACGAGGACACCCCCCTGGATCAGAAGATGCTGTCCACCGCCATTGAGAACGCCCAGAAGCAGGTGGAATCCCGGAACTTCCAGACCCGGAAAAACGTGCTGGAGTACGACGACGTGATGAACACCCAGCGCAAGGTCATCTATGAGCAGCGCCGCCAGGTGCTGGACGGGGAGGACATCCACGGGGCCATTGAGAATATGCTGTCCACCGCCGTCACCGGGCTGGTGGCGGGCCACGCCGGGGAGCAGTCCCACCTCAGCGGGGAGGATTTTAAGGCCGCCACCGCCCATTTGGCTGGCTCGGTGTTCACCCCCGACCAGCTCTCCAAGTTTGAGACGGAGGCCGCCAACACCGCCCCCGACCAGCTGTCCGCTGAGATGCTGGAGACGGCCCATGAGAATTACGCCAAGCGGGAGGCCATGATCAACGAGGCCATGGCGGGCCGGATGGAGCCGGGGAAATCCGCCATGCGGGAGCTGGAGCGGGTGATCCTGCTGCGGGTGGTGGACGAATACTGGATGGATCACATCGACGCCATGACCGAGCTGCGCCAGGGCATCGGCCTGCGGGCCTACGGCCAGTCCGACCCGGTGGTGGAGTACAAGCGGGAAGGCTTCGATATGTTCGAGCAGATGATCACCGCCATCCAGGAGGAGACCCTGCGGCGGCTGTTCACCGTGCGCATCAAGACCAACGAGGAGCTGCGCCGGGAGCGGGTGGCCAAGATCACCGGCCAGTCCGCCGGGACGGACGGCAGCGTGAAGCGCCAGCCGGTAAAGAAGGCGGCCAAGATCGGCCGCAACGACCCCTGCCCCTGCGGCTCGGGCTTGAAGTGGAAGAAGTGCACCTGCGCGGAATATCACAAAGATGTATAAAAAATCTCAAAACCTCCGTCCCCTCGGAGAGCGGAGGGGGGCCTCCGGGGGGAACTGGTTCCCCCCGGAAGGCGCGGCTCGGGCGCGAAGCGCCGCATTTTCCGCAGAAAATGCCCGCGCCGGGAAGAAGTGCACCTGCGCGGAATATCATAAGGATTCGTAAAAGGAGCGCCTATGAATATCATCGAGCAGACCAAAAACGGCGTCGTCTATTTCCAGTCCGACGGCATCGCCGCCGCCGGGGGCGTTGCCCACGGCTTCTCCACCCGCCTGGGCGGCGTGTCGGAGGGGATGTGGGAGTCCCTGAATTTAGGCGTGGGCCGGGGGGACGACCCCGACCACGTCCGGGAGAACTACCGCCGCTTCTTTGCCGCCGCCGGGGTGAAGGCCGGACAGGTGGCCATGACCAACCAGATCCACGGCGGCGTGGTGCGCACCGTCACCACCGCCGACCTCCACGCTGACCCCTATGACAAGGTGGGGTATGAGGCGGACGGCCTGATGACCGACCTGCCCGGGGTGGCGCTGATTGTCTACTCCGCCGACTGCATCCCCATTTTGTTCTACGACCCGGTGCGGCGGGTCATCGCCGCCGTCCACGCGGGCTGGCGGGGCACCGCCGCCGGCATCGCCACCGCCGCCGTCCAGCGGATGGAATCGGTGTACGGCAGCGAGCGGGGGGACATCCTGGCCGCTATCGGCCCGGGCATCGGCCCCGACTGCTTTGAGACCCACGAGGACGTGCCCAACGCCATGACCGCCGCCCTGTCCACCGCCGTCCTCCAGCACATTACCATCAAGGAGAACGGCAAGTTTGCCGTGGATCTGAAGGCCATCAACGCCATGCGGCTGGAGCAGGCCGGGCTGGATCCCGCCCACATCGCCGTCAGCGATCTGTGCACCGCCTGCCATCCCGACAGGTTCTGGAGCCACCGGATCCAGGGCACCAGCCGGGGCTCCATGGCCGCCGTGATTCAGCTGCAATGAGGCGGGCCCGACCCTTCCTGGCCCTGTGCCTTTGCGCCCTGCTGGCCCTGTCCGGCTGCGGGGAGCCGGAGCCCCTGCCCTCCCCCACCGCCACGCCGGAGCCCACCCCCAGCCCCACCGCCCAGCCCGCTGCCCGGTTCAGCCTGGGGTATGATCCCGCCGCCTCCCTCCACCCCATCACCGGGGAGAGCCAGGTGAACCAGGAGCTGACGGGGCTGGTGTACCAGGGGCTGTATGAGCTGGACAACACCTTCACCCCCCGGCCGGTGCTGGCCCAGTCCGCCACGGTCAGCGAGGACGGCCTCACCTGGACGTTCACCCTGAAGTCCGGGGCGGTGTTTTCCGACGGCACGCCCCTCACCGCCGCCCACGGGGCGGCGTCGCTGAACGCCGCCCGGGCCGCCCCCCTCTACGCCCCCCGGCTGGCGGGGGTCACCGGGGCGGCGGCGGGGGAGGAGGGCGCGCTGATCGTCACCCTGTCCGCCCCCAACGGCAGCCTGCCCGCCCTGCTGGACGTGCCCATCGTGCTGGAGCAGCCGGAGGGCGCTGCCCCCCTGGGTACGGGATATTACCACTATGAGCAGGCGGGGGAGCAGCTGCTGCTCCGGGCCAACCCCCACAACGCCTCCGCCTCCGCCCTGCCCTATGACGCCATCCCGCTGACGCCGGCCTCCGACGCCGCGTCCCGGATCGCCGCCTTTGACAGCGGGGAGGTGTCCTGCGTCACCACCGATTTCACCTCCCCCTATGCCCTGGGCTACTCCAGCAGCTACGAGACCACCGACTTCCCCACCACCGCCCTGCTGTACGTGGGCTTCCGGGCCGGCGGCGGGATGTGCCGCTCCCCCCTGGTGCGGCGGGCCTTCTCCATGGCCCTGGATCGGGAGGAGGCGGTGCGGCTGGATCTGTCCGGCCACGGGGACGGGGCCTGCCTGCCCGTCTCCCCCCTGTCCGGGGAGTACGGCCAGACCGCCGCGGATACTCTGGCCTATGATCTGGAACAGGCCGCCGCCCTGCTGGAGGAGGCGGGCTATACCAAGGGGGAGGACGGGCTGCTGTACAGCGGCCGCGCCCCGGCGGAGGTCACCCTGCTGGTGAACAGCGACAACGACGCGCGGCAGGCCATCGCCAACCGGCTGGCCCAGGCTCTGGAGGAGCTGGGGGTGACGGTGACGGTCACCCGCCTGCCCTGGAGCGGCTACACCGCCGCGCTGGAGAAGGGGGACTTTGATCTGTACCTGGGGGAGGTGCGCCTCACCGGGGACTTCGACCCCACCTCCCTGCTGGCGGGGGAGCTGAACTACGGCGGCTTCTACGGCGAGGAGCTGTCCGCCCGGCTGGCCCAGTGGAAGGCCGCCCGGGGGGAGGGGCGGGCCCAGGCCGCCAGCGCCCTGTGGGAGCAGTTCGCCCAGGAGGCGCCCATCGCCCCGGTGTGCTTCAAGCGGGGCTCCCTGCTGATGCGGTGGGGGATGGCCGCCAACCTGACCCCCACCCGGGCCAACCCCTATTATCAGATGGATCAGTGGATCACCACGGGATATGGCCGGTGAGGCGGAACAATCCCGGGCCGCTGTCCCGATACACAGACCCGGCCCAGTTCCGGGAAAAGGAGAGAATCACCAATGAGTGAGACGGTAAACCAGGTATTCCGCTGCTACGCCCGCAAGCGCCCCGGCTTTGACGTGGAGGCCCGCGCCCTGTTGAATCAGCTCCGGGGGCAGTTGGGCGTGGGGCAGTTGGAGGGGCTGTCCATCCTCCACCGCTATGACGTGGAGGGGGTCTCCCGGGAGGTCTTTGAGCAGGCCAGGGGCATCGTGTTCTCCGAGCCCCAGGTGGATGACGTGTTTGACGAGGACGACCCCTCCGCCCGCCCGCCGGAGTACACCCTGGCGGTGGAGGCCCTGCCGGGGCAGTTCGATCAGCGGGCGGACTCCGCCGCCCAGTGCATCCAGCTCATGGCCGGGGTGGAGCGGCCCCGGGTGGCTTGCGCCACCATCTACCACTTCTACGCCGCCCAGGGGGCGCTGTCCCAGGCGGATCGGGACAAGATCAAGGGCTACCTCATCAACCCGGTGGAGTGCCGGGAGGCGTCCCTGGACAAGCCGGACACTCTGGCCCGGGAGTACGCCGCCCCCACCATGGTGGAGACGCTGGACGGCTTCACCGGGCTGTCCGGCGAGGAGCTGGCCGCCCTGCTGGACAAGCTGGGGCTGGCCATGGATCTGGACGATCTGAAGTTTCTGCAAAACTACTTCCGGGACTGGGAGCGCCGGGATCCCACCATCACCGAGGTGCGGGTGGTGGACACCTACTGGTCGGATCACTGCCGCCACACCACCTTCTCCACCCACCTGGACGAGGTGGACATACAGGATCCCCGGGTGCGGGGGGCCTATGAGCGCTACCTGGCCGCCCGGGAGGAGGTCTACGGCCCGGACAAGGCCAAAAAGCGCCCCCAGACCCTGATGGACATCGCCACCATCGGCGCCAAGGTGTTGAAAAAGCGGGGGGAGCTGCCCGAGCTGGACGAGAGCGAGGAGATCAACGCCTGTTCCATCCACGTCACCGCCGACGTGGACGGGGAGGAGCAGGACTGGCTGCTCATGTTCAAAAACGAGACCCACAACCACCCCACCGAGATCGAGCCCTTCGGCGGCGCGGCCACCTGCATCGGCGGGTGCATCCGGGATCCCCTGTCCGGCCGGGCCTACGTCCATCAGGCCATGCGGGTCACCGGCGGCGGCGATCCCACGGTTCCCCTCTCGGATACGTTGGAGGGCAAGCTGCCCCAGCGGAAGATCGCCCAGACCGCCGCGGCGGGCTACTCCTCCTACGGCAACCAGATCGGCCTGGCTACCGGCCACGTGGCGGAGCTCTACCACCCCGGTTACATCGCCAAGCGGCTGGAGTGCGGCGCGGTGGTGGCCGCCGCCCCCGCCAGCCATGTGCGCCGGGAGCGCCCCGCCCCCGGGGATGTGGTGATCCTCTTGGGCGGGCGCACCGGACGGGACGGCATCGGCGGGGCCACCGGCTCCTCCAAGAGCCACAACAAGAAGTCGCTGGCGACGATGGCCAGCGAGGTGCAGAAGGGCAACGCCCCCGAGGAGCGCAAGCTCCAGCGGTTCTTCCGCCGGGAGGACGTGTCCCGGATGATCAAGCGGTGCAACGACTTCGGCGCGGGGGGCGTGTCCGTGGCCATCGGCGAGCTGGCCGACGGGCTGGCCATCGACCTGGACGCGGTGCGGAAAAAGTACGACGGACTGGACGGCACCGAGCTGGCCATCTCCGAGAGCCAGGAGCGGATGGCGGTGGTGGTGGCCCCCGAGGACGAGGAGCTGTTTATCTCGCTGGCGGAGGCGGCGGAGAACCTGGAGGCCTACCGGGTGGCGGTGGTGACGGAGAGCCCCCGGATGGTGATGAAATGGAAGGGACAGGTCATCGCCGATCTGAGCCGGGAGTTTTTGAACACCAACGGCGCGGTGAAGCGGGCCCGGGTTTTTGTAGGGGGCGCTGTCCCCAGCGCCCCGTGCCCCGGATCAAACGGGCCGGTGAGGACACCGGCCCCTACGTTGCGGGAGATGGCGGCCAGCCTGAAGTGCGCCTCCCGCCGGGGGCTGGTGGAGCGGTTCGACGGATCCATCGGGGCGGGCTCTGTGCTGATGCCCTTCGGCGGCAAGACCCAAACCACCCCCGCCCAGGCCATGGCGGCGCTGCTGCCCACCATGCCGGGGGAGGAGACGGATCAGGCCAGCGTCATGGCCTGGGGCTGCGACCCGGACTGGCTGAGCGCCGATCCCTTCGCGGGGGCCCGGGCCAGCGTCACCGTCTCCCTGGCCAAGCTCGTGGCGGCGGGGGCGGATTACCACGACGCCTATCTCACCATGCAGGAGTTCTTCGAGAAGCTGCGGGACGACCCCGCCCGCTGGGGCAAGCCCTTTGCCGCCCTGCTGGGGGCGTTGAGCGCCCAGCTGGACTATGGCACCGCGGCCATCGGCGGCAAGGATTCCATGTCCGGCTCCTTCCTGGATCTGGATGTGCCCCCCACCCTGATCTCCTTCGCCATCGCCCCCGTCAAGGCCGGGGAGGTGCTGTCCCCCGAGTTCAAGGAGGCGGGGCACCCGGTGTATGTGTTCGCGGGCGGCCCAAAGGATCAGTCCGCGTGGGATGCCTTCCACAAGCTCTGTCAGGAGGGCAAGGTAAAGGCCGCCTGGGCGGTGGAGCACAGCGTGGCCGAGGGTATTATGAAGATGTCCTTCGGCAACCGGATCGGCTTTGCCGCCGACCCGGAGGTGCCTTTGGGCTGGTACGCCCCCGCCCAGGGCAGCATTATCGCCGAGCTGACCGAGGATGTGGACATAAAGGCGGGGCGGGATCAGGTTATCCGCATCGGAACGACCACTGCTGAGCAGGTCATCAAGCTGTACCACAGCGGGGACTGGCCCAACTGCCCCGAGGGCGAGGATTCCGCCCCCATCGACGAGCTGCTGGCCCTCAACGAAAAGACGCTGGAGGAGGTCTACCCCACTCGGGCGGGCACGTCCGAGGCGGTGGAGCCCATCACCTGGGATCGCCGCTCCCCCGCCGTGTTCGACGGCGAGATCGCCCGGCCCCGGGTGGTGATCCCCGTGTTCCCCGGCACCAACTGCGAGTACGACTCCGTCCGGGCCTGCCTGCGGGCGGGGATGGACGCGGAGACGGTGGTGATCCGCAACCTCACCCCCCAGGCGCTGGCCGATTCCGCCCTGGAGCTGGAGCACGCCATCAAGCACGCGCAGATTGTGTTCCTCCCCGGCGGCTTCTCCGGCGGCGACGAGCCGGAGGGCTCCGCCAAGCTGATCGTGTCCTTCTTCCGCAACCCCCGGCTCACCGACGCGGTGCATGACCTGCTCAAGCGCCGGGACGGGCTGATGCTGGGCATCTGCAACGGCTTCCAGGCGCTGGTGAAGCTGGGCCTCGTCCCCTACGGCGAGATCCGGCCCACCGACGAGCACAGCCCCACCCTGACCTACAACCTCATCGGGCGGCACCAGAGCCGGTATGTCACCACCCGGGTGTGCTCGGTGAAATCCCCGTGGATGCTGCTCAGCCATGTGGGCGACCTCCACGCCATCCCCGTGTCCCATGGCGAGGGCCGGTTTGTGGCCCCCCGGGACGTGCTGGATCAGCTCATCGCGGACGGCCAGGTGGCCACCCAGTACGTGGACGCCGCCGGCGCGCCCTCCATGGACAGTGCTGTCAACCCCAACGGCTCCATGTGCGCCATCGAGGGGATCTTCTCCCCCGACGGCCGGGTGTTCGGCAAGATGGGCCACAGCGAGCGGCGGGGGCAGTTTGTGGCGAAAAACATCCCCGGGGACAAGCTCCAGCCCATTTTTGAGTCCGGGGCGCTGTATTTCCGGTAAGCGCGGGACAGAACTACCCGCCCCGCCGTAGTTCTGCTGACGAGGACAGGACACGGACGGCGGGCCGTCCCGCCCTAAGGGCTGAGGTTAGGAGAGAATCCGGTGTAGGGGCGCATACCACGCGCCTCTGCACCGGACATTTTTAGCAAAAAGAGGGGGAATTTCTGTGAAATACGCGCTGATCACCGGCGGATCCCGGGGGATCGGGGCCGCCGCCGCCCGCCTGTTCGCCCGCCGGGGCTGGGGGGTGGCGGTGGGCTACTGCCGAAGTGAAGACCGGGCCCTGGCCCTGGCGGACGAGCTGTCCGGGCTGGGGGTGCCCGCCATGGCCGTTCAGGCGGATGTGGCCGATGAGGGGCAGGTGGGGCGGATGGTTGACAATGTGTTAGAAAAATTTTGTCAACTTGACATTTTGCTTTGCTCCGCCGGGGTGTCTCATGTGGGCCTGATCAGTCAAATTGACGGGGACGAATGGCGGCGGCTGTTCGCCGTCAACGTGGACGGGGTGCACCACTGCTGCCGGGCCGTCCTCCCCCATATGCTGGGGCGGAAAAGCGGCTCCATCGTCACCGTATCCTCTATGTGGGGGCAGGTGGGGGCCTCCTGCGAGGCGGCCTACTCCGCCACGAAAGGGGCGGTGATCGCCTACACCAAGGCCCTGGCCAAGGAGCTTGGCCCCTCCAATATCCGGGTGAACTGTGTGGCCCCGGGGGTGATTGACACGGAGATGAACGCCCACCTGTCGCCGGACGACCTGGCCGCCCTGGCGGAGGAGACCCCCCTGGGCCGGATCGGGACGGCGGAGGAGGCGGCGGCGGCCGCGGCTTTTCTGGCCTCCGACGAGGCGTCCTTCCTCACGGGGCAGGTGGTGTGTCCCAACGGGGGACTGGTGGTTTAGGGACAAATCCCGTCACAATATCATACAGCCCCGTTGTCCATCCGCCTGCCTTTGTGCAAAATTGCTGGTTGACAACAGGGGCGGGCAAGTATATAATTGTCAACAATCTGGGGGGCGCAATCGTGCCCCCTTCGATGTTTGAAGCTCTATGCGCAGCCTCAAAAGCCGTCCGGGCCGCCGGACGGCGGTTCCGGCCGCGCGTGCGGCTTCCCTGGATCGTCAGCATGACATAGAGGAGGAACCGAGAATGAAGAAGAAGAACCTTGCGGCCCTGCTCATGGCGGGAGCCCTGTGCTTCGGCCTGCTGGCCGGCTGCTCCAACGGCAATAATCCCGGCGGCAGCGGCGGCGGCGCGGTCACCATCAAGGTGGGCGGCATCGGCCCCACCACCGGCGACGCCGCCCAGTACGGCACCGCCACCGAGTGGGGCGCGGAGATCGCCGTGGAGGAGATCAACGCCCTGAACGGCCCCGTGAAGCTGGACTTCAAGTACGAGGACGACACCGGCGTGGCCGACACCGCCGTGTCCGCCTACAACTCCCTGAAGGACTGGGCCAAGGACGCGCCCCTGGTGATCTACGGCACCACCACCACCGCCCCCTGCGTCACCGTGGCCGCCGAGACCTACAGCGACCGGTACTTCCAGCTCACCCCCTCCGCCTCCTCCCCCGAGGTGGTTAAGGACAAGGACAACGTGTTCCAGATGTGCTTCACCGACCCCTATCTGGGCACCGCCGGGGCGGAGTACCTGAACAGCAAGGGCCTGGGCACCAAGTACGCCGTCATCTACAACAACGGCGACGCCTACTCCACCGGCATTGCCGAGGCCTTCATCGCCAAGACCAAGGAGCTGGGCATGGAGCTGGTGGCCACCCAGACCTATCCCGACGACAAGACCACTGACTACACCGTGCAGCTCAACGCCTGCAAGGACGCCGGGGCGGACGTGGTGTTCCTGCCCATCTACTACACCCCCGCCTCCCTCATCCTGGCCCAGGCCAAGCAGATGAGCTACGCGCCCCTGTTCATCGGCGGCGACGGCATGGACGGTATGCTGGACATGGAGGGCTTTGACAAGTCCCTGGCGGAGGGCCTGCTGCTCATGACCCCGTTCAGCGCCGGCGCGGAGGACGAGCGCACCCAGTCCTTCGTGAAGAAGTACCAGGAGGCCCACGGCATCCTGCCCAACCAGTTCGCCGCCGACGGCTACGACTGTATGTACGCCATCTATGAGGCCTGCTGCGAGCTGGAGGGCCTGGCCGACATGGACAGCGCCGCGCTGTGCGACGCTCTGTCCGCCAAGTTCGGCGGCGGCCAGTTCAAGGTGGACGGCCTCACCGGCAAGGGCATGACCTGGAAGGACACCGGCGAGATCTCCAAGTCCCCGCTGATCTTCAAGGTGGAAAACGGCGCCTACGTGGACGCGCAGTAAGCAAAGAACGTAAGGGGGCTGCCGGGTCAGTCCGGCAGCCCCTTTTTTCAAGGCCATGGCGGGGGATCTGCCATGGCCGTATCGCAATTTTGCGGGCGCGGGATAAGCCTCGCAGAGTTCGCGCCCGCAGGCGCGAAAAAAGTTCAATCCGTTTTTGGGGCGGCTTTGCTGGCCCAAAAACACAGCTCGGCCCGCAAGTGTGCCCGAAGGGCGCGCGCAGTCGGGCCGCATCCCCATCCATCGGAAAAGGCGCAGCCTTTTTCGATGGATAGACAGAGAGGTGAAGAAATGTCCTTCCTGAACAACGTGATCACCGGCATCAGCCTGGGCAGCATCTACGCCATCATCGCCCTGGGCTACACCATGGTATACGGCATCGCCAAGATGCTGAACTTCGCCCACGGCGACGTGATCATGGTGGGGGCCTACGTGTGCTTCTTCGCCATGGGCAGCTTCAACCTGCCCCCGGTGGCGGGGGTGCTGCTGGCGGTGGTGGTGTGCACGGTGCTTGGCATGGTGATCGAGCGCCTGGCCTACAAGCCCCTGCGGGCCGCCCCCTCCCTGGCGGTGCTGATCACCGCCATCGGCGTCAGCTACCTGCTGCAAAACAGCGCCCAGATCCTGTGGGGCGCCGCCACCAAGACCTTCCGGCCCATCGTGGAGGGCAGCCTGACGCTGGTGGCCGGGCAGCTTTCCATCTCCTATGTGGCCATCCTGTCGGTGGTGTGCTGCGTCATCGTCATGGTGGGCCTGACCCTGTTCACCGGCCAGACCAAGATGGGCAAGGCCATGCGGGCCTGCTCCGAGGACAAGGGCGCGGCCCAGCTCATGGGCATCGACGTGAACGCCACCATCTCCATGACCTTCGCCATCGGCTCCGTCCTGGCGGCGCTGGCGGGGGTGCTGATGTGCTCCGCCTACCCGGTGCTGTCCCCCACCACCGGCTCCATGCCCGGCATCCGGGCCTTCACCGCCGCCGTGTTCGGCGGCATCGGCTCGGTGCCCGGAGCGCTGCTGGGCGGCATCCTGCTGGGCGTCATCGAGACCTTCGGTAAGGCGTACATCTCCACCGACCTGTCAGACGCGGTGGTGTTTGCGGTGCTGATCATCGTGCTGCTGGTGCGCCCCGCCGGACTGATGGGCAAGTACGTGCCCGAGAAAGTGTGAGGCGGCCATGGAAAAAAGATTGAACGGAAAACGGCTGAGTAAAGCCTCCCGAAGCGGCTTTATCAACTACGGCATTGTGATCGCCGCCTTTGTCATCCTCCAGCTCCTCATGGCCCTGGGCCTGCTGTCCAACTCCCTCCAGAGCCTGCTGGTGCCCACCTGCTGCTACATCGTCATGGCGGTGTCCCTGAACCTGACGGTGGGCATCCTGGGCGAGCTGTCCCTGGGCCACGCGGGCTTCATGAGCCTGGGGGCCTTCTCCGGCATCGTGGCCTCCTTCCTGCTGGCGGACGTGATCCCCTTTGCCCCCCTGCGCCTGGCCCTGTCCATGATCGTGGGGGCGGTGTTCGGGGCGGTGGGCGGCGTCATCGTGGGCGTGCCCGTGCTGCGCTTGCAGGGGGACTATCTGGCCATCGTCACCCTGGCCTTCGGCCAGATCATCAAGAATATCATCATTGCTGTACGTGGGGGTGGATGAAAAGGGCCTCCACATCGCCGCCAATTCCGAGCGGTTCAACCTGGCAGAGGGCGGCACCGCCATCATCAAGGGCCCCATGGGGGCGGTGGGCGTGGCCAAGCTGGCCTCCTTTACCGCCGGGTTTGTGCTGATCCTGATCACCCTTTTGGTGGTGCAGAACCTGGTGAACAGCCGCTCCGGGCGGGCCATCATGGCCCTGCGGGACAACCGCATCGCCGCCGAGAGCGTGGGCGTCAACGTCACCAAGTACAAGCTGATGGCCTTTGTCACCTCCGCGGCGCTGGCGGGGGCGGCGGGGGCGCTGTTCGGGCTGAACTACTCGTCCACCGTGGCCTCCAAGTTCGACTTCAACGCCTCCATCCTGGTGCTGGTGTTTGTGGTGCTGGGGGGGCTGGGCTCCATCCGGGGCTCCATCATCGCCGCCGCCCTGCTCTACGTGCTGCCGGAGCTGCTGCGGCAGTTCGGCGACATCGCGGACTACCGGATGCTGGTGTACGCCATTGTGCTCATCCTGGTGATGCTGGCCACCAACAACGATCAGCTCAAGGCGCTGGTGGGCCGGATCATCCCGAAGCGAAAGGGGGCGGCGTCCCATGGCTGACAAGAAGCAGTTTTCCAAGGGCAAAATGGTGCCCGTGCCCAGCGTGTCCATCATCCCGGAGCGGGATCTGGGCACCACCCCCATCCTGGAGTGCAGCCACTTAGGGATAGACTTCGGCGGCCTCACCGCCGTGAACGAGTTCAACATCACCGTGGGCCGCACGGAGATCGCCGGCCTCATCGGCCCCAACGGGGCGGGCAAAACCACCGTGTTCAACCTGCTCACCAAGGTGTACCAGCCCACACGGGGCACCATCCTGCTGGACGGCCTGGACACCCACGGCAAGACCCCCGCCCAGATCAACCGCATGGGCATCGCCCGCACCTTCCAGAACATCCGGCTGTTCAACAACCTGTCCGTGGAGGACAACGTGAAGATCGGCCTGCACAACCAGGAGAAATACTCCATGTTCTCCGGCATCCTCCGCCTGCCCAAGTACTGGCGGCAGGAGAAGGCCGCCCACGAGCGGGCGCTGGAGCTGCTGTCCATCTTCAACATGGAGGATCTGGCGGATCACCAGGCGGGCTCCCTGCCCTACGGCGCCCAGCGGCGGCTGGAGATCGTCCGGGCCCTGGCCACCAACCCGTCCCTGCTGCTGCTGGACGAGCCGGCGGCGGGGATGAACCCGTCGGAGACGGCGGAGCTGATGGAGAACATCGTGAAGATCCGGGACACCTTCCAGATCGCCATCATGCTCATTGAGCACGACATGAGCCTGGTCATGGGCATCTGCGAGGGCATCTGCGTGCTGAACTTCGGCCAGATCATCGCCAAGGGCACCGCGGAGGAGATCCAGTCCAACCCCACGGTGATTGAAGCCTACCTGGGCAAGCAGCAGGAAGGGGGCGAGGGCTGATATGCTGAAGGTAAACGACATCAATGTGTACTACGGCGCCATCCACGCCATCAAGGGCGTGTCCTTCGAGGTGAACGCCGGCGAGGTGGTCACCCTCATCGGGGCCAACGGCGCGGGCAAGTCCACCATCCTGAACACGGTGTGCGGGCTGCTCCACTCCCGCACCGGCTCCATTGAGTTTCTGGGCAAGCCCCTGGGGGGGACGCCCGCCCACAAGATTGTGGAGCAGGGCATGGCCCACGTGCCCGAGGGGCGGCGGATCTTTTTGCAGATGACGGTGGAGGAGAACCTGGAGATGGGGGCGTACACCCAGCCCCGCTCCACCATTGAGCCCAACCTGGAGCGGGTGTACGAGCAGTTCCCCCGGCTGAAGGAGCGCCGGAAGCAGATCGCGGGCACCCTGTCCGGCGGCGAGCAGCAGATGCTGGCCATGGGCCGGGGGCTGATGTCCAGCCCCAAGCTGCTGATGCTGGACGAGCCGTCCATGGGGCTGGCCCCCATCCTGGTGGAGCAGATCTTCGACATCATCAAGCGGCTCCACGAGAAGGGCACCACCATCCTGCTGGTGGAGCAGAACGCCCAGATGGCGCTGTCCGTGGCGGATCGGGGCTATGTGCTGGAGACGGGCAAGATCGTGGCCACCGGCACCGGCCAGGAGCTGCTCCGCAACGCGGCGGTGAAAAAGGCGTATTTAGGCGGATAAAAAATTCCCCGCGGCGCAGGCCGCGGGGAATTTTTCTGCTTTTAATGATCCAGCTTGAACAGGTTGATATCCGTGGAGAAGTTGGCCACGGAGTATAGCACCAGCACCTGGTCGATGCCGTTGTCCGTGACGTACTGGGTCAGGGACATATTGTTGTACCGCAGGTCGAACAGGTGCACCTCCTGGAACGCCTCCGCCAGGAAGGGGGCCAGGGAGTCGGAGTAGGAGTCCCGCACAACCAGCAGCCTGCCGCCTGCGGCGTCGGGATTTTTGATCACGCACAGGGGCTGGTTGCCGCCCAGGAAGTAGGCGTATTTGTCCTTGACCTCCAGCTTCTCGGGGTGGTACAGGGAGCTGTCGATGGGCGCGCCCTCGGGGTAGCCGGTGACGGTGACGTTCCCCTTTGTGCCCCCCTCAGGGATCACGGTGTGGATGCTGTCCGGCTCCACCCAGCCCGCCCCGGAGGAGGAGTAGGTGGTGCCGTAGAAGCTGTCGCTCACCTCGGTGTAGGGCAGTCCCTGATAGGACAGCCCGGATAGATCCTCCGCCTCTATCGGACGAGTAAGGCCCATCCCCGACATCAGCCGCTGGAACGCGAGCCGGGCCCCCATGGTGGTCCAGTGGTGGTCGGTGCGGTAGAATGCGTCCTGCTCCTCAGTCAGCATGGTTCGCAGGTCGATATAGGTCACGCTGCCCCCGCACAGCGCCTCAGCCCTGCTGATGGTGGATCCGTCGTCCACCTTGGGGGCGTTGGCGGGGAGAAGGCTTGCCCAGGCCCAGCTCTTGTCCGGCACCAGGGAGAAATACACCGGTACATCCAGGTTTTCCCCCAGCTTGTTCACGAAGCCCACCCGCTGGGAAAGCTCCTCGTCGGTGGGCGGGATGAACTGGGCGAACAGGGTCTGGCCGTCGGCGCCGAAGTAGACCTTGTTGTTCTCCTGCTTGCCCAGCAGGCGCTCCGAGCGGGCCTTGAGCTGGATCCACTGATCCCGCAGGGGGAACTGGTCGGAGACATACTTCTCAAAGTTCTCCATGAACTTGCCGGAGCGCAGGGTGTCCGCTGTGGGGGCCTTGAACTGGGTTAAGAAGCGGTTCTCCTGCTCGGAGAAATCCCGGCTGGGGGTGAGGATCAGCGCCGCCCCGAACCCGAAGGTGAACAGGCAGAACAGCACGGTGATGAAAATGGAATATTTTTTATTCATGCGCTTACCCTCTTAAAAACGGAAGTAGAGGAAGGGGTTGTAGGTGCCGTCCACCAGGTAGGCGGTGGTGAACACCAGCCCCGCCAGCATCAGCACCGGAAAGGCGATCTGACGGGCCCGCTCCGGCAGCCTGTGCCACAGGGTTTTGGCCAGCGGCGTGGCGGCCACGATGGCGATGACAAGAATGGGCAGGTAGTTGCGCAGGTAGTACAGGAAGTTGGAATCCAGCGCCCCCGCCCCAAAGCCGAACATGGCGGCCAGGTACGGCCCCATGGCGGAGAAGTCCTCCACCGCGAAGATGGCCCAGCCCACGATGGCGATGAACACGCCGTAGACATGGCACACCCAGGCCGGGGCCCTGTCCAGCACCCTGCCCAGCCACAGCTTCTCCAACGTGATCCACACGAACCAGTACAGGCCCCAGATCAGGAAATTCCAGCTGGCCCCGTGCCAGATGCCGGTGGCGGCCCAGACGATCAGGAGGTTGAACACCATGCGGCCCTTCCCCACCCGGCTGCCGCCCAGGGGGAAGTACAGGTACTCCCGGAACCAGCTGCCCAGGGAGATGTGCCACCGCCGCCAGAACTCGCTGGCGGACTTGGAGATATAGGGATAGTTGAAGTTCTCCAGAAACTCGAAGCCCAGCATCCGGCCCAGGCCGATGGCCATATCCGAGTAGCCGGAGAAGTCGAAGTAGAGCTGGAGGGAGAAGGCCACAATCCCCAGCCACGCCCCCAGGGTGGTGAGCTGGGCGGAGGGGGTGGCCAGATACACGTCCCACAGGGGGCCCAGGGCGTTGGCCAGCAGCACCTTTTTACAGGCGCCGATGGTGAAGCGCTGGACGCCGGAGGCGAACTTTTCAAAGGTGTGATCCCGCCGCTCCAGCTGATCGTCCAGATCCTTGTACTTGATGATGGGCCCGGCGATGAGCTGGGGGAACAGGGTGACGAAGGTGCCGAAGGTGATAATGTTCTTCTGGCAGCGGGCGTCCCCCCGGTACACGTCGATGGTGTAGCTCATGGTCTGGAAGGTGTAGAAGGAGATGCCGATGGGCAGGGTGAAGGGGATGGACTCCCCCCCGGGCAGGGGCAGGCTGTCGATGACGGGCAGGAAGCCCGCGCCGACGGCGGCCAGACTGCCGGCGATGAAGTTGTAATACTTGAAGAAGCCCAGCAGCAGCAGGTTGAACACCACCGACGAGGCCACCGCCATCCGGGCCCCCCGGTCGTTCCCCTTGGCCTTGCAGCGGGTGACGATCCGCCCGTGGGAGTAGTCGATGGCGATGGAGGCGAACATGATCACCACGTATACCGGCTCGCCCCAGCCATAGAAGATCAGGTTGACGACCAGCAGCACCAGGTTGCGCCATTTCAAAGGGGAGATGTAGTAGAGAATCAATACAATGGGGAAATAGAGGAACAGAAATAACGGGCTGGAAAATATCACGGGCCTTCACCTCGCCGAATTAGGTTGAACTGCCCCGGCGCGAAGCGCCGGGGCAGCGGTATTGTTAGAATAGGGCGTTGAACTGGGACACGATCTGATCGGAGTTCTCGTGCACCACCATCATGACGTAATTGCCGTTGGACACCACCCGGGAGTTGTTTTGCCAGGACTCGATGGCTCCGGGATACCAGGCCGCGCCGGGGTTGTCGTCGGTGCCCACCATCTGATCGATGCGGGCCTGGAAGATGGCCTTCACCCGGGCCACGTCGGCGCTGTTCTTCACCTGCACCAGCCCAAACTCGCCGTTGTTCATGGTCATCTGGCAGATGTAAACCAGCTGCTGCTCCGTGGGGATGGAGGACAGGCCGGGGTAATAGCCGTCCAGCAGGGTGCTGTCCGCCAGCTGCAAGTGGCCGAACTCGTGCATACTGGTGACGTCCTCATAGAAGGCGGCCAGATCCACCCCCGCCGGAGGCTCGGGCGTGGGCTCCGGCGTGGGGGCAGGGGTGGGAGTAGGCGCCGGAGTGGGCTTGGGCGTGGGCTTGGGGGTGGGAGCGGGGGTAGGCTTGGGGGTGGGCTTGGCCTCCGGGGTGTTGGCGGCCGGGGTCTCAGTGGGCTCGGGGGTGGGCTCTGCCGTGGGCTCCTCGGTGGGCAGGGCCAGGGTGGGTTCCTCGGTGTTGTCCGCCGGGGGGACAGAGGCGGTCTCGCCGGGGGGATCGGAGGGGATCAGGGTGGTATCGGCCCCGGGGTTTCCACAGCCGGACAGCAGGGACAGGCCCAGAACCAGGGCCAGCATCAGAGGAATCAGACGTTTCATTATGTCACACACACTCCTGTTTTTTTTATGTCTGCGGGGGGTTATTTGAACAGCGCCTCAAACTCGCTGACGATGGCGTCCGCGTCGGCGTGGCAGATCAGCATCACGTAGGTGCCGTTGGAGGCCACCTTGGCGGACTTGCTCCACAGCTCCACGGTCTCCGGGTACTGCATCCCCTCCTCGGTCATGGCGGCGATGCGGGCCTCGAAGGCCTCCTTCACCTTGGCGGCGTCCTCGGTGCTCTTGGCCTGGGCCAGGGCGAACTCGCCGGTGTTGAAGGACACCATGCTCAGGTAGATCTCCATCTGCTCCAGATCCATGCCCTCCAGGGCGGGGTAGGAGCTTTTCAGCATGGTTGTGCCAAACTCGTCGCTGACGTCCAGCCGCTCCACGAAGTCGGCGAACTCATGCTGCTCCTTCAGGGTCTGGGCGAAGGCGGCCAGATCCACCTTTTTCTCCTCGACGGGCTTGGGGCCGCAGGCGGACAGCAGGGACAGGCACAGCACGGCGGCGGCGCACAGGGCAATGATTCGTTTCATGGGGTTAGTACTCTCCTTTGTGTTATAATTGGGGCTATGCAAACAGGGCGTTGGATTTGCCTGGGAGCTGATCGCGTTCACCGGCGGAGATCGGCGCAGGTTCCACCGCTGTGATTGTGCGCCGCGCCGGGGGTTTTTATGCGTTCCCCTGGATGTGGCTGCGCACCCGCTGCACGATCATGTCCAGGGCCACCAGGTTGCGGCCCCCCTCCAGCACCACGATGTCGGCATATTGGCGGGAGGGCTGGACAAACTGCTCGTGCATGGGCTTGACGGTGGTGAGGTACTGGCTGATCACCGAGTCCAGGGAACGGCCCCGCTCCTTCACGTCCCGGAGGATCCGGCGGAGGATGCGCACATCGGCGTCGGTGTCCACGAAGATCTTCACGTCCATCAGCTCCCGCAGGGCGGGGTCGGCGAAGATCAGAATGCCCTCCACGATCACCACCTTGGTGGGGAGCACCTCCACCGTCTCCTCCGAGCGGTTGTGGATGGTGTAGTCGTACACCGGGCAGCGGATGGCCTCCCCGGCGGCCAGCTTCTTCAGGTCGGCCACCATCAGGGCGGTGTCGAAGGCGTCCGGGTGGTCGTAGTTCAGGGCCGCCCGCTCCTCGTAGGTCATCCCCGTGTGCTTTTTATAGTAGTTGTCGTGGTAGACCACCGACACGTCGTCCCGGAAGGTGTCCTGAAGCTTTCTGGTGAGCGTGGTTTTTCCCGAGCCGGTGCCTCCGGCGATGCCGATGATCATGGTGTCCATGTGCCGTCCTCCCTCTCTGTCCGCACCCATGGGGTTTCTTGGGGCATTGTATCACACGCCGGGAAAAATGGCAACAGGGTTCCGGAGCCCGCGGGTGGAGGCCGTCCTGTAAGCAATACCCCGGCAGAAGCGGAAGGGTTGCATGGGGATGGGAAAAATTTTATTTTTTGGGGTTTGGCCCCCCGCCCGCCTGAAAAATTTGAGGAAAACGGGGGCGCTTCGGCAAAGTGCCAGCAAAAAAGGTTAAATTTTTGACAGATTCGCCACATTTTCTCTTGCTATTTGCGCCGCAAACGAATATAATGTCCCTGGTTACGGGAGGATGTTATGGTAAATATCGTATTGGTTGAGCCGGAAATCCCGCAGAATTGCGGCAATATCGCCCGCACCTGCGCCGCCACCCGTTCGCGCCTCCATCTGGTGGAGCCCCTGGGCTTCGACGTCAGCGAGAAGGCGGTACGCCGGGCGGGGCTGGATTACTGGCCCATGGTGGACTTGACCGTCTACCCCAGCCTGGACGCGCTGTTCGCCCGGAACCAGGTGGACGATCTGTGGCTGGCCACCACCAAGGCCCCCCAAGACTACACCCGGGCTCAATTCCGGGACGGCTGCTGGCTGTTCTTCGGAAAGGAGACCGCCGGGCTGCCGGAGCGGTTCCGGCTGGCCCACGCGGATCGCTGCATCCGCATCCCCATGCGGGAGGACGCCCGAAGCCTGAACCTGGCCAACTCGGCGGCGGTGCTGGCCTACGAGGCGCTGCGGCAGCAGGGCTTCCCCGGCCTGTCCGGCACGGGGGAGATGGCGGCAAGAAGCGCGGAGCCGTCGAACAGGCGCAGCGTGACGGCCTCCGGCCCAAGCAACTCCTGAGAAACCCCATTTTAGTAAGCTAACACTTCAAGTTGTAAGAAATGAAAGGAGTTTTCGCCATGAACTACAACAAGAAGACGGTCAAGGACATCGACGTGAAGGGCAAGAAGGTTCTCCTTCGCTGCGACTTCAACGTGCCCATGGCCAAGGACGGCAGCGGCGTCATCACCGATGACAAGCGCATCCGCGCCGCCCTGCCCACCATCCAGTACCTGCTGGAGCAGGGCGCGGCGGTCATCGCCTGCTCCCATATGGGCAAGCCGGTGGCCACCTTCGACAGCTACAAGAAGAAGCAGCTGGAGAAGGGCAAGGACGAGGCGTCCATCACCGAGGAGAAGTGGAAGAAGTCCCTGGCTGAGCTGCGCATGGAGCCGGTGGCCAAGCGCCTGTCCGAGCTGCTGGGCAAGGACGTGATCCTGGCCGACGACGTGGTGGGCCCCGACGCCCAGGCCAAGGCCGCGGCCCTGAAGGGCGGCGAGATCATGCTGCTCCAGAACACCCGGTTCGAGAAGGGTGAGACCAAGAACGACCCCGAGCTGGCCAAGAAGATGGCCGGCCTGGCCGGGTCTGACGGCGTGTACGTGTCCGACGCCTTCGGCGCGGTGCACCGCGCCCACGCCTCCACCGCCGGCGTGGCCGACTATCTGCCCGCCGTGTCCGGCTTCCTGATCCAGAAGGAGCTGGACTTCATCGGCGGCGCCCTGGCCAACCCCAAGCGCCCGCTGGTGGCCATCCTGGGCGGCTCCAAGGTGAGCTCCAAGATCGGCGTCATCAACAACCTGCTGGAGATCGCCGACACCATCATCATCGGCGGCGGCATGGCCTACACCTTCTCCGCCGCCCAGGGCGGCAAGGTGGGCGACTCCCTGCTGGAGGAGGACTGGAAGGACTACGCCAACGACATGGTGAAGAAGGCCGCGGACAAGGGCGTGAAGCTGCTGCTCCCCGTGGACACCGTCATCGCTGACAAGTTCGCCGCCGACGCCGACAGCAAGGTGGTCAAGTCCGGCGAGATCCCCGACGGCTGGCAGGGGCTGGACATCGGCCCCGAGACCGTGAAGCTGTACTGCGGCGCGGTGGCCGACGCGGGCACCGTGATCTGGAACGGCCCCATGGGTGTGTTCGAGTTCGAGAAGTTCGCCGCGGGAACCAAGGCGGTGGCCGAGGCCCTGAGCAAGACCAGCGCCATCACCATCATCGGCGGCGGCGACAGCGCGGCTGCCGTGCAGCAGCTGGGCTACGCCGACAAGATGACCCACATCTCCACCGGCGGCGGCGCCTCCCTGGAGTTCATGGAGGGCAAGGAGCTGCCCGGCGTTGCCTGCCTGCTGGACGCATAATTCCCGCAGCACCCGGCAGTCAAGAGAGGATTAAGAGATTCTAAGAGAACACCCATCCATTTTACTTTATTGGAAGGAGCCCAACCATGAATCTGAAGTACCGTAAGACCATCATCGCCGGCAACTGGAAGATGAACAAGACCCTCACCGAGACCAAGGCCTTCGCCGAGGCCCTCAAGCCCCAGCTGGGCCGCCACAAGTGGTGCGACGTGGTGCTGTGCGTCCCCGGGGTGAATATCCCCGGCGCGGTGCGCCTGTTCAAGGACACCCGGGTGTCCATCGGCGGCGAGACCTGCCACTATGAGGCCAGCGGCGCGTACACCGGCGAGGTCACCGTGGAGATGCTCAAGGACGTGGGCGCCAAGTACGTCATCATCGGCCACTCCGAGCGGCGGCAGTACTATAACGAGACCGACTTCACCGTGAACAAGAAGGTGCACGCCGCCCTGGAGGCGGGCCTGCGGCCCATCGTGTGCGTGGGCGAGAGCTTGGAGCAGCGGGAGCTGGGTGTCACCAGCGAGCTGATCTCCTATCAGGTGAAGGTGGCCCTGGCGGGGCTGAACGAGAGCCAGGTGCGCCGGGTTGTGGTGGCCTACGAGCCCATCTGGGCCATCGGCACCGGCAAGACCGCCACGGCGGAGCAGGCCGGCGAGGTGTGCACCCACATCCGCACCATCATCCGCAAGCAGTACGGCGCCCGGGTGGCCCGGGCCGTCACCATCCAGTACGGCGGCTCCATGAACGCCAAGAACGCCCATGAGCTGCTGGCCCAGCCCGACATCGACGGCGGCCTCATCGGCGGCGCGTCCCTGAAGCCGGACGACTTCATGGCCATCATCAACGCGGCCAACCAGGAGTAAGGAGGCCGGCTATGAATATGACCGAGGTCGCAAGGCTGCTTTTGGGGCTGAGAGCGGCCGGATGGAGCGAAAAGAAGATCAATGACTTCGTACTGTATATTGAATCGGGCGACGAGAGCTATAAGCCTCAGCCGGACAACAAGGACTGACAGCCGTGCCCTATTCTGAACAGAGAGGCATCCATTTATGAAAACACCTACCACACTCATTATTATGGACGGCTTCGGCCTGTCCCCCTCCACCAAGGCGGGGGACAACGCCATCGCCGCCGCCCGTACCCCCAATCTGGATAAGCTGTTCGCCGAGAACCCCTGCTGCAAGCTGTCCGCCTCCGGGCTGGACGTGGGCCTGCCCGACGGGCAGATGGGCAACAGCGAGGTGGGCCACACCAACATCGGCGCGGGCCGGGTGGTGTTCCAGGATCTGCCCAAGATCACCAAGGCCATCCAGGACGGGGACTTCTTTGAGAATCCCGCCTACAAGGACGCCATGCTGGCGGCGAAAAACGCCGGGACGGCCGTCCACATCTACGGCCTGATGTCCAACGGCGGCGTCCACAGCCACATTACCCACCTACAGGCGGCGGTGAAGATGGCCCACGACCTGGGCTGCCCCAAGATCTTCGTCCACTGCTTCATGGACGGGCGGGACGTGCCCCCCACCTCGGGCAAGGAATTTGTGGCGCAGATGAAGGAGACCTGCGATCAGTACGGCGCGCAGATCGCCACCATCTCCGGCCGGTACTACGCCATGGATCGGGACACCAACTGGGATCGGGTGGAGCGCTCCTACAAGGCCATGGTGTACGGCGAGAGCGAGCGCCGCTTCATCGGCGACCCGGTGGGGGCCATGCAGGCCAGCTACGACGCGGGGGTGACGGACGAGTTCGTCATACCGGTGATCACCGCCGAGCACGCCGAGATCGGGGACGGGGACTCCATCATCTTCATGAACTTCCGGCCCGACCGGGCCCGGGAGATCACCCGCGCCTTCGTGGATCCCGACTTCACCGGCTTTGAGCGGAAGAAGGGCTTCTTCCACGTGAACTACGTGTGCACCACGTCCTACGACGCGTCCATGCCCAACGTGGCCATCGCCTTCCCCAAGGAGAGCCTGGACAACATCTTCGGCGAGTATATCGCCCAGCAGGGCATGACCCAGCTGCGCATCGCCGAGACGGAGAAGTACGCCCACGTCACCTTCTTCTTCAACGGCGGCGTGGAGACCGTGTTCCCCGGGGAGGATCGGTGCCTGATCCCCTCCCCCAAGGTGGCCACCTACGACCTCCAGCCCCACATGAGTGAGCCCGAGGTTGCCGCCGAGGCCGTCAAACGCATTGAGAGCGGCAAGTACGATGTGGTCATCCTCAACTTCGCCAACTGCGACATGGTGGGCCACACCGGCGTGTACGAGGCCGCGGTGAAGGCCGCCGAGGCGGTGGACACCGGCGTGGGCCAGGTGGTGGAGGCCACCGCCAAGATGGGCGGCGTCACCCTCATCACCGCCGATCACGGCAACGCCGAGCACATGGTGGAGGAGGACGGCTCCCCCTTCACCGCCCACACCACCAACCTGGTGCCCTGCTGCGTGGTGGGCGCGGACGTGACGCTGCGGGACGGCCGGCTGGCCGACCTGGCCCCCACCATGCTGGATCTGATGGGGCTGAAGCAGCCCGCGGAGATGACCGGCCAGACCCTGATCGTGAAGTAAAACACCCCCACAGAAAGGAGACTGCCCCATGTCCGGCGATAAGGAGATCCTTATGGCTCAGAAGGCCACGGTGTACGATCTGGAGCGCATTTTGGAGCAGAACCCGGGTAAAGCTTACACCGTTGAGGAACTGCGGCAGCTTATGGATGCCTACATTCAGGGCATGGAACAGTAACCCTACCACTTGGTCTCTGAGGCGTATGCCTCTTATACCTATACCTTTGACATTTTGAAAGGAGCTTGATTCCCATGAAACAGATGCTTGAGATCGTTGACGTGCTTGGCCGTGAGATCCTGGACTCCCGCGGCAACCCCACCGTTGAGGTGGAGGTCGTTCTGGAGGACGGCACCATGGGCCGCGCCGCCGTGCCCTCCGGCGCTTCCACCGGCGTGCACGAGGCCTGCGAGCTGCGGGACGGCGACAAGAGCCGCTACCTGGGCAAGGGCGTGGAGAAGGCCGTCGCCAACGTGAACACCGAGCTGGCCGAGTGCCTCATCGGCATGAACGCCCTGGATCAGGTGTCCATCGACAAGGCCATGATCGAGCTGGACGGCACCCCCAACAAGGGCCGCCTGGGCGCCAACGCCATCCTGGGCTGCTCCCTGGCCGTGGCCAAGGCCGCCGCTGAGAGCTTGGGGCTGCCCCTGTACAACTACGTGGGCGGCGTGAACGGCAAGACCCTGCCCGTGCCCATGATGAACATCCTCAACGGCGGCGCCCACGCCACCAACAACGTGGATATCCAGGAGTTCATGATCATGCCTGTGGGCGCCTGCTGCTGGAAGAAGGCCCTCCAGATGTGCGCCGAGGTGTTCCACAACCTCAAGAGCGTGCTGAAGGAGAACGGCACCCCCGCCGCCGGCGTGGGCGACGAGGGCGGCTACGCCCCCAACCTGAAGAAGGACGAGGACGCCTTCAAGTGCATCGTGGCCGCCATCGAGAAGTCCGGCTACAAGCCCGGCGAGGACTTCATGATCGCCATCGACGCCGCCGTGTCCGACTGGTATAACGCCGAGACCGGCTGCTATGACCTGCCCAAGGCCAAGAAGACCTACACCAAGCAGCAGATGGTCAATATGTGGAAGAAGTTCGCCGACAACTATCCCATCATCTCCATGGAGGACTGCATGGGCGAGGACGACATCGAGGGCTGGCAGATGCTCACCAAGGCCCTGGGCGGCAAGGTGCAGCTCGTCGGCGACGACCTGTTCGTCACCAACACCGAGCGCCTCCAGATGGGCCTGGACAACGGCATCGCCAACTCCATCCTCATCAAGGTCAACCAGATCGGCACCCTCACCGAGACCCTGGACGCCATCCAGCTGGCCAACCGGCACGGCTACACCGCCGTGGTGTCCCACCGCTCCGGCGAGACCGAGGACGCCACCATCGCCGACATCGTGGTGGGCGTGAACGCCGGCCAGATCAAGACCGGCGCCCCCAGCCGCACCGACCGGGTGGCCAAGTACAACCAGCTGCTCCGCATCGAGGAGGAGCTGGGCGACGCCGCCCAGTACCTGGGCAAGAGCGCCTTCTTCAACCTGAAGTAAGGGCTTTCCAATCAAGCGCGAAAAAGCGTCCGGCGGCTGTGCCGCCGGACGCTTTTTGTCAAAATTGCCCGGTTCCCGCCAAAAAGACGCCCGCCCTTTTCCAAGGAAACACTTGTATTTTGGGCCAAAATAGAATACAATATAGAGACGTATAAAACCGGAACAATTGAACCAAACCCGCTCCAAGAAAGGAAGGTTCCCATGAAGATACAAACCGAAAAGGGCCGCGTCCAGCTTACCAGCGACGTGTTTTCCAACCTCACCGGCGCGGTGGCCACCAGCTGCTATGGGGTGAAGGGCATGGCCTTCCGCTCCAAGACCGACGGACTGGTGCACCTGCTGCGGCGGGAGTCCATGTCCAAGGGCGTGAAGATCACCTATAACGAGGATCAGTCCATCACCATCGACCTCCACATCATTGTGGACAACGGCGTCAATCTGGTGGCGGTGGGCCGCTCCATCCAGAGCGAGGTGAAGTATAACGTCCACCGTCTCACCGGCGTGGAGGTGCGCGGCGTCAACGTCTGCGTGGACTCCATGGTGATCGGCTGAGCCGTCCAGACCAGACAGAAAGGATGATCTGACATGATTGACATCATTGACGGCGCGCTGTTTCAGCGCATGATCATACACGCCTCCGCCTCCATCAACGCCCAGAAGCAGGCCATCAACGAGCTGAACGTGTTCCCCGTCCCCGACGGGGACACCGGCACCAATATGTCCCTCACCATCGGCACCGCCGCCGCCGAGGCCAAAAAGAAGCCCGCCCAGTCCATCGGGCAGGCCGCCTCCACCAACGCCTCCGCCCTGCTGCGGGGGGCCCGGGGCAACTCCGGCGTAATTTTGTCCCTGCTGTTCCGGGGGATGTCCAAGGGCCTCAAGGAGCGGGAGACCGCCGACGGTGCGGTGTTCGCCGCCGCCCTCAGCGAGGGCGTGTCCGCCGCCTACAAGGCGGTGATGAAGCCCGCCGAGGGCACCATCCTCACGGTGTCCCGGCTGGCCAGCGTCAAGGCGGCGGAGACCGCCCACAGCCAGAACAGCGTGGAGGCGGTGCTGGAGGCCGCCATTGCCGAGGGCCAGATCGCCCTGGCGGACACGGTGAACCAGAACCCGGTGCTGAAAAAGGCCGGGGTGGTGGACGCGGGGGGCAAGGGCTTCCTGTGCATCCTCCAGGGGATGCTGGACGAGCTGCGGGGCGTGGCCGCTCCGGAGGGGCCGGACGAGTCCCAGGGCGTGAAGGAGTCCGCCGACTTCGCCGCCCTGTCCGAGGAAGACATCACCTTCACCTTCGACACGGTGTTCATCGTCCGCAAGACGGCGGGCAAGTCCATCGAGCCCTTCCGGGCCTACCTGAACAGCATCGGCGACAGCCTGGTGATCGGGGAGGACGACGAGGCCTTCAAGGTTCACGTCCACACCGACACCCCGGGCGCGGCGCTGTCCGAGGCCCAGAAGTACGGCACCCTGGAGCTGGCCAAGATCGAGAATATGCGCACCCAGGCCGAGGAGCTGGCCGCGGGCAAAAAGGCCCAGAGCACCGACGATCTGGAGCAGATCGAAGCGGAGCTGGAGGCCCAGGAGGAGGACGGGGACGCCGTCGCCCCGCCGGAGAAGAAGTTCGGCGTGGTGGCCGTCAGCGCCGGGACGGGCATGGCCTCCGTGTTCAAGGATCTGGGGGTGGACGGCATCATCTCCGGCGGGCAGACCATGAACCCCTCCACCGAGGACATTCTGCGGGAGATCGCCCGCACCCCCGCCGAGACGGTGTTTGTCCTGCCCAACAACAAGAACATCATCATGGCCGCCGAGCAGTGCGTGGGCCTCATTGAGGGCAAGGAGATCGTGGTGGTGCCCACCCGCACCGTGCCCCAGGGCATCGCCGCCATGCTGGTGCTGGATCCCGACGGGGACAGGGACAGCAACGCCGCCGCCATGGAGGAGGCCCGAAAGAACGTGCGCACCTCCGAGATCACCTACGCCGCCCGGAACTCCGACTTTGACGGTTTCGAGATCCACGAGGGGGACTACATGGCCCTGGCGGAGGGACAGCTGTTCGGCACCGACCAGTCCATCAACGCCCTGCTGGAGCGGCTGGCCAAGGCGGATGTGCAGCAGGACGCGGAGTTTATCAATATCTTCTACGGCGAGGACGTGTCCGAGGAGCAGGCCAACGAGGCCCTGGAGATCTTCCGGGCGGCCTGCCCCAACGCCGAGATCACCCTGCTGGCCGGGGGCCAGCCGGTGTACTACTATATGATCTCCGCGGAGTAAAAACCGTAAAGAAAGCGCCCGGTTTCTTCGGAAACCGGGCGCTTTTTTGCCTGTAGCGGGTTATTCACCCTCAATATCATAAGCGGGGCCGAACTGGAGGTCGTCGGTGACGGTCACGTCGGCCAGCTCGGGCTCCGGGGCGGGGCCCTTGATCATGGTGGAGCGGCCGTTGAGGCGGCCGCCGTCCTCCACCACCAGGGAGGCGGTGGCCACGTCGCCGATGAGGGTGCCCGACTGCTCCAGGCGCATATGCTCCCGGGCGGTGACGTTGCCCTCCACCTTGCCGGCCACCCGAACCACGTCGGCGGAGATGGGGCCCCGCACCAGGCCGGTATCGGCCACGATGACCGCCCCTGTCATGCGGAACTCACCCTCCACCACGCCTTCCACCTGAACCACGCCTTCGCCCTCAATGGCGCCTTTAAAGGTGATGCCCGGCGTGATCAGGGCGCTGACCACCTTCTGGGGAGGGGGCAGGCTCTCCTGGGGGGACTTGCCCTCCACGGCGATGGGGAGCTGGGTGTCCGACCTCTGCGTGCTGCTGAAAAAGCCCATTGGGATTCCTCACCTTTCCTTTTAGTACAGCATGGAACCTGACCCGGAGCGCTCCTGCTGTCTCAGATACTGCGTATTGTATCACAGCAGTACCGGGATTTCAAGGGCCGAACCGGGGGGAAAGTGACGAAAATAGGCATTTACTGCTCCACCATTTTCCAATGGAACAGGGTTGCCGCCAGTGCCAGCATCGCCGCCGCCCAGGCGGACACCCACAGCAGATGCCCCGGCAGGGCGGCCCAGTCCCCGGCCAGCGCCGCCCGGGCCCCATCCGCCCCGTGGGCGAAGGGGAGGAGGTAGGCAAACGTCCGGAACCCCCCGCCCAGCAGGGACAGGTCGAACCAGATCCCCGCCAGCCAGGCCGTCACGTTGGTGAGCAGGGCGCCGCACATACCGCCCACCTGCTTGTCGTTGAACAGGGTGCCGCACAGCAGGCCCAGGGCGATAAACAGCAGGGCCGAGGGGATCAGGGACAGCACCACCGCCGGCAGATTCCAGCTCAGGGGCAGGCCCAGGGCCACCGCCGCCGCCAGACAGATGACGCTTTGCCCCACCGCCATGGGCAGCAGGGGCAGCAGGTAGCCCAGCAGAAAATCCGCCGCCGTCATGGGCGACGCCGCCAGCCGGGACAGGAAGGCGGTGGAGCGATCCCGGGCCAGCAGCAGGCCGGAGAACAGCGCCAGGAAGGTCAGCCCGAACAGGGCGATGCCCGGGGCCAGGGTCTCCAGCCGGAAGATCTCCACCGGGACGCTGCGCTGGATCACGTTCATCAGCACCAGCAGCACCAGGGGGAAGCCCAGCCCGAAAAACAGGGTCAGGGGATCCCGGAGCAGCTCCTTGGTGTTGCGCCTGGCAAAGGCCAGCATCCTCATGACGCCGCCTCCTCTCCCGCCAGCGCCACAAAGGCGTCCTCAAAGGTCTGGCAGCCCGCCAGGGCCTTCAGCTCCTCCGCCGTGCCCACCGCCCGGAGCTTCCCCGCCGCCATAATGCCGATGCGGTCGGCCAGGGCCTCCGCCTCCTCCAGGTAGTGGGTGGTGAGGATGATGGCGGTATGGCCTTTCAGGCCCCGGATGACCCCCCACAGCTCCCGGCGGGCCAGCACGTCCAGACCCAGGGTGGGCTCGTCCAGGAACAGCACCTCCGGCTGGGACACCAGGGCCATGGCGATGGACAGCCGCCGCTGCCAGCCGCCGGACAGGGTTTTGGCCCGCTGTCTGGCCCACTGGGTCAGGCCCAGCTGCTCCATGACCGCCTGAACCCGCGCCCGGGGGCGGCCGTAGATGCCCGCCATCAGCTCCAGGTTCTCCCCCACCGTCAGGCCGGGGGCCACCGCCGTCTCCTGGGGGGAGACGGCCAGCACCTCCTTGGCCCGGCGGCTGTCCGTGCGGACGCTGTGGCCCATGAGGGCGGCGTCCCCCTCGGTGGGGGCGGTGAGGCAGCACAGCATCTTGATGGTGGTGGACTTGCCCGCCCCGTTCACGCCTAAGAGGGCGAACAGCTCCCCCGGCCCCACGGTGAGCTCCAGGCGATCCACCACCCGGCGCTTCCCGTAGTCCCGGGAGAGGCCGGTGATTTGAATGGCGTTCATTTGGGTTCCTCCTCCTGATTCTCCTGCTCCTGCTGGGCCTGCCGGGCCTGACGCACCGACTCGTGCATGAAGTCGATCATGCCGTCAAAGCCCACGATGGCGATACCCCGTTTTTTGTCGGCCATGAGCATCAGGCTGTCCCCCGGCTCGATCTCAAAGAGATCCCGCACCTCCTTGGGGATGACGATCTGGCCCTTGTCCCCCACCCGCACGGTGGAGAGAAATTGATCCCGCGGCAGCTTCAGCTTCATTCCGATTCCTCCTATTAGTTATACTTTTCTTACTAAGTATAATTCCGGGAACCTGGGCTGTCAAGCGGGTGCCGCAAAAAAATTGCCATAAGTTCCGCCCCCGCCGCATAGGATCCAGGGAGGTGATCGCGATGCGAAAGAAAAGGACAACCCGGGGACTGCTGCGGGCGCTGCGGCTGGCGGCGGCGGCGCTGGTGGCGGGGCTGGCGGCGTGGCTGCTGTGGCTGGTGGGGGATCCCGGGGCGGCGCTGGGGGATCTGCTGCGGCTGGCGGACAGCGCCCAGGTGGCCACCGCCCTGCTGGCGGCGGAGCTGGGCGCCCCCCGGCAGGGGGACGGCCTGTCCGGCTGGGACAGGCTGGTGCTGGCCCAGTCCTCCCTGCTGGGAGGGGCGGCGTCCCCTCGGGAGGACGCCCCGGGCCGGGGGGAGCCCACCCCCTCCATCCCCCTGGATCCGGAGGAGCTGGATCCGGACGATGGGGAGGAGGAGCACAACCTCCCCACCACCACCACCGCCCCGGAGGGGATTGTGGCCAAGACCATGGTGGCGGGCTCCTCCGCCAAGTACGTCACGTCGGGCAGCCTGTCCGTCTACAACCACACGGACTACACCCTGGATCTGGACGGCCTGCGGGCGGCGGCTCCCGCCCTGTCCGCCCAGGGGGAGGGGCCCAAGGTGCTGATCTACCACTCCCACGCCACCGAGGCCTACACCATGGACGGGGAGGATGTGTACGAGGAGAGCGACAGCTACCGCACCCTGGACACAGAGCACAATATGGTGCGGGTGGGAGAGGAGATGGCGGCGGTGTTCCGGGCGGCGGGGGTGGAGGTGATCCACGACACCACCCTCTATGACTACCCCAGCTACAACGAGGCCTACAAGCGTTCCCTGGAGGGGGTGACGGCGGCGCTGAAGGAGCACCCCTCCATCGTGCTGCTGCTGGACGTGCACCGGGACGCGCTGGTGGCCAGCGACGGCACCATTTACAAGGTGGTGGCGGGCTCGGTGGACGACTGCGCCCAGGTGATGATGGTGCTGGGCAGCGACGGAGGGGGGCAGGTGCACCCCAACTGGAAGGTAAACCTGTCCCTGGCCCTGGAGATCCAGGACGCCCTGACCAGCAAGTGGGCCACCCTGGCCCGGCCGGTGGTGCTGCGGGGCTCCCGGTTTAACCAGCACCTGTCCACCGGCACCCTGCTGGTGGAGGTGGGCACCCACGGAAACACCCTCCAGGAGGCCATCACCGCCGCCCGGCTGTACGCCCGGACGGTGGCGGAGCTGATGACGGAGGGGACGGAAGGAACGCCGTGAGAAAGGCCGCCCTTGTGGTTGACTTTGCCAGGCGGCTGTGGTATGCTGTTCTCAGACTAATTTTGTGCAAAAATCCGAAAATACTCCGGGGAGCGGGGCGGATTTTGTGCGCGGCATACCGGGCAGTCAAGGGGGATCGGCGCCATGAGCGAACGGCAGGATCAGATTCGGATCATACAGGAGACGGTGGCGGGCAAGGAGATCACGTTTGCCCACGTGATCGGCGGCCCCGCGCCCATCATATACCAGAAGCTGGGGCTGAACCCGTCCATCGACTACGGCTCCAGCGCCATCGGCATCATGAACCTGACGCCGCCGGAGTCCGCGGTGATCGCCGCCGACATCGCGGTCAAGAGCGGCGACGTGTACCTGGGTTTTGCCGATCGCTTTACCGGCACCATGATCGTCTCGGGAGACATCGCGGATGTGAACGCGGCGCTGACCGAGGTGGTGGATTATTTCCGGGACGAGATGGGCTATGTCGTGTGCAGGATCACGAAGCGGTAAGGGACGTTCACCATGGGAGAGCGCATGACGCGGGAGGAGTTTCTGGAGAAGGTCTTCTCCCGGAAGTATGAGGATTTGAAGGGGAAGGAGCTGCGCCTGGTGCGGGTGCGGATGCCGGGAAAGGAGATATCCCTGGCCCAGCTCATTGGGATCCCCAACGCCGAGATCTATCAAAATCTCGGGCTCCATATCGGCACCCACCTGGGGGAGGATCACACCGGCGAGGCGTTGGGCCTGCTGCACATCTCGCCCTGGGAGGCCGCGGTGGTGGCGGCGGACGTGGCCCTGAAGCGCGGCGACGTGGAGGTGGGCTTTCTGGATCGCTTCAGCGGGACGGTGATCCTGCTGGGGAGCCATTCCCACGTGAAAAGCGCCCTGGAGGGCGTGATCGACTTCTTCCGGCGGGAGCTGAACTTTGTGGTGTGCGAAGTAACGGAAAAGTAGAGAGCAGCGATGAAAAAATTGTTTTTGATGGGCCGGAGCGAGGCGGGAAAGACCTCCCTGACGCAGGTGCTGAAGGGCGAGGAGCTGCGGTATCACAAAACCCAATATACCAATACGGGGGAAGAAATCATCGACTCCCCGGGCGAGTATGCCGAGACGAAGCACTGCGGCCTGGGCCTGGCCTGTTTTTCCTTCGAGGCGGACGTGCTGGCCCTGCTGATCGCGGCGGATGAGCCCTTCAGCGTGTTTGAGCCCAACTGCCAGTGCTTCACCAACCGGCCGCTCATCGGGATCATCACCAAGATCGACTCCCCCTTTGCCAACGTGCCCATGGTGCGCAACTGGATGACCATTTCCGGCTGCGAGCGCATTTTTGAGGTGAGCTGCACCACCCGGGAGGGGCTGGACGAGCTGATGGCCTATCTGGACGGGGATCCGGTCAGGCTGACCTGGCAGCAGGCCAAGGAGCGGCAGGCCCGGGGACTGAACGAGTGGGAGGACGCCTCCCGGTACGGGCTGGTGTAAACTGGATAAAGGGGGGCCTGGGTGTTTGGAACAAACGCCCAGGCCCCCTTTTGCGGGAAAATCAGGGCCCCGGGGAAAGAACGCCCTTGCGCCGCGGCGGGTTTCCTGATATAATAATTTGTCATACTGTGCGCGGCAGATTTTGGTATTGGAGGCGGGGCGGATGGACAACCTAATTCTGATCGGGATGCCCGGCTCCGGCAAGAGCACCGTGGGCGTGGTGCTGGCCAAGGCCTTGGGACTGCGCTTCCTGGATGTGGATCTCCTGATTCAGGAGCGGGAGGGGGCTTTGCTCCAGGAGCTGATCGACCAACGGGGGGTGGAGCGGTTCCTGGATCTGGAGCGGGACGCCATCCTGTCCCTGGACTGCCGGGGGACGGTGGTGGCCCCCGGGGGGAGCTGCGTGTGCCGGGAGGAGTCCATCGCCGGACTGCGGCGGCTGGGTACGGTGGTTTACCTTCAGCTGCCGCTGGAGGACGTGGCCGGTCGGATCCACAACCTGGCCTCCCGGGGGATCGCCCTCTCACCCGGCCAGACGCTGGCCGACGTATACCGGATCCGGGTTCCGCTGTACGAACGCTGCGCGCACATCACCGTTCCGGCCGGGGGCCAGAGCCTGGCGGAGACGGTGGAAGCAGTGAAACAAGCTCTGGCGGCTGATCACAGCCAATCCAGAATAGAATAGGACGTAGAAAAGGACATGAATTTCCGTGACTTGGGGCTTACCGCCCCCATCCTGAAGGCCCTCACCCAGGAGGGCTACACCGACCCCACCCCCATCCAGCGCAAGGCCATCCCCCCCGCCCTGGCGGGGCGGGATGTGCTGGGCTGCGCCCAGACGGGCACCGGCAAGACCTGTGCCTTCGCCACCCCCATCCTCCAGCGGCTCAGCGGGCGGACGCCTAAGCCCCGGGTGATCCGGGCGCTGATCCTCACCCCCACCCGGGAGCTGGCCCTCCAGATCCAGGACTCCTTTGTGGCCTATGGCCGGAACCTGCCCCTGCGCTCCGCCGTCATCTTCGGCGGCGTGGGGCAGCAGCCCCAGGTGGACGCCATCAACCGGGGGCTGGATATCCTCGTGGCCACTCCGGGGCGGCTCCTCGACCTCCACGGGCAGGGGCTGCTGGATCTGTCCCACATTGAGATCTTCGTGCTGGACGAGGCCGACCGGATGCTGGACATGGGCTTTATCCACGATGTGAAGCGGGTGCTCAAGCTGCTGCCGGAGCGGAAGCAGACCCTGTTCTTCTCCGCCACCATGCCCCCGGAGGTGATGGGGCTGGTGAACGGGCTGCTCCACGACTACCAGCGTGTGGCGGTGGATCCCGTGTCCTCCCCGGTGGAGGTCATCAAGCAGTCCCTCTACTATGTGGACAAGGCCAACAAGACCAAGCTGCTGGCCCATCTGATGGAGGAGCGGCACATTACCTCCGCCCTGGTGTTCTCCCGCACCAAGCACGGGGCCAACCGCATCGCCCAGGATCTGGTGAAGCGGGGGATCTCCGCCGCCGCCATCCATGGCAACAAGAGCCAGACCGCCCGGGTGCAGGCCCTCAGCGACTTCAAGGCGGGCCGGGTGCGGGTGCTGGCCGCTACCGACATCGCCGCCCGGGGCATCGACATCGACCAGCTGCCCTTTGTGTTCAACTACAACCTGCCCGACGTGCCCGAGACCTACGTCCACCGCATCGGGCGGACGGGCCGGGCGGGCCACGAGGGGGAGGCCATCTCCTTCTGCCAGTTCGACGAGAAGGACGAGCTGAAGGCTATCGAGAAGCTGCTGGGCAAGCCCATTCCGGTGGTGGAGGATCACCCCTTCCCCATGGAGAACTTCGACCCGCCCCAGAAGGATAAGCGGGGCCGGGTTGTCAACGCCGAGGACGCCGAGGCCCGGGCCGCGGCCAAGGAGAAGCGCCGCCAGAAGGACGGGTCAAACAAGGCAAAGGCGGAGGAGCGGAAAAAGGCCGCCGTAGGGGAGGGGCTTGCCCCTCCCGTGGGACGTTCGCCGCAGCTGGGGGCGGGAGGGGCAAGTCCCGCCCCTACAGATACGGACGGGACAGACGCGCCCAAAAAGAAACGGCGCCGCCGCAAAAAGGGCGGGGCCGCTCAGGCGGGCGCCCCGGCGCCGGAGACCGTGGCCCCGGCGGAGCAGGCGCCGCTGGTTCTGCGGGATAAGCCCATTGGGCGGGGCGTGCGCCAGGGGCACATTGAGGACACCCTGCCCGACGATCCCGCCATGCCCGTCACCGACTTCTACAAGCCCAACCCGCTGGACTCCGACGTGATCATGGACGCCACCGCCCGGCTGCTGGCCCCGCGGCGGCCCGCCTCCCGGCCCCAGGTTCAGCCCCAGCAGAAAAAACAGGAGCAGGAGCCGGGGCAGAAGCAGGGCCGTCAGAAGCCCCGCCGGAAGGGGAAAAAGCAGGGGGCCCCGGCCCAGCCGGTGAAGGAGCCCGTGCTGCCCCCCTCCCTGTCCGGGAAGAAGAAGCGCCGCCGGGACGACCGGCCCCGGCCCATCGAGGCCGCCCCCCGCTCTGACCGGCAGAAGGACTCCACCCAGCACAAGAGCCTGATGCGGCCCTATTACCTCCATGACGACGACTGAGCGGGGGGGCGGACGGCACCGCCGCCCCCGGAAAAAATGCCGCCCGCTGGTGTGGCTCATCGCGCTGGCGGTGGTGGCCGTGGCGGGGGTGTTCTGGTTCCACTGGCAGTGCTGGGGCCTCCAGACTACCCGTACCACGGCGGAGCTGGACGGGCTGCCCGCCGGATTCAACGGCTTTGCCATCGCCCACCTGTCCGACCTCCACGGCCACGAGTACGGGGAGGACAGCGGGGAGCTGGTGGAGCGGGTGAGGGGGGAGAAGCCCGACCTCATTGTGATCACCGGGGATCTGATCGACCAGAAAAGCCAGATGGAGATGGTGCCCGCCCTGGCAAGGGGGCTGGCCGCCATCGCGCCCACCTATTACGTCACCGGCAACCACGAGTGGGCCCTGGGCTCCGCCGCGGTGAAGGAGCTGAAGGCACGGCTGGTGGAGTGCGGGGTGGCGGTGCTGTCCAACCAATGCGAGATTCTGGAGCGGAACGGCGGCCGGCTGGCGCTGGCCGGGGTGGACGACCCCAACGGCTACGCCGACCAGACCACCCCGGAGGAGCTGTACGCCTGGATCCAGGAAAACAACCCCGGGCTGTTCACCCTCCTGCTGGCCCACCGGAATGAGCGGTTCGGACAGTATGCCAACGCGGGATATGACTTTGTGATGTCCGGCCACGGGCACGGGGGGATTGTGCGCCTGCCCTTTGTGGGCGGGCTCCTCGGCACTGACCGGCGGTTTTTCCCGCCCTGGACGGCGGGGCTGTACACCGTGGGGGACAGCACCCTGTTTGTGTCCCGGGGGCTGGGGAACAACACGACCCCCTTCCGGGGGTTTCGGATCTTTAACCGCCCGGAGCTGGCGGTGGTGACCTTGAAGCAGGGGTAGGGCCCCTTGCAGCCCCTTGCAGGGGTGCGCCCTGCGGGGCGTTACTTTCTCTCACGTGAGAGAAAGTAACCAAAGAGAACGCTTAGGGGGTGGCCTCCGGCGGACGCTTCGCGTCCTTAGTCGGCCTCCCCCTAAGAACCCCTGTTAAGGTCAAGGGCACGCCGATTTCGGGTGGCGGGGGAGTGACCGGCGCTTGCCCTCTGGACTGGTGTCATCCCCATTGGTGCTGCCGCCCGTGTGTGGGGACAAGCCCAGGCGGTTCCCACGGTTGGCGCCTGGGGGGTGCGGGGGGGTTAGCGGGTCAGCTCCAGGGCGAGACGGAAGCCGGCGCGGAAATAGGCGGACTCCCGCAGCTCGCCGATGGCGAGCTGTTCTGTCAGCAGCGTGTCGAGCAGTGACGCGGTGTTTGGATGGAGGGTTCCAAGCAGGCGCTTTACCTCGCCGTCCTGGTGGCTGATACGGACACAATATTCGCCGTCTCCATTCAAAAACTCCTCCTCAACCGCTTTACTCACACAGCTATAAAAGGTGTCCATTAGCTCAGTCATCGAAATCAATCCTTTGCATTAAAATGGTTGAATATGCATGAGTTATGCGTATATTATATATGCATAGTTGTTGCGCGTCAAGAGGGAGAACAAAAAAAGTGAAACTTGCAGAGCGCTTACGGGAGCTGCGTGGGAAAAAGGGTGTAACCCAAAGCCAAGTGGCGGAATATCTGGGCCTGAAGCTGAGGGCGTATCAATACTATGAAAGCGGCGAACACCGTCCCGAATATGAAAAACTGATCGCGCTGGCGGATTATTATGACGTAACCACAGACTACCTGCTGGGCCGGACGGACGAGCCGCGTTGATGTCCCCGCCCGCTTGAAATCGGCGGTTGCCGACTTCGCACCGGGCCGGGGAGCCCGAGAAGCTCAGGCGCTCCAAAGAAACCCCCAGCTTTTCAGTACCGGAGAAACCCAGGCCCCTGTGGGCCGGAAAAAGAAGGGGAGCCCATTCGTAATCCGCAATAGCCGGTCACTCTCCCGCCGCTCGAAATCGGCGGTGCACCTTCCACCACCCCAGAACATCCACCGCACCACTTAGGCGCTAACCGAGGGAACCACTTGGAAGTTATCCCACACACGAGCGGCAGCACCAATGGGGATGACACCAGTCCAGAGGGCAAGCGCCGGTCACTCCCCCACCACGTAAAATCGGCGTGCCCTTGACCTTAAATGGGGGTTCTTAGGGGGAAAGCCGACTGTGGAGATGGCCCGCCCTTTGGGCCGTCTCCACTCGGAGGCGTCCCCCTAAGCGTTCTCTTTGGTTACTTTCTCTCACGTGAGAGAAAGTAACGCCCCCGGCAGGGCGCCCCCTGCCAAACGGAACCCGCCCCGGCAGGGGCAAGCAAGGAGGTCACGCGATGGCATACAGCGCGGGACAGTATGACGTGGCTGTGGTCGGCGCGGGCCACGCCGGCATCGAGGCCGCCCTGGCCGCCGCCCGGATGGGCCTGAAAACGGTGTGCTTCACCATAAACCTGGACGCGGTGGGCAATATGCCCTGCAACCCCGCCGTGGGCGGCACCGGCAAGGGCCACCTGGTGCGGGAGATCGACGCCCTGGGCGGCGAGATGGCAAAGGCCGCCGACAAGGCCTGCATCCAGTACCGGATGCTCAACCGGGGGAAGGGCCCCGCCGTCTGGTCCCTCCGGGCCCAGGCCGACCGGCGGCGCTACCAGGAGGTCATGAAGCACACCCTGGAGCTCCAGGAAAACCTGTGGGTGAAGCAGGCGGAGGTGACGGAAATCCTCACGGAGGATGGCACTGTGTGCGCCGTGCGCACCGTCACAGGCGCGACTTACGCGGTGAAGGCGGCGGTGATCGCCACCGGCACCTACCTGGGGGGCCGCACCATCGTGGGGGAGGTCACCCGGGACTCCGGGCCGGACGGCATGGCCGCCGCCCTGCCGCTGACGGACTGCCTGGTGAGGCTGGGGCTGTCCATCCGGCGGTTCAAGACGGGCACGCCTCCCCGGGTGAACCGGCGGAGCGTGGACTTCTCCAAAATGGAGATCCAGCCGGGGGACGACGTGCCCGTGCCCTTCTCCTTCGAGACGGAAGCAAAGCCGGACAACCGGGCGGTGTGCTACCTCACCTACACCAACGAGGCCACCCATCAGGTCATCCGGGACAACCTCCACCGCTCCCCCCTGTTCTCCGGGGTCATCGAGGGGGTGGGGCCCCGGTACTGCCCCTCCATTGAGGACAAGGTGGTGCGGTTCGCGGACAAGCCCCGGCACCAGCTGTTTGTGGAGCCCATGGGGCTGAACACCGAGGAGCTGTATATTCAGGGGTTTTCCTCCTCCCTGCCGGAGGAGGTGCAGATCCAAATGCTCCACACCATCCCCGGGCTGGAGCGGGCGGAGATGACCCGGTGCGCCTACGCCATCGAGTACGACTGCGTGGATCCCACGGAATTACTGCCCACCCTGGAGTGCAAAAAAATCCCCGGCCTGTACGGCGCGGGGCAGTTTAACGGCTCCTCCGGGTACGAGGAGGCCGCCGCCCAGGGGCTTGTCGCCGGGGTCAACGCCGCGCTGAAGATCAAGGGGGAGGCACCCCTGATTTTGAGCCGGGGGGACGGTTATATCGGGGTGCTCATCGACGATCTGGTGACCAAGGGCACCAACGAGCCCTACCGGATGATGACCTCCCGGACGGAGTACCGGCTGATCCACCGGCAGGACAACGCCGACCGGCGGCTGGCGGCCTACGGACACCGGGTGGGGCTGGTGAGCGGGGAGCGGCTGGCCCGGGTGGAGGAGAAATACGCCGCCGTGGAGCGGGAGATCAAACGGCTGGAGCACGCGGGGGCGGCGCCCTCTCGGCCGCTGGACAGGCTGCTGGAGGAGAGGGGGGAGCCCCCCTGCCCCCACGGGGCGCGGCTGGTGGATCTGCTCCGCCGGCCCCGGCTGAGCTATGACGATCTGGCCCCCTTTGACCCGGGCAGGCCGGAGCTGCCCCGGCCGGTTGTGGAGCAGGTGGAGATCTCGGTGAAGTACGCGGGGTACATTGAGCGGCAGAACCGGCAGGTGGAGGAGCTGCGGAAGCTGGAGGACAGGCCGCTGCCCCCGGACGTGGACTATCTGGGCATCCAGGGCCTGCGGCTGGAGGCGCGGCAGAAGCTGGATAAAATCCGGCCGCTGAACCTGGGGCAGGCGTCCCGGGTGTCCGGGGTGTCGCCGGCGGATATCACCGCGCTGATGATCTATTTGGAGAGGGGTTAGCGCCATGGAGATTGTGACCTGTGAACTGCCCGCCGTTTCCATCATTGGAATGGAAGGCGGGGCCAAGCCCGGATACAACCCCGCTTCCGCGCTGTGGGAAAAAGCCAACGACCGCTTTGGCGAGGTGGAAGGGCTGGCCCTGCGGGACGAAAACGGTGCGCCCGTGGGGATTTGGGGCGCGATGAGCGACTTGTCCCGCTCCTTTCTGCCCTGGGAGGACGGGTTTTCTCAGGGACTTTATCTGGCGGGGGTTCAGGCCCCCCCGGAGGCCCTGCCGCCGGAGGGCTGGGTGAAATGGACGCTGCCCGCTTTTGTATGCCTGCGGGTTAGGGCGGAGGGGGATTATGAAGCCGCATTCCAGGCGGGCCTGGACGAACTGAAGCGCCGGGGCCTCACGCTGGCCGGCGCGGTGCAGGAGTGCCAGCGCCCGGCGGAGGACGGGCAGCTCTACCTGTTCTTTCCATTCAAACGACTGTGAGAGGAAGCATAGACTATGAGATTGATCCTGGCTGTTATTGTGTGTAAGCTCCTGCGGTTTGTGGGCGGACTGGTGGGCAAGGGCAGCTCCCTGCCGGGACAGTACGCGCTGAAGGTGTGCCCCGACGTGCTGGGCCGGGTTCGCCTGCCCGCCCATATCATCGCCGTCACCGGCTCCAATGGCAAGACCTCCACCGTGGAGATGATCGCCGCCATTTTGACGGCGGACGGCAGGCGGGTGGTGTACAACAAGGAGGGCTCCAACCAGATCGAGGGGGTGGCCACCCTGATTCTGTCCAACTGCTCCCTGGGGGGCAGGGTGAAGGGGGACGTGCTGCTGTTGGAGAGCGACGAGCGGTATGCCCGGCACACCTTCAAGTGGTTCCACCCCACCCACTTCGTCATCACCAACCTGTACCGGGATCAGCTCACCCGGAACGGCCACCCGGAGTGGGTGTACGACGCCATCCGGCCCGCTATTTTTCCGGAGACGACCCTGGTGCTCAACGCCGATGATCCCCTGGTGTCCTGCTTTGCCCGGGAGCACGATCCGGACAGGGTGAAGTGGTTTGGGCTGGACGAGTGCGCCATCAGTACAAAGGAGCACCATGGCGTGTATCACGACGGGGCGCGGTGCCCGGTGTGCAAGGGGCGGATGGAGTATTCCTGCTACCACTACGCCCATATCGGGCACTATGCCTGCCCTGCCTGCGGACATAAGCGGCACGAGACGGAGTTTGCCGTCACCGAGTTGGATCTGGACGGGGGAACCCTCACCATCAACGGGGAGACCCGGATCTCCCTGGCCTTTAAGAGCATCTACAATGTCTACAACATCCTGGCCGCCTGGTCGGCCTGCGCCCTGGCGGGGGCGGCCCCCTCTGTCATGGCCGGGGTGATCAACAACTATATGCTGAAAAACGGGCGGATGATCACCTTTACCCTGGGGGCGCACAGGGGCACCCTGCTCACCTCCAAGCATGAGAACTCGGTGGCCTATGACACCAACCTGGCCTATATCGCCGCCGCGGAGAAGCCCTGCACGGTGCTGGTGATTGTGGACTCCATCAGCCGGAAGTATTTTACGGGGGAGACAAGCTGGCTGTGGGACATCGATTTCGACCGGCTGGACGCCCCCCACATCGGCAGGGTGATGCTGTACGGCAAATACTGCAACGATCTGGCGGTGCGGTTCCAGTACAGCCGCGTCCCGGCGGATCGGATCGAGGTGGGAGAGTCCATCGCCGAGGCGGCGGAACGCCTGAAGGAGCGCGGGGACGAGGACGTGTACGTGGTGACCTGCTTCTCCGACCGGGACAAATTGTTGGCGCTAACCCAAAAGGATTGAGGGGGGACAGAATATGGAACTGACCATTTTACACCTGTATCCCGACTGTATGTCCCTGTATGGGGAGTACGCCAATCTGGCCGTCCTGCGGCGGCACCTGGAGGCGCTGGGCGTGTCCGTGACGGTGGAGACGGCGCTGTTTGAGGATGCGCCGGACTTTGAGCGGGCCGACTTCATTTACATGGGCGCGGGCACCGAGCGCACCCAGAAGGCGGCGCTGACCGCCCTGCTGCCCCACAAGGAGGGGCTGAGGGCCGCCATAGAACGGGGGGCCGTCCTGCTGTTCACCGGCAACGCCATGGAGCTGCTGGGGGCGTCCGTTACCGACGGGGCGGGCAAGGTGTGGCCCGGGCTGGGCTTTGCGGACTTCACCACCCAGGAGCTGGACAGGAGGGCTCCGGAGGACGTGATCGCCCACACCGCCCTGTGGGACGAGGGGTTGGTGGGCTTTATGAACAAGTGCTCCGTCACCCGGGGGGTGGAGTCGCCCCTGTTTGACGGGCTGTCCCTGGGCTTCGGCAATGAGACGGAGGGGGGGCCGGAGGGGTACGTGTCCGGCAATGTGCTGGCCACCCATGTCACCGGGCCGGTGCTGGTGAAGAATCCGGCCTTCACCGATTTCCTCGTCCGCCGCCTGTTTGAGGTCAAGGGGTGGGAGGCGCCGGAAACGCTGCCTGTGCTGCCCTGCGAGCGGGAGGCCTATGAGGTGACGCTCCGGGAGCTGACGGCGCGGATCGGGAAAAAACAGGAGAGCTGACAACAGGCCCCCCGGCGAGAGCCGGGGGGCCTGTTCGCGTCAATGGCCGGCCCGCCACTCCATGCGGATGTGGGGGATGCCGTCCTCTAAAAATTCCTCGGAGGTCTGGACGAAGCCCGCCCGCTGGTACAGCGCCCGGGCGTAGGTCTGGGCCTCGATGGTGATGGTTTGGGCGCCGAATTGCTCCTGGGCGGCGCGGATGCCGGCCGCCACGATCCGGCTGCCCAGGCCCTGCCGCCGCTTTACGGCGATGACACGGCCGATGGAGGCGGTGTCGAAGGTGGTTCCCGGCGGCAGCACCCGGAGGTAGGCCGCGATGCCGTCCCCGTCCTGGAGCCAGAGGTGCCAGGCGGCCTGGTCGGCGTCGTCGATCTCCGGGTAGGCGCACTGCTGCTCCACGATGAACACCGCCACCCGGAGCTTGTAGATCTGGAACAGCTCGTCTCGGGTGAGCTGGGTGAAGTGCTTGCAGATAAGTTCCATAGAAGCCTCCTATCTGTTGTCACGCTGGGATTGGGCGCGCCTATCCTCACGCTTCTTATTCGCTTCTCAGGGCCTCCACCGGATCCTTCTTGGCCGCGCCACGGGAGGGGATCAGGCCGGCGAACACGGTGAGTACCACGCTGATGGCCACCAGGATGGCCCCCGCCACGGGGGGCAGCACCGCGGTGAGGTCGTTAAGCCCCGTCAGGTCGTGGATCAGGGCGTTGATGGGGAAGGTGGCGGCCACGCTCACCAGGATGCCCAGCACCCCCGCCGCCAGTCCCACGATGAGGGTCTCGGCGTTGAACACCCGGGACACGTCCCGCTTGGAGGCGCCCACGGCCCGGAGGATGCCGATCTCCTTGGTGCGCTCCAGTACGGAGATGTTGGTGATGATGCCGATCATGATGGAGGAAACCACCAGGGAGATGGACACGAAGGCGATGAGCAGGTAGCTGATGCCGCTGATGATGCCGGTGATGGAGCTCATGAGCAGGGCCACGTAGTCGGTGTAGGTGATCTCGTCCTCCTCGTCGGCCACGCCGTCGTTGTAGTCCTGGATCAGGTCGGCGATCTGATCCTTCTGGGCAAAGGTGGTGGCATAGATGCTGATGGCGGAGGGGGCCTCCAGCCGGACGTAGCCCAGCAGATCCAGGTTGTCCTCATAGGTGGAGGAGGAGCGGGTGGGGGGCATATAGTTGTCGTAGAGGTAGGCGAACTGCTCGTCGGTGAGGGACGTGGGAACGCCCATGGACAGCCCCGCCATGCCGGGCTGGGCAAACTCCGCTTCCCGATCCATGGCCTGATCCAGCAGGACGGCCAACTGCTCCTGGGGCAGGGCGGCCAGCTGCTGGGCCACCCCGGCGGCGTACTGCTCCCGCACGGACTGGGCGATGGCCTCCTCCACCCGGCCGAACAGCTCGTCGTCGCTCATGTCGGCAATGTAGCCCCGGACGGTGTCCCCGTCCACCCCCATCTCGCCGGCGTACTGCTCCACGATCATGTTCTCCACCGCCTGGCGGGTCAGGCCCTCCATCTGCTGGGACACCACCCCGTCCACGTAGTCCTGGGTGGGCTGGCCCATCACATCCACGTAGGTCGCCGCCTTGTCCTGGGCGGACTGCTGGGACAGATATTCGGCGACGGCGTCCGCCTTTTCCTCGGCGGTGGGCTCCACGTCGTCCTCCTTGGGGAAGGGCAGGTTGCAGATTACGTCGGTATCGGGGTCGTCCAGCTGCTTCTTCAAAATTTCGGTGTCCCCGGCGGCCTCGATGGCGAACCGGGTGAGGGCGCTGGTGTAGCCGATGCCGCCGGACAGCATCCCGTGGCCGCCGTCCACCGGGCGGGCCACCCCCGCCACCTTCAGCCGCACGCCGGTGTCGCCGCTGTTGTAGAGGAAGTCCATCCCCGCCTCGGTTTTGGACATATCGGTGTAGGTGTCCGTCACCGGGTCGTGCTGGTAGTACTCCGAGGGGAGGATGAGCTTGAAGGTCAGATCGCACAGCTCGTCATAGCCCCAGCTCATGTCGGGGGCCTCCACGGACTCCCCCTTGGACATGGCCACCATGGCCTCCTCCATGTCGGCGTGGGGCATCAGGCCCAGGGCGTACAGCATGAGATCCGAGATCTCGTTGTTGCCGTCCACAAAGAGGATCACCTCGTCGTGGTTCTGGGGCCAGCCGCCGTAGAGCAGCTCGTACTGGTTCTTCTCCTGCTGGGACACCAGCTCGCCGTCCTCCCCGGGCAGCAGCTCCTCCCACACGTCCATGGCGGAGTACATGGAGCCCATCTGCTCAAAATAGGAGGAGTAGTCCCCGCCGTACATGGCGCTCATGGCGTCCTGCATCAGGGCCATCACGTCGCTTTTCAGGATGTCGCCGTTCTCGTCCTGGGTGTAGATGTCGAAGCCGAAGTCATAGCTGTAGTGGAGGGCGGCCATGTCCTTGATGCCGCCGCCTCCGTTGTCCAGATATTCCTTGAACGCCTCCAGGTTGTTGGTCTCCACCTCGGCGTTGAGCATGGAGTCCATCATGTCGTACATGACGGTGGAGGCGTACACTCGGTCGGGGTCGGGGTTCGCGCCCCCTTCGCCGCCCCCCTCGCTGTGCCGTGCCCCCATGAGGGAGGCCATCAGGGCGGTCATGTCGGTGCTCTCCGCCTGGATGGTGATGGGGTAGCTGGACAGGGTGTCCTCCTGCACCTTGTTGATGTAGGTGTTGATGCCGGTGGACAGGGCCAGAATCAGGGCGATGCCGATGATGCCGATGGAGCCGGCGAAGGCGGTGAGCACCGTGCGGCCCATCTTGGTGCGCAGGTTGGTCAGCGACAGGGACAGGGCGGTGAGGAAGGACATGGAGGGCTTCTTGGCCGCCTTGGCCGCCTTGCCGGTGAGGACGAGGGCGGCCTCCTCCGCGTGGTAGGGGTTGGAGTCCCCGGTGACTTTGCCGTCCTTCAGGGTGACGATGCGGGTGGAATACTGCTGGGCCAGCTCCGGGTTGTGGGTCACCATGATCACCAGGCGATCCCGGGCCACCTCCTTCAGCAGTTCCATCACCTGCACCGACGTCTCCGAGTCCAGGGCGCCGGTGGGCTCGTCGGCCAGCAGGATGTCGGGGTCGTTGATCAGGGCACGGGCGATGGCCACCCGCTGCATCTGGCCGCCGGACATCTGGGACGGCACCTTGTTCAGCTGGTCGCCCAGGCCCACCCGCTCCAGGGCCTCTTTGGCCCGGCGGCGGCGCTCCGGCTTGGACACCCCCGCCAGGGTCAGGGCCAGCTCCACGTTGGCCAGCACCGTCTGGTGGGGGATCAGGTTGTAGCTCTGGAACACGAAGCCGATGGAGTGGTTGCGGTAGGCGTCCCAGTCGCCGTCCTTATACTCCTTAGTGGAGCGGCCGTTGATGATGAGGTCGCCGCTGGTGTAGCGGTCCAGGCCGCCGATGATGTTCAGGGTGGTGGTCTTGCCGCAGCCGGAGGGGCCCAGGATGGAGACGAACTCGTTCTCCCGGAACTCCAGGTCGATGCCCCGGAGGGCGTCGATGGTGCTGCCGCCCAGGGTGTACTGCTTGGTGATGCCTGCAAGTTTCAGCATGGGGTGTGCTCCTTTCTTTGGCGGGGGGCGCCCTGCCGGAGGCGTTACTTTTCCCGCGTGGGAAAAGTAACCAAAAGGACGCTTAAGGGGGAGCCGCCGGTTCGCGAGGGCCCGGAGGGCGGGCCCCCGCTCTCAGGACGGCTCCCCCTTAAGAATCCCCTTTTACGGGGGCTGTCAGATCGGTGGGTTGGGTAGATACCCTTCCGGCGCGGAGCGAGTACGGACGCGGATGCCCCTGTCGCCGCTGCCGCTGAGTGGTGTGGGTACTGGGAAGGGGGTGGGATCCATGTTTTGTGCGCCTGGGTGTCGTGTGGTGCTCACGGGTGCGGATTGGGCGCGCTGTTTGCGGCGGGGCGGTTAGCCTGAGAAGCTCAGGCGCTGGAAAGAGAACCCTGCGTTCTCAGTGCCTGAGAAACGCAGGCCCGGCGTGGGGCGAAAAAAGAAGGACAGCCCATTCGCAACCCGCAATAGCCGATCACTCTCCCGCCACTTGAAATCGACGGTGCACCTCCCACCGCCTCAGAACATCCGCCGCGCCACTTAGGCGCCAACCGTGGGTACCACCCGGAATTGTAACGACACACGGGCGGCAGCACCAATGGGGAGTACACCAGTCCAGCCCCCACGCGCCGATCACTCCCCCACAACCCGAAATCGGCGTGCCCTTGACCTTAATGGGGGTTCTTAGGGGGAGGCCATCCTGTGAGCGGAGGGCCGCCCTTCGGCCCGGAGCCGAACCGGTGGCCACCCCCTAAGCGCGCTCTTTGGTTACTTTCTCTCGCGCGAGAGAAAGTAATGCCCCCGGCAGGGCGGGAGCCCTTACTGCATCAGGGAGCACACCAGCTCGGTGTAGGCGGCGGGATCCTCGATGGGCAGGCCCGCGATGAGCAGGGCCTGGTGGTAGAGCACCTCCACGTACCGGGCGGCCCGATCCCTGTCCCCGCTGTCCAGGGCGGACTTCAGGGCGGCGAAGGGGGCGGCGGCGGGGTTCAGCTCCAGCACCCGCTCCGCCTTCATGGGGCCCATGGGGGAGGCGGAGCCCTCCACCCTGGAGAAGTACTTCTCCATCTCCAGGGACATGGGGCCGTCCGCCGTCATACACACCGGAGCGGTCTTGAGAATTTTGGACACCCGGGCCTCCTTGATCCGATCGCCCAGGGTCTCCTTCACGAAGTCCAGCACGGGCTTGGCCTCCTCCGCCTGCTTTTCCTGCTCCGCCTTTTCCTCGTCCGTCTCGGGCAGGGCGTCCGGGTCGGAGACGGACTTCAGCTGCTTGCCCGACACCTCCCGGAGGGCGTTCATCACGAACTCGTCCGTCTCCTCCGTCAGGTAGAGGATCTCCCAGCCCTTGTCCGCGATGCGCTCCACCTGGGGCAGATGGGCGGCCTGGTCGGCGCTGTCGGCGCAGACGTAGTAAATGTGCTCCTGATCCGCGGGCATCCGCTCCACGTACTCGGCCAGGGAGGACAGCTTGCCCTCCTTGGAGGTGGTGAACAGCAGCAGATCCTGCAACAGCTCCTTTTTCGCGCCGTAGTTGTCCACCACGCCGAATTTGAGCTGGCGGCCGAAGGCGGCCCAGAACTTCTCGTACTTCTCCCGGTCGTCCTTCATCAGTTTGGCAAGCTCGTTCTTGATCTTCTTCTCCAGGGCGGTGGCGATGATCTTCAACTGGCGGTCGTGCTGGAGCATCTCCCGGGAGATGTTCAGCGAGAAGTCCGGGGAGTCGGCCACGCCCTTCACGAAGCGGAAGCAGTCGGGCAGAAGATCCGCGCACTTGTCCATGATGAGCACGCCGGAGGAGTAGAGCTGGAGGCCCTTCTCGTACTCCCGGGTGTAGAAGTCGTAGGGGGTGTTGGACGGGATGAACAGCAGGGCCTTGAAGGTCACCGTGCCCTCGGAGGAGGTGGTGATGGTGGCCAGGGGGGGCTGCCAGTCGCCGAACTTTTCCTGGTAGAACTGGTCGTACTCCTCCTGCTTTACCTTGGAGCGGGGGCGCTGCCACAGGGGCACCATGGAGTTGATGGTCTTTTCCTCCACCACCGTCTCCCACTCGGGCTTGTAGTCGTCCCCGGCGTCGGCGGGCTTCTCCTTCTGGCGGTAGTCCTCCACCTCCATGCGGATGGGGTGGCGGATGTAGTCGGAGTATTTCTTGATCAGGGTCTGGAGGCGGTTGGCCTCCAGGTACTCGCTGTAGTGCTCGTTGTCGGTGTCGGGCTTGAGGCGCATGATCACGGCGGTGCCGGCTTCCGGTTTTTCGCAGTCGGTGATGGTGTAGCCGTCCGCGCCGGAGGATTTCCAGCAGTGGGCGGCGTCCTCCCCGTGGCGGCGGGTGATCACCGTCACCTCGTCCGCCACCATGAAGGCGGAGTAGAAGCCCACGCCGAACTGGCCGATGATGTCCGACTTGTCCTTGCTGTCCTCCATGTCCGCCTTGAATTGTAGGGAGCCGCTCTTGGCGATGGTGCCCAGGTTCTGCTCCAGCTCGGCGGCGGTCATGCCCACGCCGTTGTCCGAGACGGTGAGGGTGCGGGCCTCCTTGTCCGGGGTGACGGTGATGCGCAGGTCGCTCCGCTTGGTTTTTACCGTGTCGTCCGTCAGGGAGAGGTAGGCCAGCTTGTCGATGGCGTCGCTGGCGTTGGAGATGATCTCCCGGAGGAAGATCTCCTTGTGGGTGTAGATGGAGTTGATCATCAGATCCATCAGGCGCTTGGATTCCGCTTTGAATTGCTTTTTTGCCATGAGTTTTTGCACCTCGTATCTAAGAAATTTTTACTGTCTCCCCGCGCGGGGGCGGAGGGGCAAAGTGGTAACGACAGGCTGTGTTAGCACTCGAATGGTTGGAGTGCTAATTGGTACTATAATACGATTCGCCGGACTTTGCAAGAGAGTTTGCAAAAAATTCACAATTTTGCAGGCGGAGCGGTGGAGCCGGCGGAACGGAACGGGCCGTTTTGCCATTTTTCGCGGGAATATTCCGGGGAAAGCAGGGGCAGAATAGGATTGCGGGGGAGAAAGGCGGCTGGAAAAATTTTGCCAGGGCTTTTGGCGGGGCAAAAGGGTTTTGGGAAAGTTTTGGTTGCCTTTACTTAACGTTGGTGCTATAATGTATTGATGGAAAATGGGCGGGGTGCGTCCGGCCCTGTTCCGTGTGCTTTGAATTTACCGGGGGAACGCAGCCCCTTTTTACTAAGTATATCCGGCCTGGCCGGGAATCTGAGGTGCTGAACGTTGAAAAAATATGTCATTCACGGCGGGAGACCGCTTTACGGTAAGGTTACGATCAGCGGCGCCAAGAACGCCGCCGTGGGCATTATCCCCGCCACCCTGCTGGTGGAGGGTACGTGCCGGATTGAAAATATTCCCGAGATCAGCGATGTGGATCTGCTGCTGAATATTCTCCAGGAGCTGGGGGCCAGGGTGCGGGTGATCAACCGCACCACGGTGGAGGTGGACTGCTCCGCCGTGGGCAGCCAGACGGTGCCCTATGACGCGGGGCGGAAGCTGCGGGCCAGCTATTACCTGCTGGGGGCCATGCTGGGGCGGTTCGGCAAGGCCGAGGTGCCCATGCCCGGCGGGTGCGACTTCGGCAGCCGGCCCATCGATCAGCACCTGAAGGGCTTCGCCGCCCTGGGCGCCGAGGTGGAGATCAAAAACGGTTATATGTGCGCCCAGACCGAGGACGGGCGGATGAAGGGCAGCCAGATCTACCTGGACGTGGCCAGCGTGGGGGCCACCATGAACCTGATGCTGGCCGCCGTGCTCGCCGAGGGCACCACTGTCATTGAAAATACCGCCCGAGAGCCCCATATTGTGGATCTGGCCAACTTTTTGAACTCCATGGGGGCCGAGATCACCGGGGCGGGCACCGATGTGATCAAGATCCGGGGCGTGGAGCGGCTCCACGGCGGGGAATACTCCATCATCCCCGATCAGATCGAGGCGGGCACCTATATGGCCGCCGTGGCCGCCGCCGGGGGCGAGGTTCGGGTGTGCGGCATCATCCCCAAGCACATGGAGTGCATCACCGCCAAGCTGGTGGAGATGGGCGCCGAGGTGGAGGAGGAGGGGGATTCCCTCATTGTGCGCCGCCATGGGCCCCTCCAGAGAACCAACATCAAAACCATGTTTTATCCGGGCTTTCCCACCGATATGCACCCTCAGATCGCGGCGGTGCTGTGCCTGGCCCAGGGCACCAGCGTGATCACCGAGGGCGTGTGGGACAACCGGTACCGCTATACCGAGGAGTTCCGGCGGCTGGGCGCCAAGATCCAGGTGGACGGCAAGATCGCCATCATCGAGGGCGTGGAGAAGCTGACGGGGGCGCCCATGGAGGCCTGCGATCTGCGGGCGGGGGCGGCCATGATCATCGCGGGTCTGGCTGCTCAGGGCACCAGCGAGATCTCCAATGTGAAGCACATCGAGCGGGGCTATGAGGACATCATCGGGAAGCTGACCGGGATCGGAGCGGATATCCGGGCGGTGGAGGTGCCTGAGCCGGAGCGGAAGCAGACGCCCGTCGCGGGGTGACAGGATAAAAGCTGGTGCCCCCGCAAAGCCCGTCCTCCGGCTTTGTGGGGAGAGAAGGGGCAAGGGTGCGCAGCAGAAAATGCCCGAGGGGCGTTTCCTGGGGAACGGATTTTGCCCCGACGATGTGGGGAGAGGCAGAGCAAGGAGATGAAGTCCGGGATGCTCGAGGGGCGTCCCGGACGGAATGGACTTTGCGACGGCGAAGGGCGGCGATGCCGCCCTTTTTTGATGGGAGAGGGTGTGTTTTGTGTTAAAAGCGGCGACGCTGGCCAGCGGATCCTCCGGAAACTGCATGGTGGTCAGCGACGGGCGGGTACATATTTTGATCGACGCGGGCATATCTACCCGGCGGATCGCCCAGGGGCTGAAGGAGCTGGGGCTGGAGCTGCGGCATATCGCCGGGGTGCTCATCACCCATGAGCACGTCGATCACGTGGCGGCGCTGCCGGTGCTGTGCCGGCAGGCCGGGGCAGCGCTGTTTACCGCGGAGAGCACCGCCTTCGCCCTGTGCGCCAAGTGGCCCGGGCTGGAGGAGCGGTTCCGGGTGTTCGCGCCGGGACAGCGGTTCGCCCTGGGGGAGTGGGAGATCGGCACCTTCGCCACCAGCCACGACTGCGCCTGCCCGGTGGGGTTCTCCGTGGAGGACGGGCGGCGAAAGCTGGCGCTGTGCACCGATACCGGCTATATCACCCCCCAGGCCCGGGAGGGGGTGCGGGGGGCCCGCACGCTGGTGGGGGAGTTTAACTATGACCCGGAGATGCTGCGGCGGGGGCCCTATCCCAGGCACTTGCAGGAGCGCATACGGGGGGACGCGGGGCACCTGTCCAACGAGATGGGCGGGGAGCTGGCGGCCTGGACGGTTGAGCACGGGGCGGCGCGGGTGGTGCTCGCCCACCTCTCCCAGGAGAACAACCGGCCGCAGCTGGCGCTGGAGGCGGCGGGACGGGCGCTGGCGGGGGCTGGAGTCAGAGAGGGAGACGTGGAGCTGCTCTGCGCGCCCCGGGGGGAGTGCTCAGGGTGGTTTGAGGTTTGAGGGGACGTTCCGCGATGAGCCTGGACTTCTGGGGCGGCTGTCAGGCGCCGCCCGTGGGAACCGCTTGGGCTAATAACCGCATACGGGCGGCAGCACAAATGGGGAGAAAACGCGTCCAGATCCTGGGCGCCGGAAACCTTTAGACACGTTTTCCAAGGAAGAAGGGGGTACATAGGGGGGAACAAAGGGGCCCCCGCCGGAGGCGCGTCCCCCGGTGGACAGAAGGGGGAAAATAACGATGATCGATGTTACGCTGATCTGTGTTGGGAAAATGAAGGAGAAGTTTTATCAAGAGGCAGCGGCCGAGTATGTCAAGCGGCTGGGCGGGTACTGCAAGCTGAGCATTGTGGAGATCCCCGAGCAGCGGCTGCCGAAAAATCCGTCGCTGGGGGAGATCCAGGGGGCGCTGGAGAAGGAGGGGGACGCGATCCGGGGGAAGATTCCGCCCAATTCCAGCGTGGTTGTGCTGGCCATTGAGGGGAAAACGCGATCCAGCGAGGAGCTGGCCCAGATGATCTCCGATTGGGCCCGCAGCCCGGCAAAGCATCTGGTGTTTGTCATCGGGGGATCCTATGGGCTCCACCCGTCGGTGAAGGCGGGAGCGTGGTGCTCGCTGTCTATGTCGCCCATGACCTTTCCCCACCATTTGGCCCGGGTGATGCTGCTGGAGCAGATCTATCGGGCGTTTAAGATTCAGGAGGGGGCGGATTATCATAAGTAGGCAGACCGGGATGGAACGGGTTGTGGACGACGCGCTGGCCTTCGTCAAAGATGTGTTTTGCGAGGATTGCAGCGGGCACGATTATTTTCATACCCTGCGGGTATACAGGATGGCGGTGAAGCTGGCGGAACGGGAGCAGGCGGATTTGAGCATCGTTCGGCTGGCTGCGCTGCTGCATGACGTGGACGACGTCAAATTGTCGCCGGAGACCTGCGCGGATCAGGGCAGGGCGGCGGGCTTCTTGAGGGCGCACGGCGTGCCGGAGGACAGGATAAAAACGATATGCGATATCATCGGGGAGGTGTCGTTCAAGGGGAGTGATTCCGCTGCGCCGGAGACGGTGGAGGGGAAGTGCGTGCAGGACGCGGATCGGCTGGACGCGCTGGGGGCCATCGGGATTGCCAGGGCGTTTGCGTATGGGGGAAGCCGAGGCCGCGTCATGTATGACCCCGAGGTAAAGCCGGTTGAACATATGGACGGGGCACAATACCAGAGCCATTGCGCTACAACGGTGAACCACTTTTATGAAAAGCTGTTTCTGCTCAAGGATCTGATGAATACAGACACGGCAAAAAAGATTGCGGAGCAGAGAGAGGATTATATGAGACGCTATCTTGCGGAGTTTATGAGGGAATGGGACGGTATGTGTTAAATACCAAGGACAAGAAAATAGACGCGGAGGATTCCGGGGCAAAATTTGCCTCGGAATTTTTTTGGTTTGCACCGGAATGGACAACAAAAGGGGCGTTTCCGGCACCGGCGAGGAGGCTTGGTATGGAGCGCGAGGAGATGGGGCTGGAGGAGCTGGGCCAGGCGGAGCTGCTGGAGGAGCTGCGGCGGCTGGCGGCGTGGAGGAACAACGACGTGGTGAAGCTGGCCTTCCTGGACGGGGAGGCGGCGGATCAGGTGGACGCGCTGGATCTGTCCGGCGTGGTGGAGCTGAAACGGAACGCAAACGGTACGTTTGAGGCCAAATTTGTGGACAAGGTGCGGGTTTTGACCATGATCCGGGAGCTGATGGAGGAGCGCCGGGACGGGGAGCTGGAGGCGTTTCTGGACGGGCTGTGCCGGAACGGGGAGGCGGATAAGGAGTGAGGCGGCCGGAGTTTTCCCCCAAGCAGCGGGTGGTGCTGGACTGGTGGAGGGACGGGCGGTACGACGCCGTGATCTGCGACGGGGCGGTGCGGTCGGGGAAAACCTTTGCCCTGAGCGTGTCCTTTTTTCTGTGGGCCATGGCCCGGTTCCAGAGGCAAAAGTTCGGGCTGTGCGCCGGGTCGATTGCCGGGGTGCGGCGGAACCTGCTGGCCCAGGCCAGGCCCGTGCTTACCGGGCTGGGGTTCCGGTGGGAGGAGGTTGTGAGCCGGAACGAGGTCACCCTGCGGGGCGGGGGACGGGAGAATACCTTTTACCTCTACGGCGGACGGGACGAGGGGAGCTTTGCCTCCATCCAGGGGATCACGCTGGCGGGGGCGCTGCTGGACGAGGCGGCGCTGATGCCCCGATCCTTTGTGGAGCAGGCGGCGGCCCGTTGTTCCGTGCGGGGCGGGCTGGTGTGGTTCTCCTGCAACCCGGCGGGGCCGGAGCACTGGTTTTATAAGGAGTGGATCTGCAAGGCGGAGGAGAAGCGGGCGCTCTACCTGCGCTTCACCATGGAGGACAACCCGGCGCTGGCGCCGGCGGTGCGGGAGCGGTATGAGCGGATGTTCCGGGGGGCCTTTTACCGGCGGTATGTGCTGGGGGAGTGGGCGGCGGCGGAGGGGCTGGTGTATGACTTCTTTGACGCGGACGCCATGCCGCCGGCCCCGGCGGGGCCCTTTGCCCGGTGGCGGATCTCCTGCGATTATGGGACGAGGAACCCGGCCTCCTTCGGGCTGTGGGGGGAGCTGGACGGGGCCTGGTACCGGGTGCGGGAGTTTTACTATGACGCGCGGCAGGAGGGACGGCAGAAAACCGATGGGGAATACGCGCAGGAACTGAAAAATTTGGCGGGGGAACGTTGCATCGAAACAGTCATCGTAGACCCCTCGGCGGCCAGCTTTATTGAGACGCTGCGGCGGGAGGGCTGGAGCGTGCGGAAGGCGGACAACCGGGTGCTGGAGGGCATCCGGAGGACGGCTACGGCGCTGAAAACCGGGCGGATTGTGATCTGCCGGGAGTGCGGGGCGGCGGCCCGGGAGTTCGGGCTGTACCGCTGGGAGGAGAGCGGGGACGGCGATCAGGTGCGGAAGGAAAACGATCACGCCATGGATGAGATTCGGTATTTTGTGATGGCCATGGACAGCGGCGGAGAAACGGCACGGTTTGTGGAGCGAGGAGTGTTTTGAGGAGGCTGGGTGCGCCACGGTGGTACGCAGGAGAAGCTTAGGCGCTAACCGAGGGAACCGCTTGGGGTTGTTCCCACACACGGGCGGCAGCACTAATGGGGAGTATATCAGTCCAGCCCCTGCGCGCCGGTCACTCCCTCCTGACTCAAAGGGGATAGCCCCCGTAAAATGGGGGTTCTTAGGGGGTGGCCAACCTGTGAGCGCAGGGCCGCCCTTTGGCCCGGAGTCGAACCGGTGGCCACCCCCTAAGCGTGTCTTTCGGTTCCTTTCTGCACGAGCAGAAAGGAACGCCCCCGGCAGGGGTGCCCCCCCTGTCCAGGGGAAAACTTTGGGGAATGCCCCTTGAAGGGGGATTTCTATAACTTTTTAAGCGAAAGGAGAAGGGATATGGATATCTGTTTCGAGGGCGTGGGCCAGACGGCCGCCACCTTCCAGGCCGGGGAGGGCGTGAAGCCGGGCATGGCGGTGGCCATGACGGGCAACGGCGCCGTGGGCCTGGGCAGCGATGGGGCGCTGCCCTGCGGCGTGGTGCTGGGCGGCGTGCGGGACGGCGCGGCGGCGGTGCAGATCGGCGGGGCCGCCGAGGTGGCCTACTCCGGGGACACCGCGCCCACGGCGGGCTGGCAGGAACTGGTGCTGGACGGCGCGGGCGGCGTCCGGCTGGCGAACAAGACCGCGGATCAGGCCGCCGGCAAGACCGCCGAGAGCGGCTTGCACTGTCTGGTGCTGACGGTGGACACCACGGCGAAAACCGCCGTGGTGTGTATGTGAGACGGGAAAGGGAGGAATGGATATGGCGCAGAGATTTGACGGCCTGAGGCTGGAAAAGGGGATGTACCACGAGGCGGGCAAGTCCTTTACCCAGGTGCTGGAGAAGCTGGATCCCAGCGAGCAGTACCGGGGCACCGCTTTGGAGGGGCTGGACGCCTACCAGCGGCAGCTCAAGCGGTTCGACATCCGGGTGAAGGGGGCGGGCTCCGACCTGGTGGACAAGTTCTTCTCCACCAGCCAGTCGGCGGTGCTGTTCCCCGAGTATATCGCCCGGGCGGTGAAGGCGGGCATGGAGGAGGCCAATATCCTCCCCGAGATCACCGCCACCGAGACCCTCATCGAGGGGATGGACTACCGCTCCATCACCTCCGTGCCCGAGGACGAGAAAAAGCTCAAGGAGGTGGCTGAGGGGGCGGCTATTCCCCAGACCACCGTCCGCACCCGGGACAGCCTGGTGAAGCTCCACAAGCGGGGCAGGGTGCTGGTGGCCTCCTATGAGGCCATCCGGTTCCAGAAGCTGGATCTGTTCTCCGTCACCCTGCGGCAGATCGGAGCCCAGATCGGGCGGATGCACCTGGAGGACGCCATCAACGTGATTGTGAACGGCGACGGCAACAACAATGCCGCCAAAACCAGCGCCGTCGCCACCGCGGGCAAGCTCACCTACGCGGATCTGGTGGCGTTCTGGAACAGCTTTGAGCCCTATCAGCTCAATACGCTGCTGGTGGGCGCCGACACCATGCCCAAGCTGCTGGAGATGAGCCAGATGCAGGACGCCGCGGCCGGCCTGGACTTCCACGGCACCGGCAAGCTCATCACCCCCATGGGCGCCAGGGTGCTGCGTACCTCCGCCGTCACCGGGGGCAAGCTCATCGGCCTGGACAAGAACTACGCCCTGGAGATGGTGAAGGCCGGGGACGTGATGGTGGAGTACGACAAGATCATCGACCGGCAGCTGGAGCGGGCCGCCATCACCACCATCTCCGGCTATGCCAAGATCTTTGAGGACGCCAGCCGGGTGCTGACCGTCTGATGAGCGGGCGCAGGCGAGACACGGGGCGGGGGGCGGCGGCTGCCGCCGCCCAGCTCCGGGACGCGGGCCGGCACCCCTTCTTGCAGCTGGACGGGTACGTGCCCCTGGGGCGGGGGGAGATCGCCCTGTACCGGGCCATCCGGGAGGGGGTGCCGGTGGTGGACGCGGCCATCTGCAAGCTGGTGCGGCTGTGCGGCGGGGCCAAGGCGGCCTGCCGGGATCCCAGGGCCCAGGAGGGGCTGGATCGGTTCCTTCGCACGGTGAGCGTGGGCCGGGGACAGCGGGGGCTTCAGGCCTTTCTGGATCAGTATCTGGACTCCATGCTGGTGTGCGGCAGGGCGGTGGGCGAGCTGGTGCCCAGCCGGGACGGGCGGGATGTCGCCGCGCTGCTGTGCGCCGACCCGGCCAGGGTGGAGATCAAGGAGGGGGACAGCCCGCTGGACATCACCCTGTGGGCCAGGGACAGCGGCGGAAAGCTCCGGGAGCTGCCCCGGCAGGAGCTGCTGCTGTTTACGCCGTTCCAGCCGGAGACGGGGTCTCCCTACGGCGTGTCCATGCTGCGCTCCATGCCCTTTTTGGCGGAGATCCTGCTGAAGATCTTTGACGCGGTGGGCAAGAACTGGGAGCGGATGGGCAATGTGCGCTTCGCCGTGGTGTGCAAGGGCGAGGACGGCACGGCCCGGGATCGGTGCAATACGGTGGCCCGGGAGTGGAGCGCCGCCATGCAGGCGGGCCGGGACGGGGCCGTGCGGGACTTCGTGTGCGCCGGGGATGTGGACATACGCGCCATCGGGGCGGACAACCAGATCCTGGATTCCGAGGTTCCGGTGCGGCAGATCCTGGAGCAGCTGGTGGCCAAGACCGGCATACCGCCCTTTTTGCTGGGGCTGAGCTGGTCGTCCACCGAGCGGATGAGCTCCCAGCAGGCGGACATTATGACAAGCGAGATCGCCGCCATCCGCCGGGGGCTGGAGCCGGTGGTGGAGCGGATCTGCGAGCTGTGGCTGCGGCTGAAGGGGTTTGACGACCGGGTGGAGGTGGACTGGCTGGACGTGAATTTGCAGGACGAGGAGTCGGAGGCCAAGGCGGCGCTGTACCGGGCCCAGGCCCGGGCGCTGGAGGAGGAGCGAGACGATGGAGATCTGTAAGGAAGCGGCGGTGAAGGGGATCGGCACCCCGGATCAGGAGGAGCTGGGGCTGATCAACGCCCTGGCCCGGCGGGAGCTGGGGGCGGACGAGGTGTACACCTTCGCCCTGCGGCTGTGCGACAACGACATCGACCGGGATTTGGAGCGGTTTGACGACGCCACCCTGGATCAGCTGGCCCCCATGTTCGTGGGGGCGTCCGGGGTGTTCGATCACCAGTGGAGCGCCCGGGGGCAGACCGCCCGGATCTACCGGGCGGAGGTGGTGGGCGGAGAGGGCCTGCTCACCTCCGACGGGCGGCCCTACCGCTTTTTGAAGGGATGGGCCTACCTGATGCGCACGGCGGAGAACGCCGCCCTCATCGCCGAGATCGACGGCGGCATCAAGCGGGAGGTCAGCGTGGGCTGCGCGGTGGAACGGGTGCTGTGCTCCGTGTGCGGCCAGGAGCTGGACGGGTGCCCCCACGAGAAGGGGGAGGAGTATGACGGCCAGATGTGCCACGGGGTGCTCACCGGGGCCAAGGACGTGTACGAGTGGTCCTTCGTGGCGGTGCCCGCCCAGCGGCGGGCCGGGGTGATCAAGAGCGCCGGGGCGCGGCTGGAGGACGAGGCGCGGCTGGGGCGGAAGTACCTGAAGGGCCTGCGGGCCGAGCTGGTGCGGCTGGCGGGCATCGCCGAGCCGGAGCTGGAGCACGGACTGCTGGAAAAGGTGGCCGGCAAGCTGGGCGAGGAGGAACTGGCGGGGCTGATCCGGGTGTACCGGGGGAAGGCGGACCGGCTGCTGGCGCCCGGGCCCCAGCTGAGCTATGGACAGGAGGAGGTTCCGGAGGGGATCGCGGACGGGGCCTTCCTCATTTAGGAGCGTGAGCGGATGACGGAAGAAGTGCTGGAGCTGGTGCAGGCGCTGCGGGGGCCGGGGACGGACGAGACGGTGCTGCGCACCCTGTGCGGGAGCGCCTGCGGGGCGCTGAACCGGCGGCTGAGGAACGGGGTGCGCCCGGAGGACTGCGGGGGGCTCTACCCGGTGGCGGCGGCGTGGCTGGTGATGGACTGGCTTGGCCAGTGCCAGGGGATGGACGGGATCACGGCGCTGTCCGCCGGGGATATCTCCGTCCGCCGGGAGGGAGGCGGCGACGGCAGCAGGCTGTCGGAGCGGGCCATGGAGCTGATGGCCCCCTTCCTGGAGGATGACGGGTTTGTGTTTCGGGGGGTGAGCGGTTGATCGAGGCGTTCGATTGGGTGATCAGAACCTATGGACAGGAGATGGTGTGCCGCAAGGAGGACGGCACGGAGGCCGGACGGGGTATGGCCATCGTGCAGCCCATGACAAAGGCGGACTGGCAGTATACCGGCGGGGCGCTGGGCAGCTTCTCCCAGGATCGGTTCCTGGGGCTGGCGGAGCCGGAAATGCCGCTGGACAAGCTGGGGCCCGGGGGCTGGCTGGAATGGGGCGCGGGGCGGTTTGAGGTGATGACCGTGCGGCCCGTCTGGGTGGGGGGCCAGGTGACCCACCTGTGGCTGGCCCTGCGGCCCTGCCCGGAGGACGGGGCTTGACCGGGGCGCTGGGCCGCTGGCGGAGGTTGGTGACGGAGCAGCTGCGCTCCGCGGGGCTGGAGGCCGTGGAGGCCATGGGGCCGGAGCGGGCGGCTCGGGTTCGGGGGCCGGCGGCGGCGGTGGCGCTGGCCGGGGCGGTCTGCGGCCCGGGCGGGTTCCAGGACTATCTGGGCGCCGAGGAGACCCAGGGCGGCGGACGCCGGGAGGTGTACGGACGCTGGGTGGAGCTGACGCTGCGGGTGGATGTGTTCGCCCCCAGGGACGGGGGCGCCCCCGCCTGCCGCGCCGCGGCGGAACAGGCGGCGGAGGAGCTGCTGTTCCAGGGGGCGGCGGGACTGCCCGTGGCGGAGCTGACGGCGGGAGAGACGGAGTTTTTGGAGCGGGACGGACTGTACCGGCTGGCGGTGCGCTGCCGGTGCGGGGCGTGGCTGACGGCCCGGGCCGACGAGGAGACCGGGACGCTGACAGACTTTGAAGTGAGGGGGACGATGAGATGAGCGCAGGGACTAAGCACGAGCGGCCGGGGGTGTATTCCTCCTATGAGACGTCCGGGCTGACGGCGGCCAACGCCGGCGGCGGCCGGGTGGCGGTGATTGCCGCCGCCGGGGAGACGGACGCGGGGAAGTGCTTCCAGTGGACCAGCTACAGCCGGGCGGCGGCGGACGTGGGCGACTGCGCCCTGAGCCGGCTGGCGCGGCTGGCCCTCCGCAACGGCGCGGGGACGGTGTACGGCGCGGCGGCGGGGACGGACTACACCGACGCCATCGAGGCGGTGGGCAAGCTGGAGGACGTGGACGTGGTGGTGTGCGACAGCACGGTGCTGTCCGTCCAGCAGAAGGTGAAAACCATGGTGACGGAGTGCTCCGCCGCCCGGAAGGAGCGCATCGCCGTGGTGGGCGGCGCGGCGGAGGAGACGGTGGAACAGCTCACCACCCGGGCCGCGGGCCTCAACTGCGAGCGGGTGGTGCTGGTGGCCCCCGGCATGGGGGACGGCTCCGGCGGGGCGGCCTGCGCCGCCGCCGTGGCGGGGGCCATCGCGGGCAACCGCGACCCGGCCCTGCCCCTGGGGGGCGCGGAGCTCTACGGGCTGGACGGGCTGGAGTGTAGCTATGACGACGGCGAGATCGACGCGCTGGTGCAGGGGGGCGTGACGGCGCTGGAGACGCTGGCGGGCTCCTGCTACGTGGTGCGGGGGGTGACCACCCGTACCACCACCGGCGGCGCGGCGGATACCACCTGGCGGGAGCTGACCACCATTCTGGTGGTGGACGAGGTGATCCCGGGGCTGCGCGACGCCCTGCGTGCCCGGTTCAACAGGGCCAAGAATACCGTCCAGACCCGGGGGGCCATCCGATCCCAGACGGTGATGGAGCTGGAGAAGCGGGTGGCCCGGGAGATCATCGACGGGTACGAGGACGTGACGGTGACGGCGCTGGAGGACGACCCCACGGTGTGTTTGGTGGAGTTCGCCTTTACGGTGGCCCACGGGCTCAACCAGGTGTGGCTGTCGGCGCATATTACCGTTTGACGGCCGCTGGGACGGAGAGGCGGGCCGGGGTCGTCCCGCCCTACGGCCTGGGCTTGGCGGGAGCGCCGCGCGGCAACGGGCGGGGCATGAGTATAAGGAGGGGTTTGAATGGCAGGGTTTAACACGGGGCTGCGGGCGGCGGGCTTCCCCACCAGCAGCGACATCTGGCTGGAGGTGGACGGGCAGAAGGTGGCGGTGGTGCAGAGCTATTCCTGCAAGGCCAGCCGCACGTCCATGACGGTGGAGGCCTTTGGCGAGGACGAGCCGGTGGCTACGGTGCAGGGGCCCCAGAGCTATGTGATCCAGCTCACCCGGCTGTACGCCACCGATCAGGCGCTGGCGGACGGGCTGAATTTCTACGACTTGAAGAATTTTTCCCTGGTGATCTGCAAGCCGGATCGGAAGGTGATCTACTCCGACTGCCAGTGGAGCGGCATCGAGGAGGACGCCCAGCTGGGCAAGACCGTGGTGGAAAAGCTCACCCTGGTGGCCGGCCGCCGGATGGAGACGGCGGCTTAAATGGGCGGGCCGGTGTGGATGGGACAGGAGCGGGTGAGGGTTCCCGAAGGGGAGCTGCGGCTGCTGTCCGCCCGGGAGGTGCTGGACGCCCGCCGGGAGGGAGACGCCCTGGCCGGGGACGGGGGCGGGCGGGCGCTGTGCCGCAACGCCTGCCTCCTGGCCCGGGCGCTGGAGCGGAAGGGGCGGCCCGTGTTTGACAGCGGGCGGGCCGTGCTGGACGGGCTGCGGGTGGAGGACATCGCCCGGCTGGCGGACGCCTGGGGGGCGTTCAACCGGGAGGCCAACCCCTCCCCCCTGGACGGGGAGGAGGAGATCCGGCGGCGAAAAAAAGGCTGGAGCACGCGCCTTATGAGCGCCTTCAGTGGCGCGTGCTCCGGCTGTTCGGCGCTCTGCCCACGGAGGAACGGGCGAAACGGATGACCGACCGGGACTTCCTGTGGTGCGCCCTCAACCTGGCCCTTGACCGGGAGGAGGAGCTGGGACGGCTGTGCCCCGCCTGCCGGGAGCGGGCGGAGGCGGAGCCCTGCCCGGTGTGCGGCGCGCCCCGGGGGGAGTGGGCGGTCAACGAGGGATTTGACTGGAAGCGGTATGAGGAATTGAAGGGGGGGCGGGACGATGACGGATTGGATTGAGTGGATGCTGGGCGAGGACGACGAGGACGAAGCGGAGGACGAGGAGCGGCCCGCCCTGGACGGGGCGGCGGAGGTGCGCCGCCCGGCGCTGCCTCGGGAGGACGGGGCGGAGGATGAGTTGGAGCCGGAAGCGGAGCCGGAGAAGGCGCCGGAATGGAAGCCGGGGTACGGGATGCAGGACGCCGCGCCGGGGGCTTTGGGCGGGACGGACTGGGCCGGGGTGAGGACGGACAGGACGGACTGGGCCGGGGTGAGGACGGACGGGACGGACTGGGCAAGGTGGACGGCGGAGGCTGGGCTGGACGCGATAGTTCCGGAGTGGGCGCGGGAGACGGCCGAAGCGGGCCGAAAGCTGGGCGGAGATCTGGAGAACAGGCCGGAGGCGGCGGAAGCGGGTTCGCCGGGGCCGGCGCGGAAGCCGGACAGGGGAGGCTCCGCCGCGCTGATGGAGCTGTACCGGGGGGCGGCGGAGGGGGCCCGGGCCCCTGCCCCCGCCCTGGCCCGGTCGGAGACGTCCCGGACGGTGCTGGAACGGGAGACCGGGGGAGCGCCGGGGCTGACGGTGGAGGAGCTGGATCGGGCCGTGCGGCGGGACAGCAGACGGTATGACGGCGGGATGAGTATTTTCTGATTGAGGGGAGGATGCGGAATGATTCTTTCTCCCATGCGGTTCAAAAATTTTGTGTGGCCCCACAATCCCCGGGTGTACTCCATCACCTATGAGCGGAAGATCGCGGTGCACAAGATCCCCTTCGGGCGGCACTATTTGCAGAGCCTGGGGCAGACGCGCCGGGTGCTCCGGGGGGAGGGGGAGTTTGTGGGCGAGGGGGCCTACGACACCTTCAAGGAGCTGGCCACCGTGTTCTATGAGGAGACGCCGGGGGTGCTGGCCCATCCGGTGTGGATGACTACCACGGCCTGGTTCGCGGGGCTGGAGCTGCGGCAGGAGCCCCGGCGGGACTATGTGGCCTACTCCTTTGAGTTCTGGGAGGTCATGACCGACGGGAACAACGGGGAGCTGGAGCGCCGGACAACGGCCGAACCGGGGTCGGGGACGGGGACGGCGGATACGGGCCAGGGGACACTGTGGCACACGGTGGTTCGGGGGGACACCCTCTGGGGGATCGCCCGGAAATACGGGGTGGCGCTGAACCGGATCATCGCCCTGAACCCGGACATCCGGAACCCCAACCTGATCTATCCGGGACAGAGGGTGAGAATTTCATGATGGAGTGCTGGGTGAGGCTGGGTGACGGGCAGGAGTGGAAGCTGCCCACGGCGGTGGGGTGGACGTTCCGCTATGGGACGGATACGCCCTGCGACAGCTTTTCCCTGCGGTGCCTGTGGGACAAGGGGCAGGAAAAGCTGCTGTCCGGCGCCTGCCGGTTCTTCGCCGAGTGGGACGGGGAGCGGGTGTTCACCGGGGTGGTGGACGAGTTCGCCGTGGTGTGCGGCGGGGACGGGCTGCGCCTGGAGCTGGAGGGCCGGGGTATGGCGGCGCTGCTGCTGGACAACGAGGCCATGCCGGCGGAGTACCAGCGGTGCACCCGGGCGGATCTCATCGCCAACCACGTGGCGCCCTATGGGGTGGAGGCCCTGGGGGGCGGCGGGCTGCCCCCCGTCAGCGGCTTCACCGTGGGCAGCGGGGAGAGCGAGTGGAGCGTGGTGCGGCGGTTCGCCCGCTATTACGGCGGGGTGACGCCCCGGTTTGACCGGCAGGGGCGGCTGGTGCTGGATCCCTATGGGGACAGGCTGGCGGCCCAGATCGGCGGAAAGGAGAGGATCACGGCCTGGGAGTACCGGGAGGATCGGCACGGGGTGCTCAGCCGGGTGGCGGTGCGGCGGCGCACCACCTGGGGCACCCAGTGGGTGTCCGATCCGGCGTTTCTCGCCCAGGGGGGCTGCGCCCGCAGGGTGATCACGGTGCCCAACACCACGGGCACCACCGCCATGCGGTATACGGCGGACTATCAGCTCCGGGCGGCGCGGCGGGAGCGGGTGCGCCTGCGGCTCACGGTGGCCGGGGGCTTCCTGGCCTGGCCGGGGGAGCTGGTGGACGTGGAGCTGGATGGCTTCGGGGCCAACGGGCGCTACCGGGCGGCCCAGGTTGAGGTGAGCTGCGGAGGCGATGGGCTCACCACCACGCTGGTGCTTGGGGAAACGGACGCGATGATTTAGGGCCTCCCAGCGCCCCGGCGGTTAGGCGCACCACCCAGGCGCCAACCGTGGGAACCGCCTGTGACAGTACCCACACACAGGCGGCAGCACAAATGGGGGAGAAGCCAGTCCAGTTCCGGAGCGCCGGTCACTCCCCCGCCACGTGCTCCAAGGAAGCAAGGGGGTACATAGGGGCACAGCCCCTATGCGCGCTCTTTGGTTACTTTCTCTCGCGCGAGAGAAAGTAACCCCCCGCGGAGCGGCGTCCCCTGGGGGCTGAGGGGGAAAACAAAAGGAGGAATTGACATTGTGGCTGAGCGGACAGCAGAAGCGCCCCGCCGACTTTGGCGAGGGCCAGACCGGCATCGTCACCATGAGCGGCGGCGAGACGGCGGTGCTGCTGGATCGGGAGCGGCGGGGGCTGGAGGTGTACGCCCCCGGCGGCTACCACTGGACGCCCCAGGCGGGGCAGCGGGCGCTGGTGATCCAGGGCCGGGGGGAGATCCCCTGCGTGGTGGGGGTGCGGCAGGGGGGCGGCACCCCGGATTCCGTGGGCATCGGGGCCAAATCCGTGGAAATCAACGGGCAGAGCGTGTCCATACAGTCGGAGGGGACGGCGGCAGTAGGGGGCGGCGGGGTGGATCTTCAAGGGGACGTTTTTGTGAACGGGGAGCCGCTGCCGGAGTACATCGCCCGGATTGTGGCCGGACTTCTGGGAGGAGGCGGAGCATGAGCCTGAAGCTGATAAACCGGGACTATGTGCCGGACGGCAACGGCGGCGTGGCCGTGGCCTCGGACGGGGACGAGCTGGTGGGCGAGGCCCTGTTCCGGCTGACGGCCCGGCGGGGGAGCTTCCCCTTTTTGCCGCAGCTGGGCAGCCGGATGCATCTGCTGCGCCGGGAGCGGCCCTCGGAGTGGGACAGCCTCGCCCTGCAATACGCCGTGGAGGCGCTGGAGGATATGGAGGGCGTCCAGGTCACCGGGGCGGCGGTGCGCCGGGACGGGGACGGCCTGCTGGTGACGGTGGAGCTGCTGTGGCAGGGGGCAACTCTGCCGGTGGAGGTCAGGCTGGAGGGATGAGCATTTGATTACGTTAGAGGAGATCTACGCGGGGCTGGCGTCGGAGTTCCAGACCCGGACGGGCAAGACCGCCGGGGCCAGCAGCGAGCTGGCGGTGCGGTTCTACGCGGTGGCGGCCCAGATTTACGCCCTGTACGTCCAGGGGGAGTGGACGCGGCGGCAGTGCTTCCCCCAGACCGCCCAGGGGGAGGATCTGGACAAGCACGCCCAGATCCGGGGCGTCACCCGCCGGCAGGCGGCCAAAGCCAGCGGCGCGGTGCGCTTCTATGTGGACGAGGCCCAGGAGGTGGAGGTGGACATACCGGCGGGGACGGTGTGCATGACCGCCGGCGGCGTGCGGTTCGCCACCACCCAGGCGGCGGCGGTGGCGCCGGGGGCGCTGTACGCCCAGGCGCCCGTGGAGGCCGTGGAGGCCGGGGCGGCGGGCAACGTGGGAGCGGGTACCATTGTATATATGTCCCTGCCGCCGGTGCGGATTGTGGCCTGCGCCAACCCGGAGCCCTTCACCAACGGGCTGGATCAGGAGGGGGACGACTCCCTGCGGGAGCGGGTGCTGGCCACCTACCGTCGGCTGGCCAACGGGGCCAACAGCGCCTTCTACCGGCAGGCGGCCATGTCCTTCCCCGAGGTGGCGGCGGTGACGGTGCTGCCCAAGAACCGGGGGGTGGGGACGGTGGACATCGTCCCCGCCGCCCAGGGCGGGGCGCCCAGCCAGGCGCTGCTGGCGGAGATGCAGAGCTATTTCGACCAGGTGCGGGAGATCGCCGTGGACGTGGAGGTGAACGCCCCCACGGTGGAGACGGTGAACCTGTCGCTGAAGCTGTGGGCGGAGGAGGGCCGGGACTTTGACGACGTGGCCGAGGCGGTGGAGGACGCCCTCACCGCCTGGTTCAACGGGGAGCGGCTGGGCAAGCCCCTGCCCCGGGCCCAGCTCACCAGCCTGGTGTTTGCGGTGGACGGGGTGGACAACTGCCAGATCCTCCAGCCGGGGTCGGATCTGGAGCTGAGCAACGTGACCCTGCCGGTGCTGGGGACGGTGACCATCGCCAACGGGGCGGCGGCCGCGGCCTCCAACGCCCCGCAGGAGGGGGTGAGCCAATGATCCACGAGGACTACCTGGCGGCGCTGCTGCGGCCCCTGGGCGTCTACGACCTGCGGGCGAGCACGGTGAACCGGGGGGAGCTGGGGGCCTACGGCAAGCGGCTGGATCACATGGAGCAGGAGCTGGAGGATACCGCCCGGGAGATGAACCTGGCCACCGCCCGGGGCTTCGGGCTGGAGCGGGTGGAGGAGCTGCTGCCCTACCGCCCGGTGTGCAGCACCCCGGGCCAGCGGCGGGCGGCGCTGGCGGCCCTGCTGCGGATCGGCGGGGACAGCTTCACCCCCGCGGCCATCAATGACACCCTGCGGGGCTGCGGCCTCAACGCCCGGGCGGAAGAAGGGAATCAGCCGGGGTATGTGAAGGTATACTTTCCCGATGTGGCGGGCATTCCCGAGGGGTTCCAGGAGCTGCGGGCCATCATTGAGGAGATTCTGCCCAGCCATGTGGACGTGACCTATGTGTTCTGGTACAACACCTGGGCCATGGCGGCCCAGCGGCACCCCACCTGGGGACACGTCCAGGCCGCGGGGCTGAGCTGGTACGGCGTCGCCACCGAGAACGACGGGGATCTGGACTGGCCGTAAACTGGGGCGGGCCTGTGTCTGCGATAGGCGGACACAGGCCCGCCCTTTGCGGATGGGATCAAAAAAATTTAAAAAATCCCACAAAAGGGGGTTGACAAATCCGAGGGTTTATCGTACAATACAGACAGAAAGGAAAAGGTGAGTCCAATGTATTAACGTAGAACGCACCAACCTCTTTCTGCGATTGGGGAACGCAAAGTGAGACGAAGTCTCAACCGTTCCAAACACGCTTACGCAAGCGACGGAAGCCAGATCAAGTCTGAAGCCCACCATTGTTTGAGGAAACGAGGAGAAGCAGTTTCAGGCGCAGCCCCAACGCAAACCATCCGGCAGGGCCGGAAGAAAGTGAAGGTATCAGCCCTTGGACAATCAAACCCAGAAGTAGGCCCCCAGCCGCGGAATAGGACGGCTGGGGGCCTGGTGTTTTTGGAGGGCAGGCATCGATCCGCTGGGCGGTGCTTTTGATCAAGGGGAACATGGAATAGAACTGGTGCGGCTCCATAGAACTGGGCGGAGAAAGGGGAGGCTGGGATGTTTCATGAAATCACGATTTATGAGGCGAAGATTGAGAAGCAGGAGGAAATAGAGGCTTTGATGAAGGAGGTTGCCGCGTTCTATCGCGCGCAGCCCGGAGTGGTGGAGGTAACATACATCAAGCGGACGCACCGGCAAGCGGATTTTAATGCGGTCAGGGAGGGAAAGCCGCCCATCCGCCTGACAAAATGGGTGGGGAAGGTTACCTATATGCTGCATTGGATACTGGAGGACGAGGAAGCCCATGCCCGGGCTTCGAGGCTTGGATTGGAACGTTTTTATAAACGATGGAACCGCTGCTTGATTACAATGCCCAAAATTTTGTTGGGGGAGGAGATCGGATAGGGGAATTTGGCGGGGCGACAATCCGCCGGAGGGCGCGCTCCCCTTCTTCACGAAAATTTAAAGGGCCGAACAGGCAAAAAGGCTTGCAAATTGGGAAATAGTTTAGTATCATGAGATGTGGTACCCAGACGGGCACCTGCGGCGATTCAAGGCGCTTTTGGTGCATACCTCCAGGCGCAGAACAGATACAGGAGTGAAAACTATGTTTGCAAGAGATATCGGCATTGATTTGGGCACTGCCAGCGTGCTGGTTTATATCAAGGACAAGGGCATCGTCCTGCGGGAGCCGTCGGTGGTGGCGCTGGACAAGAACACCGGCAAGCTGCTGAAAGTGGGCACCGAGGCCCAGCAGATGCTGGGCAAGACCCCCGGCAACATCGTGGCCATCCGCCCCCTGCGGGAGGGCGTGATCTCCGACTACGACATGACCGAGCGGATGCTCCGGGAGTTCATCCGCAAAGTGTCCCCCGTCCACCTGTTCAAGCCCCGGGTGGTGATCTGCGTGCCCTCCGGCATCACCGAGGTGGAGGAGCGCGCCGTCATCGACGCGGGCATCCAGGCCGGCGCCCGGCGGGTGTACCTCATTGAGGAGCCCCTGGCCGCCGCCATCGGCGCAGGGGTGGACATCACCCAGCCCGACGGCCACATGGTGGTGGACATCGGCGGCGGCACCGCCGACATCGCGGTGATCTCCCTGTCCGGCATTGTGGAGTCCGCCTCCATCAAGGTGGCGGGGGATGCGTTCAGCGAGGCGGTGGTGAAGTATATCCGCAAGCGGCACAACGTGCTCATCGGCGACCGCACCGCGGAGGAGCTGAAGATGACCATCGGCTGCGTGTTCCCCCGGCCGGAGGAGATCTCCATGGAGGTCAAGGGCCGCTGTCTCATGACCGGCCTGCCCCGGGTGTTCTCCGTCACCTCCGGCGAGATGATCGAGGCCTTCGAGGAGCCCTGCTCCCGGATTCTGGAGGCCGTCCACGGGGTGCTGGAGCGCACCCCCCCCGAGTTGGTGGCCGATATCTCCAGCAACGGCATCATCATGACCGGCGGCGGCTCGCTGGTGTGGGGGTTCGACAAGCTCATCGAGTCCCACACGGGCATCGAGACCTATGTGGCGGACGACGCCATCTCCTGCGTGGCCAACGGCACCGGGCGCAGCCTGGAGTGGGTGAACGAGATGCAGGACGGAACCATGAACATCTCCCGCAGCAGGCAGATGCTTTAAGAATCCAAACAACGGGAGGGGGCTTCTTCCGAAGCCCCCTCCTTTCGCGCCTTTTCGCGTGGCCGGGGCCTTGACTGCTCCGGCCTTTTTGCGGTATACTATAAAATCAGGGAATGAATGCGCTCCCCCTGCAAATTTTTATACTAATTCTTCATAAAACGGTTTTACCGTTTTATGGGGCCGCGGAACGCGGCCCGGCGGCGAAGCCGTCAAGAATGTTGTCAATACTTTTCTTGGCGCGCCGCAGGCGCGGCGGCGCGAAGCGCCGCGATAAAAAGGTTTTAACCTTTTTATCAAGAAACAGTATTACCATTTGGCTTCCTCGGGGCGCGGCCACACTATGGGTTTAGGCAGGTGCAGACATGGCGAAGTCCACATCGAAACAGCAGTACGGCAACGACTCCATCTCCGCCCTCAAGGGGGCCGACCGGGTGCGGAAGCGCCCCGGCGTCATCTTTGGCTCCGACGGGCTGGAGGGCTGCCAGCACGCCGTCTTTGAAATTCTGTCCAACGCCATCGACGAGGCCCGGGAGGGCCACGGCGATCTCATCACCGTCACCCGGTACGAGGACAAGTCCATCGAGGTGGAGGACTTCGGCCGGGGCTGCCCGGTGGACTGGAATGAGGCGGAGGGCTGCTACAACTGGGAGCTGGTGTTCTGCGAGCTGTACGCCGGCGGCAAGTACCAGGAGGGGGGCGGGGACAACTACGAGTACTCCCTGGGCCTCAACGGCCTGGGGGCCTGCGCCACCCAGTACACCAGCGAGTACTTCGACGCGGTGATCTACCGGGACGGCTTCAAGTACACCCTCCACTTCGAGAAGGGCGAGATCGCGGGGGAGATGAAGAAGGAGCCCGCCGACCGGAAAAAGACCGGCTCCCGTTTCCACTGGAAGCCCGACCTGGAGGTGTTCACCGATATTGACATCCCGGCGGACTACTACCTGGACATGATCAAGCGCCAGGCGGTGGTGAACGCCGGGGTCACCTTCCGCTTCCGGAACCAGGAGGGCGGGAAGTTCGAGACCACCGACTTCCGCTATGAGAACGGCATCAGCGATTACGTGGCGGAGCTGGCGGGGGAGGACTCCCTCACCGCCCCGGTGTTCTGGCAGGGGGAGCGGAGGGGCCGGGATCGGGAGGACAAGCCGGAGTACAAGGTGAAGCTGTCCGTGTCCTTCTGCTTCTCCAACCGGGTGCAGGTCATCGAGCACTACCACAACTCCTCCTGGCTGGAGCACGGCGGCTCGCCGGAGAAGGCCATGCGCTCCGCCTTCGTGTCCGCCATCGACGGCTGGCTGAAGCAGAACGGCAAGTATCAGAAGGGGGAGGCCAAGCTCACCTTCAACGACATCCAGGACGCCCTGGTGCTGGTGAGCAGCAACTTCTCCACCCAGACCAGCTATGAGAACCAGACCAAGAAGTCCATCACCAACAAGTTCGTCCAGGAGGCCATGACCGACTTCCTCCGCTCCCAGCTGGAGGTGTACTTCATCGAGAACCCCCTGGACGCGGAAAAGATCGCCGGCCAAGTGCTGGTGAACAAGCGCTCCCGGGAGACGGCGGAAAAGACCCGGCTGGGCATCAAGAAGAAGCTGTCCGGCTCGGTGGACATATCCAACCGCGTGGCCAAGTTCGTGGACTGCAGAACCCGCGACGTGGAGCGCCGGGAGCTCTACATCGTGGAGGGCGACTCCGCCCTGGGCAGCGTGAAGCTGGCCCGGGACAGCGAGTTCCAGGCCATCATGCCCATCCGGGGCAAGATCCTGAACTGCCTCAAGGCGGACTATGCCCGCATATTCAAAAGCGAGATCATCACCGACCTGCTGAAGGTGATGGGCTGCGGCGTGGAGGTGAAGGATAAGCACGTCAAGGATCTGAACGCCTTCGACCTGGACAACCTGCGGTGGAACAAGATCGTCATCTGCACCGACGGCGACGAGGACGGCTTCCAGATCCGCACACTCCTGCTGGCCATGCTCTACCGGCTCACCCCCACCCTGATCCAGGAGGGCTACGTGTATATCGCCGAGTCCCCCCTGTACGAGATCACCTGCAAGGAAAAGACCTGGTTCGCCTACTCCGACCGGGAGCGCAACGAGATCGCCGCCTCCCTGGAGGGGAAGAAGTTCGACGTGCAGCGCTCCAAGGGCCTGGGCGAGAACGAGCCGGACATGATGTGGCTGACCACCATGAGCCCGGACACCCGGCGGCTGATCAAGGTGATGCCCGAGGACGGGGAGCGCACGGCCCAGATCTTCGAGATGTTCCTGGGCAACGACCTCCAGGGCCGGAAGGATCACATCGCGGACAGCGGGTACAAGTATTTGGAGCTGGCGGATATTTCCTGACCCGCTCCCCACGCCGCGGGCGCGGCGTAACGATAGAAACCCACAAGCCACAAAAAAGGAGGAAGCAAGATGAAGAAACTGTTTGCACTGCTGCTGTCTCTGGCCATGGCCCTGTCCCTGGCGGTTCCCGCCTTCGCGGACGGCGCCTACACGGTGGACGGCGAGCCTGTGCCCACCTACACCCCGGGGGACGCCATTGGCATCATCGGCGGCGCGGACGGGCCCACGGCCATCTTTACCACCGAGATACCCGCCGACGTGGATGCGCTCAAGACCGCCCTGGGCGGCGTGCCCGGGCAGATCGGCGTGCTGGTGAACGGGGCCTATGTGAAGTTCCCGGACGCCGTCCCCGAGATCTCCAGCAGCCGCACCATGATCCCCGTCCGGGCGCTGGTGGAGACCCTGGGCGGCGAGATCGGCTACCAGGACGGGGTGGTGACCTTTGTGCTGGACGGCTATGCCTATGAGTTCACCATCGGCAGCACCACCGTGACGGCTGCCCCCACCGGGGAGGGCGGCGAGCCCCTGCCCGACATCAAGATGGACTGCGCCCCCTACATCAAGGGCGGCCGCACCTATGTGCCCATCCGCTTCATCAGCGAGGCCCTGGGCTACGAGGTGGGCTGGGACGACGACTTCCAGACCGCCGTGCTGCTGGATCGGGCGGCGCTGGCGGCGGAGATCGACAAGGACTTCACCATCCTCAACAAGGTGCAGGCCAACCAGGGCATGGCCATGGAGGAGGGCAAGAACTACAAGGCCGACGTGAAGGGGAACCTGACCGTCACCGCCTTCGACACCATCAACGGCAACAAGACCTACACCGCCGACCTGGCCGCCAAGCAGATCTTCAACACGGAGGCGGCCAACGCCCAGGTGTCCCTGAAGCTGTCCGACAATGTGAAGGAGGATCTGGTGAAGCTGCTGATCAGCGCCAACGCCCCCGAGGGGGACACCGCCGCTGTGAACGAGCAGGTTGGGCTGCTGCTGGACGGCCTGGAGGACATGGAGATCATCCTGACCCGGAAGGGGCTGGGCTGGTTCCGGATGGCCTCTCTGGATGAGCTGGCCGGGGTGGACAACGTGTGGCTGGGCCTGGATCTGGGCGCTGAGCTGGGCGAGCTGGCCTTTGCCCAGACCGGAGAGGCCACCGTGGGCTCCGCCCTGACAGGCGTGCTGGACGAGAACTCCGTGATCAGCGTGGCCGCCCTGGACTACACCGTGGAGATGATGGCCGTCCTCTACGGGGACGACACCTTTACCACCACCGGCGGCGTGTCCACCCGCACCATCGGCGTGGACGACCTGATGGCGCTGTACGAGGATCTGGATCTCAGCGCCGACGACCTGGAGGAGGCCAAGGCCGCCTTCAAGGAGTACCAGATCACCATGAAGGTGGACAGCAAGGGCGGGGTTGACGTGACCTGCACCGTGGAGACCGCGGCCCAGGCCGGCGTGCCCGCCATCAAGCTCACCATGGACGCCAAGCAGGACGGCGGGAACGCCACCCTGAACATGAGCCTCCACGTGGCCAATCTGTGCGAGGGCAAGCTGACCCTCACCCAGACCTGGGGCGCCACCACCCAGACCCCCGAGGATCAGCCCCCCGAGGGCTCCACCGTGGTGGACGCCGGGGAGCTGCTGGAGTCCTGAGCCATACAAAGCCCTCCCCCCATGAAGGGGGGAGGGCGTCCAAAAGGAAGGGCGTGATCCCCCATGGGCGCGAAGCTCAAACGGAACTGGCCAGCGGCGGCGCTCCTGGGGGCGCTGCTGCTGTCGGTGATCCCCATCCTGCTGGTGGGGGACTGCGCCCACCCCTACGGGGATGACTACGCCTTCTCCGAGTGGATCCACCACGCGGCAGCGGACGGGCGCACCCCCCTCACCGCCCTGCTCTACACCATCAAACGCTACTACTTCGGCTGGCAGGGCACCTACGCCGGGACGGCGGTGATGGCCCTCCAGCCGGGGCTGATCTCCGAGGGGGCCTACGCCCTCACCCCTGTGGTGCTGCTGTCCGCCCTGAGCCTGTCCGCTCTGGCCCTGTCCCACACCCTGCTGCGGCGGTGGCTGGGGCAGGGCTGGGGGGCGTGGCTGGGCTTTACGGCGGGGCTGCTGCTGGTGACCGTCCAGTTCCAGCCCAGCCCCCACCAGGCGTTCTTCTGGTGGAACGGTTCCACCTACTACACCCTGTTCTACTGCCTCACCCTGCTGCTGGCCTGCTGCCTGATCCGGCTTCAGCTGAACCCCGGGAGGCCGGGGCTGTGGCTGGTGGCGGCGGTGATGCTGGCGGCAATCATCGGCGGGGGGAACTACGTCTCCGGCCTGTTTGCCTGCCTGTTGACGGCGGGCTTTGTCCTGCTGACCCTGATCCGGGACAAAAAGAAGGTCTGGCAGCCTCTGCTGGTGGAGCTGGTGCTGATCACCGGTTTCCTGATCAACGCCCTGGCCCCGGGCAATCAGGTGCGGCAGGCGTCCTCTGAGGGGATGGGGCCGGTGCGGGCCGTGCTGCGCTCCCTCACCCTGGCGGGGGAGGACATGGTGGGCTGGTTCAACCTGCCCACTCTGGCGCTGCTGATCCTCCTCATCCCCCTGCTGTGGCGGGCGGCGGGAGGGACGGGCTTTTCCTTCCCCCTGCCGGGAGTGGCCACGGTGGTGTTCTTCCTGGCCCTGGCCTGCCAGAACGCCCCCCACCTCTACGCCCTGGCCGCCCCCGGGCCGGGGCGGCTGCGGAATATCGTCTATGACAGCTACCTCTGGCTGGCCATCCTGTGCCTGGGCTACTGGCTGGGCTGGCTGCGCCGCCGGATGGAACGGCAGGGGCGCACCCCTCCGCCCCGGCTGGGCCGGGGACTTGCCGCCCTGGGGCTGGCTCTGGGCTGTATCGGCTTTGCCCTCACCCTCCCCAATACCACGTCGGGCCAGTGCGTCCGGGCGCTGGCGGACGGCTCCGCCCGGGCCTATGACGCCGCCATCCTGGAGTGGGATCGGATCCTGTCCGACCCCGGCTCCGGGCCGGACGTGGTGGTGGACGCCCTGCCCGTCCGCCCGCCTCTGCTGTACGCCTTCAACCTGGAGGAGATCCCGGACAGCTTCCCCAACATCGCCTGCGCCAACTACTATGGCAAGAACACCGTGCGCGCCCTGCCCCCAAACCAACAGTAAGGACTGATCCCATTGGCCAAGAAGAAAACCCCGGAACAAAAGGGGCCCAAAAAGGTGGACAACCCCAACGTCCTGGGCCTGCGGGCCCAGGTGCTGGAGCAGCCCATCACCGAGACGCTGGAGCTCAACTATATGCCCTACGCCATGTCCGTCATCGTCTCCCGGGCCATCCCGGAGATCGACGGCTTCAAGCCCTCCCACCGGAAGCTGCTGTACACCATGTACCAGATGAAGCTGCTGGGCGGGGCGCGGACGAAATCCGCCAATGTCGTCGGAGCCACCATGAAGCTCAACCCCCACGGGGACGCCGCCATCTACGACACCATGGTGCGCCTGTCCCGGGGCTACGGGGCGCTGCTCCACCCCCTGGTGGACTCCAAGGGCAACTTCGGCAAGGTGTACTCCCGGGACATGGCCTGGGCCGCTTCCCGATATACGGAGGTGCGCCTTGACCCCATCTGCCAGGAGCTGTTCCGGGACATCGACCAGGACGCGGTGGACTTCGTGCCCAACTACGACGGCAAGCTCACCGAGCCCACCCTGCTGCCCACCACCTTCCCCAACGTGCTGGTGTCCGCCAACCAGGGCATTGCCGTCAGCATGGCGTCCAACCTGTGCGGCTTCAACCTGGGCGAGGTGTGCGACGGGGCCATCGCCTGTATGAAGAACCCCGGGGTGGATCTGCTGGGCATTTTGAAGGCCCCGGACTTCTCCACCGGCGGGGAGCTGCTGTACGACGGGGCGGCCCTGGCGGAGATCTACCGCACGGGCCGGGGGCCCGTCAAGCTGCGGGCCAGGTGGCGGTACAGCAAGGCGGACAACGTGATTGAGATCTACGAGATCCCCTACTCCACCACCGTGGAGGCCATCCTGGACAAGGTGGCCGAGCTGGTGAAGGGGGGCAAAATCCGGGAGATCGCCGATATGCGGGACGAGACGGATCTGAACGGCCTGAAGCTGGCCATCGACCTGAAGCGGGGGACGGATCCGGAAAAGCTGATGGCCCGCCTGTTCCAGGCCACCCCCCTCCAGGATACCTTCTCCTGCAACTTCAACATCCTCATCGCCGGGGTGCCCCGGGTGATGGGGGTGGGCGAGATTTTAGAGGAGTGGATCGCCTGGCGGATGGACGGGGTGCGGCGGCGCACCTGGCACGTCTGCAAGAAGAAGGAGGAGAAGCTCCACCTGCTCAAGGGCTTGAAGCGCATCCTGCTGGACATCGACAAGGCCATCCGCATCATCCGGGAGACGGAGGAGGAGGCCGAGGTGGTGCCCAACCTGATCATCGGCTTCGGCATCGACCAGATCCAGGCGGAGTACGTGGCGGATATCCGGCTGCGGAACATCAACAAGGAGTATATCCTCAAGCGGACGGAGGAGACCGCCTCCCTGGAGGACGAGATCGCCGACCTGAAGGAGATCATCAACTCCCCCGACCGGATCAAGCAGATCATCACCGAGGAGCTGCGAAACGTCAAGAAGAAGTACGCCGTCCCCCGGCGCACCGAGATCGTCTACGAGTACCAGCAGGCGGGGGAGGAGCGGGCCGGGTTGGTGGAGGAGATCCCCGCCTATCCGGTGAACGTGTTCATCTCCCGGGAGGGGTACTTCAAGAAGATCACCCCCCAGTCCCTGCGCATGAGCGGCGAGCAGAAGTACAAGGAGGGGGACGGCCCCTACCTCCAGTGGGAGGGGGCCAACGGGGACGAGCTGCTGGTGTTCACCGACAGGCAGCAGTGCTACAAGACCCGCCTCAGCGACTTCGATGACGCCAAGGCCAGCGTGCTGGGCGACTACCTGCCCGCCAAGCTGGGCATGGATCCGGAGGAGCGGTTCGTGTGGGCCTGCGCCCCGGGGGACTACTCTGCCCATGTGCTGTTCTTCTTCGACAACGGCAAGGCCGCCCGGGTGGAGCTGTCCGCCTACCAGACCCAGACCCGGCGGCGGAAGCTCACCGGGGCCTACTGCGACAAGTTCCCCCTGGTGTCCGCCTGCCTGCTCCCGGAGGATCAGGAGATGGCGGTGGGGGCGTCCGACGGGCGGTGCGTGGTGTTCCACACCGCCTCCCTCACCCCCAAGACCACCCGGAACACCCAGGGGGTGGGTGTCATGGCGGTGAAGGCCCGGCATAAAGTGGAGTGGGCGAAGCCCCTGGCCGCCACCCACATCGTCAACGCCGCCCGCTACCGGGCCCGCTCCCTCCCCGCCGCCGGGGCCCTCCTCAAGGAGGAGGATCGGGGGGAGGAGCAGATGACGCTGCTGTGATACCCTGTTTGAGAAAGAAGGCCGCCCTATGGCAACTGTGAAAAAGACCCTGATCTCCTTTGTGATCATCACCCTGGGCGCCGCCGCCTACGCCCTGGGCTTCGTCTGGTGCTACGCCCCCAACGGCATCGCCTTCGGCGGCGTCACCGGCGTGGCCCAGATCCTCAACTATCTGATCCCCGCCCTGCCTGTGGGCATCACCGTCATTGTGCTCAACATCCCCCTGTTCCTGCTGGGGTGGAAGCTCATCGGCGGGCGGCTGCTGGTGTCGTCGCTGTACGCCATGTTTATCTCGTCGGTGTTCATCGACCTGCTCACCGCCGTCCATTCCTGGCAGCCCATGGATCCCATGCTGGCCACCATCTTCGGCGGGGTGCTGATGGGGCTGTCCCTGGGGCTGGTGTTCCAGCAGGGGGCCACCACCGGCGGCACCGACCTGCTGGCCCGGCTGCTGAAGCTGAAGCTGGCGTGGCTGCCCATGGGCAAGCTGCTGATGGGCATTGACCTGGCGGTGATCCTGTCGGTGGCGGCGGCCTTCGGCACGCTGAAGGCCGCCCTGTACGGGCTGGTGGCGCTGTATATTACGTCCATCGTCATGGACGGGGTGCTGTACGGCATGGACAAGGCCAAGGTGGCCTACATCATCAGCGACCGGAACCAGGAGATCTCGGAGGCCATTTTCAAAGGGCTGGATCGGGGGGTCACCATCCTCCACGGCCAGGGGGCGTACACGGGGAAGGAGAAGGACGTGCTCATGTGCGCCTTCAAGCAGCGGGAGATCACCGCCATCAAGGCGGCGGTGAAGGAGATCGACCCGGAGGCGTTCCTCATCGTGTGCGACGCCCACGACGTGCTGGGCGAGGGATTCAAAGAGTACAAGAAGGACGATCTGTAGGGCGGGACGATCCCGGCCCGCCGCACCATGAACGGAAGGCGCCGGCACAAAGGGTGCGCCGGGTCGTCGCGCCCTGCTGAGCGGAAAAGGGGGAGGCTCGCAGTGAAAAAGCGCATATTAGCCCTGCTGCTGTGCCTGGGACTGCTGCCCCTGCCTGGCTGCGCCGCCATGCTGGAGCGGGGCCACGTGTCCTCCGCCGACCATGTGGACTACGCCGTGGAGGATGATGACGAGTCCATCCTCCGGGCGGAGAGCTATGCGGGGCTGGTGAACTCCATCCTGTATATGGTGGACGGGCACCGGGGAGGCGGTACCATCCGGCTGTACCATTACGCCGGGGATGTGGAGGCGGATCTGGCCGCCGCCCGGGAGGCGGTGCTCCAGACCCCGGTGGGGGCCTACGCCGTGGGGGAGCTGGAGCTGGACAGCACCCGGATCCTCACCTACTACGAGGTGAAGCTGGCCATCCGCTACACCCGCACCGCCCGGGAGGTGGAGGACATCCCGGACGTGATGGGGCTGGCCGGGGTGCGGCAGGAGCTGAACCGGCTGGTGTCCGAAGGGCGGCGGAGCGTCACCTTCCTGGCCTCCTACTTCACCGGGGACAAGGCACTGGTGGAGCAGCTGTTCCGCCTGGCCTGCCAGGGGGCACCGCATCTGTTCCGGCACCACCAGCTGAGCGCCTCCGGAGACGGGGCGGGGATCTCGGTGGCCCTCTACCCCGAGACGGGGGCCCGCCGGATCATCGAGGTGAAGCTGAGCCTCCCCTTCGGGACGGACGGGGAGGAGCGGAGCTACGCGGAACAGCTGGAGGCGGCGTCCTCCGCCCTGCTGGAGGAACACCCCCCCGCCGGGGAGGGTTACACGGTGGAGGAGCTGGCCGCCCTCGTCCGGGCCTCCGCCGCGGCCTGGGAGGAGGAGGGCTCCGACCTGGCGCTGGACGCGCTGTCCGGGGCGGGGGCCTCCGACTTCGGTCTGCTGATGGCCATGGAGCACCTGTGCCGCCAGTGCGGGATCGGGGTGGAGCCGGTGGAGGGGGAGCAGGGCCTGTGGCTCATTGTGAACACCCCCCGGGGCAGCCGGCATCTGCTTCCCCAGTCCCTGCGGCCCGTCCCGCCGCGGTCGGACGGGGAGGAGCCGGGGGAGCCGGAGTTCCGCCTGTACACCGACCGGGAGCTGACGGAGCTGGGCTATGAGTGGGCCACGTCGCTGTACCCGGTGTGCCTGGATACGGGGACGGGGGGATAGATCAGATTGCCTGTTGCTTTTCTGCGGGAAAACGGATATAATGAATGGGTTCCGGCCAGGCCCGGAACCCATTCAAATTTTTACCGAGGAGTGACAGACATGGCAGAAGAACTGAACGTCTCTATGAGCCAGAACTTTATCCACGACTTTATCGACGAGGACATCGCTCAGGGCGGCCAGTATCAGGGCATGGCTGTCCACACCCGCTTCCCGCCCGAGCCCAACGGCTACCTGCACATCGGCCACTGCAAGGCGCTGACCATCGACTTCGGCACAGCCGAGAAGTACGGCGGCCTGTGCAATCTCCGCATGGACGACACCAACCCCTCCAAGGAGGACGTGGAGTACGTGGAGGCCATCCAGGAGGACATCCACTGGCTGGGCTTCGACTGGGGCGACCGGTTCTTCTACGCCTCCGACTACTTCCCCCAGATGTACGAGTACGCCGTGGAGCTGATCAAGAAGGGGCTGGCCTACGTGTGCGAGCTGTCCCCGGAGGAGTTCAAGGAGCACCGGGGTACCATCGGCGTGCCCGCCACCTCCCCCTGGCGGGATCGGCCCGTGGAGGAGTCCCTGGATCTCTTTGAGCGGATGAAAAACGGGGAGTTCCCCAACGGGACGTACACCCTGCGGGCCAAGATCGATTTGGCCAGCGGCAACTTCAATATGCGGGATCCGGTGATCTACCGGATCAACCACGCCCACCACCACCGCCAGGGGGACAAGTGGTGCATCTATCCCATGTACGACTTTGCCCACCCCATCGAGGACGCCCTGGAGGGCATCACCCACTCCCTGTGCTCCCTGGAGTTTGAAAACCACCGGCCCCTGTACGACTGGGTGGCGGAGCACGTGTCCATCCCCTACCACAAGCCCCGGCAGATCGAGTTCGCCCGGCTGGGCATCGACCACACCGTCATGTCCAAGCGGAAGCTGCGCCAGCTGGTGGAGGAGGGCCGGGTGTCCGGCTGGGACGACCCCCGTATGCCCACCCTGTGCGGCCTGCGCCGCCGGGGGTACACCCCCAAGTCCATCCGCAACTTCTGCGACCGGGTGGGGGTCACCAAGTCGGACAACACCATCGAGTACGCCTTCCTGGAGTACTGCCTCCGGGAGGATCTGAACGACACCGCCCGCCGGGTGATGGCTGTGCTGCGGCCGGTGCGGCTGACCCTTGTCAACTACCCGGAGGGGCAGACCGAGACCTTCGAGGTGGAGAACAACCCCCTGCACCCGGAGGAGGGCACCCACACCGTCACCTTCTCCCGGAATCTGTGGGTGGAGGCAGAGGATTTCCTCACCGAGCCCATCCCCAAGTTTAAGCGGCTGTGCCCCAACGGCCCGGAGTGCCGCCTGAAGGGGGCGTATCTCATCAAGTGCATGGGCTGTGAGACGGACGAGACGGGGCGGGTGGTGGAGATCACCGCCCAGTACGACCCGGACAGCCGGGGGGGCAACCCCGCCGACGGGCGCAAGGTGAAGGGGGCCACCATCCACTGGGTGGACGCCGCCACCGCCGTGGACGCGGAGGTACGGCTGTATGACAGCCTGTTCTCCGACCCGGAGCCGGACGCGGCGGGGAAGGACTTCCTGGAGTGCCTGAACCCCAACTCCCTGGAGGTGCTCACCGGCTGCAAGGTGGAGGCGGGGCTGGCGGACGCCCAGCCGTCGGAGCGGTTCCAGTTCCTGCGGCAGGGGTATTTCTGTGCGGACAGCAAGGACTCCAGGCCGGGGCGTCTGGTGTTCAACCGCTCGGTGAGCTTGAAGGACAGCTATAAGCCCCAGTAAGGGTGACACGGCATGGTTACAGGACTTCATCACATATCAATGAAGTGCGGAACAACCGAGGACTTTGAGCGGGCGAAAGCGTTTTACTGTAACGTTTTGGGCTTGTCCGTAAAGCGGGAGTGGGCAGAGGGCATTTTGATTGATGCAGGCAGCGGTTTGATTGAAATTTTCAACAATGGAAAAGGGGAAATGAAAAAGGGCGCAGTCCGGCATTTTGCGCTGAAAACGGACAATGTGGACGTGGATGCTGAAAAAGTCAAGCGGGCCGGATACCGGGTCTTTATTGAGCCCAAAAACATTGTAATGGATTCGATTCCACCTTATTCGGCGAGAATTGCCTTTTGTTTTGGCCCGCTGGGGGAAGAAATCGAACTGTTCCAGGAGCTGTAGCGATCTAAAATAAGCCCGGGCGGAATAACTCCTGCCCGGGCTATTCTGTTAAGGCTTCCCTTAAATGCGCCACCGCCCGCCGCTCGATGCGGGACACCTGCACCTGGCTCACGCCTAAGACCTTGGACACCCTGTCCTGGGTCAGGTTCTTGTAAAACCGCAGCAGGATCACCATCCGCTCCCGCTCCGGCAGGTTGTCGATGGCGTGGCGCAGGGCCAGCTTTTCCACCAGCTCGTCCTCAATGCCCTCGTCGCCTAAGACCGCCTCCAGGGAGAAGCCGCCCTCCCCCGTCTCCTCCTGGAGGGAGGCCACCGACAGCACCGCCGTGTCCGCCGCGGCGATCTCCTCCGGCTCCAGCCCGGTGGCGGCGGCCAGCTCGCCCACCGTGGGCTCCCGGCCCAGCCGCTGGGTCAGCTCCTGCCGCCGCTGGCGCAGGGCCATGGCCCGCTCCTTCGTCCCCCGGCTCACCTTCACCGCCCCGTCGTCCCGGAGGAAGCGCCGGATCTCCCCGGCGATCTTGGGCACGGCGTAGGTGGAGAACTGGGTGCCGTAGGCGGTGTCAAACCCCCGGATGGCCTTCAAAAACCCCAGACAGCCCAGCTGGTACAGATCCTCCGGATCCACCCCCCGGCCGTAGTACCGCCGGGCCACCGACCAGATCAGGCCGCTGTTGTCCAGCAGCAGCCGCTCGCAGGCGTCGTTGTCGCCGGCCTTGGCGGCCTCCAGCAGGGCGGGGGCGTCCAGCCCCCTCACCGGGCTCCGCCCGCCCGGGGGGCTAGGCGTTTCCGCATGGTAACGGTGGTGCCCTTCCCAGGCAGGGAGCGTACCTTCAGCTTGTCCATAAAGCTCTCCATGATGGTGAAGCCCATGCCGGAGCGCTCCTCGCCGCCGGTGGTGTAGAGGGGGGTGCGGGCCTTGTCCACGTCGGGGATGCCCACGCCGGAGTCCTTCACCTGGAGCTCCAGCCAGCCCTCCTCGTAGAGCCGCAGGCGCAGGGTGATCCGGCCCAGCCGGTCGGGGTAGGCGTGGACGATGGCGTTGGTGACCGCCTCGGACACGGCGGTTTTGATGTCCGCCACCTCGTCCAGGGTGGGATCCAGCTGGGCGGCGAAGCAGGCCGCGCAGGCCCGGGCAAAGCCCTCGTTGGCGGAGCGGGAGGTGAAGGTGATGGTCACCTGATCCGTAGCTTTCATCTTATGTAGCCCTCCTTATTCAAATGGGATCAGCCGGCCTACCCCGGCGGCGTCCAGCACCCGGCGGGCCTGGGCGGGGATATGAGAGGCCCGCAGGGCGCCCCCGTGCCGCTCCATCTGCCGCAGGGCCCGGAGGAGCACGGCGATGCCCGAGCTGTCCATGAAGGTGACGCCGGACAGATCCAGGGTGAGCCGGGAGGGCAGGCGCTCCGCGATGGCCTCGTCCAGCTGGGCCATCATGTCCCGGGCGGCGTGGTGGTCGATCTCGCCGGACAGGGCGATGGTGAGGCCGCTGTCCCGGCCGGTGATGGTGATGGGCATGGCTTGTCCCTTCCTTGCGTCAAAAATAAGCGCGGTACGGGATTGTCCCGTATCGCGCTTATTATAGTATACCCCGTTGGGCGGATTTTGTTGAAGGGGAAACCAGAAACTGGAAAATTTATGGGGCGGGGAAGCTGTCCAAAACCGTTTTGAGTTGGGCTTCGGTGGTCTCCTGGGGAGGAATGGGGTGGAAGGCGGTGACAAAGTAGAGGATGCCGTCCTGCATGAAGTAGCCGGCGCAGTGCTGGGGGCGGAAGCCGGTGGGGGCGCCGTCTGCATAGACTGTCTCGGGATCGGTGACCCGGATCAGCTCCGCCGTGGCCCCGCTGGCCATGGGATAGCTGTCCAGCTGCGTGACGTTGCCGCCGGGGAGGGTGCCCATGCTGGAGCTGGCGTTTTCGCCCGGCCAGAGTTCTGTGCGGATTTCCATTAGGATCTGTGCCTGACGGGAAAGATCTGTGCTGTAGATGTCAACGCCCCACAGCACTTCCGATTCCGTGTGGAACAGCAACACCTGGATCCAACTGGTGTCCCAGTCCTCCGGCCAGACGCAGGGAATGTCCTCGCCCAGAAACGCCTGTACCTCGTCCCAGGTGTGAAAGGTCAGGCTGACAACGGGGCCGTCCCGGTTCTCGCTGGCGGCAAGGAGGGCGGGGCTGAAGGCGCTGAGGGGGTATTTGGTCATGGCGCCGCCGGTGACGGAATAGCCGGGGGCCTGTTCGTCGGGAAAAATACGGACGGTCAGACGGTCGATGAACTGGGCCACCGCTTCCGGGTTGGCGGCAAAGGCGGTGCCCAAGAGGGCAAAGCACAGGCAGGCGGCGATGAGCCCCGCCCGGGCCAGCCTGGGCAGGCGGCGCTTTACGGGCGCGTCGAGATCGGCCTCCTCGATGAGGTCGGCGGGCAGGCCGGTCATGAGATTCAAAACGTCCTCTTTTTTCACAGGAAACCCTCCTTTAGCAGTTGTGCGCGCAGCCTGTTCCGGGTGCGGAACAGGACGCTTTTGGTTTTGCTCACGCTCCAGCCCAGGCGGCGGGCGGCGTCCTCCACCCGGTCGCCGTACCAGTAGCGGCGCAGGAAGGCGATACGCACGTCCTTTGGCTGGGCGCGGAGGAAATGGGCCACGGCGTCCAGCAGGGCGCGGCGGGCGGCCTCCTCCTCCGGGCCGTCCCCCGGGGGCAGGCAGGAGGCCAGCTCCAGGGCCGCCTCGTCCACCGTGGGCGGGCGGCGGCTGTTCTCCCGGCCCAGGGCCAGGGCCCGGTGGCGGACGATGGCCGCCAGCCAGCCCTTGAAATGCTCCGGCCGGGCGGGCGGGATGGCCTGCCACACCGCCAGGAAGCTGTCATTGAGGCACTCGTCCACGTCCCGGGGGTCGGACAGGAGGCGGGACGCCACGGCGCGGCAGTAGGGGCCGTATTGGGAGTTTAGGGCGGGGATCGCGTCCTCCGAGCGGGCGGTGAACAGGGCGATGAGATGGGCGTCCGTCATGGCGTCACTTCCTTTCCGGGGCGGGAACCGGTTCCTGTCTCTATAGAGTGCCATTTAGGGCGGTTGGTTGCAAGTGCCCGCAAAAAATTTTTTGTCTGCCTGTCCCCGCTCTGCCGGAAGCAGACGAAAACCGCCTGGATCCCTCAGACGGTTTTTGTGCACAATCCCAGCTTGCAACTTTTGCCCGGTTCTGGTATCATAGAGCGAACGCAAAGGAGGGGAACGAGATGCGCCAGCTTACGCCGCTGTTTTTCAAAGCGCCCGGCTGCGGGCGTGCTGTTCCCTTTTCCACGTAGCTGAGACAATCGCCGTTTTTTCGGTGGTTGTCTCTTTTTTTGCGCGGAGCCGTACCATGACATTTGAAAGGGAGAGAGTAGAGTATGACAAATCAGGAACCCGTCCGCGACGCCCGCACCCTGGGAGTGCCCAAAATGCTCATCCTGGGCCTGCAGCATATGTTCGCCATGTTCGGGGCCACCATCCTGGTGCCCATCATCGTCAGCGGCGCCTATGGCCTGCCCCTGTCCGTCCAGACCACCCTGTTCTTCGCCGGCATCGGCACCCTGTTCTTCCACCTGTGCGCCAAGCTGAAGGTGCCCGCCTTCCTGGGCTCCTCCTTCGCCTTCCTGGGCGGCTTCGAGGCCGTGTCCAAGCTGGACTCCGGCAGGTTCGCCGGCATGGAGGCGGCGGAAAAGCTCCAGTACGCCTGCGGCGGCATCGTGGTGGCCGGCCTGCTGTACCTGGTGCTGGCCCTGCTGGTGAAGGTGGTGGGCGTGCGCAAGGTGATGCGCTTCCTGCCCCCGGTGGTGACCGGGCCCATCATCATCTGCATCGGCCTGAACCTGGCCCCCTCCGCCGTGGCCAACGCCTCCCAGTGCTGGCCCCTGGCCCTCATCGCCCTGGCCGTCATCGTGGTGTTCAACATCTGGGGCAAGGGGATGTTCAAAATCATCCCCATCCTGCTGGGCGTCGTCATCGCTTACATTGCCGCCATCATCATGAACGCCTGCGGCGTAACCAACGCGGACGGCTCCGCCATCCTGAACTTTGAGGCGGTGGCCAAGGCCGGCATCGTGGGCCTGCCCCCCTTCCAGATCGCCAAGTTCGACCTGTCCGCCATCCTGGTGATGGCCCCCATCGCCATCGCCGCCATGATGGAGCACATCGGCGATATGTCCGCCATCTCCGCCACCGTGGGCGAGAACTTCATTGAGGATCCCGGCCTGCACCGCACCCTCATCGGCGACGGCGTCGCCACCTCCCTGTCCGCCATGTTCGGCGGCCCCGCCAACACCACCTACGGCGAGAACACCGGCGTGCTGGTGCTGTCCAAGGTCTATGACCCCCGGGTCATCCGGCTGGCCGCCATCTACGCCATCGTGCTGGGCTTCATCCCCAAGATGAGCGAGCTCATCGGCTCCATGCCCACCGCCATCGTGGGCGGCATCAGCTTTATGCTCTACGGCATGATCTCCGCCATCGGTGTGCGCAACGTGGTGGAGAACCGGGTGGACTTCACCAACTCCCGGAACCTGATTATCGCCGCGGTGATTCTGGTGTGCGGCCTGGGCTTCTCCGGCGGGCTCACCTTCCAGGTGGGCGGCGCGTCCATCACCCTCACCTCCCTGGCCATCGCCGCCATCGCGGGGATTGTGCTCAATGCCATCCTGCCGGGGAAGGACTACGAGTTCGGCTCCGACGTGACCGACGGGCGGTCGGCGGATTTTGGGCGGTATTGAGACGCGCCCTCTCAAATCGATCAAAAGGCCCCTGCCATGTGGCAGGGGCCTTTTGATCCGCTCCTTATTTCTGGAAGTAGACAGTGGTGTTGGCTACGGTCATCATGGTGATGAGCATGGTGTTCAGAAAAGCGGGAATCCAGATGTTTCCGGTTTTCTTATACAGGAACTTGGTCAGGCAGGAGGCCAGGGCCAAGGTGGGCACCAGCGCCATGAGCAAAATGCCGGACAGGGCTTCGCCGGGATAGAAGGCGGAACCAGTTATGAACAGCTTGCCGTACTGGAAGATGAGCCATAACAGGATTCCACCCATGTTGGTCAGCGCGGCCAGCACATATCCCCAGGCACCTTGGAGCTTCTCGCTGCTGGTGTTGTTGACGCAAGCCATACCAGCTACCAGATAGTAGATGAAGAACAGGGGCATATACTTGAGTGCGGCGGGGATGGCGCTGACCTCAAAGGTCTTAAAAGCGAAGGTCCAGATGCGGAAATCTGTCTTGAAAATGGCGTCCACGAGAAATACCAGGACGAAAGCCATGACCGTCACGATGATTGCCACGCAGAAAGAGGCCAAGACGCTCATGGGGGTTCCAGCGACGCCGTAGTGGGCCAGGCTGGAGCCCTGTGCCTTCTTATTGCCCAGCAGATACACGCAGACCATCACCACGGCGGCGATGCAGGCGCAAATCACAGCCCAGGTAACAATGGTGCTGGTGGTAGGAGCTTGGAAGATTTCATTGTTAGGAACGCCCTTAGTTACCATGTAGCGCATCAGGACGCCAGCTACGATAACCACCACAGAACCGCCGACCCAGGAGGTTTTCTGCTCCTCCTTCGTTACCAGGGTCACAACCAGGCCGACGACGCCGCAGATGATAGCCAGAATCGCGGCATAACCCAGCCAGTTTTTGGCCTCGGAGTTTCCGGCGGTGTAGATGATGGAGGGGATTACCATCGTCACCAGGAAAAGGGAGATGGCGCCCACCCGGCCGCGGGTGGTGGTGGCGGCGGGCATGGGAGCGGGCGCTTCGGTAACAGCGTTTTTGAGGAATGGGGCCTTTATCAGCAGCAGAACCGCAGCCACCAGCACCATAAAGAAGCCCACCATGGCCACCAGCTCAAAGAGCTCCTTGAACATCCAGATCTGGTTGTTGGAGGCAATGCTGGTGAGAGAGTCCTGATAATCGGCGAAGGCAGTCTCATAGAAGGAGAGCATATGCCCGGTGGTAGTTCTGGAGAAGTGGTTCCACGGATGAATTTCACTGGGCTCATAGATAATGCGCTGGCCTCCGTCGGAAGTGGAGTACCAGGTATTGGCCTTGGTGTCGGGATTCAAAACGGCATTCCCATCAGCATCATAGCTGATGGTTTCCAGAATAATCTGGCCCTCCTCGGTGGCTACGTAGTCTTTGTAGTTGACGGTGCCCGTGTCTTCGGGGGCGTTGAAGAAAAATTCATCATAATGGGCGGCGATCTTACCAATGGTACGCCCGCCGAACATGGACGCGCCAGTGGCAGCGTCCAGACCCAGATAGGAGGTCCAGGAGTAATCAGCGCCGGCGGAAAGCTGGGCATAAATCATCCGCACACCAGTTTCCTGATAGGCAAGCTCGTCATAGTATACTGCGGTGGTGGAGGAGAAGCCGCCCATGGAGTGGCCGCTGACAGCGATGATTCCATTGCCGTCGGCGTCTTTCAGGACATAGTCCTGCTGATACATATACTGGACGGCGTCCCAAATGGCAGTGGGCCAGAAACTGAAGAACGCACCGGTGTGCTCCGCGTTGCCCTTGGAGTGGCCGTGGTCATACATATCCAGCGCCAGCACCACATAACCCCGACGGGACATCTCAACAGCGGGCGCGTCCTGCATCTCCGCGCTATTCAGGTAGCCGTGGGTGGTGACCAGAGTGGGCCGGGGATCACTGCCGCTGGCGCCCTTGGGCAGATACAGCAGGCCGGACAAGGTGCCGGACTCCGTATCAAAGTAGACGCGAGATACCTTGACGGAATAGAAAGACGTGTTAAAGGCCTGAGCCAAGATGCTGCCCAACAGCATCACTGCCAACCCGATGGCCAAGATGATGATAGACTTGTTCTTTTGCGTTGCTTTCATAAAGCAATTACCTCCTGTTTCTCTTCCGTTTCACAGTTTAAGTCCGCTCCGAAACCGCTCCACACCCCCTGTTAAAACAAAATGGGCGTAACAGCCCTCTAAGCTGCCACGCCCTTCTCCAAACTCATGAGCAGATATCCACTTTTCAGCATTGCTGTACTTTCAGCATACCAGCCTCACAGTTTTTTGTCAATCTACTTTTTTGATTTTGTAGAAAACCTCCAAATGTGAAAGGCATTTTTTGTCTGCCCCGCCAAAATGCCAAAAACCAGAGTTTCCCGACTTGCATTTTTTCCCGGGTCCTGTTATGATAAATGCACGTAAGTTTTGTGCAGAGTCTGAGACGCGCAGAGCAGCCGCCCGGTTGCTTTGCGCTCTTTTTGTCCGCGGGGATGTGGAAGGGGGGACTCCCATGGATCGAAACAAGCTGCTGGATCTGCTGGCCGAGGGGCCGGTGATTGCCGCCGTGAAGGACGGGGACGGCCTGACCGCCGCCCTGGAGAGCGACGTGTCCGTGATCTTCCTGCTCAGCGGCGACGTGCTCACCATACCGGATGCCGCCGCCCGGGTAAAGAAGGCGGGCAAGCGGGCCTTCGTCCACCTGGATCTGGTGGACGGGCTGGCCTCCCGGGAGGTGTCCGTGGACTTCATCGCCCGGCAGACCGCCGCCGACGGCATCATCTCCACCAAGGCCGCCCTCACCCGCCGGGGCCGGGAGCTGGGGCTGGTGAGCATACAGCGGTTTTTCCTGCTGGACTCCATGGCGCTGGACAACATCCAGCGCCAGCGGCCCCAGGACGCGGATCTCATTGAGGTGCTCCCCGGCCTGATGCCCAAGATCATCCGCCGGGTGGGGCAGATCACCGGCAAGCCCGTCATCGCCGGGGGGCTCATCTCCGACAAGGAGGACGTGACCGCCGCCCTCAGCGCGGGGGCGGTGGCGGTGTCCACCACCAACCCGAACGTGTGGCGGATGTGACAATTTTTATGGTAAAACCCTGAATTTTCCGATTTGGGAGGTTATTTCATGTACGATGTCCTGATCATCGGCTGCGGCGTCACCGGCGCGGCCGCCGCCTTCCAGCTGTCCAAGTACCGGCTGAAGGTGGGCATTTTGGAGCGGGAGAACGACGTGGCCCTGGGCACCACCAAGGCCAACTCCGCCATCCTCCACGCCGGGTACGACCCGGAGCCGGGGACGCTGATGGCAAAGCTCAACGTCCGGGGGGTGGAGCTGGCCCGGGAGCTGTGCCAGAAGCTGGACGTGCCCTATCACAACTGCGGATCCCTGGTGCTGGCCTTCTCGGAGGAGGAGCGGCCCGCGGTGGAGGAGCTGTACCGCCGGGGGATCGAGAACGGCGTGCCGGGGCTGAGGCTGCTCACCGGGGACGAGGCCCGGGCGCTGGAGCCCAACCTGTCCGGGGAGGTGGTGGCCGCCCTCCACGCCCCCTCCGCCGCCATCTGCTCGCCCTGGGAGTACTGCCTGGCCCTGGCGGAGACGGCGGTGAAAAACGGGGTGGAGCTGCATTTGAGCACCGCGGTCACCGGCCTGGAGCGGACGGCGGAGGGCTGGACGGTGCGCACCAGCAGCGGGGAGTTCCAGAGCCGCTTCGTGCTCAACGCCGCCGGGGTGGACGCCGCCATTGTCCACGACCTGGCCGCCCCCCACGCCTTTGACATCCACCCCAGCCGGGGGCAGTATTACCTGCTGGACAAGAGCGAGGGCGGCCGGGTGAGCCGGGTGATCTTCCAGTGCCCCAGCAAGGTAGGCAAGGGCGTGCTGGTGGCCCCCACCGTCCACGGCAACCTCATCGTGGGCCCCGACGCGGAGCGGGTGGAGGGGAACGACACCGCCACCACCGGGGACGGCCTGTGCTTCGTCCGGGAGACGGCCCGGAAGTCCGTGCCCTCCGTCAACTTCCGGGAGTCCATCCGCAACTTTGCCGGGGTACGGGCGTCCACCGACCGGGGGGACTTCATTTTGGAGGAGAGCGCCCCCGGCTTCATCGACCTGGCGGGGATCTGCTCGCCGGGGCTGTCCGCCGCCCCCGCCATCGGGGAGTACGCGGTGGAGCTGCTGCAAAAGGCGGGGCTGGCGCTGGAGCGGAAGGACGACTTTGTGTGCGAGCGCCGCCGCACCCGTTTTAAGGAGCTGCCCCCCCAGGAGCGGGGGGCGCTGGTGGAGCGGGAGCCCGCCTTCGGCCGGGTGATCTGCCGGTGCGAGACCATCACCGAGGGGGAGATTTTGGAGGCGCTCCACGGCCCCATCCCCCCCTGCTCGGTGGACGGGGTGAAGCGCCGGGTGAACGCAGGCATGGGCCGCTGCCAGGGGGGGTTCTGCGGGCCCCGGGTGGTGGACATCCTGGCCCGGGAGCTGCACAAGTCCCCTGGGGAGATTGTGCAGGATCAGGCGGGCTCCTGGCTGCTGGATCGGGAGACGAAAACCAATGCCGAACCCAATGTAGGGCGCGACGACCTCGGCGCGCCGCTCAATTCAGCCCACGGCGGGCCGAGTCGTCCCGCCCTACAATCCACAGAAGGAGGTGCCAGCCATGTATGACCTCATTGTGATCGGCGGCGGGCCCGCCGGGCTGGCCGCGGCCTGCGCCGCCTGGGAGGGCGGACTGCGGAAAATTTTGATTGTGGAGCGGGACAGGGAGCTGGGCGGCATCCTGAACCAGTGCATCCACAACGGCTTCGGCCTGCACCACTTCAAGGAGGAGCTCACCGGCCCGGAGTACGCCGGACGGTTCGTGAAGCTGCTGGGCGAGACCGGCGTGGAGGTGCGGCTGGACACCATGGTGCTGGAGGTCACCGGCCACCGCCAGGTGCACATGGTGGGCAAGTCCACCGGCTACCGGGTGGAGGAGGCCAAGTCCATCGTCCTTGCCATGGGCTGCCGGGAGCGCACCCGGGGGGCCATCGCCATCCCCGGCACCCGCCCCGCCGGGGTGTTCACCGCCGGGGCCGCCCAGCGGTATGTGAACATGGAGGGCTGGATGCCCGGGAAACGGGTGGTGATTCTGGGCAGCGGCGACATCGGCCTCATCATGGCCCGGCGCATGACCCTGGAGGGCGCCAAGGTGCTGGCCTGCGTGGAGGTGATGCCCTACTCCGGCGGGCTGAACCGGAACATCGTCCAGTGCCTCCACGACTACGACATCCCATTGTACCTGTCCCACACCGTCACCGACATCAGGGGCCGCGACCGGGTGGAGCAGGTGGTGGTGTCTCAGGTGGACGCCAGCCGCAATCCCATCCCCGGCACGGAGATGGTGTTCGACTGCGACACCCTGCTGCTGTCGGTGGGGCTCATCCCGGAGAACGAGCTCACCCGGCAGGCGGGCATCGAGATCGACCGCCGCACCAACGGCGCGGTGGTGTACGAGAATATGGAGACCTCCCTGCCGGGGGTGTTCGCCTGCGGCAACGTGTGCCACGTCCACGACCTGGTGGACTTCGTGACGGCGGAGAGCCAGAAGGCCGGGGCCGCCGCGGCGGCCTACGTGCGGGGCGGCGGGGCCGCCGCCCCTGACCGGGTGCTGGAGGTCAAAAACGGGGACGGGGTGACCTACACCGTGCCCCAGCGCATCCGGCCCCATCGGGTGGACAAGCTGTGCGGGCTGTTCTTCCGGGTGAACCGGGTGTGCGGGGACAGCGAGATTCTGGTGAAGTCCGGGGATACCCAGATCGCCCGCTTCAAGCGGGAGCACCTGGCCCCCGGCGAGATGGAGCGCATCGACCTGCCCCGGGCCCTGCTGGACAGGGCGGAGGGGGAGCTCACCGTGTCCATCCGGGAGGTGGAGCAATGAAGGAACTGATCTGCATCGTCTGCCCCAAGGGGTGCCACCTGAAGGTGGACGAGGAAAAGGGCTTTGCCGTCACCGGCAACGCTTGCCCTCGGGGGGCGGAGTATGGTAAACTGGAGCTGACGAACCCCACCAGGGTGGTGACCTCCACCGTGCGGTGCGAGGGCGGCGCCCACCCCCGGTGCCCGGTGAAAACCGACCGGGCCGTCCCCAAGGGGAAGATCGCCGACGTGATGCGGGCGCTTGATACTGTGTCCCTTACCGCCCCTGTCCGGGTGGGGCAGGTGGTGCTGGAGAACGTGTGCGGCACCGGGGTGGACGTGGTAGCGACCCGGGATTTGATTTGCCCGTAGGGGAGGGGCTTGCCCCTCCCGTGGGTATGGTTTTCACCGCGTTCCATATGACGGCGGGCGGGGCAAGCCCCGCCCCTACATAATCGAGTGGGAGGTATCGTGAAATGTCCGGCAAATACATCCTCGCCCTGGATCAGGGCACCACCAGCTCCCGGGTGATCCTGTTCGACCGGGATCAGAACATTTTAGGGGTGAGCCAGAAGGAGTTTACCCAGTATTACCCCCACGAGGGCTGGGTGGAGCACGACGCCATGGAGATCTGGTCGTCCCAGTACGCCACCATGATGGAGGTGGTGGCCCAGTCCGGCGTGGCCCCGGAGGACATCGCCGGCATTGGCATCACCAACCAGCGGGAAACCACCATCCTGTGGGATAAGGAGACGGGCCGGCCCGTCTGCAACGCCATCGTGTGGCAGTGCCGCCGGACGGCGCCCATTGTGGATCAGCTGCTGGCCGACGGTTTAGGGGATCACATCCGGGAGACCACCGGCCTGATCCCCGACGCCTATTTCTCCGCCACCAAGATCAAGTGGATCCTGGATCACGTGGAGGGGGCCCGGGAGAAGGCCCGGCGGGGGGAGATCCTGTTCGGCACCGTGGACAGCTGGCTGGTGTGGAAGCTCACCGGCGGGGCGGCCCACGTCACCGACGTGACCAACGCCTCCCGCACCATGTTGTTTGACATCCACAAGCTGGACTGGGACGAGACGCTGCTCAACGCCCTGGACATCCCCCGGGCCATGCTGCCCAAGGTCTGCTCCTCCAGCGAGATCTACGGCTACGCCGACATTCAGGGGGTGCGGGTGCCTATCGCGGGCATCGCCGGGGATCAGCAGGCGGCCCTGTTCGGCCAGACCTGCTTCCAGCCCGGGGACGCCAAGAATACCTACGGCACCGGCTGCTTCCTGCTGATGAACACCGGGGAGAAGCCCTGTGAGAGCAAAAACGGCCTGCTCACCACCATCGCCATCGGTCTCAATGGGAAGGTGCAGTACGCCCTGGAGGGCTCCGTGTTCGTGGGCGGGGCGGTGATCCAGTGGCTGCGGGACGAGCTGCGCTTCTTCACCGATTCCAGCGACGCGGAGTATTACGCCCAGAAGGTGCCGGACAACGGCGGGGTGTACCTGGTGCCCGCCTTTACCGGCTTAGGCGCGCCCTATTGGGATATGTACGCCCGGGGGACCATCGTGGGCCTCACCCGGGGCACCAAGCGGGAGCACATCATCCGGGCCGCCCAGGAGTCCATCGCCTATCAGGTGGCGGATCTGGTGGGGGCCATGGAGGCGGACACCGGCCTGCCCCTCAGCGCCCTGAAGGCGGACGGCGGGGCCAGCCGGGATCGGTTCCTCATGCAGTTCCAGGCAGACATCGTGGGCCGGGAGGTGCGCCGGCCCGCCATCCGGGAGACCACCGCCCTGGGGGCGGCGTACTTAGCGGGGCTGGCCACCGGCGTGTGGAGCGGCACGGACGAGATCAAGCGCCTTTGGATGTGCGACAACAGCTTCCAGCCCGCCATGGCCCCGGAGGAGCGGGAGCGGCTGCTGTCCGGCTGGCACCGGGCGGTGGGCCGCAGCCGGGACTGGGCGCGGTAGTACTTTTTCTCGAGAGAAAAAGTACCAAAAGGGTCTTAGACCCGCGAGCTTGAAACCGTTACCGCCGTGGGCAATCCAGGAGACGTTCTACGTCGGCAACGGTACGAGCCGGTCAAGACAAAAAGCAGCCCCCCGGCAAAGCCGGGGGGCTGTCTGTTATGTTATCTGTTATCGGATACCGGCGGGGATGTGGCCGCCGTTCTTCAGGCGGAACTTCTTCGTCTCGTCCTCCAGCAGGTGCACCTGCTCGAACAGCTCGGTGCTGACGGCGGCGGATTCCTCGCTGCTGGCGGAGTTGGTCTGCACCACGGAGGAGATCTGCCCGATGCCCTCGGACACCTGGGACAGGGACTCGGCCTCCTGGTGGACGGCGTCGGTGATGGAGTGGATGGCCTTGTCGGACTGCACCACCAGCTCCAGCGCCGCCTTCAGGGACTGGGACACCTCGCCCACGATCCGGCTGCCCCGTTCAGTGGACTGGACGGAGTTCTCAATGAGATCCTTGGTGGCCTTGGCCGCCTCGTCGGACTTGGAGGCCAGGTTGCGGACCTCGTCCGCCACCACGGCGAAGCCCTTGCCCGCCGAGCCGGCCCGGGCGGCCTCCACCGCCGCGTTCAGGGCCAGGATATTGGTTTGGAAGGCGATATCCTCAATGGTGGCGATGATCCGGCCGATCTGCTCGGAGGAGTCCGCGATGTCCGCCATGGCGGCCACCATCTCCTCCATCTGCTTGCTGCTGAGGGTGACCTGCTCGCTGGTGAGCTTGGCGCTCTTTTGGGCGTTGGCGGCGGCCTCCACGTTGCGGCTGGCGCTCTTGGACAGGTCGTCCACCGTGGCGTACAGCTCCTGCACCGCGCTGGCCTGCTCCGTGGCCCCCTGGGCCAGGGCCTGGGCCCCGCTGGACAGCTGCTCGGCGTGGTTGGCCACCCGCTGCTCCGCCTGGACGATGCTGCCCATGGCGCCGGAGATGGACACGGTAAAGCGATCCAGCGCCTCCTCAATGGACTGGAAGTCGCCGATGTACCGGGCGGAGGTGGACACGTCGAAATTGCCCCGGGACAGCTCGGACATCACCCGGTCAATGTCCTCCACGTATTCCTTGACGCGGCCCATGGACTCCTCCAGGGTCAGGGCCAGCTGGCCCAGCTCGTTTTTGGAGCGGTAGCCCAGATCCAGGTTGAGGTGGCCCTCCTGGAGGGGCTGAACCCGCTGGGTGATCTGCACCAGAGGCTTGATGACATACCGCAGCACATAGACCACCAGGCTGATCAGGGCCACCAGGGCCAGCACCAGGCAGATCACGGTGGAAAAGTGCATAAAGGCGATGGTGCTGTTCATCGTCTCCGTGCACTCGCTGCTCAGGGCGGTGCCCCGCTCCACCACCTTGTCCAGCAGGCCCACCAGGGTGGTGAGGTTGGCCTGGATCGTCTCCTGATAATACTGCTGGGCGGTGGTGCGGCTGTTGGAATACAGCCCCAGGGCGGTGCCCGCGGAGGCGTGGAGCTCCTTGTGGAGGGGCTCGATCTGGGTGCGCAGGGCCTCGATCTGGCTGTCCGGCAGGTTCAGATCGGAGTAGAGCCACTTGCCCAGCACGCAGCTGGTGTGATCCATGCTGCCGGTGAACTCGGTGCCGGAGTACAGGGCGTTGCTCAGGTTGGCTGACCACTTGTAGTGGGCGGTCTCCGCCTGCTGCACCTGGCTGAGCACATTGGCGGCCCGGACGCTTTCATCCTGGGTGGCCTCAATGCGGAGAATATTCATGGTAGTGATGCCGCTGAACAGGAAGATGGCCACGATGGCGCAGACGACGCGGATGCTGACGGAGCGTTTGATACTGGTACCCATGGGATAGGTCCTCCTTCTCGCTTTTTTCAAGGGCTTCGGGGGAGCGGCGCAGGGCCTATCCCCCCGCCGCGGCAGGCGCGGCAGGCTGTTGGGCAGATTACATACTTATTTTAGCACAGCGCCCAGGCGTATGCAAGAATTTTGTGGAGGGGATCGTATTTTTTCCAGGACTCCCTGTTCCCGGCTTCCCCGCAACCTGGGGTTGACAAAAAAATAACCCGCGATTGGTGGCGGGCGGGGGCGTTTCATGGTATCATAGGGCCAAAAGAAAGGAGGCGGAGCCCATGACGGTGGGACAGCGGATCGCGCAGAAGCGCAGGGAGCTGGGCCTGTCCCAGGAGGGGCTGGGGGAGAAGCTGGGGGTGTCCCGGCAGGCCATCTATAAATGGGAGTCGGACGCCGCCCTCCCGGAGATCGAGAAGCTGGTGAACCTGAGCCGGGAGTTTTCCGTGTCGGTGGACTGGCTTTTAGGCGAGGAGGACGGGGCTCCGGAGCGTCCCGAGCTGACGGCGGAGCAGCTGCGCATGGTGGAGGAGATCGTGGGGCGGTATCTGGACGCCCGGCCCGCCGCCGTCCCGCAGAAGGCGGAACCGGAGGAGGGCGGGGAATCGGAACACCCGGAGCCCGAAACGTCCAACCGCCGCCGGCGGTGGATTGCGGCGGCGCTGGTGCTCATCGGGGTGTTCGCCAGCCTGTTCATCCGGCTGGAGCAGATGCGGCAGGAGAACCAGGGCCTGCAAATGGCGATGGAAGGGATGCTCTCCGATGTGAACAGCGAGATCTACGCCATCACCCGCCGGGTGGAGGAGGTGCTCCAGAGCCAGAACGCCCTGACGGCGGAGCAGAGCGCCCAGGTGGTGGATCTGGATTACAGGGCCAACACCGTCACCATCGAGGCAAGGGTGGTGCCCCGCACCTATGTGGAGGGCGTCACAGCGCAGTTCGCTGTGGTGAGCGGCGGGGAGACGGTCAACGTGACCGGGGAGCTGGAGGAGAACCACGCCTTCACCGCCCGGATCACCGCCCCCCTTACCGATCAGATCACGGTGTCCGCGGCCTTGCTCAACGGGGAACAGCGGCAGACCCAGGTGCTGGCGGAATTCACCGACCTGTATAACCGGAGCTTTTCCGGCGTCGCCCCCATGGGCGGAGTGTCCCGGGCCACCAAAGTCCCGTGGACTTCGGCGCTGCGGGTTCCCATACATCGGGTGGAGGTGTATACCTGGAACGGAGGGCTGGACGACGCCCCGGATCTGGCCAGCGTGCGGGTGGGCATATTCCAGGATCAGAAGCTGATGGCGTGGCTGACCGAGGAGGGGGAGGGGCCCAAGCCCACGGGAGAGCGCCGGTTCTTCCGGCTGGAGGAGGAGACGATCTGGATGGAGGCGGGCCACATCTACTGCATCGCTGCCGTGGTGGAGGACGAGGCGGGCCGGAAATGGGTGGAACCGGAAAACGACGTCTATACCGTAACGGAGGACGGAATGAAGAAGCAGAGGGTGGAACTCAGCCGGGATCCGGCGGACTGGGAGTATTGAACGAAGCGCAGGCGGGGCCGGGGAATTTTCCTCCGGCCCCGCATTTTTGTGCGCTTCTTCCCTTGACTGCCGCTTCCGGCGGGCGTAAAATAAACCGTCTGAAATTGGATAAACGGGCAGGCCGGACAAGGGCGTCCGGGCAGATGGGGTTGAGGCAAGGGGGCCGCACCTGCCCCATGGGAGGAATTCTTATGGCAACGGGCACGAAATTCATCTTTGTCACCGGCGGCGTGGTGTCCGGCCTGGGCAAGGGCATCACGGCGGCGTCCCTGGGGCGGCTGCTGAAGCAGCGGGGGCTGCGGGTGCGGGTGCAGAAGCTGGATCCCTACCTCAACGTGGATCCGGGCACCATGTCCCCCTACCAGCACGGGGAGGTGTTCGTCACCGACGACGGGGCGGAGACCGACCTGGATCTGGGCCACTATGAGCGGTTCATCGACGAAAATCTGACCTTCAACTCCTCCGTGTCCTCCGGCAAGGTGTACTGGAATGTGCTGAACCGGGAGCGGGCGGGGGACTACCTGGGGGGCACGGTGCAGATCATCCCCCACATCACCGACGAGATCAAGCGGCACATCTACTCCCTGGAGGGGGAGGACGTGGACGTAGCCATCGTGGAGATCGGCGGCACCGTGGGCGATATCGAGTCCCAGCCCTTCCTGGAGGCCATCCGGCAGGTGGCCGCCGAGCGGGGGCGGCAGAACGTGATGTTTATCCATGTCTCGCTGATCGTGTCCATCCCCGGCTCCGGGGAGCTGAAGTCCAAGCCCACCCAGCACTCCGCCAAGGAGCTGCTGTCCCTGGGTATTCAGCCGGACGTGATCATGTGCCGCAGCGACGCTCCCATCCCCCGGGAGATTCTGGACAAGATCTCCCTGTTCTGCAACATCCCCCGGGATCACGCCATCCCCAACCTGACGGCGGAGCTGCTGTACGAGGTGCCGCTGATGCTGGAGCGGGAGGGGCTGGCCGACGTGGTGGTGCGGCGCTTAGGGCTGATCTGCCACGCGCCGGATCTCACCGAGTGGGCCACCATGGTGCACCGGGCCAAGCACCCCACGGGGAAGGTGACCATCGCGCTGGTGGGCAAATATGTGGCCCTCCACGACGCGTACCTGTCGGTGGCGGAGGCCCTCACCCACGGGGGGATTGAGAACGGCGTGTCGGTGGACGTCCGCTGGGTGAACTCGGAGGAGGTCACGGCGGACACGGCGGACAGGCTGCTGGCGGGGGCCCAGGGGATTCTGGTGCCCGGGGGCTTTGGGAACCGGGGGATTGATGGAAAAATTGAGGCCATCCGGTACGCCCGGGAGAAGAAAATCCCCTTCCTGGGCATCTGCCTGGGGATGCAGCTGGCGGTGGTGGAGTTCGCCCGGAACGTGTGCGGGCTGACGGGGGCCCACTCGTCGGAGCTGGATCCCCAGACGCCCTATCCGGTCATCGACCTGATGCCCGACCAGGTGGGGGTGACGGCCAAGGGGGGCACCATGCGGCTGGGCAGCTATCCCTGCCGGCTGAAGGAGGGCTCGCTGGCGGCGTCGGTGTACGGCGGGTCGGAGATCGGCGAGCGGCACCGCCACCGCTACGAGTTCAACAACAAGTACCGGGAGGCGCTGGAGGGGGCGGGGCTGTCGCTGTCCGGCCTGTCGCCCGACGGGCGGCTGGTGGAGCTCATCGAGCTGCCGGGGCACCCCTGGTTTGCGGCGTGCCAGTTCCACCCGGAGCTGAAGTCCCGGCCCAACCGGGCGCACCCGCTGTTCCGGGAGTTTATCCGGGCCGCGGCGGCGCGGTAGGGCAGGGTTGCGCCCTGCCGGGGGCGTTCCTTTCTGCTCGTGCAGAAAGGAACCGAAAGACACGCTTAGGGGGTGGCCACCGGTTCGACTCCGGGCCAAAGGACGGCCCTGCGCTCACAGGATGGCCGCCCCCTAAGAACCCCCTTTTACGGGGGCTGTCAGATCGGTGGGTTGGGTGGTTACCCTTCCGGCGCGGAGGGGATACGGACGCGGGGGCCCCTGTCGCCGCTGCCGCTGAGGGTGCGGGTACTGAGAAGTAGGTGGGATCCACGTCAGATGCGCCTGGGTGTCGGGTGGTGCTTCACGCGGTGGGGATCGGGCGCACCCGCCCTGCTGCTATCCCGGTATCCTGGGATAGGGTTCCCGCACGTTGGTCAGGCCCAACAGATAATCCACGCTGGTATTGTAGAATTTGGCCAGGGCGATTAAAACATCCGGCGGGATGATCTGCCGGCCTAATTCATATTGACTGTAGGTCTGCTGGTAGCAGTTCAATGCCTCTGCCAGCTGTGCTTGCGTCAAATCGGAATCCTCCCGCAAATCTCGAATTCTACGGTACATGATGATCACCTCAGCACCAGTATAAATACAATCAATTCTTGTATTTACGTTCACAAGAATATCTTGTAAAATGGGGTTGAGGTGATTGTTTATGATAAGCGGCCCGAAGAAAACAATTTCTATAATCGTACCGTTGGATCTCTATGAGGAGCTGGACGCACTGGCAAAAGGCGCTTCCCATTCCCTGTCGGCCTACCTCCGGCAGGTGTTAAAGGCGCATCTGCACTATATCCAGCGGGTTTCCCCGCACCCCCCAGGCGCCAACCGAGGGAACCACCCAGGGGTTGTCCCGCACACGGGCGGCAGCACCAATGGGGAGCCCACCAGTCCAGCCCCACGCGCCGATCACTCCCCCGCCCCTCAAAATCGACGGTGCCCTTAACCGCACCCCGAACGTCCGGCGCACCACTTAGGCGCCAACCGAGGGAACCGCCTGGGTGCCGTCCCCACATACGGGCGGCAGCACCAATGGGGGAGAAGCCAGTCCAGTCTTTGCGCGCCGGTCACTCTCCCGCTCCGCAAAATCGGCGTGCCCTTGACCTTAACGGGGGTTCTCAGGGGGAGGCCGTCCTGAGAGCGGGGGCCCGCCCTTGGGGCCCCCGCGAACCGGCGGCCACCCCCTGAGCGTTCTCTTTGGTTACTTTCTCTCACGTGAGAGAAAGGCAAAAAGCAGCACCCCCGGTCAAACGACCGAGGGTGCGTTTTTTTGCTCAGTCCACCGGCTCCACCCAGCCGTAGGGGTCGGGCTCGGTGCCCCACTGGATGCCGGTGAGGGTGTCGTACAGCCGCTGGGTCAGCCGGCCGATTTTGCCGCCGCTGACCTCCACCTTGGCGTTGCCCTCCGCCAGCAGGCCGATGGGGGATACCACCGCCGCCGTGCCGGTGCCCCAGGCCTCCTCTAAAGTGCCCGCCCGGGCGGCGTCAAACAGCTCCTGGGCGGAGATGAGCCGCTCCTCCACGGAGTAGCCCCAGTCCCGCAGCAGCTCCAGGCAGCTCTTGCGGGTGATGCCCGGCAGCACCGAACCGGTGAGCTCCGGCGTCACCACTGTGCCGCCGATCTTGAACATCACGTTCATGGAGCCCACTTCCTCAATATACTTCCGGTGCACGCCGTCCAGCCACAGCACCTGGGAGTAGCCCTGCTCCTCCGCCCGCTCGCCGGCGCGGATGGAGGCGGCGTAGTTGCCGCCGCACTTGGTGAAGCCCGTGCCGCCCTTGACGGCCCGCACGTCCTCGTCCTCCACGTAGATCTTCACCGGGTTGATGCCCTCGGGGTAGTAGGCCCCCACCGGGCAGCAGATCACCGCGAACAGGTAGCTGTGGGAGGCGTGGACGCCTAAACCGTTGTCGGTGGCGATGATGAAGGGGCGGATATACAGGGAGGTGCCCACCTTGTCCGGCACCCACGCCTTGTCGGCGGACACGATGGCCTTGACGGCCTGGACGAAGTCCTCCTCCGGGATCTCGGGGATGCACAGGCGGCGGCAGGAGGAATTCATCCGCCGGGCATTCTCATAGGGGCGGAACAGCTGCACCTTGCCCTCGGGGGTGCGGTAGGCCTTCATGCCCTCAAAGATCTCCTGGGCGTAGTGGAACACCATGCAGGACGGCTCGAAGGGCAGGGGGCCGTAGGGCACCACCCGGGGGTCGTGCCAGCCCTGGCCCGCGTCATAGTTCATCAGGAACATATGGTCGGTGAAGGTCTTGCCGAACACCAGCGTGTCCGGGTCGGGCCGGGGCTTGGGGTTGGAATTGGGGGTAAACGAAATATCCAGCATCAGGATCGGCTCCTTTTTCATCGAAGTAAATCGGTAAAACCTCACCTATTATACCAGCGCCGGGGCCGGGACGCAAGGATCTTTTTTCCGGGGCCGGGCCGTGGCTTTTTCCGCCCCGCGCCCCAGTCCCTCTTGACAAACTCGATATTCGAGAATATAATGAAACCAGGATACTCGAATATCGAGATTAGGGGGTGGGCCCATGCCCAGGGAGAAATTCAGCACCCTGACGGAGCAGATGTTTTATGTGCTGCTGTGCCTCCGGGAGGAGTGCTGCGGCATGGATATCCTGGACAAGGTGCCGTCCATGACGGGCGGGCGGGTGAGTGTGGGCTCGGGGACGCTCTACAACCTGCTGGAGCAGTTCCGGGCGGAGGGCATGATCCGGGAGACCCGCACAGAGGGCCGCAAGCGCAGCTATCTGCTCACCGACGCCGGACGGGCCCGGCTGGAGCGGGAGTATCAACGGATACAGGCCCAGGCGGAGGACTACCGCCGGGCCTTCGGAGAGGAGGGCGCCACATGAGAGAGATCAAGCGGCAGATGACCCTGTATTCCTTTTACGACCACACCGGGCTGGAGCGGCACTTTGAGCGGATGGCGGCCCAGGGCTGGCTGCTGTGCAAGGGCGGGCAGTACACCTGGCACTACCGGCGGATCGAGCCGAAACAGCTGACCTTCTGCGTGTGCTATTACCCCAGGGCCACTATTTTCGACCCCCTGCCCTCGGTGAGCCAGGAGGAGTTCTATGACTTCTGCGCCCACACCGGCTGGACGCTGGCGGCCTCCTCGGCCCAGCTCCAGGTGTTTTACAACGAGCGGGAGGATCCCACGCCCATCGAGACCGACCCGGCGCTGGAGGTGGAGGCCATCCACCGCTCGGCAAAAAAGAGCTTTCTGCTGCCCAACGGCCTGCTGCTGGCGGTGGGGCTGCTGAATCTGGGGCAGTTCCTGTGGCGGCTGCGGGACGATCCCATCCAGACCCTGTCCAACGCCGGCACCCTGCTGGCCGCCGTGGCGGGCGTCATCCTGCTGGCGCTGTGCTCCGTAGAGCTGTGCGCCTACTTCCTTTGGCACAGGCGGGCGCGGAAGGCGGCGGAGCGGGGGGAGTTTTTACCCACCCGCAGCCACCGCTGGTTCCAGAGAATCATGCTGGTGATTCTGGCGGCGGCGACGGTGTGGTTTTTCATCAGTATGGCCGGGGACGGCCTGGGCGGCGTGATGCTGGTGTCCATGGCGGGGGGCGTGCTGGTGGTGGCCGCGGTGATCGGCGTCCGAGAGGGGCTGAAAAGGTGCTATTTCTCCGCCGAGGACAACCGGGTCATCACCATCATTGCCTGCGTGGTGCTGTCTCTGGCGGTTTCGGCGGGCATCCCCTGGCTTGTGGTGCGGGGGCTGGACAGCCGCCCCCAGCCCAAGGCGGAGGATCTGCCCCTGACGCTGGCCGACCTGCGGGAGGGGGACTTCGGCGGCTACACCCGGAAGTGGCAGGGGGCCCAGTCCCCCCTGCTGGGGCGGTACAACGCCCACGAATGGCCCCTGGGGCCCGCAGGGCAGTTTCCGGAGAAGGTCTATCTGGACTATGAGGTCACCCTGGTGAAGCTCCCCGCCCTCTATGGCCTGTGCCGGGAGACCCTGCTCCATGAGCGGGACGACTGGGGCAGTGAAGGCCCAGAGGACGTGTGGTACGGGTACGCCTACGTCCCCACAGACCCCGCCCCCTGGGGGGCGGAGGAGGCGTACCAGTGGCTGCCGGAGGACGGGTTGGACAATGGGGCGGACAACAACCAATACCTGCTGTTCTACCCGGATCGGGTGGTGACCATCAGCCTGCAGTGGGATGGGCCGCCCACCCGGTCGCAGATGGCGGCGGTGGGGGAGAAGCTGGGCCGGGGGCCGCTGTAAATTTCCGTTGCGGCGGGGGTGGAAAGGTGATATACTCTCCCCATAAAAAACAGAAATGAGGGATCCCCATGGCCCGCATCGACAAACAGAACTATTACCTGGACATCGCCGCCACCGTACTGGAGCGCTCCACCTGTATGCGCCGGTGCTACGGGGCCATCATCGTCCAGAACGACGAGATCGTGTCCTCCGGCTACAACGGAGCGCCCCGGGGGCGGAAAAACTGCGGCGATCTGGGCTACTGCGCCCGGGAGGCCATGAACATCCCCTCGGGCCAGCGGTACGAGCTGTGCCGCTCCGTCCACGCCGAGGCCAACGCCATCATCTCCGCCCCCCGGCGGGAGGTTTTAGGCGCCACCCTCTATATGGCCTGCAAGGATCCGGCCACCGGGGCGCTGATCCCCGGCTCCACCTCCTGCTCCATGTGCCGCAGGCTCATCATCAACGCAGGCATCGCCAAGGTGGTGATCCGGGACACCCCCACCGAGTACCGGGTGGTGGACGTACAGCGGGAGTGGATCGATCAGGACGACTCCATCCCGGAGCACCTGCGATGCGAGCACCTGCGGGAGGCGGGAGAGTGCGGGGTATGAGGCGCTGGGCGGCCCTGCTCTGCGTCATGCTGCTCCTGGCGGGCTGCGCCGCCCCCCAGGCCCAGGCCCAGCCGGGGGCGGAGCGCACCTTCTTTGCCATGGATACCGTCATGACCCTGCGGCTGTATGAGGGCGGGGACGAGGCCCTGCTGGCCGACGCCGAGGCCCGGGTGCGGGAGCTGGAGGGCCTGCTGTCCGTCACCGGCAGGGGCAGCGAGATCCACTCACTCAACCGGGACGGGGCGGCGGAGCTGTCATCGGAGACGGGGTCGCTGCTGCGGGGGGCGCTGGCGCTGTGCGCCCGGACGGAGGGGGCGCTGGACATCTCCACCTACCCGGTGCTGCGCACCTGGGGCTTCACCACGGGGGAGTATGCCGTCCCCGACGGGGAAGCCCTGGCCAAGCTGCTGCCGCTGGTGGACTATACCAGGGTGGCGCTGGACGGGAACGCCGCCTCCCTGCCGGTTGGCATGGAGATCGACCTGGGCAGCGTGGCCAAGGGCTACACCGGGGCGGCGCTGGCCGCCCTGCTGCGGGAGGGCGGCGTCACCTCCGCCCTGCTGGATCTGGGGGGCAACATCCAGGCGGTGGGGGCCAAGCCCGACGGCTCCCCCTGGCGGGTGGGCATCCGGAACCCGGCGGGGGAGGGGAACATCGGCGTGGTGGAGGTGGACAACCAGGCCGTGATCACCTCCGGCGGATACGAGCGGTATTTTGAGGAGGGCGGCGTGCGCTATTGGCACATCCTGGATCCCAAGACCGGGGCCCCCGCGCACAGCGGGCTGGCCTCCGTCACCGTGGTGGGGGACGACGGGCTGATGTGCGACGGGCTGTCCACCGCCCTGTTCGTCATGGGGCGGGAGAAGGCCGTGGAGCACTGGCGGCGGCATCGGGACTTTGAGGCGGTGCTGGTGGCGGAGGACGGCTCGGTCACCATCACCCCGGGGCTGGAGGGGCGGTTCACCCTGACGGAGCAGGGGCGGACGCTGACGGTGGCGGAATGAGAGTTCCACGGCATTGTCACGCTGCGAAGCCTCCGCGACGGAGCCTAAGTCCTCCGACTCCGGGAAAACCCATCCGGGGCCTGCGGCCCCTCCTTGGGCTTTTCCCTGCGCTCCGGCCTTAGTCTCCTGCTCCCGGCTTCTCCGCGCTTCTGCAATCTGCACAGAAAAAATTTGGAATGTTTACGAAACTTTCACATTTCCACTTGACGGCGGCGCGGCCGGACTATATAATGGACGAGGATAATTTTGAAAGACCGCCGTCTTGTTTGCCGTTTGAGCGTTTGCGCCCCCTTTGGGGTGTTTATATAGTCTATACGACCCGTCATAGATTTTGACACTCAAATACTGCGCCCAAACCTGGTGGGCGGTTTTTCAATTATCGCGGTGCGTCTATTCACGCATCGCGTGTTATTTTGTAACAGGAGGTGTGGAACCCAGATGCAAGTGCCAGTCTTTGTGACCGTGATCATTGCCATCGCCGCCGGTCTGATCTGCCTGGCGATCGGAGCGGTGGTTGGATACCAGCGGCGAAAGGCCGCCGCCGAGCGGGAGATCGGCTCCGCCGAGGAGGAGGCCCGCCGGATCATCAACGACGCCATCAAGTCCGCTGAGAGCAAAAAGCGGGAGGCCACCGTGGAGGCCAAGGAGGAGATCCTGAAAGCCCGCAGCGAGTTCGACAAGGAGGTCAAGGATCGCCGCAGCGAGATCCAGCGCCAGGAGAACCGGCTCAACTCCAAGGAGGAGAACCTGGATCGCAAGCTGGAGAACCTGGAGCGCAAGGAGGAGAACGTCTCCGCCCGCATCGCCCAGTTGGAGCAGGAGAAGGTGGAGCTGGACGGGCTGAAGAACAGCCAGGTGGAGCTGCTGGAGCGCATCTCCGGCCTGACGGTGGAGGAGGCCAAGCGCTACCTCATCGAGCAGCTGGAGGAGGATGTGACCCACGAGCAGGCCCTGAAGCTCAAGGAGATCCAGGCCCGCTACAAGGAGGAGGCGGAGACCTACGCCCGGGAGCAGATCGCCCTGGCCATCCAGCGGTGCGCCGCCGACCATGTGGCGGAGGCCACCGTGTCCGTGGTGCCCCTGCCCAACGACGAGATGAAGGGCCGCATCATCGGCCGGGAGGGCCGCAACATCCGCACCCTGGAGACCATGACCGGGGTGGATCTCATCATCGACGACACCCCCGAGGCCATCACCGTGTCCTGCTTCGACCCGGTGCGCCGGGAGATCGCCCGGCTGGCCCTGGAAAAGCTCATTCTCGACGGCCGCATCCACCCCACCCGCATCGAGGAGATGGTGGAGAAGGCCAAGCGGGAGGTGGACGCCACCATCCGGGCCGAGGGCGAGCGGGCGGTGTTTGAGACCAACGTCCACGGGCTGAACCCGGAGCTGGTGAAGCTGCTGGGCCGTCAGCACTACCGCACCAGCTACGGCCAGAACGTGCTCAACCACTCCATCGAGGTGGCCCAGCTGGCGGGCCTGCTGGCCGCCGAGATCGGCGTCAATGTGGCCGAGGCCAAGCGGGCGGGACTGCTCCACGACCTGGGCAAGTCCATCGACCACGAGGTGGAGGGCTCCCACGTGCAGATCGGCGTGGAGCTGGCCCGGAAGTACCGGGAGAGCGAGAACGTGATCCACGCCATCGAGGCCCACCACGGCGACGTGGAGGCCCGCACCATCGTGGCCTGTCTGGTGCAGGCCGCCGACGCCATTTCCGCCGCCCGCCCCGGCGCCCGCAAGGAGAATGTGGAATACTACATCAAGCGGCTGGAGAAGCTGGAGGAGCTGACCTCCGCCTTCCCCGGGGTGGACAAGGCCTTCGCCATCCAGGCGGGCCGGGAGGTGCGCATCATGGTGAATCCGGAGGACGTGCCCGAGGATCGCATGGTGCTGCTGGCCCGGGAGATCGCCAAAAAGATCGAGGACGAGCTGGAGTACCCGGGGCAGATCAAGGTGAACCTGATCCGGGAGACGAAGGCGATCGAATACGCCAAATGAATCAAGCGCGCCGCCGGAAAGCCCCGGCGGCGCGCTTTTACCCGTTGCGCTTTTCTCGCCGCCGTGATATGATATCCAGACACCAAGAAAAGGAATGGTATGGATGCTTACCTTTGAAAGCCCTCAGTTTGAGGATCGGGAATGGGTGCAGCCCCTGCTTGCTGCCGAGGCCAGCCCCGCCTGCGAGTACAACTTCGCCAACATCTACCTGTGGAGCCGGGCCTACCCCCAGCAGATCGCCCGCCTGGGGGATCGGCTGCTGGTGCAGATCCAGGGCTCCCTGGGGCTGTGTTACCTCTACCCGGCGGGCGGCGGGCCCCTGGCCCCGGCCGTGGACGCGTTAGCCAACCACGCCGCCGCCAACGGGGTGCCCCTCACCCTGGTGTGCGTGACGGAGGATCAGCGGGCCGCCCTGGAGGAAGCCTGCCCGGGCCGCTTCGCCTTTGAGGAGGATCGGGGCGGCTTCGACTACCTCTACGACGTGAACCGGCTGGCCGACCTGCCGGGGAAGAAGCTCCACGCCAAGCGGAACCACATCCGCCGCTTTGACGAGCAGTTCCCCGACTGGCTGCTGGAGGACATCACCCCCGCCAACGTCCCCGAGTGCGTGGAGCTGGAGCGCCAGTGGGCCGCCATCCGCCAGGAGGAGGCCGGGGAGGACGTGAACTCCGTCTCCGAGGAGACGGTGGCGGTCATCGAGGCCCTGTACCACATGGACAAGCTGGGGCTGGAGGGGGCGCTGATCCGGGCGGACGGCTCGCCGGTGGCCTTCTCTTTGGGGGGCTTCATCACCCCCGAGGTGTTCGACGTGAACTTCGAGAAGTCCTTCGGCGACATCCAGGGGGCCTACCCCGCCATCAACCGGGAGCTGGCCCGGCTGATCCGCGGCCGCCACCCCCAGGTCAAGTGGTTCAACCGGGAGGACGACCTGGGGCTGGAGGGTCTGCGGAAGGCCAAGCTGTCCTACTATCCGGATATTCTGCTCACCAAATACACCGCCCGGGAGGTGGCCCGATGATTCAGATCCACCACGCCGAGGGCTGGGAGATCTCCGACGCGGAGGCCCTGTGGGGCAACGCCTTCGGGGACGAGCCAGAGTTCCAGCAGTCGTTTTACCGCCTGTGCGCCCCCGAGGGGCCGCTGGTGCTCAGCGAGGAGAGGCTGGTGCGCTCCATGCTGGCCCTGCCGGAGCTGGCCCTGATTCTGGCGGACGGCACCCGGCTGCGGGCGGGATATGTCTACGCCCTGGCCACCGATCCGAGCTGCCGGAGGCAGTGCTGGGCGACCATCCTGCTGGAGGTGGCGGCGGGGCTGGGCGGCAGCCGGGGGCTGGACTGCCTGCTCACCGTGCCGGCGAGGCCGGGGCTGTTCCCCTTTTTTGAGCGGAACGGCTTCCAGCCGGGCTGTTACCTCCGGGAGATGGAGGCGGAGCCCGTCCCCGCCCCGGTGGAGGAGCTGTCCCCCGAGGGGTACGCCGCCCTGCGGGAGGAGCTGCTGGCGGGCCGAACCCACACGGCGTACACCGCGGAGCAGCTGGCGTTCCAGCGGGCCATGTGCCCCGAGCCCGGCAGCGGGCTGTACCGGCTGGAGCTGGCCCACGGCCCCGGCTGCGCCGCCGTGGAGAACTGGGACAGGGCGCCGGTGGTGAAGGAGCTGCTGTGCGCCCCCGGCGACCAGGATCAGGGAGCGGCGGCCTGCGCCGCCCTGTGCGGGAGGCCGGTGAAGGTTCGGGTTCCGGCGGGGCGGTCGGAGGGGAGGCCGTTTGCCTGCATTCGCTGGGCGGAGGGCACCCCCGCCTCGATCCAGGCCGGGGCGGGGGAGGGCTGGCTGGGGCTGGCCTTTGACTGAATCCCCACCGGGGCGCTATGGTTCATTTTGTATAGAAATGTATTTTTATTCGCCTCAAATTGTATAAACCCCATGAAATGCAGGAGGACGCCAAAAATCCTCTTGCATTTTTTGTGAATAGGCGGTATACTCTGTCTCAACAACCCGCTGACCGGGCGGGCTGTACCGCATCCTATTCAATGGAGATGAATGAAATGAAAACGATGAAAAAGCTGACGGCCCTTCTGCTGGCCCTCACCATGGCACTGGCGCTGTGCGCCTGCTCCAGCACGGGGGGCACCCCCACGGACGCCCCCACCCAGCCCGCCGAGAGCCAGCCCGCCGCCGACCCCACCGACGCGCCCACGGAGGAGCCCACCAACGCCCCCGCAGCCTTCACCACCGTGGAGGAGGGCAAGCTACATATGTCCACCAACGCCGCGTTCCCTCCCTATGAGATGACCACCGACGATGGCGGCTTCGAGGGCATCGACGTGGAGGTGGCCGAGGCCATCGCCAAGAAGCTGGGCCTGGAGCTGGTGGTGGACGACATGGCTTTCAACAACGCCCTGCTGGCCGTGCAGAACGGCGAGAGCGACATTGCCATGGCCGCCATCACCGTGAAGCCCGACCGTCTGGAGGTCATGGACTTCACCGAAAGCTACGCCACCGGTGTCCAGGTGGTCATCGTCAAGGAGGACTCCCCCATCCAGTCCATCGACGACCTGGGCAACGCCGAGATGATCGGCTGCCAGGCGGACACCACCGGCTACTTCTACTGCTCCGATACCCCGGAGAACGGCGGCTACGGCGAGGATCACGTCACCGCTTATGACACCGGCGCCCTGGCCGTCATGGATCTGGTGGCGGGCACCATCGACGCGGTGGTCATCGACAACGGCCCCGCCCAGGCCTATGTGGCCCAGAACCCCGGCCTGAAGATCCTGGACGGTGCCTGGGTCACCGAGGACTACGCCATCGGCCTCGCCAAGGGGAACACCGCCCTGCTGGATGCGGTGAACGCCGCCCTGGCCGAGCTGAAGGCGGACGGCACCTTCCAGGGCATCGTGGATAAGTACATCAAGGCCGGCTGATTCGCAACCAAACGGAAATGCTCCAAGCAGGGGCGGCTCTGACGGGCCGCCCCTGCCTTACAACACTTGAGAGGGGAATACCTCAATGCTCCAACCGCTTATCGACTGGCTGTACGGCCTTCCCTTTGTCCAATGGCTGATCAAGCTGGCCCCCCGGTTCCATACCGCCTTCGTGGAGGCCGACCGCTGGCAGATGTACCTCAAGGGGCTGGTGATCACCTTTGAGATCACCTTGGTATCCATCGCCATGGGCCTGGTGCTGGGCCTGTTTGTGGCCATGGTACGTACCGCCCACGATCAGCAGCGCCCCGGGCGGCGCAACCCCCTGCTGGGCGTGGTCAACCTGATCTGCAAGGTGTATACCACCGTGATCCGGGGCACCCCCATGATGGTGCAGATCCTGATCTGGGCTTTTGTCATCCTCCGGGGGGAGCGCAACAAGGTGATGGTGGGCATGATCGGCATGGGCGTCAACGCCGGGGCCTACATCTCGGAGATCATCCGGGGCGGGCTGATGAGCGTGGATCCGGGCCAGTCCGAGGCGGGCCGCTCCCTGGGGCTGGGCTATTTTGACACCATGCGCTTTATCATCATCCCCCAGGCCTTCAAAAATATCCTGCCCTCCATGGGCAACGAGCTGGTGACGCTGTTCAAGGACACCTCTCTGGTGAACGCCATCGGCGCGGCGGAGATGACCTACTACGCCAACCGGATCGGCGGCAAGACCTACGACTATATGCCGCCCCTCATCGGCATCGCCTGCATCTACTTATTCTTCGTTATCATCCTCACCTGGCTCCAGGGAAAGCTGGAAAGGAGGCTGGCCCAAAGTGATCGACGTTAAACACCTGTCCAAGTCCTTTGGGGACAACCTGGTGCTGGACGATATCTCGGAGCACATCCACCCCGGGGAAAAGGTGGTGGTGATCGGCCCGTCCGGCTCGGGCAAGTCCACCTTCCTGCGGTGCCTCAACCTGCTGGAGACTCCCACCGCCGGCACCATCACCTTCGACGGCGCGGAGATCACCGACCCCAAGGCGGACATCAACAACCTCCGCCGCCAGATGGGGATGGTGTTCCAGCACTTCAACCTGTTCCCCAACATGACCATACGCAAAAACATCACCCTGGCCCCGGTTCGCACCGGCCTGATGAAGCAGGCCGAGGCGGAGGAGGAGGCCATGGCCCTGCTGCGCCGGGTGGGGCTGGAGGAGAAGGCGGACGCCTACCCCGCCCAGCTGTCCGGCGGCCAGAAGCAGCGCATCGCCATCGTGCGGGCCCTGGCCATGAAGCCCAAGGTGCTGCTGTTCGACGAGCCCACCTCCGCCCTGGATCCCGAGATGGTGGGGGAGGTGCTGGAGGTCATGAAGGAGCTGGCCCGGGAGGGCATGACCATGGTGGTGGTGACCCACGAGATGGGCTTTGCCCGGGAGGTGGGCACCCGGGTGCTGTTCATGGACGGGGGGAAGATCCTGGAGCAGGACGAGCCCCACGCCTTCTTCGCCCACCCCAGGGAGCAGCGCACCATTGATTTTTTGTCCAAGGTGCTGTAAGGAATTTCCCACCCCTGCGGGGTGGGAAATTTGCGTACCTCCGGGAGCGGCGCGCCATCGGCTTCCAGTCCAAGGTGCTGTAAAAAATATCGGCGGAACGGGTTTTCCATTCCGCCGATATTTTGCTGTTGAAACGGCTAACGCCGACCGCCTCCCCGGCCGCCGCCGAAGGAGCCGCCGCCGGGACGCCCGCCCCCAAAGGAGGAGCGCCCCCCGCCAAAGGAGCCGCCGGGCCGTCCCCCGCCGAAGGAGGAGCGCCCGCCGCCGAAGGATCCACCGGGCCGTCCGCCGCCGAAGCTGCCGCCAGGCCGGGAGGAGGGCCGGGTGGTGGGCCGCCCGCCGCCGAAGGAGCCGCCGGGCCGGGGGCCGGAGGAGGGCCTGCCTCCCCCGAAGGAGCCGCTGGGCCGTCCGCCGCCAAAGGATCCGCCCGGCCTTGTGCCCGCGCCGGGCCGTGCGTTGGGACGGGGCTGGCCTGGGCCGAAGCCCATGCCGGGGCCGAACCCCGGGCCGTGGGGGGGCCGGGGGGGCCTGGGGGGCCGGGGCCGGAAGATATAGAAGGGCCGGTAGACGTAGCTGGGCCCGTACCACCCGCAGCGGTAGCGCCGCCGGTGGGAGCCCTCCAGAGCCAGCAGCACGATCACCACCAGTACGATGATGATAATAAGGTCGGTCAAATCGCCCATTGCGGGGCCTCCTTTCCCGGGTCAGCGGTAATAGCTCCCGTACCAGTCCTCCAGCGCCGCGGTGAGATCCAGCACGGCGTCGTCATACATTCCGCGGACGAAATAGTCCTCCATATAGTCGTAGGCGTAGTTGGAGCAGTCGTCGTCGGTGAAATCCCGGCGGATGTCGTCCCCCTGCACCAACCAGTAGTTGTCGCCGCTGATGTCCAGGGCCACGATCATGTCGTAGCCGCCCAGGCCCATCTCCACGGCCTGCCGGTAGGCGTAGTCACCCAGATCGTCCCGGCCGTAGTTGCAGGTGATCACGGCCACGGTGACGCTGTGCCGCTGCCACAAGCGCTGGTTGCGCTGGGCCAGCTCCTGCTCCGTCCGGGTGGACAGCACGCTGGCGTCGTCCCGCACGAAGGTGTCGGAAGCGGCGGGGGCGTTGGGCAGATCAGGCTCCGGCACCGGGTTGTTGATGGGCGCCCTGGCGTAGCCGATGCCGATGGCGGCAACAACCATCAGCGCCGTCAGCCCCCAGGCCACCCCCTGCTTTTTGAACACAGTCCTGCCCCGCTGGCTGACGGCGGCCAGCACCGCCGCCGCGATGGCCACCGGGAGGAGGAGCATCAAGATCCATCTGATTGGAAATACAGGTAACATAGACATAGGAAGTCCTTTCTAAGACGCGGACGTTTTCTTTGTGTGCGCCCTGTAGGGCGCGACGACCCGGCGCGCCGCTGGATCGCGCGGCATTTGCTGAAAGATCGGCGGGCCGGGTCGTTCCGCCCTACGGTGCACCGTTTACGATCTCTTACCCCCGCAGCTCCAGCAGCTTCTGCTTCAGTTCGCCCTCGATACGGCCCAGCTCCAGCTCGGCCTCCTTGCGCTTCTGGGCGCCGTCCTTCTGGATCTGCATCACCTCGTCCAGGGTGGAGATGAGCTGCTGGTTGGTGTGCTGGAGGGTCTCGATATCCACCACGCTCCGCTCCGCCTCCTTGGCCGTCTCAATGGTGCCCATCTTCAGCATCTCGGCGTTTTTCCGCAGCAGGTCGTTGGTCATGTTGGTGACGGCGGACTGGGCCGCGGTGGCCTGCCGGGAGTGCTCCAGCCCCAGGGCCAGCACCATCTGGCTTTTCCACAGGGGGATGGTGTTCACCAGGGAGGACTGGATCTTCTCCAGCATCAGCGCGTCGTTGTTCTGGATCATCCGGGTCTGGGGGCCCATCTGGATGGAGATCATCCGGGTGAGCTCCAGGTCGTGGAGCTTCTTCTCAAACCGGTTGCACAGGTTGGCGTAGTCGTTGTACTTCTGGGCGTCCTCCTGGGAGCCGCTCTCCGCCGCCTTTTTCCGCAGCTCCTCCAGATCCTCGTTCCGGGCCTTCATCAGGGCCTTCTTGCCCGCCAGGATATACATGGTGAGCTCCTTGTAGTACTTGGTGTTCAGCTCATACATCTGATCCAGCATGGCGATGTCCTTCATCAGCGTGACCTGGTGCCCCTCCAGGATGGAGGCGATCTTATCCACGTTGACCTCCGCCTTGTCGTAGCTGGCCTTGAGGGCCAGGGCCTCGTTCTTCTTCTTCTGGAACCAGCCGCCGATGCCCTTCTTCTCCTCCTGGCCGAAGGTTTTCAGCTCCACCACCAGGGAGGACAGGGCCTCCCCCACCTGGCCCAGATCCTTGGTGCGCACGTTGTTGAGGGCGTTCTCCGAGAAGCCGGCGATGTTCTTCTGGGCCGCCGCGCCGTACTGGAGCACCTGGGTGGAGTCGGTGATGTCGATCTTCTGGGCGAAGTCGTTCACCATCTTCCGCTCCGCCTCGGACAGCTGGCTCTCGTCCAGCTGGATGGCCTGGGCGTCCCGGGCGGCCTGCACCGCGGCGGCGTCCTCCGGGGTGACGCTGTTCTCCAGAGTGAGGGTGGGGGCCTCCGGGGCCTTGGGAATGGTGGCCTCGGCGGCCTGGGCGGCCTGAGCGGCGGCCGCGGCGCCGGTGGGATCCAGGGTCAGCTCGGGCATCATGTTCTCATCCATGTTTTTTCTCCTCCGTTTTCTGATCGGGTTTGTCCACGTCCGGGGTGGTTTTGTAGGTTTTCCAGAAGCTGGTGGCGGCCACCAGGCTTGCCGCCAGCAGCAGCAGGGTGGGCGGGTTGAGGGCGGGCAGCTGGCGGATGGCCGCCACGGCCATGGAGGCGGAGGCCAGGGCCCACACGATGGCCAGCACCCGGTAGCCCCGCTTGGAGATCTTCCGTTTCATGGGCCGTCCCTCACGATCCGCCCAGGGTCATGCCGCCGATGCCCTCCTGCTGGAGCATCTGCTCCATGACGGTGATGTCGGCGGAGATGTCCAGGGCCTCCTCGCCGTACAGGGCGTCCAGCTGGCGGCTGAAGGCCACGCAGATGGTGCCCAGCATCTCCTCGATCTTCTCCTTGGTGCCGTCGATGTTGGCGCCCGACGCGCCGGTGGAGTCCATCCGGTCGTAGGCGTTGAGCAGCTTCATGGTGGTGGGCAGGTAGTAGTTCATGAACTTGCGGATCTGGGGCAGCTTGGCGGGCTTTTCCACCACCGCGTCGATGATCTTGGCGGTGGTGGACTCCAGGTGGCTGATCTGGGCGGAGATCTTCACGTCCTTGATGGAGTCGTTGAGCCGCCGCATCTCGGACACGGCCTTGGCCCGGTCGTCCAGCAGAGCGTCGATCTCCGGGTTGCCGGTGGACTGGGGCTTCTCCTCCCTGGGCTTGGGCTGGGCGGGGCCGGGGGCGGAGGCGCCGGCCATCTCATAGCCCCGGTCGGGGAAGATCATCTTGCCCACGAAGTACGCCGCCAGCGAGGCCAGCGCCGCCATGAGGTAGTGGGTGGGCCGGTACAGCGGCGCGCACAGCGCCCACAGCAGCCACGTTCCCCCGACGAAGTAAATGGGCAGGACGCTGCGTTTTTTCACATAGGCCATGGCGCTCGCTCCTTCCTGAGGATCAAAAATAGATACCTCCCTTATTTTACCCTCCCGCGCTGTCAAAGTCAAGAAGAAGGGGGGCGGGGCGGTTGACTTTCCCGCGTTCTTCCTGTAAAATAAAGTGCTAAACTGACATGAGGGAGTCCTTTCACATGATGACGCTGAGCGACTTCAAGGCGGCCCGGAAGACGCTGGACGGCGTGCTCCACCCCACCGACCTGATCTACAGCCCCTTTTTCACCCGCGCCTCCGGCAACCAGGTGTACCTCAAGCCGGAGAATATGCAGGTGACGGGGGCTTATAAAATCCGGGGCGCTTATTTCAAATGCTCCACCCTGTCCGACGAGGAGAAGGCCCGGGGGCTGGTGACGGCCTCCGCCGGCAACCACGCCCAGGGGGTGGCCTACGCGGCCAAGGCGGCGGGGGTGGCCGCCACCATCGTCATGCCCACCACCACCCCCCTGGTAAAGGTGAACAACACCAAGGACTACGGGGCCCGGGCGGTGCTCCACGGGGAGACCTTCGACGACGCGGCGGCGCTGGCCGCCCAGCTCAGCCAGGAGGAGGGGCTGACCTACGTCCACCCCTTCAACGACCTCACCGTGTCCACCGGCCAGGGCACCATCGCCTATGAGATCTTCAAGGATCTGCCCGACGTGGACGTGATCCTGGTGCCCATCGGCGGCGGCGGGCTGGCGGCGGGTGTGTCCACCCTGGCCAAGCTGCTCAACCCGTCGGTGCGGGTCATCGGCGTGGAGCCCTCCGGGGCGGCGTCCATGAAGGCCAGCATGGAGGCGGGCCATGTGGTGACGCTGGACAAGATCTCCACCATCGCCGACGGCGTGGCGGTGAAAACCCCCGGGGATCAGGTGTTCCCCTACATCCAACAGAATGTGGACGATATCCTCACCATTGACGACGACGAGCTGGTGGACGCTTTCCTGGACGTGATGGAGAAGCACAAAATGGTGGTGGAGAACGCGGGGCTGCTCACCGTGGCGGCGCTGAACCACCTGGAGCCGGAGGGGCGCAATGTGGTGAGCGTGCTGTCCGGCGGCAATATGGACGTGATCACCATCTCCTCCCTGGTGCAGCACGGGCTCATCAACCGGGGGCGGATCTTCACCTTCTCGGTGCAGCTGCCCGACCGGCCCGGCGAGCTGCTGCGGATCGCGGAGCTGGTGGCGGGGCTCAACGGCAACATCATCAAGCTGGATCACAACCAGTTTGTCAACATCAACCGGCAGGCCGGGGTGGAGCTGAAGGTGACCATGGAGGCCTTCGGCCTGTCCCACAAGGCGGAGATTCTCAACGCCCTGAAGCAGGCGGGCTACGACGTGCGGGAGGTGGCCGCCAGCGGCACCATTACGGGGTAAGTAGGGGAGGGGCTTGCCCCTCCCGCCTTGAAGGATCGGAGACCCTTTTCCCGGGAGGGGGGCGATGAGCGCCGGTGGCGCTTGCCTATCGCCGACCGAGTCAGAGACGAGACCCAAGCCCCTCCCCTACGGACAAGATCACAATCCCCGCACCGCCGCGATTGCAGCGGTGCGGGGTATTCAGGTGCGGCGCGCCCTGCGGCGGGCCTGCTGGACGCGGGCCAGGGGGCGTGAGGAGCCGTCCAACGCCGCCGCCGGCGGACTTCCGCGTGTTCTATCCTATGCGGCGTGGCCGGGGCTGCCCCAGACCGGGGGGCCGGGGACGGGCCCTGCGCCCGGGCAAATTTCTGAAAAAGAGGGAGAAAATCATGCTCAAGATCGCCCCTTCCATTCTTTCGGCGGATTTTTGCAATTTGGAGCGGGACATCGGGCGGGTGTCCGCCGCGGACTGGCTCCACGTGGACGTGATGGACGGGGCCTTCGTGCCCAACCTCACCATCGGCGTGCCGGTGGTGGCGTCCATCCGCAAGCACACCGGGATGTTCCTGGACGTGCACCTGATGATCGACAAGCCCGTGCGGTACATCGATCAGTTCTGCCAGGCGGGGGCGGATCTGCTGTCCGTCCACCTGGAGGCCGACCACCCCGCCCGCATCGCCGACGCCCTCCGCGCCATGGAGGCCAACGGGGTGAAGAAGGCGGTGGCCCTGCGGCCCATCACGTCGGCCAAGGCCGTTCTGCCCTATCTGGAGCGGCTGGACATGGTGCTGGTGATGACGGTGGAGCCGGGGTTCGGCGGGCAGAAGTTCATGGAGTCCCAGCTGGACACCATCCGGGAGGTGCGGGCGTTGATCGACAAATACAACCCGGCCTGTGAGCTGGAGGTGGACGGCGGCATCGGCCCCGGCACGGCGGAGCAGGTCATTGAGGCCGGGGCCAACGTGCTGGTGGCGGGTTCGGCGGTGTACGGCGCGGAGGATCCGGCGAAGGCCATTGAACTTCTGCGGACGGCGAGGTGATGTTATGAAGGAATATCAGGTGCTGACAGCTCAAACTCCGGAGGAGGCCGAAGCCGCGATGAACCGGATGGCCCGCCAGGGGTGGACGGTCAAAGCGGTGACCCAATGGGACAGGGCCTCGTCCTATCGCGTGATGATCACCTTTGAGAAGGACGCATAACGATTTGGAGGTTTTCCCATGGACTATTTCCCCGCCGCCCTGGAAAATTTAGTGGAGCAGTTCGCCAAACTCCCCGGCGTGGGCCGCAAGAGCGCCCAGCGGCTGGCCTTTTATATTCTCGACCAGCCGGAGCAGACGGCCAAGGACTTCGCCACCGCCCTGCTGGACGCCAAGACCTCCATCGGCTGCTGCCCGGTGTGCCAGAACCTCACCGACGGGGAGGGGGCGTGCGCCATCTGCGCCTCCTCCAAGCGGGATCACGCCACCGTGTGCGTGGTGGCCGACCCCAAGGACGTGGTGGCCATGGAGCGCTCCCGGGAGTACGCCGGGGTGTACCATGTGCTCCACGGGGTGATCTCCCCCATGAACCACGTGGGGCCGGACGATCTGCACATCGCCCAGCTGGTGGAGCGGGTGTCCGCCGGGGGGATCGGCGAGGTGATCATGGCCACCAACCCGGACACCGAGGGGGAGACCACCGCCCTGTACCTGTCCCGGCTGCTGAAGCCCTTCGGGGTGAAAACCACCCGGCTGGCCTACGGCATCCCGGTGGGCAGCCACCTGGAATTTGCCGACGACGCCACCCTCATGCGGGCGCTGGAGGGACGCAGGGAGATATAGGGGCCCCCGCAAAGCCGCCCTTTGGCTTTGTAGGGAGAGGAGGCGCAAGGGAGCGGAACGGACTTTGCGGCGACGACCGGGCGCGGAAGGGGAAAACCCCGCTTCCGCGCCCGGTTTGGTTTGTATGGGCTCAGTTCACCGGAATCAGCGTGCCCTTCAGGGAGAGGAAGGAGATGTCCTCTATATCAATGGGCTCCTCAAATTTCCAGGTGTTGAAGGCGTCCCAGCCCTCCCCGCCCTGTGCGCCCAGATTGGTGTAATTAGCCCCTCCCGGCTCGGCGGCAATTTCAGTGCCGTCCTTTTTCACGGCGTACAGCGTGGCGTTGTGGAACCCGCCCTTATCGTTGCTGTACATGGTGACCGACAGGGGGGAGAGGGCGACCTGCCGCACCTGGCAGCCGTCCACCTGGCCCTGCCAGTCCAGGACGGTGGAGAGGTAATGCTCCAGCTCAAATTCCGTAGACCAGGCGCCCTCGATGTCTGTGCCGGGCCGTGAATAGGGCATGGAGAGATGCACGCTGCCGCTTTGCAGCGTTTTGAGATCCTCTGCCTTGATCAGGGGGAACAGGACGTCCAGGCCGCCGTCCACAAGGGTCTCCTGGGTTACGCAAAACCTGACGTCCATGGCGGCATCGTCCTCGGGATAGAAGCCAAACATCATGGTGCTTTTCCCATCCTTCCGGAGCTCCGGCTCCACCCCTTCGGCAAAGTCCAGACGGAGGTGGAAGCAGCCGTCCGAGGCAAAGCCCATGGAGGATACCCTGATATCCTCCGTGCCTTCGATGTCCATGGGGGTCTGGCCGGGGGCCAGCACCACCTTCCGGGCGGGCAGAACGGCGTTGGTGTACCCGGTGCCGCCCAGCTCATCGGGCGTGAAGATCACCTTGTCGTTCTTACTCAGAGGGAGGCTCTGAAGCGTCCCGCCAGTGGCAGAGGCGCAGGGGACGTCCGCATACAGCCCGCCCCGCTTGGTGCTCATGCCCGTGACGGTCAGCTTGCCCTCCCCATTTGGCCGGGCGGTATCCTCATAAAAAATGCTGGCGGAGAACAGGACGGTTTTCGTCTCCGGGTCATAGGAGATCAGCTCGAACCTGCTGGTGGAATACATTCCACCGGAAACCGCCGGCTCCGTCTCCCCCGGCCTGAGCTCCCGCTTCTCCCCGGCGGTCAGGTTGCCCTTCAGGGTCAGAAAGTCATTGAGCCGATCCCCCTCCACGTCCCGGACGGAGAGGTAGAACCGGGCCTCCAGATCATCAGATATGGCGCTGAGCATTTGAATTTTGATCCCCTGATCGGCGCACGACGCCCCCTTGATGTACTGGGCGTAGGGGGCGAAGGGCCCCAGGTGCTCCTGAAGGCTGCGCCAGACCGCCGGCGCCGCCGCCGCGGTGGCCGTGAGGGTCAGGGCGGCGCACACCGCGATGGCCGCCACAGCCCGGCGGCCGATCCACTTTTTCCGTTTCATGTCGGTTCCTCCTTCGATCAATGTGTAGAGCCGTTCCAGCTCCTCCTGGCGGGGGCCGAGCTGTTCCATCTCCCGCTTATACTGCTCGCTCAGCACGGCTCCCCCTCCTTCAGCTTGTCCCGCAGCAGGGCACGGGCCCGGGACAGGTGAGATTTGATGGTGCCCTCGCGCTTGCCGGTGATGTCCGCGATCTCGGCCACCGAGTACCCCTCGTAATAATACAGGTGGATGGGGATGCGGTACCGGGCGGGCAGGGAGAGCACCGCCTCCGTCACGCTCCCCGCCCCCGGCTCCTCCGGCGCGGACACGTCCTCCTCCAGCGGCTCCTCCCGCTTCCGCCAGGGCAGGCGGAACAGGTCGGTGGCGCAGTTGGAGGCCACCTTCAGCAGCCAGGCCCGGGCGTGGGCCTCGCTGTCAAAGACCGGCCTGTGCTTGACCAGGCGGAGGAACACCTCCTGCATCACGTCCTCCGCGTCGGCGCGGCTGCCGGTTCTGGCGTAGGCCAGGCGGTAGATCGCCGGGGCGAACTGCCGGGCCAGCGCGCCGGGATCGTTCCAGGGCTCCCCCATGCGATCCCTCCTTTCCTGTCTCTGATCTGAATACGGAACTGGGCCCCGTTTGGTTGCGTTTTTCCAAGAAAAAATTTTTTCCCGGCGGACGGGACGGAAATTTTCCGTTTTTGCGCTTTTCCTCTTTTCTTTTTCCCAAAGCCATGTCATAATAGATCAATCTGAACAAGTTTTTCAAGGAGTGACCCATATGAAACGCGCCGCCGAGTTTTCCCACGAGAAGCTGGAATACCTGAAGCTGCTCTCCTGCCGGTACCCCACCGTCCAGGAGGCCAGCACCGAGATCATCAACCTTCGGGCCATCCAGAACCTGCCCAAGGCTACGGAACACTTCATCTCCGACGTCCACGGGGAGTATGAGGCGTTCCAGCACATCATCAACTCCGCCTCCGGCGTGGTGCGGGAGAAGATCGACGACCTGCTGGGCTCCTCCGTCCCCCGCTCCGACCGGGATCAACTGGCCACCCTCATCTACTACCCCGAGGAGAAGCTGGAGGAGATCGAGCGGGAGACGGAGGATATGCGGGAGTGGTACCGCATCACCTTCCACCGGCTCATCGACCTGTGCTGCCTGGTGAGCGCCAAGTACACCCGCTCCAAGGTGCGCAAGGCCATGCCCAAGGACTACGCCTACATCATCGACGAGCTGATCCACACCCACTTCGAGCAGAACGAGACGGACAAGCGGGGCTACTACGAGAACATCATCAACACCATCATCGACCTGGATCGGGCCTCCAACTTCCTGATCCAGCTGTGCGAGCTCATCAAGCGGCTGGCCGTGGATCACCTCCACCTGGTGGGGGACATCTTCGACCGGGGCCCCGGCGCGGACGTGATCATGGACGCCCTCATGGACTACCACAGTGTGGATATCCAGTGGGGCAACCACGATATCCTGTGGATGGGCGCCGCCTCCGGCTCCCGGACGCTGGTGGCCACCGTGCTGGCCAACTCCCTGCGCTACAACAACCTGGAGGTCATCGAGACGGGGTACGGCATCTCCCTGCGGCCCCTGTCCGTGTTCGCCGACGAGTTTTACCGGAAGTGCGACGTCAGCCGCTTCCAGGTGAAGATCGCCAAGGAGGACGAGGGCAGCTTCACCGAGCGGGACAAGCTGCTGGCCGCCCGGATGCACAAGGCCATCACCATGATCCTGTTCAAGCTGGAGGGCCAGAAGATCCGCCGCAACCCCTGCTTCAACATGGACGACCGGCTGCTGCTGGACAAGGTGGACTACCAGGCGGGCACCGTGGAGATCGACGGCGCCGTCTACCCCATGCTGGACACCGACTTCCCCACCGTGGATCCCAAGGATCCCTACGCCCTCACCCCGGAGGAGGACGCGCTGATCAACACCCTCACCCGCTCCTTCAAACACAGCGAAAAGCTCCAGCGCCACGTCCGCTTCCTCTACTCCAAGGGCAGCCTGTACCGGGTGTATAACGGCAACCTGCTGTTCCACGGCTGCATCCCCATGGGGTTGGACGGCTCCCTGCTGTCCTTCTCCATCGGCTGCAAAAGCCTGTCGGGCCGGGAGTTCCTGGACTACGCCGACCTCACCGCCCGCCGGGCCTACTACAACAAGCCCGGCTCCCCGGAGCGGCAGTTCGGCATGGACTTTTTGTGGTGGCTGTGGTGCGGGCGGAACAGCCCCATCTTCGGCCGGGATCGCATGACCACCTTCGAGCGCCGCTTCGTGGAGGACGAATCCACCCACGTGGAGACGAAAAACGCCTATTACACCCTCTACAATGACCCCGCCGTGTGCGAGGGCATCCTGAAAAAGTTCGGCCTGGAGGGGCCCCACTGCCACATCATCAACGGCCACGTCCCGGTGAAGTCCAAGAAGGGGGAGAGCCCGGTGAAGGGGGGCGGCAGGCTCATCGTCATCGACGGCGGCTTCTGCAAGGCGTATCAAAAGACCACCGGCATCGCCGGCTACACCCTGATCTACAACTCCATGTGCTTCCGGCTGGTGGCCCACGAGCCCTTTGTGGGCAGGGCGGCGGCCATCCGCAGGAATTGGGACATCGCCTCCACCTCCCAGATCTTCGAGCGGCTGGAGCGCCGGGCCACCATCGAGGACACGGACAACGGCCGGCGGATGCAGGCCCAGGTGGACGATCTGCTGGATCTGCTGCGGGCCTACCGCAGCGGCGCCATCGTGGAGAGCCATAAGACCTGATCGGCCAGTACGCCGCGGGGAAAGAGACCCCAAAAACCGGGCCCTTTCCCCGCGGCACGCCCTGTTTCCCAGAATTTGATACCAAACTGTAACCTTTTTTTGCGGGAAATTCCTTGCCCATTTTCATCTATGGTGGTAAAATAATGCCGTTGTAAATAAGTATGATGGAGCTGGGCCGCACTTTGGTTCAAAAATGCCGCTGTGTGTCCGCTTTTCCGGCGTCAAGGGCCGGAAAAGATACCGCTTCGGCTTTTTTTCTATGGAGCGGCTTCGCATAGGGAGGTTATGACGTGATGGAAGACTCGACGCCGAATACCCCAAACACGCCGGATACCCCGAACGTCCCGGACACGCCCAACACGCCTCTGGCCCCCGGGGGCCGGAGGGCCGCGAAAAAGCTCCCGGTGGGGCTGATCGCGGGCCTGACGGCGGCGGCCCTGGCGGCGGCGGTGGTGGGCGGCTATTTCGGGCTGTGCGCCTGGGTGAAGGACAACGGCTGCCTGCTCCCCGGAACGGTGGCCGTGGACGACCGGGGCGAGGCGGTGGCCGATCTGGGCAAGCTGTCCCGGGAGAGCGCGCTGGAGCTGGTGTCCCAGGAGATGGATCAGCGGCTGGGCGACCGCAAGCTCACCCTGCTGTACGGCGGCGGGAAGAAGAAGGAGCTCACCGGCGAGCTCATGGACATCTCCCCGGAGGCGGCGGTGGAGGCCGGCTTCTCCGCCAAGGGGGAGCAGCCCCTGTGGAAGCTGGGGGCGCTGTGGCTGGGGGCGGTGCAGGAGCCCTGCCAGATGTCCCTGTCCGCCGCCGCCTTCACCGAGGAGGGGGCGGCCCAGGCCAAAAAGGTGATCCAGTCCATCGCGGACGAGGTGAAGGTGGATCCGGTGGACTTTACCTATGAGGTGGAGGGGGAGACGGTGACCGTCACCCCCGGTACCGATGGGCAGAAGCTGGATACCGACGCCCTGCTGGCCGCCGTGGAGGAGGCCCTGGCCCAGGGCGAGACGGAGCTGCGGGTGGAGACCGAGCTGGTTCCCGGGGCGGAGCTGTCCGGCACGGTCATACGGGATCTGGTGCACGTGGAGCCCCAGGCCCCCGGCGTGGACAAGGACGGCAAGCTCACCCCGGCGATCATCGGCCGCACGGTGGATCCGGAGGAGGCCCAGGCGCTGCTGGACGCCGCCGAGCCCGGCCAGCCCGTGTCCATCCCCCTGGCCCTGATCCCGCCGGACACCACCGGCGACGAGCGGCTGTACTACAAGGATCTGCTGGCGGAGGTCACCACCAATATGGACGGGGTGGCCAACCGCTCCTTCAACGTGAACCGGGCGGCCTCCTTCTGCAACGGCAAGGTGATCCAGCCCGGCGAGGTGTTCTCCTATATCGGAACCATCGGCAACCCCAGCACCGGCAACGGCTATAAGCCCAGCACCGGCTACCAGAACGGCGAGACGGTGCCCATGGACGGCGGCGGGGTGTGCCAGGTGTCCTCCTCGCTGTACTACTGCGCGGTGTACTCCAACCTGGAGATCGTCCGGCGGGCGTGCCACGCCTTCTCCACCGGCTATATCCCCAACGGGCTGGACGCCACCATCTATTACCCCAGCCTGGACTTCAAGTTCCGGAACAACACCGGCTTCCCCATCAAGATCGTGGCCTACACCACCGGGGGGGCCTGGGGCAAGCTGACGGTGCAGTTCTTCGGCAGCAACCCCAACGGCATCCGGGTGGAGACCCAGCGGTACACCCAGGGCTCCACCGCCTGGACCACGGTATATGAGCCGGACGAGACCATCCCCCGGGGCACCACCAAGGTGAAAACCACCCCCTATACGGGCTATGTGGTGGACGTGTACCGCTGCGTGTACGACGCCAACGGCAACCTGATCTCCCGCACCTTCGAGAACCACAGCAAGTACAACAAGCGGGACAAGGTGATCCTCTACAATCCGGCGGACGAGGGGCCCTGGGGCCCCGGCACGGATCCCGGCGTGGAGCCCACCCCGGAGATCCCGCCCGTCACCGAGCCCCCCATTACCGAACCCCCCGTGACGGAGCCGCCGGTGACCCAGCCGCCCGTGACGGATCCCCCGGTGACCGAGCCTCCGGCGACAGATCCCCCGGTGGAGCCCACGCCGGAGCCGCCCCCCACCCAGTATATCGACCTGCCCGGCGGCGAAATGGGGGCGTGAGCTGTGTTTGAAGGCTTTTCCCAGGAGACGGTGGACTTCATGTGGGGCATCCGGTTCAACAACGAGAAGCCCTGGTTCGAGGCCCACAAGGAGTCGTACCAGACCTGCTTCCTCCAGCCCATGCGGGAGCTGGGGGGCCAGGTGCAGGCCGCCCTGCTGGAGCAGTTCCCCAAGTGCGGGCTGAACCTGAAGGTGTCCCGGATCTACCGGGACGCCCGGCGGCTGTTCGGCCGGGGGCCGTACAAGGATCACCTGTGGCTGTCCCTGTTCCGGTTCGGGAATGAGTCCGGCGGGCACCCGGTGCTCTGGTTCGAGCTGGCCCCGGAGGGCTGGAGCTACGGCATGGGCTTCTGGGAGGCCGACCCCCTCACCATGGAGAAGCACCGGGCCCGGATCGACCGGGATCCCAGGCCCCTGCTGCGGCTGCACAGCAAGCTGGCCAAACAGGGGGAGTTCACCCTCCAGGGCCCGGACTACAAGCGGCCCAAGCCCTGCGGGGAGCCCCGGCTGTCCGCGTGGTACAACAAGAAGTCCCTGTCCATCGGCCACGAGGAGGAGCTCACCGAGCTGATCTACACCCCGGCGCTGGCGGATCGGCTGACAGAGGGCTTCGCCTTTCTCATGCCGTACTACGACTACTTTTCCACCCTGTGGGCCGACCCCGACCCCAGACAGCCCGTTTGAGCATCCCACGGCCCCGGCAGCCATCCCGCCGGGGCCGTGTTTTTTTGCAGAATGGGCCCGTCCGCCCCGTCTAAATCTGTGATTGAGTGCGTATAATTGGCTGCGCATACTGATTTGCAGGTTGCAATTGCCGGTACTTCATTGTATAATATGTAAAACATATTATCATATGCAAAACGAATAAAAATTATTAATTCGCAATGCGTTTTATGTGGGGTAATGAGTGTGGATAACAAAAATATTTGCGGTTATTTACAAGCGGGGAAGCGGGCCCATTTGGTGGGCATCGGCGGGGTGTCCATGAACTCCCTGGCGGAGGTGCTCCATGGGGCCGGGGTGGAGGTCACCGGATCCGATCAGAAGGAGAGCGCCACGGTGCTCCACCTGCGGAAGCTGGGCATCCCGGTGGTCATCGGCCACCGGCCCGAGAGCGTGGAGGGGGCGGACTGCGTGGTGCGCACCGCCGCCGTCCACGACGCCAACCCGGAGATCGCCGCCGCCCTGGAGGCGGGCATCCCGGTCTTTGAGCGGGCCCAGGCCTGGGGGGCCATCATGCAGGGGTACAAAAACGCCCTGTGCATCTCGGGCACCCACGGCAAAACCACCACCACCTCCATGTGCACCCACATCTTCATGGCGGCCCAGGCCGACCCCACGGTGATGATCGGCGGCACCCTGCCCCTGCTGGAGGCCTGCCACCGGGTGGGCCGCGGGGACACCATCATTCTGGAGTCCTGCGAGTACTGCAACTCGTTTTTGTCCTTCTTCCCCACGGTGGCGGTGATCCTGAACGTGGAGGCCGATCACCTGGACTTTTTCAAGGATCTGGAGGACGTGGAGCGCTCCTTCCGGAAGTTTGCCGACCGGGTGCCGGAGGGCGGCCTGATCGTGGCCAACTGCGAGGACGGGAACACCATGCACGTGCTGGAGGGGGAGACACGGCCCGTGCTCACCTTCGGCGTGGAGCGGGGGGACGTGCACGCGGACGGCCTCACCATGGAGCACGGCTTCGGCTCCTTTGACGTGATCTATCACGGGGAGAAGTACGCCCACCTGGATCTGTCCGTCCCCGGGCTGCACAACGTGAAGAACGCCATCGCGGCGGCGGCGGCGGCCATCGCCCTGCACCTGCCGGGGAAGGCGGTGGAGGACGGGATGCGGGACTTCCGCCTGCCGGGGCGCCGGTTCGAGTACAAGGGGATGTACAACGGCGCGGAGCTGTGCGACGATTACGCCCACCACCCCGGGGAGCTGGCCTCCCTGTTCGACACGGCGGCGGCCCTGGGCTACCAGCGGGTGGTGTGCGCCTTCCAGCCCCACACCTACTCCCGCACCCACGAGCTGTTCGACGACTTCGTGGAGGTGCTCAAGCGGCCGGACGTGACCCTGCTGGCGGAGATCTTCGCCGCCCGGGAGGACAACGACATCGGCATCTCGTCGGCAGATCTGGCGGCGAAGATCCCGGGGAGCATCTACTGCCCCACTCTGGAAGATGTAACGGAGAAGCTGCGGGAGATCGCCCGGCCGGGGGATCTGCTGCTCACCGTGGGGGCCGGGGATATTTACCTGGCGGGAGAAGCCCTCGTCAAGGAAGAATAACACAAGGGCCCGCCCGGAAAACCCGGGCGGGCCTTTTGGTCGTCCCTCGGTCAGGTCTGTAGGGGGCGGTGTCCTCACCGCCCTGCCGTACAGAAAAATCCCCGGGCCGATGGGGACATCGGCCCCTACAGTTCCCCTGCGGGATCCTATCCCTGCAAAAACAGGGTGTTGAGGAACCGGCGCAAAATGCCCCCGAAGCCCAGCCGGGGTACCTCGTCCGCCGCCACCAGGTCGATGGCGTCCACCTGCTCGCCGTCCACCAGCACCTTGAGCACCCCCAGCTTCTGGCCCTGCTCCACCGGGGCCTCCACGCTGTCCGCCAGCTCCATCTGGGTGGTCACCGATCCGGTCTTGCCCTTCTCCAGCAGGATGGAGCACTCCCGCTGGGTGACGGGCTGCACCGTGTCCTTCGTCCCCAGCAGCACCGGCACCGGCGGGATGGCCTGATCCGGATACACCGGGGTGATGGCGTAGTTGGCGAAGCCGTAGTTCAGCAGGGCCTTGGCGCTGTCGAACCGGTCGTTGGAGGTGGGGGCGTGCATCACCACGGCGATGAGCTCCATGCCGTCCCGCTCCGCCGTGGCGGACAGGCAGTACAGCGCCGTGTCGGTGAAGCCGGTTTTCAGCCCCGTGGCCCCCTCATAGTAGAAGATCAGCCGGTTGGTGTTGCTGAGCTGGAAGGCCCCGTCCCGGAGGGTGTCCATCCAGATGGTGGTGTACTCCCGGATGGAGGGGTGGCGCAGGATCAGCTCCCGGCTCATGAGGGCGATGTCGTGGGCGCAGGTCAGGTGGCCCTGGACGGGCAGGCCGGTGCAGTTTACAAAGTTGGTGCGCTCCATGCCCAGCTCCCGGGCCTTTTCATTCATCCGATCCACAAAGGCGGGCTCGCTGCCCGCGATGTGCTCGGCTAAAGCCACGGCGCAGTCGTTGGCGGACACCACCGTCACCGCCTTCACCATGTCCCGGACGGTCATCTGTTCGTTTTCCTTCAGCCAGATCTGGCTGCCTCCCATGGAGATGGCGTGGGGGGAGGCGGTCACCAGATCGTCCCAGCCCAGCGCCCCGCTGTCGATGGCCTCCATCACCAGCAGCAGGGTCATCACCTTGGTGACAGAGGCGGGCTCGTACTGGGCGTCGGCCTCGTGGCTGTACAGCACCTTCCCGGTGGTCTTTTCCATCAGAATGGCGGAGGGGGCCGTCACCTCCACCGGGGCGGCGGCGTAAGCCCTCGCGGGCGCCAGGCAGAGCAGCGCCAGCGCCAGAGCGGCAATTCGTTTCATGGCGTAACCTCTTTCCATATATACTCGGGCCGATGCCCGTATGGGGAAAGGATGTGAAGTTTGCGCCGGTTCTATGCGCGGCGGGGTTTCGCAGATGCTGGAAGAACAGGTCGGGTTTGGTCGAAGCCATTGACAAGGCGGACGGCAGGGAGTATAATTCTTCCATTCCAAAGAAAAGGAGCGTTCGTCCATGGAAAAGTATGTCTGCGTCTGCGGCTGGGAGTACGATCCCGCGGTGGGTGATCCCGACGGCGGCATCGCCCCGGGCACCGCCTTTGCCGATATCCCCGACGACTGGGTGTGCCCTGTGTGCGGCCTGGGGAAGGACGCCTTCTCTCCCGCGTAACAAAACGCACGGCGGCCGGAGCCGAAAGGCTCCGGCCGTTTTGCCGTTTTCTGCCGGGGACGCGGGCGTGTCACAGCCCCTTCAGCTTGTGCGCCACGTCCCGCTTGATGTCATAATCCCCGCCATAGGCTCCATTTGACAGCCGGGACGGGCCGTGATAAAATACGTTGGTTCACGAATTCTTCAGACGCCGGGAAAGGAGGCCCTCCCATGGATAGGCTCAGCATCGTCGTCCCCTGCTATAACGAGGAGGCCGGACTGGCCCGGTTTTACGCCGAGACCTCCGCCGTGTGCGCCGGCCTGGACACGCAGGTGGAGTTTATTTTCGTGGACGACGGCTCCCGGGACGGCACCCTGGCAGCCCTGAAGGGGCTGGCGGAGCGGGACGGGCGGGTGCGCTGGCTGGCCCTGTCCCGGAACTTCGGCAAGGAGGCCGCCCTGTTCGCCGGTCTGGAGCACGCCCAGGGGGACTACGTGGCGGTGATGGACGCCGACCTCCAGGATCCGCCAGGGCTGCTGCCGGAGCTGCTGGACATCGTGCGGGGCGGGGGATACGACTGCGCCGCCGTCCGGCGGGTGGATCGGAAGGGGGAGCCCCCCATCCGCTCCTGGTTCGCCCGGCAGTTCTATAAGATCATCAACAAAATGAGCAAGACCGAGATCGTGGACGGGGCCCGGGACTACCGCCTCATGACCCGGCAGATGGCGGACGCGGTGCTCCGGGTGACGGAGTACAACCGCTTTTCCAAGGGGATCTTCTCCTGGGTGGGCTTCCGCACCAAGTGGGTGGAGACGGTGAACGTGGAGCGGGCCGCCGGGGAGAGCAAGTGGTCCTTCTTCAAGCTGCTGGTGTACGCCCTGGACGGCATCACCGCCTTCTCCACCGCGCCGCTGGCCATCGCGTCGGTGCTGGGGCTGGTGTTCTGCCTCATTGCCTTTTTCGCCATCATTTTCGTCATTGTTCGGCAGCTGTTGTGGGGCGGCAGCGCCTTTGGATGGCCGTCGCTGGTGTGCATCATCCTGTTTCTGGCGGGCATACAGCTGTTCTGCGTGGGCATTGTGGGCCAGTATCTGGCCAAGACCTATCTGGAGGTGAAGGGGCGGCCCATCTACCTCCTGCGGGACAGCGGGGGAGGGGACAGCCATGAAGGCGAGGCTTGAGCGCTGGGCGGCTCCCGCCCTGTCCTTCTTCATTCCGGGCTTGGTGATGCTGGCGGTGTTCGCCGCCCTGGGGATGGCCCCCTTCGGGGACAACACCATCCTCATCTCCGATATGTCCACCCAGTACGTGGAGTTTTTCTGCGCCCTGAAAAACGGGGATCTGTTCTTCTCCTGGTCGAAGGCCCTGGGCACGTCCTACATCGGGGTGTTCTCCTATTATGTGTCCAGCCCCCTGTCTCTATTGACGCTGTTTGTGCCCAACGAGGCCATGCCGGTGGGGCTGCTGTTCCTGGCGGTGCTGAAGATCGCCCTGGCGGGGCTGACCTTCTGCCTGTTCATCCGGCGGCGGTATCCGGTGGGGGACGGGGCGGCGGTGTTTGCCTCGGTGTGCTACGCGCTGATGTCCTATAACGCGGTGTACGCCATCTGCATCATGTGGCTGGACGGGGTGATCTGGCTGCCCCTGATCCTGCTGGCCCTGGAGCGGATCCTGTCGGGGCGGAGCGCGGGGCCCTTTATCGCCGCCCTCAGTGTGTGTTTTCTCTCCACCTGGTATATCTCCTATATGATCGGCATATTCTGTGCCCTGTACCTGTGCGCCCGGCTGTTCGTCCTGCGGCCCGGGGGGAAGGCCCTGGGGCGGGTTCTGGGCCGGTTTTTCGGGGGCGCGGCCTGCGCCCTGGGGCTGACGGCGTGGCTGTGGCTGCCCACCTTCCTGGCCATGTTCAACGGCAAATTCAGCGGCGGCAATGTGGACTACGCCGGTTTGCTGGCCTGCACCCCGCTGGATATCCTGTCCCAGCTTCGGCCGGGGCAGTACCGCCCCATTTCGGACGGATCCGCCGTCTATCTGTTCTGCGGCTCCGCCGCCCTGGTGCTGGCCGCGGCGTACTTCTTCCTCCCCCGGTTTTCCCGGCGGGAAAAGGCGGCCAACGGGGGGCTGCTGGCGGCGCTCCTGGCGTCTCTGCTGCTGTCCCCGCTGGACAAGGCGTGGCACCTGTTCCAGAAGCCCAACTGGTTCCCCTTCCGGTACTCCTTCGTGGTGTCCTTTGCCCTGCTCTATCTGGCGGCCCCCGCCCTGGGGCAGCTACTGAGGGGCCTGCGGCGGCGGAAAGGGGAGGGGCTCACCCGGGCGGTGGCCGGGGGGCTGGTATGCCTGACGGTATTAGAACTTGGTTTTAATACGGAAAGTATCCTATCCGGCCTGATGGGGCAGTTCGGCTGCGACTCCTATGGGGCCTACCGGGCCTACTACGAAGCCAACGAGGCGCTGGTGGAGGCGGCCCGGGCGGACGCGGGCGGATCCTTTTTCCGCCTGGGGGCCACGGAGGATCGGGGCCACAACAGCCCCCTGTCCTTCGGCTATCCGGGGCTCACCCACTACAGCAGCCTTTACAACTACGACGTGAACCGGCTGACGAAGGAGCTGGGCTACGCCCAGACCTGGATGTGGTGCGCCAGCTACGGCGCCACCCCCGCCGCCGACGCCCTGCTGGGTCAGGGCTACACCATCACGGCGGACGCCATGCCCCCGGAGTATAGCCCAATCGCCCAGTCCGGCGGGCTGACGCTGTGGCGGGCTCCGGATGTTCTCCCCCTGGCCTTTCTGGCAGAGGACGGGGGACAGGGGCTGACAGGGGAAACCCCTTTCCAGCGGCAGGACGGGCTGTACTCCGCCCTGCTGGGGGAGGAGGCCGCCCTCTTTGCGCCGGTGGCGGCGGAGGCGGAGACGGCGGACGGAGAAACCACCCTGCGCCTGCGGGGGAATGGGAAACCCCTTTACATGAACTTGTCCGCCAGCGGTCTGCAGGAGGTGCTGGTGAACGGGGAGCATCTGCTGCGGCTGGGCTCCAGCGAGGCGGCGTCCGTCCACTACCTGGGCGCGCCCGGCCCCGGGGAGGAGTGGACGGTCACCGTCCGCCACGACCGGCCCTGGACGGGGACGGTGTGGGCGCTGGACATGGACGCTCTCCGGGCCGCGGTGGAGCGGCTGGACAGCGTGGAGGTCACGTCGGTGGGGAACGGCGGCCGGGTGGAGCTGTCCGTCCCGGCGGATGGCCCCCGGACGCTGTGCGCCACCATCCCCGCCGAGGACGGCTGGACGGCTTACGTGGACGGAAAACGGACGGAGACAGGCCGCTGGCTGGACACGTTTTTGATGCTGGAGCTGTCCGAGGGGGCCCATGAGGTGGAGCTGCGGTACACCGCCCCGGGGCTGAGGCCCGGGCTGGCGCTGGGGGCGCTGGCGGCGGCGGGACTGGCGGCAGCCTTCACTATCGGCAATCAAAAGAAGAAAAAATACAACGCGGAAAGGCGGGACGTGCCGTGAGCCACAGCTTTTTTGCCTACATCTTCCGGATGCGGTACATCGCCCGGTGGGCGCTGATGCGCAACACCCGGACGGAAAACGTGCAGGAGCACTCCTACGAGGCGGCGGTGCTGGCCCACGCCCTGGCGGTGATTGGCCGGGACGTGTTTCACAAGGATCTGGAGCCGGACAAAATCGCGACGGCAGCCCTGTTCCACGATGCGCCGGAGATCATCACCGGCGATATGCCCACCCCCATCAAGTACTACAACCCGTCGCTGAAAAACGCCTACAGGCAGGTGGAGGCGGCGGCCCAGGACAAGCTGCTGTCCATGCTGCCGGAGGAGCTGGCCCCCGCCTACGCCCCCCTGCTGCGGGAGAGCGACCCCGAGGTGCGCCGGTATGTGAAGGCGGCGGATAAGCTGTCCGCCTACATCAAGTGCGTGGAGGAGGGGAAGGCGGGCAACGCCGAGTTCAAAAAGGCCGCCGAGCAGACCCTGGCGGCGCTGAAGGAGATGGACATGGAGGAGCTGGACTGGTTTATGGAGCAGTTCCTCCCGGCGTTCTCGCTAACATTGGACGAACTACAATAGGAGGAAAAAACTATGAGAGCTATCGTCACCGTCATTGGAAAAGACCAGGTGGGCATCATCGCCGCCGTGTGCGCCCTGCTCAGCGAGAAGAACGTCAACGTGCTGGACATCAGCCAGACCGTGCTGCAGGAGTATTTCACCATGATCATGCTGGTGGACGCCAGCGAGGCCACGGTGCCCTTCGCCCGCCTGCGGGAGGATCTGGCCCAGGCCGGCCAGGAGCGGAACCTGGACATCCGCGTCCAGCGGGAGGATATCTTCGACGCCATGCACCGGATCTAAAGTCCACTCCCCCGTCGAAGGCGGGGGAGTAGAAAAAGAGGTTTTCTGCCATGATCAATACCAACGACATTTTACAGACCATCCAGATGATCGACCACCAGCACCTGGACGTGCGCACCATCACCATGGGCGTCAACCTGCTGGACTGCTGCGACCCGGATCCCGCCGCCGCCTGCCGGAAGATCTACGACAAGATCACCACCTCCGCCGAGAAGCTGGTGAAAACCGGGGAGGATATCGAGACCGAGTTCGGCATCCCCATCGTCAACAAGCGCATCTCCGTCACCCCCATGGCCCTGGTGGCCGGGGCGTCCCGTACGGCGGACTACGTGCCCTTCGCCGCCGCCATGGACAAAGCGGCCAAGGCGGTGGGCGTGAACTTCATCGGCGGCTTCTCCGCCCTGGTGCACAAGGGCATGACCGAGGGGGACAAAAAGCTCATCGCCGCCATACCCGAGGCCCTGGCCGTCACCGACGTGGTGTGCTCCTCCGTCAACGTGGGCTCCACCAAGGCGGGCATCAACATGGACGCGGTACGCCTCATGGGCGAGACCATCAAGGCCGCGGCGGAGCGCACCGCCGACCGGGGGGGCTTCGGCTGCGCCAAGCTGGTGGTGTTCTGCAACGCGGTGGAGGACAACCCCTTCATGGCCGGGGCCTTCCACGGCGTAGGGGAGGCCGAGCGGGTGATCAACGTGGGGGTGTCCGGCCCCGGGGTGGTGCACCACGCCCTCCAGCGGGTGAAGGGCCAGCCCTTCGACGTGGTGGCGGAGCTCATCAAAAAGACCGCCTTCCAGGTGACCCGCATGGGCCAGCTGGTGGCCCGGGAGGCCAGCGCCCGGCTGGGCGTGCCCTTCGGCATTGTGGATCTGTCCCTGGCCCCCACCCCCGCCATCGGGGACAGCGTGGCCCGGATCCTGGAGGAGATGGGCCTGGAGGTGTGCGGCACCCACGGCACCACCGCCGCCCTGGCCCTGCTCAATGACGCGGTGAAGAAGGGGGGCGTGATGGCCTCCTCCTCGGTGGGCGGGCTGTCCGGGGCCTTCATCCCGGTGAGCGAGGACGAGGGCATGATCGCCGCCGCCCAATCCGGGGCGCTGACCCTGGATAAGCTGGAGGCCATGACCTGCGTGTGCTCCGTGGGGCTGGACATGATCGCTGTCCCCGGCGACACCTCCGCCGCCACCCTGGCCGCCATCATCGCCGACGAGGCCGCCATCGGCATGGTGAACCAGAAGACCACCGCCGTGCGCCTCATCCCCGCCCCCGGCAAACAGGTGGGGGACGTGGTGGAGTTCGGCGGGCTGCTGGGCTCCGCGCCGGTGATGCCCTGCCACACCGGCAGCGCGGAGGAGTTTGTGGCCCGGGGCGGGCGGATCCCCGCGCCGCTGCACAGCCTGAAAAACTAAAAGCAGGCCCCCCGGCAGTTGCCGGGGGGCCTGCTTTTATGCTTCCGCGTTCAGGCCGTAATACTCAATGAGCCGTTCCACTGCCTCCAGCGCTTCGGTGGGCTCCACCCAAAGGTCGGGGAGGAAGCCAACGCCGTCCCGGTTTTCATCGGTCTCACAGAAGGCGAGGCCGGTGCCGAAGTAACAGGACAGGCCGGAGTGGGGGAGATAGAAGGTCTGGTTATTGGGGACAAGGGCGCAGCCCAGAATGGGCCCGCCCACAAACAGGGTGTCCGCCGCCATGCGGAAAAACGCCACCGCCGTCTCTCCCGAGGAGGCCGCCCCCTTGTCCTGGAGGACAAAGACAGGGCCGGAGCGCTCCGCCCACGTCCCTTCCCGGCAGAACCCACCCCACGTGCCCATGCGGCTGGCGGGATAGTAGTCATTGCCTATGATCCGGCAGGAGAGCTGGCTGTATCGGTGGGCGGCGGTTCCTCTGGTGGGGTTGTCCGTCCCGGCCCAGCCCTGGAACCAGCCCATAATATACCGGTCGCTGCCGCCGCCGTTGCCCCGCACATCGAAGATGAGCAGGGGGCTGCCGGCGTACTCCCCGCCGCAGCCGGCCAGGCGCTGGAGGGCCTGCTCGTCCGCGTCGGCGTTCTCCCGTCCGGCGCTCATGCGCCGGGAGGTGAGGACGGGCACGCCCTCCCACTCCGATTCGGAAAAGGCCGGGGCGTCGCCGCCGTTCGTGGTGCGCAGGGCCTGCTGCCACTTGAGGGGGTTCCCGTCCAGGGTGCCGGGCAGGTCGCTCCCGTCGTGACTGAGGGCGGCGTACCAGTAACAGATCCGCCCGTCCGGGCCGATGGTGGGCTTGAGGTAGTCGGGATTTTCCGCGCCCTCCATGCTGTCCAGGTAGAGGTTGGGCACATAGTACATATACTTGGCGAAGGTATCCTGCGGAGCGTAACGTCCGATCCTGAAATGGCCGTCCACCAGCACCGGGGAGAGGTGCTTGTACAGGATGTCCTCCAGATTCCACAGGTAAAAGATGTCCTCCCGATTCCCGGGACTGAGGGGCCTGATGGCGGCCAGCTCCTCCTTTACCGCGTCCCGGATGGGGAGAAAGACGCCGTCCCCGCCGAAATAGTAATAGGCCCCATAGGTAGTCTGGAGGAGCAGGAAGAAGGCGTCCACATCGTCCAGCACATCCTCCAGGGTCAAGCGCCACCCCGCCTCATGGGCGGTGGTGAGCCGCTCCATCTCCTCCTCTGTGAAGGTATGGTTCTGCTCGTGGAAGTCCGGGGTATAGGCGGAGACGTCGATGGGCTCCTCCTGGGCGGCGATGGCTTTGCGGGCGGCGTTCACCCCGTCCAAAAATTCACGGAAGTCCACCGGATCCGGCGCGGGGGTGGGCTCCGGGGTGTCGATGGGTTCCTGGAAGGGCGTGGATGCCGGCGCGGGGGAAGGGCTTGCCGGTGATTCCGCCGCCGGGGCGCAGCCCGCCAACAGGGCAAAAACCAGCAGCAGGGGCAGCAGTCCGGATTTTTTCATAGGGATTACCACCGGTCGTCCTGGAAATACAGGTTCACGTCCCCCATGCCGGTCTCGGCGTCCAGCTTGTAGTCGCCCGTTCCCTTGCGCTCCACCTTGGTGCCCCGGCTGTCCCCGTTGAGGGTGACGGCGCCCATGCCGGTCTTGGCCTCGTAGTCCCAGTCCTTTTCCAGGCCGTCTATCTGGGCCTCGATGGTGCCCATGCCGGTCTTGAGGTCGAACTCCGTGCCGCTGTACGATTCCGAGACGGCCAGGGTCACGTCGCCCATGCCGCTCTCCAGCTCCACATCGTCATAGGCGCGGATCTCATAGCACTCCACATCGCCCAGACCCGTCTTGGCTGTCAGCTTCTTATCCACGTCCAGATCGCTGAGGAACACATCGCCCAGGCCGGTTTTGACCTGGAGCTTGTTCAGCTCCGCCCCGTCGGGGATGGTGATGACGACATCCATGGCGCTGGCGTTGACGCCGAAGATGTTTTTGAAGTCGTCCCAGTTGTTGATCTCCACATGGCCCGCCGAGCCGCCGTCCCGGATCTCCAGCGCGCCGTTTTTGATCTCCCACTTCAGGCCGTAGCCCCCCAGGGTGGTGTCCGAGCTGATGAACAGGGTGAAGTCCTCCCCGCCGGTGACGGTCACGTTGGCGATGCTGGCGTCCACGTCGATCTCCTGGAACGCCGCCAGGGTGTTGTCCGCCGCGTTCCAGAAGCCGTCCACGTACTCCGCGCCCTCAATATATTCCGCCCCGGGCCCCTGGGGAAGGGTCACAAACCCGGTGCCCTCCTCCACCTGTGCCACATTGGCGGTGGACTGGCCCGACACCAGCCGCCCGATCCAGCCGCCCACACTGGCCGCCGTCCGGGCCACCGACACCGCCACAATGGCCACGCAGGCCACGGTGGCGATCAGCACCCAGGGCCAGCGCTTCTTTTTGGGGGGCGTCCAGCCGTCCGCCTTCTCCTGGGTGACGTAGCCGCCCTCCACCGCCAGACGGCAGGACAGCGCCCAGGGGTCGCCCAGCTCGGCCACCACCTGGCCCTCCTTGTCGGGGCCGGCCTCCTCGAAGTATTCTGCGTAGTAGCGCAGGATGTCCTGCCGCTCCCGCTCCGGCACCCACCGGGCCAGCCCCTCCGCCAGCTCGGCCAAATAGGTCAGTTTATCCATCCTGATCTTCCTCCTTCAAAAGCTCCTCCACGCCGTCCCGAAATTGAATCCAGTCCTGCCGCCGCCGGGCCAGCAGGGTGCGGCCCACGGGGGTGATGGCGTAATACCGCCGGTTGCGGCCCTGGTAGGGCCGGTCGTACACCGTGAGCAGCCCGTCCCGCTGGAGCCGGCGCAGCACCGGGTAGAGGGTGGACTCCGAGATGTCCAGCCGGGACTTCATCTGCTGGGTGAGGATGTACCCATAGGCGTCCCCCCGGGACAGCACCGCCAGCACGCAGCAGTCCAGCAGCTGGGGACTCATTGCGAATGCCAAAGCCATCCTCCTCCTTTTCGTCGGGGCAAACTGCGCTCCTTCCGCTTCCGCCTGCGGCGAAAGCTCCATGCGCTCCGTTGCCCCTCCTCTCCCCACAAAAGCTGAAAGGCGCTTTTGTGGGGGCCCATTTTTTGCGGGGCTTGCTTTCGAGCAATATTATATAGCATATAATATTGCTCTGTCAATAGCCCGCCGCGCATTTCATCAATTCTTAAATTTTTACCAGGGGCGGTCACACGGGAACGGCGGGCGGCTTCCCGCCGCCCGCCGTCTCAGTCCGTGCTCTTTTCCAGATCCTCGATCCGGTGGTTTGCCACCTTCAGCCGCTCCGACGCCAGCTCCTCGTGGGTCTTGAACGCCTCCTCCAGCCGGTACATCCGCTCCACCAGGTTGTTGTGGGCCTGCACCCGCTTCTCCAGCTGCTCCAGCCGGTAGGCGATGAGGGCCGCGCTCTTTCGGTTGGCAAAGTAGGTTCCCGCCAGGGTGCCCGCCAGCGCCAGCGCCGCCACGATTACGTTCTCCAATATCGCACCTCCCTTTGACATACCGGAGCGCCAGGCCCGGTGGTTGCCGCTTTTGGTGCAAGGGGGGAGGGGTGGAGGCTGAAAATCAGATCAAACCGCCCCCGCTGGAAGGCGGCTGCCTTTCAGCGGGGGCGGTTCTTTGGATCGCGCGTTGTCCAGGCAGGGGGATCCCTGCGTTACGTCTGCTCCGGGCCATCCCCCTCCGGGCGGAAGGCGGGCACCGCCTGGGGCTCGTCCACAAAGGCGGCGGCGGCCTCCAGGGCGTCCTCCCCCACCGGGCGGAGGGTGGCGCCCCCCTGCTCCACCGTGAGGGACAGCCCCTCCCGGTCGGCCCGGAACAGCACCGCCCCGGGCACCGGCCGGTCGGCCACCTCGTAGCCCAGCCGCTCCAGGGCCAGGGTGAGGGCCGCGGGGCCCTCCGCCGCCGCCAGCCCGCCGTCGGAGCGGCGCTCCCCCACCCGGCAGGCCGCCCAGGCGCAGTCCGCCCCGGCCAGCAGATCCCACTCCCCCACGGCGGAGGCGGGGCCGCCCCCGTCCAGCCGCCGGTGGAAGCTGCGGCCCTGGCCGTCGGACAGGTAGATCTCCACCCCGTCCCCGTCCTGCCGGATGAACAGGGCGGCGGGCAGGTTGTAGTACCGCCCCACCCACGCGCCGCAGGCGGCGCAGTCCCCGTCGTGGAACTTCACCTCGCCGCCGGACAGGGCCGCGCCGCCCCCGGCGATCCGGGCCAGCGCCCGGGCCAGCGGCCCGCCGCCGCTGCCCACCGCCACCGCGCCCAGCCTGCCCAGCCGCAGCCCCAGCTCATACAGCTCCTGTCCCAGCTCCCCCCGTTGTTCCATGCTGTGTACCTCCTGCATCCGGCGTCTCGTCCGTTTTCAGGAAGTCTGCCCCATCCGGGGACGGATTATACGCGGCCGAAACCGCTTTGAGCTGGTTTTTGAATTCCTCCACCGCCCAGTCGGGGGAGAGCACCGCCACCCCCGGCCCCAGGCCGAACAGCCACCCCCACAGGGGCGGGCTGGCCACCACGTCCACCGTGGCGGTGAAATACCCCTCCCCGTCGGGCACCAGGGATACGTCCAGCCCGAAGCGGTCGATGACTACCCCCGCCAGCCGGTTCTCGCACCGCAGGCGCAGGGGGCAGGGCCGTCCGGCGTACATCCCGAAGTGCCGCCGGGCGTAGCCCTCCGGATCCCAGTCCCCCCGGTCGTGGCCCCGCATTCCGGTCATGGTGATGTCCGCCATCTTGTCCACCCGGTAGTGGCGCACCTCCTTGTGGAGCTCGTCCCAGCCCGCCAGGTAGTAGTTCTCGCTGTCCCACACCAGCCCGAAGGGGGTGACCCGGTATTTGGCCCCGTCCCGGCGAAACACCCGCTCCCGGGCGGCGTTGTACTCGAAGTACCGGAAGGTGATCACCCGGTTGGCGGCGATGGCCCCGTGGAGCCGATCCACGTTGTAGAAGATGCTCTCGTTCATGGTTTTCACCCGGCGATCCACATAGACCTGCCGCTGGAGCTGCCGGGCCTGGTGGACGCAGGCCAGCCCCTCCAGCTTGTGGATCAGGGCGTCGCTTTTCCGCTTGGTGAGGAACCGGCTGGACTGCACCGCGTCCACCAGCAGCTTCAGCTCCGCCAGCTCGAAGTCCCGCTGGCCGATGTACCAGCCGCCCCCCCGGCCCCGGCGGGACTGCACGTCCAGCCCCAGCTCCCGGAGCTGCTCCATGTCGTCGTAAAGGCTTTTGCGCTCGGCGGACAGGCCCCACCGGGCCAGCTCCTCCTGCATCTCCTGCCGGGAGATGGGGTGATCCTCGTCGCTGCGCTCCAGCAGCAGCTTGGCTAAAATGGGCAGCTTGCGCTTGTAGTTTGGGGTTTTAGACATGGCCGCCGCCTCCTTTCCCTGTGATGCTACCAGAATATTAGTCCGATATATAGGGATATTATAACAGGCTCCGCCCCGGAAGGCAAGAAAAACCCGCCCCGGCGGCCCGGGGCGGGCTTCGGCGGCTATGTCTGCTTGTCCGTCCGCCTGTCGGTTCCGGACCGCCTGTCCGTTCCGGAGCGGCGCTCCGGGCCGTCCCAGGGCTCCTGGCTCACCCGCCGATCCGTTCCGGATCGCCTGTCCTCAAGGCTCCGCCGCTCCTTGCCGGGCAGCTCGTCCGGGGACTGGGGGGCGTCCTCGTCGAACATGGCGAACAGATCCTCCTCCAGCAGCACCGGACGGCGGCGCTTCACCAGGGAGGTGAGGATGGGGTAGAGCACGATGGCCACCAGCCCCCCGGAGAAGCCGTTGTTGTAGAGGTTCATGCCCTCCAGGGGCAGCCCCGCCTGGAGCACCACCGACGAGTGGAGCAGCCCCGCCAGCACCCCGAAGGGCCAGCCGAACACCCCGGCGAAGGGGGCCAGGGTGGTGCCGAACAGCCCCGCCAGCTGGAGGGAGCTGCTGGTGGGCTCCACGTGGTTGGTCAGGCTGCCCAGCAGCACCCCGGCCATCACGGGGACGATGTTGAAGGGGTGCTTGCCGTAGCCGGAGAAACCGATGATGGTGAAGATGCCGCCGATGGTGGCCCCGTTCAAGTCGCCGCCGGTGAGGAGAATGTACCCGGTGGCGATAAGGCCGTTCACCCCCATGTTCACCAGCACCGGGCCGGGGGTGAAGGTGCGGACGTAGTCGCTGGGCATCCGGCCGGAGGTGTGGAGCAGGGCCCAGTATTTTTGCAGCGTCCGCCGGGGCCGCTGGGACAGGCCCAGCCCGATGAAGATCAGGCACAGGATCGCCAGCGCCAGCCCCAGCTTGAAATTGTTCCCCGTAGACCAGTAGTGGGCGGCCTGGGGCTCCAGCCCGAAGGCCTTGAAGGCGGGCACCAGCATCATGGCCACCAGCCCGCAGGAGAAGCCCAGGCTGTACAGGTTCATGCCGTTCTGCACCCGGTGGGCGTGCTCCGCCACGGGGGGCATGACAAAGCCGATGAGCAGCCCCAGGAGCACCCCCAGCCAGGGGCTGAACCGCACCGCCATAAAGCTCACCACCGGGGCCAGGGCGGTGGCCCGGAGGGCCAGGTTCACGTGGCGGGCGAAGGTCTCCCCCTTCAGCAGGGCGTAGAGGCCGGTTCCCGCCAGGATGGGCCAGATGTTCAGAATGTTCTTGCCGAACAGGGAGAAGCCCGCCATCAGCCCCAGGGTCACCAGGGTGGCCCCGTTCACCGGATCCCGCACCAGCTTGATCAGCAGGACGCTGATCAGGGTCACCAGCCCGGCGTTGACAAAGGCGGCCCCCATGCCGGCGATGGCGATGTAGTCGGTGATGAGCACGTCCTCCCGGGTGAGGATCACCCCCATGCCGCGGAGTATGTCCGCCGGGGCGTCCTGGCAAAGGCCGAACAGCACCAGCAGCGCGCCGAACAGGGCGCCGCCGGAGAGCAGAATGTGGTTGGGGCGGTGGAGAGAACCGTTGGGCATGGGGGGCACTCCTTCCCGAACGTGCCATTTTAGCAGTATTATACACGTTATTCCAGACTCTGTAAAGAAATTCCGGCCAAAAAAGAAAGGGCCCGGGGCAAATCTGCCCCGGGCCCAATATCGTATGCTCGGCCGGTCAGAACCCCACCAGCGGGGCCTCCCCGGTGTCCTCCCCGGGCTGGATGGCCCGGATGACCACATCGTAGCCGCAGCTGTCGTTCACCTGCACCGTCACCCGGTCGCCCACCCGGCGGCCCAGCACGGCCCTGCCCACCGGGGACTCCTTGCTCACCCGGCCCTTCAGGGCGTCCTGCCGCATGGTGGTGACGATCTGGCACTGGATCTCCTCGTCGTCCTCCTCCACGTAGAGGGTCACGGTGTCGTACAGCCCCACCGTGCCGTCGGCGGACTTGTCCGAGATCACCACCGCCGTCTTGATCATATTCTCCAGGTAGCGGCACCGGCTGTCGTTGCGGTTTTTCTCCTTCTTGGCGGCCTTGTACTCGAAGTTCTCGCTGAGATCCCCGAAGGCACGGGCCTCCTTTACCGCTTCAATCAGCTGGGGGCGCAGCACCGTCCGGCGGTGCTCCAGCTCCTGCCGCATCAGTTCAATATCCTTTTGGGTCAATTCGTTGCGCATGGGTCGTTCTCCTTTTTTCAGGCGGTCAGGCCCCCAGCCGGATCCACAGCTCGTTGTAGAGGGCCCGGGTTTCCGGCGGCAGCACCGTGTACATCTCGCACCGCTCCAGCACCTCCGGGGGGGCGGCCATGATCTCATACAGCTCGGGATCCAGCTCCTCGCCGTACAATTCCTCGTAGTAGGCGGGGTACCGCTCCAGCGCCTCGGTGTTGGGGGAGGCGTACCAGATATAGTCCATATTGGCCAGGTTGGCGTCGGTGGAGGCGATGAAGTTGATCCACTCCAGAGCCTCGTCGTAGTGGGGGGCGCCCTTCAGCACGCACATGGCGTCCACAAACCAGTTGGCCCCCTCCTCCGGGATGACGTAGCGCAGATCCACCCCGTCGGCCTGGTTGTCCAGCATGGACAGGTAGTCCCCGGCGTAGTAGGCGGCCAGGGCGGCGTTGCCCCCCTCCATCTTCTGAAAGACCTGATCCATCACCTTGCCCTGGAATACCCCCCGGCGGCTGGCGTCGGCGATGAGGGCGAAGGCCTCCCGGATCTCCCCCTCGTCGGTGGTGTTCACCGAGTAGCCCAGGTGGATCAGTGCGGCGGCCAGGGCGTCCCGGGAGTTGTTGATGAGCAGCACGTCCCCGGCGTACTGATCGTCGTACAGCGCCCCCCAGCTGACGGGCTCCTCCTCCACCATGCTGGCGTTGTAGATCAGCCCCAGGGTGCCCCAGGTGTAGGGGACAGTGTATTTGTTTTCCGGATCGTAGGGCAGGTTGCGGAACCTTTGGTCGATGAGCTGGAAGTTGGGAATCCGGCTGTAGTCCAGCTCCTCCAGCATCCCCTCCTCCAGCAGCTGGGAGATCATGTAGTCGGAGGGGACAATCACGTCATAGTCCGCGCCGCCGCTTTTCAGCAGGGAGTACAGGGCCTCGTTGCTCTCGGCGGTCTGGTAGTTCACCCGGATGCCGGTCTCGTCCTCGAACTGCTCGATGAGGGACTCGTCAATATACTCCCCCCAGGAGCACACGTTCACCACCGGCTGGGAGCCGGTGGCCCCGGTGAGCAGCACCACCACCACGAGAAAGGCGCAGGCCATGGCCCCCGCCAGCCCCCGGCGCACCCACCGGAGGGAGGGCTGGTTGAACTTCATGGACAGCTTTTCCAGCAGGGTGGGGGCCCGGGGCTCCAGGCTGGCGGCCCGGCGCTCCTGGCGCGCCTCCCGGACGTTGTTCAGCACCAGCAGGGCCAGTACCGACAGGAACAGCAGGGTGGACACCGCGTTTACCTCCGGGGTGATGCGCTTCTTGGTCATGGAGTAGATCCGCATGGCCAGGGTGGAGGTGGAGGATCCGGCGGTGAAATAGGAGATCACGAAGTCGTCGATGGACATGGTAAAGGCGATGAGCGCCCCGGACACGATGCCCGGCTTGATCTCGGGCAGGATCACCCGCCAGAACGCCTGCATCCAGGTGCAGCCCAGATCCTGGGCCGCGTCCACCAGGTTGCGATCCATCTGCCGCAGCTTGGGGGCCACGTTGAGGATCACGTAGGGGATGTCAAAGGCGATGTGGGCCAGCAGCATGGTGGTGAAGCCCAGCACCAGCCGCTCGGGCAGCTCCACCACGCCCTGCACGCCGTTGAACCACTTGGCGAAGGCCCCCCAGCCCTGGAAGAAGGCCACAAAGAACAGGCACAGGGACACGCCGGTTACAATGTCGGCGTTCATCATGGGGATGTCGTTCACCACCAGCAGGGCGTCCCGCTTCCGCTTGGACAGGGCGTACAGGCCGATGGCGGCGAAGGTGCCCGCGGCGGTGGCGATGACGGTGGCCAGCAGGGACACCAGCAGGGTGGTGTACAGGCTCTCCATGATCAGCCGGTTGCGGAACAGGGCGGCGTACCAGTCCAGGGAGAAGCCCTGCCACACGGCGCTGGACTCCCCGGCGTTGAAGGAGAAGATGATCAGCAGAAAGATGGGCAGATACAAAAATAGAAAGGTCAGCCCGATAAAGATCCGGCCCCCGACGCGGTTTTTCTGTCTCATGTCACCGCCCCCCTTTCGTGGCCGTCGCACAGCGTTGGACAAAGTAGGCAAACCGAAGCGGCTTCAAGCTCTTTTTGCCTACTTTTTCTCTCGAGAAAAAGTAGGTCATAGCATCACCGCCTGTTCTTCGCCCTCGCCGAAGTGGTTCATCACCACCATGCACACCACCACGATCACCATCATCACCATGGAGATGGCCGCGCCCAGATGGGGGTTGTAGGCCCCGCCCAGGAACTGCAGCTCGATGAGATCGCCCAGCATGGTCTGCTTGCCGCCCCCCAGCAGGCTGGAGATGGCGAAGGTGGACACCGACGGCACGAACACCATGGTCACCCCGGACAGGATCCCCGGCAGGGACAGGGGGAAGATCACCCGGCGGAACACCCGCACCCCGTCCGCCCCCAAGTCCCGGGCGGCCTCGATGAGGGAGTTGTCCAGCTTGACAATGACGGAGTAGATGGGCAGGATCATGAAGGGCAGATAGTTGTACACCATGCCCAGCACCACCGCCCCGGGTGTGCCGATCATGTGGAGGTAGTCCACCCCCAGCAGATCCAGCAGGCCGATGGCCCGGAACAGCTGGTTCAGCAGGCCGTTGTTCTCCAAAATGGACATCCAGGAGTAGGTACGCAGCAGGAAGTTCATCCACATGGGCAGCATGATCAGGGCCATGGCCAGCCGCTGGAACCGGGGGCCCTCCTTGGCCATCCAGTAGGACACCGGGTAGCCGATGAGCAGGCACACCAGCGTGGCCACCACCGCCAGCCAGAAGGAGCGCAGGAACACGTTCAGATAGACCCCCATGCCGGTGAAGTTGGCCCCGGTGAGCTGGAGCTCCCCGGTGGCGGGGTCGGCGGTGGTGACGGCGTACACCGCCATGATGAGGATCGGGATCACCACAAACAGGGCCATCCACACCACATAGGGGACGGCAAACCAGCCCCGCTTATTCCTCATAGCCGTCCTCCCAGGGGTCATCCCCCTCCCCCTCCTGGGACTCGTCCTCCACCACGTCCAGCTCCTCGTACTCCTCGGAGTAGGAGGAGTAGTCGCCGAACATACCGGAGTATTCGCTCTTTTTCATCACATGGATGCCGTCGGGGTCGATCTTGATGCCGATGCGGCTGTCCACCGGGCAGAAGTCGGTGGTCTGGATCAGCCACTTGAAGCCGTAGAAGTCCACAATGGTGTCGTAGTGAACCCCCTTGAAGGTGACGGAGGTGACGGTGCCCTTCAGCTGGCCCGCCGCCTCGTCCACAATGTCCACGTCCTCGGGACGGATCACCACGTCCACCGGCTCGTCCTTGGCGAAGCCCTTGTCCAGGCACTGGAACTTCCGGTTGAAGATCTCCACCACCCCGTCGGCCCGCATGATGCCGTCGATGATGTTGGACTCGCCGATGAAGTCGGCCACGAAGGCGTTCTTAGGCTCGTTGTAGATGTCCTCCGGGGTGCCGATCTGCTGGATGCGGCCGCCGTCCATCACCACCACGGTGTCGGACATGGCCAGCGCCTCCTCCTGGTCGTGGGTCACGTAGATGAAGGTGATCTCCATCTCCTGCTGGATGCGCTTCAGCTCGTTCTGCATATCCTTGCGCAGGCGCATATCCAGTGCCCCCAGGGGCTCGTCCAGCAGCAGCACCCGGGGGCGGTTCACCAGCGCCCGGGCGATGGCCACCCGCTGCTGCTGCCCGCCGGACAGGGCGGACACCGGGCGCTTCTCAAAGCCCTTCAGGTTGACGATGGACAGCATCTCCATGACGCGCTCCTGAATCTCCCGCTCCGGCAGCTTCACCTTGCGGCCGGACGGCTCCGCCTTGGGTATGCGCAGGCCGAAGGCCACGTTCTCAAACACGTTGAGGTGGGGGAACAGGGCGTACCGCTGGAACACCGTGTTCACCGCCCGCTGGTGGGGCGGGACATGGTTAATCCTCACGCCGTCAAACAACACGTCCCCGGAGGTGGGCGACAGAAACCCGCCGATCATCCGGAGCGTGGTTGTCTTGCCGCACCCGCTGGGGCCCAGCAGCGTGAGGAATTCCTTATCGTTGATATACAGGTTGATGTGGTCGAGCACGAGCTCGTCGCCGTAGGACATCACGCAGTCCCGCAGGCGGATCAGCTCCTTGGACATTTATCCTCCCCCATTTCCTGGTGGTTCGTTGTCAGCTCCCTTGTTATAGATCCCGGCCATGTGCCCGCCGCGGCGAGCAGCCGGAGAGGCTCCGGCCCGGGGTTTCACGGATAGCGAGATACATGATAGCGGTTTGCCTCCCGTTTGTCAATCACTTTGGGGGAATTTCCCCTTGTATTTTGTCGTGAATTCCATCCCCGCTTGACGGGGGAATGAAATCCGGATAAACTATAGCCAGACAAGGAAAAGGGGGCGGGCCCATGCTCAGGCGGCTGCGCTGGAAATTTACGCTCATCCTCATGCTGCTGCTGTCCGGGGTGCTGGCGGCGGTGCTGGCGGTGCAGACCGCCTCGGCGGTGCGGCAGTACCGGGCGGGGACGGATCTGGTGCTGCGAAACGTCCTCCAGCGCAGCCAGGCGGCGCTGGAGCCCTGGAGCGCCTCCCTGGAGGGCCTTGACCGGGACGAGGAGCTGTACACCGCCATACCCGCCTTCTGCGCCGTGGTGGACGGGGACAGCGGGCAGATTCTGCTGGCCCTGTCCTTCAACGCCGCCGTGAACGAGGACGGGGTGACCCGGGCGGTGGAGGGGGCGCTGGCCGCCGGGGGGGCGTCGGGGAGGCTGCCCGGCCAGGGGCTGCGCTGGCAGATCCAGCGGTCGGGGCGGTATCTGCGGGTGGCCTTTGCCGACCTGTCCTGGGAGCGGACGGGGGCGGGGCGGCAGATCCTCACCGCCCTGCTGCTGTTCGCCGCCGCGTCGGCGGGGTTCTTCGCGGTGAGCTGGTTCCTCTCCCGGTGGCTGGTGCGGCCGGTGGAGGAGGGCTGGCGGCGGCAGCAGCAGTTTGTGGCCGACGCCTCCCACGAGCTGAAAACCCCCCTCACCGTCCTGCTGGCGGACGCGGACATCCTGCTGGCCCGGGGGGAGGACACGGTGGACAGCCAGCGCAAGTGGGTGGAGTCCATCCGGGAGGAGGGCCTGCGGATGAAGGGGCTGGTGCAGGATCTGCTGTACCTGGCCCGGGGGGACGCGGGGCAGCGGGCCCGGCCCAGGGAGGCCGTCTCCCTCACCGACGCGGTGGAGAGCTGCGTGCTGGCCTTCGAGCCGGTGGCCTTTGAGGCGGGGCTGACGCTGGATAGCGAATTGGCCCCCGGCCTGTCCGTCCTGGGGGACGGGGAGGAGCTGCGGCGGCTGGGGGCCATCCTGCTGGACAACGCCTGCAAATACTGCGGGCCGGGAGGGCGGATCACCGTCACTCTGAAGGGGGGCGAGCGGGCGGCGCTCACCGTCCACAACACCGGGGAGCCCATCCCGGCGGAGGCCCAGGCCCATCTGTTTGAGCGGTTCTACCGGGCGGACGCGGCCCGGAGCCGGGAGACCGGCGGGTACGGCCTGGGCCTGTCCATCGCGTCGGCCATTGTGGAGGGGCACCGGGGGAAGATCGGGGTGCGCAGCGCCCCGGGGGAGGGGACGGCGTTTACCGTCACCCTGCCGCTGGACGGGAAATGAACAGAAAAAAGCCTGCCGGACGGCAGGCTTTTTTGCTGGGCGCGGGTCAGTCCTGGGGCGGCTTGCCCTCCGCCTCGGCGTCCTCCCGGAGATTTTCCAAGGCCACCCTTGCCGCTTCAATGACAAAGGCAGAGAAGGTGACATTGGTGCCTCGAATGACTTCTTCAATCTGCTCAATGATATCATTGGGGAATCGGACAGATTTTGATGTTGTGTCGGGAATAACGGGCAATTTGAATCTACTCATGTTTTTCACCACGCATTACAGTTTACCCTTTACACTGTAATACGATATGTGGTATAAATAAACAAAACAGAAATTTTGCAAAGGCTTGCTATTCTGTTTTACAATAATATTGCAAAGGGGATAAGCAGAATGACAACGCTGCAATTTGTGCTGTCCACATTGATCCGGAACGGAAAAGTGACCGTGGAAATCCCGGATATCAATATGGATGAACTGCGTCAGGCCGTGGAGAACAGGGCGGAGTGGGCGCTGGAGGAGATCAAAGGCATTGTGCACGAGGAGGATATGACGGATGCGGAGAAAGTGGCGTGGATTCAGGAACGGCTGGAGCTAAAGTAAATAACAGCGGCCCGCGTGAAGTGAGGTGCCGCAACGAAGTATTTATGTACCGCAGGACTGTGACTGTAAAAGGCCACAGTCCTGCCTTTTCAGGCTGTTTTTCGCTCTTTACGCCATTGACCTCTGCCGTCT
>JAETQF010000006.1 GCA_021770845.1 Oscillospiraceae bacterium
ACCTCTGTCTGCGGGGAACAGTATATCACCGCCGCTTCCGGCGAGGATACCAAAACATACAGCCGGTGCATATTGGGTGCATATTCTTGCAGATTTGCCCTGTTCGAAAGTATAGCGGGATAAAGGGCGGGGGTCACAAGTGACCCCCGCCCGAATCACAACGCCCCGCAGTGCGGGTCGTTTCAAGGGCTTCCAGGCTTTGAAACCTGGGCGTATACGGGGGTCACATTCTGCCCGCTGGGGTCACTGCTGGGGTCTGATATTGCTCAAATGCCCATGGGTGGCCGCTTTGGGCGGGGGTCAGTGCGGGAATAAGGGCTGAAATCATGGAGATGAGGGACCAAAAAATTGTGTATTCCACTCAACAGGAGCTACGCCTAAACAGCCAGAAGTAGTACCATGAGCCACCTCAAAAAATGGGGCGCAGTAAACAATAAGAGGGCCTCTTTCCTCGGCTCCGTACACTTCTGAGGGAGAGTGCGAATTGCACCAGTGTATACAAAGAGAAGGGCACCGCCAGTACGGCAGAAAAAATATGTGTCTGAACTGATAATTCTTGCCGTTCCCAGTAGCTATTCCCACCAGAGTGTGGTATGGTGTGTCGCTACGAAGGAGGTGGGAAAATGAGAAAAACACTGGAAGATTTCTACTACGGCAACATCGTCCCCTGTGAGCGGCAGATGACGCACGGCTCAGAACTGAAGAAGGCGGCAGACCGTATCGCCCACTATGAGAGCCAACTCATGGAACGAATCAACGAAACCGAGCAGACAATTCTCGCAAAACTCATCAGGTCGCAGCACGAGATCGACAGCATCACAGCCCTGGAAAATTTCATCCTGGGCTTCCGGCTGGGAGTTCGGATGATGGCTGAGTGCATGGACGATCATGACGGCGACACTCGGGAGGTGACCGACAGTGGCTAAAAAGCGGGCCAACGGCGAGGGCAACATTCGCAAGCGAAAAGATGGCCGTTGGGAGGGCCGCTACACAGCGGGGCACAACCCGGAAACAGGAAAAGCCATCTATAAAAACGTGCTGGCGAAAACCCAGAAGGAATGCAAAGAAAAGCTGTCGGCGGCACTGGAACAGGCCGGAAAAGTGGACGCATACAAAACCGACCAATACACAGTAGGACAGTGGGCGGAAGCCTGGTTTGAGAATTATGCCAAGCCCTCCATCCGGGAAACCACCGCAGCCTACTACAAGAACTACATCGACAAGCACATCATACCCAACATCGGGAAAATCAAGCTCAACAAGCTCACCACCTTGGATATCCAGAAGTTCTACAACAAAGCCAAGACCAAAGGCCGAGTCAAACGCTACGAGGGTATGAAGGATCTGAGCTTGAGCGCCAAGACCATCCGGGGCCTCCACGCCATGCTCCGCCAGTGCTTGGACCAGGCAGTGCAGGAGCGGCTCATCCCGTACAACCCCGCCGCCGGGTGCAAGCTGCCGCCCAAGGAAAAGAAAGAGATGCAGACGCTTCCAGCGGAGAAAATCAGCGCCTACCTCGCCGCCGCAGAGGAACATGGTGTCCTCCCCATGTTCTACCTGGAGCTGACCACAGGTCTGAGAAGGGGAGAACTGGTAGCCCTTCTCTGGGATGACCTTGACCTGGAGGCCCAGACCCTCACCATCTCCAAATCCGCCGGGCGGATCAACGGCGAGGTGAAGGTAACTCAGCCCAAGACCGCCAACTCGGTGAGGACGATCTACCTGCCAAAAGAAACGGTGGATCTGCTCGTCCAGGAGCACGCCAAGCACTCCAGCAACCCGATCATGTTCCCCTCCCCGGTGACAGGCAGGCTCTACGGCCCGGATTGCATCGGGCGGTTGCACAAGAACCTGCTGAAGAAAGCCGGGATCGCTGAGAACATCCCGTTCCACGGCCTCCGTCACACCTTCGCCACCTTAGCGATTCAACAGGGAATAGACGCCAAAACGGTTTCCAGCATCCTGGGCCACTACAGTGCTGGGTTTACCCTTGACACCTACACCCACGTCACGGGCGAGATGCAGAAAGACGCCGCCCAGCGGATGGGCAGTTTCATGGCCCAGGCAGTCTAAAAACCCAGAAAAAGAACGCGGGAGCGCCGAGCCAAGAGGCTGGCACTCCCGCGAAATTTTCTGGTATGGGTCTTGTTTGGGTCAAAACGCAAACACGCAAAATCCAGATGAACAAATCCGAGTGAAAAGCAAGCAAAATCTCCTGATTCGGCCAAGAACCAGGAGATTTATGGTCGGAGTGCCGGGATTCGAACCCGGGGCCTCTTGGACCCGAACCAAGCGCGATACCAAACTTCGCCACACCCCGATATTGAATTAAAAGGCAGAGGGCGGGCCGCAGCCCGCCCTCTCGTTTTGGAGGCGCCACCCAGATTTGAACTGGGGCATCAGGATTTTGCAGACCCTTGCCTTACCACTTGGCTATGGCGCCGAACACTATATTATATTCAAAAAGAAGTGCTTTAGCACTTCTTTTTGAAATTTTTCTGGAGCGAGTGACGAGGCTCGAACTCGCTACCTCCACCTTGGCAAGGTGGCGCTCTACCAGATGAGCTACACTCGCATATGGTGCCCAGGGCCGGAGTCGAACCAGCGACACGCGGATTTTCAGTCCGCTGCTCTACCAACTGAGCTACCTGGGCATAAAAGGGAAATGGCGACGCGGAAGGGACTTGAACCCTCGACCTCCGGCGTGACAGGCCGGCGTTCTAACCAACTGAACTACCGCGCCACAAAGTGTGGTGGGAACAACAGGGCTCGAACCTGTGACCCCTTGCTTGTAAGGCAAGTGCTCTCCCAGCTGAGCTATGCTCCCCAATCATTCCTCCGTTCGTCAGACGGCGAAAGCAATTATACCAAACAAAGTGGGGCCTGTCAAGCACAAAATGAAAAATTCTGGCTTTAATCGTCAAATCGGCCGCCCCCTCAAAATTGGGCCCGCTTACCGCAGATCCACCCGGAACGTCCCGCCGCGTACCGTCACCACAGCGTATCCCGGGCGGTTGTTCACCCCGCCCGCCGTCCCCGGGTTGAGCAGCCACACGCCGCCCTCTGGCTGGCTCAGCGCCTGGTGGGTGTGACCGAAGCACACCACCGCCGCCCCCCGGCGCTTTCCCTCCTCCACCAGCCGATCCGTACCCTGTTTGGCATAGAAACGGTGGCCGTGGGCCAGAAAAAACCGCACGCCCTCCGCCTCCACCAGCAGCTCGTCCGGCCCGATGCAGAGATCGCAATTCCCACGCACCATATCCATAGGCAAGTCCGGGTAGACGTCCGCCAGGGCCTGGCCGTCCCGGTAGTTGTCCCCCAGGAAAAACACCCGCTGGGGCTGTTCCTTTTCTATGGCGTCCAGCATCAGGCTCAGCCGCCCGTGGGAATCGGAGAAAACTAAAATCTTCATGGGGTTCACCATTCCTTTCCCCGCACATATACTGGGAATGATTGGAGGGAGTCCTATGCCGAATTTTGACGAACTGATGAAGGGAAAAGAGGCCGCCCGCCTCATGAGCGACAAGGGCAGGCTGGAGCAGCTCCGGGATGCGCCGGAGACCCAGCAGATCTTTTCCATGCTGAGCCGCACCACCGGCGATCTGGAGTCCGCCGCGGAGCGGGCCGCCAAGGGAGACACCGCCCAGCTCACCGACGCCATCCGCCAGCTCATGCGGGATCCGGAGGGGGCCCGGCTGATTCAGAAGATGAAGGACAGCTTGAAGTAATCCAAACCGCCGCGAGGAAAGGGGCAGCCATGAGCGAACTGGAAGAAAAACTGGAAAGCGTTCTCGGCAACCCCCAAGCCATGGCTCAGATCATGGCCCTGGCCCAGTCGCTGAACGGGGGCGGCAGCCCGCCTGCCGCCGGGGCAGGGGAGCCGTCCCAGCCCCAGGAACAGCCCCAGGAGCAGGCCCAGAGCCCCGCGCCCCCTCCGGCGCCCGCCGCGTCCGGAGGTTCCGGAGACGGGCTGGGCAGCCTGCTGGGGGGGCTGGGCTCTCTGGATCCCAAGCTGCTGTCCGCCGCCGCGGGCCTTATCGGCCAGTTCAACAGCGGCGCGGACGATCAGCGGGTGGCCCTGCTCACCGCCCTGCGCCCCTTTGTGAAGGAGCAGCGGTACGCCAAGCTGGACAAGGCCATCCAGATCGCCAAGCTGTCCCGGCTGATCCGCTCCGGCCTGGAGCTGTTCCGGGCCCAGCGGGAGAGCGGCCGCAGGGAGGAGGACGGCCATGTATAACCAATACCTGGACGGCAGCGACTTTGTCCTGCTGGATCCCGAGCCCCAGGCCCAGCCGTCCGGCCGCCACGCACAGGGGCCCAGCCGCCCCGGCCCGGGGCCGTCCCACCGGCCAATGCCCCAGCCCGGCCCCCGGCCCCAGCCAAAAAACGACCTGGTGGGCGAGATCACCGGCGGGCTGGGCCAGCTGCTGGACGGGGTGCTGAAGCACTTTTCCCTGGAAAACTTCGACACCGGCGACATCCTGCTGGTGCTGATCATCCTGTTCCTCTACCTGGAGGGGGACAATCTGGAGCTGGTGATCACCCTGGGCCTCATGCTGCTGCTGGGCCTGGGGGACGACAAGCCCAAGGAGAAGGGGGAGGAGTGCTGATCACCGCTCCGGCGTGTAAAGCTGGGTTCCGTCCGGGAGGGTAAAAATGCCCGCCGCCTGATCCAGGGGGCTCACCACCTGCTGGGAGGACATGGCGTATACCAGCTCGCCGTCCTTTTCCGTCTCCGCCGCCATCAGCAGGCCGCTGGTTTCCGAGATCCAGTACCGCTCCACATAGCCCAGCTCCCGGGAGGCCGCCTCCACAAAGACGCAGGGCAGGCCGTCCCGCTCCACATAGCCCGCGGCGGTGATCCGCTCCTTGTCCAGCGCCAGCACATCCTCATAGGTGGGCAGGCGCTGGATCAGATCGGCGGACAAGTCCGACCCCGGGCCCTCATACACCGTGCTCTCCCGGTCGTACCACAGCCACAGCCGGCCGGCCCCTAAAATGGCGTGCTCCACCCGGCCGGAGGCCAGGGTCACGTCCGTCCGGCTCCAGCCCCCGTCCGCCCAGATCTGGGCGGAGGCGGAGCCCACCGGCTGTCCCGCGTCAAAATACTGCACCGTCACCGTCCGGCTGTAGCTCTCGTACCGGGTCAGGGAGGCGATGAGGCTCTGCACCGTCCGGGTGGACACCTCCACCATCAGCCCGCCCTGCTCCCCGCTGGGCGGCCCGCTGGGATCCGCGCTGGCTGTGGCGTCCGGGTTGGCCAGCTCCAATTTGGGGGTAGGGGCGAACAGATTCATGGAAAAGCTGTACAGCACCGCCGCCAGCACCACCAGGATGATCACCGCCGCCAGGATGGTGCGCTTTCGCTCCTCCACGCAAGCTCCCCCTTTCCCGCCGCCGGCCTCCGGTCAGCGGCTTTGAAATGTCTCCGGCGGACGGCTGGATCGGCCGAAGTAGTACAAAATGGCGTCGGCGATCCGGCGGCAGGCCGTCCCGTCCCCGTAGGGGTTGACGGCGTGGGCCATCCCGGCATAGGCCGCCGGAGACTCGATCAGCTCCGACGCCAGGTTGAAAATATCCGTCTCATGGGTGCCCGCGATGCGCACCGTCCCCGCCGCCACCGCCTCGGGCCGCTCCGTCTCCCGGCGCAGGACAAGCACCGGCTTGCCCAGGGCGGGGGCCTCCTCCTGGAGGCCGCCGGAGTCGGTGAGCACCAGGTAGCTCCGGGCCATCAGGTTGTGCATCTCGTCGGCGGTGAGGGGATCCACCAGATGGACGTTGTCCAGCCCCTCCAGCCGGCTCCGGGCCGCCTTCTGCACCACCGGGGACAGGTGCACCGGATACACCAGCTCGACCTGATCCGCGTAGGTGAGGGCCAGCCGCCGCAGGGCCTTCATGATCTGCGCCATGGGCTCGCCGTAATTCTCCCGGCGGTGGCAGGTGACCACAATCACCTTTTTGCCCTGATAGTCCAGCCGGTTCAGCTCCTCGGTGGTGAACCGGAAGTCGTCCCGCACGGTGGTGCCCAGGGCGTCGATGACGGTGTTGCCGGTGACAAACACGCCCTTCGCCACCCCCTCCGCCGCCAGGTTGCGGCGGTTGCTCTCGGTGGGGCAGAAGTGGAGATCCGCCAGCCGGCTCACCATGCAGCGGTTCATCTCCTCCGGGAAGGGGGAGTACTTGTCCCCGGTGCGCAGGCCGGCCTCCACGTGGCCGATGGAGATCTGCTGGTAGAAGGCCGCCAGCGCCCCGGCAAAGGTGGTGGAGGTGTCCCCGTGCACCAGCACCAGGTCGGGCCGCACCTGCTGGAACACGGTTTCCAGCCCCAGCAGGCACTTGGAGGTAATGGTGGACAGGCTCTGCTTGGCCTCCATGATGTCCAGGTCGAATTCCGGCTTGATCCGGAAGATGTCCAGCACCGTGTCCAGCATCTGCCGGTGCTGGGCGGTGACGCAGCAAGAGCTCTCAAATTCCGGGCGGCGCTCCAGCTCCTTCACCAGGGGGGCCATCTTGATGGCCTCAGGCCGGGTGCCAAAAATCGTCATCACCTTCAGCTTATCCATCCCGCTTGTCCTCCTCCTGCTCCGCGGACTTGTCCTCCTGCTTCTGAGGCTCGTCCTCCTCCCCGGAGGGCCCCACCAGGAACACCCGCCACGCCACGGCCACCGCCACCCCCATGGCCACCAGGAACAGCATGGCTTTGCCGGCCCCGCCGGCGGTGAGCACCACGGCGGACAGGCCCAGAATGGCGGAGATCACATACAGCACGCCCACCGCCTGCTTTTGGGAGAAGCCCATGTCGATGAGCCGGTGGTGGACGTGGCCCCGGTCGGGCTGCATGGGGCTCTGCCCGTGGGACACCCGGCGCACCACGGCGAAGCACACGTCGAAGATGGGCAGGCCCAGCACCAGGAAGGGCACTACAAAGGAGATGAAGGCGTGCTGCTTGAACATCCCGTTCACCGACACTGTGGCCATGATGAAGCCCAAGAAGGTGGAACCCGTATCTCCCATAAAGATTTTGGCGGGGTTGAAGTTATAGGGCAGGAAGCCGATGCAGGCCCCCACCAGCGCCGCCATCATCACCTCTACGTCCAGCTCGCCGACCCGCATGGCGATGATCAGCATGGTGGCCGAGCTGATGGTGGACACGCCGCAGGCCAGCCCGTCCAGTCCGTCGATGAGGTTGACGGCGTTGGTGATGGCCACGATCCAGATCACCGTGATGGGGTAGGACAGCCAGCCCAGCTCCCACACCTCGTTGGCGCTGAAGATGTTGGGGTTGGACAGCACCTCAATGCGGTTGCCCGCCAGCACGGCGATGAGGGCGGCCACGATCTGCACCAAGAACTTGGGCTTGGCGGGCAGGGCATACTTGTCGTCCAGCACGCCCAGCACCACGATGATCACCGCCCCCAGCAGCATCCCTTTTTTCGCGGCGTCCAGAGGGACGAACACCAGCACCGACACCAGAAAGCCGAAGAAGATGGCCAGCCCGCCCATGCGGGGGATAGGGTGATCGTGCATCCGGCGGCCGTCCTTGGGTATGTCCACCGCCCCATACTTCACGGACAGCACCTTGACCAGCGGCGTGAACACGCAGGATATGATCGCCGCCGTCAGCAGCGCCAGCAGCACGTACCAGATGTCCTGCGACGCAAGGATTCTCCCTAAATCATTCAAGTGATTTCCGCTCCTTTACCCAGCGTCTTTCTCTCTCCCGCTCAACGGGGTAAAAAGCCCACCTTTTTGTATACCTTCCGCAGGGTCTTGTTGGCGATATACTCCGCCTTCTCCGCCCCGGCCCGGTAGACGCCCTCCAGGTACGCCTTGTCCGCCAGCAGCCGCTCCGTCTCCTCCCGGATGGGCCGCAGAGTCTCGATCACCGCCTCGCCCACGGCGGGCTTGAACCTGCCGTAGCCCTGTCCGTCAAACTCCCGCTCGATCTCCTCGTAGCTCTTGCCGGTGGCGGAGGCGTAGATCTGCATCAGGTTGGACACCCCGGGCTTGGCCGCCGGGTCATAGCGGACACAGTGCTCGACGTCGCTGTCGGTAATGGCCCGCTTGAACTTCCGGGCGATGTCCTCCGGTTTCTCCATCAGGAACACGCAGCCCTCGGGCTGGGATTTGCTCATCTTGCTGTCCGGGGTGGACAGGCTCATGATCCGGGCCCCCACCTTGGCGATGTAGGGCTCGGGCACCTTCAGCACGTCGCCGTACACGCCGTTGAAGCGGTTGGCGATGTCCCGGCAGATCTCCACGTGCTGCTTTTGATCCTCCCCCACGGGGACAAAATCCGGCTGATAGAGCAGGATATCCGCCGCCATCAGCACCGGGTAGGTGAACAGCCCCGCGTTGATGTTGTCGGCGTTCCGGGCGGACTTGTCCTTGAACTGGGTCATGCGGGACAGCTCGCCGAACATGGCGTAGCAATCCAGCACCCAGGCCAGCTGGCTGTGGGCGGGCACGTGGGACTGGATGAACAGCACGCACTTGTCCGGATCCAGCCCGCAGGCGATGTAGTTGGCCAGCAGCGTCAGCACCCGGCGGCGCAGCTGGGCCGGATCCTGCCGCACGGTGATGGTGTGCAGATCCGCCAGGAAGAAATAGCAGTCGTATTCGTCAATCATCTCCGGCCAGTGGCGCAGCGGCCCCAGGTAGTTTCCCAGATGCAGCTCTCCGCTGGGCTGGATGCCGGAGAGCATCACTTTTTTTTCTTGGTTTTCCATATCAATTCACAACCTTTGCTTCTTACTCGGCTTCCGCCGTCAGGTATTGGGACACGTCCACCGGCTTGGCGTCCGACCACAGCCGCTCCAGGTCGTAGAACGCCCGCCCCTCCTCGGTAAACACGTGCACCACCACCGCGGAATAGTCCAGCAGCGTCCACTGGCCTCCCCGGTGGCCCTCAATGTGGTGGGGCTCCTCGCCCGCCTGGGACAGGGATTCCTCCACCGCCTCCGCCAGCGCCCGCACTTGGGTGTTGGACGTGCCGGTACAGATGACAAAATAGTCCGCCAGGGTAGTCTGATCGGCGGTATACAGCACCTTGAGATCCTTGCCCTTCTTGTCGTCCAGCGCCTTCACGGCCACGGCGATGATCTCCTTCGGGTTCAGCATATGATCGTCTCCTTTGATTTGTAAATTCATTCAATCGTTCCATCCTCGCCCTGCGGGCTCCCGCCGCCGGGATCCGTCGCCGCAGGGGGCGCCGTCTCCGGCGGGGGATCGCTGGCGGGGGGCGGCTCCGTCTCCGCCGGCCTGGTGGGCAGGGGCTCGCTCTCCAGCGGCGGGGTGGGCTCCGGAGGCTCGCTCTCCGGCGGGGCGGTGGGTTCCGGCGTGTTCACCACCGGGGGGATGCCGGCGCTGGGGTCGGCAAGCACCCCGGTGCTGGAGGACAGGGTATTGCCGTCGGCGCTCACCCGGATCAGGTCAAGCTGCTTGATGGTGACCTCCTCCACAAAGGGGTTCAGCTTCTCGTTGATGGCCTTCAGCAGCTCCGTCTGGTTGGGGTATACCTTGCCGTAATGCCTCGCATTCCTGTCGTTGGACGCCCCGTAATACGGCATGGTGAAAAACTCCACATCGTCCACGCCCAGCCCGCCGAACACCGCCTGGGAGCCGAACCACATGATGTTCTCCACCTGCAAATCGCTCTCCACCCGGCGGCTGAACAGGTCGGCCAGCTGGGTGATCTTCGCCATGTTCTGGATTTGCAGCGTCTGCTTCAGCACCGCCTTCAGGAAATCGTGCTGGATCTTCAGCCGGGTGATATCGCTGATGGCGTTTCCATCGTTGCTGTGCCGGAACCGGACGATCTGCATGGCGTCGTCCCCGGTCAGCTTGCGGTAGCCCTTGTCCTGGTGGATGTGCAGATCCTGATAGGGGTCGTCATAGTGCATATCCCGGGGGACGTCGAACCAGACGCCGCCGATGGCCTCCACCATCTCGCCCACCAGCTCCCAGTCGATCTTCACGTAGTAGTCCGGGGTGAAGCCCACCAGCTCGGACACCTCGCTTTTCAGCGCCTCCACCCCCTGGGCGGGCTCCTTGTAGGAGCTGTACACGGCGTTCAGGCTCTTGTTCCACCGGCGCACGTTGATCAGCGTGTCCCGGGGCAGGGACATGACGGCGGCCCGCTGGTTGGCCACGTCATAGGTCGCCACCATCATGGTATCCGTCAGGCCGGAGGCCACGTCCGCGCCAAACACCAGGAAGGTGTAGATGCTGCCGCTCTTGCGATCCCCGCCCACCTTGGGCTGGACGGCGTCGATGTCCAGCGTGGGCCCGGGGGTTTCCCCGGGCTGGAGGGAGGCGGCGGGATCCCCGGAGTTCACCGGCCCCGGCGGAAGGGAGGGCTTTTTGAACCAGCGGTTATACAGCAGCAGTGCCGCCGCCGCGATCACCATCACCGCCGCCAGCACGATCATGACGATCATGATCCGCCGCTCCCGCCGGCGCTTGGCCTCCTCCGGGCCTAGCGGGGGCTTGGCCCCGTGCTCCAGCCGCTTGCCCGGCCCGGACGGATCCGGAGCCGCGCCGTTGGGCCTGTTGCCGTAGTCGCTCATGCTTCAAGTCCCTTTCCGATAAAATTCATAGGCCCCCAGGGTGTCGTGGTGGAGCTCCTTGCCCCGCTGAACCATCTCCTGCATGGACAGCGACGCGCCCATACCCACCGCCCCGTCCAGGTCGCTGTAGGCCAGCCGGCGCAGCTCGCCCACCTCCGGGAAGTCCCGGTTGGGCTCCATATAGTCGGCGATGTACAGCAGCTTCTCCTCCAGGCTCATGCCCGCCCGGGCGGTGGTGTGGTAGAGGATGGCGTCATAGATGTCGTCCTGCCCGAAGATATGCTTTGCCAGCGCCGCGCCGCTCTTGGCGTGGAGCAGCTTGTCGGTGGCCCGCTCCAGCGGCTCCAGGGCGATCCCGTATTGGTCGCAGATGGCCAGATGCTCCTCGTGGCTGAGGTATTTGGTGCAGTCGTGGAGGATGGCCGCCCGGCGCATCCGATCCTCGTCCGCCCCCCAGCGGCGGGCCAGCCGCGCCGCCTCCTCCTCGCAGCCCCGGATGTGGGCCAGCCGCTTGGCGTACACCATGGAGTAGGACACGCAGCGCAGATCCTCCAGGGTGAGGCGCTTCAGATCGGCGTTTGTCCCATATAGTTTTTCCCGCAAAATGTAGCCGTACACCGCTTCCGGCAAAAATTCCCGGCCCGCCCCCGCGGCCAGCTCTGCCCGCAGCCGGGTGGACGAGATATCCACCAGTCCGGGGATGGAGATGGTGGTAACCCTGGCCCCGTAGGTTTTGGACAGATAGTCCCGCTGGGGGGCGAACACCGCCTCGCTGTCCGCCTCGCTTCTGCCGAAGGCGCACACCCCGGCCATGGCGAGGATCCGATCCGGCTCATGCCACTGGTGGAGGGTGAGGAACATATCCGTCCCCATCAGCAGCCACAGCTCCCCATCGGGCCAGCGCCGGGCGGCCTCCTTCAGGGTGTCGGCGGTGTAGCTCTTGCCCTCCCGGTGGAGCTCCGCGTCCCAGACCTCCGTCACCTCCGGCAGCAGAAGCTGGTCGGCGGCGATCCGCGTCATGGCGAACCGCTGCGGCCCTGTGGGGCTGCCGGCGGGCAGCTCCTTGTGGGGGGGCAGGCCCGCGGGCACAAAAACCAGCTTATCCAGCCCCAGCGCCGCCGCGGCGGCCCGGGCCGCCGCCAGGTGCCCCAGATGGGGGGGATTGAAGCTGCCGCCATAGATGCCGATTTTCATGGGAACCACCCTCTCTAAAGATTTGGGTACGCCTATTTTACCAGCTTGATTCGCTTTTCCCTGGGCTTGCCGTGGGTCTCCCGATAGAGCACGAATTTGGTGCCGATGACCTGCACCACCTCGCTCCGGGTGGCGCGGGCCAGCTCCTCCGCCCCCTCCCGGGGGGACAGGGGGCTGTTTTCCAGCACCTTGCCCTTGATCAGCTCCCGGGCCTCCAGGGCGTCGTCCGCCTGCTTGATGAGGTTTTCGCCCACGCCGTCCTTGCCGATGTGGACAATGGTGTCGATGTCATTGGCCAGCCCCCTCAGCTGTGCCCGCTGCTTGCCGGTCAATCCCATGGGTCATTCCTCCTGGTGTTGTTCCGCTTTTGCTCAGCGGACTCCCGCTGGGCCGCCTGCTCGCCTTCCAGCGCGCTCATCTGCTTCTCCCACTTCTCCCAGTATTCCTTGCCGCCGGAGCGTACGAATTCCTCCGAATTCACCCAGCTCTCCAGATAGCCGCAGGCGCAGCACAGATAGCGGTTTACCGGCACGAAATACTGAGGCTTGCTGGACAGCAGGCCCTTGATCCGCACCCGGGGATCCGAACCATCGTTCAGGTTTCCCCGCATCACAACAATTTCCCGTCCGCCGCACTTGGGGCAGACCCCTGTGTGTTTCATCTACGGCACTCCTTTCCGTCGAATCCTGTCACTTCAGGTATTCCTCCAGCTTCTTCTGGAACGCCGCCAGCGCCAGCCCCCGGTGGGAGATGGCGTTCTTCTCCTCGGGGGAGAGCTGGGCGAAGGTCTTTTTCAGCTTGGGCAGGAAGAACACCGGGTCGTACCCGAAGCCGCCCTCCCCCATGGGGGCGAAGGCGATGGTGCCGGGGCACTCCCCCCGGGCGGTGAGCACGTCTCCGCCGGGGAAGCAGCAGGTGATCACCGACACGAATTTGGCCGTCCGGGCCGCCCCCCGGGGCATATTGGCCAGCAGCATCCGGTAGCGCCCCGCGTCGTCCAGCCCCTCGCCGCCGTACCGGGCGGAGTACACGCCGGGAGCGCCGTTCAGCGCGTCCACGCACAGCCCGGAGTCGTCCGCGATGGCGGGCAGGCCGCTGGCCTCCATCACCGCCTTGGCCTTCAGCAGGGAGTTCTCCTCGAAGGTGGTTCCCGTCTCCTCCACGTCGATGTCGATGCCCACGTCCGCCTGAAGGCACACCTCCACCCCCATGCCGGACAGGATCTCGTTCATTTCCTTCAGCTTTTTCTGATTTTTGCTCGCCAGTACCAGTTTCATTTTTCTACAACTCCCACGGGTCTTTTGACCCAAATTCTTTCTTTTTCTTCTGCTCCTTTGTCTGGCTGCGCTGGGCTTCCCACCGCCTCTGCACCGTTCCGATTTTTTCCGACGCGGTATCTATTTTCTGCTGTACCGCTCCCATAAATCCGGCGTTCTCCGGCACGGGCAGAACGATCTGACGGCAGTCCGGGCAGTAAAACGACTTTGGCGCTCTCCCCAGCAGGCCGGTGGACAGGGGGATCCCCTCCCAGGCGTCCCGGCCATCCTCCACCCATTTAAACCCGCCGGAGATAACGCCCTCCTTCATTTCCTTTCCGCATAACGGACAATCCATCGTTCCATTCTCCCCTTACAGCAGCGCCTGGGTGAATTCCGCGGCGTCGAAGGGCTGGAGGTCGTCCACGCCCTCGCCCACCCCGGCGAATTTGACGGGCACGCCCAATTCCTTCGCGATGGCAATGACAATGCCCCCCTTGGCGGTGCCGTCCAGCTTGGTAAGGACAATGCCGGACACCCCCGCCGCCTTGGAGAACTCCTTGGCCTGGATCAGCCCGTTCTGCCCGGTGGTGGCGTCCAGCACCAGCAGGGTCTCCCGGCTGGAGCTGGGGCACTCCCGGTCGATGACCCGGGAGATCTTGTTCAGCTCGTTCATCAGGTTGGCCTTGTTTTGCAGCCGTCCGGCGGTGTCCACCAGCACCACGTCCGCGTGCCGGGCCTTGGCGGCGGACAGCGCGTCGTACACCACGGCGGCGGGGTCGGCCCCCTCGTGCTGCTTGATGATGTCCACCCCGGCCCGGTCGGCCCAGATGGTGAGCTGCTCGGCGGCGGCGGCCCGGAAGGTGTCCCCGGCGCACAGCAGCACCTTTTTGCCCTCCCGCTTCCACCGGGCGGCCAGCTTGCCGATGGAGGTGGTTTTGCCCACCCCGTTCACCCCGATGAACAGCACGATGGCGGGGGTGCTGGACAGATCCACCGACAGATCGCCGGTGGTGAGGTATTCCGCTAAAATGTCCCGCATACACTGGCGGGCGCCCTCAATGTCCTTGATCTTCTCCGCCTTGCAGCGGCGTTTCAGCTCCTCCACCGCCTCCAGGGTGGTCTCGGCGCCTAAATCGGCCATCACCAGGGACTCCTCCAGCTCCTCGTAGAAGTCGTCGTCCAGCTGGGAGAAACCGTTGAAAATCCCTATCTTTTTAATCTTATCAAAAAAGCCCATTTAAATCTTCCTCTATTTTATGAATAATTCGGATTCTTCAGGCCGCAACCGGGACATTTGGGATCGTCCAGGTCGTGCTTCGTCCCGCACTTGCAGCAGATCACCTGGGGCATATGCCCCTCCTCCCGCCAGGTCTCGGAGCTGCCTTGACGGTAGAACTCAATCTTTCCGCAGGCAGGGCACGCCCAGATCTCCACCTCCAGGGAACCGGACAACAGGTTGGACAGGTGCCCCAGGACAACGCCCGCCTGCCCAAGCTGGATCTGCTCCTCACCCAAAAAGTCCATCTCCGCGCCGCAGCTGGCGCACTTCCTGATCTTGCTCATAGGATGATCTCTCCTTTATTTGATGTTCAGCTCTTTTTCCACGTCGTTCAAATTGATGGTGAGCATCCTCGACACGCCCTTCTCCTGCATGGTGACGCCGTACAGCACGTCGGCCTCCTCCATGGTGCCCCGGCGGTGGGTGATGACGATGAACTGGGTCTTGTCGCTGATCCGCCGGAGATACCGGGCGTACCGCACCACGTTGGACTCGTCCAGCGCGGCCTCGATCTCGTCCATGACGCAGAAGGGGGTGGGCCGCACCTTTAAAATGGCGAAGTACAGCGCGATGGCGATGAGCGCCCGCTCCCCGCCGGACAGGGCGCTCATGTTCTGCACCGTCTTGCCCGGGGGCTGGGCCCTGATCTCGATGCCGCAGTTAAGCACGTCCGACCGATCCTCCAGCTCCAGGTTGGCCTTGCCGCCGCCGAACAGGTCGGTGAACGCCTGCCGGAAGCCCTCGTTGATCAGGGCGAACTGCTCGGTAAAGATGCCCGTCATCTCGCCCACGATCTGGGCGATGATGTCCTGCAATTCCTTCTTGGCCTTGGCCACGTCGTCCCGCTGGTCGGTGAAGTAGGTGTACCGCTCGTTCACCCGCTGGAACTCCTCCACCGCGTCTGGGTTGATGCTGCCCAGGGCGGAGATGGACTTTTTCAGCTCCCCGATGCGCCGCTGGGCCTTGGGGACGGATTCCAGCTCCACCCGCTGGGCCCGGGCCGCCTCGTGGGACAGCTCGTAGCTCTCCCACAGCTTGTCCAGAATCTGGCTCTCCTCCATGGCGGCGGCGGCGGCCTTATTCTCCAGGGCGGACACCTCGCCCTCCATCCGAACCAGCTCGTCGTTCCGATCCCGGATCTGCTTGTCGGCCTGATTCCGCTCCCCCTCCAGGGCCAGCTTCTCCTCGTTGAGCCGCCGGACAGCGGCGCTTCCGTCCCGGCTGGCGGCCTGGAGGGCCTGCAGCCGCCCCTTCTCCTCCTCAATCCGCCGGGTCAGGTAGCCGTTCTGCTCCTCAAACTGGCCGATCATGGCGGTGCGGCTGGCGGTGTCGCCGCTGAGATCGTCCCGCAGGCGCTCCAGCTCGCCCACGCTCTGCCGCAGGGCGGACTGCTCGCCCTCCAGCCCTGCCAGCTTAGCGCTGTACTGGGCGGACTCCTCGTTCAGCGCCGCCACCTTGTCCTGTAAGGCGGTGCGGCCCTGGGCCTTGGCCTCGCCCTCCGCCCGCAGGGCGGCGGCGGAGCCCTCCAGTTTCTCAATGCGGGCCTTGGCCTGGGCGGTATTGGCGGTGTTCTCCTCCATGCGGCGGCGCACCTGCCCCCGCTCCCCGGCCAGGGTCTGGCGGCGCAGCTCCACGTCCCCCAGCTGGGTCTGGGCGCTGTCCGCCCGCTCGGAGTATTTCAGCACCGCGTCCTCCGCCTCCCGGAGCTGGGCGGCGGCGGCGTCCAGCTCGTACTGGGCGGCGGTGACCTCCCGCTGGGCCTGGGCCAGCTCGTCCCCGGCGGTTTTGAGGTCGGCGGCCAGGCCGTCCTTCTGCTGGTTGAGCCGCTCCAGCTCGTTGGCCCGGCTCAAAATTCCCGCCGAGCGGGACGCCGAGCCGCCGGTCATGGAGCCGCCGGCGTTGAGCACCTGTCCGTCCAGCGTCACGATGCGGAACCGGTGGCCGAACTTCCGGGCCATGGCCATGGCGCTGTCCATATCCCGGGCGATGACCACCCGGCCCAGCAGGTTGGAGAAGACGTTGGCGTACTCCGGCGCGAAGGAGATCAGCGCATCCCCCATGCCCACGAAGCCGTCCTCCCGCTCCACGGCCCTGTCCCGGAAGTCGGCGGGCCGGATGGTGTTCATGGGCAGGAAGGTGGCGCGACCCCCGTCCCGCCGCTTCAGGTAGTTGATGGCGTTCTTGCCGTCCTCGTCCCGCTCCACCACCAGGTTCTGCATGGCGCCCCCCAGGGCGATCTCGATGGCCACGGCATAGGGATCGGGCACGTGGAGCAGGCCCGCCACCGGGCCGCGCACGCCCCGCAGGCCGCCCCGCTCGGCCTCGCCCATCACCAGCTTCACCGCCTTGGAGTAGCCCTCGTACAGCTTCTCCATCTCGGCCAGCATCTTGATCCGGGCGTTCAAATTGTTCTCGTCCATCTGGAGGCGGCGGTGCTTCTCCTGGGCCCCGTCCAGCTTCCGCTGCCGGGACTGGAGGCGCATCTGGTAGCCGCTGATCACGTTCTTGGCCCCGTCCCGATCCTCGGTGACCTTGTCCAGCTCCTTCCGGGTGGCGTCCAGGGCCTCCCGGGCCTGGGCCGCCCTGTCCTCCTGCTCCTGGAGCTCCTGGCCCAGCTTCTCCTCCCGGTCGTACAGCTCCTGGGCGGCGGCGGCCAGGGCGGACAGCAGCTCCCGGGCCTCCCCGGCGGAGGCGGTCTCCAGCCGCTCCCGCTCCTGGAGCCGCTCCAGCTCCTCGTTCAGGCTGCCCGCCGAGCCCAGCACCTCCTGGGCGCGCCGGTTCAGAGCGTCCATCTGCTCCCGGCAGGCGGCCATGTCCCCCTCGATCCGCTCCAGCCGCCCCTTGCCCTCGGCGATCTGGGCGGCCAGGGAGCCGGCCCGGCCCTCCTGCTGCTCCAGCTCCTGCCGGATGCGCTGGGCGTTGGCGCTGTTGTTCTTGATGTCGTTTTTCAGCAGGGCGATGCTGTTCTCACAGGCGTGCACCTGCTCGTCCAGGCCGGACTGCTTTTCCCGCAGGGACTCTGCCTCGATGTCCTTGTCCCGCATCCGGTCGGCCAGGGCGTCCCGCCGGGTGTACAGCTCCTCCACCGCGGCCTTGGCCTCGTCCCGCTGGCGGACGGCGGCCTCGCAGTCCGCCTTCACCTTCAGGCTGTTGGCCCGGATGCGCTCCAGCGTCTCCAGCCAGACGGAGATCTCCAGCCCCTTCAGCTCGTCCCGGAGGACGTTGTATTTCTTGGTTTTCTCCGCCTGCACCCGCAGGGGCTCCACCTGGAGCTCCAGCTCGCCGATCTTGTCGTTGATCCGCACCAGGTTCTCGTCGGTGCGCTCCAGCTTGCGCTCCGCCTCCTCCTTGCGGTGGCGGAAGCGGGAGATGCCCGCCGCCTCCTCAAAGACCTCCCGGCGGTCGGCGCTCTTGACGGACAGGATCTCGTCGATGCGGCCCTGGCCGATGATGGAGTAGCCCTCCCGGCCCAGGCCAGTGTCCATGAACAGCTCGTTGATGTCTTTCAGCCGGCAGGCCCGGCGGTTGATATAGTACTCGCTCTCCCCGGAGCGGTAGTACCGGCGGGTCACCGCCACCTCTGTCTCCTCCAGCGGGAAGATGTGCTCCGTATTGTCCAGCACCAGGGTGACCTCGGCGAAGCCCAGGCCCTTCCGCTTTTCCGTGCCGTTGAAGATCACGTCCTCCATCTTGCTGCCCCGGAGGGTACGGGTGGACTGCTCCCCCATCACCCAGCGGATGGCGTCCGCGATGTTGGACTTGCCCGAGCCGTTGGGCCCCACCACCGCCGTGATGTCCGAGCCGAAGGCCAGAACCGTTTTGTCAGGGAATGACTTAAATCCCTGGATTTCAAGCGCCTTTAAATACAATCGCCGCACCTCATTATCCCTGCCCCGCCGCCCGAACCCCCTGCCGGGAGGGGCGCGGCGGAGCCAGCTTCTTCCTGTTGATCCGGATATGCTTATAGACAGTCTATTTTATCACCATAGATGCTGCATTGCAACTGTTTTCTATGGCGGCGAAGGCTGAAAGGACGTGTTTAAGCGCGTGGCATGAATCGCCATACCGACAATGAAATACTCTGTGTGACAGATGCGCTTTATTGTGAAGGGGCCGCCGTTTTGGCGACCCCTTTACAAAATACGTCTATCGTGTGCTTTGCCAATAATGCTTCATCCGGTATACGGGATCCTCGGTGACCTCCCGCCGGAACCAGGGAAGGGGCGTGAAGCCTTCCGCGGCCTCCACGCTGGGAAACTCTATCTCCGCGTACATAAATTCGGACTTCATCCCCTGATCAACCAGGGAGCATTCCAGCTCCAGGCCGTCGGGCAGCTGGTAGACACGGTAGTCCTTTGTGATAAACGGATGCCCAATCAGCTCGGAGAGGGCGTCGAATTGAGCCTTGGACAGCTCCAGCTGCACCTCCCGCCTGACCAGCCCGCCGCCAGATTTTACGGTGAGGGAGCGGGCGATGTCCCGCCCGTCCCGCACGGCCCGGCGGATCCGAACCTCCGGGTCAAAGGAGAGGTAGGCCTGATACACCTGGCAGGCGGATTTCAAGGGGAGGTCTGCCGGGAATGAGTCGATCAAAAATTTCCGCTCGATTTCAGAAAACTGGTTGTTCATGGCGTATACTCCTTTTCTTCTGGCGGGGGCGGCCTCCATGTGGGGACAGCACGTCCGAGGGAGGCTTCAAACAGACGCCTCCCCGCAAAAAAGGGCCCGTGGAGGAGCTCCACAGGCCCTTTCGGGATGGACTTTGGATATCTTGCGGGTGTGGAGATTATTTTGCCAGCTTCGCGATCTCCTCGGCGAAATTCTCCTGCTTCTTCTCAATGCCCTCGCCCCGCTCGAAGCGCACGGCGTCCTTCAGGGTGACGGAGCCGCCCAGCTTCTTGGAGGCGGCGGCCACGTACTGCTCCACGGTGACCTCGCTGTCCTTCACGAAGGTCTGCTGGAGCAGGCAGTTCTCGGCGTAGAACTTGTTGAGCTTGCCCACCACGATCTTCTCCTTCACCTGGGCGGGCTTGGAGGCCATCTTGGGGTCGTTGTCCATCTGGGCCAGCAGGATCTTCTTCTCCTCGTCCAGCACGTCCTGGGTGACCTGGGACTTGTCCAGGAAGCGGGGGTTCAGGGCGGCGATCTGCATGGCCAGATCCTTGCCGATCTCGGTGGCGTCGATGCCGCCCTCCACGGCCAGGTTCACCAGCACGCCGATCTTGCCGCCGGCGTGGATATAGGGCACGGATACGCCGTCGGCGAAGCGGTGGAACCGGCGCACCTTGATGTTCTCGCCGATGACCAGCACCATCTCCTGCTGCTGCTGGGTGACGGTGAGGTCGGTGCCGTTGTACTTGCACTCCATCAGGGCGTCCATATCGGCGGGGGCGCAGGCGGCCACGGTGGCGGCCACGCCCTTCACGAAGTCCACAAACTTCTCGTTCTTGGCCACAAAGTCGGTCTCGGCGTTGACCTCGACCACCACGCCCACGCCGTCAATGACGGCGGCGTAAGCCATGCCCTCGGCGGCGATGCGGCCGGCCTTCTTCTGGGAGGCGGCCAGGCCCTTCTCCCGCAGCCACTCAATGGCTTTGTCAAAGTCGCCGTCGCTCTCGGTAAGGGCCTTCTTGCAGTCCATCATGCCCACGCCGGTCATCTCGCGCAGCTTCTGCACGTCTTTTGCGGAAATTGCCATAGTATATTACCTCCAAATTGATATGGTGTATGGTTACCGATGTAGGGCGTGACGACCCCGGCACGCCGCTTTCCCGGATGCGAATGCGGTGTGCGGCGCGCCGAGTCGTCGCGCCCTACACAAAATGCTGCGTGAAATTACTCCTCGGCGGCGGGGGCCTCAGCCTCGGCCTCGGCGGCGGGGGCGGCGTCCTGGCCCTGGCGGCCCTCCTGCACGGCGTTGGCCATGACGGAGGAGATCAGCTTGATGGCGCGGATGGCGTCGTCGTTGCCGGGGATCACGTAGTCGATCTCGTCGGGGTCGCAGTTGGTGTCCACGATGGCCACGATGGGGATGTTCAGCTTGCGGGCCTCGTTGATGGCGTTGCGCTCCTTGCGGGGATCCACCACGAACAGGGCGCCGGGGAGCTTCTTCATCTCCACCACGCCGCCCAGGTACTTCTCCAGCTTGGAGATCTCGCCCAGCAGCTTCATGACCTCCTTCTTGGGGAGCATATCGAAGGTGCCGTCCTCCTGCATCTTCTTCAGCTGGTTCAGGCGATCCACCCGGGTGCGCATGGTCTTGAAGTTGGTCATCATGCCGCCCAGCCAGCGGGCGTTCACATAGTACATCCCGCAGCGGCCGGCCTCCTCCTTGATGGCCTCCTGGGCCTGCTTCTTGGTGCCCACGAACAGCAGGGACTGGCCGTTGCCCGCCAGCTCCTTCACGAAGCTGTAGGCCTCCTCCAGCTTCTTCACCGTCTTCTGGAGATCGATGATATAGATGCCGTTGCGCTCGGTGTAGATGTAGGTGGCCATCTTGGGGTTCCACCGGCGGGTCTGGTGGCCGAAGTGCACGCCGGCCTCCAGAAGCTGCTTCATAGATACGACTGCCATAATTTTTTCCTCCTGAAATTGGTTTTGTACCTCCGGGGGCCTCATCCCTCCCGCCCGCCTTCCGGGGAAGGCACCGGGCAAAAGATCCGCTCCCGTGCGGAATCCGAGATATTCTATCACGTGTTTCCGGGAAACGCAAGAGCTTTTTGCGGATTTTCCCAAAAAAGTTGCCGCCTTGCCGTCAGCGGCGGTTCCGATCCCGGCTGCTTCTGGCCCGGCCCTCCACCAGGATGATATCCTCCCCGAACCGCTTGATGGACGGCCAGGGGAACACCTGATCCGGCTCCCGCCCCAGCAGGCCGAAGCAGCGGCTCCGGCCGCCCACCACAATGCTCTCGATGGCCCCCTTCTCGGGATCCAGTTCTACGTCTTCCACGAACCCATACCGGGTGCCGTCGGAGATGTCGATGACCTCCTTATATTGCAGCTCCGCGATGCGGCAGATCATAGTATGCCCTCCTTCCACATTCTATATTGATATGTATGAAGGGGGCCAGTCCCACTATACGTTGTGGATGGAATAGGGGAGAAACGGAAAATACACGGAAAATTTTCAATTTGCCCCTATGCAAATGGGAGGTTTTAGTATAAAATAGGGACACGTGAAAAAAACGGGATGGGAGCGTGAGGGAGACTATGGAAGAATTGAAGTACAAACGCGTCCTGCTGAAGGTGAGCGGCGAGGCCCTGGGGGGCGCCGCCGGCCGGGGGCTGGACTTCGACGTGATCGAGAAGGTGTGCGACGTGGTGGCCCGCTGCGCGGCGGAGGGCGCCCAGGTGGGCATCGTGGTGGGCGGCGGCAACTTCTGGCGGGGCCTGAAGGACGGCCGGGGGATGAGCAACCGCACCCGGGCCGACCACATGGGGATGCTGGCCACTACCATCAACTGCCTGGCTCTGGCCGACGTGCTGGAGAACAAGGGGGTGGACGTGCGGGTGCAGACCGCCATCGAGATGAAGTCCATCGCCGAGCCCTACATCCGCTCCCGGGCGGTGCGGCACCTGGAGAAGGGCCGGGTGGTGATCTTCGGCTGCGGCACCGGCAGCCCCTTCTTCTCCACCGACACCGCCGCGGTGCTCCGGGCGGCGGAGATCGGCGCGGACATCATCCTGCTGGCCAAGAATGTGGACGGCGTGTACAGCGCCGACCCGCAGAAGGATCCGGCGGCGGTGAAGTACGACAGCATCACCTATGACGATGTGCTGGCCCGCCATCTGGGCGTGATGGACTCCACCGCCGCGTCGCTGTGCATGGACAACAATATTCCGATTCTCCTCTTTGCGCTGAAGGATCCGGAGAACATCCTCCGGGCCATCCACGGGGAGAAAATCGGCACCATTGTGAAGGAGGAAGTAAAATGACGGATTTCTGCAAGACCTACGATGAGAAGATGGGCAAGACCATCGAGTCGGTGAAGGGGGACTTTGCCAGCGTCCGGGCAGGCAGGGCCAACGCCGGCGTGCTGGATCGGATCCAGGTGGAGTATTACGGCACCCCCACCCCCATCCAGCAGGTGGCCAGCATCTCCACCCCCGACCCCCGCACCCTCCAGATCCAGCCCTGGGACGCCAGCATCCTCAAGGCCATCGAGAAGGCCATCCAGACCTCGGATCTGGGCATCAACCCCCAGAACGATGGCCGGGTGATCCGTCTGGCCTTCCCCCAGCTTACCGAGGAGCGCCGCATGGAATTGACCAAGCAGGTTCGCAAGTACGGCGAGAACGGCAAGGTGGCCATCCGCAACATCCGGCGGGACGCCATGGACAAGCTGAAGGCCCTGGAGAAGAAGTCCGAGATCACGGAGGACGACCGCAAGGAGGACGAGAAGGAGCTCCAGGATCTCACCGACAAGCGCTGCAAGGAGATCGACGCCCTCACCGCCGCCAAGGAAAAGGAACTGATGGCGGTTTAAACAACCTGCTTTGGCCATGCAAGGGGGGGTGCGCCCCCCTTGTGTGCTGTCCGGGCGGTTGATTGGGTTCTTTTTTGTCAACACTATCACATAGGTTAGGATGGGTTGCATATGGCATTCTTTCGCCGCAGCAAAGCGCCCCAGGTGGATTTGGAGCGCCTGCCCCGCCACGTGGCCATCATCATGGACGGAAACGGCCGCTGGGCCAAAAAGAGGGGCCTGCCCCGGAAGGCGGGCCACCGGGCCGGGGCGGAGACCTTCCGCACCATCGCCACCTTCGCCAGGGAGCTGGGGCTGGAGTACCTGACGGTGTACGCCTTTTCCACCGAGAACTGGAAGCGGCCCGCCGACGAGGTGGCCTCCATCATGAAGCTGCTGGAGAAGTACCTCCACGAGGCCATCGAGACCATGGCCCGGGACAGGGTGAAGATGGCCTTCTTCGGGGATCTGTCCCCCCTGGCCCCCCACCTCCAGGCTCTGTGCCACGAGACGGAGGAGATCTCCAAGGGGTACGACGGCTGCCAGGTGAACATCTGCCTGAACTACGGCGGCCGGGACGAGCTGATCCGGGCGGCCAAGGCCTTTGCGGCGGATTGCGTGGAGGGCCGGGCGGATCCCGCCCATCTCACGGAGGACACCTTCGGCAGATACCTCTACTCCGCCGGGGTACCCGACCCGGATCTGATCATCCGGCCCAGCGGCGAGGTGCGCATATCCAACTTCCTGCTGTGGCAGTCCGCCTATGCGGAATTCTACTTTACTGACGTGCTCTGGCCCGATTTCAGCAAGGAGGAACTGCTGCGGGCGCTGGCGGCCTACCAGGGCCGCTCCCGCCGGTATGGAGGTGTATGACATGGCGAAACGAATTTTAGTGGCGGTGATCTTCGTGCCGGCGCTGCTGGCGGTGATGCTGGTGCCGCCCCCCATCGCCTGGACGGCGGTGGTGTGCTTCATCTCGGCCATGGCCTGCTTCGAGCTGCTGCGGGCCACGGGGGAGGGGAAGCTCACCCCGCCTATGAAGGCGGCCGCCATCCTGTCCGCCGCGGTGCTGCCTCTGGGCAGCTGGGCGGGGCTGGGCACCGCCTATGTGAACCTGTGCGCCTTTGTGGTGACGGCGGTGTGCTTCTGGTGCGCCATCCGGGCCTATGACGGGCACAGCGCCCCGGTGGGCTTCTTCCAGGTGCTGGTGTGCCTGTTCGGCGGGGTGATCATCCCCCTGGCCCTGGCGGCGCTGGTGGAGCTGCGGTGCATGGAGCATGGGAAGTACCTGGTGCTGTTCGCGGTGCTGCTGGCGTTCGTCACCGACGCGGGGGCCTACTTCGCCGGGGTGTTCCTGGGGAAGCACCGGGGGATCACCCAGGTGAGCCCCAACAAGAGCGTGGAGGGGTACATCGGCGGCTTCGCGTCCGGGGTGGTGTTCGCCCTGCTGTACGGGCTGGTGGCCGGGGAGATCGCCCGGGCGCCCGCCAACCTGCTGTCTCTGGCCCTGTGCGGGCTGTTCGGGGCGCTGGCCACCGAGGTGGGCGATCTGGCCTTTTCCTTTGTCAAGCGGCAGTACGGCGTGAAGGACTTCGGCCACCTGCTGCCGGGGCACGGCGGGATGCTGGATCGGTTTGACAGTATGCTGTTCTGCGGGCCGGTGGTGCTGTTCATCGTCCAGTGCCTGCCGGTCTTTGAGGCGGTGGCGGCATGAGGCGGACGCTTTCCATTCTGGGCTCCAGCGGCTCCATCGGGCGGCAGACGCTGGACGTGGCGGCGGCCTGCGGCCATGAGGTGGCGGCCATCACGGTGAACCGCAGCGTGGCGCTGGCGGAGGAGCAGGCCCGGCAGTTCCGGCCCAGGCTGGCGGTGGCGGTGGACGAGGCTGCCGCCGCCGATCTGCGGGTGCGGCTGGCGGATACCGGCGTGAAGGTGCTGTCCGGACGGGAGGGCCTGCTGGAGGCCGCGTCCCTGCCCGAGGCGGACACGGTGGTGACCGCCATCGTGGGGGTGGCGGGGCTGGAGCCCACCCTGGCCGCCATCGACGCGGGCAAGCGCATCGCCCTGGCCAACAAGGAGACGCTGGTGTGCGCCGGGGAGCTGGTGATGGCCCGGGCGGAGGAGAAGGGGGCGGAGATCGTCCCCGTGGACTCGGAGCACTCCGCCATCTTCCAGTGTTTGCAGGGGTGCAAAAACAGGGGAGAGGTGCGGCGGCTGATCCTCACCGCCTCCGGCGGGCCCTTCTTCGGCAAAAGCCGGGAGGAGCTGGCCCAGGTGACCAGGGCCCAGGCCCTGCGCCACCCCAACTGGGCCATGGGCGCAAAAATAACCATCGACTCTGCTACCCTGATGAACAAGGGGCTGGAGTTCATCGAAGCCATGCGGCTGTACGCCGTGCCGCCGGACAAAATCCAGATCGTGATCCACCGGGAGAGCATTGTCCACTCCCTGGTGGAGTTTGAGGACGGGGCCATCCTGGGCCAGCTGGGCAGCGCGGATATGCGCCTGCCCATCCAGTACGCCCTCACCTGGCCGGAGCGGGCCCCCGGCCCCGCCAAACCCCTGGATCTACTGTCCTGCCCGCCGCTGACCTTCCAGAGGCCGGATCCGGACACCTTCCGGTGCCTGGGTCTGGCGCTGGAGTGCGCCCAGCGGGGGGGTACCTCCACCGCCATCCTCAACGGGGCCAACGAGGCGGCGGTGGGGCTGTTCCTGGAGGACAAAATTGGATTTCTGGACATCCCCCGCCTGGTGGAGGCGGCCCTCAATCGGGTGCCCGCCCTGGACAGCCCGGGGCTGGACGAGATCCTGGAGGCCGACCGCGCCGCCCGGGAGGCGGTTGATCAATCTGTGAGGTGACGTATTTTGGCAAGGTTCCTGTATATCCTGCTGGTGATCGTGCTGTTCGGCGTGCTCATCGCCATCCATGAGTTCGGCCACTTCATCACCGCCAAGCTGCTGGGGGTGAAGGTGAACGAGTTCGCCATCGGCATGGGCCCCGCCCTGTGGACGAAGCAGAAGGGGGAGACGCTGTACGCCCTGCGGGCCTTCCCGGTGGGGGGCTACTGCGCCATGGAGGGGGAGGACGAGGACACCGGCGACCCCCGGGCCTTCTCCCGGCAGAAGGGGTGGAAGAAGATCATCATCCTGTGCGCCGGATCCTTTATGAACTTCCTGCTGGGGCTGATCATCGTGGTGGCGCTGGCGCTGGGTTCCTCCCAGATGGCGGTGCCGGTGGTGACGGAGCTGCTGGACGGCTTCCAGCACCAGGGGGAGGCCGGGCTGATGGTGGGGGATCAGATTGTCAGCGTGGACGGGAACCCCGTGCTGGTGAACGGCGACGCCGCCTTCTTCCTCCGCCGGAACGATGGGAACGGCATGGATCTGGTGGTGGAGCGCCAGGGCAGGCGGGTGGAGCTGAACGGCCTGGATATGAAGCGGTTCGAGTACACCTATGCGGGCCAGACCAGCACAGGCTTCGGCATCATCCTGGGGGAGATGCGGGACGCCTCCATCCCTCAGCGGCTGGCCTCCGGCTTCGCGGAGACCATTGACTATGTGCGCATTGTCTGGATCAGCCTGGGCGATCTGGTGACGGGCCGGGTGGCGGTGTCCGAGCTGTCCGGGGTCATCGGCGTGGTGGACGTGGTGTCCGAGATGGGAACCCAGTACCAGACGGAGGCCCAGTCCGCCCTGGCGGGGGTGTTGGGGGTGCTGAGCATGATGGCCCTCATCGCCGTCAACCTGGCGGTGATGAACCTGCTGCCCATCCCGGCGCTGGACGGCGGGCGGATCTTCTTCGTGCTGCTCAACGGGATCCTCTATGCCGTGGCCCGGAAGCGGATCCCCGAGAAATACGAGGGCTATGTCCACGCCGGGGCCTTTGTGGTGCTGCTGGCGCTGATGGCGGTGGTGGCCCTCCATGACGTGTGGAATATCTTCACATAGGCAGGTGGCTGACATGACCAGAAAACTCAACGTGGGCGGCGTCCCCCTGGGCGGGGGCGCCCCCGTTTCCATTCAGTCCATGACCAACACCGACACCCGGGACGTGGAGGCCACCCTGGCCCAGATCCGGGCGCTGGCGGCGGCGGGGTGCGACATCGTCCGGGTGGCGGTGCCCGACCTGACGGCGGCCAAGGCCGTCGGGGCGCTGAAGGCGGGCAGCCCGGTGCCGCTGGTGGCGGACATCCACTTCGACTACCGGCTGGCCCTGGAGGCGGCGGAGCAGGGCATCGACAAGATCCGCATCAACCCGGGGAACATCGGCGCCCCCGAGCGGGTGGAGGCGGTGGCCAAGGCCTGCAAGGAGCGGGGCGTCCCCATCCGGGTGGGGGTGAACGGCGGCTCGCTGGAGAAGGAGCTGCTGGCCAAATACGGCGGCCCCACCCCGGAGGCCATGGTGGAAAGCGCCCTGGGCCACATCCGCCTGCTGGAACGGTACGGCTTTGGGGATATCTGCGTGTCGCTGAAGGCGTCCTCGGTTCCCGCCACCATGGGGGCCTACCAGCTGATGGCGGAGCGGTATGACTACCCCCTGCATCTGGGCGTCACCGAGGCGGGCACCCGGGAGATGGGGGAGCTGAAGGCGGCGGCGGGCATCGGCGGGCTGCTGGCGCTGGGTATCGGCGACACCCTGCGGGTGAGCCTCACCGCCGACCCGGTGGAGGAGGTGTACGCCGCGCGGCGGATTTTGAAGGCCATCGGCCTGCGCCGGGAGGGGCCGGAGCTCATCTCCTGCCCCACCTGCGGGCGGACGCAGATCGACCTGATCCCCATGGCGGAGCGGGTGGAGGAGCTGCTGAAGGGCGTGGACAAGCCCATCACCGTGGCGGTGATGGGGTGTATCGTCAACGGCCCCGGCGAGGCCCGGCACGCGGACGTGGGGCTGGCGGGCGGCCGCGGCGAGGGTGTGCTGTTCAAGCGCGGGGAGATTGTGGCGAAGGTGCCGGAGGAGGAGCTGGTGCCGGGGCTGATGAAGCTGATCGAGGAGCTGTGAAATGAACGGCAGCAAAGAGGCCTTTGCCCTTGCGCTGGCGGAGCGGTTCCCGGAATTCCGCAAGGCATATGGGGAGCATCTGGAGGACTATGGGGAAGTTTTAGGCCATGTCTTTTTTGATGTTCTACACCGTGCCCTTGTCCCGCTGTTGAAAATCAATGAGGATCAGGAGAAGATTCGCAGATATATCGGCTTTCTGGAGGATATGTACGCCAATGGGGACGAGGATGTGCGAAATATCGTAGAGGTCACGATCCTGGAGGTCTTAGGGGACGACGAGACGGTTTTACGGAATGCGTTCCTCTATTTTTCCGAAAATCTAATGACGGCGGCACAGGCGGTGGAAAAGGGCTGGGGCCGCAGGGATATCCGCATATGGTGGAAAAACGGCAAGGTGCGGTACGATTGGGAATGGCCTCGGCGGTCTTTGTAGCGATATGCTGTGGAGAGCACACTTTATAAACTGCATCGGAACACAGTACATAATCGATGCCGCCCACTACTCCATTGAGCAGGATAAGAGATAAGGAGCGAGAAAAAACTATGCCGACCTTTCAACAGACCTTTGCCAACTGCCCCTTCCCGGAAGGGGTTTTGGCTGTTTTGGGGAGCTATCCCGTCCGGGTGCGGGTGAACCGGGCCCAGCGGGCCATGGAGGTTGTAGCGGCCGGGGCCAGCGTCTCCCAGGAGACGCTGGCAAGGGCTGCGGAGGCGCTGAAGGCCGCCTTTGGGCTGAGCGAGGTGGTGGTGCTGGTGGATACGCCGCCGGAGCTGGAGGCCGCGCCCACGCCAGACCGGGCGGGGGAAGCGGCGGGAGAGGGGGAGAAACCGGAGCTGGAGGCCGCACCTGTCCTTGCTCAGGTGGTGAAACCCGCGCCGGATCGGCCAGCGAAGAAGGCGCCAGAATCGGGGAAAAAGCCTGTGGCGGAGCAGGCGGGGAAGCTATCCACCCCGTCTGAGCGGTCTTTGGATCTGGAGGCCCAGGTGGTGACGATGCGCCGGAAGCTGCTGCACAAGGGCAGCAGCCAGCCTGACAACAAGAAAAAACGGGTGAAACAGATTTACGGCAAGATCAGAAACAAAAAAAAGCCCATTCCCCTGGGGGAGCTGGAGCTGGACATGGGCAGCGTGCTGGTGGAGGGCGAGGTGTTCAACATCGAGCACCGGGAGCTGCCCCGGCGGAAGGCGTGGGTGGTGTGCTTCGACATCACCGACCTGACCGGCTCCATCCGGGTCACCCGGTTCCTGGAGGGGGAGGAGGCCAAGCCCATCATCAGCCAGATCAAGAAGGGCCGGCGGCTTCAGATCCAGGGGCGGCTGACCCTGGGCCGGTTTGACAACAACGATCTGGTGCTGGAGCCCTATGGAATCAACGAGGTGCCCAAGCCGGAGGGCAGGAAGGACACCGCCCCGGACAAGCGGGTGGAGCTGCACCTGCACACCAAAATGTCCATGATGGACGCGCTGTGTGACGTCGAGGCGGTGGTAAAGCGGGCCATCGAATGGGGCCATCCAGCCGTCGCCATCACCGACCACGGGGTGGTACAGTCCTTCCCGGATGCCTACAACGCCTCCGGCCGGGGGGAGAAGATCAAGGTGCTCTACGGCGTGGAGGCATACTACCAGAACGATCTGGACGAGCAGACGGCGGTGCACGGCCCGGGAGACCTGCCCCTGGACGGGGAATTTGTGGCCTTCGACCTGGAGACCACCGGCCTGGACGCCAGGACGGACGCCATCATCGAGATCGGCGCGGTGCGCGTCCGGAATGGGGAGGTGGTGGACAAGTTCGCCTCTTTTGCCGATCCCGGCTACCCCGTCAGCGCCAAAACCGTGTCCCTCACCGGGATCACCGACGAGCTGCTGAAGGGCGCCCCCACGCCGGAGGCGGCGGTGGACGCCTTCCTGGACTGGGCGGGGGACGCGGCCCTGTGCGCCCACAACGCCGCCTTTGACACCGGCTTCCTCCGGGAGTACTGCCGCCGCTCCGGGCGGCGGTTCGACCCGCTGTACTTCGACACCATGCTGCTGGCCCAGTACCTGTGCCCCAAGCTGCCCAACCACAAGCTGGACACGGTGGCCAACGCCCTGGGCCTGCCCCCCTTCCAGCACCACCGGGCCTATGACGACGCGGAGACCTGCGGCCTGATCCTGTCGGCCCTGATCCCCCTGCTGCGGGAGCAGGGGGTGGAGCGGGCGGCCCAGATCAACCGGGCCTTCGCGGGCCGGAAGCGGGGGGGGCGGGGGCGGCGCTCCGCCTACCACCTGATCCTGCTGGCAAAAAACCAGGTTGGCCTGCGCAATCTGTATATTCTGGTGTCCAAGTCCCACCTGGAGCACTTCAACCGCTATCCCATCATGCCCAAGTCCCTCATTGAGGAGAACCGGGAGGGGCTGATCATCGGCTCCGCCTGCGAGGCGGGGGAGCTGTTCCGGGCGGTCATCGCCGGGAAGGAGGATCGGGAGCTGGAGCGGATCGCCTCCTGGTACGACTTTCTGGAGATCCAGCCCCTGTCCAACAACGCCTATATGCTCCGCCCGGACAAAGAGGGGCGGAGGATCGCCCGGGACAAGGAGGATCTGCGCGCCTTCAACCGCCGGGTGGCGGCGCTGGGGGAGCGGCTGGGCAAGCCGGTGTGCGCCACCGGGGACGTCCACTTCATGGAGCCCGAGGAGGAGATCTACCGCCACATCCTGCTGGCCGCCAAGGAGTTTGAGGACGCGGACAGCCACAACCCCCTGTACTTCCGCACCACCGACGAGATGCTGGAGGAGTTCTCCTACCTGGGGAAGGAGAAGGCCCATGAGGTGGTGGTGGACAACCCCAATCTGGTGGCAAGCTGGTGCGACAACGTGCGCCCCCTGCCCGACGGGCTGTTTGCCCCCAAGCTGGAAAACTCCGACGGGGAGCTGAAGGATCTGGTGTGGGGCAAGGCCCACCGGCTCTACGGGGACAACCCGCCCCAGATTGTGGTGGATCGCATCAACGCGGAGCTGAAGGACATCATCGGCTGCCAGTACGACGTGATCTATATGTCCGCCCAGAAGCTGGTGCAGAACTCCCTGGAGCACGGCTATCTGGTGGGCTCCCGGGGCTCGGTGGGCTCGTCCCTGGTGGCCTTTTTGTCGGGCATCACCGAGGTGAACTCCCTGCCCGCACACTACCGCTGCCCCAACTGCAAGCACGCCGACTTCGACTACGCCCAGGATCCCGCCCACCCCTACGGCTGCGGGGCGGATATGCCGGACAGGAAGTGCCCGGTGTGCGGCGCGGACTACGAGAAGGACGGCTTCCATATCCCCTTTGAGACGTTCCTGGGCTTCGGCGGCGACAAGGTGCCCGACATCGACCTGAATTTCTCCGGCGAGTACCAGTCCAGCGCCCACAAATATACCTTTGAGCTGTTCGGCCAGGAGCACGTGTTCCGGGCGGGTACCATCGGCACCGTGGCGGAAAAGACCGCCATCGGCTACGTGCGCAAGTATCTGGAACAGACGGGGCGGGAAAACGTGCCCTTCGCGGAGGTGCTGCGGCTGGCCCGGGGGTGCATGGGGGTGAAGCGCACCACGGGCCAGCACCCCGGCGGCATGGTGGTCATCCCCCAGGACAAGGAGATCTATGATTTCTGCCCCGCCCAGCACCCGGCGGACGACAAGGATTCGGATATCATTACCACCCATTTTGACTACCATAAAATGGAATCCAACCTGCTGAAGCTGGATATGCTGGGCCACGACGACCCGTCCATGATCCGGATGCTGGAGGATCTCACCGGGGAGGACGCCAAGAAGATCCCCCTGGACGACCCGGACACCATGAGCCTGTTCACCACCTCGGAGAAGCTGGGCTTTGAGGACGACCCTGTGCTGGGCCCCACCGGGGCGGTGGCCATCCCGGAGTTCGGCACCCCCTTCGTCCGGGGGATGCTGGAGGACACCCATCCCAACCAGTTCGACATCCTGATCCGGCTGTCCGGGTTCTCTCACGGCACCGACGTGTGGCTGGGCAACGCCAAGGATCTGATCACCTCCGGCACCGCCAAGGTCAGCGAGGCCATCGGCTGCCGGGACGATATCATGCTGTTCCTCATCTCCAAGGGCTTCAAGGACACCCGGGCCTTCAAGATCATGGAGGCGGTGCGCAAGGGCCGGGGCCTGCCCGACGGGGCAGAGGACGAGATGAAGGAGCACGGCGTGCCCGAGTGGTACATCGAGTCCTGCAAGAAGATCGCCTACCTGTTCCCCAAGGCCCACGCGGTGGCCTACGTGATGATGGCCTTCCGCCTCGCCTGGTTCAAGGTGCACCGGCCGCTGGCCTTCTACGCCGCTTATTTTTCCATCCGGGCCAAGGCCTTTGACGAGAAGTATATGTGCCGGGGCATGGAGGTGGTAAAGCGGAAGATGGCGGAGATCAATGCCAAGAGGAACGCCAAGGAGAAAAAGGACAGGCCGTCGGCGGTGGAGGAGGATATGTTTACCACCCTGGAGGTGTGCTACGAGTTCTATCTGCGGGGCTTCCACTTTGCCCGCATGGATATCTGCCGCTCCCTGTCCACAAAATTTATTGTGGACGAGGAGAAGGGGGCGCTGATCCCGCCCTTCACCTCGATAGCGGGCCTGGGCGAGACGGTGGGGGACGACATTGTGGAGAAGCGGCAGGGGAGGGACTTTTTGTCCATCGAGGAGTTCGCCCTGGCCTGTACCAAGGTGTCCTCCACCCACCTGGAGCAGCTCAAGGAGGCGGGGGCCTTCGGAGACCTGCCGGACAGCAGCCAGTTCAGCCTGTTTTAGTGAGGAGAAACAATGAAAAAAGGGTATGATGTGTTTGGGCCGGCGTATGGCGTGATGCTGCGGAACGACCTGCACGCTTTAGAATCGATTGACCACAAATTCATGCGGGAAATGATCCTTTTGGAGGAAGAATCCTACGATTTCCTGTATCATGCGGCGCCGGTCAGAATCAATATGGAGGCTCACGAGCTTTATTCATTTGCAAAGCAGTTCAAAGGAAACGATGATCGCCAGACCATGGAACATATCCTGCGCTACACGGCCAAAATCGCTTCCGATTACCAAACCGCATTTGAGGATATGAAGTTTGGAGGAACAGAGAAGGAGATTTTGGAAAGAGGCACGGATTGGTGCGCCGACATGGCGAGGGTCGGCGCGGTTCTGCTCCAATGCAACGGGATCCCGGCGAGGATTGTACATCTGGTGAATTTGGAGAAAGCCTATAACGGCCACGTTGTGACAGAGGCGTTTTATGAGGGAAAGTACGGGGTTTGCGATTTCCTGTATGGCTATTCCTTCTATAATAAGCGGCCGTTAGACGCCTATGACCTGACGCGCTGCAAACGTTATTTGGAAGGATATCCTGAGGAGTACGCTTCCCTCTACTCAACTGCCGCCATCAATGAGTATGACCCAATGGGGGACAATGACTATACAGTTTCCCTGCCAAACCAGTACACAATTCGTATCATTGAGACAGAGCACAATGGGAAATGGTTTATGGGTGAGGATAAAGATTAAGTGTTGACAGATGGATGGGGATGTGGTAAAATTCACCACATTAGCGAGCTAAAGAATTTGGAGGCAAACCCAATGAACATCCGCATCAACACCCCCGAGGGCACCCGTGACCGCCTGTTCTCCGAGTGCCTGGAGCGCCGCCGGGTGCAGTCCGCCCTGGTGGAGCTGTTCCGCCGCCGGGGCTATACCGAGGTCATCACCCCCGAGGTGGAGTTTTATGACCTGTTCGTCCAGTCCGGCAACCCCATCCCCCAGGAGGCCATGCTGAAGATCATCGACCGCTCCGGGCGGATCATGGTGATGCGGCCCGACTGCACCGCCCCCATCGCCCGGGTGGCGGCCACAAAATTGAAGCATCTGCCCCTGCCCCAGCGGCTGTACTACGACCAGACCGTGTTCCGCGACCGCCTGGCCCACGCGGGGGGCAGCCGGGAGATGGCCCAGTGCGGCGTGGAGATGATCGGCGCGGTGGGGGAGAAGGCGGATCTGGAGATGGTGGCCCTGGCGGTGGACGCCCTGCGGTGCTGCGGCCTGGAGCAGTTCCACATTGAGCTGGGCCACGCCGGGTTTTACCGGGCGCTGGCGGGCCGGATGAGGATGCCGGGGGAGGGGCAGGAGCGGCTGCGCTCCGCCATCGAGGGGAAGAACTTCGCCCTGCTCAACGACCTGCTGGAGCCCTACCGGGACGGGGACGCCTACGCCGCCCTGCGGCGTTTGCCCTACCTGTTCGGCGGGCCGGAGGTGCTGGACGAGGCGGAGAAGCTGGCGGGCCCCTGCGAGAGCCTGGACTATCTGCGGCGGCTGTACGGTGAGCTGGCCGCCGCCGGCTGCGGGGACTGTGTCCGCTTCGACCTGGGGCTGGTGCACCAGCTGGACTATTACACCGGCGTGGTGTTCCGGGGCTACGCCCAGGGGGCGGGGGCCCCGGTGCTGTCCGGCGGGCGGTACGACGGCCTGATGGAGCAGTTTGGCCGGAAGGCGGAGGCCACCGGCTTTGCCGTGGACGTGGACGCGGTGGGGGCCTGCCTCACCGTGGAGACGCCCAAGCTGGAGACGGTGATCCACTACGGCCCCGGTCTGCTGGCCCGGGCGCTGGCGGAGGTGGACGGCAGGCCGGCGGGGAGCTGCGAGCTGTCCCCCTGCCGGACGCTGGACAGCACCCTGAGCCTTGCCCGGGAAAAGGGGGCGGCCCAGGTGCTGGTGCTGGAGGCAGAGGGAGCGAGGTGGCTGACGGTATGAGCGAACGGCTGAGGATTGCCCTGACCAAGGGGCGCTTGCAGGACAAGTCGGTGGAGCTGTTCGAGGCCGCGGGGCTGGACTGCGCCCCGGTGCGCAATCCGGGGCGGCGGCTCATCCACGCCCTGCCCAACTACCCGCTGGACGTGGTGCTGGCCAAGGCCCCCGACGTCATTACTTATGTGGAACACGGGGTGTGCGACTTGGGCGTGGTGGGCAAGGACACCATCCTGGAGAAGGGCGGGGCCTTTTACGAGGTGCTGGATCTGGGCTTCGGCCGGTGCCGGTTCGCCCTGGCGGTGAAGAAGGGTAGCGACTTTTACGGCACCTACAAGACCCGCCGCATCGCCTCCAAATATCCCAACGTCACCCGGGCCTTCTTCGAGGGCAAGGGGATGGACGTGGACATCATCAAGATTGAGGGCAGCGTGGAGCTGGCCCCCATTCTGGACTTGGCCGACGGCATCGTGGACATTGTGGAGACGGGGGCCACCCTGAAGGAGAACGGGCTGGAGCCCATTGAGGACGTGGCCCAGGTGTCGGCGCGGCTCATTGTGAACACCGCGTCCATGAAGCTGTATAAGACTGAGATCACGGACTTTTTGTCCCGTGTGGAGCGGGAACTGGGGGGAAAGGCATGATCACCATCATCAAAGCGGACGGCTCCGCCGAGCGCCGCCAGCTGGACGCCATGCGGGCCCGGGCGGCGGAGAAAAACGCGGACATTGAGCTGGCCGTCAAGGCCATCATGGAGAACGTGCGGCAGGAGGGGCTGCCGGCGGTGGAGCGGTACTCCCGCCAGTTCGACCATAAGATGCCCTATGAGATCAACCGGGAGCGGCTGGACGAGGCGTACAGCGCCTGCCCGCCCCAGCTCATCGCCGCCCTGGAGCACGCCGCCCGGAACATCCGGGACTACAACGAGAAGCTGCTGGCCCGTTCGGCGGAGTGGGATTCCCCTGACGGGGGCCGGGTGGGCCGGATTGTCCGGGGGCTGGGCCGGGTGGGGATCTACGTCCCCGGCGGCACCGCCGCCTACCCCAGCTCGGTGCTCATGAACGCCGTCCCCGCCAAGGTGGCCGGGGTGGGGGAGATCGTCATGATCACGCCCCCCACGGAAAACCTCAGTGACGCGGTGCTGGCGGCGGCGAAGATCGCCGGGGTGGATCGGGTCATCGCCGTGGGCGGGGCCCAGGCGGTGGCGGCGGTGACCTACGGCGCGGGCTTCATCCCCCGGGTGGATAAGCTGGTGGGGCCGGGTAACGCCTATGTGGCGGCGGCCAAGCGGCTGGCCTACGGCGCGCTGGACATCGACATGGTGGCCGGCCCCTCCGAGGTGCTGGTGATCGCGGACAAGACCGCCAACCCCAAGTACGTGGCCGCCGACCTGCTGAGTCAGGCGGAGCACGACCGGCTGGCCTCGGCGGTGCTGCTCACCGATGACCTGGAGCTGGCCCGGGCGGTGGACGGCGAGATCGTCCGGCAGACGGGCTGTCTCAGCCGCTCCGAGATCATGGAGGCGTCCCTCCGGGACTTCGGCTGCGCCATCGTGTGCGGGGATCTGGCCCAGTGCGTGGAGATCGCCAACGAGATCGCCCCGGAGCACCTGGAGATCGTCACGGAGGATCCCCGGGCCCTGCTGCCCCTGGTGCGGAACGCCGGGGCGGTGTTCCTGGGGGCGTACACGCCGGAGCCCCTGGGGGACTACCTGGCGGGGCCGGATCACGTGCTGCCCACCAGCGGCACGGCCCGGTTCTTCTCGCCGCTGAGCGTGGACAGCTTCCTGAAGTCCATGAGCGTGCTGGAGTTCAGCCGGGAGGCGCTGGAGCCCATTTCCGGGGAAATCATCGCCCTGGCGAAGGCGGAAAAGCTCACCGCCCACGCCAATTCCATCCAGGTTCGATTTGAAAAGGAGAACACACCATGAATGTCCCCATTGTCTCAGGTTCGGAACGGGAACGGGCCTATGCCATTCAGCGCACCACCAAAGAGACCGATATCACCCTCAGCCTGTGCCTGGACGGGGGGGAGGTCAGCGTCTCCACCGGCATCGGGTTCTTCGACCATATGCTCACTGCCCTGGCCTTTTACGCCGGGTTTGGGCTGGAGCTGTCCGCCCTGGGGGATCTCCACGTGGACGGCCACCACACGGTGGAGGACGTGGGCATCGTGCTGGGACAGGCGCTCACGGCCGCGCTGGGAAGCAGGAAGGGCATCCGGCGGTACGGCTCGGCCCTGGTGCCCATGGACGAGGCGCTGTGCCGGACGGTGCTGGATCTGTCCAACCGGCCCTATTTGGTGTTTGACGCCCCCATGCCCCAGCCCATGATCGGCGGCTATGACAGCTGTCTGACGGTGGAATTCATGCGGGCGCTGGCTATGAATAGTGGAATCACCTTGCACCAAAAGTGCGAGTACGGGGACAACGCCCACCACATCACCGAGGCGCTGTTCAAGTCCCTGGGGCTGGCGTTGAAGGAGGCCGTCCGGGTGGAGGGGGACGCCGTGACCTCCACCAAGGGGGCGCTGTGATGAAAACCGTGGCCATTGTGGACTACGGCGTGGGCAACTTGAAAAGCGTGTCCAACGCCCTGGCCTACCTGGGGCAGAGCGCCCTCGTCACCGGCGAAGCCGGGGAGATTGAGCGGGCGGACGCGGTGCTTCTCCCCGGGGTGGGGGCCTTCCCCGACGCGGTGGACAAGCTGCGGCAGACGGGGCTGGACGGCGTGCTGCGCCGTCAGGCGGGGCGCAAGCCCATGCTGGGCATCTGCCTGGGGATGCAGCTGCTGTTCGACTGGGGGGAGGAGGGGCGGCGGTGCGCCGGCCTGGGCCTGATCCACGGGAGCGTGGAGCGGATCCAGACCGACCTAAAGCTGCCCCACATCGGCTGGAACAGCCTGAGCTTCCCCAACCCGTCGCCCCTGTTCCGGGGGCTGGAGGAGGGGGCCTATGTGTACTTCGTCCACTCCTACCGCGGCTTCGCCGCCAGCGGGGAGGACGTGATCGCGGAGACCCAGTACGGCGGGCCGGTGACGGCGGCGGTGGCCCATAACGGGGTGTATGGCTGCCAGTTCCACCCGGAAAAGAGCGGCGAGGTGGGCCTGCAAATTTTAAAGAATTTCGGAGAGTTGATCCAATGATACTGTTACCTGCCATCGACATGAAAGACGGGCGGTGCGTCCGCCTGAAAAAAGGGGAGTTCTCCACCGTCAGCCAGGTGGCCAACAGCGCCTTGGAGACGGCCCGGGCCTTTGCCGCCGCCGGGGCGAAGTGGATCCACATGGTGGATCTGGACGGCGCACGGGACGGGGTGCGGCACAACTTCCCCCTGATTTACGAGGTGATCCAGGAATCCGGCCTGTCCGTGGAGCTGGGCGGCGGGATCAAAAACGAGCTGGACGTGATCACCATCGGCGAGGCCGGGGCGGCCCGGATGGTGATCGGATCCGCCGCGGTGACAAAGCCGGAGGTGGTGGACTATGCCCTCCGGCAGTACGGCCCGGATCGGGTGGCGGTGGGCATCGACTGCCTGGACGGCCGGGTACGCACCGCGGGCTGGGAACAGGACTCCGGCCTGGACTGCCTGGAGCTGGCCCGCCGGGTGGAGGAGCAGGGAGTGAAAACCCTGATCTTCACCGACATCGCCACCGACGGGATGCTGTCCGGCCCCAGCTTTGATCAGCTGGCCGCCCTGCAGAAGGCGGTGGGATGCGACATCGTGGCCTCCGGCGGGGTGACCACCCTGGACGATGTGAAGCGTCTCCGGGATATGGGGCTGTACGGGGCGATCATCGGCAAGGCGTACTACGCCGGGACACTGGATTTGGCGGAGGCGATCCGGGAAGCGGGGCCGCAGTCATGAAGATCGCCGTGCTGGGGTACAGTGGGGCGGGGAAGTCCACCCTGGCCCGTACGCTGGGGGAGCGATTAGGCATCCCGGTGCTGCACTTTGACACCATCCAGTTTATCCCTGGGTGGCAGGAGCGGGATCGAGACGAGGCCCATCGGATGGTTCACGACTTCATGGAGAACCCGGAGTGGGTGATCGAGGGGAACTACACCAAGTTCGAGTATGAGCGCCGGTTGGAGGAAGCGGACGAAATTATAATGGTTGATCTTCCCCGGCTGGCCTGCTTTGTCCGGGCATGGAAACGATATTTCCGCTACCGGGGGAAAAGCCGGCCCGACATGGCCGAGGGCTGTGACGAGAAAATGGATCTGGAATTTATGTGGTGGATTTTGTGGAAGGGCCGCACGCGGCGGAAGCGGGAGCGGCACAGAGCGATCCAAGCCGCGTACCCGGCGAAAACGGTGGTTTTGAAGTCTCAAAAGGACATCGACCGCTATTTGGAGGGCCTGCCATGTTAGCCAAGCGCATTATCCCCTGCCTGGACGTGCGGGACGGCCGGGTGGTAAAAGGGGTCAACTTTGTGAACATCCGGGACGCGGGGGATCCGGTGGAGCTGGCCAAGTTCTACTCGGATCAGGGGGCGGACGAGATCGTGTTCCTGGACATCACCGCCACCAGCGACGCCCGGGACACCGTGGCCGACGTGGTGGAGCGCACCGCCGCCCAGGTGTTCGTCCCCCTGACGGTGGGGGGCGGCATCCGCACCCTGGACGACTTCCAGCGGCTGCTGCGGGCGGGGGCGGACAAGATCTCGGTGAACTCCGCTGCGGTGAAGGACGAGACGCTGATCCGCCGGGCGGCGGAGCGGTTCGGCTCCCAGTGCGTGGTGCTGGCCATCGACGCCCGCCGACGCCCCGAGGGCTGGTACGAGGTGGTGGTGGCCGGAGGCCGAACCCCCACCGGCATGGACGCGGTGGAGTGGGCCCGCCGGGGCCAGGCGCTGGGGGCGGGGGAGATCCTGCTCACCTCCATGGACGCGGACGGCACCAAGGCGGGTTTCGACCTGGACATGACGAGGGCAGTGACGGACGCTGTGTCCATCCCGGTGATCGCCTCCGGGGGCTGCGGCAGCCTGGAGCACTTTGCCCAGGTGTTTGAGGAGACGGACTGCGACGCGGCGCTGGCGGCCTCTCTGTTCCACTTCGGGGAGCTGACGGTGCCCCAGGTGAAGGACTTCCTGCGGGGCAGGAAGATCCCGGTGCGGGGGTGAGGAGCCGTGATAGACGATCTGCTGGAGCTGGTGCTGGACATCGGCGGCGAGGTGGTGGAAGCCGTGGTGGAGAGCAAGGTGGAAAAACACAGGCGGACGAAGCAAGAACGGCCCTGTGCGAAGGAGAAGGAACCATGGGAGCGGAGGAAGGAAGCTCCGCCCTGGGAGGAGTAGGAAATGTTTGATCTGGATCTGCTGTTTCAAAAATCGGAGCTGATCCCGGTGGTGATCCAGCACGTGGACACCAGGGCGGTGCTGATGGTGGGCTTCACCAACCGGGAGGCGGTGGAGCTGACCCTGAAGACCAAAACGGCCTGGTTCTGGAGCCGGAGCCGGAACCAGCTGTGGAACAAGGGGGAGACCAGCGGGCACTTCCTCCACGTCCGGGAGGTCTACACCGACTGCGACACGGACACTCTGCTCTACCTGTGCGCCCCCGACGGGCCCACCTGCCACACGGGGGCGGACAGTTGCTTTTTCAATCAGATTGCGCTATAATAAGAATTGCGCGGGAGGGATATGCTATGGACAGTACGCTGAAGGCCCTATACCAGGTGATTTTGGATCGAAAGGCCAACCCCCAGGAGGGCTCCTATACCTGCTACCTGTTCGACAAGGGGCTGGATAAGATCCTGAAAAAGGTGGGGGAGGAGTGCGCCGAGACCATCATCGCGGCCAAGAACGACGTGCCCGCCGATACGGTGGGGGAGGCGTCGGATCTGATCTACCATCTGCTGGTGCTGCTGGCGGAGAAGGGGATCCCCCTGGACGATGTGCTGGCCGAGCTGGATCGCCGCGCGCAGAAAATCGGAAACCTGAAGCAGATGAAACAGGTGGATAAGGAGAGTTGACGATGGAAGAACGCAATCTGAACCGCTGCGACTTCGACAGCGACTACGCCAAGGCGGGGCTGACGCTGAACCAGTACGTGGCCCGTACCTACGGATGGATGTTTGTGGGACTGATGATCACCTTTGTGCTGGCGGCGGCGCTGGCCTACACGGGGGCGGTGATCTCCCTGTTCTCCATCCCCTATCTGCCCATGCTCCTGCTGATCGCGGAGCTGGCGGTGGTGCTGATCCTGTCCGCCGGGATCCAGAAGCGGTCGGTGGGGGTGACGCGGGCGCTGTTCGCGCTGTATTCCGTGATCAACGGCATGGTGTTCTCCGTGTACTTCGTGCTGTACGATGTGGCCAACCTCATCTTCATCTTTGGGCTGACCGCCCTGTTTTTCGGTGCCTTCGCGCTGTACGGGCGGTTTGCCAAGGCCGACCTGTCCCGGCTGCGCCCGCTGCTCATCGGCGGGCTGATCTTCCTGGTGATCGCGGGCCTGCTGACCATGTTCATCAATTTCACCGCCCTGGAGCGGATTGTCTGCATGGTGGGCATCGTGGTGTTCCTGTGCTTCACCGCCTATGACAACCAGAAGATCAAGGCCAACTATGAGTATTTCTACGGCGACGAGGTGATGCTGCAAAAGGCGTCCATCTACTCCGCCCTCCAGCTGTACCTGGACTTCATCAACCTGTTTTTGTATCTGCTGCGGTTCCTGGGAAGGAACAGCCGCAGTTGAGCGCAAAGAACCCGGCCGCCTGTCCATGCAGGCTGCCGGGTTTTTTACAAAAAAAACGTCCCCAAAGGGACGAGTCATCTTTGCCTGTAAAGTTTCCGTTTACGCTCAGCGCTCGCTGGGAACGGTAATCTCTCCGGCGAAGATCAACTCGTCGATATCAACGGGAACAGCACAGATGACCTTCATTGCCATCGCCTCCTTTCAACTTAGTGCGATATAGTATAACAGTTTTCGGCTGGATTGTAAAGGGTTTTTTGTAAGTTTTATGTATTTGTACGATATTAACAAAACTGTATAAATCTGGGATTTATGGCCGGAGCTGCCGGCCCGCCCCCTATCCGGGAATAGGGTTTGACAAAGGGGGCGGAGTATGGTATGATGCTGGCAGCGCGAGGATGAGGATCAGTACCCATGGATCTCCTGCCCAGAGAGCCCCCGGCTTGGTGGAAGGGGGAGAGGAGCCCCTGGCGAATACCCCTCGGAGCGGCCGCCTGAACGGGACGATCCCCCAGTAGGGCCGGACGGGTGCGCCCGGTACAGCGCCGGGGTTCTGCTGGGAACCCCTTGAGGCCGCTTTTGTGAGAAAGCGGCAACACAGAGGTGGTACCGCGAGCTTTCGCCCTCTGTCCCTAAGGGACAGGGGGTTTTCTGTTCCAAAAACTGAAAAAGGAGAAAGAAGTATGACAATTTACGATGAACTCGTGGCCCGGGGCCTGGTGGCCCAGGTCACCAGCGAGGACGAGGTGAAGAACCTCATCAACAACGGCAAGGCCACCTTCTATATCGGCTACGACTGCACGGCGGACAGCCTGACGGCGGGGCACTTTGTCACCCTCACCCTGATGAAGCGGCTCCAGCAGGCGGGCAACAAGCCCATCGCCCTCATCGGCGGCGGCACCACCACCATCGGCGACCCCTCCGGCCGCACCGATATGCGCAAGATGCTCTCCCGGGAGGACATCAACCACAACGCCCAGTGCTTCAAGCACCAGATGGAGCGGTTCATCGACTTCGGCGAGGGCCCCGGCCAGGCCATGATGCTCAACAACGCCGACTGGCTGCTGGATCTCAACTACGTGGAGCTGCTGCGGGAGGTGGGGGCCTGCTTCTCGGTGAACAATATGCTCCGGGCGGACTGCTACAAGCAGCGCATGGAGAAGGGCCTGTCCTTCCTGGAGTTCAACTATATGATCATGCAGTCCTACGACTTCTACCATATGTTCCAGACCGTGGGCTGCAACCTCCAGTGCGGCGGCAACGACCAGTGGAGCAATATGCTGGGCGGCACGGAGCTGATCCGCCGCAAGCTGGGCAAGGACTCCCACTGCATGACCATCAACCTGCTCACCGACTCCCAGGGGAACAAGATGGGCAAGACCGCCGGCAACGCCGTGTGGCTGGATCCCAACAAGACCAGCCCCTACGACTTCTACCAGTACTGGCGCAACGTGGGGGACGCGGACGTGATGAAGTGCGTCCGCTGGCTCACCTTCCTGCCCCTGGAGCAGATCGACGAGATGGATCACTGGAAGGATGCCCAGCTCAACCAGGCCAAGGAGATCCTGGCCTGGGAGCTGACCAATATGGTGCACGGCAAGGAGGAGGCGGACAAGGCCCAGGCCGCCGCCCGGGCGCTGTTCTCCGGCGGCGGGGACGCGGGGGAGATGCCGTCCACCCAGCTGGCGGACGCCGATTTCACCGACGGCTCCATCGGCGCGCTGACCCTGCTGGTGAAGTGCGGGCTGGCGGTCTCCAACGGCGAGGCCCGGCGGCTCATCCAGCAGGGGGGCGTGGCCGTGGCCGACGAGAAGGTGTCCGACCCCGCGGCCCAGTTCCCCAGGGAGAAGTTCGCCGGGGAGGGCGTTATCCTCAAGAAGGGCAAGAAGGTGTTTCACCGGGCTGTGCTGGCGTGAGGAACGAATGATTTATTTAATGAGACATGGGGCCGATGCTCCAGACAGATACGGCGGTTGGAGTGATTTCGGTTTGACCGATGTTGGAAAGGAGCAGGTTTGTGAGGCGAGGCTTCAACTGCTGAATAAAGGTATCACGGAGATATATTCAAGTGATTTGGCCCGCGCAAAAGAAACTGCACAGCTTGTAGCAGAGTATCTCGGTTTGCCGGTGATCTACCTGCCCGAATTCAGAGAGTCAAATAACGGATACCTGGCCGGAATGCTGAAAGAAGAAGCGGCCCGGAAATATCCGGGAAAATATTGGAACAATTTGGGATGGGAGGAGCCATGGCCTGGTGGAGAAAGCCCGCAAATGTTTTACCAGAGAATCAGAACCGCATGGTATGAATTTAAGGATAAAGTCCATGGTAAAACGGTATTGCTTGTATCGCATGGTGGTGTAATGAACATCATATTATGCTTAGAAAACGATACGCCTTACACCAACAAAGAAACTCGATATAAAATCTGTGATGCTGAAATTATAGGTATTGACTGAAATGTAACTTTATGAAAGGGCAAGGCAAACCATTTATGGTCTGTCTTGCCCTTACTGCTGGACGGAGCTTCACACTTTTGTAATCTCTATAGTACTCAACGAAACAAATCTTTTCCTGAGTTTACTTGCCCTGCGCCGCAATAAGATCAGACATATTGTACAGTCCGGTTGTACCCACCCCGGCCAGGAACTTGGCCGCCTTCACCGCCCCCACGGCGAATACTTCCCGGCTGGCGGCGTGGTGGCGGAACTCGACAACCTCGTCCCGTCCGGCGAACACCACCGTATGCTCCCCCACGATGGTGCCCCCCCGGAGGGAGGAGATGCCGATCTCCCGCCCATCCCGGGGCCTGCGGACGCTGTGGCGGTCATAGACGTACTCCGCCTCATAGGGCAGAGCCTGCGCGGCCGCGTCCGCCAGCATCAGGGCGGTGCCGCTGGGGGCGTCCAGCTTCCGGCGGTGGTGGCGCTCCTCAATCTCCACGTCGAAGTCCTCCCCCAGCAGGGCCGCGGCCCGGCGCACCAGATCCACCAGCACGTTGACCCCGATGGACATATTGGCGGAGCGGAACAGGGGGACGGACTGGGACGCCGCCTCAATCCGGGCCAGCTGCTCCTCCGAATAGCCGGTGGTGGCCAGCACCGCGGGCAGCCGTCGGGCGGCGCAGAACTCCAGCAGCCCCTCCAGGGCGGCGGGGTGGGAGAAGTCAATGAGTACGTCCCCCTCCAGGTTGCAGGCGGCGGGGGAGGGGAACACGGGGAAGCCCTCCATGGGCTGGGCCAGCAGGTCGATGCCGGCGGCCACCTCCACCTCCGGGTCGTTGGCGCAGATGTCCGCCACCGCCCGGCCCATGTGGCCGCAGCAGCCGGAAAGGATGATCTTTTGCATAAGAGCAGCTCCTTTTGCCGCCCCGCCATCCCCTGGGACGGCGGGGCGGAGGTTACTTCAGCAGTCCCGCCCGCTCCATGGCGCGGCGGAGGACGTCCAGGTTCTTGTCCGAAATGTCGCACAGGGGCAGGCGCAGGGAGCCCGCGTCCATGCCCAGCAGGTTCATGGCGGCCTTGATGGGGATGGGGTTCACCTCGGTGAACAAAGCGTCGATGAGATCCATGTACTGGATTTGCAGCTGGGAGGCGGCGGCGAAGTCGTTGTCCAGGCACAGGTGGCTCATCTCCACCATCACCTTGGGGATGATGTTGGAGGCCACCGAGATCACGCCCTTGGCCCCCAAGGCCATCATGGGCACCACCTGATCGTCGTTGCCCGACCAGATGTAGAAGTCGTCCCCGCACAGGAACCGGGTGTGGGCCAGCAGGGAGAAGTTGCCGCTGGCCTCCTTCACGCCGTTGATCTTGGGGTTCCGGGACAGCACCTGGTACGTCTCGGCGGTGAAGGACACGCCGGTGCGTCCGGGCACGTTGTAGAGGATGATGGGCAGATCCACCCGGTCGGCGATGTACTCGTAGTGCTTGATGAGGCCGGTCTGGCTGGCCTTGTTGTAGTAGGGGGTGACGTGGAGCAGGGCGTCCGCCCCGGAGTCCTGGGCGTGCTGGGACAGGTAGACGGCGGCGGATGTGTCGTTGGAGCCCGCCCCGGCGATGACCTTCACCCGGTGGTTGACGCGCTTCACGCAGAACTCCACGGCGGCGATGTGCTCCCGGAGGGACATGGTGGCGGACTCGCCGGTGGTGCCGCACACGCACACCGCGTCCACCCCCGCCTCAATCTGGGCGTCGATGAGGCGGCCGAAGGCGTCATAATTGATGATGTTGTTCTGATCAAAGGGGGTGATCAGGGCGGGGCAGGAGCCGGTAAAGACGGGAGTTCTCATAAATCAGCATCCTTTCAAGCGATTTCTGGCCTTTTACTTGCGCTCAATGTATCCCTCGGCGCACAGCAGCTCGGCCAGCTCCACGCCGCCGCCCGCCGCGCCCCGCAGGGTGTTGTGGGACAGGGAGACAAACTTGTAATCGTACTGGCTGTCCGGGCGCAGGCGGCCGATGGACACCGCCATGCCCCCCTCCAGATCCCGATCCAGCTTGGCCTGGGGCCGGTCGGGCTCCTCAAAGTAGTGGAGGAACTGCTTGGGGGCGGAGGGGAGCTCCAGCTCCTGGGCGCGGCCCTTGAAGCCGGCCCACGCCTCCTTCATCTGCTCCATGGTGGGCTTGTTCTGGAAGGTGACGAAGGCGGCGGCGGTGTGGCCGTTGGACACGGGCACCCGCAGGCACTGGGCGGTGATGGAGACGCCCTCCGCGTTGACAATGACACCGTTTTCCACGTGTCCCCACACCTTCAGGGGCTCCTGCTCGGACTTCTCCTCCTCGCCGCCGATGTAGGGGATCAGGTTATCCACCATCTCGGGCCAGGTCTCGAAGGTCTTGCCCGCGCCGGAGATGGCCTGGTAGGTGCACACCAGCACCTTCTCAATGCCGAAGGAGCGCAGAGGGGACAGGGCGGGCACATAGCTCTGGATGGAGCAGTTGGACTTGACGGCGATGAAGCCCCGCTTCGTCCCCAGACGCTGGCGCTGGGCCTTGATCACCTCGATGTGCTCCGGGTTCACCTCGGGGATGACCATGGGCACGTCGGGCGTCCAGCGGTGGGCGGAGTTGTTGGACACCACCGGGCACTCCCGGCGGGCGTACTCCTCCTCCAGGGCGCGGATCTCGTCCTTCTTCATGTCCACGGCGGAGAACACGAAATCCACCATGCCGCAGATCTGTTCCACATCGTCCTGGGCGGAGAGCAGGATCAAGTCCCTGGCCTCCTCCGGGATGGGGGTGTCCATGGCCCAGCGGCCCGCCACCGCGTTCTCGTACCGCTTGCCCGCGGAGCGGGGGCTGGCGGCCACCACAGTGAGCTGGAACCAGGGGTGGTTTTCCAGAAGGGTGACGAATCGCTGGCCCACCATGCCGGTGGCGCCGATGACGCCCACTTTATACTTTTCCATGACACTTGACCTCCTCGCGCCCGCCGGGGGCAATTTGGGGCTTGCGGCCTGACGGCGGATACGCTATAATAAAAATACTGTCGAAATTTGGGACGCCGGGATGAACCCGTGTATTACTTATCAATATAACATTAACACGCTAAAGTGTCAATTTGGCACCAACCCCCGAAGTGGAGAAATGGAGAAGCTCATGAAGCGAAAATTCGTGCAAATTGCAGTCCTGTGCCTGTCCGCCGTTCTGCTGTCCCTGTGCGCCGGGGGGCAGCGGGCCGCCGCCGCCCCCACCGGGAGCGGCCAGCGGATCATCCGGGTGGGCCTCCACTTCGGCACCGGGGCCATGGAGGGACTGAACTTCGCCAACACCACCGGCGTTGGCTACCGGTTCGGCTATTACGACGGGGCGAACCAGTTTGTCCCCCTGGGCTCCACCGGGCAGAAGGCCATCTCCGTCGTCAAGACCATGAACGTCTACTACGGCACCTTCAGCGGTTATACCAGCTACCACTCCGCCCTCACCACCGCCAATGTGGCGGTGGGGGAGTACCACCTCCAGCTCCCCGGCAGCTACTCCTCCTTCGCAGAGGCCCAGGCGGCGGCGTCCGCCTATGCGGGGGGCTTCCCGGCGTACATCGGCGGGACGTTCTATGCCCGTGTGGGCAACTACACCGCCCGGGCGGGGGCGGAGACCGCCCAGGCCGCGCTGGCCGCCCAGGGGGTGGAGACGGTCATCAAGGGCACCTCGGAGTACGGCGTCAGCGTGGTGATCACCGGCACCAACACCATCCTGTTCCAGTTCGACGACCTGGGTCAGGGCACCGGCATGGGCATGGAGCCCAACGCCGAGGGGCCGGGGGAGTACGTCACCCTCAGCAAGGGCTGCACCTATGTGGGCGGCTTCCGGTTTGAGCGGGTAAACGGCGGCAGCCTCACGGTGGTGAACATTCTGGGCTTTGAGGACTATATCAAGGGCGTGGTGCCCCACGAGATGTCCAACAGCTGGCCCATCGAGGCGCTGAAGGCCCAGGCGGTGGCCGCCCGGAGCTACGCGCTGTCCCTGGGCAGCAAGCACAGCAATTACCATTTCGATATCTGCGCTGAGACCCACTGTCAGGCCTATTCCGGCCGCACCCGGGCGGGGAGCAATTCCGACGCCGCCGTGGAGCAGACCGCGGGGCAGGTGGCCATCTGGAACGGAAAGATCGCCCAGACTGCCTACTATTCCAGCAACGGCGGGGCCAGCGAGAGCTCCTCCACCGTCTGGGGCAGCAATCAGGCCAACTACCCCTATCTGGTGGGCAAGGTGGATCCCTATGAGGCCGCGTCCGGGGTCAAGAACGACTACACCAAGACGGTGGACTCGGCCACGCTGGCCTCCAAGCTGAAGGCCAAGGGCTGCGACGTGGGAGGCGGCGTCGCCTCCATCGCCGTCACCTCGCTGACGGACTCGGGCAACCCCAAGCTGGTGACCTTCACCGGCAGCAATGGGAAGAAGTTCTCCCTGAACTCCCGGGAGGTGGTGTCGATGCTGGCCCTGTCCTCCTACCGCTACGGCTTTGACACGGCGGCCCCTGAGCCCTCCAGCCCCGGGCTGAGCGTCAACGGAAAGCCGGTGGACAGCCTTTCCGGGCTGTACGCCGTGGACGGGTCGGGGAACATCGTCCCGGTGGGCGAAAACGCCTATGTGATCACCGGCAGCGGCGCCACCCAGCCCATCGGGCAAGGAACCGGCGGCGGCTCCAGCGGCTCCGGCGGGCTGGGTACCCTCAGCAGCACCACCGGGAACAACGGCGTATTCACCTTCATCGGCAAGGGCTGGGGCCACAACGTGGGCATGAGCCAGTGGGGGGCTTACGCCATGGCCCAACAGGGGTATACTTACCTCAACATCTTACAGTTCTACTATACTGGCATTACGGTGGGATATATGTGAAAACCTCGGATTTTTATTTCGACCTCCCCCCGGAGCTCATCGCCCAGACCCCCCTGGAGCGGCGGGACGGCTCCCGCCTGCTGACCCTGGACAAAGCCACGGGAGAGACCCGGCACCTGCACTTCTACGACCTGCCCACCCTGCTGCGCCCCGGGGACTGCCTGGTGCTCAACGACAGCCGGGTGCTGCCCGCCCGTTTGATCGGCAAGCGGGCGGGGGGCGGGGCCTGCGAGGTGCTGCTGCTCATCGACCGGGGGGATAAGACCTGGGAGTGCCTGGTGCGCCCGGGGAAAAAGCTGCGTACCGGCGCGAAGGTCACCTTCGGGGACGGCCTGATCAAACTGTCCGCCGAGATCACAGGCGAGCTGGAGGGCGGCAACCGGCTGGTGCGCTTTGACTACGAGGGCATTTTCCTGGAGACGCTGGAGCGGCTGGGCAAGATGCCCCTGCCCCCCTATATCAAGGCGGAGCTGGCCGACGGGGAACGGTATCAGACGGTGTATTCCAAGGTGGTGGGCTCCGCCGCCGCCCCCACGGCGGGGCTGCACTTCACAAAGGAGCTGCTGGAGCAGGTGCGGGCCATGGGTGTAAAGGTGTGCTACGTGACCCTCCATGTGGGGCTGGGCACCTTCCGCCCAGTGAAGGCGGAGAACCTGGACGAGCACGAGATGCACTCGGAATACTGCGTGATCCCCCAGGAGACGGCGGATACGATCAACGAGACGAAGCGGGCGGGGGGCCGGGTGATCTGCGTGGGCACCACCTCCTGCCGCACCATCGAGAGCTGGGCGGACGAGGACGGCGCCCTCAAGGCGTCGGCGGGGTGGACGAATATCTTCATCTACCCCGGCTACCGCTTCAAGGTGCTGGACGCCCTGATCACCAACTTCCATCTGCCCGAGTCCACCCTGATCATGCTGGTGTCCGCCCTGGCGGGCCGGGAGCGGGTGCTGGCGGCCTACGCCGAGGCGGTGCGGGAGCGGTACCGCTTCTTCTCCTTTGGGGACGCCATGTTTATTTCATAGGAGGGCATTATGTTTCGCGTGATCAAAACGGAGGGCGCCGCCCGCCGGGGGGAGTTCACCTGCCCCCACGGCACGGCCCAGACCCCGGTCTTTATGAACGTGGGCACCCAGGGAGCCATCAAGGGGGCGGTGTCTGCCCTGGACTTGAAGGAGCTGGGCTGCCAGATCGAGCTGTCCAATACCTACCACCTCCATCTGCGCCCTGGGGACGGCGTGGTGCGGCAGCTGGGGGGGCTCCACAAATTCATGGGCTGGGACGGCCCCATGCTCACCGACTCCGGCGGCTTCCAGGTGTTCTCCCTGGCGGGGCTGCGGAAGATCACGGAGGAGGGGGTCACCTTCTCCTCCCACATCGACGGCAGGCGGATTTTTATGGGCCCCGAGGAGTCCATGGCCATCCAGTCCAACCTGGGCAGCGACGTGGCCATGGCCTTTGACGAGTGCGTGGAAAACCCCGCCCCCTACGACTACGCCAAGGCCTCCTGTGAGCGTACCCTGCGGTGGCTGGAGCGGTGCAAGGCGGAGCACGACCGGCTGTGCGCCCTGCCGGACTGCGTGAACCCGGGGCAGGTGCTGTTCGGCATCAACCAGGGGGCCACCTACGAGGATCTGCGGGTGTGGCACATGAAGGAGACGGCCAAGATCGACTGCGGCGGCTACGCTATCGGCGGGCTGGCGGTGGGGGAGCCCACCGAGGTGATGTACCAGATCATCGAGGCGGTGGAGCCCCATATGCCCGCGGACAAGCCCCGGTATCTCATGGGGGTGGGCACGCCGTCCAACATCATCGAGGCGGTGGCCCGGGGGGTGGACTTTTTTGACTGCGTGATGCCCGCCCGGAATGCCCGCCACGGCAAGCTGTTCACCTGGGAGGGATCGCTGAACCTGAAGAACGAGCGGTTCAAGCTGGATCAGCGGCCCATCGACCCCCGCTGCGGCTGCCCGGTGTGCCGGAACTTCTCCCGGGCCTACCTGCGCCACCTGTTTGTGGCGGGGGAGATGCTGGCCATGCGGCTGGCGGTGATGCACAACCTGTATTTCTACAACGAGCTGGCCCGGCGGATCCGGGAGGCCCTGGACGCGGGGCAGTTCGCCGCCTTCCGGGCGGAATACTCGGAGAAGCTGGCGGGCCGGGCGGACTGAGGGCCCGGGCGCCGGAGTGTCAAACAAAACACAGCGGCCTCCCGCCGGATGGGGAGGCCGCTGTGTTGTCATTTGACGGGAGGCCGGAGAGCGGAAGTCACTGCTCGTAGCTCCACCGGGCGTCCAGAATGGTGCCGTAGAAGTCGAAGTGGGCGGTCTTGACGTACTGGCCATTGCCCACCCGAACCTCCTGGCTGCCCACGGCGTTGGTGACGGTGTTGGTGACCGTGGCCTCCAGGGTGAAGGTGAGATCCAGCCGCTTGTCCTCCCCGGAGGAGGAAACCGCGCTGACCTGGCCGTTGGCATCGGTGGTGTAGCTGATGTGGGGGACGGCCACGCAGTCGGTCACATAGCCGTCAAGAAGCTGGGTGCCGGTCATGAGCCGATCCGTTTTGCCCGCGGCCTTGTCTACAAAGCGGCGAACCACTTCATAGGATTCGGGCTGGACGTTGGGGACGGTGACGGTGTATACGATGGTGACGGGCTCCTTGTCGCTGGTGGGCAGGCCGGAGCCCCGGCCCTTGGCCATTCTGACCACCAGCAGCACCGCCACCGCGGCCACCAGCAGCAGGGCCAGCAGGTCGATCACATTCAGTTTGCCGAACAGGCGGCCTTTCTCGTCGATCACTTTCATGGGGATACCCCTTTCCTTTTCCTATAGTTTTTACGTCTCAGGCGCGGGCCGCGGGGGAGGGCCGGTGCTGTCCGGCCATCCGGACGCCGGCCAGCAGCAGGGACACCGTAAACCAGAAGATCAGCATGACCCGCGGGTAGGTAAACAGATAGTCCGCCATGCCGCCCACCAGGCTGCCCAGCATTCCGGCGGCGACGCCGATGATGATGAGCCGGGCCTGCGGGGGGCAGCCGGGCAGGGCGGCGGCCTTGGCCCCCCGCTTGATCGCGTTCCAGGAGGCCAGGACGAAGGTGACTACGCCCAGCAGGCCGTGCTCCAGCCAGAGCTGGAGGTACATATTGTGGGCGTGGGTGAAATTGCCCCGGGAGCCGTGGAAGGAGCCGAATTCCCAGACCGCGCCCCGGGCCGCGTCCCCGCCCAGGCCCGCCCCGGTGATGGGGCTGCGCCGCAGCACGTCGATGGCGGCCTCCCACAGGTAGATGCGGCTGGTGGCGGAGGTGTCGCTGCCGCTGTTGAAAATCGTCAGGATCCGGTTGAACACATGGCTGGGCAGGAGAGGGATACAGGCCAGCGCCAGCCCCAGAAAGAGGGGCAGCAGCTTCCGGTTCCACAGGAACACAAAGACCACGGCGGCCACCGCGAAGGCCACCCAGCTGGCCCGGGAGTAGGTCATCACCAGGGCCAGGGAGCCCAGGGCGGCACTGACCAGCCCCACCAGCTTCCACCAGGGGGAGCGGGCCCCCAGCAGGAGCCCCACGGCCACGGGGATGAGGAACACCAGCACCTCGGCGAAGGCGTTGGGGTTCTCATAGGCGGAGTAGATCCGGCTGGGCAGGTCGGAGTTCAGGGACACGTCCACGAAGGCCCGGCTGACCTCCAGGCCGCCCACCCGCTGGAGGATGCCCTCCACCGAGGCGACGGCCATGCCCAGGCAGCCGAAGCCGGCCAGACGAACCAGCTGATCCTCGGTCTCCACCGTGGCCGTCACCACCAGCACGCACAGGATGCAGGTGACGTGGTAGAACAGATACCGGGCGGAGAGGGCGGGGAACAGGGACAGCGGCCAGGACAGGCACACCGCCACGAAGAAGCACACGATATACGGCCCCACCGGCCCCACGTCCAGCCGGAGGCTCCGGCGGCGCATCCCCCCCGCCAGGGTGAGCAGGGCGGCCAGGATATAGGCCATCAGGGCGTAGGCGTTGTTCCACTGCTCATAGGGGATGATCATGATGGCCAGCATGAGCCAGCCCGTGGCGGCGGGAACCTGCTCCCCCAGGCCGAACACCAGGCGGGCGGCAAAGCTGTCGTCCCACACCGGGCGGAGTTTTTGATAGAGCCAGTGGAGCAGGGCGGCGGGCAGATTGATCAGCAGGTTCAGCCCCCGGCACAGCCGGCTGTCCCGCCAGGAGCGGGGGAGCACGCCCTCCTTCTCAAAGAAGAAATGGGCCAGGGCGCTGCCGTGCCACCAGCGCTTCCACCAGGCGGCGATGGCCCGGAAGCCCCGGGCCAGCAGGCTTTTGTCGTACAGCCCCCGCAGCGCGCTCCACAGCAGAACGAAGAACTGACAGACCGCGCTGCCTTGGATCAGGTGCATTGGATCACTTCCCTCGGTTTTTGATTCGGTAGAGCAGGGCCAGCAGGGTGAAGTGCCTGCCCATCAGCAGCTTCGCCACCAGCCCCTTATTGCCCGCCAGCCCACTGGGCTTCAGGTTTGCCATGGCCCGGGCAAACTCCGGCTCGGCGCACAGCCCCTTGACGTAGGCGGTCTGTTCCCCCATGGACTTGGAGCTGCCGGGGGCGAACTCGTTGCCCACGGCGATGAGCAGACCCGCCCAGCAGGTGTTATCCTCCCAGCCCGGGCACAGGCCGTCCAGCCCGTACCGCTTGACCAGCGCCCGCTTGCGCCCCAGGAACCGCTGGAATTCCTCCCGATAGCGGGGCAGATAGCGGCGGGTCACCGAGGCGGGGTTTTGCAGATAGAGGTAGAGGGGCTTGTCCACCATGGCCAGCTTTTGGGCGTGGAGGAAGTATTCCATCAGGAACAGCTCGTCCTCCAGATAGGCCCCCTCGAATTCGATGTGGTTGTGCTGAATGATCTCCCGGCGGAACAGGAAGCGGAAGATAAAGCCGTTGAGCACCCCCTGGCCGAAGTCCAGCCGCTGGCCCAGCAGGGGCTTGACGATGCCCTCTTGCAGCTCCTCAGGGCCGTACACCCCGGCGGGGAGCACCCCGGCGCAGTCCTCCGTCCGCCCGTCGGGCCAGAGGAGGCGGTGCCCGCACCCGGCGGTGTCGGCCTCAGCCTGAGTCAGCGCGGCGTACAGCGTCTCCAGCAGCTCGGGCTGGAAGGAGTCGTCCGCGTCGCAGAAGGCGATGTATTCCCCCTGGGCGGCGGCGACGCCGTCGTTGCGGGCGCGGCTCACCCCGCCGTTGGCCTTGTGGATGACCCGTACCCGGCCGTCCTCCCGGGCCGCCTGATCGCACAGGGCGCCGCTGCCGTCGGAGGAGCCGTCGTCCACCAGGATGAGCTCCAGATCCCGGAAGGTCTGGCCCAGCACGGAGCTGACGCAGGCGCGCAGGAAGGACTCCGCCTGATAGACAGGCACGATCACTGAAATGACGGGCATTTGTCCGCCTCCTTTTTTGCACAGGCTTTTAGTATTATATAGCGTCCGTCTCTTTAGCGCAAGAGCCTATTTGTTAAGAAATCCAAAAGAAACCGCCGGACAGCGTCTGCCGTCCGGCGGCTGTTCAGCGCACAGGGGAACGGGAAACCGGCTGGCCGGGGAATGGACGGCCGGCGAACCTACTCGCTGTCTTGCTCCGCCTCCGCCAGCCCGTACTGCCGCAGCTTTTTCACCAGGGTGGAGTGATCCACCCCCAGGGCCTTTGCCGCCCGCCGGATGGAGCCCTCCCGCTCCACCGCCTGGAGGATCAGGCCCTGCTCATAGGCGGACACCTGCTGCTTCAGGGAGCCCGGGGCGGGGCTTTCCCCCGGAAAGCTGCCGTTGGAGCTGAGGGCGGAGCGCACCTGCTCCCGGGTGACGGTTCCGCCCCCGGCGTTGGTGACCACGATGCGCTCGACGAGGTTTTCCAGCTCCCGGATATTTCCCGGCCAGGGGTACTGGGTGAGCAGCTCAACGGCCTCCGGCGAGATGCTCATGACCCGGCCGTATTTTTTGCAGAAGCCCCGGCAGAAGTGCTGGGCCAGGATGGGGATGTCCGCCCTCCGCTCCCGGAGGGGCTTCAGCTCGATGGGCACCACGTTGAGCCGGTAGTACAGATCCTCCCGGAAGCGGCCCTGCCGGACTTCCTCCCGGAGATCCTTGTTGGTGGCGGCGATGACCCGCAGATCCAGCTTCACCGGGCGGCTGCCCCCCACCCGGATCAGCTCCCGCTGCTGGAGCACCCGCAGCAGCTTTGTCTGGAGGGCCAAGGGCATATCCCCGATCTCGTCCAGCAGGATTACCCCGGTGTCCGCCAGCTCGAACATACCCGCCCTGCCGGAGCGCCTCGCCCCGGTGAAGGCCCCCTCCTCGTAGCCGAACAGCTCCGACTCCAGCAGCTCCGCCGGGATGGCGGCGCAGTTCACTTTGATGAAGGGCTTGTCCCGGCGGGCGCTGCTCTGGTACAGCTCGTTGGCGATGAGCTCCTTGCCGGTGCCCGACTCCCCGGTGATGAGCACCGTCACGTCGGTCTGGGCCACGGTGCGGGCCAGCTCCATCACCGACTCCATGGCCTCGCTGCGGTAGATCAGTTCCTTGCCCCCGGCCTGCCGGCGGCGGAGGTAGGCCAGCTCCTGGTTGGCCTTCCGCTGCTCCTCCGTCAGGGCGTGGAGCTGCTGCTCCAGCCGCTTCAGCTCGGGAAAGTCCCGGGTGTTGGTGACCACCAGCTTCACGCTGCCGGTGGAGTCGAATACGGGGGTGCCGGTGACCAGCACCTCCTTGCCCAGTTCCAGGATGGTGGCCACGGCGTTCACCCGCTTCCTGGTTTCCAGCACCTGTCCCGTCACGGAGCCCTGGTAGAGCAGCCCCTCGATCTCGGACACCCGGCGGCCCAGCACCTGCTCGGGCCGGATGCCGGTGGTGCGGGTATAGGCGTCGTTGATGAACAGGATGACGCCCTCCCCGTCGGTGATGTGGATGCCGTCATAGAGGTTCTGGCACACCTCCCGGAAGTCGGGCTCCGGAATGCCTCCGCGCTCCATGGGAATACCCCCTCCCGCCCTACCAGTGCAGGGACTTGATGTAGGGCTCCGCCATCAGCGGGGCCAGCAGCCTGCCCAATTCCCCCGCAGGGCAGGGCAGGTGATCGAAGTGGAGGGTGGCGGACACGCCGTCCTCCTTCCGCTCGTACTTGCAGCCGGAGGGCTTCAGCCCCAGCCCCTCCAGGGTCTGCTGGAAGCGTTCCAGAGCGTCCGGCTCGCCGCTGAGCTGGACGGAAACGACCGCCGCCACGTGGCCCACCAGCACGTGATCCCGGTGGAGGATGGCCTGCACCACCACGATGAAGCCGGTGCCGAACAGGCTGATCAGGTACATACCCGCGCCCAGGGTCATGCCGATGCCCACCGTGGCCCACAGACCCGCGGCGGTCGTTAGTCCGGTGACCACCCGGTTGCGGGCGAAGATGGTGCCCGCGCCTAAAAAGCCGATGGCGGTGACCAGTCCGGCGGCGATCCGGCTGGGATCCAGCTTCATGGTATCATAGCTGTGGGCGGCGGCGAACTCCAGCATATCATAAAAGCCGTATTTGGACACCAGCATCATCATGCAGGAGGCGAAGCACACGATCAGGTGGGTGCGCACCCCGGCCTCCTTGAGGCGGATCTCCCGCTCCAGGCCGATGGCGCCGCCGCAGACGGCGGCCAGGGCCAGCCGCAGCAGATATTCCATGATATCAGGCATGGCGTTTCCCCCCGAATCGTCTAAAGATATACTTATTATACGGCGGGGACAGGCGGATTGTCAACAAAAGCCCGGAAAACAGTGAAAACAACCGCCCGGAAGGAACAGAAAAGCGTCCCAGGCGGAGCCTGGGACGCTTAATGGGTCAACGGCAGATTGCGGACAACGCCCCAGGCAATCAGCAGGGCGGCCAGTGCCCAGCACAGGGCGTTTTCCCAGCGGGGGCCGGCCAGCCGCCCCTCCCGGACATACCGGAGGATCATGCGCACGGCCAGCAGCCCCAGGACGGGCAGCAGGATCAGCAGCACCGGGTTGGCCTCCCACGCCGCCCCCCAGTCCCCCCGGAGGAGGGCAAGGCACATCCGGGTCACCCCGCAGCCGGGGCACAGCAGGCCGGTGGCCGCCCGGATGGGGCAGGGAAGGGCCAGGCCGGTGAACCGCACCCAGAGGGCATAGGCCAGCCCCGCCGCCAGCAGCGCGGCGCCGCCCCCCAGCACCCGCCGCAGGCGGCAGGCGCGATCCATCAGACGTTGGGGGAGTAGTTGTTCAGCTCGCTTTGGACGATGGCCAGGGTGACGATGGACAGGCCGAACAGATTCAGCAGCAGAAACAGGATGGAGAAGGAGCCGGGCACCACGCCGTTCCGGGCCCGGGAGGCGTCCAGCTTGTCGCCCATCTTCCAGCCCCAATAGATGTTGTAGATGCCGCAGGTGACGATGGTGAGCAGCAGGCACATCCCGCCGCCGGGGCCGGGTTCTTCGGTCACCGCGTCCACCTCGTTGACGGCGCAGACATACCAATACAGCATATAGATCCCGCAGGTGACAATGGACAGGATGACGCACATGGGGACGCTGCGTTTGATGATCATACAGCTCACTCCTTTCTTTGGAAAGAGCATACCACAGTCCGGGGGGATCTGTCCACAGCCCGAAGGGTTTTTTCAGGAAATCTTAATAGAGATGAAAAAAATTATAAGGGCCTTACGGTGAAGGAGAGGGTGCGCGCCTCCCCGGGCTGGAGGGTGACGCAGTGGGGCTTGTCCTCAAACCGGCCGCTCTCGTTGTCCCAGGCGGCGCAGCCGTGCCAGGGCTCCAGGCAGAGGAAGGGGGCGTTGGCCCCGGCCATGGTCCAGAAGGCGATCATGGGGAAGTCCCCAAACTCCATGCGCACGCCCCGGCCCGTGTCCTTGTGGATCAGCTTGACGCCGGTGGAGCGCAGCCCGTCGAAGATCAGGGTGTCCAGCTTGTCAAAGGGCTCGTGGCTCAGGGGGATGGTGTCCGTGCCCCGGAGGAGGGGGATGCCCGGGCCCGGGGCCAGAAGCCCTTCGGCAGTGAGGGGGAGGGAGTCGGAGTCCTCCGTCTGATCGAACACCAGCCGGTAGTCCTCAAACCGCTCGCCGGGGTACAGGGGGCAGTTGAAGGCAGTGTGGGCCCCGATGCAGAAGGGCAGGGGGCTGTCCCCGGGGTTGGAGACGGTGAAGGCAGTGGAGAAACCGTCCGCCAGCAGCTGGTGCCGCACCCGCAGCAGGAAGGGGAAGGGGTAGCGGGCCAGGGTGTCCGGGCTGTCCCGCAGCTCCAGCACGGCGAAGTCCTCCCCCTGCTCCGCCAGGGTGAACTCGCTCCCCCGGGCGAAGCCATGGCGGTTCATCTCATAGGTCTGGCCGCCGATGTCCACCCGGCCGTTTTTCAGGCTGCCCACAATGGGGAACAGAATGGGGTTCCGGCCCGCCCAGTAGGCCGGATCGCCCCCCCAGATGTACTCCGTGCCGGCCCCGTCCCGGAAGGAGATGAGCTCGCCCCCCCTGGTGTCCACGGCGGCGGTAAAGGGGCCCTTTTGAAGCGTAACCTGCATGACAATCCCTCCTCTATTTTTGAGATAGTATACCATGATTTGCCGGAGAGGGCAAGCAGAGAAAGTGTACAGTTCCCCCTTGACAAAAGCCCAGCGTCGTGATAGGATAACACTACCCCCCAGGGGGGTGTTAAGACGAAGGAGGGACAGCCCATGATGGCCGATCAAAAGACGGTGCTGCGGCTGCTGAAAACCGCCCGGGGACAGATCGACGGCATCATCAAGATGGTGGAGGAGGATCGCTACTGCATGGACATCTCCCAGCAGGTCACCGCCGCCGACGCCATGCTCCGCCGGGCCAACCGGGAGATCCTCACCGCCCACCTGAAGCACTGCGTGGAGCACGCGGGCAGCGACACGGAGCGGGCGGAGAAGATCGATGAATTGGTGAAGGCGCTGGAGAAGATACTATAAAAAAGCCTGTTTTAAGCGAGGTGAACCCGACATGAAGCAAAAATTCAACGTCACCGGCATGACCTGCTCCGCCTGCTCCGCCCATGTGGACAAGGCGGTGCGGAAGCTGGACGGGGTGTGCGAGGTGAACGTCAACCTGCTGGGCGGCTCCATGACGGTGGACTGGGACGGGGCGCTGACCCCGGATCAGATCGTGTCCGCCGTGGAGAAGGCGGGGTACGGCGCGTCCCTGCCCGCCGCCCCGGGGGAGGGTACGGCCCAGGCCCCGGCCAAGCCCGCCGCGGACGCCATGGAGGACGACCTCAAAAATATGAGGGCGCGGCTGATCTCCTCCTTTGTGTTCCTCATCCCTCTGTTCTACCTGTCCATGGGGCACATGATGGGCTGGCCCATCCCCCGCTTCTTCCACGGGGCGGAAAACGCCATGATCTACGCCCTGACGCTCTTTCTGCTCACCGTGCCCATCCTGGTGATCAACCAGAAATACTACCGGGTGGGCTTCAAGACCCTGTTCCACCTGTCCCCCAACATGGACTCCCTCATCGCCGTGGGCTCCGCCGCCGCCGTGGTGTACGGCGTCGCGGCGCTGTACTGCATCGGCTGGGGGCTGGGCCACGGGGACATGGCCCTGGTGGAGCACTACTCCATGGATCTGTACTTCGAGTCGGCGGGGATGATTTTGACCCTGATCACCCTGGGTAAATACCTGGAAACCCGCTCCAAGGGCAAGACGGGCCAGGCCATCGCCCGGCTGATGGATCTCACCCCCAAGACCGCCACGGTGATCCGGAACGGCACGGAGGCGGAGGTGCCCGTGGAGCAGGTGCAGGCGGGGGATCTGGTGCTGGTGCGGCCCGGCGGCTCGGTGCCGGTGGACGGCGTGGTGGTGGAGGGCGCGTCCAGCGTGGACGAGTCCGCCCTCACCGGCGAGTCCATCCCGGTGGACAAGGGCCCCGGGGATACGGTGATCTCCGCCTCCATCAACAAATCCGGGGTGCTCACCCTCCGGGCCACCCGGGTGGGGCAGGACACCACCCTGGCCCAGATGATCCGGCTGGTGGACGAGGCGGCCTCCTCCAAGGCCCCCATCGCCAAGCTGGCGGACAGGGTGGCGGGGGTGTTCGTCCCGGTGGTGATGGCCATTGCGCTGATCACCGCGGTCATCTGGATGATCGCCACCGGCTCCATCGAGCGGGCCCTCACCTCCGGCGTGGCGGTGCTGGTGATCTCCTGTCCCTGCGCCCTGGGCCTTGCCACCCCGGTGGCCATCATGGTGGGCACCGGCAAGGGTGCCGAGCACGGCATCCTGGTGAAGTCCGCCGAGGGGCTGGAGCACCTGCGCTCCGTCACCACGGTGGTGCTGGACAAGACGGGCACCGTCACCGAGGGCAAGCCCAAGGTCACCGACGTGTACCCCCTGGGCAAGACTACGGCGGAGGAGCTGCTGTGCGTGGCGGCCTCTCTGGAGAAGCCCTCCGAGCACCCCCTGGGCGGGGCTGTGGTGGAGGAGGCGGAGCGCCGCAATATCCCCCTGGCCCCGGTGACGGGCTTTGAAGCCGTCCACGGCAAGGGGGTGCGGGGGAGCATCCAGGGCGCGGCCTACCTGGCGGGCAACGCCGCCATGCTGGCGGACGCCAAGGTGGAGCTGGGCCAGGACGCCATGATCGCCGACGGGCTGGCGGAGCAGGGCAAGACGCCCCTGTTCTTCGTGGAGGACGGCCGTCCCATCGGCATCATCGCCGTGGCGGACACGGTGAAGGAGACCAGCCGGGCGGCCATCGAGGGCTTCCAGAAGCTGGGGCTGAAGGTGGTGATGCTCACCGGGGACAACCGGCGCACCGCCGAGGCCATCGGCCGTGAGCTGGGGTTGACGGACGTGGTGAGCGAGGTGCTCCCCGCCGACAAGGAACGGCAGATCGCCGCCCTCCAGGAGAAGGGCGAGAAGGTGGCCATGGTGGGGGACGGCATCAACGACGCCCCGGCCCTGGCAAGGGCGGACGTGGGTCTGGCCATCGGCGCGGGGGCGGACGTGGCCATCGAGAGCGCCGACATTGTGCTGATGAAGTCGGATCTGGCGGACGCGGTGACGGCGGTGGAGCTGTCCCGGGCCACCATCCGCAACGTGAAGCAGAACCTGTTCTGGGCGTTTTTCTACAACGCCGTGTGTATCCCGGTGGCGGCGGGGGTGCTGGCCATCTGGGGCGGGCCCCAGCTCAGCCCCATGATCGCCGGGGCGGCCATGAGCTTCAGCTCGGTGTGCGTGGTGACCAACGCCCTGCGTCTGCGGTTCTTCAAGCCCAGCATCCAGTCCCATCCAGAGGTAAACTCCGGCGGAAAACCCGCCGCTGAAGTGAAAGGAGAACAAAAAGCGATGGAAAAGAAAGTCGTCATTGAGGGCATGATGTGCCAGAACTGCCGCGCCCACGTGGACAAGGCGCTCAACGGCATCCCCGGCGTGTCCGCCACGGTGGATCTGGACAGCAAGACCGCCGTCGTCACGGGGGACGTGACCGACGAGGCCATCCGCGCCGCCGTGGAGGAGGCCGGGTACAAGGTGGCGTCCATTCAGTAACGTAAAAAACTCCCTCCCCCGCCTGCGCGGGGGAGGGAGTTTTTTCACCCCTCCGAAAGGAATGGAAACTTGTTTTTGAGAAAGTATCGGTATTCAGGATGATCCCCTGCGCTGTCGTACTCCTCCCGCATGGTGCGCAGGATCCACGCCCGGTTTTGCTCCGTCAGCTCCCCGTACCGGGTGAGGGCCAGCAGCCCGGCCCGCTCCGCCGTTAGGATCGCCGCCAGCGCGTCCGGGACGAATTCCACCCCGTCCACCGGCACGGGCTGGGCGGACACGGCGGCGTCCGGGATGGCGATGTCCTGCGGGGACTTCTGGATGATGGCCGCCCGGTAGATGTACCCGGAGACGCCCCGGTAGGTGTCCTCCAGCGCGCCGGGGTAGTATTCCTCCAGCAGCAGCACCCCATCCCGGAAGCCGTAGGGGCCCCATTTCGTCCACGGGCCGGCGTGGGGGAAGCCCGTCTCCCGGCAGAATTTTTCCACCGCATTGCTCAGATAGACCAGCACGTTTTCCCGCTTTGTGGAGAAGTAGACCAGGGGAACGCCATGGTTGGAGCGCCGGGGCTCCAGCACGGTGAGGCCCGGGATGGGGGACGCGTGATAGTACATGGAAGCCCTCCCCGCTTTACAAAATAAAATTGACGATGGTGGAGATCAGGTGACAGGCCGCAAAGCCGCCTGCCGCCAGCAGGGCGGGGGCGTTTTTCCGGGCCGCGGAATGGAACAGAAAGGCCCCGCAGGGGGCAAGGCAGAGGATTAAAACCACGACGGTTCCAGCGGCTCCGGCGTAATAGGCCGCCCACCCGGCGAGGTACAGCACCAGGCACAGGACAACGCCCGCCGCCCATCCGCGCTTTACGGATCCGCCACGCGCCGGATTGACCACCCCGCACAGCGCCGCCGCCAGCGCGATTTGAAAGACCTGGCCCGCTGTGTCAAGAAACGGCGTGGCCGATTCCGCCCGGAGGATATCATTGGGTGCGGGCAGGGCAAACCACACGAAATTGGGGAGCATGATCAGCAGAAACAGCCCCAGCCCCCAGGGGTCAAACCCAAACCTGTAGGTTTTGATGTTCCACATCCTTCACCCACCCCACTTGCGGACATACATCCGGGAGGGCCGCTCCTCTCCGTCCCCCTGGGCCATGCAGAAAAACTCCCAGCCGTACCGCTCATAGAAGGACGTGTGATCGGTGAGCAGGTACAGGGTGTCCACCCCCAGCCCCGCCATATCGGCGCAGGCGTGCTCCAGCAGCGCCCCGGCGATCCCCCGGCAGCGGTACGCCTCCTCCACATAGACGGCGCACACGTTGGGGGTCAGATCCTTCCGGTCGTGGAAGTCGTTCTTAATGACCCCCAGCCCGCCGATGACAACGCCGCCATCCACGGCCACGTACCACTGGGGCACGGGGCCTTTTCCCTCAATACATTCCGCCATGCTCTCCCGGTAGGCGGCCAGGGGGACGCTCCATTTCTCATGAAACCACGCCGCCGCCTGCTCCAGCTCGCCCAGTGACCGCCGCTCCCGCAGGTTCCAGATCTCCCAGGCCAATGCCCCTCACCCCTTCGGAAAATATTCCTCCACAAAGTCCACGTCCTCCACCGTCCACTCCCGCCCGTTCAGCGGCTCCAGACACCCCGCATCGGTGGTGAACGCAAACCGCAGCTTATAGGAGTACAGCGCCTGATACCGCCGCCCGAACCGCTGCCCGTCCCGCTCCCGGCCGTACTTGCCGTCTCCCAGCAGAGGGTGGCCCGCGGCGGCGAACTGGGCCCGGATCTGGTGGGTGCGCCCGGTGATGAGGTCGCACTCCACCAGCGACAGCCCGTTGCGCGTCTCCAGCGTACGGTACAGCGTCACCGCCGTCCTGCCCCCCGGCACAGGCCTGTCAAACACCCGCACCTGGGCCCGGTTTTCGTCCTTGAGGAGGTAGCCCTTCAGCTGCCCCTCCCGGGGGGCCATCTCCCCGTGGATCACGCACAGGTACAGCTTTTGCAGCTCCCGATCCCGGATCTTCTGGTTCATCACCCGCAGGGCCTCCGCCGTCTTGGCGGCGATGACGATCCCCCCGGTGTTCCGGTCGATGCGGTTGCACAGGGCGGGGGCGAAGGTGTGTTCCCGGTAGGGCGACCACTCCCGCTTCTGGTAGAGGTACGCCTGCACGTGGGTGATGAGGGTGTCCACCTGCTCCGTCTCGTCGGGGTGCACCACCATGCCCGGGCGCTTGTCCAGCAGGAGCAGGTTTTCGTCCTCGTACAGGATGTTGAGCCGGGGCCTGGCCACCCGGAGGAAGGCGTTATCCGGGGTGGGCGCGTCAAAAAACTCATCGTTGAGATAGAGCTGGAGCACGTCCCCGGCCTGGAGCCGATCATCCCGCTTGGCGGGCTTCCCGTTGCGCTTCACCCGCTTCAGCCGGATATACTTCTGGGCCAGCGGGGCGGGGAGGAGGGGCACCGCCTTGTCCAGCCAGCGATCCAGCCGCTGGCCCCCGTCGTTGGGGCCGATGGTAAATTCCTTCAAGCGAACGCCTCCCCGCAAAAAAATACCTCCGCGCTCCCAGGAAAGGGGCGCGGAGGTAATTCTATCACAAAGGGCCCCGGGACGCAAGGGCGCTCACACGGAGGCCAGGAACCGCAGGAAGGCCTCCTTGCCCTCGGGGGTGCGGGCGTACACGCCGGCGTGCTCCAGCACCTTGGCGAACACCAGCCCCGTCTCCTTCTTCACGATGTCCAGGGCGTTGTCCGCCGTAATCGTGTAGTGTTTGGCGAAGCCCTCCGCCCAGTCGGCGTGCTTGGCGGTGCGCTCGTCCGCCCGGAGATCCGCGCCGGACACCAGAGCGTCCGCCACGGCGGCCAGCTCGTCCTTCAGCCGGGCCGGGAGCACCGCCAGCCCCATCACCTCGATGAGGCCGATGTTCTCCTTCTTGATGTGGTGGAGCTCCCCGTGGGGATGGTAGACCCCCAGGGGGTGCTCCTCCGTGGTGATGTTGTTGCGCAGCACCAGATCCAGCTCGAACTTGCCCCCCCGCTTCCGGGCGATGGGGGTGATGGTGCTGTGGGGCTCGCCCTCCGTCTCGGCGAAGATGAAGGCGCTCTCGTCGGTGTAGCCCCGCCAGGCGGTGAGGATCCTGTCCGCCAGCTCCACCAGCCGATCCGGCTTTTTAGAGGCGATGCGCACCACCGACATGGGCCACTTCACGATGCCCGCCTCCACATCCTGAAAGCCGGGGAAGGTGAAGGGGGTCTCGATGGGGGCGCGCTCCATGGCGAAGGTGTAGTGCCCGCCCTGGAAGTGGTCGTGGGCCAGGATGGAGCCGCCCACAATGGGCAGGTCGGCGTTGGAGCCCACGAAGTAGTGGGGGAACTGGCCCACGAAGTCCAGCAGCTTGCCGAAGCAGGCCCGGTCGATCTTCATGGGCACGTGCTCACTGTTCAGGCAGATGCAGTGCTCGTTGTAGTAGACATAGGGGGAATACTGCAAGAACCAGGGGGAGCCGTTGATGGTGATGGGCACGATGCGGTGGTTCTGCCGGGCGGGGTGGTTGACGCGCCCCGCGTAGCCCTCGTTCTCGGCGCACAGCTGGCACCGGGGGTAGGCGGAGGCGGGCAGATTCTTGGCCGCGGCGATGGCCTTGGGATCCTTCTCCGGCTTGGACAGGTTGATGGTGATGTCCAGCTCGCCGTACTCGGTGGGGGCCTTCCACTGCACGTCCCTGGCGATGCGATCCCGGCGGATGTAGTTGGTGGACTGGCTGAATTCATAGTACCAGTCGGTGGCCCGCTTGGGGTCGCGGGCGCAGAGCTTCTGGAACTTGTCGATCACTTCGGCGGGGCGGGGGGTCAGGCGGCCCATGATCTCGGTATCCAGCAGGTCGCGATAGACCACCGAGTTTTCCGCCAGCACGCCCCGCTCATAAGCGTCGTCCAGCAGGGCCTCCAGCACCGGGGCCAGCTCCACCTGCTTGTAATCCCAGGGCACGGGGGTGTAGTCGTCCAGCTTCAGCACGTCCAGGATGGTGTTGACGGCCCAGACGCATTCGTTTTCCTCAATCAGCCCTTCCTGAACCGCATAGGTGACCAGCTTGGATATGGCTTCATTTCGATCCATCTTGTTTTCCTCCCTTATTCCGCCACGACGCAGCCGCCCTGGGGCCGGATGCGCAGCACGTGGCATTTGCCCGCCCCGAACAGGGCCTCCATGCCGTCCCGGAACAGTGTGAGCCGCTCCTCGGGCACCCACGCCTGGATGGTGCCCGCAAAGCCGCCCCCATGTACCCGGATAGCCCCCATTCCGTCCAAAAGGGATTCACCCACGGTGAGCGCCAGGGGAATGGCCTGCTGGCGGGGATCGGAGATAGACCAGGTGTTTTGCAGGCGCAGGGAGGAGGACAGGCCGGAGGCGTTCACCATGTTCAGGAATGCCTCAAAATTCCCGTGCTTCAGCGCGCCGGCCTCCTGGGCGGCCCGGCGGTCATCGTCGTAGAAGTGCATGGCCCGGAGCACCGCCCGGTCGCCGCACTCCTGCCGCAGGGCGGGGAGGACGGCCCGAAATTCCTCCTGGGGCACGTCCCGCAGCACCTGCCTGCCAAAGTGGGCGGCCACCGCCCCCATCTCCCGGGTGACGGCGGCGTAGTCGTCGGTGAGGTCGCCGTGGCTGGAGCCGGTGTCCACGATGCACAGGGCGTGGCCGGACTTGCCGAAGTCGTAGTCCACCCGCTCCACAATGGGGTCGGCGGGGTCGTTGAAGTCGATGAACACCGCGCCCCCCACGGAGGAGCCCATCTGATCCATCAGGCCGCAGGGCTTGCCGAAGTAGACGTTTTCCGCGTACTGGCCGATCTTGGCGATGGAGACGGGATCCAGCTTGTCCCCGCAGCAGAAGTGGTTGAAGATATTGCCCACCAGCGTCTCATAGGCGGCGGAGGAGGACAGCCCCGAGCCGGACAGCACCGTGGAGCAGGCGCAGGCGTCGAAGCCGGACAGCTTGTACCCCAGCTCCGCGACGCGGGCGGCGACGCCCCGCACCAGGGCGGCGGAGGTGTTCTCCTCCTCTTTTTTGGGGGCCAGATCGTCCAGGGACACCTCCAGCTCCGGGTAGCCCTCGGATAGGAAGCGCACCACGCTCAACCCGTTGGGGGCGGCGCAGGCCAGCATATCCAGATCCACGCTGCCGCACAGCACCCGGCCGTGCTGGTGGTCGGTGTGGTTGCCGGCGATCTCGGTGCGGCCGGGGCCGCTGAACAGGGCCGCGCCGGAGGCGTCCCCGCCGAAGCGGGCGGCGAAGGTCTCCGCCATTCGGACGGCCCGGGCCCGGGCGGCGTCCAGCGGGCCGCCCCCTTCCGGGGCGTAGAGGGCGGACAGGGCGGAGTCGTGGGCGCCCTCCCGCAGGGCGGCCAGAAGCTGAGAACAGGTTGCCATTGCAATCACCTCATATACGGGGCCGCGGCCCCGGAATTCGCATGGTTCCAGGGAAATCATACCACACAGGCGGGAGTTTGGCAAGGCAAAGCCGGGGCGCCTGCCCGCCCGCTACACCACGAACCGGTAGCCCAGCCCCCGCACCGTCTGAATGTAGGCGGGCCGGGCGGGATCCTCCTCAATCTTCTGGCGCAGGCGGTTGATATACACCATAATGGCGTTCTCGTCCACGATGGACGAGCCCCACACCAGGTCGTAGATCATGTCCTTGGTGAAAATGCGGTTCACGTTGTCCAGGAACAGCTTCATCATGGCGTTTTCCTTGGAGGACAGCACGATCTCCCTTCCGTCCTTGTAAAACCGCAGGGTGCTGGTGTCATAGCGGAAGGGCCCCGCGGCCAGGATGCCCCCCGCCCCCGTCAGATCCCCCCGGCTTCGGCGGATGAGGGCCTTCACCTTGGCCCCCAGGGTCACCGGGTTGAAGGGCTTGGTCAGATAGTCGTCCGCGCCGATGTCCAGGCCGTAGAGGGCGTCGTAGTCCTCCTTGCGCCCGCTGACAATGATGATGGGCAGCTTGAGACCCCGGCCCCGGAGGGTCTGGATCACCTCAAACCCGTCCATCCCCGGCATATTCACGTCCAGCAGCATCAGGTCGTAGTGGCCCCGGGCCGCCAGCTCGATGGCCTCCCCGCCGCTGCGGGCGGCGTCGGACTCAATGCCGCTGCTTTTCATCACCTTGCGGAGCATGGTGAGCACCGCCTCGTCGTCGTCCACAATCAACACCGTATCCGCCATGGCGTTTCCGCCCCCTTTACAGAAGAAAGTTCCTGTGATAGACTGATCAAGCTGCATTGTGAATTATATCACATGGACGGGCCCGGGTGCAAGCCCCGGGGTGAAACCGCGGGCCCGTCCCGGAGAAACCCACAGGAGGACGATATGGAGAACAAAGCCAGGGGGCTGCGCCGCGTCCCCGTGATCCCTGCGCTGGCCCTGCTGGTGATCCTCCTGGGCCTGGCGATGATGTCCGGCGTGCTTCGCCGCAGCCAGCATCTGCTGGTGGACGGGCAGGACGGACAGCTGATGAAAACCGCCCAATCGGTGGACAACAACATCATGGGCCATTTCGCCTGGTACTGCTCCGATCTGGAGTACATCACCACCCGCACGGGCTTCCTGCGGGCGGAGGAGCGCTACCTCGGCGGCGGCGGGGCGGAGGATCTGCTCTATTACCTGCGGGAGAGCCCCCTGCCCAAGACGGTGATGGTGGAGTCCATGCTGGTGCTCCGGGAGGGCAGGGTGGCGCTGTCCACCGGGGACAGCACCGACTATGAGCTGCTGGACGTCATCGGGCGGATCGGGGGCATCGGGATCTCCCTGTGGGCGGACGGGGCGGGGCGGCCCTATGTGGCCCTGGTGCTGGAGAAGGGGGAGGTGGGCTACGCCGCCCTCATCGACGGGGAGGCGTTCTTCGCCATCGCCGAGGAGCAGACCGCCGCCGAGGAGACCGACCGCATCCTGGTGCTGGACGCCCGGGAGCGGTATTTCTTCCACCGCACCCAGGAGGGGATCCGGGTGGACGCCGTGGACAGCCTGGATCCCCTGGTTCACAGCAGCCTCTACCTGATGCTGGCTGCCCAGCGGTCGGGACAGGCCAGCTCCGACTTTTTCCGCAGCGGCGGCCAGTCCGGCGGGAAAAGCTACACCGCCCGGATGGCGGTGCTCCCCGCCCCCGGCAACGAAAACGGCTGCTTCACCGTGGGGGTGGCCCGGAACTACGATCAGGTGATCCGCCCCTTCCAGTCCGCCATGGCCCGGATGGCGCTGTGCGGCGTGGTCATCATGGCGGGGGCGGGGGTGCTGGCCCTGTTCCTGATGCGCTCCCGCCGGGGCCACCGCCAGGCCCAGGAGGAGCTGGAGGTGCTGAAGGCCAAGGCGGAGGCCATGGAGGCCCTCAACGCCCAGACCCGGGAGATGGCCCACCGGCAGCGGCTGGAGACCATCGGCACCCTCACCTCCGGCATCGCCCATGAGTTCAACAACCTGCTCACCCCCATCATGGGGTACAGCATCCTCATCCTGGAAAAGCTGCCCCCGGAGGACACGGAGTCCTATGAAAACGCCCTGGAGATCTACAACGCCTCCCAGAAGGCCAAGCAGATCATCTCCCGGCTGTCCAACCTCTCCCGGAAGGAGACCCCCGGCGCGCTGCGCCCCATCCGGCTGGATACGCTGGCGGAGCAGGTGCTGGAGGTGACCGCCCCCGTCCGCCCCAAGGGGGTACGGGTGGAGACCGGCTTCACCGGCCGGAGCCGCCCCATCCTGGGGGACGAGACCCAGCTGTTCCAGATGACGCTGAACCTGGTGCTGAACTCCTTTGAGGCGCTGGCCGGCCAGGGGGGCACCGTGCGGGTGTCCACCGGGACGGACGGGGAGCACGCCGTCCTGCGGGTGGCGGACAACGGCCCGGGCATCCCCGACGAGGTGAAGGGGCTGATCTTCGACCCCTTCTTCACCACCAAGGGCTCGGGCAAGGGCATCGGCCTGGGCCTGGCCATTGTGCAGCAGATTGTGGAGGCCCACGGCGGAACCATCACCCTGGAGAGCGCCGCCGGCCAGGGCACCGCCTTTACCGTCACCTTTCCCGCCGCCCCGCCGGAGGAGGAGGGGGAGCCCCAGCCCTGAGCACCTGTCCGCGGCTGCCGCGGCGGACGGAACCCGAATCAGCCCTTTCGCCCTGCCGGTATGTCCGGCGGGGCGATTGTCTTTTTCTTAACAAATATTAAGGCGGCGTATATGTGCCATTAAGGCGGCGCGCGTAAACTGCTGAAAAAAGGGAGTGGTTCTCATGCTGGAGCATCTGGTGGAGGCGGTGCTGGAGGTACTGATCCCGCTGTGCGAGATGATGGGCATCCTGGTCATCGCCGTATCCACCTGCACCGCCTTCTGGCGGTACTTCCGGGGGCTGTTCACCCGCGCCCCGGGGGACGTGAAATCCCAGCTGGCCTCCGGGCTGGCCCTGAGCCTGGAGTTCAAAATGGCCGCCGAGATCCTGAAAACCGTGCTGGTTCGGGACATGACCGAGCTGATGGTGCTGGGGGCCGTCATCATTCTGCGTGCTTTGCTTTCATTCCTGATCCACTTTGAAATGAAGCAGCATGATACATCCCAACAAGAGACTTTAGGAGGAATTGCAAAATGAAACTGAAACGGATCACCGCCCTGCTGCTCTCCGCGCTGCTCCTGCTGTCCGCCCTGGCGGGCTGCGGCACCACCGTGGTGGTGGGGCCGGAAGGGGATAACCCCGCCACCAAGGCGCCCGTGGAGACCCAGACGCCCCCCGAGACCCAGACCCCCTCCGGCAGCGGCGACGCCGCCCCCGTCAAGACCGGCCTTGCCGTGGTGACCGGGCTGGACAGCAGCAAGGACGCCGCCGCCGAGAAGGACGGCACCGCCCAGAGCGACATCCTGCTGGTGGCGGTCACCGTGGGCGACGACGGCGTGATTGACAGCTGCGCCATCGACGCCATCCAGGCCAAGATCAACTTCAACACCTCCGGCGCGCTGACCACCGATCCCGCCACCACCTTCGCCAGCAAGAACGAGCTGGGCGACGACTACGGGATGCGCAAGGCCAGCTCCATCGGCAAGGAGTGGAACGAGCAGGCCGCGGCCATGGCCCAGTACGCCGTGGGCAAGACCATCGACGAGCTGAAGGGCATCGCCGTGGACGAGGGCGGCAAGCCCACCGACGCGGATCTGGCCGCCTCCGTCACCCTGTACATCGGCAGCTTTGTGGGCGGCATCGAGGCCGCCGTCAACAACGCCAGCCACCTGGGCGCGATGAAGGGCGACAAGCTGGGCCTGGCCAGCGAGACCAACATGAGCAAGAGCAAGGACGCCTCCGCCGAGGGGGACGGCCTGGCCCAGGCCTATGCCACCTTCGCCGCCGTCACCTTTAACGGCGATACCGTCACCAGCTGCTACATCGACGCGGTGCAGGCCAACGTGAACTTTGACACGGCGGGCCATATCACCACCGACCTGACCGCCGCCCCCAAGACCAAGAATGAGCTGGGCGACGGCTACGGGATGCGCAAGGCCAGCTCCATCGGCAAGGAGTGGAACGAGCAGGCCGCCGGCTTCTGCGCCTATGTCACCGGCAAGACCCTGGCCGAGATCAAGGGCCTGGCGGTGGACGAGACCGGCAAGGCCACCGACGCCGATCTGGCCGCCACCATCACCGTGGGCATCGGCGAGTTCCAGACGATCATCGAGAAGGCCGCGAAGTAAGCGGGCAGACACTTCCGGGGCAGGCCGTCCGGCCTGCCCCGGCCGCAAGGAGGGAAGGGACATGAGGCAGCGGGTTCTGGCGCTGGCAATGGCGGCGGTGCTGCTGCTCAGCGGATGCACCGGACAGGCCGGCTCCGGGCAAAAGCCGCGCCGCTATGAGGCCAGTTTCCTGACCCTCTTTGACACGGTGACCACCATTGTGGGCTACGGGGAGACCGAGGAGGAGTTTCGGAGCGCGGCCCAGGAGTTTCACGACAGCCTGCTGGACTACCACCAGCTCTTTGACGTCTACCACGAGTACGACGGGATGAATAACCTGAAAACCGTCAATGACCGCGCCGGAGGGGATCCGGTGGAGGTGGATCGCCGGATCATCGACCTGCTGCTGTTCTGCCGGGAGCTGGAGGGGCTCACCGGCGGCCGGGTGGACGTGACCATGGGCAGCGTGCTGGCCCTGTGGCATGAGGCCCGGACGGAGGGGGTGGACGATCCGGAGCACGCCGCCCTCCCGGTTGCCGGGGCGCTGGAGGAGGCGGCCCGGCACACCGGCTTTGACCTGCTGGAGATTGACCAGGAGGCGTCCACCGTCCGCCTCACCGACCCCCAGGCCCGGCTGGACGTGGGGGCGGTGGCCAAGGGCTGGGCGGTGGAGCAGGTGTGCCGCATCTCTCCGGCGGGGCTGCTGGTGAGCGTGGGCGGCAACGTCCGGGCCACCGGGCCCAAGCCCGAGGGGAAGTCCCCCTGGGTGGTGGGGGTGCAGGATCCGGACGGGGAAAAGCAGGACTACCTCCACACCCTGAACATCGACCACCAGTCCGTGGTGAGCAGCGGCGACTACCAGCGGTACTATACCGTGGACGGCGTGCGCTACCACCACATCATCGACCCGGATACCCTCCGCCCCGGCCAGCTGTGGCGGGCGGTGACGGTGGTGTGCCCCGACTCGGGGCTGGCGGACGGGCTGTCCACCGCCCTGTTCCTCCTGTCCCGGGAGGAGGGGGCCGCCCTGGCCCAGCGCTGCGGCGCCCAGGCCATGTGGGTGGCCCCGGATGGCGGCCTGCTCTACACCGACGGCTTCCTGGAGCTGGTGCGAACCTGAGCGGCCCCGGAAGAAATTCATTTTAACAGTAAGAGGTGATGCGTATGAAGTCCCTGTTCTTCGGCGGCGTCCATCCGGAGGGGCACAAGGAGCTGAGCGCCTCCGTTCCCCTCGCGGCCCTGGCGGCGCCCGCTTTGGCCATCATCCCCCTGCGCCAGCACATCGGCGCGCCCTGCAAGCCTTTGGTGGCGGTGGGGGATGCGGTGTGCATGGGGCAGAAGATCGGCGACGGCGACGGGCTGTGCGTCCCCGTCCACGCGCCGGTGTCCGGCGTGGTGGTGGGCATTGAGGATCGGCCCCATCCCGGCGGCGGCACCTGCCCCGCCATTCTCATCAAAAACGACTTTCTGGATGCGCCCGCCGCCACGGTGCGGCCCTGCGCCAACCCGGAGGGGCTCACCCCCGGGGAGCTGACGTCCGTCCTCCGGGAGGCGGGAATCGTGGGCATGGGCGGCGCCGCCTTCCCCACCGGTGTCAAGACGGAGACCGGCGTCGGCGCCACCGATACCCTCATTCTCAACGCCTGCGAGTGCGAGCCCTATATCACGGCGGACGACGCGCTGATCCGGGCCCGGCCCGGGGACGTGCTCCGGGGGCTGGCCCTGCTGGCCCGGGCCCTGAGCCCGGAGCGGGTGGTGATCGGCATGGAGGACAACAAGCCCGAGGCCGCCGCCCTGCTGAAGGAGGCGCTGAAGGACTATCCCGGCATGGAGCTGAAGGTGCTGCCCACCCGCTACCCCCAGGGGGCGGAGAAGCAGCTGATCCAGGCGGTCACCGGGCGGCAGGTGCCCTCCGGCGGCCTGCCTAAGGACGTGGGCTGCGCCGTGTTCAACGCCGCCACCGCCGCCGCGGTCTGCTGGGCGGTGTACGAGGGGACGCCCCTCATCGAGCGGGTGGTTACCGTCACCGGCCAGGGGGTGCGCAGCCCCCGGAACCTGATCGTGCGGGTGGGCACCCCCTTCCAGGAGGTCATCGCCGCCGACGACGGCCTGACGGACGACGTGTGGAAGGTGCTGTCCGGCGGCCCCATGATGGGGGTGGCCCAGGCGGATCTGTCCGTCCCCGTCACCAAGGCGGTGAACGCCATCGTGTGCCTGTCCTCCGCCCAGAACGGGGAGAGCGAGCATCCGGTGTGCATCCGCTGCGGAAAGTGCCTGGAGGTGTGCCCCATGGGGTTGGAGCCCCTGTACCTCTACCGCTTTTCCAACGCCGGGGATCTGGACGCCCTGAAGCGGCTCCATCTGACCGACTGCATTGAATGCGGCTGCTGCGCCTACGCCTGCCCGGGCAAGGTGCCCTTGGTGAAGGGCTTCCGGGCGGGGAAGCAGGCGCTGAAGGAGGGTGCGAAATGAATTTGACGGTAAGCGCGTCCCCCCATATCCGGGGGAAGGACACCACCACCCGGCTGATGCTGGACGTGGTCATCGCCCTGCTGCCGGCGCTGGCGGCGGGGCTGCTGTTCCAGGGCCTTCGGGCCGCGCTGGTGGCGGCGGTGTGCGTGCTGTCCGCCCTGGCGGGGGAGTGGCTGCTGCGGCTCGTCCTGCGGCAGCACAACACCCTGCCCGACGGCTCCGCCCTGGTGACGGGGCTGCTGCTGGCCCTGACCCTGCCCGCCTCCGTGCCCTACTACGTGGCCGCCATCGGCGGGCTGTTCGCCGTGGTGGTGGTGAAGGGGCTGTGCGGCGGCCTGGGGCAGAACACCTTTAACCCGGCCCTGGGCGCCCGGGCCTTCCTGATGCTGCTGTTCCCCGCCTGCCTCACCCGGTTCCCGGCTTTGGGCACGGCCCTGCCCCTGGGCGGGCTGAGCCCGGCGGACGTGGTTACCGGGGCCACCCCTCTGCACAGTATGCAGATGCCCGCCCTGCCCGAGGCCTCCCTGGCCGATATGTTCCTGGGCCGGATCGGGGGCTGCATCGGGGAGACCTCCGCCCTGGCCCTGCTCATTGGCTGCGGCTGGCTGGTGTTCCGGCGGGTGATCAGCCTGCGCATTCCCGCCGCCTATCTGGGGACGGTGGCCGTCCTCACCCTGGTGTTCCCCAAGGGGGACAGCCCCATCCTGTGGATGGCGTACAGCCTGTTGGGCGGCGGCGTGCTGCTGGGGGCCATCTTTATGGCCACCGACTACGCCACCTCCCCCGTGGGCCCCGCGGCCCAGGTGGTGTATGGGATCGGCTGCGGCGTGCTGACGGTGGTGTTCCGCTATACGGGCCTGTTCCCGGAGGGGGTCACCTACGCGATTTTGATCATGAACGCCGCCGCGTGGCTGCTGGATCGGTATCTGGTGCCCAGGCGCTTCGGCACAGGAAAGGAGGGGGCGCGATGAAGGGGAAGCAGTTTATCGCCCCGGCTGCCGCCCTTGTTGTGGCGGCCGCGGTGCTGCTGGGCGTCTCCGCCGCCCTGGGCGGGACGGCCCGGAGCAGCGAGGAGGCGGCCCGGACGGAGATCATGTCCTATATGCTGCCCAGCCGCCCCGCCTCCTTCACGGAGGAGCCCTATGACGGGGAGGACGAGAGCATCCGCCGGGTGTTCAAGGCGGAGGACGGGTACGTTTTAGAGGTGGAGACCGACGGCTATGTGGGCCCTATGACCCTGTGGGTAGGGGTGACTAACGAGGGGACGGTATCCGGCGTGACGGTGCGGGATCACGGGGAGACCTTCGGCCTGGGCCGGGGGGCTCAGACCAACGCCCCCTTCCTGCTGCAATTCCTGGGCACCGCCGGGGAGGCCGCCGTGGGGGAGGACGTCGACGCCCTCACCGGGGCCACTGTCACCAGCAAGGCGGTGACCCGGGCGGTGAACGCCGCCGCCGCCTTTGTCACCGGCGCGGACGTCTCCTCCGGCGCCACAGAATGGGAGGGCTGACATGAAGCACAATCCGTTGAAACAAAGCGCGCTGCTGGCCATTGTGGTGGGCGTGGCCTGTCTGGCCCTAACGCTGGTCGGGGCGCTGGCCCCGCTGGCCGTCCGGCCCAAGCTCGACCTGGTGATGATCCTGGGGCTCAGCCTCATCGCCCTGACCCTGGACGCCTACCTGGGCGCCCCCTCCCAGCCGTCCTGGCCGGCCCTGCTGGCCAACACGGCGCTGGGCGGGATTACCTTCGGCCTGCTGCCCTGGTGCGCCGGGGTGGCGGGGACGGTTCCCGTCTGGACGCTGGGCCTGGCGGGGGCGGCGGTATTCGGGATCGCCTCCCTGCTGTACTCCGCGGCGCTGGAGCGCATCGCCACCGGCGGCAAGGCGCCCCTGGCCCCGGCGGGCACTGCCCTGATGCTCTATCTGGCGGGCCAGTGCCTGAGCGGACTTCTCTAATACTGTTTCTTGATAAAAAGGTGAAAACCTTTTTATCGCGGCGCTTTGCACCGCCGCGCCTGCGGCGCGCCAAGAAAAGTATTGACAACATTCTTGACGGCTTCGCCGTCGGGCCGCGTTCCGCGGCCCCATAAAACGGTTTCACCGTTTTATGGAGAATTAGTATAATCCAATGAAACAGCCCCGCCCAACCGTCAGGCCGCCGGCCTGTCCGGATTGGGCGGGGCTGCTGCTTTGCCGCGCCGGTTCAGATATTGTCTGCGGAGCGGGGCTCAGCTCCAGAGCTCCACCGCGTTCTGCTGCTTTTTGGCCTTGCGCAGCATCTCGTCCGCCCGCTGCATCAGCACCGCCGGAATGTCCGGGCCGAAGGCACCGCCGATGCTGACGGTGAGGGGCTGCCCGTCCTCAATGCCGTCTATGGAGAGGGCGGAGACGCCGCCGCGAATCTTCTGGAGCGTTGCCTCAAAGGCGTCTGGGGAGATGGAGTCGAACAGGATCACGAACTCATCGCCGTCATATCGCACCAGCGCGTCCGGACTGCGGATCTCCTGGCCGATGGCCCTGGCGATGGAGAGGAGCGCCTTGTCTCCGGCTGCGCGGCCGTATCTGTCGTTGAGAAGGCTGAAGTGATCCACGTTGACGATGGCCAGGGCGGCGCTGTTGCTCAGCTCCCTGAGCCTCATGTCGTAATAGCGCCGGTTATAGGCGTTGGTGAGGGGATCCAGCAGCAGCTTTTGATTGAGATCGGCAATGGAACGGCTGGGCAGCTGCTGCCCGTTTTCGCTGAGCAGGGCGTCGTCCGTGATCCGGGTCAGCATTTCCAGCACCAGCGGGGTGCCGTCCACCTCGATGTACTGGGAGACGACGTAGAACACCTCATGATCAAAAAAGACGATTTTCGCGCACTTCTTTTGAGTGGTCAGGCACTTGGCGGAGACGCAGTTGTCGCACTGGCTGGTCTGCCTCCAAAGATCATAACAGTGATGGCCGCACTTGGAGAGCGTCCCGCTGCTGTCCAATTCCACAACGCTCTGATCCGAGGGGTCAACCAGCCGGACATTGTATACCATGAATTTGAGGGCGTTGATCAGATACCAGGCGCTCCGGCCGGTCATGGCGCTGCTCCCGGGGGAGAGCTCCTCCCGCTGGCCGGCGCCGGCGTCCCGGCTGAATACCCCTTCCACGGGGATCAGACGGCCCGCCACCTCCGTGTACCGCTGTGCGTCGGCGGAGTCCCAGATAGTCCGCATCACGCACTGATACCGCTGGGGCGCTTCGCCGTGAGCGTTCACCACAAGCTCGTCCAGCACCAGAGGGCGCCCGCTGGTGGCCGCCGCCAGCTTGTCCCTCAGCCGTTCTATCGCCTGGGCGCCGCAGTCCCAGGGGAAGGCTTGCCCCTGCCCGAGGCTGATGACGGACTCCTCCACGTCAAAAAGCTCCCGGCCGGCCTTGTTTAGGTGGAGGACAGGCGGGAATACGCTGTAATAGAACGCGGCGCAGGGCCCGTTGAAAAAGAACTTTGACCGCAGCCGCTCCCGGGTCAGGGTCTGCATGATCTTGTCGGAGGAAAACAGGCCGTTTTCCCGGGAATGGGCCAGAACGTCCGCAACCAGAAGCTGACTGGAGACCGTACCGTCCCCGATGACATCCTTGGAGACACGGGACGGATTTTTCAGCCTGTCCAGGATCTCGGACAGGCAGTCCAGCAGCAGGGGGTGAAAGGCCCCGCACTGTCCCTCCCGGATCATCTGCATGGCCTGATCCGGGGTGTGGGCCGGCTTATAGCACCGCTCGCTGGTCAGCGCGTCGTACACGTCGGCCACGGACACCACCTGGGCCGCGATGGGGATCTCGTCCCCCTTCAGCCCGTCCGGGTAGCCCCGGCCGTCGTACCGCTCGTGATGCCAGCGGCAGATCTCATAGGTCATTCGGATCAGGGGGCTCGCGTTCTCCTGATGGAGCAGGGGCTCCACCATGTCGGCGCCCGCCATGGCGTGCCCCTTGATGATCTGGAACTCCTCGTCCGTCAGCTTGCCCGGCTTGTTGAGAATTTCCTCGGGCACGGACATCTTTCCGATGTCGTGCAGGGAGGAGGCGGTGATGATCTGGAGCATCTCCTCCTTGGACAGGGGATACTGGTTTGTTTTTTTCATCAGCTCGTTCAGCAGCAGCCCGGTGATGTGCCGGATGTTCTGGACGTGGGCGCCGCTCTCGCCGTTGCGGGTTTCGACAATATGGGAGAGGATGGAAACCATGGCGGCGCTGCTTTCGTTTTCCCGGATGACCTCGTCCACCAGGGCATTGGACAGCTCCCGGTGCTTGCTGGACAGCGCGATGGTGTTGGCGATGCGGTGGCAGACGACCCGCTCGTCATAGGGGCGCTGGATCAGCTCGCTGGCCCCCAGGCGGTAGGAGGTCTCAATATTTTCAGGCGTATATTCCGAGGAGATCATAATGACGGGAAGAAAATCCAGCCATCCGCACTCCTTCATGACCTTGAGGAACTCAAAGCCGTCCATATTCGGCATAACAATATCCAGCAGCACCAGGGAAAATTCCTCGGCACGCTCCTGGAGGATCAGCACGGCCTCTTTTCCGTCGCACGCCTCCTCCAGCAGGTAATCCTTGGCCAGCATACTGGTCATCACCAAACGGTTGAATCTCGAATCATCCACAATGAGAATTTTATATTTCTTGTTCATATCCAGCATCGCGCCCCCCAGCGGTTCGGATTAATCTTGCGGCTTTGCGGCCCGGAGCTGTTCCGGGTCAGTCGAAAGCGGGTACAGCCCCACAAGCGGCTGTTTTCTGGATGCGTCACCTCCAGGTATGCGTTCTGAACGCGCGGGTTGTGCCCAATGGTTCCAGGCAGCGCGGCAATCAGAAAATTTTTACTATTATAGCATCCGCACGCCTATAATTGCAAGGGTGATCTTGTTAACAGATAGGTAAAACCTGCCAAACATCAGTTTCGTTCAAACGCCTCTGCCACCTGCGCCAGCGGCTCGCGGATGGGCAGCGCTTCTGGATGGGTACATGGCGGCAGAAATGGAACAAGCCGAAGCTGTATTGCCCGGAACAAGGGCGCAATGGCGGATATGGACAATCGGCTGCGCCGGAGCTTTTTGCCAGCAACAAGTATAAGTCCTCTGATTTCTGCAAAAATCGGAGGACTTTCTTTTATGTTCTGAACTTGTAGGACAGGCGGCCCGCTCCCGGGATTGGATGGGGGTTCCCCGCCTTCCCTCCGGTGCTTCGCTGCCGCGCAGAATCAGATCATCCTCAAACTGGCCCCTCGCCTGATATTCAAAGTGGGCGACCGGCTAATTCTTGGGCAGCGTGATGGTGGGGGTACAAGCAAAAATGGAATTCGCATATTCTGTGGGGGACATTCCGGTAATTTTGCGGAATTGTACGGAAAAGTGATGGACGGAGCTGTAACAAAATTCTTCTGCAATTTCCGTGAAATTCTTATTCCCAGTACAGATCAGGAATTTTGCCTCCTCCATGCGCAATTGGGTCAGGTAATGCATCACGCTGGTGCCCAAGCATTGTTGAAACGCCTTTTGCAGCTGCGACCGGCTGATGTTGGTGAATTGACAAATATCCTCTAAAGAGATCCTGTTGTGCAGATTCTGCTTCATAAAGAAAACGGCGTTATCCACATAGCCGGAAGCCAAGCGGTTATTGCTGTTTTTCTCCGAGGGAGAATCCCTTCGGATCAGGCGAATCAGCAGCAGCTCTATCATCATAGTCAGAATCTGCTCGCTGGCAAATCTGCTGTCGGCTCGGCGCTGAACGGACATAGGGGGGAATATCAGAGATTTAGCGGAGTAGCTGTCTTTGGCCTCCTGCAGCAGGATTCCCATTTGCTGGCGCATAATCTCATCGATACAGAAACGGGTGTTGTGCATAAAAAAGGACATGGCGGGGCTGCTGCACTGGAAGGATATTACCAGAATATTATGGCTGGCAATGTTGTTGGCGTATGTCCTGTGAAATTCCATGGGCCGGAAGAAGATCAGCTCTCCCTGCTCCACGTGAAGGGGCCCGTCCATCTGATCCGTATCCACAATCAGCTCTCCCCGGTCAACATACATAAATTCCCAGAAATTATGCCGTTCCCCGCTGAAATAGTAATTCTTATGGTTCTCAAAGTAATGAACCGTATACAGCTGGTCTAAAATAACCTCTCTGCGGGGGATAACAGGGGTATACATACGGGTGGAATCCATATAAGCCTCCTTTAACTATCGTCTCTTAAAATTGATGCGGATGAGACTTTTGCGAACAAATACGGGCATTTTACACAAATACACAGGACAAGCCCTGTGGTATTATAGATAATAAGTAAAGGAACCTGTATGGTTTTCGCAATGGGACTACGCAGATCTTCCGTTCCAATTATACATAGGTTCCAGCTGCATTTCAATATTAAAATAATGGCGTACGGAAACGGCCTGAGCGGCCGGCAAGTTATCGCAATCAGGAGGGGGATACCATGGGTGGAAACTCAACAATGAAAAAATCAATCCGGCGGATGGCGCTGCTGTTTTTACTGCCGGCACTGGCCATGTATCTGATGCTGTTTCTATATCCGGCGGCGCGGGCTTTTTATATCAGCCTGTTCGACTGGAACGGATTTACCAGCAGTATGAAATTCGTCGGCCTGAGCAACTTCCGGGAATTGTTTGGGGACGTGTCTTTTTGGTCTGTGGCGGTGAAGAACTCGCTGATGATCACGTTTGTAGGGGGCGCCCTGGTTTTCGCGGTGGCCTTTTTGCTCTGCGCGGTGCTTTCTACAGAGATTAAGGGAAAGAAATTTTTCCGGGCGCTGATTTTCTTCCCCTCAGTGGTCAATCCCATCGCCATTGCCATCCTCTGGACGTTCATTTATAACAGCAAATGGGGCCTGCTGAACAATTTCCTGGGCCTGTTCGGCATAGAGGGGATTGTGTGGATGGATCCGGCGATTCTGCCGTGGTCTATTTTGGTGGCGATGGTCTGGATGTACAGCGGCTTCTACTGCGTGATCCTGCTGGCCGCGTTGGATCGGGTTCCCATGAGCTATATTGAAGCGGCCCGCCTGGCCGGCGCCAGTGAGTTCACCATTTTCTTCAAAATCAAGATCCCGATGATCTGGGATGTTTTGGTTACGGCCCTGACCCTGTGGGGCATCAATTCCATCAAGGAATTTGCGCTGCTGTATGCGTGGGGCGGCGGCGTGGACATCCCGCCGGCCGGAGCCACCAACATTGCCGTCAAAATGTATATTACGGCCTTTGGTAAGCGCGTAACCATCTACCGCATGGGCTACAGCACCGCCATGGGCGTGCTGATGTTCCTGTCCGTGGCGCTGATCGTCGCCCTGGTTGCCATGATTATGAAGCGCGACAAGGTGGAGTATTGAGGAGGCATAACGATGGATAAACAGATTCGCAGAACCGCGTCCAGGATCGGCGGATTGCTGGCCCGGCTGTTTCTATACCTCTGGTGCGCCTTTTCCGTATTTGTCTTTTTCTGGATGATCTTTTGCAGCTTTAAAACCAACCGGGAGTTTTTCAAAGACGCCTGGGGGCTGCCGGCGGCTCCCCAGTGGCAGAATTATATGAGGATCTTTACCTCCTATGATCTGGGCAACAATTTTAAAAACAGCGTTGAAATCGTTGCCATCTCGGTGCTGTTCATTGTGCTGATCTCCGCGCCGGCCGCCTATGTGCTGTCCCGGTGCCGTTTTCCGGGGAGCAGGGTGCTGAGCAAGGTATTTACCATTGGCATGGGGGTTCCGTTCCAGCTGCTGCTGATCCCGCTGTTTTTCCAAATGTACAGCATGGGTATCGTGGGGAGCAAGCTCAGCCTAATTCTGATCTATATTGCCCTGTCGCTGCCCTTTACCATCTTTCTGATGGAAGGCTTTTTCCGCAGCCTTCCCAGCGTGCTGGAGGAAGCGGCCTATATTGACGGCTGCGGCCCCATCCGCACCTTCTTCCACATCATGCTTCCGCTGGGAAGCCCCGGTCTGGTCACCGCGGCAATCTTTAACTTTGTCAGCCTGTGGAATGAATTTTTGCTGGCGCTGACCTTTATCAACAACAGCGATGATTACCCCCTATCCGTCGGCCTGTACGCCCTGCAGGGCAGCTTGCAGTATACCGGCGACTGGGTGACGCTGTTTGCGGCGATGGTTGTGATTACGGTGCCCACCCTGATTATTTATATGGTGCTGTCCCGCCGGATCATCAGCGGTCTGACAATGGGAGCAGTTAAGGAATAACAGAAGCGCTTGTGGAAAACACAAAGCCATGTCTGTTCCAAACTATATTATTAGGAGGTAAGAAGATGAAAAAGGTATCTCGATCCATAGCGCTGCTGCTGGCCGCGCTGCTACTGGTGAGCGTATTCTCCGGATGCGGCTCCAGCGGCGGCCAGCCGACGGGGGCTCCCGGGAACAACACCCCTCCCCCTGAGGGCGGCGACAAGCCCTACGCGGGCGTCACCGTTGAATGGGCAAGCTGCTTCAATGAGGCCGAGGCGCAGGCTGTCTGGATGTCTGAGATGGCTGCGCAGTGGAGCGAAATCAGCGGTGCGGAGGTGAAGTTCAACTTCGCAGGCCGCGATGTGCTGACGTCCGTCAAGTCCGACATTCTGGTGGGCAATGCCCCCGATGTAATCGACAATGACGGCAGTGAGCTGGAGGCCGCCTTGATGAGCAATGAGGAGATCCTGCTGGAGCCCCTGACGGATCTGTATGACCGCCCCGCCTACGGCGAATCCACCCCCCTCCGCGATAACCTGAACGGCGCGTATTCCCTGCTCAGCCGGGACGGCGTGGAGTATATCATCCCCTTCATTTACGTTACCAGCGGCTTCTTCTATAACAAGACCCTTTTTAAGGAGCTGAACCTGGAGATCCCCAAGACGTGGGATGAGTTCCTGGCCGTCTGTGACGCCATTGAGGCCAGCGGCATCCCGGCCCTGGCCGCTGACGGCAATATCAGCTTCTATAACTGCTACTACTACCAGATCCTTTGCCAGCGCATCCTGGGCAGCGGCAAGTTCCTGGAGGCTGCCCTCGACAAGACCGGCGCGGCATGGGACGATCCCGGCTTCCTGAAGGCGGCGCAGCTGGTGAGCCAGCTCAGCGCGGCCGGCGCGAATTACTTCCAGGACGGTTATGCCGGCTCCGCATACCCCGCGGCACAATCCGACTGGGCAATGGGCGGCGCAGGTATGCTTTACTGCGGCACCTGGATTCCCTTGGAGACCAGCTCCCTGACGGACGCCGATTGGGAGTACGGCTTCTTCGGTATGCCCGCGATTGAGGGCGGCGCCGGCAAGACGACGGATATCGAGGCCCAGATGATGTCCTTCTGCGTTCCGAAGGACGCCAAGAACAAGGAAGCGGCCAAGGATCTCCTGGCGTATATGCTGTCCAAGAAGTCCTGCGACCGGATGGTGGAGCTTAACGACAATATCGCCGCCCGCACCGATTCCATCTATCCCGAGGCCCTGGCCGAGGTGAAGCCCATCATCGACGCGTCTGAAAGCTACTATAAAAATTATGACGGGGCCATGTCTGCCGCGCCTGAGTGGTGGGCCAACGTATTCTATCCTGCGGACGACGCGCTGTTCTTCGGCAACATCACCCCCGAGGAGTTTATTGAGCAGATCAAGAGCGAAAGCATTAAGTTCTACGCAAATAAATAATTCCAGCGGCAAGGCGGATTTACCTCCGCCTTGCCGCTCATTCACAGGAGGTTCTTGCGATGGCGCTTGCCACACTGACCTTTGACTCCCAATTGCTGCACAGGCCGGTTTCCGCCAGCGTCCTGCTGCCGGAAAATGCCGCGCCAAAGGCGGTGCTGACCTTTCTGCACGGTTATACAGACCGCTGGGATTCCGCCCTGTACTACAGCTCCCTGCCCAGGTACTGCTCGAACATACCGCTGGCCGTCGTCTTTCCGGATGCGCAGTGCAGCTTCTACTTAGACACGGCCTACGGCCAGCCCTACTGGCGGCACTTGACCCAGGAGATTCCCGCCCGGCTGAAGCAATGGCTCCGGCTGGAAGTCCCGGCCCGGAACCATTATGCCGCCGGGATCTCCATGGGCGGCTACGGGGCGGCCAAGCTTGCGATGCAGCAGCCCACTCATTTTTCGGAGGTGTTCTTATTCAGTCCGGTGACGGATATCGCCGCGGTTTCTCAGCATGGCTTTGACCGGAGCCTGGACGGCAATGCCCCCGCGTATGAGGATTTGTGCATGGACGCCCTTTTGGGCGGGCGGATCCTCCAGGGGACACAGGACGATTTGTATTATCTGCTCAAAACAAAGGACGTCCAAACCTTTCCGCACTTCCATATTTATACCGGGACGGAGGATTTTCTTTATGAGGAGATTAACCGTTTTGCGCGGAGCCTGAAGCAGGCGGGCGGGCGGGTTGATCTGGATACCTCCCCCGGCATCCACTGCTGGAATACTTGGGATCCCTTCCTTGAAAAAATGGCGGCGCAGATAGCCGCCCTGCTGTGAGGCCGGTGAAGCCGGAGCGGAGTGCGTACTGCTTTACCATAGATGATAACATCCGATTCCTGGAGGAGAGCAGCACATCCGGTCTGGCCAGCATCTTTCAGCATCCCTATATGGAGCTGTTTTGGCGGATGCATCAAAAATACGGCGCGAAATTCCAATTCAATATGTATTACAGCTATGAACCCGGCGGGTTTTCCCTGGCGGAGGTTCCAGACCGCTGGAAGGAGGAGCTGGAAGGAAACGCACAGTGGCTGCGTTTTTCCTTCCACGCCCGGCACAATGATCCGCCCTTTCCCTATGCACACAGCACCGCCCAGGAGCTGCTGAAGGATTATACGGATGTGATGGCGCAGCTGCGGCGGATTGCCGGCAAGGCCGCCACCGACGCGACGACGACACTGCACTACGTCTGCGCCACCAGGCAGGCCTGTGCGGCGTTGAAGTCCAAGGGGATGCGCGGGCTGATCGGGATGTTCCTGCCGAAACAGGGCTGCGCGGCTCTGCGCTATTATCTAACGGAGGAACAGTCAGCCTGGCTGCACCGGTATCCGCTGTGCCTCGATGAGGAGACAGGGCTGATCTTTGCCAGAAACGATGTGGTGCTGAACAGCCTGCCCCTGGAGGAGATTGAGCCGGCCCTGAGGCGGGTTCAAAAGGAGTTCTATCACGTGATGATCCATGAGCAGTATTTTTACTCGGACTACTGCAGCTGGCAGCCGGATTTTTGCCAAAAAATAGAGGCTCCCTTAAAGCTGTTCCGGGAAATGGGGCTGCAATCGTGCTTTTTAGAGGAAGTGATCTGATCAGAAGGGAATGCTTGCCGCGGCCAGTTCACCCGCTGAAAATATGGCGGATATAAACAGGACGTTTTTGGGCTGCACCCGGGCTTACGGCCGGCGGCAGCAAGGGAGCCTCGGTATCTTACCGAGGCTCCCTTGCTGTTCCGCGTCTTGTATTTTGCCGCCTGCCTGGCGCCCGTTATTCCAGATACTTTCTTAACGTATGGGCAACCGCCTGGACGTCAATCGGCTTTGCCAGGTGATCGTTCATGCCGCACTCCAAGCATTTCTGGATATCCTCGGAAAACGCGTCGGCAGTCATGGCAATGATGGGGATGTCGGCGTCCTCGCGCTCCAGGGCGCGAATGGCCATGGCGGCCTCGTGGCCGTCCATAACGGGCATCCGCACATCCATCAGAATCGCGTCATAATACCCAACTGGGGACTCCTCAAATTTGGTGACACAGATCTGCCCGTTTTCAACCCAATCCAAGTCCAGCTCAAGCACCGAGAGCATTTCCCGGGCCACCTCCCAGTTCAGCTCATTATCCTCCGCCAATAGGATGCGCTTCCCCCGAAGGGCCAGATCAGACGCCTGCCCGGCGTCGGCTGCTTCCCCGGCGCCTGTGCCGGCGGCCGCGTTCAGGGCGTCGAGCAGCGTGGATTTGAACAGCGGCTTGGAGACGAAGCCGGAAATCCCCGCCTGCCTGGCCTCGTCGGCCGCCCCGCTCCAGTCGCAGGCCAGGAGCAGCATGGCCGGGCCGCCTGCCCCGCAGCGCCCCCGAATTGCCCGGGCGGCCTCGATTCCGCTCATGTCGGGCAGGCTCAGCCCCAGCAGGATCAGCTGGCAATGGCCGTCGGCGATCCGCTCTATGGCCTGCTGGCCGCTGGGCCGCCATTCCGCTCGGACGCCGATGGATTCCAGCGTCTGAACCGCATTGGCGCATAGCCGCTCGTCGCCGTCAACCACCAGTACCGTCCAGTCCGGGAGCGCCGCGGCCGGCGTTGGCTCCGCCGCTTTTTCCAGGTCAAGCACGACATGGAACTCGCTGCCCTTGCCCTGCTCGCTGCGGACGGATATGGAGCCGCCCATTGCGTCTATGATATACTTGGTAATGGCCATGCCGAGGCCGGAGCCCTCCGTTTTCTGCACCCGGGCGTTATTCTCCCGGCTGAAGGACTCAAATATTTCCCGCTGATACTCTTTTGACATCCCGATCCCCGTGTCGCGCACCAGAAAATGGGTGCGGACGCGGGAAGCGTCCTCGGGCAGCGCCTCCTGGTACACGGTCACCTGAATGAAGCCGTTTTCCGGCGTAAACTTGACCGAGTTTCCCAGCAGGTTGATCAACACCTGATTCAGCCGCACGCTGTCACAGAGCACGTTTTCCGAAAGGATATCATAGGCCGCCGCGTTGAACCGCTGGTTCTTCGCCTTGACCTGGGGCTGTATGATGTTGACAATGCAGTCCATCGCCTCTCTCAGCGAGGCCGGCTCGATGTTCAGCGCCATTTTGCCGCTTTCGATTTTGGAGATATCCAATACATCGTTGATCAGCCCCAGCAGATGCCTGCTGGACAGCTCAATTTTATGCAGGTAATTCTGAACCTGCTCCGGATGCTCCGCGTGATCGATGGCCAGGGACGTCATCCCCAGGATGGCGTTCATGGGGGTGCGTATGTCATGGCTCATGCTGGAGAGGAAGTCCTGCTTGGCGATATTGGCCTGCTCCGCCTCTTTCCGAGCCTGCTCCGCGTCCTTCCGGGCCGTGTCCATCTCCGCGTTTATGCGCTTCAATTCGGACACCTGGTTCTGGAACAGCTTCACATACTGGAAGAATATGTAGAGGAGCATGGCGATGACCGCGAAGGAGGCGGCGTAAACAAGGACAAGCCAATGGCTGCCCATCCCCGCGATGGCGTCATCCAGCCCGTCAAAGGGAAGCACCGTCACCAGATACCAGTCGCAATAGGGGAGGTTGGTGCAGTACAGATGGCGGCGCGACGGGCCGTTTTTCAGAACCACGGAATAATCCTGGCCCGCGTTCATGGCCGCGGTCAACTGCTCAATATAGACGGCCAACTCCACCGCCTGACCGTCAAAAATGCTGGTAAGCCGGTCAAAATAGGTATCGTGATCATCCTTTTTGCTTCCGATGACATAGCTGCCGTCCTTCCGGATGACAAAGGAGTAGCTCAGCGAATTGTCCGAATCGAGAAAGAGCACCTGGCCCATGTACTGGCTGGACAGCCCCACCACCATGGCGAGGCTGTTGCCTCCGTCAGACATGGGGTATTCGCAGGGGACGCCGAACAGGATCACGCCGTCCCCGCTGCTGTCAACGGCGGACGCCGTCTTTCGCTCTCCGCGCTGGAGGCTCTCCAAAAACAGATCGGGGTAGTTGAGCTTCACGGGGTCGCCGAAAATCATTTCAAGCTCGCCGCTGGGCGAATACAGGGCGGCGCACAAAAAATGCCTGGCCCTGGCGCCGTACTCAATATCCTCCCTGGCGCCGTAACCGGAGCCGTCTTCCCCTGCCGCAATGTGCGCGATGGATTCCGCCATGGTCAGCCGGAGGTCGATGATTGTTTCAAAGTGCAAGGATACCTGCTCGTTCATTCCGGCCATGTAAGCGGTGCCGATGTCCTCAATCGTGTTTTCGCTCATGTTGTGAATGGATATTCCAAGAAAGGAAAACACAAAGACCGTAAAACAAATCATCACCGCTATGCTGATCTTGAAGGAACGCGGCAAAGCCTGGTGTTTCATATCGTTTTCTCTCCAAAATTTTTCACAGTTAACTTGTCCGGCAAGCCTCCGCCAGCCGGTTTTGTCAGCCTCTCAGCCGGCTCATGACCTGGAACATTTTACGGATGTTCACCGGCTTTGCCAGGTGCGCGTTCATCCCCGCGTCCTTGGCCAGGGCGATATCCTCGTCAAAGGCGTTGGCCGACAGCGCGATGATGGGCACCGTCTCCGCGTCCGCCCGATCCAGGCCGCGAATCACCCGCGACGCCTCGTATCCGCTCATAACTGGCATCATCAGATCCATCAGCACGCAGTCAAAGGATCCCGGCTGGGACGCCGCGAAGGCGTCCACGGCGGTCTTGCCGTTGCTGGCGGTCACCACCTCCGCGCCCGCGTCTCTGAGGATGTACTCTACGATCTCACAGTTGAGCTCATTGTCCTCCACCAGAAGGACGCGCATTCCCGCGATATTCTCCGGCACATTCCAGTTGTCCTCCGCGGGCTGTTCGCCCTGGGTCTCGTCCACCCGGAGGGGCAGGGTGATCTGGACTACGCTGCCCTTGCCCACCCAGCTGTCCACCTCGACGCTCCCTTTCATCTGATCCACCAGCTTCTTTACGATGGACATACCCAGACCAACGCCGTTATAGTTGGTTCTGGCGTCTTGGTGCTCCTGGGTGAAGGGCTCAAAAATGTGCTGCTTAAACTCGCCCCCGATGCCGATCCCGGTATCCTCGATTACAAACCGGCAGCTTGCGGCGCCGTCCTGGAAGGCGAGCTCCTCCGCCCGCACGGACACGGAGCCGCCGGGACGGTTATATTTGACCGCGTTGTCAATGACATTGATCAAAATCTTTTTTACGTGCAGCGGATTTCCGATGACCCTCCTGTGCTTCAGCCCGGAATCCTCCAGCGTCAGGCAGATGTTTCCCTCTGCCGCCTGGGGGGACAGGATTGCGATGCAGTCCTTCAATGTGTCGTGCAGGTCAAAGGGCTCCTCCACCGCCGCCGGCCGTCCGCTCTCCAGCTTGCTGACCTGAAGGACGTCGTTTACCAGGGACAGGAGGTGCTCCGTTGACACGCGGATCTTTTTCCGGCACGCCGCCTGCCGCTCCGGATCGTCCGGGCTTTTTTCCATAATGGTCAGCATCCCCAGAATGCCGTTGATGGGCGTGCGCAGGTCGTGGGACATATGGGAAAGGAATTCGCTTTTCGCCGAGTTGGCCTGCCGCACCCGCTCCAGAAGCTCCATAATGGACTGCTCCTGCTTCTTCCGCGCCACCATGGTCTCCGTGATATCCTGGTGGTATCCGTTCAGGCAGGCGCCCGGTTTTTTAAAGGCCTTGTCCGGCACGCCGCCGCAGCGGACATAGATTTTCCCCAGCTGGGGGTGGTTCCAGGGATAGATCACCTCGGAGCGGCCGGACTCCAGTATCTCCTGCACCGACTCCTGTACCATCTCCACATAATCCGGCTCGATGCGCCCAAACCAGTGCTGGTAGCACTCCTCCGGCGGGATTTCGTCGGATACGCCCAGAAGGATCCGCATGGTGCGATCCGCGTACATCCTGGGCGGGCAGCCCTCCTCCAGCTCAATCGTCCAGATGCCCGTTCTGGCCCCCTCCAGGATGTCCTCCAGGCTCTGCCTGGCCTCCAGTTTGTACTTTTCCTCCTGCTCCACCACGGCGTTGACGTCCCGCAGGGCGAAGATCACACGGTGCTCCGCCGCCGTCCGCTCCGTGGCGGAAAAGTGGATCTCCATGTGCTTCAGCCCGGAGGAATTGCCGTTTACCTGATACCGGACAGAAAATTTCTTCTTTTTCTGGAGGTGGGCCAGCACATAGTCCTTTGGGGTCATGGTGCGCAGCCGCTCCTGATCCCGGGGCACCACGCACCGGGAAATATACCGCTCCATAGCCGCCGGATAGCCGTCCTCGAAATGGACGGCCCAGTCGGCCGGCATCTTCTCGCTGTCCCGGTACACCTCGCATTCGCCGGTGTCGAAATTCACCTGATAGATGCACAGGTAATCCACGCTGAGGGCGTGGAGCACGTTTTGACTCCGCTTTTGAAGCTCCCGGAACAGATTCCGCCGCTTCAGGGAGGACACAATAAAATATGCCGCAGTCTGAAGGATATTCGACGCGTATTCCAGCGACTTCACAGGGGGATTGTCCACCCCGTAAAAGCCGATGATCCGCTTGCCGTCGTAGAGGGGAACCACCACCAGGGAATGGACGCCCTGCCGCTTCAGGTTCTCATACTGGAGGGGATCGGTCTCCCGGATGTCCTCCAGGCTCTCAATGACGATATGCCTGCCGATGCTGAATTTCCGATACCAGCTGGCGCATACCTCCGGAGGGACGTTTTGAAGGCTCTCCTTTTCCGGCTGCACCCCGTCGGCCGCCCACTCGTAGGTGTTATCGTCACAGCCGGACTCGTTCTGCTCAAATATATAGGTTCGCTCCCCGTTCAGTGCCTTTCCCAGGTGCTCCAGCAGCACCTCCAGCGACTGATCCGGGGTTTCCTCCAGCAGGGCGACCCGGAGGCCCTCGTTGATGATGGCCTCCAGGTTCTGCACGCTGCGCATATCGCTTTGCTGATCATGAACCTGGACGTCCGGAGTCCCATGTCCGACCTGGTTCCAAAGCCCTTCCAAATGCTCCATACGCCTATCCTCCATACTGACCGCGTTCCGGCCGCTTTTCCCACAGCGGCTTCCGGCGGACACAGGGTGTTCGCCGGAGGCTGCCGTTCATCATAATCATGCAGGTTTTCGTGGCCTCCGCAGCTTGCCGCAAGACACAGAAAAATCGGTGTTCATAATATCATGTGCACCCAATCCTGTCAATAACAAGCAGGGGGGAGCATGGCGAAGGAAGCCAAATATCTGTAAACTGCAAGAAGCGGCACAGGAATGGCACAGGCCGGTCTGGGCAAAGTGCCCCATGCCGGAGGCCCCGCCGTCTTGACAATCGGCCCGTTGTGCCATACAATAGGCCGGACGGCGGAACAGGCCGCAAAAAAGGAAAAGGAGAACGGATATGAGCTTCGATGTGAAGGCCAAGGTGGAGGAGCTGGTGGGCAAGCTGCAGAAGGATCCCACCGCCCTCAAGAGCTTCCAGGACGACCCCATCAAGACGGTGGAGAAGCTGACGGGCGTGGATCTGCCCGACGAGCAGCTCAAGCCGCTGGTGGCGGGGGTCAAGGCCAAGCTGGCCGCCACCGGCCTGGGCGGCAAGCTGGACGGGCTGAAGAACCTGTTTTAAGCGGAAAACGCGCCTCTGGAATTGCTCCGGAGGCGCGTTTTTTATACGTTATCGTATTTCCGGACGAAGCCCGGCACGTCGTTGAGATCCGCCAGCCTGGCCCGGAGCGTCTCGTGATCCCAGTCCCACCAGCGGATGCGCAGCAGGGCGGCGATGGTGTCCGCGCCGTACCGCCAGCCCATGTGCCGGGCGGGCACGCCGCCCACGATCTCGTAGGGCTCGACATCGTGGGTGACCACCGCCCCGGCCCCCACCACCGCGCCGTCCCCCAGGGTGACGCCGCCCATGATCACGGCGTTGTGGCCGATCCACACGTCGTTCCCGGTGGCCGCCGGGCGGGAGCGCCGCCATTGGATGATGGAGGGATCGTCCTCCCCCAGCCCGTAGTGGGCCGCCCGGTAGGTCAGATGGTGGGCGGCCACCCGCTCCCGCATGGGGTGGTTGACGGGGTTGATCCGCACCCCGGTGGCGATGGAGTTAAACCTGCCCAGGGCGGCGAAGATCACGTCGTTGGAGCCAAACAGGTAGGTGTAATCCCCAAAGGCGGTCTCCTCCGCGATGCAGTGATCTCCCAGCTCCACGTAGGCGCCGAAGGTGCAGTTCTTCACCACACAGGTGGGGTGGATCAGGGGCTGATCCGGCCGCAGGGTTTGGGTAAAGTCCAGCATGGGAGCTCCTCCTTGTCACAGGGCGATCTGGGCCAGAATCCGGGTCATGAGGGCCACCCGGCGGAAGGGGGTCATCAGGTACAGCCCGTCGGTACAGGGGGCGATCTCCCCGGCAATCCGGGCGGAGATCCGCACCGCCAGCTCCTCCGCCTCCTCCCGATCTTTGCCCTCGTACAGGGCGGTGATCTCCGGGGCGATGCGCATTCCGGCGATCTCGTTGTTCAGGAAGCAGGCGTTTTTGTGGCTCACCACCGGGTAAATGCCACCCAAAATCTTTCCCCGCAGCGTTTTTCGCGCCAGCTTCAGGTTGTCCAGCGCCTGGGCGGACAGCACCGGCTGGGTGAGGAAGCCGGACACGCCGTTGTCCTCCTTTTCCCGGGCCAGCTGGAGCTGGACGGCGAAGTTGGCGGCGTTCACGTTCAGCGCCCCGAAGATGCGGAAGGGGGTGCGCAGCACCGATTCGTTCAGGCCGCTGACATACCGGGCCAGCTTCCGGGAGTTGAAGTTGAAGACGCTTTTCACCTCGTCCCGGTCGGTGGAGGGGATGGGGTCGCCGGTGACCAGCAGCACGTTGTGGACGCCCTCCATGCTCAGCCCCAGCAGCAGGGCCTTGGTGGCGTTCAGGTTCCGATCCCGGCAGGTGAGGTGGGGCAGGGGCTCCACCCCCAGCTCCCGCTTGAGCTTGCAGGCCAGCAGGGAGCTGTCCGCCCGGGGCCGGCCGATGGGGCAGTCGGCGATGGTGACGGCGTCCGCCCCCGCCTGGGACAGGGCCCGCACCCCGTCCAGGAAGAAGGAGAGGTCGTCGTCCGCCGGGGGATCCAGCTCCACGGCGATGACCCGCTCCCCCCGATCCAGCTTGTCCGCCAGGGTGTTGGGCCGGGGAGCGGGGCGGGCGGGGGAGGGGCGGACAGGCTCCGGCGCCGCCGGGGCAGGGGGGAGGGCGGCCACGGCCCGGGCGGTGCAGGACAGGTGCTCCGGGGTGGTGCCGCAGCAGCCCCCCACGATGGACGCCCCGGCCTGGACGATCTGGGCCAGCTTGTCCCCGAAATAGTCCGGCGCGCCCTGATAGGCCGTCCGGCGGCCCAGCACGGTGGGATAGCCCGCGTTGGGCATGACGGACAGGGCCTTGTCCCCCAGAAGGGACAGATCCAGCCCCCGGATGTAGTCCAGCAGATGGCTGGGGCCGGACACGCAGTTGAAGCCCAAGGCGTCCACCTGGGGGAGGGCGGCGGCGCGGCGGAACAGCGTCTCGCCGGAAAAGCCCTCCCGTGTGACGCCGTCAAAGGCCACGGCGAAGGAGACAATCAGATAGGCGTCAGGGCAGCGCTCCTTCAGATGGGCGGCCAGCTGGGCCGCGCCGTCGTCAGAGGGCAGGGTCTCCAGCAGGAAGCAGGTGATCCCCTGGGCTAAAAACAGATCCGCCTGACCGCAGTAGAGCTCCCCCCGGCTGAGGGGGGCTCCCTCCGGGGCGGGGCCCAGATCGGCGAACACAAAGGCGTCATACGGCGCGGCGCATTCCTGCGCGATCCGGCAGGCGGCCTTAATGAGCTCCGCCGCCAGCTCGTCCCGGCCCTGGGCCAGATCCACTCCGACGGTAAAGGTGTTGGTTTTGACGGCGCGGCAGCCCGCGTCCAGATAGGCCCGGTGGATAGAGGCAATTTCCTCCGGCGTGGTGAGATTAGCCAGCTCGCACCGCTGATCGGCCCGGCCGGGCAGGGCGGCGAAGCAGGTGCCCATGGCCCCGTCGAACAGCAGGGGGCCGTGTTCTTTGATATACGCGCGAATATCCCTCATCCCAGCACCTTCTTTGCGATCTCCACCGACTGCTTGGCGTCCTTGGCATAGTAGTCCGCGCCGATGGCTTTGGCGTAGTCCGGCGTCACCACCGCGCCCCCCACCCACACCACCGGGGGCTCCGGCAGGGCCTTGAGCAGGCGGGTGGTCTCCTCCATGGCGGGCAGGGTGGTGGTCATCAGGGCGGACAGCCCCACCAGCGGGATCTGCCGGGCCTTCACCGCCTCCACCACGGTCTCGGGGGGCACGTCCCGGCCCAGATCCAGCACGTCGTAGCCGTAGTTTTCCAGCACGGTCTTCACGATGTTCTTGCCGATGTCGTGGATGTCCCCCCGGACGGTGGCCACGGCGATCCGGCCCTTTTTCACGCTCTCGCCGCCGCTCTCCGCGATGGAGGCGCGCACCGCCTCAAACACGGCCTGGGCGGCCTGGGCGGCGCTGAGCAGCTGGGGCAGGAACAGAGTCCCCTTTTCGTAGCCCTCCCCCACCTTGTCCAGGGCGGGGATCAGGCGCTCCTCTACCAGGGACAGGCCGTCCTGGGCGTCCAGCGCCTGCCTGGCCAGCCGGCCCGCATCCCCCTTCAGCCCCCGGAGGATGGCGTCCTCCAGGGTCATGTCCTGCTTTGCCCCGGCAGCGGGGGTGAGGGTCGAGGGGGCCCCGGCGAACCGCTCCACATAGGCGCGGCACTGTTCGTCCTCCCCGGACAGCACCCGGAAGGCCGCCACCGCGTCCATCACCTCCCGCTGGTTGGGGTTGACGATGGGCAGGGTGAGCCCCGCCCCCAGGGCCTGTATGAGGAAATTCTGGGTGATCAGCCCCCGGTTCGGCAGGCCGAAGGAGATGTTGGACACCCCCAGCACCGTCTGAAGCCCCAGCTCCTCCCGGACAGCCCGGACGGCCTTCAGCGTCTCCCGGGCCTGCTCCTGCTGGGCGGACACGGTGAGGGTCAGGCAGTCGATCCACACGTCCTCCCTGGGGATGCCGTGGGCCAGGGCCGCGTCCAGAATGCGGCGGGCGATGGACACCCGGCCCTCCGCCGTCTGGGGGATGCCGTCCGGATCCAGGGTGAGCCCCACCACCGCCGCGCCGTACTTCTTCACGATGGGCAGGATCCGCTCCAGCACCTGGGGATCGCCGTTGACGGAGTTCACCGCCGCCTTGCCGTTGTACACCCGCAGGCCCGCCTCCAGGGCATCCGGGTTAGAGGAATCAAGCTGTAAGGGCAGGGAGACGGCGGACTGGATCTTCTTCACCACCCGGGGGAGCATGGCCGTCTCGTCCACGCCGGGATAGCCCACATTTACGTCCAGGATGTCCGCCCCCGCCTCCTCCTGCTGGACGGCCACGTCCAGGATGTAGTCCAGGTCGTCCTCCAGCAGGGCCTGCTGGAACCGCTTTTTTCCGGTGGGGTTCACCCGCTCCCCGATGACCCGCACGCCGTCGATCCGGGTGGGGTGGGGTGGGGTGCACACGAAGGAGGGGCGGTCACAGGCGCGGGGGGCGGGGGCTTTGCCCTCCAGGGCGGCGGCCAGCCGCCGGATGTACTCCGGGGAGGTGCCGCAGCAGCCGCCGAAGATGGTTACCCCCGCCTCCAGGCAGGGCAGGAGGGCGGCGGCAAAGTCCTCCGGGCCCATGTCGTAGCGCCCGGTCACCGGATCGGGGAGGCCCGCGTTGGGCTTGGCGATGACGGGCAGGCGGGTGCTGGCGCACAGCTCCCGGAGCAGGGGGGCCAGCCCGTCCGGCCCCAGGGAGCAGTTCAGGCCGATGGCATCCGCGCCTAAGCCCTCCAGCGTCCGGGCCATGGAGGCCACGGTGCAGCCGGTGAAGGTGCGGCCGTCCGCCTCGAAGGACATAGTGACGAACACGGGCAGGCGGGTGTTCTCCTTCACCGCCAGCAGGGCGGCCTTGGCCTCGTAGAGGTCGGTCATGGTCTCGATGACCGCCAGATCCGCCCCGGCGTTCTCCCCGGCCTGGGCCGCCTCCCGGAACAGCTCATAGGCCTGCTCGAAGCTCAGGCCGCCCATGGGCTCCAGCAGCTCGCCCAAGGGGCCCATGTCCAGCGCCACTTTGGCCTGGGTTCCAGCGGCCTGTTTGGCGATGGACACGGCGGCGGACACGATCTCCTCCACGGTCTTGCCGGTGCGGCCCAGCTTCAAGGCGTTGGCCCCGAAGGTGTTGGCGTACACCACCTGGCTGCCGGCGGCGATGTACTCCCGGTGGATGGAGGCCAGCAGTTCCGGGTCGGTGAGGTTGAGCAGCTCCGGCACGCCGCCGGGGGGCAGGCCCCGCTGCTGGAGGACGGTGCCCATAGCCCCGTCCAGAATGACAATACCCCGCTTGAAAAACTCAGCATCCACAGGTGGTTCCCTCCTTACGGTATTGGCAGCTGCCCGCCAGGGCGCAGAATTGGCACCCCCGCACCCGGGCGGGCTGGGGGGTATCGGACAGGCCCAGGATGGCCGTCACTGATTTCATGGGGTTGAGCAGCAGGCTGCCGGTGACGGTGAGGCCCAGCCGCCGACCCCCGTCCAGGGCGGCGCACAGGGCGGGCTGTACGGTCAGGGGCAGATCCCCGTAGCCGGGGCTGAACCGGTCGGTGCGGTACAGCCCTGGAAGCCGGGCGGAGATCTCCTCCTGGGCGGCGTCGCAGCCCACCTCCACAAAGGCGCTGCCCAGGGCGTCCAGCAGCACGGCCCGGGCCATGTCCCGGGCCTGGGCGGTGCGGAGCATGGCGTCGAACCGGGCCCCCAGGGTGCAGGCCAGCAGAGCCGCCTGGCCGCAGCCCTTCAGCATCTTCTGAGCGGTGGCGCCGGGCAGCTCCACCGCCGTCCCCTCCAGGCGGAAGCCGTCCCCCGTCTGGGTGAGCGGGCAGACCGTCCAGACATACCGGGGCTGGAGGGCGGCGGCCAGCTCGTCCGCCAGGGTTTCCGCCTGCCGGCGCAGCTCCGGGTCGGCGCGGGCTGCCCCCAGATAGCGCAGGGCCTCGTCCACATTGGGCCTATTCATCGCCGCCCCCGGTGCGCACGCCCTGCCGGATCTCCCGGATGTCGTAGGGCACGGTCTGGTACACGCAGTAGTTCAGCCAGTTGGCATAGAGCAGATGGGCGCAGGAGCGCCAGCGCACCAGCGGCTCCCGGCTGGGGTCGTCCTCCGGGAAGTAGTGCCAGGGGATCTGGATGTCAATGCCCGCCGCCACGTCCCGCAGGTACTCCTTCCGCAGGGTGTCCCGGTCGTACTCCGCGTGGCCCATGAGGAACACCTGGCGCCCCCGGGGGGTCTTGACGGCGTACACCCCCGCCTCCTCCGAGTCGGCCAGCACCTTCAGGCCGGGCACCGCCTCGATGTCCGCCCGATCCACGGTGGTGTTCCGGGAGTGGGGCACCCAGAACTCGTCGTCAAAGCCCCGGAACAGGATGAAGTTGGGGTCTTCCACCCGGTGCCGGAACACGCCGAACAGCTTTCGGGGCAGGGCCCGCTTGGGAATGCCGTAGTGGTAGTACAGCCCCGCCTGGGCCCCCCAGCAGATGTGCAGGGTGGAGTGGACGTGGGTTTTGCTCCACTCCATGATCCGGCACAGCTCCGGCCAGTAGTCCACCTCCTCAAAGGGGAGATGCTCCACCGGGGCCCCGGTGATCACCAGCCCGTCGAAGGTGCGGCCCTCCACCTCGTCGAAGGTCTTGTAGAAGGACAGCATATGCTCCTGGGAGGTGTTCCGGGAGATGTGGCCCGCCGGGGCGATGAGCTCCAGCTCGATTTGCAGGGGCGTGTTGCCCAGCACCCGGGCCAGCTGGGTCTCGGTGTCCACCTTGGTGGGCATCAGGTTGAGCAGCAGGATCTGCAGGGGACGGATGTCCTGGGTGACAGCCCGGGTCTCCGTCATGACGAAGATGTTCTCCTGCCGCAGGGTCTGGGTGGCGGGCAGGCGGTTGGGGATTTTGATGGGCATGGACGGTTTGCTCCTTTCCGGGGATTGTGCCGGGAAAACGGTTGACGAACCGGGCTCCCGGGGGGTATAATTCCAGAAAAACAGACGAGGTGTTGTCTATGAATCAGTACAGGTTTGAAACCCTCCAGCTCCACGCGGGCCAGGAGCGGCCCGACCCAGCCACCGGGGCCAGGGCGGTGCCCATCTACCAGACCACGTCCTATGTCTTTGACAGCTCGGCGGACGCCGCCGCCCGATTCGACCTGTCCCGGGAGGGGCACATCTACGGGCGGCTGAGCAACCCCACCCAGGCGGTGCTGGAGACCCGGATCGCCGCCCTGGAGGGGGGCAGCGCGGCCCTGGCCACGGCCTCCGGCGCGGCGGCGGTGACCTATGCCATCCAGGCCCTGGCCCAGGCCGGGGATCACATCGTGGCCCAAAAGACCATCTACGGCGGAACCTATAACCTGCTGGCCCACACCCTGGCCCACTACGGCGTGTCCACCACCTTTGTGGACGCCCACAATCTGGCGGAGGTGGAGGGGGCCATCCGGCCCGAGACCAAGGCGGTGTACCTGGAGACGCTGGGCAATCCCAACAGCGACATCCCCGACATCGACGCCATCGCCGCCATCGCCCACCGGCACGGCCTGCCCCTGGTGATCGACAACACCTTCGGCACCCCGTACCTCATCCGGCCCATCGGGCACGGGGCGGACGTGGTGGTACACTCCGCCACCAAGTTCATCGGCGGCCACGGCACCACCTTGGGCGGTATCATCGTGGACGGCGGCACCTTTGACTGGAAGGGGTCGGACAAGTTCCCGGCCATCGGGCAGCCCAACCCCAGCTACCACGGGGTATGCTTCGCGGACGCGGCGGGGCCTGCCGCCTTCACCGCCTACATCCGGGCGGTGTTGCTGCGGGACACCGGGGCGGCCATGTCCCCCTTCCACGCCTTTTTGCTGCTCCAGGGGGTGGAGACCCTGTCCCTGCGGCTGGAGCGGCAGGCGGAGAATACCAAGCGGGTGGTGGACTTCCTGGCTGGCCACCCCAAGGTGGACAAGGTGAACCACCCCAGCCTGCCCGATCACCCGGATCACGCCCTCTATGAGCGGTACTTCCCCCAGGGCGGCGCGTCCATCTTCACCTTCGAGATCAAGGGAGGGCAGGAGGCGGCCCACAAATTTATCGACCACTTGCGGGTGTTCTCCCTGCTGGCCAACGTGGCGGACGTGAAGTCCCTGGTGATCCACCCGGCCACCACCACCCACGGACAGCTCACGGCGGAGGAGCTGCTGGATCAGGGCATCCGGCCCAACACCATCCGGCTGTCCATCGGCACGGAGCACATCGACGACCTGCTGGCGGATCTGGAGCAGGGCTTTGCCGCCCTCTAAAAATATCACATCGGGGGGCAAGGATCAAGTGCGGAATCCCCGTTGACCGGCAAAACAGGGGCGCGGCCGTATGGCCGCGCCCCTGTTTTGATGTTTTGGGATGAGATTCGAGCCCCCATCAGGGAAAGACGTTCCGGATATCGGCGGGGGTGAAGGAATACCAGATGGCGTCCTGCCGCTCCGCCCACTGGGCCTCGGCGGCCTCAAACTCCGCCTTTGTGGCCTCCTGCCGGTTCACGTAATAGGTGTATTGATCCGCCTCGTGATCCAGCACGCAGTAGAATCGTTTCCCCAGCCCGCCCGGATTCTTTGTACCCAGGTACAGGACGGCCACGCCGTGCTCCGAGCCGGTAGGATCGGAATAGGAAAAGGTGCCGTCCCGCTTCAGATCCCAGAACATCCGGTAGTCCAATTTCACCCCGTACACGGTGTCCTTCAACTGGTACAGCACAATATAGCCCCCCGCGTCGCCCGCCGCCGCGTCCACCTTCAACACCACCTCGGGGGGCTCGTCGTTGTTCAGGTTCACGACGGCGAAGCGGCGCACGGCGGTGTAGCCGTCGTCCCCCAGAGGAAACAGCCCCGGGATATCGGACACGGATACCTGCCTGCCGGCGCTTCCGCCTTCCTCCCCCAGCAGGGTGAAGCTCCTGGCGCCCAGCAGCACCTCGCCGTACAGGGTGTTGGCCGCTGCCGCGGGGGAATCGGCGGGGATCTGATCCGGTATGTACTCATAGGAGACGGGGGCCACCTTCCTCTGGCGGTCTATGGACAGGGCCGCCAGCACGCTGCCGCCGCTGTACTCAAGACGGCCCACGTCGCAGGACATGGAACAGGTCAGCTTGCCGCCCTCAATGTGGTAGTACACAATGTTCCCAAACTCGATCTGTTCCCCCGGGAAGTAGGCCACGCTTTTGGGGACGGTCACCCGCTCCATGCCCGGGGCGGAGAGGTAGAAATACTGATCGTCCCCGGTGGAACTGATCCGGGCGATGATCCGATCCGTCAGGTCGGAGGTGTCGTACTGCGTCAGGGTGTCCGCGTCGAACAGGTAGAGCCGATCCACCCAGCACCCGGTGCCTCTGCCTTCATTTAACGTGAAGGCGATCTCGTCTTTGCCGTCGCCGTTGAAGTCCCGCACCTGGAAGTCTACCTCGGACGGGTACAGCTCGTCCCAGTAGCCGTCAAACTGCACGTATTTGTCCCGGTAGGTGAGCTGTAAATGGCTGCCGTACTCGTCCAGAGTACGCAGCTGGGGCGTCTCGGCGTAATTCTGCTCGGCCATGGCCTTTTTGAAGGCCCGCAGGTTATCCAGCAGGGACTTGGACGGGTCGCGGGTGAACACAGACTCCCAGTGATCCAGCCACCAAAGGCTGTCATACAGCCGCCCCTCCTTCTCAAAGGTGGCCAGCAGCTCGGAATCGGTGTTGATGAGCTGGACGCTGTGGGCCAGCAGGTCGTTGATCTCCTCCATAAAGGCGGCGATGTCCTCCGGGACAAACTCGCTGCCACCGGGGCCGCCAAAATCCCCGCCGGCGAAATAATTCAGCTCAAAGGATACGCTGCCCTCTTTCACCGTCCGCTCCTCCCCGTTTTTAGACAGGGTGAACAGTTGGTAGTTGTAGGTACTGCTGCCCTGGTACATGGTGGGATGGTAGCGCAGCAGGTAGTCCTTCCCGTCCAGGGTGCACAGGAACACGGCGTTATAGCCCGCATGGACGTAGTACGCCTCGTCGGCCCAAATTAGGGTCTCGTCCCGCCACAGCTCCACCCGCTGGCCCTGGGCGCTTCCCTCCTCGTCGGTGATGATGGTGCGTTGGATCAATTCCTGGCGCATATCCCCGTCCAGGTCGCGGGCGTAGGCCGGGGCCTCCCCGGCCAGCTTGAATCGGGTCAGGTTCTCCAGGGTGGTGAGGCTGTCGTTCCACTGGAAGCCGATGGAATAGCTCTCCAGCCACCGCAGATCCACCCGCAGGGGCTGGTTGGGCCAGAAGTCCCCGGAGGTGTCCGCCAGAATCACGCAGTCCGCCAGCAGGCTGTCCGCGTCCTCCACAAAGTCGGCCACCGCCTCCGGGTCGAAGTTCTCCCGCACGTCGGCGCCGGCGCCAGTCCAGCAGTAGTCGAACTCCACATGGTTCTCCCGGACGGTGTGCTCCTCGCCGTTTTCCAGGGTGAACAGGCGGTAGCGGCCGTTGCCGTGGCCCTGGCCGCCGTGAATGTCAAATTCCATCAGGTAGTGTTCGTCGTCCTTGGTATACAGCAGGATGGCGATCTCCCCGGCGTGGAATTGGGCGGCGATGCCGTACCACAGCACCTCCCCGTCCTCCTGCACCACCACGCCCAGATCCCACCGATAATCGTCCTTGCTCGTCCGGGCCTCGTCCGCAGCGTCCGGGGCGCACAGCCGCCCCGCGGTGATGGTCTCCGGCACGCCGTTGCGGTTCAAGTCGGGGTGGACGTCCATGACGGTGCCGTTCACCAGCATGGTGGGGGTGCCGTCCCAGTCGAAGGTGAGCTCCGCTCCGCGCCCGGCGGCGGCGTTCTTGTAGTAGTCCTCCGCCGCCGTCAGCAGCTTGGCGGCGTAGTGGGCGGCTCGAATCGCCTCTGCGTCGGTGATGGATGCGGGATAGAGGCGCGGTTCGGCGGTTTCCGCCCCCTGGGAGGCGTCCAGGGAGGGCTGGGCCACCATCCGGGTCACAATGGGCTTCTCCCCGGACAGATCTACGGTAAAGTTCCAGTACCCGGCGGGGGCGTAGCTGCTGAGCAGAGCCATCGGGTTGGTGGTCATGCCTATCGTGTCGGGGCTATCCCACCAAGCGAACAAAGAGCCCTGAATGCCGTCGGTAAAGGGCGCGTAGGGCAGGAAAAGAGTGCGGGCGGGAGCGCCCGTGGCCTGCCAATAGGTTCCCGGTTCCAAAGTCATACCCAGCACCGTGCCCGTAATCTGCACAAGGTCGTTGTCATCCATGGAAAAGCTCAAGTCCGTTTGGCCGTTCTCATCCTGTTCCAGTTCCGCAGACCTGTCCTCTGCCTGCCCGAAGGCCACCACGCAGGCCAGCGCCGTCACCAGCACCAGGGCCACCGCCGCCCACAGCAGCTGCTTGGGGGCGCGGGCGATGCGGGTGAACCGCTCCTTCAGGCTTTTCTTGTCCCCCGCCATGGTGGTACCGAAGCGCAGCAGATCGCCCGGCCCGGGCTTGGCGGTCACCAGGGACAGCAGGGTGTTGCCATAGGCCAGCCGCTCCCCGTCCCCCAGGCGCTTGAGGGCCCCCTCGTCGCAGGCCAGCTCCCCGTCCCGCCGGCTCAGGGCCACCGCCAGCCACACCAGCGGGTTCCACCAGTGGGCGGCCAGCGCCCCGCACCGCAGGACGCTCCACAGGTGGTCGCCCTGGCGGAAGTGGGTGTACTCGTGGGCGATGATGTGGTGGAGCATGGTGGGATCAGCAGCCGCCTCCGGCGTGACGTAGACGGCGGGGCGGAACAGCCCGAACAGGCAGGGGGAGGGCAGGCCCGCCGCCGCGTACACCGGCAGGGGGCAGCCCGTCCCCTCCAGGGGGACGCGCACCCGCCGCAGCCGGTGGGCGAACCGCAGATTGGCCCACGCCAGCCCCAGGGCCAGCGCGCCGCTCCCCGCCAGCCACGCCCAGCCCAGCAGGGCCATCCAGTCTGGGGGATTGCGGAGATCCGGCGCTGCGGGGGGCTCGGGGGCGTCCGGCAGGGCAGGGGGCGTCAGCACATTGCCCGGGGTCACGTTGGTCACCGGCAGGCCCGGGTTCCCCTCCACGGGGGCGGTGGCGATGGGCGGGGTGGCCGGGGGGGCGGTGGGCAGTTCCACCTGGCTGTGCTCCACCCGCTGCTCCGTCCTCACCCACGTCCCGGCCAGGGGGGAGGTGAACAGCTGCACCGGCACCAGCAGCCGCACCAGCACCACCAGCCACAGGGCGTACCGCAGCCGGGCGCTCACCCGCTTCCCGAAGGCCGCCCGGAGGGCCAGCACCGCCAGGATCAGGAAGGAGGCGGTGCACACCCACTCCAACAGCATCATGGTCATTGTACTCCTCCCTCGTCAATCTGATCCAGGATGGCCCGGAGCTGGGCCACCTCGTCGGCGGACAGCTCCTGCCGCCGCGCCATGGCGCTCATCATCAGCCCCACGCTGCCCTGATACACCCGATCCAGGAAGCTGTGGGTCTCGGCGGTGGCGGCCTGCTCCCGCTCCACGGCGGGGGTGTAGGATTTGCCCCGGCCCGTCTGCTCCGCCCGCACCAGGCCCTTTTCCTCCATCCGGCGCAGGGTGGTGATGGTGGTGCTCTTGGCCCAGCCCACCGCCTGCTCCAGCTCCGCCACCAGCTGCATCACCGTGCGGGGGCTGTCCCTCCACAGGCAGTTCAGCACGTTCCACTCGCTGGCGCTCAGCTTGATCTCGTCCATGGCCCAGTCCTCCTTTGGTTTACATTGTAGCCCTATCATACCATGACTGGTTTACAATGTCAACCAAATGATCGTTACAATCTGGAAACAAAAAAGGCGTCCCCCCGGTCTGGCCGGAGGGACGCGCGAAATTTATTGTTTGGGCAGCTCCACCCGCCGCACCAGGCCCAGGCCGAAGGCCCCCGGCCCGGTGTGGCAGCCGATGCTGAGGGCCAGCTCCCCGTGGAAGGCGGGCAGGCCGGGGAAGTTGTCCTCCAGGGTGTGCTGCCAGTTTTGGATCTCCTCCGGGGTGCGGTAGGTGTGGGCGGTGCCCACCACGAAATTCCAGCCCTTGGCCTGGAACTCCTCCACGCTCTCGTGCAGCGCCTCCACCGCCCGCTGCTTGCAGGCCTTGACGCCCCGCACCTTGGCGAAGGCGTCCAGCCGATCCCCCTGGATCTTCAGCAGGGGCTTGATGTTCAGCAGGCTGCCCAGGGCGGCGGCCGCCGGGGTCACCCGGCCCCCACGCCGCAGATAGGTCAGCGTCTCCACGCCGATGTAGATCATGGCGTCCATGGCCACCCGCTCCAGCTCCTGCCGGATCTCCACAGCGGTAAGGCCCAGCTTGGCCAGCTCCAGCCCGTCCAGCACCGCCAGCTTCTGGGTCACCGAGATCCGCCGGAGATCCGCCACCTGCACCCGGCCGTCATAGCCCTCCGCCAGCCCCATGGCGGTCTGGCAGGAGGCGCTGAGCCCGCTGGACATGGGGATATACACCAGGGCGTCGTACTCCTCCAGCACCCGATCCCAGAGATCCATCACGTCGCCGGGGGAGGGCTGGGAGGTGGACAGATCCCGCCCTGCCAGCAGGGCGGCGTAGAACTCGTCCGACGTGAGATCCACCCCCTCATACCGGATCTCCCCGTCCACCAGCAGGGGCATGGGCAGCACGAAACACCCCAGCTCCCGGCCCTCGGCCACGCTGATCCCGCTGTTGGTGTCCGTCACGATGGCAGTACGCATATGCGCTCCTCCTTGATCAAGCAGCCCCCGCCGGCTCAGCGGCGGGGCGGCTTCACTGAGAAAAAGTATACGGGAATGGCGGGGGACAAGCTATGGACAGAACGGGCTCAATGCACAGTTTTTGTGCATTGAGCCCCAAGTGCGCAAAATCTCCCCACGGGGGATCAGGGCAGAAAGCCCTCGAAGATGGCGGGCACGCCCTCCGCCTCCAGGGCGTCCATGGTCTGCCGATCCCGGACAGTCCAGCCCACCTCGTGGACGCCGTACAGCGCCCGCATCAGCCGCAGGGAGGGGTTCCCCCGATCCTGCCACTTGTAGGCCACGAAGTCGGGCCCGGTGAGGGCGGTGGTCAGCAGATTGGTGAGGGCGAACCGGGCCGGCAGGGACAGGCCGTGCACCTCGCTTCCCTTGAGGAAGTTCTGGCTGAGCTGGCCCCGGAGCACCCAGGGGTACCGCTCCTTCAGCCGCAGCAGCACGCCGGGGTGGAAGGACTCCAGGCAGTAGACGCCGTTCCAATCCTCCAGCATGGCCATCACCGCGTCGGTGAGGGCGTTGGCGTTGCCGCCCTCCACCTTCAGCTCAATGATCAAGGGCGTCTTGCCCTCGAACAGCTCCAGCACCTCCTGGAACAGGGGGATCAGCTCCTCCGTGCCCATCAGCGGGTACTCGATGAGATCCTCCTCCCTCAGCTCCTCGATGATTCCCGGTTTGCCGCACACCCGGGTCAGGTCGCTGTCGTGCACCACCGCCAGGTTGCCGTCCGCCATCAGGTGCACGTCCAGCTCCGCGCCGAAGCCGGCCTCCACCGCCAGCTGGAAGGCGGTCATGGAGTTCTCCGGCACGCCCTTCTCTGCGTTGTGGAGGCCCCGGTGGGCGTACTTCACGCCCGCCAGCTTGTCCCAGCCAGGCTGGTTCCGCCGGGGCCGGAGCAGGGCGCACCACGCCCCCGCCGCCCCCAGGGCGGCAAGGCCGATTTTTGTCCCAAGTTTCATATAACCCTCTCCTTGTTCTAAAACACGTATCTAAACGCTGTTGTTCCGTTGTCGAGCAAAAAGCGTTTCCTTTTCATCCCCGGTGGTAACGCTCTAAAGCTCTTTTTCGGTTCCTTTTTCTCTCGAGAAAAAGGAACTCAGTCGTCCATGTCCTCAAAGGCGTCCAGGCCCGTTTTTGCCTCCGCCTTGCTGTCGCCGTGGCGGACAAACAGCATGGTGACAAAGCTCATGGCCACGAAGAACGCGGCGTAGGGGAACAGGATCTGATAGCTGATGTGCTTCATCAGCGTGCCCGCCAGCACCGGGGTGACCACCTGGGCCGCCATGGAGGCGGTGTAGTAGTAGCCGGTGAACTTGCCCACATCGGAGCCCCGGCACATCTCCACCACCATGGGCAGGGAGTTGACGTTGATGGCCGCCCAGGCCAGCCCCACCAGGGCGAAGGCCACGTACATGATGGGGGTGATGGCGGTGGCCCGGACGGTGAGCAGATAGCCCGCCAGGAAGCAGGCGGCCAGCAGCACCACCCCCGCCTGGATGGTGCGCTTGCGCCCCACCTTGGAGGCCAGCACGCCGATGGGGATATAGGACACGATGGCCCCCACGGTGGCCACGGTGAGGCAGATATTGGTGCCCTGCAGGCCCGCCCCCATCACCTCCGCCGTATAGTTCGACCACCAGGTTGTCACGCCGTTGTAGCCGATGAACCACAGGGCGATGGAGGCCAGCAGGAAGCCCAGGCTCCGCTTCACCGGGGCGGGCAGGGTCTCGCGGCCGCTGCCGTCGTCCTTGGCCAGATTCCACTCCGGGTGCCGCTGCTCCAGGGCCTGGTTCTCCGCCGCCAGCTTGGGCTCCCGGATGGTGAGCAGCAGCACCGCCACCGCCACCACCATAATCAGCGCCACAATGAGGAACAGGGGCTGGTAGTCCACGTGGGCCGCGCCCCCGGTCTTGGAGGCGGGGTAGAGAACGGCGCTCACCCCCAGGTAGAGCACGCCGCCCACCGCCCCCATCAGGTTGATGATGGCGTTGGCCTTGGAGCGCAGGGGCTTGGGGGTCACGTCGGGCATCAGGGCCACCGCCGGGGAGCGGTAGGTGCCCATGGCGATGAGCAGCAGGCCCAGCACAATCACAAAGCTGGCCAGTTTGAAGGGGGCCGCCTGGTTGGCGTAGCTGTTGTCCAGGATGGGCAGCAGGTTCATCAGCACTACCGCCCCGGCGGTGCCTGCCAGGATGAACGGCGTGCGGCGGCCCAGCCTGCCCAGGCCGCACTTGTCGGACAGACCGCCGAACAGGGGCAGCAGGAACAGCGCCAGCACGTTGTCCGCCGCCATGATCATGCCGGTGAGGGACTCGTCCAGGGCGAAGGTGCGCCGGAGGATCAGGGGCACCAGGTTGTCGTACATCTGCCAGAAGGCGCAGATGGACAGGAAGGCCAGCCCCACCAGAATCGTGCGCTTGTTGTTCAGCTTCAGATCGTTCATGGATTCGCTTCCTCTCTCGTGTTTAGGGGGTGTAGGGGAGGGGCTTGCCCCTCCCGGGGGAAAGGGTCTCTGACCCTTCAAGGCGGGAGGGGCAAGCCCCTCCCCTACATGGCCGGCGATAGACGTGTGCCATCAGCACATATGGCCCCTCCCTTACACGGGGCCGTGCCTCCCCGCCCAGGCCCGGTGCAGGGCGGAGATGTCGTCAAATACCCAGGTCGGCGTCACGCCGCCGCCCCCCGCTAAATCCTCCCGCGTCCCCTCGCCGGACAGGACGAAGGCGGTGTCGATCCCGGCGTTTGCCCCGCAGGCCACGTCGGTATACAGCCGATCCCCCACCATCAGGGCTGCCGACCGCGGAAACCCGGTGCGCTCCAGCGCCAGCCGCGCCATGGCGGGCTGGGGCTTGCCGATGACCCGGGGGCGGCGGCCGGTGGCCCGGTACAGCATCTCGCACACGCTGCCGCAGTCGGGCACCGAGCCGTACCAGGTGGGGCACACGCAGTCCGGGTTGGTGGCGATAAACTCCACCCCCCGGTTCAGCAGGATGCAGGCGTCCTCCAGCTTTTGAAAGGTCAGCTCCGTGTCAAAGCCGATGAGCAGGCAGTCCACCCCGTCCTCAAGCCGGTTGGTGACGGGCACGCCCGCCGCCCGGAGCTGGCTTTGGAAGCTGTCCGTGCCGAAGGCGTAGCACAGGCGGAAGGGGGGCCGTGCCGCCAGATCCGCGATCAGCGCGTCCACCGAGGTGAGAAAGTCCTCCCGGACGGCGGCCACGCCCATGCCGCCCAGCTTTTCGATATAAGCGTCCACGGACTTGGAGGAGTTGTTGGTGAGGAACAGATACCGACCGCCCCTGGCCCGCACCGCCTCCAAAAAGGGGAGCGTCCCGGGGAACAGGGTGTGATCCAGATAGATGGTGCCGTCCATGTCCAGCAGGAACAGGCGCTTTTCCGACAGGTTGCCCATGGGCGTCCCCCTTTTTGCGGCCGGTTGTCTATTTATGATAACCGGAAATCAGGTTTATTTTAGCATACCCGCCGGCGTTTGTCAAAAAATTCCCCCCCGGCTTGGCCGGGGGGACAGGGGGGTAGGGGAGGGGCTTGCCCCTCCCGGGGAGCAGAGAGCACATCGGTAAGGCGGGAGGGGCAAGCCCCTCCCCTACAGAAACGGGGGCGGGCCGAAGCCCACCCCCGTTTGGGTCTATGCGGTTTTTGCCAAGCGTTCCAGCTTCTTACTGGAGCAGCTGGAGCACACCCTGGGGAACCTGGTTGGCCTGGGCCAGCATGGCCTGGGCGCTCTGGATCAGGATGTTGTTCTTGGTGTAGGCCATCATTTCCTCGGCCACGTCCACGTCGCGGATGGTGGACTCGGCGTCCTGGATGTTCTCGGTCATGACGGACAGGTTGTTGATGGTGTGATCCAGACGGTTCTGGGTGGCGCCCAGAGTACCACGGACGTCGGACACGGTGTTGATGGCGGCCTTGATCTTGTCGGTAGCGGCCTGGGCCAGCTCCTCGGTGTTGATCTTCAGATCCTTCAGGCCCAGGGACACGGCGTGCATATCCTGCACGGCCACGTTCAGCTGGTTGAAGCTGTCGGCGGTGTCGCCGATCTGGAGGGTCAGGCCCTTGCCCAGAATGGTGGGGGCAACGTCTGCCTTGTCGCCGTAAACCAGCACCTTGCCGTCCTTCACCTGGGCCTTGTCGCCGATGGCGGCGGCCAGATTGGCGGCGACATCACCCTTGGAGCTGACATACTTGATGTCGCTGTCCTTGGGGTCGGTGGTGCCGGCCTTCTTGGCGTCGTCGGTGAAAACGTACTTCTTGTCGCCGATGGAGATGGTGTTGCCCTCCACGATCTTGGTGGCGTCCTTGATCTCGATGGCGGTGGTCTTATAGGTCTGAGCCTCGCCCTGTACCTTTACCACGGCAGCCAGCTTTTCATAGGTGTCCAGCTTCTTGGTGGTATCAGTGGCGGAAGCGGCCTGCTCAATGTGGATGGTGGTGCCGTTCTCAACGCCAATCTTCCACGTACGGCCCGCCTCAGTACCGGCAAACGCGGTCTTGCCCAACTGAGAGAGTTTATCCGCCGCAACGTGAATCCAATCCGCCTCTTTCTCAGCGGTCAGGTCAATCACGTTAGCGTCATCGACTCCGGCAGCCTTGGTGAAACCGGTGGCAGAGGTCTTGAACTGGAACTTCTTGCCGTCGATCTCCAGAACGTTGTTGTTCTTCACGATATCGGAGTTCAGGGTCAGGTCGATACCGGCCAGACCGGCGGTGACAGCGGCCTTCGCCTGCTGAACATCGGTAGCATCATGCACCACATGACCGCTCGTTGTGACATCACCGGTGGTAGCGCCGGATTCCACCGCAAAGCCCAGGGACTTGTTGATAGCCGTGGCTTCGTCCGCAGTGCCGCTAAAAGTGGTTTCAGCTGTGTAGGTGCCAGCGCTATCCCAGCGGCCCGCATAGGTAAGGGCAATAGTGGTGCCAGTCGCGGCAATGGTGTACGCCGCATCGCCGATCCGGATGCCATCGCCATTGCCACCGGTAGCAGCATTGCCGTCAGCAACCGTAATTCCAACGCCATCGGCCTTCATTGCAGCTTCCAATGCGGTGGCAATGCCGGCAGTTGTGTCAAAATCACCAGCAGCAGCAGCCGTGAGGGTGTATTCCTTACCGGCAACAGTGATCTTCAGCGTATCATCTTTCGCGGAGCCGGCGCCCGTAAAGGTACCGAGATCAATGGTGGCCTTGGGCGCGGCGGCGGCCACGGCGGAGGTCTCCAAGTGAACCTTAGAGTAACCGGCATCCTCGGCGGCCAACGCACTGGAAATGTCCATGTCGGTGATGGAGACATCAGCGCCCGCGCCGATGGAGAACGCGTCCTTATTCAGGCCCAGGGTACCGTCCAGCAGGTTGATGCCGTTGAAGTTGGAGCTGTCGGCGATGCGGTTGATCTCGCTGAGCAGCTGGTCAACCTCTTTCTGCATCTGGTAGCGGTCGGTGGTGTTGTCGTAGGTGCCGTTGGCGGACTGGGTGGCCAGCTCCACCATACGGTTGAGCATATCGTGCACCTCGGTCAGGGCGCCCTCAGCGGTCTG
>JAETQF010000007.1 GCA_021770845.1 Oscillospiraceae bacterium
GCCGCCGGTCTGGTGCAGCCGGTACTTTTCCGCCAGATGGAGGTAAAATTCCTGCTGCTCCGGCGTGTATTTGGGATAATAGCACTCGATGGCGTCCAGCCCCCAGCTCTTGAGCCTTCCCACCAGCTCCTCCAGCTCCCCGTCCGGCAGCCCCATCTGGTAGGGGTGCGCCAGAGACACCTTCCCCCCTGCCGCCCGGATGGCCTCCACGCAGGTGCGGGCGTCCGCTTTGAACCGCTTCACTCTTTGGCGGAACTCCTCCGTGTCCAGGTAGCGGTCGAAAGCCTCCCGGTTGGTGCTCACGTACCCCCGCCGCACCAGCGCCTGGGCAAAGTGGGGCCGGGCGATCACCTCGCCGCCCGCGATCTCCTCCACCTCAGTGAGATCCAGCTCCACGCCCTTTTCCCGGAGGAAGTCCACGATTTTGTACTTCCGGTCGTCCCGGCCCGCCCGGAACTGCTCACACAGGCGGGGCAGCTCCGTGTCCCCGTCCCGGAAGCCGTAGCCCAGGATGTGGCAGTTGGGGTAATCCTTGGCGCTCAGCTCCACCCCGCGGATCACCGTCAGGCCCAGCGCGTTCCCGGCCCGCTGGGCCTCCGCCACCCCGGCGATGGTGTCATGGTCGGTAACGGCCAAGATAGACAGGCCCCGGGCTTTCGCCAGCCCCACCAGTTCCGTGGGCGTGTACTGCCCGTCGGAGGCGGTGGTGTGGGTGTGGAGATCGCACAAAAAAGTTTTTCCTGCTCCCATGCTCACAGCTCAATCTTCTCCGCCATAATCTCCCGATCCATCTGCTCCAGCAATTCAACACATTCCGGCACGTAACGGCCCACCGCCGTTTCCTCCGACATCTGCACGCCGTACACGCCGGACTTCATGATTTCATACAGAGCCTCGATCTCCCCGATGGTGGGGATGGGCTTGGTCTCCATATTTTTCAGCACCTGGGTGGCCAGGAACACCTTCACGTCAAAGTACAGCGCCTTATCAATGATATACTTCTGGAAACGGGGTATTTTCGCAATGCCGATGTCAGTGGACAGGTCGCCCCGATCCACCAGGATGTAGTTCACCAGGGGCAGGATCTCGTTAATGCGCTCCACCGCATCAATGGTTTCGATTTTAGAGATCACCTGGGTGCCCTCTCCAATCAGAGCCTTGGCCTCCCGCACGTTTTCGGCGGAGCGCACAAAGGACAGTCCCACAAAGTCCAGCTTATACTGGTTGGCCAGCTCGATGAGCTGGCGATCCTTCTCAAACAGGAAGGGGATGTCCTTGTGAATGCCTCGGACATGGACACCTTTGCCGTTGATCAGCACCCCGTCGGATTTTGAGAGAAACACGATCCGCTCGCTGTCGGCGGACACCACCTCAAACTCAAACACGCTGTCGTTGGCCCAGGCGGTCATGCCGGGCTGGAGGTGGCGGTAAAAGTCCGGGTAGTTGAATTGATTGGTTCCCAGGGAGAAGGTCTTGCCTTTTTCCAGCTGGATGCCCACCTCAATGTTGGCGGTGCGCACCTTATTGCCGGGGAAATCCATCAAAATTGCCGCGCCGGGGATCTGGCTGCGGATGTTTCTGATGCCAGCCTCAATGTCGGCAATGGTGCCGTGGGCGCCATTGATGCGGTAGATGTTTTTATCACTGTGGATTTGGGCCAGCGGCACCTCATGGGCCAAGGCGGGGCCGGTCGTGAGGATGTATTTCTGCATAACAACGCGCTCCTTTTACGAATTTTTGGTCAGCTCCATAAAGATGGTGTCGTCCTTTTTCTGCTGATACCGCAGCCAGTACCCGGCAATCAGAGAGGACAACATAGTGGTCAGGATCAGAACCGTAAAGAACTCCACGCTGATGATCTCATAGGAATAGGCCACCGTGGCCAGGACGATCCCAGGGCCGCCCCGGGCATTCATCGTCACGGCGAAATTGACAATCACCTGTTTTTTCAAATCAGTGAACAACAGCATAATTACTGTCCCCACTGCCTCCAGGCCGAAAGCAATCACGAAAAACAGCAGGAACCGCCCCAGGGAGAAGTTGTGGATCAGATTGAGTTGAATCCCCACCAGCGCGAAGTAGATGGGTACAAACAGAGAAAAGGAGAAGTTGGCCACCGCCTCCATCCGCCCTTCGGCCTCCGGATCGTTCTGGGAGATCGCTTTGACAATATATCCGGTGAGGAAAGCGGAATACATGATGTTGATGCCCACTCCGTACAGCGCCGCTGAGAACAGCAGCAGGGCAATAAAGCTCACCGTATAGAAGTCCGTAGCCTTCACCCTGCCCTGGTAGCCCCGGTGGAGGTGATCTGCCGCCAGCTTGGCGATCACAAACATCCCCAGGGTGAACGCGATCACCAACAGCATATCCGGCAGGTTGACCTCTCCGGTGGTGGCCATCCGGGTTGCCACATTGAGCATGATCCACAGGCACAGATCCTGGAAGGTGGACACCGTGAGCACTGTGTTGGTGAAGGCTGTGTTCATCACACCCATGTCAAAGAAGATCTTGGAAATGACCGGGATGGAGGTGATGGCCACGCCGATGACGAACACCAGCAGGAAGGAGATATCGTTTCCCCGTCCTCCAATGAACGCCTCCTGAAACAGCCCGGCAAAGGGGATGGCCGCCAGCATGGGCAGCACCGTGGCCCCGGTAAAGACACAGGCTACGATCTTCATGTGTTTCCGATCCACGTCAATCCGGGTGTTGAAGCCGGAGGAAAACATGAGGAATACCAGCCCCAGTTGATAAAACAGGTTGAGTACCTTGCCCTCCTCCGGGTAGGCCAGAAAGACAGACTCCATTTGAGCGGGAAAAAAATGATACAGGAACGTACCACCGAACAGCAGCCCTCCCGTGATTTCACCTACCACCTTGGGCGCCTTGATGGCCTCCATCAACTTCCCGCACAGGTATGCCCCCGCCAGCAGCAGGGCCAAGGCCAGGAATGTCACAATAATCTCGTGCTCTGACAATGTTTGCAGTGTCACATTAACCGCCTCCTTCTTGTCCATATTTTACAGGCTTTTCGGACAAAAACAAAGGGTTTTGCCGCCCTTTGGTTACACTCCAAGAAAATGAGAAAATCTTGGCGGCGGTCATCTGGCCTGGAGAATCTTGTACACCCGGGAGATGCTCAGATCGTATTTCCGGGCCAGATCCGCCACCTCGTAATCCCCGCTGTAAAAGTCATCCCGGAGCTGAAGGTTGCGCTCCTCCAAATCGGTGAATTCTGTATTGGCGGGGAAGTAGACCGTGGTTCCGGCCAGCATGGATACAATGGCAGCGTAAGTGGGCCCGTCCACCAGCTCCCGCAGCTTCTTCAGCGCCGCTTTGGAGTTCATGGGATGAATACCTGACCACAGCTCAGAATCGCGTCAAAGATCTCCTTGCGCAGCATAATCTCATCCGGGATATAGCCGTCGCTGATGTACTTGCGGATGATGGTGCCGCTGATCTCCACCCGGTGGGTCTCATAGTGGGCGCAGTGCTTGTCCGTCACGATCTGGCCGCATTTTTTGCAGAAATAGGGCTCCCGGGTGAGAAGGAGCTGGATGCCCAGATCCGGCTCCTTCTCACCCGGGCCAAGGCGTGGGCATCATAAGCGCCATAGTACCCGCCCACCCCGGCGTGATCTCGGCCGATGATGAAGTGAGTACAGCCCAAGTTGCGGCGGATGATGGCGTGGAACACCGCCTCCCGGGGCCCCGCATAGCGCATCTGGGTCTTGAGCCCCGCGATATGTACCCGATTCTTGGGATAAAACTCCTCAATCATCCGGTGATAGGCCGCCATCACCGCCTCCTCGGTAAAGTCCCCGGTCTTTTTCCAGCCCACGATGGGGTTGATGAACAGGCCATCACACACCTCAAGCCCAATGCGCTGGATGTGCTCATGGGCCTTGTGGATGGGATTGCGGGTTTGGAAGCCCACCACCGTGTTCCAGCCTTTTTCCCCAAATGCCAGTTTGGTGTCCTCCGGCTTCAGCGCATCCGTCAGCAGGGAACGATCTGTGAGCCGCACCGGCCCTCCCACCCGGCACGCGGAACGCTCCCGTTCCTTGCGCACGCCGGGGTGGGCGTTCTCCCCGGTGCGGAACACCGTTTCAATATCCCCATCCGTCATGCGAAATTTGCTCTCCACGTCCAATTCCGCCACGGGAGCACCACCGTGCTCCAGCGTCAGGGTATGGCCGGGTTGGATGTCCACGAACTGTTCCTCCGGCACATCCAGGGTGATAGGCAGGGGGAACACCTGCCCATCCGCCAAACGACAGCAGTCCACCACGCTCCGGAAGTCCTCTGCGCCCATAAAACCCGTGAGGGGAGCCAGCAGCCCGGTTTCAATGTTGATTACATCCTGCAGGGTTTCCTCATTGATCGTTACAGTCATGGTGTGCGCTCCTTTACCGGTATTGGGAGCCATACTTGGCCGCGATATAGTCCAGCACCGCCTGGCAGGACTCCTCCTCGGTCTGCTTATCCACTTCCAGCACCAGATCTGGGTGCTGAGGATCGTCGAAGGAAGCGTCAATCCCCACAATTTGGGTCTTGCCCGCATTGGCGCGGTACATTCCCTTTACATCATTTTTCATGCTGATTTGCAGATCTTTTTTCAGATAAATTTCATTATACCCGGCGATCTTCCGCCGAGCCAGAGCTCGCAGATGCTCCAGCGGAGAAATATTACAGACAATGCCCACGATGTCGTTTCGATCCAGCAGATAGGCCCCCAGGATGATCCGCTTGATGTTGGCCTCCCGCTCCGCGTCGGAGTAGCCCAGATCCCGGTCAAAGAGATCCCGCACCTCGTCCCCGTCCAGCAGATAGTTTTTGACGCCCAACTGGTTAAAGTGCGCCTCCAGCTTCCGGCCGATGGTGGTTTTGCCCGCGCCCGATATGCCGATGAGCCAAATAATCATTGCAATTCCTCCTCAGTGGTACAGCGGCTGCTCTAACAGCGCCGGATCCAGCTTTAGCTTGGGCATCATGTGCAGAGGCTGGCCCTTCCTGTTTACAAAATATTGTCCCTTTAACAGCAGCTTCGCTACCTCCAGACGATTCTTATCCATGGCCTCCATGTACTGATCCAGCGCGATTCGCCGTGTTTCGGCATCTAACTCCTTGGTCAGTTCGGCGCTGGCGTTCTTGGCCTCGAGCTTAATATCCGTGTTGTTGAACACGTTCCTCCCCCACGTCTCCCGCATCAGGGCGTTGAGTGTGGTGAAACCCTTTACCAATGCTTCCACCTTCTCCTCATCCATGGGAGCGCCATCGTAATATTTAAAATCGTAGCCATAGTACTCATATACATCCCGGAGAAAGTACTCCAAAAAGTACCGTTCGTCATCATTGGCAAACTCATCATACGTGCGGTATACGGCGGCGGTGGAGAAGCCGATATCGTTGCCCTCCAGGGATTCGGGATCCCGCTGTCCGTACATGGAGCAGTAGGTCATGCTTTCGGTATAGGGAATATCCAGGAACGCCGCCAGAGCCTTGAACGTCGCCGTAGGATTAAGCTTGGCATCCTCGAACCGGACGAGGATGCTGTCCATAAACAGCCGCTCCTGCCCATCCACCATGAAGCTGCGGTTGCACAGCCGGGTGTAGATCTCATCCCCCACCACCAGACCCTGGCCCTTTTCATTGACGCCCTCCTTGGTCTCTTTCCACATAAATTTCACCGCCGCGCCGTAGCTGGTGGTGGGCCGGCGCATGGGGGTGAGCGTCTTTACGTACTTGAAGCCCCGCAGCAGCGGCGACGCGCACATTTTATCGTAGTTCTTCGAGGTCAGCATGGTGTGGCCGTGATCGTCATAGAGCAAGTCGTAATCCATGTTGTGGAAATGGGGCTGGAAGAACAGCGTCGGCGCGATGCGGGGCACCGTGTCCAGCCAGGGCGTGTGGGACAGGAACCAGCCCACCAAAATGTCTTTGTCCGTCCGATCCTTCAGCAGATACAGATCCCGGACGGCCAATTCCTTCCACTGGGGCAGGCGCTGGACGGCGTCCTCCTCGCTCTCCGCCTCCGCCAGCGCCGAGCGGCACTCCTCTATCGCCTTATCCACGCTGTCGTGCATGATGGAGGGCAGAGCAAGCAGGTTTGGGTGATTGTCAAAAATCTCGTTGAAAAAGTCGCCGCCGTTGTGGCTGGACAGCTGGGTATGCCAGATCAGCCGGGTAACGTCCCGGACGCCTACCGCCACCGTCAGATAGTCGGAGTAGTCGATCCCAAAGCGCTCCTTGAAATCAATCGGATACTGGGATCCCTCGTCCTCCATGAGAAATACGATCTTTTTCTCCCACTTTTTCTCCTCGATCAGCGGGCGCATATTCAGCACCTGGAGATGGGCGCAGAACAGCCCCCAATCGGTATAGTGGAGGTAGATGTGGTTATCCTTGCCCACGTGCTCGCTGCGCCGCACGTTGTCGTTGAGATATTCCAGCTCATATTGGGAGTACACATCTTCCGCCAGCACCGGCTTGTCCAGATCGTGGAAGAAATTCCGGCTGATCACCGGGTGGTTGAAGTTTACATACGCCCCGAACCGGCCCTCCGCCGGGTAGAAGGGAACATATCCCTTGTCATCAAAGGGGAAAAACCGCACCGTCAGTTCCTCGAAGGCAGGGAAATCCTTCCGGAACAGATAGGAGTACCCCTCCAAACGTTTGCAGTTATTCCGATAACGCGCTTTGAGCGCCTTGACATTGGGCTCATAGAACGCCTGGGTGAGGATATTCAGGCATTCCTCCCGGCGGAAGCCCCTTCCATACAGGTTCAGCAGGCAGGTGTAGGCCACCCGGTAGTCCTCGCCGGAATAGAGGATGTAGACGGCGGCCTCGAACTCCTCCTCCGGCGGGCAGCCGTTGTGCACGGCCAGGGTGTATGCCTTGACGGCCTGCTTCTTTTCCCCCAGCTGGGCCAGACGGCGGGCAATCTCAATCGCGTTCATAGCGTCAAATCCTTTCGGTGGGTCTGTGAGGTAAGAAGAAAGGGGGCGGGCTTGCGCCCGCCCCCGGTTTTGGGTCTATGCGGTTTCCAAAAACAACTGGCGCTCCAAATTACTGAAGGAGCTGGAGCACGCCCTGGGGCACCTGGTTGGCCTGGGCCAGCATGGCCTGGGCGCTCTGGATCAGGATGTTGTTCTTGGTGTAGGCCATCATTTCCTCGGCCACATCGGTGTCGCGGATGGTGCTCTCGGCATCCTGGATGTTCTCGGTCATGACGGACAGGTTGTTGATGGTGTGATCCAGACGGTTCTGGGTGGCGCCCAGAGTACCACGGACGTCGGACACCACATTGATGGCGTCCTTGATCTTCTGGATGGCCTTCTGCGCGTCCACCTCGTTGTCGATCTTCAGATCGCCGACGCCCAGAGAGGCGGCGTGCATATCCTTCACCGCCACGTTCAGCTGGTTGAAGTCGTCGCTGGTGTCGCCGATCTGGAGGGTCAGGCCCTTGCCCAGCACCTCGGCCATCTTGCCGGGCTTGCCGTAGATGGTGAGGGTGCTGCCGCTGATCGTCGCGCCGGAGCCCAGCTTGGTGGCCAGGTTTCCGGCGGCATCGGTGCCGTCCTTGGTGAACTGGACGTACTTCACCTTGTCGCTGTCGGTCTTGCCGGTCATGTCGGTGGTGAACACGTACTTCACATCGTTGATGTTCAGCACATCGCCGTCCTTCACCTTGGTGCTGTCGATGTCCACCTTCACGCCCGCCTGGGTGTCGGGATCGGTGAGCTTGAACAGATCCTGGAACTTGGTCTTGTCGGACAGCTTATCCAGGATGGCCTTGTCGGTGATAGCGCTCTCGTTAATGGCGCTCTCGGGATCGGCCTTCTCGAAGATGGACAGCTTGCCGTAGGTGCCGTCGTTACCCACGGAGAAGTTCTTGTTGCCCGCGGTGCCGGCGGTGATGGCGGCCATGATCGCCTTGGCGTCGTCGCCAGTAGCACCGTTCAGATCATCCACCTCATAGGCGGTGAGATCGATCTTATTCTCCGCGTCCGCATAGGCGCTGTCCTTGCCGATGGCGAAGGTGTAGGTGGTGTCGCCGATGGTCAGCTTGGAGCCGTCCTTGAGGGAGGCCATGTCCAGGGACAGCAGGGTGCTGGCCAACTGGGTGGTGGAACCGGCGGAGGGGCCCGTGATGTTGGTGGTCTTGACGTTCTGGGTGTTGGCGACGCCGTTGCCAATCTGGGCCTTGCTGCCACACGTAACGTTGACCGCAAAGTTGGGGGAGACCATCGCCCCGGTGTCCACCTTGGTGGTGGGGATGCCGCCCTCCAGAGAGGCCCATGCGGTAGCCTTGGTGGCCACCTTGTCGGTCTTAAAGGTCAGGGTGCCGTCGCCGTTGTCCGTCACGCTGTAATGCAGGGCGCCCACACCCAGGCCAGTGCTGGTATGCTTGGCAACCGCGCCACCGGTTGTAACCATAATGCCGTTGGCCATTGCGGCCTTAAACTTCGCGGCCAGCTCCTCGGCGGTGAGGGTGCCCGTAGCGGTCGGAGTATAGGTGGCAACGGCCTGACTGCCGATCTTCAGGACAATTTTGCCCGTGGAACCGGTGGCGGATACCTTACCGGCCAACTGGCTCATGTCGATGGTGAACTCGCCCGCCTTGGCGGCCTCGCCGGTCTTGTGCAGCACGGACTTGCTGGCGCGAGCAGCCTCGTTAATGGTGCCGGTCGCCCAAGACGTCGCGATGGCCGCGCCGCCGGGAACAGCCTTGCCCGCCGCAAAGGAGGTGAGATCGCCCACCTTGAAGGCGCTGCTCAGGCCCAGGGTGCCGTCCAGCAGGTTGATGCCGTTGAAGTTGGAGCTGTCGGCGATGCGGTCGATTTCCTCCAGCAGCTGGTTGACTTCCTTCTGCATCTGGAAGCGGTCGGTGTCATTGTCGTAGGTGCCGTTGGCGGACTGGGTGGCCAGCTCCACCATACGGTTGAGCATATCGTGCACCTCAGTCAGGGCGCCCTCAGCGGTCTGCACCAGGGAGATGCCGTCCTTGGCGTTCTTCTGGGCGGTCTCCAGGCCGGTGATCTGGGCCCGCATCTTCTCACTGATGGCCAGACCGGCGGCGTCGTCGCCGGCGCGGTTGATCTTGTAACCGGAAGACAGCTTCTCCAGGTTCTTCTTCATGGCGGCCACGTTGTTGGTGTAGTTCCGGTAGGCATTCATTGCCATGATATTGTGCTGAATCCTCATTTTTTTGATTCCTTTCAAATAAAATTTTTTGGGGGGTGCGATCGTCGCGCCTTCACGTTTCCATGCTCCGGCGCATTGGGTGGCACGCTGCTTCCCGGTATCCGGCCGGACTGCCGGAACACAGCGCAGGGACTTTATTTCAGCCGGCTCGTCAGCCGGATGAAATCAACTTTACTGGGGCTTGGCGGCGATGGGATCCACCAGGCCCTTGGGGCGCTGGCCCTCGTTTCGCTCCCGCACCTCGCCCCGGAGGATGGCCAGCTCCTTGGGCGCCTTGATGGCCAGCCGGGCGGAGGTGCTGGAATCCGGGAACACCTGGATGACGATATCCTCGCCGATGGTCAGGTACTCCCCTTCCTTCATCTGCAAAAACAGCATGGCAAACTCCTTTCGCCGGTATGGGCCCGCAGTCCGTTCGCGCCCGCTCAAAGCACAGTCATAATATTTTGGACGCCCTCACGGGCTTCAGGTGTGCGCACACACCCTCTCGTTTCCCGCTTTTCCGCCTGGAAACGCTGATCGAAAGGAAAACGAAGTTTACCCTTCGATCAACGCCTCCGGCCTGGAATCACGGGCGCAAACCGCTGTCCCGGGCGGCGTATCGGTCAAGCGCAGATCTGCGCCAAGCCGTTTCGCTTGATATTGCGGGCGGCGTTGACCTCTGTGTTGTGCGCCGCGCCGCACTTGGGGCAGACCCAGGTTTTCGCTTTCCGCGGAACCGCGTCCCCCGCAAAGCCGCAGGCGGAGCAGGTGCGGGTGGTGGGCTGGTACCGCCCCACCAGGACGAGGGGCTTGCCCTGCCGCTCCAGCTTGTACCGCAGGCACTCCCGGAACATTCCGAACCCGGCGTCCGGCACGGGGCCCAGCCTGATCTCCCGGGCCATCTCCCGCAGGTCGTCGTCCCGCACGCACACGGCGTTCCAGCCGTTGGCTATCCGGCTGGATTCCTTGTGGGTGAAGTCGCGCCGCTGGTTGGCGATGTGCTCGTGGAGCAGGCGGTATTTCCGCGCCGCTTCCTGATAATTTTTGGAGCCAGGCTCCATGCGGCTGAGCCGCTGCTGGAGCTTTGCCAGCTTTTCCTGGGACTGCTTCAGCCAGCGGGGCGGGTCGGCCATCTCGCCGTTGTCGGCCACATAGAAGTGGGCCAGGGAGTATTTCAGGCCTATTGTGGTTTCCGCCGTGGGCGCCGCCGGGCTTGGGGCCTCGCTGTCATACTCATAGAGGATGGAGCAGAAGTATTTTCCCGTCCGGGTCTTTTCCACGGTGATCCGCCGCAGCTTCCACCAGGCCTGGGGCCGGCGGGAGAACCTGGCCTTGACGATGCCCGCCTTGGTCATGCGGATGCCGTCCCTGGTGGTGTAGATGGTGGGGCCGGACTCAAACACGTGGTTGCAGGCGGTGAAGGAGTCCTTGTCGGCCTTTTTCCGTTTGAAGCCCGGGTGGCCGAAGGCCTCCGGGTTTTTGAAGAACATCCGGAACGCCTGGGCCAGCTTGTTGTGCTCCTGGATCAGGGCCTGATTGTCCACTTCCTTTAAAAAAGGGGCTTCCTTTTTATACTTGGCCGGTGTGGGCAGGAAGTGCCGGTCGGTCTCCAGGTAGAACCGCTGCTCGTCGGCCAGCATATGGTTCCAAATATACCGGCAGCAGCCGAAGGTGTTCTCAAACAGCTCCGCCTGGGCCTCGGTGGGGCAGAGCCGGACTTTGAGGGTGGTGTACCGAACCGTTTTGCCGTCCGCGGCATCCCGTTTCCTCCACGCCACGCCCGCCCCGCTCCTTCCCGTTCACGCAGAAGCTATAGGTTCTGCGTGGCTCGTTTTTACTTAATTCTGTTGTTTGTTCAACCATTTTCCGACGCCGCCCCTCCCGGCTGCCTCTCCGTCGTCACCCCCTGTCCAGGCTTCCGCGCACAGCTCCCTTGCCCTGCGCAGGAACGTGTCCCGGGACATCCCCAGCTCCCCGGCGGCGCGGCTGGCGGAGACGCCGCCCTCCTGCCACTGCCGCGCCATGGCCTCAAACCCCAGCGGCAGGGACAGCCGCTCCCGTCCAAACCGGACGCCGGCCGCCCTGGCCGCCGCGATGCCCTCCGCCTGCCGCCGGCGGATGTTCTCCCGCTCGGTCTGGGCCACATAGCTGAGGAGCTGGAGCACAATGTCCGCAATGAGCGTCCCGGTGAGATCCCGCCCCCGCCGGGTGTCCAGCAGGGGCATATCCAGCACCACAATGGCGGCCTCCCGCTCCTTTGTAATGACGGCCCACTGCTCCAGGATCTCGGTGTAGTTCCGGCCCAGCCGGTCAATGCTCTTGATCACCAGCACGTCCTTCTGCCGCAGCCCCTTTACCAGCCGCTGGTAGCGGGGCCGGTTGAAGTCCTTCCCCGACAGCTTTTCCACAACGATCCGCTCGTCCTCCACGCCGAACTCCCGCATGGCGGCCATCTGGCGGGCCTCGTTCTGCTCACGGGTGGATACCCGCACATAACCGTAAGTCGTTCCTTCCATAGAATTGCCTCCTTGTTTCATCATGGTCGCAGCTCTATTCTACAGGAAATGACAAATATCACCAGACCCGCCGCCCTCCCGCTCCCCTTGGATCGGGGCCCTGGACTCGGAACTTTTCCAGCTACGGCGGGGCCCTGCCCAGGGAAACAATATTGACAGACTTGACGCAGGCAATCTATAATGGTGCTGCCCTTTGAACATTACAAAATACAACGGAGTGGAGCAGCTATGAGGGAACTCAATTCCATGGCGATTACGGAAGCGGTCGCCCGCCTGTGCGTTCAGGCCAATATCCACTTATCCAGGGATGTGAAGGAGGCCATCGCCGCCGCGCGTCGGGCGGAGGACTGGCCGGTGGCCCAAACCATCCTGGATCGCATCATCGAGAACTATTCCATCGGCGGAGACACCCCCATTTGCCAGGATACCGGCATGGCCTGCGTGTTCGTGGAGGTCGGCCAGGAGGTTCACATCAGCGGCGGGCTGGCGGAGGCTGTCAACGAGGGGGTTCGCAGAGGCTATGGCGAGGGCTATCTGCGCAAGTCCGTGGTGCGGGATCCCATCGACCGGGTGAACACCGGGGACAACACCCCCGCCATGCTGTACACCGAATTGGTTCCGGGGGATCAGGTGAAGATCACCGTGGCCCCCAAAGGGTTTGGCAGCGAGAACATGAGCCGCATCGCTATGCTGAAGCCCTCCGATGGGCTGGAGGGCGTCCGGGCCTTTATTCTGGAGACCGTCCGCCTGGCCGGGCCCAACCCCTGTCCCCCCATTGTGGTTGGCGTGGGCATTGGCGGCACCTTCGACAAGTGCGCGCTGCTGTCCAAGCGGGCCCTGCTGCGGGAGCTGGGGCAGCCCAGCCCCATCCCCTTCTACGCCGGGCTGGAGCGGGAGCTGCTGGAGGAGATCAACTCCCTGGGCATCGGCCCCCAGGGGTTCGGCGGCAAAACCACCGCCCTGGCCGTACATATTGAAACGCTGCCCACTCATATTGCCGGCCTGCCCTGCGCGGTCAACCTCAACTGCCATGTGGCCCGGCACGCTTCGGAGGTGCTGTAGCATGGCAAGGCATATCACCGCCCCGCTGTCCGCGGAGACGGCCCGCTCCCTGCGGGCGGGGGAGAGCGTTCTGCTGTCCGGAACCGTTTTTACCGCCCGGGACGCCGCCCATAAGCGCCTGTGCGAGCTGGCCGGCAGGGGCGAGCCCCTCCCCTTCCCTGTGGAGGGCTCGGTGCTCTATTATGTCGGGCCCTCCCCCGCCAGGCCGGGTCAGGCCATCGGATCCGCCGGGCCCACCACCAGCTATCGCATGGACGCCTATACCCCCACCCTGCTCGCCCTCGGATCCCTGGGCATGATCGGCAAGGGCCGCCGCGGCCCGGAGGTCGTGGAGGCCATCAAAGCCGCCGGCGCGGTATACTTCGGCGCCATTGGCGGGGCGGGCGCCCTGTTGTCCAGCTGCGTGACGTCGGCGGAGCTTATCTGCTATGAGGATCTGGGCGCGGAGGCGATCCGCCGTCTGACTGTGGAACATTTTCCCCTCACCGTGGTCATTGACAGCGAGGGAAACGACCTTTACCAGCTTGGCCCTGAGGCTTATTTGAGATAAAACGCTCCGCCTCCCGCCTGTTATAGCGTAAAAGCTATGATACTCTCGTTTTTACATGGGTCATTTAAGAAAATAAAGTTGATTTTTATAGCCATTAGTGTTATAATAAGAAAACTTATTTTGCCGTATCAGCCGCTGCGCGGGCGTGATCCGGCCTAAGAGGGAGGGAAGCGCATGGCAGACAACACATTCGACGGGGAACTCCAGGAGCAGGAGCCCGGGCCCCACGCTCCTGCGGAGGCCGCGCCCTCTCAAGCAGGCGGCTATCTGGGCAGCGTCCGCTTTTTCAAGCACCTGATCCTCACTATCCTGGCACTGCTCATTCTGATCCCCACGGTGCTGTCCATTATCTTCGGCGTGTCGCTGCTGCGGACGGGGCGGGAGCTGGATGACCTGCATCTGAGGATCAGCCAGCTGCAGTCCTCTGTTTCGCAGGAGGAGAACCGGCCCGATAAAACGGACGAGCCCCCCCAGGGAGAGGATCCCCCGCCGGAGAGCGCCAGTCCAGCTGAAAGCTCAGCTCCGGAGCTTCCGGCCTATCAGAGCCTGTATGCGGATCTGTACGCCCAACCGGCGGAGCACAACAGCGTGGATGTGGACAATATCGTCTATCTCTCCTTTGACGACGGCCCCCCGGAGCGGACGCCGGAGCTGCTGGAGGTGCTGGACTGCTACGATGTGAAAGCGACGTTCTTTGTGGTGGGCGGAGAGTCGGAGATCTGCAGGCAGTGGATGCGGGATATTGTGGAGGCAGGCCACACCATCGGCGTACACAGCTATACCCACAACTATACCGCCATTTACGACTCGGTGGAGGCGTATCTGGAAGATTTTGCTAAAGAATACTACCTGATTCAGGACGCCACCGGAGTGGCCCCTCAAATCTTCCGCTTCCCCGGGGGGAGTATCAACGCCTATAACGGCCATATCTACCAGGAGATCATCAGCGAGATGACCCGCCGCGGCTTCGTCTATTTTGATTGGAACCGCCAGACCGGAGACGCGGTTCGCAGTAACGTCCCGGCTCAGACGCTGGTGGACAACGCCCTGGATCGGGCGGACTCTATGCGCCGTGTGTTCCTTCTGGCCCATGACAACACCCGTTTTACCAACGTGGTGGAGGCGCTGCCCAAGATTATAGAGGGCTTTCAGGCGGAGGGCTTTTCCTTTGCCGCGCTGACGCCGGAGGTTAAGCCGGTAATCTACAACTACCCGGCTTAAACGTTCCTGACGGACGCCGGGGCAGAACGGCGGAGGCCTTACCGTCCAAACACGGGTTGGGATTACAATTAAAGGAGAGAAAAGAACATGGGATTGAGAGACAATTTTAAGCAGGCAGCAAAAGAACTGATCGACGGCCCCGGAGGCCCGCAGCCCCATGGCTATGAGCCCCCCTCGGACGCTCCCCCTGTCTATTACCACGAGGCGGAGACCATGCCGGAATACACCCCGCCCGATTTTACGCCCCCCATTCCCGAGGAGCCCAAGGAGCCCTCCACCATTATCGCCCCCGGCACCGTGATCCGCGGAACGATTCAGAGCGAGTGCAGCGTAGAGGTGTACGGCGAAGTTCAGGGCGACATCACTACCGCCAAAGACCTGAAGCTGAATGGGAAAATTCAGGGCAACGCCACAGGCGGGGACGTGGAGGTGTCCGGGCTCCAAATGGTAGGAAACATTGTGGCCACCGGAGTCGCGACCATGGACTCCAGCTCCGAGGTGGAGGGCGACGTGACGGCCGAATCCATGACGCTGAACGGCAGGATCTGGGGCAACGTCCATGTGTCCACCCGTCTGTCCATGGAGAGCAGCGCCGTTATTTCCGGCCATGTGTCCGCCGAAAAGCTGTCCGTGGACGAGGGCGCGGTCATTCAGGGCGAGATTCTCATCGGCAAAAAGATGCTGCCTCCCAAGCGGTCGAAATCCTCCGGCGAGGATCGGGAGGACTGACTTCATACGGTAAAAAAGGAGCAGACGCCTGTCGGGTGCGTCCGCTCCTTTTTCCGTCCTCCCCGCGCAAAAACAGCCCTTGACAAATCGAGCATTTGTACTATAATAAAGGTACAAATGTTTGATTTTGTGGGCGCGTCCCCAGACAGGCGGCGCCGGCCCGCACACCGGGGGGAAGTTCCGTGGAGGTATTGGACAAGCTGACCATTCTGGCCGACGCCGCCAAATACGACGCCGCCTGCACCTCCAGCGGGGTGACCCGGGGCGGGAAGCCGGGCGCCATCGGCACCGCCTCCAACTCCGGCTGCTGCCACACCTTTTCCGCCGACGGGCGGTGCGTCTCCCTGCTGAAGGTGCTGTACACCAACTACTGCTGCTACGACTGCGCCTACTGCGTCAACCGCCGCTCCAACGACGTGCCCCGGACGGCCTTCACCCCCCGGGAGCTGGCGGAGCTGACCATCCAGTTCTACCGGAGGAACTATATCGAGGGGCTGTTTCTGTCCTCCGCCGTGTTGAAAAGCCCCGACTACACCACGGAGCGGATGATTGAGACCCTGCGCCTCCTGCGCACAGAGTACGCTTTCAACGGCTACATCCACGCCAAGGCCATCCCGGGGGCGGATCCGGGGCTGACCTATGCGCTGGGGCTGCTGGCGGATCGGCTGAGCGTCAACATCGAGCTGCCCTCGGAGGCGTCCCTCCGGCTGCTGGCCCCCGACAAGACCAAGGCCGCCATCCTGCGGCCCATGGCCCAGATCCGGGACGGGGCCGCCCAGTCCAAGGCGGAGCTGAAGCTCTACCGCCACGCTCCCAAATTCGCCCCGGCGGGGCAGTCCACCCAGATGATCGTGGGGGCCACCCCGGAGAGCGACTGGCACATCCTGTCCCTGACCGAGGGGCTCTACCAGAAGTACAACCTGAAGCGGGTCTTTTTCTCCGCCTATATGCCGGTGTCCCAGCACAAGAACCTGCCCGCCCCGGCGGGCTTCAAGCCGCCCCTGCTCCGGGAGCACCGGCTGTACCAGGCGGACTGGCTGCTGCGGTTTTACGGCTTCACCGCCCGGGAAATTTTGGACGACAGCCACCCCAACTTCGACGCCGCCCTGGATCCCAAGAGCGACTGGGCCCTGCGCCACCCGGAGTTTTTCCCGGTGGAGATCAACCGGGCGGACTACGAGGCCATCCTGCGGGTGCCCGGCATTGGGATGCGGGGGGCGGAGCGGATCGTGGCCGCCCGGCGGTACGGCCCCCTGTCCTTTGAGGGGCTGAAGCGGCTGGGGGTGGTGATGAAGCGGGCCCAGTATTTCATCACCTGCTCGGGCCGGATGCTCCCCGGCCTGCGGTTTAGCTCCGACAGCGTCTACCGCCGCCTCACCGGGCTGGAGCAGGCGGCCCTGGGCACAGGGGAGAGCTGGCAGCAGCTGTCCCTGTTTGACGGGAGCGCGGGCTGATGATCGCGTACCGGTATGACGGCACCTTTGCCGGGTTTTTGACCTGCGCCTGGGACGCGCTGGAGGGCGGCGTGGAGCCCGCGGCCTTTCTCCTGCCCGACGGCGGAGCGACGCTCTGGGAGACCCGGGAGCCGCCGGCGGATCGCGGCCGGGCCAGACGGCTCTACGGGGCCCTGCGCCAGCGGGTGTCCCCCGCCTTTCAAAAGCTCGTCGCCCGGGGGTTTCTGACCTGCCTGCCGGAGAAAGAGCTGGCCCTGTTCACCCTGATCCGCCGGGGACTTCAGGAGGGGGATCGGGTGCGGCTGGATCTCAGCGACCCGGTGATGGCCCGGGTGAACCTGGCGCTGACCAAAATGTGGACGGAGTGGGATCACCTGAAGGGCTTCGTCCGCTTCTCCGACCTGGACGGCTTCCTGGTGGGGGAGATCGAGCCTAAAAACCGGGTGCTGCCCCTGCTGGCCCCCCACTTTGCCGCCCGGTACTCCGGGGAGCGGCTGGCCCTCTACGACCGCACCCACCACGAGATCTTTCTCTCCGACCGGGGGCGGTGGAAGTTGCTGCCGGCGGAGGACTTCCGCATGGGCCCCGCCGGGGCGGAGGAAAAAGCCTTCCGGGCCATGTGGCGGAAGTACTACCAGACCATCGCCATTGAGGGGCGGATCAACCCCAAATGCCAGTCCACCCATCTGCCCAAGCGGTACCGCCACGTGATGACGGAGTTTCTCACGGACGAGGAGCTGGAAAAGAGCCTGCCGGGACAGGCTCCGGCAGGCTCTCTGGGGGACGGTTCTTAGGGATCATCGCTCCACGTCCACCACCCGGAGGCAGCGGCGCAGGGGGTATTCCCCGTCGTGGGCCTCGCCGGGGAAGGAGGCGGACATGGATCCGGCCCGGGTGACCCGGGTGACCCCCGCCCGGGACAGGAGATCGACCAGCGCCTCCCGCCGCTCCGGCGCGCACAGCAGGCCCGCCGTCTGGAGCCGCCCCTTCTGGCGGCGCAGGGCGGGCAGCAGCTCCGCCTGGGGGAGCAGCTTCACCAGCACGTTCCCCTCCATGGGGGACAGCTCCAGCTCCCGGTCGGGCCGGAAGATCACCGAGCACCCCCTGCCCTGAAACAGGGTCTCCCCCGCGGCCCTTCCGTCCACAATGCGCTCCAGCAGGGCGGTGTGGCCGCTGAGGGAGGCGGAGGCCCCGGCGCCCAGACCGGGACGCTTTGCCGCCGCCCGCTCCAGGTAGGGCAGGAACGCCCGGCAGAAGGCCAGCCCGTCCTCCTGGCGCTCCGCATCCAAAAAGATCACCTGGCAGGAGGAGCACAGCCGCTGGCCCGTCTCCACGATGTGGCGGGCCAAGGCGGACAGCTCCCCGTCCCTGTCCTCATAGCCGGAGACATAGGCAAAGCTGAGGCGGTGGCCCCACTCGATGAGCTTGCACCCCGGCCCGGCCAGGGCCCGGGCGGCTTCAATAGCCCCGTCGCCGCCCCAGACCACCAGCCCGTCGGCCAGGTCGGCCAGCCTTTTCATGTCCTCCCGCTGGCCGGAGGACAGGTCAAAGGCGTACAGATAGGGGGCCAGCCGGGGCTCCTGCTCCGTCAGCAGCTGGAAGGCCGCCAGGGACAGCCCCTTGTCCCCGTGGGGCAGCTTGACCAGATTGAGGTTGCCGGTGAGCAGCCCCTCCAGGGCGGTGTACACCGGCAGGCCCGGCATATTGCCCGGGGCGATGTGGAACAGCACCCCCAGGGGCAGCACATGGGTCGCGGTTTGGGCAAGCTCTCTGGGGCGGAAGGGCTCCGGGCCCAGCTCCGCGGCCAGCTTGGCCTCCAGCGCCTCCCGGCGCAGCAGGGGGAGCAGCTGATCCAGCCCCACCCCGGCGGGCAGGAACCGGGCCAGCAGAGGGGCGAATTCTCCCGCCTCCAGCCGCCGGCCCAGGGCGTCCACGGCGGAGATGACCGTCTCCGCTTCCAGGGGCGGGGCCCCGCGGACGGCATTCAGCTGGGCCTCCAGGCCGTTCAGGACGGCGTTCCGCTCCGTATCCGGCAGCAGGGTTCCATTGGCGAAAATCAAAAGGCCTCCCCCTTTCCCAACAGCTCGGCGGCCCCGGCGGCGCAGGTCTGGATGTCTCCCATCCCCACCCGGCCCAGAATGGTGAGGCAGGGCGTGGAGATGCCGCAGCCGCACTGCTCCCCCGGCGTCAGACAGCCCAAATCGTCGGTCATGACGCTGAGGGTGGGGGTGGCGCACATCAGGGGCGAGATCAGGTTGATCAGCCCCACCCGGCCCATGGGCAGGGGCTCCAGCGTGTCCGGATCCCGGATGATCACCCGGCCATAGGCGGGTATGTGGAAGTGGTGCCGCCGGCAGGTGTTGTAGAACACCGGGTGCTCCACCGCGCCGAACAGCTCGTTGATGTTGTCCTCGGGTATGCCCAGCACCCGCTCCACCAGGGCGTAGAGGGTGCCCTTGTCCACCTCCTGGGCGGCGTGCTGCTTCCAGCCCCCGGCCAGGATGATCCGGGAGCCCTTGGGCAGCCTCACCCGCAGGCCCAGCTCCTCCATCCGCTTCAGGCCGAACCACAGGTAGGAGGGAAACCCGATGACTCGGGTGGGAAAATGGGAACGCTCCAGCTTTTTCAACGCCCGGGCCACCGAATCCAGGTCGGGAGCATAGGCCCCCTCCACCATGCGCAGGGCGTAGGTGCGGCTGAGGGGCGGGGAGAAGTGGGTCAGGCCGAACATGGTGCGGGTGACCCCGGTGTGGTTGGACTTGTGGGGCTTGTAGCCCAAAATGACGCAGTGGGCGGGCTTGGGGGACACCAGATGGTGGCGGAAGCCCAGGTTGATCACCATGGCGGCCTCCGCCAGGATGCAGCCCCAGTCAAAGCCGATGCGGCTGAATTTCCCGCTGGTGCCCGACGAGGTGACCTTCAAGGCCATCCGCCACTGAGGCATGGAAAACAGGGCCTTCCGCTTGAAAAAGAGAGTGGGAAGGACGGGGATCTTCGCCAGATCCTCCATAGACTGGAGCTGATCCGGAGAAAAGCCCAGGTGCCGGCAGATGGCGGCGTAGCCGGGACAGCGGCGGATGTGGTAGGCGCAGTTGTCCCGGCAGGCCCGCAGGAACGCCCGGTCGGAGCCGGGCAGGTCGTAGGGCCGGAGCCGCCAGAACAGCCGTTGACGGGACAGCATGGCCTCGCCTCCTTTGAGCACGGGCTCGCAACCCATGCGATATGGTTTATTATATCAAACTGTCCGGCCTGTGACAAGCGCCTTCGGGACTTCAGGCGCCGCCCGGTCAGCGCTGTATCGCCTGTTTTCCTCTCCAGCCCTTTCGCGCAAAAACGCGGGAGGGGCAGCCTTGTGCGCTGCCCCTCCCGCGGAACTGATTTTTGCGCTATTTCCTGAGAAAAATGACGCCCAGCGTATTGGGCCCGCAGTGGCAGGAGATGGTGGAGCCCGCCACGGCGGTGAGCACCTCGTGAAATCCGAACTGCCGCGCCATGGAGCACACCGCCTCGGGTATGGCGGGATCGCAGCGGGTGTGCGCCACGAAAACCCGATCCTGGTTCACGTCCTTCCCGGTGAGCTGATCCAGCACGTAGTCGGACAGCACCTTGTCAAAGGCCCCCCGGTACTTCTTGCCCACGGTCATGCTTCCGCCGGCCAGCACAATGCAGGGCTTCAGCTTCAGCAGATTGGCCCCCAGGGCCACCACGGAGGAGCAGCGCCCCCCCTTGGCCAGATAGTCCAGCTTATCCACCACAAAGGTGGTGTCCACCTTGCCGGAGAGCTCCTCCAGCATGGCCAGGATGGCCTCCACCGAGTCCCCCCGCTCCGCGGCCTGGGCCGCCTCCAGTACCAGCAGGCCCTGGCCCACGGTGAGGTTCCGGGAGTCCACCACGTGGACGTTGGGGAAGTCCGCTGCGGCCACCAGGGCGTTCTGATAGCAGCAGGAGAACTCGCTGCCGATGGTGATATGGAGCACTGCCTCATGCTTCGGGGCCAGCTCGGCGAACAGGGCCTGGTAGTCCGCGATGTTCACCGCCGAGGTGGTGGGCAGGGCGCCGCCCCCTTCCACGTGGCGGAAGATGTCCTCGGGGCCGGCGTCCACGCCGTCCCGGTAGGTGTCCCCGCCATAGGAGACATACAGAGGGACGATGGTGATCTGGTGGCGTTCCACCAGATCAGAGGGCAGGTCGCAGGTGCTGGTGGCGGTGATTTTGATGGACATGGCGGCGGCCTCCGTTTCCTTGTCAAATACACTGTCTGTAGTGGGCACATTATATCAAAGGGCCTGGGGAAAAACAACCGGGGAATTGTACAAGCTCGTTTGCCGTTTCTCCCGGGTGCGTGAAGATTTTTGACAAAGGCACCGGACTGTCAAGAAATTAGGCGGGCATGATCCCCGGCCCGGGCGCATATGTGTGGCCGAGGTGATGTGCATGATAGGGGAGCTGATCTGCCTGCGGCAGCGGGGCCGGGGCCGGGGGTCGCCCTCCTCGCTGGGGCCGCTGGCGGCGGTGCGCTGGACGGTGTACGCTCCGGAGGGCCTGTCCCCCCGGCGGCTGGCCCGGCGGCTGTACCGGGCGGAGCGGGGCCTTGCCGCCGCGGGGGTGGGCCGGGTGGTGCTGCGCTGCGGCTTCCCCTATGGGGACAGGCTGCGGCTGCTCCGGCCTGTGGATCCCCTGCCCCTGTGGCGGGGTCTGGCGGACGTGCTGGCCCTGGGGGCGCTGGAGCTGGAGGGGATCCCCCCCGGCCGGGGGCGGATCGCCCTGTCCGCCCCCCGGCTGTGTCCCGAGCTGACCGCCGCGGCGGAGCGGCTGTGCCCCCTGGTGCGGGGCCTGCTCATCGACGCCCCCGGCGGGGAGGACTACGCCCGGAATCTTCAAGCCCAGTTCGGCCTTCCGGTGACGCCCCCGGCGGCAGGTGCGGACGTGACAGCGGCCTTCGGCCCCGGAGGCGGCCGCTGGGGCCGAAGGCTGGAGCTGTACGGAACGGCGGATCTGGGCGGGCTCCAGGTGCGGGCGGCGGGGCTGGAGCTGCCGGAGGACTGCGCCGATCAGGCGCTGGCCCTGCTGTGGGAGCAGGGGCTGGTGAAGCGGGGGGATCTGCTCACGTCCGCCCGGCTCCCCTCCGGAGACACGGCCTAAAAGGGCACCCCGTCCTCCCCCTCCGGCGACCGCGGCGGGGTCAGCGCCGCCACCGTCACCGCCTCCCGGCCGTACTTGGCCCGGATGGCGTCCATGGTGCGCTCCAGCGTCTCCACCCGGGCCCGGCGCTGGGGGGCGGCGGACTGGAACAGATTCAGCTGCTCCGCCGCCTCCCCCTCCGGGATCAGGTTGTGGGCGGTGAGGGTGATGGCCCGGATGGGGGCCCCCGACTTCCAGCTCCGGGCCAGGATGTCCATGGCGGCCCGGGTGAGCTCCCGGGCGGTGTTGGTGGGGGCGTCCAGGGGCCGCTGGCGGCAGATGTCCTTGAAGGCCGGATCCCGTATGGTCACCTGGAGGGTGGCGGCCATCATCCCGTGCCTGCGCAGCCGCACCGCCACCTGGTCGGCTAGCATGGCCACCCCCCGGGCCACCTCGTCCCGGCGGGTGAGGTTCCGGGGGAAGGTCTCCCCGTTGCCCACCGACTTGGGGGGCGTGTACGTCCCCGCCGGGGCCACCGGGCTGCCGTCCAGGCCGTTGGCGTAGCTCCACAGCTGTCCCCCCTGCTTGCCCAGCAGCTCCACCAGGGCGAAGCGGTCGAAGCTGGCCAGATCCCCGATGGTGGCCACGCCGTACCGGGCCAGCACCCCCGCCGCCGCCCGGCCCACGTACAGCAGATCCGTCACCGGCAGGGGCCACACCACCTGGCGGTAGTTTTCCTCGGTGATGACGGTGGTGGCGTCCGGCTTCTTGTAGTCGCTGCCCAGCTTGGCGAATACCTTATTAAAGGATACCCCCACCGAGATGGTCAGCCCCAGCTCCTCCCGGACGGTGTTCCGGATCCGGTCGGCCAGGGCCCTGGCGTCCCCGCCGAACAGGTGGAGGGAGCCGGTCACGTCCAGCCAGCTCTCGTCGATGCCGAAGGGCTCGATGAGGTCGGTGAAGCGGTCGTAGATGGCGTTGACCTTTTGGGAGTATTCCGCGTACAGCCTCCGGTGGGCGGGCAGCAGCACCAGCTCCGGGCACTTCTTCCGGGCCTGCCAGATGGTTTCGGCGGTGCGCACGCCGTATTTTTTGGCGGGCTCGTTTTTGGCCAGGATGATGCCATGGCGGCTGGTGGGGTCGCCGCACACCGCCGCGGGCACGTCCCGCAGCTCCGGGTGGGACAGCAGCTCCACCGAGCAGTAAAAGCTGTTGCAGTCGCAGTGGTAAATCACCCGTTCCATGGGCCCGCCCCCTTTCAGGGTCATTATACCCCGTTCCTCCCGCTTTGTCAAACGCCCGTTCTATCGTGAGTACAGTCAACTGTACCGACTATTCGCAGAAAACAGCCCCTCCGCTTCCGCGGAGGGGCTGTGGTTCACCCGATAAACTGCACGCTGTTGACGCACACAAAGTACAGCCGCTTGTCGGTCTCGTTGGCCAGCACCAGCACGTTGCCCACGCTGCCCAGCAGCTGCACGTTCTGGAGCAGCAGCAGCCCCGCCGCCAGGGACACCCGGCGCCGCAGGTTGTTCTGGGCCAGGGTGGCCAGCAGCCCGGCGGCGCAGCAGCAGTCCCGGCCGTCGCAGGCGCAGGAGCAGCAGTCCAGATCGCAGGGGTCGCCGCAGGGGTTCAGCCGCTGGGCCAGCAGAGTGCGCAGGCACCGGAAGTTCCGGGCCTCCACCTCATCGGCGGTGAGGTCGCCCTCGGGGCAGGCCTCCGCGCCCTGAATCACCACCGCGTCCAGCTCGCACAGGCTCACCTGGCTGGCGGTAAAGCCGCAGCTCTTGGAGGCCGGGGTGTAGAGCTGGGCGTCAATGTCCAGCAGGTCGCAGCTGCACGGGGCGAACCGCCGGAAGCTGCCCGACAGGGTTCCCAGGTTGTCGGACTGGCCGCCGGGGCAGGGGCAGGGCTTGGGGGGCGGGGTGGGCTTGCCCCTGGTTCCGGCGCCGCAGCCGTCGTCCTCCTCGTCCATCTGAGCAGCCGCCGCCCTGCCGTGGGGCTTTCCGCACTTCAGGGCGGCCCCGGCGGTGTAGGTTTCCGTGACGAACGCCGCCGCGTCGAAGTCCAGCAGGCTGGAGATCCGCTCCTCGCACAGCAGACCCAGGGCCGCCCGGAAGCTCTGCTTGCAGCAGCAGCCCTCCTCCACGTGGGGGGGCTTGGGCTTGTGCCCCGGGATGGGGCGGCAGCAGCACACCATGGGCTGGCAGCAGTCCCGGTCATGGCGGCAGTCCTGATCCTGGCAGCAGCCGCCGTCCCCGCAGCCGCAGTCGCGGTCACGGTCGCAGCCGCAGTCACAGCCGGACTGCTGGGAGGCCCCGGCCGCGAACTCCTCCGCAGTCATGGCATAGCCGCGGGAGGGCTCGTTCCAATAGAGTTGACTCATGAATACGCTCCTTTCACCGGCCCCGGCCCAGGGGGATCCCGCGGCCCCCGCCGGGGCCGGAGACGGGCGCGGAGGCGCGGGCGCAATCCCCGCCTGGGTGCACTCCAGTCTATGTCCGCCCGGGGCGGGCGGACACAGGGCTGTCAAGCCCTTCTTCCCAAAAATTCCAGACAAAAAAAGCGGGCGCCGTTTATATAGTTTGCACAGTTGACATTGACCACAAGATATAGTATTATGGTGACGCGGCCTTGTCGAGTGTCGGCAGCACACGGCAGGGTATCATATCATTGATATGATACCCTGCCGTGTGCTCCTGACGAATGACGAACGCTTTACAGCACTTAGGAAAAGGAGCATCAGGAGAGATGAAAGTAATCAAGAGAGACGATTCCATCGTCGAGTTCGACCGTTCCAAGATTGTCGCCGCCATCCAGAAGGCCAACCAGGCGGTGGACGAGCCCTACCGCATCGACGAGGGATCCATCGACGCCATCGCCGACGCCGTGGCCGAGACCCGGGGCCGCAAGCGCCTGCTGGTGGAGGACATCCAGGACATGGTGGAGACCAAGCTGATGGCCGCCGGCAAGTACGAGCTGGCCAAGGCCTATATCATCTACCGCTACACCCGGGCCCTGGTGCGCAAGGCCAATACCACCGACGAGTCCATCCTCTCCCTCATCCGCAACGACAACAAGGAGCTGGCGGAGGAGAACGCCAACAAAAATACCGCCATCGCCTCCACCCAGCGGGACTACATCGCCGGCGAGGTGAGCCGGGATCTGACCCGGCGCATCCTGCTGCCCGAGCACATCTCCAAGGCCCACGACGAGGGCGTGCTCCACTTCCACGACGCGGACTATTTCGTGCAGCACATCTTCAACTGCTGCCTGGTGAACATCGGCGATATGCTGGACAACGGCACCATGATCAACGGCAAGCTCATCGAGTCCCCCAAGAGCTTCCAGGTGGCCTGCACCGTCGTCACCCAGATCATCTCCTGCGTGGCCTCCAACCAGTACGGCGGCCAGTCCGTGGAGATGAGCCATCTGGGCAAGTACCTGCGGCTCACCTATGAGAAGTACGTCCGCCGCACCCGGGAGGCTGCCCCCGAGCTGGACGACGCCACCATCGAGAAGCTGGCCCGGGCCCGCACCAAGGACGAGCTGAAAAGCGGCGTGCAGACCATCCAGTACCAGATCAACACCCTGATGACCACCAACGGCCAGTCCCCCTTCGTCACCCTGTTCCTGGTGCTCCGGGAGGGCGACCCCTATATCCAGGAGAACGCCGCCATCATCAAGGAGATCCTCACCCAGCGGCTGGAGGGCATCAAGAACGAGAAGGGCGTGTACATCACCCCCGCCTTCCCCAAGCTGGTGTACGTGCTGGACGAGTGCAACAACCTCACCGGCGGGGAGTACGACTACCTCACCGAGCTTGCCGTCAAGTGCTCCGCCAAGCGGATGTACCCCGACTACATCTCCGCCAAGAAGATGCGGGAGCACTACGAGGGCAATGTGTTCTCCCCCATGGGCTGCCGCTCCTTCCTGTCCCCCTGGAAGGACGAGGACGGCAGCTACAAGTTCGAAGGCCGGTTCAACCAGGGCGTGGTGTCCCTGAACCTGCCCCAGATCGGCATTCTTTCCGGCCAGGACGAGGACAAGTTCTGGAAGCTGCTGGACGAGCGGCTGGAGCTGTGCTTCGAGGCCCTCATGTGCCGCCACAACGCCCTGAAGGGCGTCCGCTCCGACGTGTCCCCCATCCACTGGCAGTACGGGGCGGTGGCCCGGCTGGACAAGGGCGAGACCATTGACAAGCTGCTGTACGGCGGCTACTCCTCCATCTCCCTGGGGTATATCGGCCTGTACGAGGTCACCAAGCTGGTGAAGGGCTGCTCCCAGACCGAGCCGGAGGGGGAGGACTTCGCCCTGCGGGTGATGACCCACCTGCGGGAGACCACCGACCGGTGGCGTAAGGAGACCAACATCGGCTTCGCCCTGTACGGCACCCCGGCGGAGAGCCTGTGCTACCGCTTCGCCAAAATCGACAAGGAGCGGTTCGGCACCATCCCCGACGTCACCGACAAGGGCTACTACACCAACAGCTACCACGTGGACGTGCGGGAGGACATTGACGCCTTCGCCAAGTTCACCTTCGAGAGCCAGTTCCAGAAGATCTCCAGCGGCGGCTGCATCTCCTACGTGGAGATCCCCAATATGCGCCACAACCTGGAGGCGCTGAAGGACGTGGTGCGGTTTATCTACGACAACATCCAGTACGCCGAGTTCAACACCAAGAGCGACTACTGCCAGGTGTGCGGCTACGACGGGGAGATCATCGTCAACGAGGACAACGAGTGGGAGTGCCCCTGCTGCCACAACAAGGATCACGCCAAGATGAACGTGACGCGCCGCACCTGCGGCTACCTGGGCGAGAACTTCTGGAACGAGGGCAAGACCAAGGAGATCGCGTCCCGCGTCCTGCACCTGTAAACAAAACGCAGCCGGGGCGGTCAGCCGACCGCCCCGGTTTTCGCCCTGTGCGCCCCACACCGCCGAAAAGGAGACTGCTATGAATTACGCGACAATAAAATGGGCCGACGTGGCCAACGGCCCCGGCGTCCGGGTGTCCCTGTTTGTGTCGGGCTGCACCCACCGCTGCCCCGGCTGCTTCAACCCGGAGGCCCAGGACTTCGCCTACGGCCAGCCCTTCACCCGGGCCGAGGAGGACAAGATTCTGGCCGCCCTCTCCCCCGCCCACATCAAGGGCCTGTCCCTCTTAGGCGGCGAGCCCTTCGAGCCGGACAACCAGCGCTCCCTGCTTCCCTTCCTGCGGCGGGTGAAGGAGGCATACCCGCACAAGGAGATCTGGTGCTATTCCGGCTATCTCCTGGACGAGGAGCTGTGGAAGGACAGCCGCGCCCGGTGCGAATGCACTGACGAGCTGCTGTCCCTCCTGGACGTGCTGGTGGACGGCCCTTTCGTGGAGGCGAAAAAGGATCTGAACCTGCGCTTCCGGGGCTCCTCCAACCAGCGGATTTTGAACGTCCCCGCCAGCCTTGCCGCCCGCGCCCCGGTGTCCTGGGACGGCGAGCTCACCATCCAGCCCATTACCCCGGACTGACCCGAGGAGGAACCCCATGAACCTGAAAACCATGCTGGCCGCCCTCCAGGGGATCACGGCCTATAAGGACATCCTGGCCCGCCCGGTGATGGAGCGGGCCCTCCGGCTGGTGGCCTGCACCGCCCACGGGGACGGCCTGGGCGGCCTGGAGGCGTACACCGACCTGTTCTACCAGCTCCGGGTGGAGGGCTTCCCCGGGCTGGGCCAGTGGCTGGGGGACGCCCTGCGCTGGTCGGAGGGGCCCTATCCCCTGCTGGCCGAGCGGGGGGAGCGGGATCCGGCCCTGGAGCAGGCGGCGCGGCTGGATATCTCCGCCTTCGCCCTGCTGGCCGGGGTGGACTGCGACCGCTGGCTGACCCAACTGGGCCGGCTGCTGGACAGCGACTACCAGGGGGTGCTCACCGGTCTGCCCCGGTGGCAGGCCGGCGTCCCCTTCTCCTTCGACGCGCTGACGGAGGCCTACCGCCGGGAGGGGGCGGGCCGGTTCGCCCGCTGGCGGGCCTTCGTGTGGGACAGCGGCGACCTGATTCCCGTGGCCCGTCCGGACAGCCCGGACAGCAGCCAGCTTTTGGGCTATGACGAGCAGCGGGCGGAGGTGGAGCGCAACACCCGGGCTCTGGTGGAAGGCCGGTATGTGAACAACGTGCTGCTGTATGGCGAGAGCGGCACGGGCAAGTCGGCCACGGTGAAGCACCTGCTCACCCTGCCGGGGCTGGAGGAGCTGCGGATCATCGAGGCGGACAAGGAGCATCTGGGGGGCCTGCCCGCCCTCATCCGCACCCTGGACGGGCGGCGGCAGAAGTTCATCGTGTTCATCGACGACCTCACCTTCGACCGGGACGACCCCACCTACTCCATCCTGAAAACCATTCTGGAAGGGGGCGTGGAGCCCCGGCCCCGGAACGTGGCGGTGTACGCCACCTCCAACCGCCGCCATCTGGTGCGGCAGACCATCTCGGAGCGGGCGGGGGACGAGATGGATCGCTCCGAAACCATCCGGGAAAAGACCTCGCTGGCGGATCGGTTCGGGGTGCGGGTGCTGTTCCAGGGGCTGGACAAGGCAGGCTTCCTGGCCCTGGTGGATCGGCTGGCGGAGCGGCATGGCGTGGCCCTGCCCCCGGAGGAGCTCCACCGGCAGGCGGTGGCCTGGGAGCGGTTCCACGGCGCCCAGACCCCCCGGACGGCGCTGCAATTTGTTCTGTCGCTGTAACGTAGATCAAAAAGCCCCGCGGCCATAGGCCGCGGGGCTTCCTTCGTTTTTCCATTACTCCTCGGGCTTGTCGTCCTCCGCCTCGGGCTCGGGCTCGCCGCAGCAGCAGGAGGGCTCCTCGTCCACCGGCTCCACCGCGTCCACTTCCTCGTCGGACATCTGGCCCGCCGCCTTGATGTCGGCGATGCGCTCGTTGTTGTAGGAGATGCGGGCCAGGGCGTCGGTGATGCGCTGGCACAGGTCGGCGTAGGCCGCCTCGGGGGCGGAGCCCCGCTCGGCGTAGTACAGCTTGCCCAGCTCGGAGTAGGCCTTGCGGATGGCCTCCTGCTCGGTGGAGTTCTGCACCTTCAGCTTGCCGATCTCGGTGAGCTCCTTGGCCTTGGCCGCGCCGGTGTCCGCCAGCTCCTTGGCCTTGGCCACGCCGGTCTCGGTGAGCTCCTTGGCTTTGGTCACGCCGGTCTGGGCGAGAACCACAGCTTTGTCCTTCAGGCTTTCAAAATCAATGCTCATGGGAAATCCCTCCTGTTAAAAAATGTGTGGGCCGCCCAGCGGCGCTGCCCGGCGCCGCCTCATTTTCCACGTATTTCATTTTAGGCCCAGCGGGCCCAAATTGCAAGGGCCTTTCGCGAATATTTAGAAAGGTTTAACAATCTTTCCCCTTTGACAAGGGGATTGGGGGCGATTAACTGTCCTTCTGATCCGTCTCCCCGTCCAGCACCTCCCGGATCAGGAACCGGGGCCTGTCCTTGCTCTCCAGATAGAGCTTGCCCAGATATTCTCCGATGACCCCCAGGGACAGCAGGATCAGCCCTCCGATGAACCACACGGAGCAGGCCAGGCTGGCCCAGCCCGCCACCGTATTCCCGGTGGCCCACCGCACCACATTGTAGAGGATCATGATGAGGGAGATCAGGAACACCAGAAAGCCCAGCCCCGTGATCATCCGCAGGGGCCGCACGGACAGGGAGGTGACCCCCTCCAGGGCGAAGGCCAGCATCTTCTTCAGGGGATACTTGCTCTCCCCGGCGAACCGCTCCCCCCGCTCGTACTCCACGGTGTCGGTGCGGTAGCCGATCATGGGCACGATACCCCGGAGGAACAGGTTCACCTCGGTGAACTGGGCCAGCCCCTCCAGCGCCCGCTTGGACATGAGCCGGTAGTCGGCGTGGTTGAACACCGTCTCCGCCCCCAGCAGATCCATCATCCGGTAGAAGCCCTCGGCGGTGGTGCGCTTGAAGAAGGTGTCCTTCTTCCGGGAGGAGCGCACGCCGTACACGATGTCCACCCCGTCCAGGTACTTGTCCACCATGGCGTCCGCCGCGTCCACGTCGTCCTGGAGGTCGGCGTCCATGGAGATCACCATATCCGCCCGATCCTTGGCGGTCATGAGGCCCGCCAGCAAGGCGTTCTGGTGCCCCCGGTTCCGGGTCAGATCCACCCCGCACATCAGCCCGTCCTCCCGGTGGAGCCGCTCAATGATCTCCCAGGTCTTGTCCTTGGAGCCGTCGTTGACAAACAGCACCCGGCTGCGGGGGCCGATCTTCCCCGCCGCCATCAGGGCGCGGAGCTTGTCCCCCAGGCGGCGGGCCGTCTCGGGGAGCACCTCCTCCTCGTTGTAGCAGGGCACCACAATATACAGGGTGTTTCCGGGCATGGCACAAACCTCCTCCGGCACTTGGTTCCCATCCGGCAGGACGCCGGATGGTCGATTTCAGACGGGCGGCTATCTGCGCCCGGTGGAGCCAAAGCCCCCCTGGCCCCGCTCCGTACCGTCCAGCTCCTCCACCGGGGCGAATTGGGCGGTGAGATAGGGCACGATGGCCAGCTGGGCGATCCGGTCTCCGTCCTCCACCACCTGGGTCTGTGAACCGTGGTTGTGGAGGAACACCATCAGCTCCCCCCGGTAGTCGGCGTCGATGACGCCCACCTTGTTGGCCGGGGCCAGCCCGCCCTTGCAGGCCAGGCCCGACCGGGCGAACACCAGCCCCACGTACCCCTGGGGGATGGCCACCGCCAGCCCGGTGCGCAGCTTGACGCTCTCCCCCGGGGCAATGGACACCGGGCCGTCGGTGAGGGCGTACAGGTCGGCCCCGGCGGCGTCGGCCGAGCCGTAGGCGGGCAACTTGGCCCGGGGATCCAGCAGCTTTACGGGGACAGGTGCGGTCATAATAAATTCTCCTTTCAGAACAGGCCGCTGATCACGCCGTTTTCGTCCACGTCGATCTGCTCCGCGGCGGGAACCTTCGGCAAGCCGGGCATGGTCATGATGTCGCCGGTCTGCACCACCACAAAGCCCGCCCCGGCGCTCACCTTCACCTTAGACACCGTGACGGTGAAGCCCTCCGGGCGGCCCAGCTTGGTCTGGTCGTCGGACAGGGAGTACTGGGTCTTGGCCATGCACACCGGCAGGCCGCCGAAGCCCATGGCCTCCAGCCGATCCAGCTCCTTGGAGGCGGCGGCGGAATAGCTCACCCCGGCCCCGCCGTACACGCGGCGGACGATGGTCTCGATCTTGTCCCGCAGGGGCCGATCCAGCTCATAGGCGAACCGGAACTCGTGGGGCTGCTCGCACAGCCGGAGCACCTCCTCCGCCAGCTCGACGCCGCCCTGGCCGCCCTTGCCCCACACCTCGGACAGGGCCACGTTCACCCCCAGCGCCTTGCACTTGCCGGCGATCAGGGCCAGCTCCCCGTCGGTGTCGTTGACGAACCGGTTGATGGCCACCACGCAGGGCAGGCCGTACACCTGGGTGATGTTCTCCACGTGCTTGAGCAGGTTGGGCAGGCCCTTTTCCAGCGCCTCCAGGTTCTCCGCCCCCAGCTCCCCCTTGGGCACGCCGCCGTTGTATTTCAGCGCCTTGACGGTGGCCACAATCACCACCGCGCTGGGCTCCAGCCCCGCGGCCCGGCACTTGATATCCAGGAATTTCTCCGCTCCCAGGTCGGCGCCGAAGCCCGCCTCCGTCACCACGTAGTCCGCCAGCTTCAGGGCGGTGTCGGTGGCGGACACGGAGTTGCAGCCGTGGGCGATGTTGGCAAAGGGCCCGCCGTGCACCAGGGCCGGGGTGTTCTCCAGGGTCTGCACCAGGTTGGGCTTGATGGCGTCCTTCAGCAGGGCCGCCATGGCCCCTTGGGCCTTCAGGTCGGCGGCGGTAACCGGCTTGTCGTCATAGGTGTAGCCCACGATGATCCGGGCCAGCCGCTCCTTCAGATCCTTCAGATCGGTGGCCAGGCACAGCACCGCCATGATCTCGGAGGCCACGGTGATATCAAAGCCGTCCTCCCGGGGCACCCCCTGCATCCGGCCGCCTAAACCGTCCACGATGTTCCGCAGCTGCCGGTCGTTCATGTCCACGCACCGCCGCCAGGTGATCTTCTTCGTGTCGATGCCCAGGGCGTTGCCCTGCTGGATGTGGTTGTCCAGCAGGGCGGCCAGCAGGTTGTTGGCCGCGCCGATGGCGTGAAAGTCGCCGGTGAAGTGGAGGTTGATGTCCTCCATGGGCACCACCTGGGCGTAACCGCCCCCGGCCGCGCCCCCCTTCACCCCGAACACCGGGCCCAGGGAGGGCTCCCGCAGGCACAGCAGCACGTTCTTGTCCAGCCTGGACAGCGCGTCCGCCAGCCCCACGCTGGTGGTGGTTTTGCCCTCCCCGGCGGGGGTGGGGTTGATGGCGGTGACCAGGATCAGCTTGCCCTTCCGGGGCCTGTCCCGGAGGGGGCCAATGTCGATCTTGGCCTTCACCCGGCCGTAGTGCTCCAGCAGCTCCTCGCCGATGCCCGCCTTGGCCGCCACCTGGCTGATGGGCAGCATCGCCGCGCTCTGGGCGATTTCAATGTCGGTTTTCATCCTGATATCCTCCTTTGATTGGGCACGTCCAAAGGAAACTGGGCGCACCGAGTCAGATCAGCGCGCCCAGACGGTCGGCAGTCAGACGCAATCGCGCCGCCGTACTCCATGTGGTGCTCCACTTCCGTCAGTCATACGGCAAGAATAGTGTACCATGGGGGACGGGTTCCGTCAAGAGGCTATACGCTCCGTATAGTTCCTTGGGGGATTGGGGCCGGAGGCGGAAACGGCGGCGGTTCGGCCTCTGAGTTTTCAAGGGGTTCCGGAGGGGCCCGCCCGCTGAAATTGGTTTCCATAACATTGCATACCTATGCAGATACGGAAAGTTATCCACAACTTCCACACAGTTTTCAACAGCCGGGAGGAAGTGCCTCCAAGGCTTTCCAAGGATATGGAAGAAACTTACAAACCCGAAACTGGACCTCTTTTCCATGCGAAAGCGGCGGTTTATTTGACATAATTTTGATTTGGCGGGCGGGTAACAGCATGAGGCGGCCGAAAAAGCCGCTTCTGTTCCGATGGCGGGAAGGAGGAACGTGCGCAAGAAACCCAGGAGGGGTGTCTTGCACCTTCAACCAACGAATTTTTGGAACGCTTTTTGTTCCAAAAATTCGCGCTCAGCGTGGCGAAAAGACTTTTTTGACACGCTGAGCACAAGGCCCCGCGACCGATGTCACGGGGCCTCACAGAGGATTCAGATAGACGGGGGAAGCCCCGGGGGCAGCTTGTCGCCGCCGTGCCGTCCCAGCATCTCCCGGTACAGCCGCTCCAGCAGCCTCCGCATGGGGACAAACAGCCCCAGGGCGATGACGAAGTTCCCGGCGCAGTGGAGGATGTCCATGGCGACGCCGTTGACCCACCAGACGATGGCGCCGTGGAGCCCCGCGGTGAACAGGTACACCGGCGCGCACAGCAGCCCGAACAGCAGCCCGAAGGCCCCGGACAGCATGGCCCAGCCCAGCGGGCTGCTCATCCCCCGCAGCAGCCACGCGGCGGCGGCCAGCACCAGCCAGACATAGAGATAGTTGATGAACCAGAGCTGGATCCCGTAGAGGACGAACTCCAGCAGCACATAGACGTAGATGGGGAAAACCGCCTTCCAGCCAAAGACGACGGCGAACAGCATCACCATCAGGGACACGGGCTCCACGTTGGGCAGCCCCGCCATCACCACCTTGGCCGCGAAGGTCATGCCCCCCAGCACGCCGAACAGGGTGACCTCCCCCAGGCTCAGCCGGTGGGCCCGTCTACGCAAGGGTATATACCAGGGAGAAGGCGTCGCCGTCCTGGATGGGGGTCTGATCCACGCTGAGCGGGGTGGGCTCCCCGCCCTGCATCACCGCCCAGTAGGCCCCGTCCTCCTCATAGACCGCTTTTTCGCCGTCCGCGAACTTGATATACAGCCCGTAGGGGCCCTCCTCGCCCTGGGCGATCTGTTCGGCGTCCAGCACCGGGCCCAGATACTCCTCGTCGGTGTGGCAGGTGAATTCCTTCTTGGAGCCGTCCTTGTGGATGACCTCCACCGTGATGGTTTTGGCGCCCTGGGCGGTGGCGGGACGGGTGGCGAACCAGACGCCCAGGAAAACAGCGATCAGCGCCACTACGGCCACAGCCGCGATGAGGAGCTTTTTATTTTGATTCATGTCCATGATCCTGCCTTTCTTGAGTAAACATACAGGGACAGCCCCTTCGTCGCGGCTATTCCCATATGTGAAGGCTTCCTGGGAAGCCCAGCCCTCGTCTCGCATACGTCTGCAACCGGGAGCGCCGGCTTGTGTGGCCTGTGGCGGGGGAGCGTGCTGGCAGACACGTCCCCCGCAGCGCAAGTTCCAAAGGGGTGGCAAACCAAAAAGCAAACAAAAAGCTGCACCCCTGAGGGTACAGCAAACAAACCGTTGCTCAACAACGGAATCCTGCACCCTCCCAATGCACGGGGAGGACATTTGTGCGTCATATGTGGGCAGGTATTCTGGCTGAAGCGTCAAACGTCTTTTCCGGCCTTCCCAGGGAAACCCCCAGTGACATTCTTGGAAAACACTCCGCTAACACAGCAACGGCATTGCGCGGGATTCACACCCGCTTCCCTATTGTGCGCCCGGGAGAGCGCACCCACATACCCTTTTATTCACTTTATGGTCTACCCTTTTATTATAAGGTTCCCGGGTTCTATTGTCAAGCGGGTTTTGCCTGTTTTATCAGCATTTTCGCCGGCAGTCCCGCCCCGCCCTCGGGACGGGGCGGGACTGCACCGGCGTGAGCGTTTACTTGATGTTGTGGTAGCCGGCGAACTCGGTCAGGAAGCCGTATTTCAGGCCCAGATCGTTGCCCTCCGCGTCGGCGGCGGTCTTGATGGCAAAGCGGTTAATGATCTCCTTGGTGGTCATGCTGTGGTCGATCATGTACTGGAGCTGGGCCTCATTGTCCGCGTTCTTGAACAGCGCGGGCTCCGTCTTGCCCAGCAGCATGGTCTTGTCGCTGGCCCGCAGACCCCGCAGCCCGTTCTCCTCGCGGCCCTGGAGGACGTAGAGGGTGTCCCCGTTGGCGTTGGCCTTCTTCAGGTCAAAGCCCAGGGTGTCCCGCTGGTAGATGGCCAGCTCGGAGATCACGCCGCCGCCGTCGGTAATCTTGCGGCTGGCGCGGTTGAAGCAGATCACCAGCTTCAGGTTGGCGAACTCCGTGCAGAAGTTGTAGTCGCCGGTGGAGTCCATGAACCCGGCCAGGGGGCCGGCGCCGTTGTACTTGGGGGCGATGGCGTTGACGATGGCCGTCACCTTGCCCACGCCCTGGGTCTGGGCCTTGATGGGCAGCGTGTCGCGCACCCAGCCGCCCTTGCCGTCGTTGAGCCAGCCGCAGCCGGTGGTGTAGTCATACTCGTTGACGTACACGCCGTCCTCCAGCTTGTTGGTCATGGCCAGCACGCCGGTGACGTAGTCATGGAGGCCCCACGCGTCCACGGCGGCCCGGATGGGGTCGGTGGCGGAGGCGGAGCACACCCACACGTCGATGCCGTTGGCCTGGAGGGTGGCCCACAGCTCCTTGATGTTCTCGGACACCTGGGTGCCGGAGGTCCACTCGTAGGGCACCACGCCCACCTTGGACTCGATGTCCTCAGGGGTCGTCCAGGTCACAGTGCTGGTCTCCACGCCGCTGTAGTAGGTGTGGGACGCCTTGGCCAGGTCATAGACCTCCTGCTCGGTCATGCCGGTGAACCAGTAGAGCACCCAGGGGTAGGCCACGGAGGCGGACTCATGGTCGTAGACGACATCGTACATGGTGCGGATCTTGGTGGCGAACTCCAGCCACTGGGGATCGGCCTGGATCTTCTCCTGGGCCTCCTTGTCAAGGCCCTTGCCGGTGAAGGGGCCGTACTCCTCATAGAGGTAGGTGTAGGCCGCGGTGATGTCCGCAATCCAGTCGTTGTAGGAGTGCTCAATGCCCTCGTAGTTGATCACCACATTCAGGCTCTCGTCATTCAGGCCGATGTCGGTGGCCAGCACCTCGGGCATCTTCTCGGGGGTGATGGCGAAGGTCATGGTCTGGAGCTGGTAGATGGCCAGCTGCTCCTCCACGTCGAAGATGGAGCAGGTGTTGTCAAAGTCAAACACCACGTAGGAGCCGTCCTTGGCGTAGCTGGCGGAGGTCTTGCCATAGGCGTCCATGAAGTCGTTGACCGCCTGCTTCACAAAGGGATCCCAGTCGTTCCGCTGAACGTGGGCCGCTTCGGGGGTGGGCTCGGGGGTGGGCTCCGGGGTGGGCTCGGGCGTGGGCTCCGGGGTAGGCTCGGGCGTGGGCTCGGGGGTAGGCTCCGGCGCGGGCTTGCCGTCGGGAATCTGGAGCACCTGCCCCACATAGATCCGGTTGGGATTCTTGATGATATCCTTGTTGGCCTCGTAGATCTCGCGCCACCTGCTGCCATTGCCCAGATGCTGCTTGGAGATGCTCCACAGGCTGTCGCCCTTCTTCACCGTGTAGGTGGAGGCAAAGGCGGGAACCGCCAGGGACAGGGCCAGCACAAGGGCCAAAAGTATGGAACCGAGCCTCTTACATTTTTTCAACATATCATAATCCACCTTTCATCAAAAACGGGGCGGCAAGGGATGCCTGCCGCCCCGTCCCAAAATCTTTCCTTGGGGCCGGTTGCTTGGAACTGAGATCTGCGCGTTGGACGGGCTCAGCCCTCCTGCCAGTTGGCGGGATAGACTGTGTAGACGTACTTGGCGTAGCTGGGGGTCTGGAAGTGGATGTGGCTGCCCTTGGGGATGTAGATGATGTCCCCGGGGCCGCCGCTGACGATGCGCCCGTCGATCTCGATCTCCAGGGCGCCCTCCAGCACGATGTCGTACTCGTCATAGGTGAGGGTCCACTCAAAGCTGGCGGCGTCCTTCAGCTCCATGACGCCGCAGCCCATCCGGGGGGCCTCCTCCAGGGTGGTCACGTCGTTCAGCAGCACATCCTGCCGGCCCTCGAAGGGCTGGAGGGGGACGGTGCTGGTCTTGATCCCGATGATGCCGCTGGGATCCACCTGCCGCTCCATGGCGGGGGCGGCGGTGAGGCCGCCGGCCTCCTGGAGCACCTTGGTGACGATCTCACGGATCAGCTGTTCGCTGACGTTCATAGGTTCACACCTGACCTTTCTCTGCCGCGCCCCGCCCCCTCACCCGGCGGGGGAGGGAGCGGGGACGGCGCTGGTTCTTGCTTTTGCCTGCGCCTGCCGGGGAGACCCCGGACGGGCGCGGGAGCGGGATTTCGTTAAGCCTTCTTCTCCTCGGTGACGCCGATCTTGGCCAGCAGCTTGGGAGCCAGGAGGTAAGCCACGATCACGGCGGTGATACCGCCAACCAGCTTGGCGACGATAACGGGGGTCACCATGCTCTGGTTCACACCGGCGGTGAAGCCCAGGTGATCGCCGAACACGAAGGCGGCGGACACGGCAAAGGCCACGTTCAGCAGCTTGCCCTTGGGGTTCATCTCGCCCAGGATATTGAACATGGCGATGTTGTTGGCCAGGTTGGCCACCATGCCGGCGGAGCCCTTGTCGTTCATGCCCAGCGCGCCGCCCAGCTTGCCCAGGGCGCCGCCGAAGGTCTTGGTGATCCACTTCACCATGGGGAAGGCGCCGATCAGCACGATGCCGATCTGGCCGCAGGTCAGCAGGCCGCTGTCCAGGGGGCTGATGCCGGTGACCTCATCCTTAATGGCCATCACGTCGAACAGGGGGAACATGATGCCGGTGATCTGCTCGAACACGGCGATGGCGGTGAAGGCGGTGATGACGATGGTCACGCCGGTGCCGAACACGTTGAAGCCCTTGATCATGCCGGCGGGGGCGAACCACAGGCCGATGACGATGAGGGCGGCGATGATGATAACGGGGATCAGGTTCTGGAGGATCACCAGGAAGGACAGCTTATACTCGGTCATGGCGGACATCACCAGGCCGCCCACGATGCAGCCGATGGGGATGGTGATCATACCGGCCAGAACGCCGGCGCCCAGGTAGGAGCGGTCTTCCTTGGAGATGATGCCCAGGGCCACGGGGATGGTGAACACGATGGTGGGGCCCATCATGGTGCCCAGGATCAGGCCGGCGAAGTTACCCATGGTCTCATTGGCCGCCAGCTCCATGGCCAGAGGATAGCCGCCCATGTCGCAGGCCAGCAGGGTGGTGGCGAACATGGCGGGGTCGGCGCCGAAGACGGTGTAGATGGGGGTGATGATGGGGCCAAGGATCTTGGCCAGCACAGGGGCGGCGGCCACGACGCCGGCCATGGACAGGGCCAGGGGGCCGATGGCGTTGAAGCCGGCCTCGAACTCCTCGCCGTAGCCGAACTTGTTGCCCATGATCTTATCAATCGCGCCCACCAGCATGAAGATCATCATGATCATCATAATGACGGAGTTGATGGAGATACCGGACACCCATGCGCCGATGCTTTCAGTGAATACGCTCATGTATGTTCCTCCTTCAGAAATTCTTTTCTCTTTTCACGGGGGCGGCGCCCCCGTCAAAGACGGGTTGGGCCGCTCACAGCAGGGAGTCGAACACCTGCTTGGCGGGCCGCGGGATGACGGTGGTGCCCACCAGGAGCTGGGCGTCCCGGGAGGCGGCGGCCACCGCCGCGCGCACCGCGCCCACGTCCCCGGTGAGGGTCACGTAGCCCTTGCCGCCGATGGCATAGCCGATGCGCACCTCAATCAGGGTGATGTTGGCCGCCTTGGCCGCCACGTCGGCGGCGGTGATGGCGGACGCCACAGAGTAGAACTCCAGCACGCCCACCGCGCCCAGGGCGGGGGTGGGGGTGGCCATGCTGATGGCGGGGATGAGCTGGGGATGGACGTTGGGCAGCAGCAGCGTGTCCACCACGCACTCGCCCCCCCGCTTCTCCCCCTCCTTCATGGAGGCCCGCACGTCGCCGGTGTCCCCGGCGATGAGGATCAGGTACTTGCCCGGGCAGACCGTGGAGGAGCGGATGAGCTCCACCTGAGCGGCCTTTACCATATAGTCGCAGGTTTCAATGCCTTTGGCGATGCTGTTCAGCTCCACCATACCGATTGCCGTTCTCATACGCTCACTCCTTTCTTCTGATGGTCGCGCCCGCGCCGGTGACCTGCTCCACCACGCCGTCGATGCTGGCGTGGATGTTGACGGACAGGCCCTCCGCCGCCTGGGCCAGCAGATCCCCCACGGCCACCGTGTCGCCCACGGCCTTCACCGGGACGGCGGGCTTGCCGATGTGCTGCTGGAAGGGGATGAATACCCGCTCCGGCTCCAGGGTCTTGCAGGCGTGGGCGTGCTTCCCGTCGTACTGGGCCAGCCCCAGGCGGGCGATGAGCCTGCCGGTGGGCGTCTTGCGGTCGTCCACAAACTGGCGGGCCTGGGGCTCCATGTTCCGGGGCACCTGGATGCCCCGCTGGCGCAGCTCGCCCTTGATGTACTGGTTCACCTTCCTGGGGGACAGCCCCATGGGGCAGGCGAACATCTCGCACACGCCGCAGTCACAGCAGTTGGCCGCGTCCCCGAAGGCGGCCAGGTACTGGCCGTCGTCGGTGATGGTCTTTTCCCGCCACAGGCTGCGCATCACCAGGTTGGGCCGGATCTGGTGCCCGATGAGATACCGCGGGCACAGGTCGGTGCACATACGGCACTGGATGCAGGCGCTCTTGGTCTGGTGGCGGATGGCGTCCAGGCTGAGCTGGGCCCGCCGGAACAGATAGTGATCCTTGGGCAGGACGATGATGTTGCCGGTGGTCTTGGTCACCACGGCGGCGGCAATGTCCTCAGCTTTGGTGAGGGGCTTGCCCATCATGGGCCCGCCCACGATCAGGGCGTAGTCCGTCAGGGTGGGCTCCGCCGCCGCCACGCACTCCGTCAGCGGGGTGCCGATGGGCACGTGGAGCATGATGGGCTCCTTGACCTCGCCCACCACCGACAGGTACTTCTGGGTGACGGGCACGCCGTCCAGGGCCTGGAGGACGTTGAGCAGGGTGCCCACGTTGTCCACCACGCAGCCCACATCCAGCGGCAGGCCCCGTTCGGGCACGCTGCGCCCGGTGACCTGCTGCACCATGGTCTGCTCATCCCCGGCGGGGTAGAAGGTGGCCATCTGGAAGATCTCCACATCGGCCCCCAGCTTGCTGATGGCCCCCTCCAGGGCGGCGATCTCGTCCCGGTACTTGCCCTTCAGGGCGATGACCGCCCGCTTGGCCCCCAGGTGGGCGGCGATGGCCGCGGCCGCGGCCACCACCTGCTCCGGGAAGGTGCGGCACAGGTATTTGTCGGTCTCAATCAGCGGCTCGCACTCGGCGGCGTTGACGATAAAGCACTCCGCCTTGGCATTGAGCTTTACATGGGTGGGGAATCCGGCGCCGCCTGCGCCCACAACGCCGGCCTCCCGCACCGCTTGGGTCAAATTCATAGTCTCACCTTATTTCCTTGTGGGCCGCGGCCGGCCCGGCCCCCGGCCTGGGGGCTCAGGTCGGCTGCAAAACGCTGGCGTCCACATCCTGGTCGTCCACAATGCCCACCACGGTGGCGTCCACCGGGATCATCATGTCCCCCGCGGCGCTCCGGGCGGAGCTGCCGCCAACCACCACGACCGTCTCCCCCACGCCGGCGCCGATGATATCGGCGGCCACGATGGGGATGCGGTACAATTCCCCGTTCAGCGGGTTGATGGGCTGAACCAGCAGCAGCTTCAGGCCGGCCAGCTTTTCCTCTTTCCGGGTCGCCCAGATGTTGCCAATCACTTTTGCCACTTGCATGAATTTCCCTCATTTCGTCCGGGCGATGGGCCGAGAACCGGTCAGCGCCCCGCGCCGCGGATCAGGCGGATGCCCTTGGATTTCGCGTACTCCACGGCCAGCGCCGTCAGGATAGTCTTTTCCCCGATGTGGATGCAGGTGACCTCGTCCTTATCGGCGGCGATCACGTCCCGCTCCGTCAGCACCCGCTTATCCAGGCACAGCTCCTTGCCCGGGCCGCAGGGCTCCGGCGGGGCCGCCGGAGCGGCGGGGGCGTCGGAGCAGGCGGGGCAGGCCCCGTCCAGAATCGCCCCGGCCAGGTTCTGCTGGGAGCAGATGGTCAGGCCGCAGGCGGTGAGCAGGGCCAGCTTCTCCTGAAGCATGGCGCAGTAGGGCGCGGGCAGCTTGCAGGAGGTGGCGCGCATGGCCTCCATCTCCTCCGTGGGCACGAATACCCGCTTGCCGGCCAGCAGCGCCTGCTGGGCCAGCCTGGTGAACGGCGTGTCGCAGATCCCGCTGGCCAGCTTGCACAGCACCTCGTTGGTAAACTGGTAGATCACCACGGCCTCGAACTTGTCCAGATCCACCTGGTAGTCCTGCATGAGGGCGCATTCCGTGCGGTAGCACGCCGTCAGGCGCGGATCCTCCAGCACGTGATGGCAGTCCTCCCCGTGTTCCTGGGTCAGGATCAGCAGGCCGGGCCGCCCGTCGTCCGGGGTGGGGCCGCCGCAGGCAGGGCATCCCTGGGAACAGGCCCCGCTCTGAGCCAGCTTCTCCACGACGCGGGCCAGGATCAGCTCGACCAATTCCTTATGATCCATGGCTGACCCCCCTTTCATGGCTAAATTTTACAGTTCATCGCGATTCCCGCCGGCGTCACCAGGAAGGGATCCGCCGGCTTGATGGTTTTGATTTGCGTCTCTTTCTGGAAGATGTCCTCGATCCCGGTGAGGCAGCAGGTGCCGCCGCACAGGTAGATGGCCTCCACGTCGGTGCCCGCCAGATAGCGGCGGACGATGGTGGCCATCTTCTCCACCACCGGGCGCACCACCGGCAGGATCTCCCGGTGGCGGGCATAGTCCTGCTTGATGGCCTCCGCCTCCTGGAAGCTGACGTGGTAGTTCCCCGCCAGCACCAGGGACAGGTGGGTGCCGCCGGTGGGCTCGTCCTCGGTGCGCACCACCTTGCCGTCCCGGAGGATGGCAAGACCGGTGGTGCCGCCGCCGATGTCCACAATCACGCCGTTCTGGATTTGATAGATGGCGTTGGCCGCGCTGGGCTCATCCAGCACCGCCGTGACCTCAAACCCGGCCCCCTCCGCCACGTACTGGTGGGTGCGGGCGCTGGATTCCGTGCCGGCGGGCATGGCGATGGCGCAGTTGAGCAGCTCCGCGTCCAGCCGGCCCTCCAGCTTTTTCTTCAGCTCCCGGACGATGTTCAGCGCGCCGGTGTAGTCCACCACCACGCCGTCCTTCAGCACCCCCGCCGCCTGCTTCTCGCAGGCGATGGGGTTGTCCTCCTCGTCCAGCACCACCAGGGCGATATAGGCCGTGCCCAGATCCACGCCCGTCTTGAGCTTGGGGCTTACGGGGTGGAAGGTGGTGTGCTCCGACTCCTTCACCCGTTCCATATAGGCGTTGACCCGCTCCAGATCCATCATAGTGATACGCTCCTTCCCGGCGCTGCGGGGGCCGTGGGGCCCTTACCGGATGATTTTACCAAGGGTGAAGCCCTTGACCATGGCGGCGTTGGCCTCGTCGAAATCAATGTGCATCTTGCAGCTGAACCGGGTGCTCACCCGGATCAGCACGTCCCGGAACACCACGGGCCGCTCGGTGAGCAGGGCCACGCTGACCCGCTGCTTATCCCGCAGGTCGAACATGACCGAGTCGGGGGCGGTCACATGGATGTGGTTGCGGGCGATGATCACGCCCTCCTTCAGCTCCAGGGTGCCGCAGGGCCCCTCGATGACGATGGAGCCGGAGCCGGCCACGTCGCCGGACTCCCGCAGGGGCGCGTCCACGCCCAGCTCCACGCAGTCGCTCTTGGACAGCTCCACCTGGGAGGCCGTCCGCACCGGGCCCAGCACGGCGGTGCGCTCCTTGCGGCCCTTGGGGCCCACCAGGGTCACCCGCTGCTGGGACAGGAACTGCCCCGGCTGGGACAGGGGCCGGGCGGGCTCCAGCACGGCGCCGGGGCCAAAGAGCACCTCGGCATCCGCCTGGGTCAGGTGGACGTGGCGGGCGGAGACCTCAACCTCTACCAGCCCCGCCCGGTGGACGGAGTTCATGACCGCCGCGGAAATCTGTTCTGCTGTCATTTTGCCGCCCCCTTGTAGTCGCCGGCCAGATACTTGCACATCATGATGTGCAGGGCGCTGGACAGGCGGTTGAGCTCCTCGATGATGTCGCCCCGGCTGAACCGGAACCCGTCATAGAAGGCGTTGGCCGCGGCCACCTCGGTCTCCCGGATGGCGGCCCGCAGCTGGTTGAGCAGGGCGTAGTCCCGGCCCATGGTGTAGGAGGGCAGGAGCATCTGCCGGATGTTGTAGAACTTCATGGGGTTGTGGGAGTGCTCCCGCAGCTCGGCGTGGGTCAGCCCGATGATGGTGTCGCTGTGCAGCTCCTCGTCCAGCACGTCGCAGCGCATCATGTTGCGCAGGGCCTTCAGCACGTCGTCCAGGTCGGCCAGCAGCTGCTGGCTGCCGCCGCCCTCAGAGATCAGCGCCTGATCCAGCACCACCAGCGCCTGGAGGCTGTCCAGCTTGCCCCGGAACAGGATCCGGGGGTGGTTTTTGGGCACCAGCTGGTTGTCAAAGAGCTGGGTCATGTGCTCCGGCTTCTCCATGTAGAACGAGCCGCTCTGGTAGTCCACATATTTGGGCTTGGGCGCGGCCATCACCGGCTGTTGGGCCGGCTGGGCCGCGGCCGGTGCCGCGGCCTCCTCCGGGGCCCGCTGGGGACACTCCCCCTCTTTGGCGATCTTGATCTTGCGCTGCTGGAGGTATTCCCGCGCCGCGGGCGTGAGGATTTTCCCGGTGGGGATGTAGTACACCTCCGGCTGGCTGTTGCGCAGCTCAAACCGCAGAATATCCTCGGTGATTGCTCTCATGGGTGTCCCCCCTTTCTCAGTGGAAGTTTACGGGCTTTACTTCTCCAGAGAGGGAAGGATGAACTCCACTTCCTCGTGGGGCCTGGGGATCACATGGACGGAGATGAGCTCGCCCACCCGCTCGGCGGCGGCGGCGCCCGCGTCGGTCGCGGCCTTCACCGCGCCCACATCGCCCCGCACCATAACGGTAACCAGGCCGCCGCCCACATGAACCTTGCCGATGAGGGTGACGTTGGCGGCCTTCACCATGGCATCCGCCGCCTCAATCGAGGCAACGAGACCCTTGGTCTCGATCATGCCCAGTGCCTGCATTGCTGCCATATTATTTCACTCCTTAATGATGATGTTGGATTAGCCCTTGTCCAAGGTGGGGAGAATGAACTCCACTTCCTCGTGGGGCCTGGGGATCACGTGGACGGAGATGAGCTCGCCCACCCGCTCGGCGGCCGCGGCCCCCGCGTCGGTGGCGGCCTTCACCGCGCCCACGTCGCCGCGCACCATAACGGTCACCAGACCGCCGCCCACATGAACCTTGCCGATGAGGGTGACGTTGGCGGCCTTCACCATGGCGTCCGCCGCTTCAATAGAGCTGACCAGACCCTTTGTCTCGATCATGCCCAGTGCCTGCAATGCTGCCATTGTATGCTTCACTCCTTATTTCGATGGGATTGGATGGGGCCCGTCACAGCGCCCGGAGCTTGGCCAGGATGCTGTCCACGATGCCGTCGATATCGATACCGCTGAGATCGGGGTTGACCCGGCACACGCCGTCCTCGCAGGACGGCACGCCGGCCCGGATCTCCTCCAGCTCCTTCAGGCCGTGGGCCACGTAGCGCAGATTGAGCAGGTGCATGGGGCCCACGTTCTCCGACGTGGCCGAGCCGCCCACCGCGCCGCAGCCCAGGGTGAGGGAGGGCATCAGGCCGGTAGTGCCGCCGATGCCGCCCAGGGCGCTGGGGGTGTTCACCAGAATCCGGGAGGCGGGCACCCGACGGGCGAAGTAATCCTCGATCTCCTTGTTCTGGGTGTGCATGGAGAAGGTATGGCCGGCGCCCTCGTAGTGGAGGATCTCGCACACCTTGTCACACACGTCCTTGTAGTCCTTGCCCACGTAGAAGGCCAGGATGGGCCCCAGCTTCTCGTTGGAATAGGGGTGGCCGCGGCCCACGCCGGTCTCCCGGGCCACCAGCACCCGGGCGGTGGCGGGCACCTTGGTCAGGCCCGCCAGCTTGGCAATGGTTTCCACGCTGCGGCCCACGATCTCGGGGTTCATGGTGCCGTTGGCCCGGAGAATGAACCGGCCCAGCTGCTCCCGCTCCGCCTCGTCCAGGAAGTAGGCGCCCTGCTTCTCCATCTCGGCCTGCACCGCCACCACCATGTCCTCGTCGCAGATGATGGACTGCTCGGAGGCGCAGATGGTGCCGTTGTCAAAGGTCTTGGAGTCCAGAATGCGCTTCACCGCCAGCTTCAGATCGCAGCTCTTTTCGATGTAGGCGGGGCCGTTGCCCGGGCCCACGCCGATGGCGGGGGTGCCGGAGGAATAGGCCGCGCGCACCATGGCGGAGCCGCCGGTGGCCAGGATCATGGCCACGTCCCGATGGCGCATCAGGTTGTCGGTGGCCTCCATGGTGGGGATGGTGATGCAGGAGACCAGATCCTCGTTCCCGCCCGCCTCGGACACCGCCTGCCGGATGACCTTGACGGTCTCCAGGATGCAGCGCAGGGCGGTGGGGTGGGGGGAGAACACAATGGCGTTGCCCGCCTTAATGGCGATCTCCGCCTTATACAGCGCGGTAGAGGTGGGGTTGGTGGACGGGATCAGACCCGCGATCACGCCCACGGGCACCGCGATGGTGTGGACGCCCCTGGCGGGATCACAGCTGATCTCGCCGATGGTTTTCATGTCCTTGATATGCTCATAGACGCCGCGGCTGGCAAAGACGTTCTTGATGATCTTGTCCTCGACGATGCCGAACCCGGTGTCCTCGTTGGCCATCTGGGCCAGGCGGCGGGCGTTGCGCACGCCGGCGTCCGCAATGGCCCGGACGATCCGATCCACCTGGGCCTGGCTCATCTGGGCCAGCTCCCGCTGGGCGGCCTTGGCCGCCTCAACCAGCTCACGGACTTCCTGCATGGACAGTAAGTCCTTATCAATCAGTTGCATCTGTCACATCACTCCTATCGTAGCCGGGTTACGGCTGTTGTCCCCGGCGCGCCAGGCAGGCCCGGATCTCCGTGAGAAGCTGATCCTTCTTGGCGTCCCGGATCTCCCTGCGGCTCATGCCCTCCACGTTGAGGGAGCGGGCCAGCACCCGCAGCTGCACCACGGGCATGGCCTCCAGCTCCGCCTCCGAGGGGACGGCGACGTCCGCCTTGGCGGGCGCGGCCTCCTTGGGCTTGGGCTGGGGCTTGGGTTCCGGCGCGGCCTCCCTGGCGGGGGGCTCAGGCTCCGGATCCGGCGGGGCGATGGGCTCAGGGGGCTGCTCCGGTTTCGGCGGGGCCGGGGGCTCCGGCTTGGGGGCAGGCTCCGCGGCCGGAGGGGGCAGCTCGCCCAGAATCTCCTCCACCTCGCCGTGGGGCCTGGGAATGACATGGACGGAGATGAGCTCGCCCACCCGCTCGGCGGCGGCGGCGCCCGCGTCGGTGGCGGCCTTCACCGCACCCACGTCGCCCCGCACCATCACGGTGACAAGCCCGCCGCCCACGTGCTCCTTGCACTGGAGGGACACATTGGCGGCCTTCACCATGGCGTCAGCCGCCTCGATGGCGGCCACCAGGCCCTTGGTTTCGATCATGCCCAATGCTTTCATAAGTACCTCCGTTCAAAAGGCGGATGGGGACTTATTCCACGGGACGATCAGCAACAGCCTCCACGGCGGCGGCAAACGCGTCGCAGGCGGACTTGCAGGCGGACTGGCTGCCGGTGAGCAGGGCGCCGCCGAAGTTGGTCTCGGAGGGAGGCGCGTACAGCACGCACATCCGCACGTCGGCGGCCTTCAGCGCGGCATCCACGCCGTACATGGCCTCCAGCGGAGGAGCGATGAGGTAGGCAATGGCCTCGCCCTCGGCAATGCCGCAGCCCTCGGACAGATAGGAGCCGGTGCGGGAGATACAGTGGGCGTAGTAGCACACGCTGTCCTCGTCGTTGGCGGACACGAAGTGGCACACGTTCTCGATCATGTCCACCGCGGCGTCCAGGCCGGCCTTGGCCTCGGCGGGGTTGGGCGCGGCCAGGATGCCGATGATTTCGCCGGCCAGAGCGGTGTTGGCGTTGGCGGCGCCGGCATAGAAGCTCTTGGCGTAAACCACCTTGCAGTCGGCCTTCTTGGTGGCCTCGTCCAGGGCGGTGTAGGTCACGTCATCGCAGTCGGCGGTGATGAGGGCCAGGGACTTCTGATCGGGAGTCAGGCCCAGCTCCTTGGCCATATCGGGGGCCACATTGGGGATCAGGCGGGTGGCTAATACCTTTGCAGGCAGCGGATCGCGTTTCATGATAATAATCCTCCCTCTGTTACAGTTTCAGATCAGTGCCGCTGGCCTTCTTCTCCAGCATGATCTTGATGATCTCGGCGATGTGGGCGCCGGCCTCGGCGGGGATGGTGCCGGAGCGGTGGATGTTGGACACCACGGTGCGGCGGGCCTCGGGCATACCCACGGTGGCCTTGTAGGCGATGTAGGCGGACATGGACTCGGCGGTGATCAGGCCCGGGCGCTCACCGATGAGGGTGCAGGTCACGTCGGCGCCAGTCAGCTCGGAGATCTCGTCCATCACGCCCACGCGGCCGTACTTCACGAAGAAGGGGGTGCCCACGTCGATGCGGTAGCTCTCCAGGCCCTGCAGGATGGCGGGGAGCAGGTCGCCGATGTTGGCGGCCACGGACGCGGAGGACAGGCCGTCGGACACATAGATCTGAACGGTGGGGTTCTTCTTGCACTTGGCCTTGATGGTCTCCACGCCCTCGGGGCTGAGCTTGCGGCCCAGGTCGGGGCGGGTCAGGTAGACGTCCTTGCTCTCGCACTGGGTCTGGACAGTCCACAGGCCCATCTTCTCCACGAACGCCTCGTCCACGTCGTTGAACACGGCGTCCTGGGCGGCGGAGTGGGCGGCGCGGAACTCCAGCTGGGGCAGGGTCAGGTAGCGGGCGCCGGCCCGGCCGATGCCCAGACGGCAGGGGGCGTTGTACTTCAGCTCGGCGTACTCCTCACCGTGCTCGGGGTTTTCCACCAGGTACTGGGTGCGGATGTCGATGGCGGTCACGTCGGGCAGCTCGCCGTCCTCAACCCGGGAGGACTGGACGGCCTGACTGACAGCCTGGACGGCGGCCGGAGCGGCGGCCGCGGAGGTGCCCAGCTCGGAGAGTACCTGCTCAATAATGGCTCTCAGATCTTTCTCATTCATTGATTCCAGCCTCCTTTACTTCGTCATGAACACGGAAGCGTCGCCGGCCTTGCCGGTCAGCTTGCCGTTCTCGGAGAAGCCCATCTTCTCCAGCCACTGGTCGAACTCCTTGATGGGACGCAGGCCAAAGACCTCGCGCAGCGCGGCGGCCTCATGGTAGCCGGTGCACTGGTACATCAGCATACAGTCGTCGCCCTGGGGCACGCCCATCACGTAGTTGCAGCCCGCGGCCACCAGCAGGGTAGCCAGGTTCTCGATGTCGTTCTGGTCGGCCTTCATGTGGTTGGTGTAGCAGGCGTCGCAGCCCATAGGCAGACCGCTGAGCTTGCCCATGAAGTGATCCTCCAGGCCGGCGCGGGTGACCTGCTTGGAATCGTACAGGTACTCGGGGCCGATGAAGCCGACGACGGTGTTCACCAGGAAGGGCTTGAAGTGGCGGCCGAAGCCGTAGCAGCGGGCCTCCATGGTCACCTGATCCCAGCCGTTGTGGGCGTCGGAGGACAGCTCGGAGCCCTGGCCGGTCTCGAAGTACATCACGTTGGGGCCGGTGCAGGTGCCCCGGGTCAGCATGGTCTGGCGGCCGTCCTCCAGCATCTGGGTGGTCAGGCCGAAGGCCTCGTTGCCCTTCTGGGAGCCGGCGATGGACTGGAACATCAAATCCAGGGGAGCGCCGAACTTGTTGGCGGCCTCGGTCTGGGTGGTCACGTGGGCCAGCACGCAGATCTGGGTGGGAACCTCCCACTTGGCCTTGAACTCGTCCAGCATCTTCAGCAGACGGGCCACGCTCTCCACGGAGTCGTCCACGGGGTTGATGCCGATGACGGCGTCGCCGCAGCCCAGGGACAGGCCCTCCATCACGGAGGCCACGATGCCCTTGGGGTCGTCGGTGGTGTGGTTGGGCTGGAGACGGGCGGAGAAGGTGCCCGGCAGGCCGATGGTGGTGTTGCAGTGGGCGCTGACGCGGATCTTCTTGGCGGCGTACACCAGATCCAAGTTGCTCATCAGCTTGCACACGCCGGCGATGCACTCGGAGGTCAGGCCCCGGGAGGCGCGCTTGATCATGTCGCCGGTGGTCTTTTCGCTGAGCAGCCACTCACGGAACTCAGCCACGGTCATATTCTTGAAGCTGTTGAAAATGGTCTCGTTCAGGTCGTCCTGGATGATGCGGGTTACGTCGTCCTCCTCATAGGGGACGGCGGGGCAGTTGCGCAGATCATTGAGCGTAAGGTTGGACAGAACCACCTTAGCAGCGACCCGCTCCTCCGCAGTTTCGGCGGCGATGCCTGCCAGCTTGTCGCCGGATTTTTCCTCGTTTGCCTTGGCCATGACCTCACGGATGGATTTGAACTCGTAGACATGGCCGAACAGCCTGGTTTTGAGAATCACTTTTTTCACCCCTTATTATTGTTCGTCAGGAATTGAACACCAAGGTCTTAATCACCACGGGCAGAACCTGCCCACCGGCCACCGGCTCGCCGATGTCGATGTAATCGCCGTTGGCGGTGTGTACTCCGTCGATGCAGATCACGGGCTTTTCGTGCTTGAGCATCACATTCAGCGCGTTGCCCAGCACCTTGCCCACATCGTTTTCCACCACCACGATGAGCGGGAATCTGCTGTCTATCACCTCCTTTGCCGATTCGATGATCGCCGCCGCCAGCGCCTGGACTTCCACAAAGCTGGTGCGTTTTTCCCCGGCGAAGGCGATGGCGATCTGCTCGATCTTGCCCTCCGGCATATGCAGCGGCAGTTGATATGCAATAGAGGCCTTCAGCGTCTCCAGCGACGCCTCGTCCTCAGCGGAGACTTTCAGAATGGGCACGTTTTTCACCGGGAGCAGGTTGGCGTCATAGCGGATGGTGCTCCCGCTCACGTCGGTGGCGTGGGTGCCCGCCCCCACCACCGTGGCCCGGATGGTCTCCAGGGCGGGGCACCGCTCCACCCTGGACAGGTCGGGATCCTCCCGGATGGCCCGGCCCAGCAGCACGCCGATGTCCCCATACCGGAACACGTCCCCAGGCTGATCCTGGTACACGCAGTCGGCCACGCCGCCGGAGAAGGTCACCGCCTTCACCCGGGGCTGGTCGGCCAGCATCTTGCCGGAGTTGGTATACAGCCCCTTGTGCTCCCCGTCCGGCTGGGTGAGGTGGAGGGCCTGGGCCAGCTGGGCGGCCATGAGCCGGCACACCTGGTACAGCACCTCCGGATCGGCCCGGTTGCCGGCGGAGATCTGGATGCCATGCCGGTTGGCCAGGGCCTGGATTTTGGGATAGACATAGGTCAGCCTGCCGTCCGCCACCTTGATCAGCCGTCCGCCGATATCCAGGCAGCAGGTGCTGCGCAGGGCGCCGGTGTCGTACAGGGCGATGTTGCTGGTGCCGCCCCCCACGTCCAGGTTGGCCACCGGGATGCGGCGCTGCTTGGACAGGGCGTCCGCCCCGGCCCCCCGGGCGGAGAGGACGGACTCCAGGTCAGGGCCCGCCGTGGCCACCACGAAGTCCCCCGCCATGTCGGACAGGGCGGCCAGCACCTCGTTGGCGTTCTGCTTCCGGGCGGTCTCGCCGGTGATGATCACCGCGCCGGTCTGGATGTCCTCCGGCTTCATGCCGCCGGCGGCGTACTCCCGGCGCACGATGTCCTTCACCGCCTCCGCGTCGATCTCCGTGGGGGACTTCAGGGGGGTGAAGTAGATGGGGCTGCGGTAGATGACCTCCTTGTCCACAATGTCGATCTGGGGCGCCATGTAGCTCACCGCCCGGTTCTCCAGGGTCAGGCGGCTGAAGATCAGTTGTGTGGTGGATGTTCCAATGTCAATGCCCGCGCTGAGAATGACCTCATGCAAAATAACCACCCGCTTCTCTTAAAATAATCCGAAAAAAGACAGTCCAAAGCAAGGGGGCCTCCCCCGTGCCCGAGCCGCGCCGCTCCAGGCGAAGTCCGGCGGCGTTACGTCACGTCGTCGGGGTTGGTCAGTTGGTTTCTGAAATCAAAGGTCACCTGGGTGCCCCTGGGCCCGGACTCAATGTCCAGGCTGCCAAAGAGCTTATCCTCCACCAGGGTCTGGACGATGGACAGCCCCAGCCGGGACTTGGTGGCGTCCCGCACGTTGAAGCCCCGCCCGTTGTCGATGACCTGGATGCGGGAGTAGAGATCACCCCGGGTCATGACGATGCGGATGAGCCCCCGCCTGTCCGGCTCGAAGGCGTACTTCATGGCGTTTTGCAGCAGCTCGTTCACCACCAGGGCCACCGACGTGCCCACGTCGGAGTCCACCGTGAAGTCGCCCCCCTCCATGGTGACGGCCACCTTCAGGTGGGGCCCGGCGCAGGAGCGCAGGGCGTTGCTCTTGATGTTGCGCACCACGTCGCTGAGCATCACCTCGTCCATGCCGCTCTGGGCCAGCAGCTCGTGGGTGCTGGCGATGGCGATGATCCGGTTCATGCTCTCCTCCAGCACCTTCCGGGTCTCCGGGCTGTCGGAGCGCCGGGTCTGGAGCCGCAGCAGGCTGGCGATGGTCTGGAGGTTGTTCTTCACCCGGTGGTGCATCTCCTTCACCGCCACCGACTTGAGGATGAGTGCCTTCTCCTGCTCCCTCCGCCAGGTGAGATCCCGAATCACCAGCACGAAGGCCATGTTGGGGGCCCCCAGGGGGATGCGCTTCACATCCAGCACATAGCGGCCTACCTCCACCTCCATGTGGGAACCCTCGCAGGCGGGATCCGCGTTCACCAGGAATACATTGTCATAGGGCTGGCCCAGCACGTCGTCGATGTAGCCCAGCTTCTGGTACAGCTCCTTGGCCAGGGTGTTGCGGAAGGTGATGATCCCGCCCTCGTCCACGATGAGCAGGGCCTCGTCGATGCACTCCGTCAGCCAGTTGTTTTCCGGCATCACCCGGTTGAACCCCCCGGAGATGGCCTCATAGCTCTGCTGGGCGGACTGGAGGCGCTGGTTGGTAAAGAATTTCTCGTCGATGTGCCGCTCCTGGATCAGCACGCCGATGATGTGATCCCCGTTGCGGATGGGCTCCACCGACTGGATGGTGCGGCGGTTTTCCTGGGTGACCGCCTTCATCTGCTTGGTGCTCACCCCCAGGCGGGAGGTTCTGGCCACCGCCGGCTCGTTCTCCGCCTTGGCCAGCATCCCCACCACCGATTTCTGGTAGGAGGAGGGGAACCCGGAGGGCTTGGCCTCCGCCACCACAATGGAGTCGGCGTTCCGGCAGGGGCAGTCGATGAAGATGTCCGCGTCGGTCAGATCGGCGATGATCTGCAAAAATGGCGCCAGGGCTTCGATGGTGGAGATCTCGTCCTCCGTGAGGGTGGTATATTTGTGGCAAAGATCCCGGATGACGCCCACCTTGCCTACTCCTCCTTCTGCATCAAAATAAACTCGGCAATCCGGTACATGGACAGGTGCTTGCTCTGGCTCAGCGCCCGGATATAGTCATAGGCCTCCTGCTCACTCTTGCCCTGCTCCGCCATGATCACGCCCTTGGCCTTCTCGATCACAATGCGGTTTTCCAGCCGGGCCGCCGTCTTTTCCATGTCCTTGCGGAGCTGGCGCATCTCCTGGCTGCGGGCGGCGGCCAGCTCGATGCTGGGCACCAGCGACTTCTCGTCGATGGGCTTCACCAGGTAGCCGTTGACGCCGTAGCTCTTGGCCCGGTTGATGAAGTCCCGCTCGCTGTAGGCCGTCAGCATGACGATGGCCCCGGCCAGGTTTTCCTCGTGGATGATCCGGGCGGCGGACAGCCCGTCCAGGAAGGGCATCTTCACGTCCAGCAGGATGAGATCCGGGCGGTGCTGCCGGCACAGCTCCACGGCGTCCAGCCCGTCGGAGGCCTCCGCCACCACCTCGTAGCCCGCCGAGGTGAGCAGCTCCCGCAGATCCATTTTGGTGACGGGCTCATCGTCGGCGACGATAATCCGGATCTTCTCGTTCTCCATGGGGCCTCCTATCGATCTGCTTCTATAAATTCAGAAATTCCACCAGCTCGGGCACGCCCTTGCCGGTGACGCCGCTGGCCACAAAAATGTTCTCCGCCCCCGCCATGCGCAGGTACTTTTTCGCCTTCTCCACCTGCTCCGGAGTGGCCAGATCCTCCTTGGTGACAACGCCCACAATGGGCTTGGCGAACATGGTGCCGTAGGCCGGGGGGAACATGGTTCCGTCCTCGGTGGCCTCCTGCACCAGCACCACGATGTCGGCGTCAGTGGCGGTCACCATCAGAGCGCCCCGGAACCCCCGGCGCTCCAGGTACTCCCCCGGCGTGTCAATCATGTTCTGGTTGACGATGGACACGGTCTGGGTCTTGTGGTAGCGAACCTCCTGGTGGCTGATGCACTGGCACAGGGTGGTCTTGCCCGCCGCCGACCGGCCCATCAGAACGATGCGCGTCTTGTCCGCCATGCCGTCAGGTCTTGGTCATGGGGGCGGGGGAGAACCCCATCATGTCGCACAGCACCTTCATCACGTCCCGCAGGGAGGCCTCCACGGCGGCCACGTCCCCGGTGAACACCAGGGAGCCGTTGAACCGATCCACAAAGCCGATCTTCACGTCGGCGGCTTTGGAGGCCACGTCGGCGGCGATCATGGCCCCCTCGCTGGGGGTGATGGTGAGGATGCCGATGGCGCCCTCCGCGTCCAGCAGGCCCAGCTTGGCGTAGAGATCCTTGGTGGGATTGGCGATCACATGGGCCAGCGTAACCTGCTTGCCCGGGACAAACTCCTGAATAATTCGCTTCTTCTCGTCCAGTTCGATCATACAGTCCCCTCCTTGCTCAGCGCGCGGTTTGGAATGCCGCGGCACGGGAAACCGGTAAAAAACATAATAACTCCTGTTAATATTTCTATCAACAGAAGTTACATCACTTCAAGTCAAACCCAAACCGCGCTGGCGCTGGCGTCGCGCCGCCGCAGGCTGTGCCGCGGTATTCAGTTGTGGATATCATGAAATTTCGCTTTTTATTTTAGCAGACAATTTAACCATTGTCAACAAAGGCGGCAAAGTTTTGTTAAATTTTTTCAAGCGCCGGAGCCGGGCGGGCCGGGGGCTTTACAGCGGGGCGGTTCCTGTGCTATACTTGTGCCAGCAAAATGCCGGGAAACCGGTGGAGGGGGCGCGGGTATGTACACCACGCAGGTCAAAACGGCGTCGCTGCCGGTATCCCGGTGGCTGGACGACTATTGCACGCCGGAGCGGTTCCGGGACGCCTGCCGGGCCTGCCCGGACTACGGGAAGGTGTGGTCCTGCCCGCCGGGGGTGCCCGACGCCCGGGCGGCCTTCGCCCCCTTCCGCACGGTATGCCTCGTGGGGGTGCGGGTGGACTACGCCCCCGGGACAATCGCCGCGGCGGACACCCCGGAGCACACCGAGGCCCTGCGCCAGGCCAGCTACGGCGTGGTGAAGAAGCAGCTGCTGTCCACCCTGCTGGAGCTGGAAAAGGCGGTGCCGGGGAGCTGGACGGTGGCGGCGGGCCGGTGCGAGCAGTGCGATGTATGCACACGGCGGGAGGGCCTGCCCTGCCGGAAGCCGGATCGGATGCGCTATTCCTTCTCCGCCTTCGGCTTCGATCTGGGGAAGCTGGCCCGGGAGCAGCTGGGCCTGGAGCTGCTGTGGGCGGATCGTGGCCTGCCGGCCTACAACGCCGCCATCGCCGCGTTCCTCACGCCTTAATACTTAAAACAGGGCCCCGCCGGCGGCGGGGCCCTGTTTTGCGTCACAGTGTTTTCACCATAATGTTTTCGTCCAGGCCGGGCAGGATGGCGTCGGGCACATAGCCCACCTTCCGGTAGCCCATGGACTGGTAGAGGGCCTTGGCCCTGGGGTTGAAGCTGCTCACCAGGAGGGACACCTTCCGGAAGCCCAACTCCCGGGCCACCCCCTCGTAGACCTGAAGGAGGGTATGCCCCACCCCCATGCCCCGGAACCGCTTCTTCACGCCCAGCAGCGCCAGGTAGGGGAAGGCGCCGAAGAAGCCGGTGAGCTCCACCTGCATGGCGCCCACCACCTCGCTGCGGGAGTCCACGGCCAGCCACAGATCCCCCTTGGCCACGGCGGTGGACAGGATGTCGTCCAGCCGGCCCTCCCGGGTAAAGTAGTGATCATAGAGGGCGCTGTCCAGAAAGACCTCCCGGATCTCGGGGAGGCGCTCCGGCGCGGCCCGCTCTATGGTTACGTTGATTCCGTTCATACAGTCTCCTGCTTCCCGTCAAAAATAGGTGTAGTTTACAGGTTTTTCGTGCCAGCCGATGGCCCTTTGCACCTCGGGGATCCAGGCCGGATCGGACAGCTCCATGACCCCCCGGGCCACGGCCTTGTCCAGGGAATAGGCCCCCATCACAAAGGAGGACAGGGCGGCGATGTCCGTGCGCAGCGTCACCTGGGGGGCGGCATTCCCCACCAGCTCCACCCGGTCTCCGGACACACGGAGGAAATAGCTGCCGGTGTTGTCCTTCAGGAAGCCGTCCTCCACCTGGAGCTCCAGCACGAAGTCCCGGCTCACCGGCGCGGAGCAGTGCCCCTGGCCCCGGAAATAGGCCGCCACGTCCAGAATCCGGCACATATAGCCCATGGTACGCCGGCCGATCTCCTGGATGCAGCCGTCGTGGGCCCGGTTCTCCCCGGTGTCCGGGTTGAGGAACAGCATATGGAGATCGGGATCCGGGGAGAGGAACCGCACCCGCTCAATCTGATCGCCCTGGGAGGCGAAGAAGGTCATGAACTGCTTCAGGGTGTCCAGATCGTCGTACACCATCTCCCGCACCAGCAGATCGTGGTAGCAGTCGGTGTAGTGATCCACGTCCACAAACTCGAAGGTGAAGTAGCCGGTGATCCGCCCCGCCCGGCGGCAGAGCACCACGTAGGGCATATCAAAAATGCGGTGGGGATCCATGTAGTGGTGGAGGGTAGCGCCGTGGGTGCGCTCCACCCAGCGGCGGTAGTAGTCCAGCACCGCCTCCCGATCCTCCTCCCGGGCGTAGCACAGGCCGGATTTGTCCCCAAAGGATCGGATGTAACAGGGCTTCGGGGCGTACAGCGTGTTTTCGTTGCACAGGCCGTAGCCCATCTTGTGATAAAACGCGGGGTTGAAGGGGTGCAGGCAGCTGATCGGGGCGCCTGACCTGGCGTAGTACCGCATCAACACCTCCAAAAGCGTGCGGGCCACGTGCTCCTTTTTCCGCAGGAAATTGGTGGAGACGTAGGCCGCCGCTCCCATCGGCGTCATCACCCCTCTGACGTTGAGGGTGAAGTCCATCATCAGGATGGAGCCCAGCAGGGTTCCATCGTCATCGAAGCAGCCGAGGTAGCGTCCCTCGTCCGGCCGGTACAGTTCGCCCTCCATATTCTTCAGCAGGAGCTCCGGCGTCTTGGACGGGAACGAGGTCACCACATTCCGCGCCAGCTGCCCCACCTCTGAAGGAAGAACAAACCTGATATCCAATTTGATGAACACTCCTTTGCCCGAGCCCCGCCCTCCGGCGCGGACACGGGCGCGAAACTGCGGAACCGGCTGGACGGCCCCGCACACACCAGCTTTGCTGCTGTCAATTATGTCAGCTTTTCCCGAAAATGTCAACGGGAATTTGCGAAATTCCCCCAAAGGGCTTGACAAACGGGCCCAAACCCGGTAAAGTTAGGATGTATCCCCGCGACGGAGTGGGGGTGCCGGAACAGGAGCGATGGAGCGCCTTGGACTGCCGCTGGCGGATCCAGGCGCTTTTTGTGTCAACGCGAAAGCGGCGAAAAAAACTGGGACAGGAGGCTCGGGCATATGGATCAATTTCAACTGGGCGCAAAAATTTTCATAGGCGGCGGTCTGGACGGCCTGCTGGCGGGGCGGCGGAAGGTGCTGATCGTCAGCGACCGCTTCCTGGCGGACAGCGGCAAGATCTCCTACGTGGCGGACGCGGCGCGGCGGGCGGGTGCTGAATACCGCGTTTTCTCCGACGTGCAGGCCGACCCGGACATCACCACCGTCACCGCCGGAGTGGGTCTGCTGCTGGAGTTCCAGCCGGACGCGGTGGTGGCCTTTGGCGGCGGCTCCGCCATCGACGCGGCCAAGGCCATCCTGTTCTTCTCCGCCAAGCAGCAGGACGTGCGGGACGTGCTGTTCGCCGCCGTCCCCACCACCAGCGGCACGGGCTCGGAGGTGAGCCGGTTCGCCGTCATCACCGACCGGGAGAAGGAGATCAAGTACCCCCTGGTGGACGACAAGCTGCTGCCCAACGCGGCGGTGCTGGATCCCGCCCTCACGGCGAGCGTGCCCCCCGTGGTCACCGCCGACACCGGCATCGACGTATTCACCCACGCGGTGGAGGCCTTCGTGTCCACCGCCCACACGGATTTCTCCGACGCGGCGGCGGAAAAGGCCATCAAGCTGGCCTACCACAACCTGCTGGAGGCCTACCGCGCCCCGGACAACCTGGAGGCCCGGCAGAAGATGCACAACGCCTCCTGCCTGGCGGGCATCGCCTTCTCCAACTCGGGGCTGGGGCTGAACCACGGCATGGCCCACGCCCTGGGCGCCCATTTCCACATTCCCCACGGCAGGGCCAACGGCATCCTGCTGCCCTACGTGATGAGCTTCAACGCCGGCTGCATCGACGGGCTCACCCCCACCGCCAAGCGGTACGCCCAGATCTCCCGCCTGCTGCGGCTGGACAGCTCCAGCGTGCGCCAGAGCGCCCTTCAGCTCATCCGCACCATCCGCAGCTCCATGGACAAGCTGAGTATGCCGTCCACCATCAAGGACGCCGGGGTGCTCCAGGCGGAGTTTGAGGCGGACGTGGAGGCCATGGCGGCGGACGCCCTGGCCGACCGCTGCACCGCCACCAACCCCAGGCCGTGCACCAAGGAGGACATCGTGCGGATCTACCGGCGGGCCTATTCGGGGAAGCTGTTTTAATCGCATCAGAGAAAATGCGGCCCATGGGAACTCCCATGGGCCGCGTTCTATTTCTTATTTTGTCAGCAGCTCCAGGGCCGCCTGGAGCTGTACGTCGTCCTCCCCGCCCAGAACCGCCCCCTCGGGCAGGGACAGCTCCACGTCGGGGATAATCCCCTCCCCGATGAGGGAGTGGCCGCTGCCCGTGCAGTAGGCCGCGGTGGACAGGCCCGCCCCGCCGCCGTTGACCAGGGGGAAGGTCACCTGGGAGTAGCCCTTGCCGCTGGTGCGCTCCCCTACGATGGGGGCGCCGGCGCTCTCCCGGAGCTGGGCCGCCAGCAACTCCGCCGCGGAGTAGCTGTGCTGGTTCACCAGCACAGCCATGGGCAGATCCACGCAGTCCCCGTCCGACTGGTAGACGGACTGGAACCACCACCGGGGCTTGTGGGTGAACACCGGGCCCTCGGGCAGCAGGTAGTCCAGAATCTTCTCCAGCTCCGCCACGTAGCCGCCGGGATCGCCGCGCACGTCGATGAGCAGGCGCTCCGCCCCCTGCTCCACCAGGGCGTCCACCTCTTTTTTGAAGCTATCCGCCGAACCGGAATAGAAGTTGCTCAGCTGCACATAGCCCACCTTGTCTTCCAGCATCCTGCCCTGGGCGGAGGCGCTGCGGAGGGTGGCCCGGGTGCAGGTCACGTCCCGGCCGGCCCCGTCCTCCCCCAGGAGGGTGAGGGTAACCTGGGTGCCCGCCTCCCCCCGGATCCGGTCGGAGCCCTCCTGCCGGGCGTCCCCGGCGATGGACACGCCGTCCACAGCGGTGATCACGTCCCCCACCAGCACCCCCGCCTTGTCCGCGGGGCCGTCCCCGGTGACGGACTGCACCAGCAGGCCCTCCTCCCGGGCGACACTGTCCACCGTCACGCCGATGCCCACGTAGTTGTTGGCCCGCCGCTCCATGGTGGCCTGGTGATCCTCGGCGCTGAGGTAGTACGACCACCGATCCCCCAGCCCGTCCACAAAGGCGGACAGGGCCTTGTCCGTGGCCCCGTCCAGATCCGCGTCCGTCTCCACGAAGGCGAACCGGGCCAGCAGATAGGTCTGCACCATGGCCACGCCGCTGCCCCCCAGCGCCAGGCACCACAGCCCCGTGGACAGCAGCAGGGTCAGGATCACCGCGATGGCGATCTTGGCGGGGCCGGTGGGCTGCCACCACTTCCGCTTGGCCTTCTCCGCCGCCTGTGTCCCCTGTTCCCTCATGGTTCGGCCTCCTTTTTACGCTTTGAAGTTTTTCCCTGGAAGATTACAAATCGCAATCAATCGCCCGGGAAATAAATGACAGGGGCGCGGGTTTTCCCCGCGCCCCTGGGCTTTTTGTGTACGCTTCGCTTCAGCGGTTCAGCCGCCTTGGATGTTATACCTCCGCCCCGCGCCATCGGTGGCGGTAAACGTCATACCGGGGTAGAGCTTAATCACGTCCCCCCGCACCCCGTTCACCCGCACCTCAAAGTGCAGATGGTTGCCGGTGGAGCGACCCGTGGTACCCACGTAGCCGATGACCTGGCCCTTGTTCACGGTCTGTCCCTCGGTCACCGGTGGTACCTGGCACTGGTGGGCGTACAGGGTGGCGTAGCCGTTGCCGTGGCTGATGATGCAGTAGTAGCCGTAGGACGAGGCGTACTGGTTCCGGTTCACCGTGGTCACCACCCCGTCCTGGGCGGCGTAGATGGGGGTGCCGGAGGGGGCGGGGATATCGGTTCCGGTGTGGTTCGATGGCCGTCCCGTGAAGGGGTCGGCCCGATTGCCAAACAGGGACGAGAGGTGATACCGCCCCGGCAGCGGCCAGTACCAGTTGCCGCTGCCCATGTTGACGTTGTTGTTGTTCTGCTGGTTCTGGCGCTCCAGCTCGGCCAGCTGCTGGGCGTACTTCCGCTCGGCCTCCTTCAGCTGCTTGTTGATGAGCGCCTCGCTCTCGGCCAGCTTTTTGGCCTCCTCCGCCGCCTCGCTCTCCGACGCGGCGATCTGCTTCAGCAGCTTATCCTGCTCCGCCCGCTTGGCCTCCAGCTCGGCTTTCTGACCCTCCAGCTCCTCCTTGGCGGCGGCCTCCTCGTTCCGGACGGCCTGCACCGCGTCCCGGGCCTCGCCGATCTGCCGCTGGGTGTTCTCCAGCCGGTCGATGATCCGGTTGGAATATTCCATGATATTGGTGATGAGGTCGGCATAGTCCAGCAGCTCGGAGAAGGAGGAGGCCTGGAACAGGATGGACAGGTAGGACACGCTGCCCGTCTCCTCCATCCAGCGCGTCTGGCGGTAGAACTCCTGGAGCTGCTCCTGCTCCTGCACCTCCAGATCCGCGATCTCCGCCTCCTTGGCGGCGATGTCCCCGTCATATTGATCCAGCAGCTGCTGGCTGGCGTTGATCTGGGACTCGGTGAGCACCACCTGGCCCTGGATCAGCTCCATCTGCTCCTTGGCCTTGGACAGATCGTTCCGGATGGCGGCCAGCCGCTCCTCCGCGTCCTTCTTCTGATCCTTGATGTCGGCCAGTTCGTCCTTGATATTCTGGATGTTCCCCTTGGTATTCTGGAGATCCCCCTGGGTCACCGACCCGTAGGCCAGCACGCTCAGCGCCGGCACCAGCACCGTCAGCAGCAGCGCCGCCGCCACCACGATCACTATGATCCGCTGTGTCTTTTTATTCATACCGCGCCTCCCACGCAATCAAACCTGAAGGAACCGCCGGATGGCGAACCCGGAGCCCACCGCTCCGATGGCCGCCCCCGCCGCCAGGAACACGCCCAGCACCCTGCTCCAAATGTCCTTGAACTCCAGCAGCTGAAACAGAGTCAGCGCCCCGCTGCCGATGATGGCCCGGCACACCGCGCCGTACACCGCCCACTGGAGGAAGAAGGCCACCAGCGCCCCCACAAGCCCCAAAATCAGCCCCTCCACGATGAAGGGCCCCCGGACGAAACCGTCGGTGGCGCCGCACATCTTCATGATGGCGATCTCCTCCCTCCGGGTAAAGGTGGCCAGCCGGATGGTGTTGGCGATGATGAACAGGGACACCGCCGCCAGAATGGCCACCAGCACCCAGGCCAGGGCGGTCACCGCGTTGCGCACCGCCACAAAGCCCTCGGCCAGCTCACCCTCCGCCCGGTGGCCGTCCACGCCGGGCAGGGCCTCCACCGCCTCCACCGTCTCGTTGAACCGGGTCAGATCCACCACATGGATGGACAGGCGATCCCGGAACACCTCGTCGGGCATATTGGCGTACAGCCCATCCTCCTCCCGTCCCTCCAGGTAGACGGCCTTGGCCTCCTCCCTGGTGACGAACTTCACCGAATCCGCGTCCACGTTGTCCACGGCTTTCACCCGCGCGATCAGATCCTGAATCTGGGCGTCGGTGTAGTTCTCGTCGATGTAGGCCAGAAACTCGTTGTCATCCTCCAGCTTTTTCAGGTTCTCGTCCACGTTCATGGCCAGCAGGGAGAAGGAGCCCATGATCAGCAGGCAGGCCACGATCATGCACACCGCCGCAAAGGACATCAGCCCGTGGGAGAACACGCTCAGGAATCCTTCCTTGATGAAATACCCTATGTTAATCCGTTTCATACCCTGTAGTAGCCTCCCTGACCGTCCCGCACCAGCTCCCCGTCCTTGATGGCCACCACCCGCTTGGAGAAGCGGTTGACCAGATCCTTCTCATGGGTGACCACCAGCACGGTGGTGCCCATGGAGTTGATCCGCTCCAGCAGCGTCATGATCTCCAGGGAACGCTTGGGATCCAGGTTTCCGGTGGGCTCGTCGGCAATAATCATGCGGGGGTTGTTCACCAGCGCCCGGGCGATGGCCACCCGCTGCTGCTCCCCGCCGCTCATCTCGTTGGGGTACGCCTCCGCCTTGCCGTTGAGGCCCACCAGATCCAGCACATAGGGGATGCGCTTGCCCATCTCCCGCCCGCTGGCCCCGATGGTTCTCATGGCAAATTCCAGGTTCCCCTGCACCGTCTTTTTCTCGATGAGGCGGAAATCCTGGAAGATGACCCCAAGGGTGCGCCGCATATGGGGGATCTGCCAGCGGCGGATGTTGTTCAGGTTGTACCCGTTGACGATCACCCGGCCCTTGGAGGCGGTGGACTCGGCGGTGAGCAGCTTGACAATGGTGGACTTGCCCGACCCGGAGGGCCCCACCAAAAAGACAAACTCCCCGTCCTCAATGCGCAGATCGATTCCCTTCAACGCCTTGGTGCCGTTGTCGTACTCTTTATATACATCGATCAATCGTATCATGTCATGGGCGGCCTCCCCATTGTAACTGCTTTGTAATCTTTGTTATTATATCGGGTAATCGGGGCGCTGTCAACCGGCTGGCGCCCTTTCCCAGCATTCGGCAGGAAAATTTACAAACTGTCCACGCTGTCAACCCGGCCGGCCGCGAAAGAAAGCCGCCCGGACGGGCGGCTTTCCAGATTGACTCTCCGGCGTTCAGGACTCGATGCCCCGGGAAACCAGGTACTTCTTGACCATCAGCGCCACCTTGAAGGTGATGGCGTCGTCGAACTCCCGCAGATCCAGGCCGGTGAGCTTCTTGATCTTCTCCAGCCGGTACACCAGGGTGTTCCGGTGGACGAACAGCTTCCGGGCAGTCTCGGACACGTTCAGGTTGTTCTCGAAGAACTTGTTGATGGTGAACAGCGTCTCCTGATCCAGGGCGTCGATGGGATTCTTCTTAAAGACCTCCCGCAGGAACATCTCGCACAGGGTGGTGGGCAGCTGGTAGATCAGCCGCCCGATGCCCAGGTTCTCATAGCTGATGATGGAGCGCTCCGTGTCGAACACCTTGCCCACGTCGATGGCCACCTGGGCCTCCTTGTAGGTGCGGGCCAGATCCCGGATGTGGCCCACGATGGTGCCCACGCCCACCACGGTCTTGATGCCCAGCTCCCGGGTGAGGGCCTCCTGGACGTTCTGGGCGATCTTCTGCACCTCCCGGATGTCGGCGTTCTCCCCCAGCTGCTTCACCAGGGCCACGTCCGTCTCGCTGATGGACAGCACGAAGTCCGCCTGCTTGTCGGGGTACAGGCCGGACACCACGTCCACCGCCGACACGTCCGGAGCGCCCAGCTGCCGGATCAGGATCACCGCCCGGGGAGCCTCCGACAGGAAGTGCAGCTCCTTGGCCCGGACATAGATGTCCCCCAGCAGGATGTTGTCGCACAGGATGTTCTTGACAAAGGTGGCCTTGTCGTTTTTCTCCTCGTAGTAGGTCTTGGCCCCGTTCAGAGCGATGACGGCCATAGAGCACACCAGAGCGGCCCGCTCGTCCTCCCCCCGGGCGAAGGCGGCATAGTCTGTCTGGCCGTTCCAGCCGGGCAGGGACTTGAAGGTGAAGCCGTTGCTCACCACCAGGGCGTCCTGCTCCGCGGCCAGCAGGGCGGCGGCGTTTCCCCACTTCTCCCCGATGCAGCTCAGCTCGTTGCAGGCCACCACCGTCCCCTGCTCGTCAATCACGCCCACGGCGCGGTCACAGCAGTCCTTCATCTGAAGCACGACACTTTGGAAGATCCGGCTGAACATTGCGCTTTTCTCCTTTCTCTGCGGCCGCGAACAGGGCGGCGTCGCACAGGTTCCGTTTTTTGGCACGGGAGCTGTGCGATGCGGCCCTGTGTCTGCCGCGCTCTCTGATTCACGTCTCAACGGAGTCCATTATATCGGGTTTCATTGCCGATTTCAATAGTTTTCCAAAAAATATTTGTGGAATCTGCCAAAAAATTCGTCTCATTGACGGAAAAGCGCCTGGATCTCCCCCTCCGTTAGTGCTCTCCACCCACCTTTTGGAAGATTCTGGTCTAACGTCAGCGGCCCGAACCGCTCCCGGCAGAGATAGCGCACCGGCTTGCCCCGGGCGGCCAGCATCCGCTTCACCTGGTGGTACTTCCCCTCGTGGATGGTGATCCGGGCGCGGCCCTCCCCCAGAAGCTCCAGCTCCCCGGGCCGGCATACCGCGCCGTCCCCCAGCACGATCCCCGCCCGCACCGCCTCTGCGTCCTCCGGATCCAGCGTCCCGTCCACCTCTACGTAGTACACCTTGTCCACGTGGCGCTTGGGGGCCAGCAGCCGGTGGGCCAGGGGGCCGTCGTTGGTGATCAGCAGCAGGCCCTCCGTGTCCTTGTCCAGCCGCCCCGCCGGGAACAGGCCCCGATTTTGCCATTCCTCCCCCAGCAGATCCAGAACAGTGCGTTCCCCCGGCTCGTCGGTGGACGACACCACCCCCGCCGGCTTGTTCAGCATCAGGTACACCGGCCCGCTGCCGCCGATGGCCTCCCCGTCCACGGTGAGGCTGGCGGACTCCTCCACCTTCTGCTCCGGTACGCGGCACACCGCGCCCTCCACCTGCACCCGGCCCGCCCGGATCAGCTCCCGGGCCTCCTTCCGGCTCCACTTCCCTGTGCTGGCCAGCCGCTTGTCCAGCCGTTCCATGCCGTCCGCCTCCTTCTGCCGCCGCCGGCGCCCTGGCCTGACGGTATCATATTGTGGGGAATTGCTTCATACTATTTCCTGAGAAACCATGGGAAGGATTGATAGCATGATCATCGTCACCGCACGGGTACCAAAGAGACGGCTGCTGGCGGGTGGGATCACCGCCCTTTGCTGCTGCGCGGTGGTGGCCGCCGCCCTTCTTGTCACCCTGGGCGGGCGGGCCGTCGCCGCCTCGGCGGAGGTAAAGCACATCCGCACCAACGACGATCGTCTGGCCTATCTGGGCGGGCTGGGCTGGCAGGTGTCCCCCCAGCCCATCGCCACCGAGGAGCTGCTCATCCCGGAGGAATTTGACGACAGCTACGCGGGCTACCTCAAGCTCCAGCAGGATCAGGGCTTTGACCTGAGCCGGTACTGCGGCAAGCGGGTGAAGCGGTACACCTACCAGCTCACCAACTACCCCTCCCAGGCCGAGCCGGTGCAGATCGCCCTGCTGATCTACAAGGACAAGGTGGTGGGCGGGCAGATCCAGTCCGCCTCGGGCAGCTTCCTCCACGGGCTGGCCATGCCGGGGGTTGGAGACAGCGGGGCCCAGCCCTCCGCCTCCCCGTCCCCCGCCCCCGCCTTTGGGGAGCTGGTTTAGCAGATGCAGCGCACAGGGGAGACGCACCCGCGTCTCCCCTGCTGTTTTGCTGGGTTAAACCACCTTATTCCCATGGAAGAACACGGCCTTCAGCTCCAGATCCGGGCCCAGCACGGCCACGTTGGCCCGCTTGCCCGGCTCCAGGCTGCCCACCCGGTCGAAGATGCCGATGGCCTTGGCGGGGTTCACCGCCGCCGCCCGCACCGCGTCCGCCAGGGGGATGCCGAAGGAGACGGCGGTCTTCATGCACGCCATCAGATCCGTCACCGAGCCGGCGATGGTGCCGTCCGCCAGGGTGGCCAGGGGGCCCTTGACGATGACGTTCTGGCCGCCCAGGTCGTACTCGCCGTCGGACATACCAGCGGCCCGCATGGTGTCGGAGATGAGCACCACCCGGTCGCGGCCGAACATCTGAAAGGTGGCACGCACCACGCTGGGGTGGATGTGGATACCGTCGGAGATGAGCTCCACCCGGCTCCAGGGGGAGTCCAGCGCCGCGCCCACCACGCCGGGTGCCCGGTGGGTGAAGGCGGGCATGGCGTTAAAGAGGTGGGTGACCTCCCGGGCGCCCGCCCGGAACGCCGCCAGGGCGGTGTCATAGTCCGCGGTGGTGTGGGCCACGGACACGTTGACCTCCTCCGCCACCGCCTTGATGAAGTCCAGCGCCCCCGGCTCCTCCGGAGCCACGGACACCAGCTTCACCAGCCCCTCGGAGGCCTCCTCCAGCCGGCGCAGCATGGCCACGTCGGGGGCGTGGAGCCAGTCGCCGTTCTGGGCGCCCTTCTTGGCGTAGGACAGGAAGGGCCCCTCCAGGTTGACGCCCACCAGATCCGCGCCGGGCCTGCCCGCCCGCTTGTGGGCCGCCGCCGTCTTGCACACCTTGACAAGCTGCTCCTCCAGCAGGGTCATGCCCGCGGGGCAGATCTGGGTCACGCCCCGGGACAGCTCATACTCCGCCATGGTCTGGAGACCGTCCGGGTCGCCGTCGGACAGATCCGCCCCCCGGCAGCCGTGGAAGTGCACGTCCGTCAGGCCGGGGATCACATAGCACCCCGACACGTCATAGCTCTGCCCGTCCTGGCTGTCCGGGGTGAGCAGGGCGCCGTCAAAGCACACGTCCCGCTCCACAAAGCCCCGCTCCAGATCGAATACCTTACCGCCTGTAATTTTCATGTTTTCTCCCTCACTTCAGGCCGCTGAGGGCCGCCTCGTCGCCGATGATGGTGACGTTGGGGTGGAGCTGGAGGATGGAGGCGGGCACGTTCGGGGTGACGGGGCCGGCCACGGTCTTGGCCACCGCCTCCGCCTTGTCCGCGCCGCTGGCCACCACCAGGATGCTCCGGGCGTGCATGATGGTGCCGATGCCCATGGTGAGGGCCTGCTTGGGCACATCGTCCGCGCTGGCGAAGAAGCGGGCGTTGGCCTCGATGGTGCTCTGGGTCAGATCCACCAGATGGGTGGCCACGGGGAAGTGGTCGCAGGGCTCGTTGAAACCGATGTGGCCGTTGCGGCCCAGGCCCAGCAGCTGCAGGTCGGCGTAGCCCAGGGCCTTCACCACGTCCTCGTACCGGGCGCACTCCGCCGCCGCGTCGGGGGCCAGACCGCTGGGCACGTTGGTGTTCTCCGGCACGATGTCCACGTGGTCGAACAGGTTGTGCTGCATGAAGTACCGGTAGCTCTGGTCATGGGTGGGGGCCAGCCCCACGTACTCGTCCAGGTTCACCGAGCGCACCTGGGCAAAGCTCAGATCCCCGCTCTTGTACCACTCCACCAGCTGCTGGTAGGCGCCGATGGGGGTGGAGCCGGTGGCCAGGCCCAGCACGCAGTCCGGCTTGGACACCACCTGGGCGGCGATGATGGCGGCGGCCCGGCGGCTCATGGCGTTGTAGTCCTTCTCACAATAAATTCTCATATCAAATCACCTCAAGCATATCGTATCGCGCCTAAGCGCAATTAGCAGTACTTCTTGATCGCGGCGGCGATCATGTCCGCGCTCTCCTTCACCACGGCCTCGTCGCCGGGGGCCAGCTCCAGCAGCGGGGCGCGGACGCTGCCCGCGTCCGGTCCGCCCTGGAGGCGGATGATCTCCTTGATCACGGCGTACATATTGCCCGTGGCGGAGCACATCTTATAGATGATCCGGCAGCACTCGTTCTGGATCTCCCGGCCCTGCTCCATCTTGCCCTCGTGGAAGAGGCGGAATATGGCCAGGTACAGCTCGGGCATGGCGGCGTAGGTGCCGCCGATGCCGCCGGTGGCCCCGGCGGCCAGGCCGGACAGCAGCTGCTCGTCGGGCCCGTTGAACACCACGGCCCCCTCATCCTTCCACATCTGGATGTCCTGCACCGGCATGGAGGAGTTCTTCACGCCGATGACCCGGGGGTTCTTCAGCATCTCCTTCAGCAGGGGCACCGTCAGGGCCACCCCGGCCAGCTGGGGGATGTTGTAGATCACGAAGTCGGTGTCCGGCGCGGCAGCGGAGATGTCGTTCCAGTACTTGGCGATGCCGGCGGGGGGCAGGTGGAAGTAGATGGGCGGGATGGCGGCGATGGCGTCCACCCCCAGGGACTGGGCGTGGGCGGCCAGATCCCGGCTGTCCGCGGTGTTGTTGCAGGCCACGTGGGCGATGATGGTGAGCTCCTTGCCCACCTCCGCCATCACGTTCTCCAGCACCAGCTTGCGCTCGGCCACGCTCTGGTAGATGCACTCGCCGGAGGAGCCGCCCACGTACAGGCCCTTGACGCCCTTGTCCTTCAGGTAGCGGGCCATGGCCCGGAGGCCCTCGGGGCTGATCTGCCCGTTCTTGTCATAGCAGGCGTAAAATGCGGGGATGATGCCCGCGTACTTGGCATAGTCTTTCATATTTGCTTACTCCTTACTCATAATTGGCCGGGCAATCCCGCGCAGGCGGCGCGGGATTGCGGAGCTTCACAGGGCCGTCCGGCGGGGAACTCAGCCCTTCACCGCGCCCATGGTGATGCCCTGGGTGAAATACTTCTGGAAGATCAGGAACACGATGATGATGGGCACAGACGCCAGCGCCGCGCCCGCCATCAGCAGGCCCATGTCAACGCTTCCCTCCGCCTGGAGGGTGGCAATGCCCAGGGGACTGGTGTAGTTGGCGTTGCTGGAGAGCATGATCAACTGCATGAAGTAGTCGTTCCAGGTATTGATAAAGGTAAAGATCGCCAGCGCGCCGATGCCCGGCTTGACCATGGGCAGCACCACGGTGCTGAAGGTCTTCAGCTCGCCGGCCCCGTCGATGCGGGCGGCCTCCAGAATCTCACCGGGGATCCCCTCGGAGAACTGCTTCATCAGGAACACGCCGAAGGGCCAGCCCACCGTGGGAATGATCACCGCCCACAGGGTGTCATACAGGTTCAGCGCGGACATTTCCTTCAGCAGCGGGATCAGGATGACCTGCTTGGGCAGGGCCATGGCGCACACGATCAGGCCGAACAGGACGGCCCGGCCGCGGAAGCGCTTTTTCGCCAGGGCGTAGCCGGCCAGGGCTGCGGTGAGGCAGGTGAGGATCATAGCCATGATCGACATGAAAACCGTATTGATCAGCCAGCGGATGGCGGCGGGGCCAGTGGGGCCGTCAATGCCGAACAGGCTGAACAGGGCCGCGGTGCGCTTGTTAAAGAGATTTTCAAAGTTTTTGGCCACCCACTCGGTGGGCCACCATACCGGCTCCTGGTTGTAGATGTCGGCGGCGGGCTTGAATGCGCCGGTGATGATCCAATACAGGGGGAACAGGAACAGCACAGCGAGAAGAATCAAAATGATGAAGGAAACGACTTTATAGGCCTTTGTCCGGCCGGAACTGATTTTCATTTCTCACACCCTCCTTACTTCTCTTTGCCCAGCTTGAACTGGATGGCGGACAGAATGGCAATAAAGATGGCCAGCATCACGCCCATGGCGTTGGCGTAGCCGAAGTGTCCGGGCTGCTCCGTGAGCTTGAACGCGGTCTGGTAGATGTAATACATCACCGTGTTGGTACCCGATCCGCCGGAGGTCAGCAATTGGATCAGGGCAAAGCACTGGAAGGTGTTGATGGTGGTGATGACCAGGATATACAGGGTGGTGGGCATGATCTGGGGCCACTTGATGCGCCAGAATACCTGGAAGTTGGTGGCCCCGTCCACCTGGGCGGCCTCCACCAGGGTCTGATCCACATTGCCCAGGGCGGAGACATACAGCACGATGGGCTGGCCCACATAGGTGGTAAACATGATCAGGATGATGCACCAGATGGCAATGCCCGAGGTGCCCAGCCAGTTGATATTCTTTTCAATGATCCCCGCGCCCTTCAGGGCGGTGTTCAGGATGCCGTTGTAATTGTCCAGAATCCACTTCCACACCACGGTGACCGCCACGGAGCCGGTAACCACGGGCAGATAGAAAATGCACCGGAACGCGGACAGCGCCGCGGAGTGCATTTTATAGATGACGGAGGACACCCAAAGGGAAAAGAGGGTGACGGCGGGGACGGTAACCACCACCAGCACGAACGTGTTTTTCAGGGCGTCCAGAAATTTGGCATCCTGCCAGAGATTGACAAAATTGGTCAGGCCCACAAAGCCGGTCGCGGTCTTCGCGTTCAGGTTGGCGTCGGTAAAGCTCATTCCGATGCACAAAAACATGGGGATAACGACGAACCCCACGAAGAAAACCAGACTGGGAAGCATGAACAGATAGCCGGAGATATTCTCCCGGCGCTGAAGGGTTCGGCTCATATCCCGCTTTGATTGCTTTTCCAAGGTAGGCACCCCTTTCTCTTAAAAAAGGCGCCCCATCCCCAAGGGGACGGGGCGCCTGCAAACCACAACTGATCAAGCTGCGTCTCTTAAATCAGCTTGCAGCCTCGACAACGGCGTTGGCCGCAGTGGTGCCCTTGGCGACGGCTTCCTCAACAGGAGTGCCAGCGCCGATATCCTGGAGCATCGTCCACCACTCGGTACGGATGCCGGCCCAGCCGGGGATAACCTGGTAGTAATCGCCCATGCGCGGGAGCATAACCTCAAAGTACTCCTTGACCATGGCGTTGTCCGTGAAGGCGCTCAGATCGGAGGCGCCATCAGCGGCGGTGGAGCGGACGGGGAAGAAGCCATTGGGCACGCAGTCCACGGTGTGCTCGGAGTCGCACACCCACTTGATGAACTCCTTGGCAGCAGCGATACGGGACGCATCGCCCTTGTCAAAGATGCCGAAGCCCCAGATGCCGCCGCCCAGGCGGGAAGCGGAGCCGTCCTCGGTGGGCTGGCACATAAAGATGATGTCATCGCCGGTGACGGTCTTGCCCTCGCCGGTGTCGGCAGCGTTGGGGTTGAGCTGCTGGCCGGAGTTCCAGCAGAAGGCCATCTTCAGCACGCCCTGATAGAACTTGGCGATTTCGTCCGAGGCAGTGACGGAGGCGTCATAGGCGATGCCGTCCAAATCGTACAGGGTCTGGAACGCTTTGATGTTCTTGGCGTCGTCCCAGGTCAGCTTGGAGTGGTCGGCATTGGTGAAGGTGCCGCCGTACATATTGATGACAAGCTCACGGGTGCCCTGGTCGCCGCCCTGGCCGTTGCAGTAGACAACGCCCACGGTGTCACCAAAATGATCATACAGGGCGTTGACAGCCTTGATGAAGTTCTCGGTGGACCAGGTGCGGTTCTCGAGATCCACATACTGGAGGGCATCGGCGGCCTCAAAAGCCTGCTTGTTGATGGCCATGCAGTGGGCGGTCATGCACAGGGGATACTCGTACATCTTGCCCGCGTCATTCACACAGGCGTTCTGGGGGGCGGGGAGGAGCTCCTTTTTGTCGGTGTCGTCCAGCAGATCGGACAGATCCACCATGTGGTTGTTGGCGCCCCAGTTGGCAACCAGACGCTCGGGGCCTTCCAGAACCAGGTCGGGCTGATTGCCGGCGGTGATGGCGGTGTTGACCTTGTCGTCGCCGTTGGTGTAGTCCAGATACTCCACGGTGACCTTGATGCCGGTGTCGGCGGTAAAGGCGTCGGTGATGCTCTTGACGTTGGCTTCATCGCCCCAGTTGCCTACGGGGTAGGTCCAAAGGGTGATCTCCTCGGCCATCTCGGTGCCGGGCTCATCGGGGGTCTTGGTCTCCTCGGGGGCCTGGGACTCGGGAGCCTTGCTCTCGGGGGCCTTGGTGGGCTCGGTGCCGCCAGTACAAGCGGCCAGCGCCAGAACCATGCACAGCGCCAGAACCAGAGCCAGAGCCTTACGAATCGTCTTCATTCTGTGTTCCTCCTCATAATTAATAATTCTCCGCCTGCCAACACCGCAGGCTCTTGTTCAGATTGTATAATCTTTCCTGCGGTTTGTCAATACTATTTGAAAATAATTTCGCAAATTTTCTTTTGCAGGAAAATATTTTCGCCCCGCCTCACAGATGCTTGTCCGCCAGGGCGTCCGCCACCTGCTTGCGCCGCTCCCGGCAGGTCTCCATGTCCCGGCGGCACACCTCGTTGAACAGCACGTCGATGAGGTAGAGCTGGCCCATCCGGGCGGCCACCGAGCCCATCTGGAGTGGGCCCTCCCGGGCGCCGCACTCCAGCACCACGTCGGCGCAGGCCGCGCCGGGGGACTTGGGGAAGCGGGTGATGAGGATGGTCTTGGCCCCCCGCTCCTGGACGATCTTCATCACGTCCACCACGTCCCGGGTGGAGCCGGAATAGGAGAAGTACACCACCACGTCCCGCTCGGTGAGCAGGGCGCAGCGGATGGCCTGGAAGTGGGAGTCCTCCACGGCGTAGAAGTTGGGCAGGGCGGTGGAGAACAGGTGGGCCGCCTCCTGGGCCAGCACCATGGAGCCGCCCAGCCCCATGCACAGCACCCGGTCGGCGGACAGGATCAGATCCGCTGCCCGGGTCACCGCCCCGGGGTTGATGAGGGACAGGGTTTGGGTGATGGCGTCCACATCGGCGGCGTAGATCTTCTGGCACATATCGCCCAGGCTGTCCTCGGCCTGGATCTCGCCATACAGGGGGCTCATGGGCCGCTGGGCGGAGCCGGAGCCCGCCACCGCCAGCTTGAAGGCGCTGTAGCCCTTGTAGCCCAGGCGGCGGCAGAAGCGGGAGACGGTGGCCTCCGCCACGTCCGCCACCTCCGCCATCTCGGAGATGGACATATACTGGCACTCCTGACGCTGGAGGAGCATATAGTCCGCGATCTTCTTCTCCGCGCTGGTGAGCTGGTAATATTCCCGGTTGATTCTGGTGAATACGTCGCCGTAAGGCATACCGGCCCCCTTACTGCCCGTTCAGCAGCCCGTCCATCATCCGCTCGCACATACTGAGCATCCGGGGCAGATGGAAGGGGCCCTTGAACGTGCTCCCCTTGCACGGGGGTTGGGTGGGCTTCCCGTCCCGGCGCAGATAACCGTACCACTCGCCGTATTCCGGGTCGGAGAAGTACTGCTTGCAATAGTCCAGCGTTTTCTCGAACCAATCCAGGTATTTTTCCTCCCCGGTGTCCCGGTAGAGCATCAGGCTGGCGATGAGGATCTCGTCGTGGGGCCACCACAGCTTCATGTCGTGCTCATACGCCTCGGGGGGCCTGCCCAGGCAGTCCACAAAGTACAGCAGGCCGCCGTACTCCTTGTCCCAGCCCAGGTCGATGGCCCAGTCGAAGATCTGGGCGGCCTTCTTCACCAGCTCCTGGTCGCCGGTGCGCTGGGCGTGCTCCAGCAGGAACCACACGCCCTCGATGTCGTGGCCGGGGTTGACGACGCGGCCCTCGGTGTAGTTGAGCCGGGCCTCGCCGTCCGGGCCCACGTTCTCCAGCACGCACTTCAGCTCGGGGTGCACGTGGTATTTGAAGATCTCGTCCACGCACTGCTGGGCCCGCTGCTCGTAGAGCTCCCTGCGCTCCGGGTCAACCCGCAGCAGGGTGCCGGTGACGTTCAGGATGATCATGGGGGTGCCGAAGGCCCGGCCGGTGCGGGTCTCGGGGATGGTCTTGGGGCCCAGGCCGGTGGGATCCTTCATGCCGTGGTTCAGATCCCAGTAGAGGTCGTAGGCCCGGCGGGCCCGCTCCAGGTGCTCCTCCCCGCCGGCCACGCCGTAGTACTCCGCGTTGGCCAGGGCGTAGAACGCCTCGGAGAAGCAGTAGCGCCGCTGGCGCAGGGGCTTGCCGTCCTCGGTGACGGTGAAGTACAGCCGCCCCCCGGCCTCATGGTTGATGCAGTGCTCCTCCAGGAAGTCCAGGCAGCTCTTGCTGGCGGCCAGCCACTCGTCCTTGGGCCCGTAGAGGTGGCACAGGTAGGCGAAGATCCAGCCGCAGCGCCCCTGCATCCACACGCTCTTGTCAGTGGAGAACACCTTGCCCTCCCGATCCAGGCAGGTATACACCCCGCCGTGCACCGGATCCATGCCGTTCTTCAGCCAGAACGCCACGCAGCGATCCAGCTCCTCCCTGAGCCACTGCTGATGGCCCTGCATACGTTTCACATCCATAACGCGTTCCACCTTTCTGAAAATCAGTTTCGCTTAAACTACCCTTATGATACCCGCCCGGAGGGGCCGCGTCAAGGGTGTGGACGAAAATAATTTTCATTTCGCTCAAAAAATGCTTGACTTTTTGCGGAAAACTGATAGGCTTACAGTATGGATACTGGGCGTTTTTTGGCTACTGTCACAAAAAACGGGAAATTTCTTCCGTCCAGCCCGCATTTTGCCCGCATCCGTTACTTCTATGGATTGAAATGGAGGACGACTGTCATGAATCATCTCGGCATCGAAGTATCTGTGAAAAATGTCCCGGAGCTGGATCCCGGCTTCATCCCGCTGGCCCAGTTCAACCGCGCCTTCCTGGCCGGGGCGGACAAGCCCCTGGACGTGGCCGTGGAACGCTCCAACGGCCAGGTGGCCGTGTGGCACGTGAACATACACGGCACCCCGGACATGGCCGCCGCTGACGAGTACTATGTGGAGCGGGTCATCAAAACCATGCTGTGGATGTACGGCGGCTTCCGGGTGTACATCGCCGGCAGCCCGGAGCTGGCGGACAAAATGAACGTCCACTATTCCGCCGCCGGCCGTCAGGCTTTCGACTGGGACTACATGGCCAATGTGTTCGAGCACCCCTTCGAGATCGTCTCCTGCGACAAGGTGCCCGCGGAGAGCAGCGACCCCAAGGCCATCGGCCGCCACCTGGACGGCTGCCGCATCGGCTTTGACGCCGGCGGCTCCGACCGGAAGGTGTCCGCCGTCATCGACGGCGAGCCCGTGTTCTCCGAGGAGGTGGTGTGGTTCCCCAAGATCAACTCCGACCCCGACTACCACTACGACGGCATCGTGGCCGCCCTGAAGTCCGCCGCAGAGCATATGCCCCGGGTGGACGCCGTGGGCGTGTCCTCCGCCGGCGTGTACATCGACAACCGCACCATGAACGCCTCCCTGTTCCTCCAGGTGCCCAAGGATCTCTTTGACGCCAAGGTGAAGGACATCTACATCCGGGCCATCACCGACACCTTCGGCGACGTGCCCTACATCGTGGCCAACGACGGCGACGTGTCCGCCCTGGCGGGGGCCATGAACCTGGGCGAGAACAACGTGCTGGGCATCGCCATGGGCACCAGCGAGGCGGTGGGCTACGTGGACGCCCAGGGCCGGGTCACCGGCTGGCTCAACGAGCTGGCCTTTGTGCCGGTGGACGCCAACCCCGACGCCATGCGGGACGAGTGGAGCGGCGACATCGGCTGCGGCGTGAAGTACTTCTCCCAGGACGGCGTCATCAAGCTGGCCCCCCGGGCGGGCATCGAGCTGGACGAGTCCCTCTCCCCCGCGGAGAAGCTGAAGGTGGTGCAGAAGCTGCTGGACGAGGGCAGCCCCGCCGCCGAGAAGGTCTACCAGTCCATCGGCGTGTATCTGGGCCACTCCCTGGCCCTGTACCACGGCTACTACGGCTTCAAATACGCCCAGCTCCAGGGCCGGGTGATGTCCGGCCGGGGCGGCGACATCATCCTGGACACCGCCAAGGCGGTGCTGGCCGACGAGTACCCCGAGGCGGCCAAGGCCATCGACGCCTCCCTGCCCGACGAGAAGGCCCGCCGGGTGGGCCAGTCCGTGGCCGCCGCCTCCCTGCCCGAGCTGAGAAAATAAACCGCAGGGGCCGGTGTCCCCACCGGCCCTGGGTAACGCTGATTGGCAAGGCCGATGAGGACATCGGCCCCTACACATTCTGTTATCTGTGAGGTCTTTACCATGAAAAAGCACATTCTCTGCCTGGGCGACTCCAACACCCACGGCTACTGCGCCGACCCTGCCGACTGCGCCGACGGCGGCATCCGCTTCAACGAGGACGAGCGGTGGACCTGCCGCCTCCAGGCCGCCCTGGGCCCGGACTATCTGGTGACGGAGGAGGGCCTGTCCGGCCGCACCACCGTGTTCCCCGATCCCCTCCACGAGACCATGGACGCGCTGACGGTGCTCTACTCCCTGCTGAAAAGCCATGAGGTCATCGACCTGCTGATCATCATGCTGGGCACCAACGACGTGAAGGAGCGGTTCGGGGCCAACGCCCCCTGTGTGGCCATCGGCATGGAGCGGCTGGTGCGCAAGGCCCAGAGCGTGGACTGCTGGGGGGAGCACGCCCCCAACATCCTGGTGGTGTGCCCGCCGTGCATCCTGCCGGAGATGGAGGGCTCGGACAACGGCCTGGCCATGGGCAAGGGCTGCATTGAGAAGTCCCGGGAACTGCCCCCCTACCTGAAGGCCCACGTGGCCCTCACCGGGGCCCACTACGTGGAGGCGCTGGACTGCGAGTTCAACCATGTGGACGGGATGCACCTGACGAGGAAGGGCCACGCCCAGCTGGCGGACAAGCTGGCGGCGCTGGTGCCCACGCTGATTCCCTGAAAAACCCCGGCACCCGCCGGGAGGTGGACGCTTCCCGGCGGGTGTCCTGTTTAGAAAGGAGTTTTGAGATGAAAAAAGCACTGCCGCTGTTTGGCCTGGGCGTTGTCCCGCTGATCCCCGGCCTCCTGCTGATGTGGGCGATCCCGACTCTGCCGTCCGCAGTTGTGTCCCTTCTTCCGGTTCTATCGGTGCTCTTTCTCCTCGTCTGGGGGCTCGCCGCATACAAATTGTGCGACCCCTCCGGGGGGATTCTGCGGCAGGCCCTTCCGCTGTGCGCCTTTGGCCTCCTCATGCTCCTCCTCACCCTCATCCAGGAGCTGGCTGTGGGACACTACTGGGAGGGCCCCCTGGGGCTGCTTCCCCAGGCGTTTTTCCTCCCCTGGTACGCCTTGGCCTCCGCCGCGGCCTCCCTTCTGTCCGCCGCCGTGACCGGGCCCCTGCCCGTCTCCACCTGGGGCTGCTCCGCCGCCATCCTCCTCGCCCTGTTCGCCGCCGCCTGTGCCGGTTTCCTGGCGAGGCGGCGCGGATAACCTCCACAAATAGAAACCGGCCCCCGCAGAGCGATCTGCAGGGGCCGTCTTTTGTCTATCCCTTCTCCTGCTCCTCCATAAAGGGCTTGAACACCCGCTCCAGCAGCAGGCTGGCCAGCCACGCCCACACATAGGGCAGCACCAGCCACACCAGCCACATCCAGAACGCGACGCTCAGCAGGATACAGCCCGCCGTAAGCAGGCCCAGCAGCAGGGTGGTCAGCGGATGGGCAAGGGCCAGCTTCACGCTGGCGGCCAGCAGCCCCCCCACCCCGAAGGTAAACCGGGACAGCACCGGGAAGATGTAGGCCCCAATGCCGCAGATCACCACGAAGCACACCCAAAAAGCCATATAGAGCATCAGCATGGCCGAATCTCCCGTCCGCGCCGCCTCAAAGAGCACCCCCCGCAGCTTGACGATGCCGTAACCGAGGGCCACGATCAGCACGCCCACGGGGCAGGCCACCTTGAAATTGGCCTTCAGCGACTCCCAGAACCGGGCGTAGCCCCCCAGCTTCCCCTTCCGTATGCAGCGGGCCATGGCGTCGTACAGCGCCGTGGTACCCGGGCCCAGCCCCACCACCGTGACGGCGCACAACAGCCACATCGCGCTGAAGATCAAGATGTCCGCCAAAATGCCCAGGAGCTTCCAAAACCCGTTCTCCGGATTGAAAATCTTATTCAGCATCGCCGCCCTCCATTCCCCGGCGGCGCAGCCGCCGTCCGCCCCCCACCGGCCCCCACTCCGGCAGGGGCAGGCGCTGCATCGAGCCAAACACGTAGTCCTTCAGGCGGGGGTAGTCCCTGGACAGCCGCGCCACCAGCTCCTTCACCTCCTGCCGCCGGGTGTTCCCGTCGGCGGGGCAGGGGTTGTGCACCACCGGCAGGTTGTGCCGCTTCGCCGCCCCCCGCACCATCCCCTCCCCGCAGTACAGCAGGGGGCGGATCTGGGTGATCTCCATCCGATCCAGCCAGGTCACCGGCTGGAAGCAGGACAGCCGCCCCTCGTAGAACAGGGACAGGAAAAAGGTCTCCACCGCGTCGTCCCGGTGGTGGCCCAGGGCCACCTTGTGGATGCCCAGCTCCTTCAGGGCGTTGTGCATCGCCCCCCGGCGCATCTTGGCGCACATGGAGCAGGGGTTCTTCTCCTGCCGCACGTCGAAGATGATGTGGAAGATCTCCGTCTCAATCAGGTGGTAGGGCACCTCCAGCTCCTCACAGAACGCCGCCACCGGGCCGAAGTCCATCCCGGGCGCGCCGGGGTGGACAGTGACGGCGTGGAGCTCAAAGGGCGCGGGATAAAATTCCCGCAGCTTAGCCATGGCGTACAGCAGCACCAGCGAGTCCTTCCCGCCGGACACCCCCACGGCGATCCGGTCCCCCGGCTGAATCATGTCGTAGTCCTCCACGCACCGGCGCAGATAGGACAGGATATGCTGCATGGCGTCTACCTCCTGGACGAAAGCGGGCTCCGCGGAACGGGCCATCTTCCCCGCGGCATAAAGAAAATATCAAAACGAGCATATCGAAGCATTTTAAAGATTATCTGCGGATAAGCAAGCATTTAAAAAATATCTGCAAAAATCCGGATATTTCGGTTGACAGATCCGCTTTCCCGCATTATAATACATCATGCTCTCCGTTGTAAAGGGGAGCATTCCCATGCTTCATACAAATTTGAGATAAATGGAGGAAACCAGAAATGTCTACCTTTATGGCAAACAAGGGTAACATCCAGCGCAAGTGGTACGTGCTGGACGCTGCCGGCAAGCCTCTGGGCAAGACGGCCGTCACGGCGGCCACCATCCTGCGGGGCAAGCATAAGCCCGAGTATACCCCCCACGCCGACTGCGGCGACTTCGTCATCGTCATCAACGCGGACAAGGCGGTGCTCACCGGCAAGAAGCTGGAGCAGAAGTATTACCGCACCCACTCCGGCTGGGTGGGCGGCCTCAAGGAGACCAAGTACCGCCTGCTGATGCAGAGCAAGCCCGAGCTGGCCATGCGTCTGGCCGTCCGCGGCATGATGCCCCGGAACATCGTCACCAAGGACTCGCTGACCCGCCTGAAGATCTACCGCGGCGACAGCCATCCCCACGCCGCCCAGAAGCCCGAGCCCTGGGCCGTGGACTAAGGAGGTAACGGAATATGTACAAGAGCAAGAAGCCTTATCATTACGGCACCGGCCGCCGGAAGTCCTCCGTGGCCCGCGTCCATCTGTTCCCCGGCGGCACCGGCGCCATCACCATCAACGGCCGGGACATCGAGGAGTATTTCGGTCTGGAGACCCTGAAGATGGTGGTTCGCCAGCCCCTGAACACCACCGGCACCCTGGGCAAGGTGGACATCACCGCCACCGTCACCGGCGGCGGCGTCACCGGCCAGGCCGGCGCCCTGCGCCACGGCATCTCCCGGGCCCTGCTGGAGATGGATCCCGAGTTCCGCCCCGCCCTGAAGGCCGCCGGCTTCCTCACCCGCGATCCGCGCATGAAGGAGCGTAAGAAGTACGGCCTGAAGGCCGCCCGCCGCGCGCCCCAGTTCAGCAAGCGCTGAGTTTCTCCCCGTTTTCAAAAATGCCGCCCGGATGGGCGGCATTTTTCCTGCCCGCGCAAAACGCGGCCCCCGGAAGTCTCCGGGGGCCGCGTCTTTTTTTCTCTCTCAGCTCCGGGCCAGGGTGTACCGCACCCCGTCGCCCTCATACAGCTTGGTGAGGCTTGCCCCAGGCTCGGTGGCGTGGATCACCCGATCCCGGCAGTAGATGGACTGAGTCCCCTCCCGGGCCAGCCCCTCCAGCGCCCCGGGCTCCAGCTCCTCCGCCACGTAGACGGGGGCCAGCTCCAGGGCGATCTCCCCGCAGCCCGCCTGATCGGAATAGGCGGTCAGGCTGCGGACGGCGCTCCGGCACAGCCCGTCCTCCGGGGACAGGTAGGCGGTGCGCGTCTCGCCGCTCTCCAGCCGGCAGATCCGCTGCCAGTCCAGCTCCTCCGCGGCAAAGTCCCGCAGGCACACCATGCTCCGGGGGCCCCGGTAGTTCAGCACCGCCGCCGGGTAGAGCACCCCGTCCCCGTAGTCCAGCACATTCAGGCCATAGTCCGTCTCCCGGCTGTCCAGGTTCCGCTGGAAGCCGTCGTAGCTGGACAGCACGCCGTGGGTAAAGCCGTTTTCCAGCATCCGCTCCGCCAGCGCGTCCACCACAAAGGCGTTTTTCAGCCATCCGAAGTCCAGGAACTGATCCACGTCCTCCCGCCGGGCAAAGGCCAGGTACTCCTCCGACACATAGAGGCACACCTGGTTGTCCCCCAGCAGCCGCAGGTCGATGGCCGACCGATCCCGGGCATAGGCGGCCAGCGTCTCATACTCCCGGGCCACATCCGGGTTGAGCCGGGGGTCGAACTCCCGGCGCTGCGCGTCGTCCTGGCAGGAGAACAGGCCATTGTACCGGGCATACACCGGCCCCAGGTAGATGGTGCGGTCGCCGTGGCGCTGCACCGCCTCCAGGGCACGGTACAGGATCTCGTCCACCGCCAGCGTCTCGTTGGGGTGGAGGCTCAGATCCCGCAGATTGGTGACGCCCTCAAAGCCCTCCGAGGTGTGGAACAGCTGGTACAGCGTCCGGCAGGTATCGGTATACAGCGCCGTCAGCGCCCGTGCCTCCGCCGACGGGCTGGAGGCGCCCTCCGCCCCCAGCTCGTAGAGGAGCACCAGCTCACTGGCGCAGGTGGGGCCCTGGGCGGTATCGGCCTCGATGGTCTGCCAGCCGGTTTCCGGCGTCATGAGCTGGGTGAAGGCATAGGCCAGCGCGCCCCCGCCGATCACCAGCAGAATGGCCGCCGCAACCAGCCGCCGCCCCACATTTCCATCCGGCAGCTGGATTCTCTCTACCGGCCTGGGGTGGGGGCGATCCCGGTTGTCTCTCGCTGTCCGCCCCAAGCCTAAATCACCGCCAGCACCAGCAGCAGTACGAAGATCACGGCGATCACCGCCAGGAAGATGAACCCGGCCACGGCGCCGCTCTTGCAGCACTTGTAGTTGCGGATATAGTTATGCTTGCGGAACAGCACCGCGGCGATGATGCCCAGAATGGGCAGCAGGAAGGACAGGATCTTATACCAGATGCTGCCCGTGTCCCGGGCGGGATGGGCCAGGATCTCGGCGTCGGCGGCCCGCTCCGCGGCGTTGTCGCTGGTCTTGTTCTCCACGGGGTGATCCGGATCCTGGATGGTGACGGCCTTTACCGGCACGCCCTTGTCCCGGATGGCCTTGTACTCCGCGATCTCCTTCTTGTTGCCGTAGATATAGTGGTCGTGGCCGATGCACACGAACTCCGGCTTATCCTCCGAGTAGTCGTGAATGGAGGGGTCGTAGGTGTACAGCACCTTGTTCTTTTCCAGCTGGGGATCGGGGATGGGGATGGCGGAGATAAGGGAGTGGGTGTAGGGGTGCAGGGGGAAGCTGAACAGCTCCTCCGCCTCCGCCACCTCCACGATCCGCCCCTTGTAGATCACGCCGATGCGGTCGGAAATAAACCGCACCACCGACAGGTCGTGGGCGATGAACAGGTAGGTGATCCCCTTCTCCGCCTGGAACTTCTTCATCAGGTTGAGCACCTGGGCGCGGATGGACACGTCCAGGGCGGAGATGGGCTCGTCCGCCACCACCAGCTCCGGCTCCATCACCATGGCCCGGGCGATGCCGATGCGCTGGCGCTGGCCGCCGGAGAACTCGTGGGGATAACGGGTGAGGTGCTCGGGGAGCAGGCCCACCTCCTTGATTATAGTCTCCACCTTTTTCACCCGGTCGGCCTCGTTCTCAAACAGGTGGAAGTTGTAAAGGCCCTCGGAGATGATATAGTCCACCGTGGCGCGCTCGTTCAGCGACGCCGCCGGATCCTGGAATACCATCTGAATGTTGCGGATGACCTCCCGATCCAGGGAGCGGGGGATCTTGCCCGAGATGCGCACACCCTTATACAGGATCTCGCCCCCGGCCAGAGGATTGACCCGGATCACCGCCCGGCCCACGGTGGTCTTGCCCGAGCCGGACTCGCCCACCAGGGAGAAGGTCTCCCCCTTGTAGATGTCGAAGCTGGCGTCCTGGACGGCGCGGACGGCGGTGTCCCCCTTGCCGAAGGTGATATCCACATTTTTCAGCGACAGCAGGATCTCCCTGCCGTTTTCGTCCAACGGGCCATGCTCCGGAAGGCTGCCGGCCCGGACCTCAGTTGCTTTCTCTTGCGTCACGATCCGACCCTCCCTAAATGTTGAATGCTGCGATCAGCTTTTCGTGGATGTTGTGGATCCCCTCGGGCTTCTCGATCTTGGGCGCCCGGGGATCCAGCAGCCAGGTCTTGGCGAAATGGGTCTCGCTGACCTGGAACATGGGCGGCTCCGCCACGGTGTCGATCTCCAGGCAGTAGGGATTCCGGGGGGCGAAGGCGTCCCCCACGATCTGGTTGTACAGGGAGGGCGGCGTGCCGGTGATGGAATACAGCTTGGTGTTCTTCTGGGCCAGCTGGGGCAGGGAGGACAGCAGCGCCCAGGTGTAGGGATGGCGGGGGTCGTAGAAGACCTCCTCCACCGTCCCCAGCTCGATGACCTGGCCGGCGTACAGCACCGCCACCCGGTCGGCGATGTTGGCCACCACGCCCAGATCGTGGGTGATGAACACGATGGTGTAGTTGAACTCCTTTTGCAGATCCTTGATGAGCTGGAGGATCTGGGCCTGGATGGTCACGTCCAGGGCGGTGGTGGGCTCGTCACAGATGAGGATCTTGGGCTGGCAGGACAGGGCGATGGCGATGACGATGCGCTGGCGCATACCGCCGGAATACTGGAAGGGATAGTCGTCAAACCGGGCGGCGGCGTTGGGAATGCCCACCTTGTGCATCAGCTCCAGGGCGCGCTTCCGGGCCTCCGCCTCGCTGCACTGCTGGTGCTTGAGGATCACGGAGGTGATCTGCTTGCCGATGGTGATGATGGGGTTCAGGGAGGTCATGGGATCCTGGAACACGGTGGCGATCCGGCGGCCCCGGATCTGGCACCAGTCCTTGGCGTACTTCACGTTGGCCAGGTTGAGCACACAGGTGCCGTGGAGCTGCTCCGCCGTCTCGTCCAGGTACTTCACCCGGAAGGTCACGTTGTCGAACACGGCGCTGCGCTGGCTGTCGTCGGACAGATCCACCCCGATCTGCATGGCCTTCTTCAGCGCCTCCAGCAGCTTGTTGGTGTACTGGATCCGCTTTTTCAGGCCGTAGCGGCCCACGGACAGGTAGATCTCCTTGGCCAGGATCTCGTTGCGCTTCACCGTCTCGGGGGACAGCTCGCCCTTGATCTCCTTTTCATACTGGGCATAGAGCTTGGACGTCTCCTCCTGCCACTTCTTGTTGTACGCCTCGTCGTTGGCGGCGGCGTGCTTCCGCTCCCGGGCCAGGGCCTCGGCCTGCTTCTGCAGGGCCTTGATCTGCTGGTCGTACTCCTTGAGGGCCTGGTTGGCCTCCCGGATCTTGTGCTTCTCCTTGGCGGGGTCGTAGGTCTGCTTCAGGTTGTAGAGGTCGGTGCGCTGGTGCTGGAGATCCTTGATCTTCTCCTCCTCGGCCTGCTGCTCCTCGCTGCTCAGGCCGGCCCGGGCCTTCTTCTCCCGCTCCAGCTCCTGGATGCGGCGGTAGGTGGCCGCACCCGGCTCCAGGCGGGCGTACTCGTCCAGCTTCCGCTTGGCCTTGTCCATGAGGGAGTGGGCGACGGAATCCAGCTTTACCACGGTGTCGGCCAGCTCGTCGTCGTTGAAGATAATGGAGCCGTTGTCAATGAAGCCGTTGGAGTCCAGCATACCGGCGAAGGTCTTGGTAAAGACCGACTTGCCGGAGCCCGACTCGCCCACGATGGCAATGGACTCGTTTTCATAGATATCCAGGGAGATCCCCCGGATGGCGGTGAGCGTTCTGCCGCGCACCCGGAATTTTACGTCCAGATCCTTGATGGACAGCAATACCTTTTTTTCTTCCATAGCCGCCACCCCTTACATATGCGTCCTGGGATCGGACGCGTCGCCCAGGTTCTGGCCCACCACATACAGCACCACGGTGATGATGGCTGTGATGGCCACGGGGCTCCAGAACTCCATCTCCCAGCCGGGGGTGATCATGGCGCCCTCCGCGGCGTAGATCAGGCGGCCCAGGGACATATCCTTCATGCCCATGCCGATATAGGACAGGAACACCTCGTAGGAGATATAGGAGGGGATCTCGGTGGCCAGCAGGGTGACGATGATGGACGTCATGAAAGGCAGGATGTTCTTCATGGCGATCTTGATGGTGGAGGTGCCCAGGCAGCGGGAGGCCAGGTTGTACTCCCGATCCCGGATGATCACCACCTGGATGCGGATCTGGTAGGCGATAAACAGCCAGCCCGTGATGGTCAGGGCAAACACCATTGTCCAGAAGGTGGGGGCAAAGAGCATGGCCATGACCGAGATGATCAGGATGGTGGGCACGTTGCCCACAATGTTGTAGACCTCCATCATGATCATGTCCACCTTCTTGGAGAAGCCCCAAACCGCGCCGATGCACACGCCGACGGTCATGTTGATGGCCGCGCAGAGGAAGGCCAGGGAGATGGAGATGCGGGAACCGTTCCAGATGGCGTCAAAGGTGGACTCGCCGCTGGCGCCGGTGCCCAGGATCCACTTCAGGTCGGCCCCAAAATACTGCATGGCCCCGGCGGGCCCCAGGTGCTTGGATTCGGGATCCATGAGGTTGGCAAAGGGGTCGTAGTGGGTCAGCGCCGGATAGGCATAGGCAAACGCCACCACAAACACCAGCAGGGCCAGTATGGCGATGTTCACCTTGTTCCGGAAGAACACGCGGAACACCGACTGCCAGTAGGAGTACCGGGGCGCGGTGATGACCTCCGACTCCAGATCGCTGTGGGTGTGGAAGGAGAACAGCTTCTCCTCCGACATACCGTATTGACTCAAATCATGATCCATAGCTCTCACCTATCCTTCGTCGAGAACGAGATACGGGGGTCTACCGTCGCCATGAGGATGTCGCCCAGAATGATGGAGACAACCGACAGCACCGCGTAGAAGAACGTTACCCCCACGATGACAGCGTTGTCATAGCGGTTGATGGCCGTGGTCAGCAGGTTGCCGGCGCCGGGAACCACATACACACGCTCGGTGATGATGGCGCCTACCATGGCGGCAATGATGCTGCCGGGGATGCCGTGTACCAGGGGGATCATGGCGTTCTTCCAGATATGCTTGCTGAAGATCTCCGTCTCCGACAGACCGCCGGATCGGGCGAACTTCACATAGTCGGAGTTCATCTGGTCGATCATATACCGGCGCATCCACTTCATCAGGTTGGCCAGCTGGGGCAGGGTCAGCGAGACGATGGGCAGGATATACATCAGCTTGCTGCCCGAGTCCAGGTCAAACAGCGTGGGCAGCTTGAACACCGAGCCGCCGATGGCCTTGAACAGGAAGATATACGCCAGGCTGGGCACCGCGATGATGAACATGATATAGATGGTGCCGATCTTGTCCAGCAGGCCCTCCTTGTGCCGGCTCATCAGCAGGCCGATGGGCAGGCCCAGCACATAGGCCAGGATGGTGGCGATGATGCCAAGCACAAAGGAATAGCCCATCCGGGACATGCCCTTATTGATGGTCCTCACGTTGGTGTAGTCGTCGGTGAATCGCTCTGCGTTGGACGCGATGGACTCCCTGGAGCCCTCCACATAGGTGGCCGTGTGCAGATCGTCCGCCCGTTCCAGCGTCACCCCCGTGGGGTAGGTGATGCTGGACAGCACATAGGATCCCTGGGTCTCCGTCATGGTGGTGAACACGTCCACGCCCTTGTTCACCGTGTAGGACTCGCCCAGGTTGATGGTGAGGAAATTCTGGTGGAGATAGGGGAACTGGTGGTCAAAGTACAGCAGGTACTTATGCCGGGTGCCGTTCCCCATGATGGCCGGGGAGAATTTCTCCCCCCCGTACACCGGGTCGTAGAGGGTAAAGGTCAGCCCCCGCTCCCCGATGTCGTTCTCCTCCGGCACGTAATGGATGTTGTCGATCTGGAACATCCCGGTGAAATACTTGATGGCCCGCTGGATCAGCGGCACGTCCTTGGTGGCGAACAGGGCGGGGTTGCCGCCGTCCTTGATCTGGCCGTTCCTCTTGGTGTCCGCGTCCAGTCGGATCACCTGATAGCCCTTAGACTCATAATATTCCCGGAACTTGGCCGTGTACTCCGCCGTCAGCTCGGAATCCCGCTCCGGCTTCCGGCCCAGAGAGGCCGCGGCTTTCTGGGTCTCCTCGTCGATCTCCCCCGCCTTGACCAGATCCCTCAGATAGTCCGCATAGGGGACATAGTCCACGTAGCCATAGGACTCCCAGCGGGAATACTCATAGGTGGTGCGGGTGTTGCTTGCTGTGTGGTTGTAGGCGGGGTCGCCGGAGAAAATCTTGTTCCGATCCAGCAGGGAGTAGATCAGCACCATCACAATCAGCACCACGATAATCGCGGAAACCGCGCCGCGCAGAAGCCGTTTTATCACATATTTTCCCATACTATAGCCTCGCTCTGCCTCTCGTTATAGCGTGAGGGGGTGGGATACCCCCACCCCCTCACGTGCGTCTTGTGGATTTGGCCGCGTCAGGTGCGGATCAATACAGGCCGAAGTTCTTGCACATATAGCCGCCGGCCTGGACGGTATCCAGGTAGGACTGGGCGTCGCCGTAGTCGGGGCCCCAGCCGGAGGCGATGGCCAAGTCGAAGTTGGCGTCCCGGCCATCGTTGATGCGGTAGGTGGCGTGCTCATTGTCGGTGTCCTTGTCGTAGTCCACCAGGTCGATGATCACCTTGCCCTCCAGGGCGTCCTCAATGGACTTCTTCACCACGTTGGCCGCGTTCCGGTAGGAGTTGTCATAGGTGCGCACCGGGTAATCCAGGTGGATGGGGTTCTCCGCGGAGACCTCCACGCCGATCTGGGCCAGCTCGGCGATGGCCAGCTCCAGCTCAGCCTTGGCGTTGGCCGCGTTGTACCAGCCGTCGAAGCCGTCGCCGGAGCCCGCGCCGCCGTCACCGTTGGGATCCCAGACCTTGATGTGGGCGCCGTCGGCGTCCAGCTGGGCCTGCATGATCTCGCCGTAGGAAGTGTTGGCCGGGAAGGTGGTGGAGGTGCCGTTGATGTCGATGGTCAGCTCAGCGGTCAGGTACTGGAAGGTGCCGGGGGTGTAGGAGTTGCGGATGCTGGTGTACTTCAGCTCCTCGCCCACCAGCTGGGCGTTGTAGGCGCCCCGGTCGATGGAGTAGGTGATGGCGCGCAGGAAGTGCCGGTTGGTCATGGCGTCCCGGGTGCGGGCGATCTCCGCCTCGTTGTCCCGCTTGACGGACACGCCCACGCCGTCGTTGTCATAGTTGTTCCAGGTGTTGCGGTACACGTTGTTCCAGCCGGGGAAGGTGGAGGCGTCGCAGGCGGACACGTAGCCGTACAGCTCCAGGTAGGTCTTGTCCTGGCCCTCGGGCTTCTCGGTCTTGGCAACCTCCAGGGCCTCCGCGCGCAGGCCGCCGCCGGAGATGGCGCCGGACTTGGCCTCGTTGTAGTTGCGCAGGGGATCGCTGCCGTCGTTATAGCTGTAAACCAGGTTCTTGATGACCACCGCGTCGGCGTTCCAGTAAGAGGGGTTGGCCGCGTAGCGGACGCTGTTCTGAGCGGTGTAGCTGGTGATCAGGTAGGGGCCGCAATAGGCGATGTTGGAGGGGGTCTTGCCGTAATCGCCGGCGGTGTACTCCTCGCCCTCGGCGCCGAAGGTGCCGCCCTGAGAGCGGTAGAACTCACGGTTCAGGGGGGCGAAGATGCTGTAGCCCAGCATGGTGGTGAAGGGAGGGAAGGGGGCCTCCAGGGTGTACTCCAGGGTGTACTTGTCCAGAGCCTTCACGCCCACCTCCTCGAAGGTGGCCTCGCCCTTCAGGTAGGCGTCGAAGTTCTTCAGGCCGCAGCCGCCGGCGGAGGAGAGCAGATGGCCCAGGGCGTCGGCGTTGTCCAGCAGGTGCTCCATGCCGGCCACCCAGTCGTCGGCGGTGACCTCGCCGATCTCGGTGCCCTGCTGATCCACCCACTTCACGCCCTCGCGGATGTGGAAGGTGTAGGTCAGGCCGTCGTCGGACACCTCATAGCTGGTGGCCAGGCCGGGCTGCTGGATGTTCTTGGCGTCATACTCCATCAGGTTGTCGTAGGTGCCGGCGATGAACATGGCGTCGGAGGTGTAGGAAGTGCCGATGGTATCCCAGATGTTGACGATATAGGGGGTGGAGATGGTGTAGGTATCGGTCAGGGTGTAGTTGTGCTCGGCCAGGTAAGCCTTGGCGGCCTCATAGTAGGCGGCGGCGTCCTCGGCCTCGGCCCACAGGGCCTTCAGGGCGCTGTTGTCCTCCGTGGTGATCAGCTCGTTGGTCACCAGGGTGGGGTAATAGCGGTACTCGTCCATGCCCCACAGCACGGTGCTGGCGGTGCGGGGCACTACGCGGCTCATGGCGTAGTTGCCGCCATTGGACTGGACGGGCAGGAAAACGCCGGACTGGAGCAGCTTGGCCTCGGCGATGGCCATCAGGGCCATACGCTCGTCGCCGGTGGCCGCCTTGGCGGTGGCATAGGCCTCGCTGAAGTCGCCCAGCACGAAGTCATAGATCGTGTCGGACGCCTCCTCATAGTCCATGGCGGAAATGGCCTCCCAGTCGAGGCCCTCATAGGTTTCCTCGGGGGGATTGGACTCGTTGGTGGGCGCGTTGGATTCAGGCGCCTTGCTCTCGTTGGTCGCGGCGGGGCCGCAGGCGAACAGGCTCAGGGCCATCACAAGCGCCAGCGCCAGGCTCAGAAACTTCTTCATACTTATCCTCCTATTTATTTTATATTTAACCGGGCAAAACGGAACTGTGCCAATCCTGCTCAGGTTAAACCGGGATAAAGCCCCACCGGTCGGCAGGGATCCTCGTTTTCCCGGAGGGAAAACGGCGAACGGGGCGCGCCCCGTTCAGTGCTGTATAGCGATAAACTGCCGCCCCACAAATTGCAGGGGCCGCAGCGTCTTGATTCATGCGGCAGACTGCACTCATACGGTAAACATTATACCGATCCCGTCCGCCGCTGTCAATATTAAAATGCTCAAAACTGCGTCAAATCCGGCTTCTTCTCCCCTCTGATCCCGCCTCTTTTTCCCCCGTTTCAAGCAGGAAACGCCCGGAATTCTTGCAAAATCTGTGGACGTCCCCCGGCCTTTGGGAAAAAATCAGAACATTTGTCCGCCATATGCGCACAGCTTTTCTTCCGTCAATCTGCACAAACCGGCTGAGAAAAAAAGGGAAACGGCCCCGCCGTCTCCCTTTCCTCCGCCACGCCAGTCACTCATAGGCCGCCCGGCTGCCGCCGATGAACCTGGGCCGGGTGCGGGCGCACAGCAGGATGGCCTGCCCGATGTGATCCAGGCTCAGCCGCACGGGCACCGCCACCTCCCGCAGGTGCATCCCGATGAGGGTGCCGCCGATGTCCAGCCCGGCGTGGGCCCGGACGCGCTCCACCGCCGTGGGCCGCTCAAAGGCCCGCCACGCCTGGACGGCGAAGGAACCCCCCGCGTGGGGCTGGGGCACCACGCACACCGGCTCATAGCCGTATCGCTCCGCGCACTCCCCCTCGAGAATGAGGGCCCGGTTCAGGTGCTCGCAGCACTGGGCGGCCAGGTAAATGCCCCGCTCCCGCAGGATCGGGTAGATCCCGCCGAACACGGCCCGGGCCGCCTCCCCGCTGGACGCCTTGCCGATGCGCCCGCCCAGCACCTCGGAGGAGGAGCAGCCCACCACAAAAATATCCCCCGCGTTCAGGCCGGCCGCGTCCAGCAGCTCTGTCACCGCCGTCCGGGCCTGGGCTGTGATCTGTTCAAAATCCGGTTCCATGGCGTTCCCTCACAACTCGTACAGCGCGCTGTACTTTTTCTCCAGGTAGTCCGCAAACACCGTGGGGTCGAACACGCCGCAGGCGTTTTTCACCACATCGGCGGGCTTCAGCAGGCCGCCGTATTGGTGCACCTTCTCCCGCAGCCACTCCGACACCCCGGACAGGTCGCCCCGGGACACGGGGCCCCACACGTCGATGTCCGCCTCCATATTCTTCAGCATCTGGGCGCCGTAGGCGCTGCCCAAGGCATAGGACGGGAAGTAGCCGAAGTCCCCGCCCGACCAGTGGCTGTCCTGGAGGCAGCCGCTGCGGTTGTCAGGCACGTCCAGCCCCAGGTACTCCTTGTACAGCCGGTTCCAGGTCTCGGGCACGTCCTTGACGGACAGCGTGCCGTCGATGAGCCGCTTTTCAATCTCGTAGCGCACCATGATGTGCAGGCAGTAGGTCAGCTCGTCCGCCTCGGTGCGGATCAGGGAGGGCTGGGCCTTGTTGACGGCGCGGTAGAACTGCTCCGCCGTCACGTCCGCCAGCTGCTCCGGGAAAAACTCCTTCATTTTCGGGAAAATGGCCTCAATAAAGGGTCTGGAGCGGCCAATCAGGTTTTCATAGAACCGGGACTGGCTCTCGTGGACGCCCATGGACACGCCCCCCGCCAGGCTGGTGTACTGCACCTCGTCGCACACACCCAGCTCGTACTTGGCGTGTCCCCCCTCATGGATGACGGAGTACATGGAATTGCCCACGTCGTTTTCAAAGTAGTGGGTGGTGATCCGCACGTCCTTGTTGTTGAACTCCAGGGTGTAGGGGTGCTCCGTCTCGCCGATGGCGCAGTGGGCCCGATCCAGCCCCAGCACCTCCATCAGGTAGTCGGAGAACTTCCGCTGGGCCTCCACCGGATAGTGCCGCCGCAGGAAGGAATCGTCGGGCTGCTCCTTCTCCCCGATGGCGTGGATCAGGGGTACGATCCGCTCCCGCAGGGTGGCGAAGAAGCCGTCCAGGTAGGCCGTATCCACTCCCCGCTCGTACTCGTTCAGCAGGGCGTCGTAGGGCACCTTGGACGGGTCGTAATACCCGGCAAACTTGATCTTGAAGGCCACCAGCTTCTCCAGCACCGGGCGGAACAGCTCGAAGTCGTCCTGCTCCTTGGCCCGGCGCCACACGTCGCCGGCCTCGTTGGTGAGCATGGCGTACTCCATATACTCGTCCGCCGGGATCCGGGTCAGCTGGGCGTAGGAGCGGCGCAGCTCCTCCACCTCCCGGAAGTGGAGCCGATCCAGCTCCTCCCGCCGCTCCCACAGAAAGTCCAGCAGTTCCCCCACCTCGGGGGCGGAGAACAGCTTGTGCCGCTCCCCCGCCAGCACCCCCAGGGCCACCCCACGGCCCTGGTTGGTATCCTTGGGGGCCACGGTGGTGCCGTCCAGGTACAGGGCGGAGTCCGCCGCCTGGTAGGCGTACAGCTTCTTTTCCAGCTCGGCCAGTCTGGCCAGCGCCTCGTTCCGTTCCATGTCCGTCTCCTCATTTCCTTTGTAGTGTGTATGGGTTCAGATCCGGTCGGGGCAGTCCCCGGTGAAGGACACGCCGCCCTCCCCCGCCAGCAGCCGGGCCAGGGCCCGTCCGTCCTCCGTGAGGCCCAGATCCTCAATGATCACCTCGCCCCGCCACAGGCCGGTGCGCCGCAGCCACAGCGCCGCCCGCACCGTCTGCTCCAGTCCCGCGCCGCTTCCCTCTGCGTCGATCACCATCCGCCCCGGGCACTCCCCCGGCAGCAGCAGAGCCCCCAGCGCCAGCCACCCCAGGCTCACCGCCCCGAAGGCCGCCAGCAATACCGCGACAAGCTGGATAAATTCCGTCATAAACGCCACCTCCTGGGCCATTCTATGGCCCGGAAGCCGTTTTTGTCACCGATTGCGGCGGATCCCCGTCAAATCAGGCTTACCACCCCGTAGGACAGGATGCTGATGGCCATGCCCGCGATCAGCACGCCCACGATCACCGATGGGATGGCCTTCCGCAGGGGCATATCCAAAAACGCCGCCGCCAGGGAGCCCGTCCACGCCCCGGTGCCGGGCAGGGGGATGGCTACGAACAGCATCAGACCCAGGTATTTATACTTTGTCACCCGCTGTCCCTTCAGGTGGGCCTTGCGCTCCAGCTTGTCCACCAGGCGGTTGAGCCGGGGCATATGCCGCCGCATCCACTGGAAGATCCGGCGGATATAGACGATGATGAAGGGCACGGGGATCAGGTTGCCGATGACGGCGGCGATGAAAGCCGCCCACACCGGCAGCCCCGCCGCCACGCCGAAGGGGATCCCGCCCCGCAGCTCCACCACCGGGATCATGGACACCAGCATGGTGAGGGTGAACTCCCCCGCCATGGTATCCGTCAGCCACTGCATCAATTCCATGGGAGATCAACTCATTTCCAAAACAGGTTTCAGGTACTTGCCCGTGTAGCTCCCGGGGTGGCGGGCCACCTCCTCCGGCGTGCCCGTGCACACCACCGTGCCGCCGCCGGAGCCCCCCTCCGGCCCCAGGTCGATGATATAGTCCGCCGTCTTGATCACGTCCAGGTTGTGCTCAATCACCACCACCGTGTTCCCCCTGTCCACAAACTGCTGGAGCACCTCCACCAGCTGGTGGACGTCGGCGGTGTGCAGGCCGGTGGTGGGCTCGTCCAGGATATACACCGTGGAGCCGGTGGACTGCTTGGACAGCTCGGTGGCCAGCTTCACCCGCTGGGCCTCGCCGCCGGACAGGGTGGTGGAGGGCTGGCCCAGCTTCACATAGCCCAGCCCCACGTCCTTGAGGGTCTTGACCCGGTTATACAGCCGGGGCAGGTTCTCGAAGAAGGGCAGGGCCTCCTCCACCGTCATCTCCAGCACCTCGTGGATGTTCTTGCCCTTGTAGCGCACCTCCAGGGTCTCCCGGTTGTACCGCTTGCCCTTGCACACCTCGCAGGGCACATAGATATCGGGCAGGAAGTGCATCTCGATTTTCAGCAGGCCGTCGCCGGAGCAGGCCTCGCACCGCCCGCCCCGGACGTTGAAGGAGAACCGGCCCGGGCCGTAGCCCCGGGTTTTGGCGTCCTGGGTGGAGGCGAACAGCTCCCGGATATCGCTGAACAGCCCGGTGTAGGTGGCGGGGTTGGAGCGGGGCGTGCGGCCGATGGGGGACTGGTCGATGGCGATGACCTTGTCCAGGTACTCGATGCCGTCCATGCCGTCGTGCTTGCCGGGGCGGGCCTTGGTGCGGTTCAGCTCCGCGCCTAAGCGCTTATACAAAATCTCATTCACCAGGGAGGACTTGCCCGATCCGGACACTCCGGTGACGGCGATGAACGTGCCCAGGGGGAAGTCCACGTCGATGTGGCGCAGGTTGTTTTCCGCCGCCCCCCGGACGGTGAGGATATGGCCGCTGCCCTTCCGGCGCTCCGCCGGGACGGGCACCTTCTTCCGCCCCGCCAGGTAGTCGCCGGTGATGGAGCCGGGGGTGTTCATGACCTCCTCCGCCGTGCCGCAGGCCACCACCTGGCCGCCGTGGACGCCCGCCCCGGGGCCGATGTCCACAATGTAGTCGGCGGCCCGCATGGTGTCCTCGTCGTGCTCCACCACGATCAGAGTATTCCCCAGATCCCGGAGATGCTTCAGGGTGCCCAGCAGCAGGTCGTTGTCCCGCTGGTGCAGGCCGATGGACGGCTCGTCCAGGATATACAGCACCCCCATCAGGGAGGAGCCGATCTGGGTGGCCAGCCGGATGCGCTGGCTCTCGCCGCCGGACAGGGTGCCCGCCTGCCGGGTGAGGGTCAGGTACTGCAGGCCCACCGACTTCAAAAAGCCCAGCCGGGCCCGGATCTCCTTTAAAATCTGGTCGGCGATCATGGCCTGGGTGTCGGTGAGGGTGATGGTGTCCAGGAAGGCCAGGGCCTCGTCCACCGGCTTCTCGCAGAAGTCGTGGATGGAGCTGCCCCCCACGGTGACCGCCAGCGCCTCCCGCTTGAGCCGCTTCCCCTGGCACTCGGGGCAGGGGCACTCGCTCATGCACTCCTCAATCTCCTGCTTCATGGCGTCGGACTGGGTCTCCCGGTAACGGCGCTCCAGGTTGTTCACGATGCCCTCGAAGGGCTGGTACAGGGTGCCCTTGCCCCGGGGCTGGTCGTAGTTCAGGGTGAGCTTCTCCCCCTTGGTGCCGTAGAGGATGATGTCCATCACCTCGTCGGACAGCTTCTCCACCGGGTCGGTGAGCTTGAACTTGTATTTCTTCGCCAGGGCGTCAAAGTACATCCGGGAGATGCCGTCGGACTTGATGTGGTTCCAGCCGGAGGCGGTGATGGCCCCCTCCAAAATGGACAGGGAGCGGTTGGGGATGATGCGGTCTGGGTCCACCTTCTTCTGGCTGCCCAGGCCGTTGCAGGTGGGGCAGAACCCAAAGGGGTTGTTGAAGGAGAACATCCGGGGGGTGAGCTCCTCAATGGACACGCCGCAGTCCTCGCAGGCGTAGTTCTGGGAGAACAGGATGTCCCGCTCCTCGTCCCCTAAGACGTTGATGATCACAATGCCGCCGGACAGGTTGGAGGCCACCTCCACGCTGTCGGTGAGCCGCCGGGCCACGTCCTCCCGGATCACCAGCCGATCCACCACGATCTCAATGGAGTGCTTCTTGTTCTTGTCCAGCTTGATCTCCTCGGTGAGGTCGTACAGCGAGCCGTCCGCCCGCACCCGGACGTATCCGGATTTTCGGGCGTCCTCAAACACCTTGTTGTGCTCGCCCTTCTTCCCCCGGATGACGGGTGAGAGCACCTGGATTCGGGTGGCCTCGGGGAGGGTGAGCACCTGGTCGATGATCTGGTCGATGGTCTGCTGCTTGATCTCCTTGCCGCAGTTGGGGCAGTGGGGGGTGCCGACGCGGGCCCACAGCAGGCGCAGGTAGTCGTAGATCTCCGTCACCGTGCCCACGGTGGAGCGGGGGTTCTTGGAGGTGGTTTTCTGGTCGATGGAGATGGCGGGGCTGAGGCCCTCGATGTAGTCCACGTCCGGCTTCTCCATCTGCCCCAGGAACATCCGGGCGTAGGAGGACAGGGACTCCACATACCGGCGCTGCCCCTCGGCGTACAGCGTCTCAAAGGCCAGGGAGGACTTGCCCGACCCGGACAGGCCGGTGAGCACCACCAGCTTGTCCCGGGGAATGGTGACGTCGATGTTTTTCAAGTTGTTTTCTCGCGCGCCTTTGATGACGATCTTATCCTGCATGGGTGTTCTCCTCGGTTTTCTTCAAATTTGGGCCCGCACATAAGGATAATGAAACATATTTTTAATGTCAAGCCCCAGTTTTGCCGGATTCTTGGGGAATTTCGCCGGGCAGAGGAGGACGGGCGTGCCGCACCAGGTCGGGCCGCACCGCGCCGTATTTCCGGAAGTTCTCCCGGCCCTGCCGCAGGGTCATGCCGCCGTTCTCGTCGCTGGGGTCGTCCTCGCCGGGATCGAACACATCGTTCTCCCAGAAGCACACCGGGCAGATATTGGCGATGGCGTCCTCCCTGGGGACGGGAAAGGTGAGATACCCGCAGCAGGGGCAGGGGCAGATCCCGGCGGGTTCCTCCGGCTCAGGCTCCGGCGCGGGCATGGAGACCGGCTCCTCCGGCTGACGCGCCCTGTCTGTCAGGATGAAGCGGCCGTTGCGGGCCTCGGGGAGATACCGGAACTTTTCCCGCCTTTTCCTCTGGTCATCCACCGCCCGCCAGCTCCTTCTGCACATACTTGGGCAGCTTGGACACCACCAGCTCATAGGACATATCGCACAGATCCTTCAGCACCCCGTCGGGCAGCTCCCCGTCCAGCAGGGCGGCGATCCACAGCTTCTTGTCGCAGTAGAAGCCGGGCAAGATCTCCGGGTACTGCGCCCGGAACGCCTCCCCCAGCCGGGGGTCGCACTTCAGGTTCACCAGATCGTGATCGTTATACCGCTCGTCCTTCATGCCCCGGGGGGAACACACGGCGGCGAACAGCTTGCCCCGCACCATGTAACGGTGCCAGCCCCACTCCAGCTTATAGTCCTTTTCCGCCCCGGGCTTGTCCAGCAGGTATTCGTCCAGCCATTCATACTTCATACGCTTTCTCCCCTTCCCTCAGCCCTCCGCCGTCACGTCCGCCGTGAACGCGCCCGCCAGCGCGATGAGGTCGGCGGGGCGTACCTCCACCTGAAAGCCCACCTTCCCCGCTGACACGCAGATGGTTTCATGCTCCAGGCAGCTCTGGTGGAACACCGTGGGGAACCGCTTTTTCATCCCCACCGGCGAGCAGCCCCCGTGGACGTACCCCGTCAGGGGCAGCAGCTCCTTGGCGGGCAGCATGGCGATGGACTTCTCCCCCACCGCCCTGGCCGCCTTTTTCAGATCCAACATGGCCTCCACAGGGACATCGAACACATAGTACCCGCCGGCGGCCCCCTTGGCCACCAGCGTCTTGAACACCGCCGCCGGATCCTGGCCCAGCAGCTTCGCCACGCTCACCCCGTCGGGGGCGGTGTCCCCTACCGGGTAGGCGTGGGGGGTGTAGGGGATCTTTTTCTGATCCAGCACCCGCATGACGTTGGTTTTTTCCTCTTTTTGTTTGGACATCTATTTCCCCGCTCCCCGCAGCTTGATGATCTGATCCCGCAGCGCCGCCGCCACCTCGAACTCCAGCATCTTGGCGGCCTCCTTCATCTGCTTCTCCAGCCCGGCGATGGCCTCCATCCGCTGGAGCTTGGTCATCTGGGACAGCTCTTTGTCGTTGTAATCCGGCTTCTCCTCCGCGGACAGGGCCATCAGCTCCCGCACCGCCTTCTTCACCGTCCGGGGCACGATGCCGTGGGCCTTATTAAAGGCGTCCTGCTTCTCCCGGCGGCGCTCCGTCTCGTCGATGGCCCGGCGCATGGAGGGAGTGATGGTGTCGGCGTACAGCACCACCACGCCGTCGGCGTTCCGGGCCGCCCGGCCGATGGTCTGAATCAGGGAGGTCTCCGAGCGCAGGAAGCCCTCTTTGTCCGCGTCCAGGATGGCCACCAGGGACACCTCCGGCAGATCCAGCCCCTCCCGCAGCAGGTTGATGCCCACCAGCACGTCGAACTCGCCCAGCCGCAGATCCCGGATGATCTCCATCCGCTCGATGGTGTCGATGTCGTGGTGCATATACCGCACCCGGATGCCCGCCGTTTTCAGGTAGTCCGTCAGGCTCTCCGCCATCTTCTTGGTGAGGGTGGTCACCAGCACCCGCTCGTCCCGGGCCGTCCGTTCGTGGATCTCCCCGATGAGGTCGTCGATCTGCCCCTCCACCGGGCGCACCTCCACCCGGGGATCCAGCAGGCCGGTGGGGCGGATCACCTGCTCCACGATCTGGCCGGAGCGCTCCCGCTCGTACTCCCCCGGGGTGGCGGACACGTACACCACCTGGTTGAGCCGCTTCTCGAACTCGTCGAACTTCAGCGGCCGGTTGTCAAAGGCGCAGGGCAGGCGGAAGCCGTACTCCACCAGGGTGGTCTTTCTCGCCCGGTCGCCGTTGAACATGGCCCGCACCTGGGGCAGGGTGGCGTGGCTCTCGTCGATGAACAGCACGAAGTCCTTGGGAAAATAGTCCAGCAGGGTGTGGGGGGGCGAGCCCACCGGCCGGCCCTCAATCACCCGGGAATAGTTCTCAATGCCGGAGCAGTAGCCCAGCTCCTGCATCATCTCAATGTCGTACATGGTGCGCTGCTTGATGCGCTGGGCCTCGATGAGCTTGTTTTCCTTCTCGAAGAAGGCCACCCGCTCCTCCATCTCCTTGTAGATGTCCTGGATGGCGGCGTCCATCTTCTCCTTGGGGGTGACGTAGTGGGTGGCGGGCCAGATGGGGATGTTCTGGAGGCGCCGGATGGGGGTTCCCGTCACCACGTTGATCTCGCTGAGCCGGTCGATCTCGTCCCCGAAGAACTCCACCCGGATGGCGGTGTCCTTCCAGTAGGCGGGCCAGATCTCCACGGTGTCCCCCCGGACGCGGAACATATTCCGCTCGAAGGCGATGTCGTTGCGCTCGTAGCGGATGGCCACCAGCTTTTTCAGCAGATCCTCGATCTTGATGACCGTCCCCACCCGCAGGGCCACCATCATCTTGGCGAAGTCCTCCGGCTCGCCCAGGCCGTAGATGCAGGACACGGAGGACACCACGATCACGTCCCGCCGCTCCAAAAGCGACGCGGTGGCGGACAGCCGCAGCCGGTCGATCTCCTCGTTCACCGACGAGTCCTTTTCAATAAAGGTATCGGTGTGGGGGATATACGCCTCCGGCTGGTAGTAGTCGTAGTAGGACACGAAGTACTCCACCGCGTTGTGGGGGAAGAACTCCTTGAACTCGGCGCACAGCTGGGCGGCCAGGGTCTTGTTGTGGGCCAGCACCAGGGTGGGCCGCTGGACGGCCTCGATAACCTTGGCCATGGTGTAGGTCTTGCCCGAGCCGGTGACGCCCAGCAGGGTCTGCTCGTCCAGGCCGTTGTCGATGCCCGCCGCCAGGGCGGCGATGGCCTCCGGCTGGTCGCCGCTGGGGGTGTACTCGGACACCACTTCAAACTTCGGCATAACGGCCCCTCCCTCAACTGTGTGTTCCCATTTTAGAACGAACGTTTTAATCTGTCAACCCTGAACTCTTTAAGAAAGGATAAAACTTCATGCGCCGCCTGGACGCATGAAGTTTTGCCCCTTCACATCTGAAAAATAATCCCCGCCAGCGCCGCCAGCCCGATGAAGCAGATGGGGTGTAGCTTTTTCAGCGGCGAGAACTTCACCAGCGCAAAAATGATTACAGCCAGTATCACCGCCACCAGATTTAACCGGAAGGGTATCCCTTCCCAAGACTGACCGGGGACAAGCAGGGCGATCTTCGCCACCTGGAGCAGGGCCGCCGTGATCAGCGCCACCGACGCTGCCCGCAGGCCGTAGAACACCGCGTCCACCGCCTTGGACTGCCGGAACTTCTCCAGAAACCCGGCGATGATCAGGATGATCACCACCGAGGGGAAGATCAGCCCCAGAGTGGCTACCACGCCTCCCAGCACCCCCGCCGTGTGGAAGCCCACATAGGTGGCCATATTCACCCCCATGGGCCCTGGGGTGGACTCGGAGATGGCGATCATGTTGGCCAGATCCCCCGCGCCAAACCAGCCGGTGCGCTCCCCTAAATCGGTGAGGAAGGGGATGGTGGCCAGGCCGCCCCCCACGGAGAACAGCCCCACCCGGCAGAACTCCAGAAACAGTCTGACCAGGATCATCCCTTGAGCCCTCCCTTCGCCCAGCGCACGCACAGCCCCGCCGCGCCCGCGGCGATGACCAGGAACACCGGGGAGGTCACCACGCCCAGCACCGCCCCCAGCCCGCCCTGGGGCAGAGAGAAAAAGGTGCCGTATCCCGCCAGCACCAGCACCACGGCGTAGATCACCCGGGTGGGCCAGTCGATGACGGCGTTTTTGAACAGCTTGATGACGCTGGACAGGATCAGCGCCACCACCCCGGCCCGAACGCCGTTAAAGGCGTGGGTTACCCACTCCAGGTGCATGAAGTTTTGCAGGAAGGCGGCGATCACCATGATGATCACCAGCGACGGGAACACCAGCCCCAGGGTGGCGACAGCGCCCCCAACGACGCCCGCCTGACTGCGGCCCACAAAGGTGGCGGTGTTCACGGCGATGATGCCGGGGGTGCACTGGCCCACGGCGTAGTAGTCCGCCAGCTCGGTCTCGGTGGCCCACTTTTTGTTCTCCACCAGCTCCCGCTGGAGGATGGGCAGCATAGCGTAGCCGCCGCCGAAGGTGCATACCCCAATGCGGGCAAAGGTGAGGAACAGATCAATGAGGATGTTCATGCAATCACCCCAAAATCAATGTGTAGGGGAGGGCCTTGGCCCTCCCGATGGCCGGAATGCGTTTGGGAAAGGGCGGGAGGGGCAAGCCCCTCCCCTACAGATCCTCCAATTCGTCCAGCCACAATTTTGCCACCGCGTCCGACGGCATCCGCCAGTCCCCCCGGGGGGACAGCGCCACCGAGCCCACCTTGGGCCCGTCGGGCAGGCAGGATCGCTTGAACTGCTGGGAGAAGAACCGCCGGTAGAAGTTCTTCAGCCACTTCAGCAGCGTCTCCCGGTCATAGCGGCCCTCAAAGGCGCGGCAGGCAAGGCGAAGCACTTTACGGGGCGGGAAGCCCCAGCGGATGGCGTAATAGAGGTAGAAGTCGTGGAGCTCGTAGGGCCCCACCAGATCCTCGGTGATCTGGGCGATCTCCCCGTCCTTGGGGGGGAGCAGCTCGGGGGACACCGGGGTGTCCAGGATGTCCCGGAGCACCTCCCCGGCCCGGCCGCCCAGCCGCTCCGCCTCCCAGGCCACCAGATGGCGCACCAGCGTCTTGGGGATGGAGGCGTTGACGGCGTACATGGACATATGATCCCCGTTGTAGGTGGCCCAGCCCAGGGCCAGCTCGGACAGATCCCCGGTGCCGATGACCAGCCCGCCCCGCTGGTTGGCCAGATCCATCAGCACCTGGGTGCGCTCCCGGGCCTGGGCGTTCTCGAAGGTGACGCTGTGATCGTCCATGGACTGGCCGATGTCGGCGAAGTGCTGGCGTACCGCGTCGCCGATGTTCACCTCCAGAAAATCCGTCCCCAGCTCCTGGGCCAGGATCTCGGCGTTGGAGCGGGTGCGCTTTGTGGTGCCGAAGCAGGGCATGGTGACGGCCAGAATCCCTTTCCGGTCTTTGCCCAGCAGATCAAACGCCTTGGCGGTGATGAGGATGGCCAGGGTGGAGTCCAGCCCGCCGGACAGCCCCACCACGGCGCAGGGGGAATTGGTGTGCTCCAGCCGCTTCTTGAGACCCAGGGCGGCGATGGTGAGGATCTCCTCGCACCGCTCCCCCCGGCGGGATTCGTCCGCCGGGATGAAAGGGGTGGGGGAGACGGGGCGGGTGAGGAGGGTGTCGTGTACCTTTAAAGAAAAGGCACCGCTCCAGACGCGGCCCGCATTGAGATCCGGGAACGTATTCATCCGCCGCCGCTCATAGGTCAACCGCTGTATATCAATCTCACTAACGATCAGTCCCGTTGCAAACCGCCTTTCCGCCAGCATGGTTCCATTTTCCGCGATCATGTTATGGCCGGAGAACACCAGATCGGTGGAGCTCTCCCCCTCCCCCGCATCGGCATAGACATAGCCGCACACGCACCGGGCGGACTGTCCCGTGACCAGGGCGCGGCGGTAGTCCGCCTTGCCCGCCACCTCGTCGGAGGCGGACAGATTGAGGAGAAGGGTGGCGCCTGCTTGGGCTAAACGCACCGAGGTGGGATTGATGGCCCAAAGATCCTCGCAGATTTCCACACCAATGTTTAGCCCCGGCATATCTTCGCACTCAAAAACAGCATAAGGGGCCAGTATAACCGACTGCCCCGCAAGCATCACGTTGTCAATGAATCGATCCTCCGGTTCCGGGGCCGGCATAAACCAGCGGGCTTCATAGAATTCCCCATAGTTGGGAATATAGTGCTTGAGACAGCCGCCCAAAATCTCTCCGCGCAGTATTATAACGGCGCAATTATACAATTTGCTCTCAATTCGCACCGGCAACCCCAGCGCTGTGAGCAGATCCAGCCCCTTCGTCTCCTCCAGAATCCGCCCCAGCGCCCGCTCCGCCCCGTCCAACAGGGTGGGCTGCAAAAACAGATCCCCGCAGGTATACCCGGTGACGCACAGCTCCGGCAAGGCCAGCACCTTTACCCCCTGTGCCGCCGCCTCCTTCATCAGGGCGATGATCTGCCCCGCGTTGTAGTCGCAGTCGGCCACCCGGATCCTGGGCGTGCCCGCCGCCACCTTCACAAAGCCGTCCCGCATGGATGGCCCCTCCTTTATCCGCCGCCAGCCCCGCCGGCCGCGGCCCAAATTGACACTGCGGTATTTTACCCCAAAACCGCAAAAAAAGCAACGGGAACGCTCTACAAACTCCCGCCGCTTTTCTGCGGAATTTATATCCTGTTCATTGATTTTTACGGCTGTTTGGTGTAAACTATATTGATTCAACAAAATTTTACCATGGGAGGCTGCGGCTATGGCATACACATTCGCCCAATATCAGGAGAGCGCTGATTACATCAAGGAAAAAATCGGGGAGTTTATCCCCAAGGTCGCCATGGTGCTGGGCTCCGGCCTGGGCTTCCTGGGCGACGTGGTGGAGAACCCCACCGCCATCCCCTACGGCGACATCCCCCACTTCAAGGCGTCCACCGCCCCCGGCCACAAGGGCCAGCTGGTGTTCGGCACCCTGGCGGGCCGTCCCGTGGCCGTCATGCAGGGCCGGATGCACCACTACGAGGGCTACGAGTACGACGAGGTATCCTACGCCGTCCGCGTCCTGCGGCTGCTGGGCTGCGACACCCTCATCGTCACCAACGCCGCCGGCTGCGTGCGCACCGACTGGCAGGCCGGGGATCTGATGCTGATTACCGACCAGATCAAGATGTTCTCCGAGTCCCCCCTCCGGGGGGCCAATCTCCCCGAGTTCGGCGTGCGCTTCCCCGACGCCTCCCACCTGTATACCGCCCGCCTCCAGGAGGTGGCCCGGAAGGCAGCGGCGGAGCTGTCCATCCCCCTGCGGGAGGGGGTTTACTTCTACTGCTACGGCCCCCAATACGAGACCCCAGCGGAGATCCGGGCCGTCCGCGCCCTGGGCGGGGACGCGGTGGGTATGTCCACCGCCCCGGAGGCCATCGTGGCGGGGCACTGCGGCATGGAGGTGCTGGGCTTCACCCTGCTGAGCAACATGGCGGCGGGCATCCTCGATCAGCCCCTCAGCGAGCAGGAGGTGCTGGACGCCGCCGCCGCGGCCAAGGACAAGTTCTCCCGGCTGGTGCTGGCCTGCCTGGAGAAGCTGTAAAGGAGGAACGCCTGTCATGAAAACGCTGTTTACCAACGTCACCGCCCTGCTGATGGACGAGGGCTTCACCACCCTGCGGAACGGCTATGTGGCCGTGGACGGGACGGACATCTCCTATGTGGGCACAGCCCGGCCCCAGGGGGCCTTTGACCAGACCATCGACTGCGCCGGCAAGGTGATGATGCCCGGCTTTGTGAACTGCCACACCCACGTGCCCATGACCCTCATGCGGGGGTACGGCGGCGGGCACGACCTTCAGAGCTGGCTCAACGACTATATTTTCCCCGCCGAGGCCAAGTGGGACGACCGCGCCCTGGCCGCCGCCGCGGGGCTGGGGCTGGCGGAGATGATCGCCTCCGGCGTCACCTGCATCGCCGATATGTATATGCGCACCGGGGTCATCGCCCAGCAGGTGATGGACGCGGGCATTTCCGCCAACCTGTCGGTGGGCGGGGTGTACTTCGGCGACCCGGCGGACTTCTCCCCGGAGAAGTGCGGCGACTGCGCCAACCAGCGCACCCTGTTCCAGCAGTGGCACGGCGCGGGGGGCGGACAAATCCTCGTCGATGCGTCCATCCACGGGGAGTATACTTCAAGTGCCCCCCTGTGGAAGTGGATGGCGGACTTCGCCCGGGAGCACGGCCTGGGAATGCACGTCCACATCTCCGAGACGAAACAGGAGCACGAGGACTGCAAGGGCCGCCACCAGGGCCTCACCCCCATCCAGACGCTGAACCAGTACGGCGTGTGGGACACCCGGGCCATCGCCGCCCACTGCGTCTACACCACCCTGGAGGACTGGGCAGTCATGGCCCAAAAGGGCGTGTCCTGCGTCCACAACCCCTACTCCAACCTGAAGCTGGGCTCGGGCATCGCCCCCATCCCCGCCATGGCCAGGGCCGGGGTGAACGTGGCCCTGGGCACCGACGGGGTGAGCTCCCACAACAGCATCGACCCCTTTGCCGACATGAAGCTGGCCGCCGTCCTCCACAACGGGGCGGCCTGCGACCCCATGGCCGTCACCGCCCGGCAGGCCCTGGAGATGGCCACCGCCAACGGCGCCAAGGCCCTGGGCCGGAACACCGGGCGGATCGCGGCGGGCTGCACCGCCGACCTGATTCTGGTGGACTTCGACGCGCCCAACCTGATTCCCTGTCACGACCCGGCGGAAAATCTGGTGTTTTCCGCCCACGGTTCCAACGTGTGCATGAATATGGCCCGGGGCAAGGTCATATACCAAAATGGGGCCTTCCTGACCCTGGATCTCAACCGCATCAAGGCCGAGGTTCGGCAGTACGCCCTGCCCCTTATTTTCAAGTGACGGGAAAGGTCTGAGGATATGTCTGCTTCCACCCCCAAAAAGAACTCGTTCTTCGGCGGCGCCGCCATTTTGACCGCCGGGATCGTCATCGTCAAGCTCATCGGCGCGCTGTACAAGGTGCCCCTGGGCAACATCCTCACCGACGCGGCCTTTGCCGACTTCAACAACGCCTACGAGATCTACTCCCTGCTCATCGTCATCTCCACCGGCGGCCTGCCGGTGGCCCTGTCCAAGATGGTGTCCGAGGCCAACGCCCTGGGCCGCACCAACCAGGTGAACAAGGTGTTCCAAATCGCGGTGGGGGCCTTCTGCGTGCTGGGCGTCATCAGCTTCCTGATCATGGCGGTGTTCCCCCGGCAGCTGGCCGCCGCCATGAATAACAGCCGTTCCCAATGGAGCATTCTGGCCCTGGCCCCGGCGGTGTTCTTCATCTGCCCCATGTCCGCCCTCCGGGGCTACTTCCAGGGCCACTCCCTCATGACGCCCACCGCCATCTCCCAGATCATAGAGGCCATCTGCAAGCTGGTCATCGGCCTGCTTTTGGCCAATGCCATTATGAAGGCGGGGCTGGACGAGTCCCTGGCCGCGGCGGGGGCCATTTTGGGCGTGTCCGTGGGGGTGGCGCTGGCCATGTTCTATATGTACTGGTGCTACCGGGCCCGCCGCTCCCGCCAGAAAAAGGGCCGGGACGTGCCCGACGGCAGTGAGGAGATCCTCTCCACCCTGGTCAAGCTGGCCGTCCCCATCACCGTGGGCGCGTCCATCATCGCCGCCACCAATATCCTGGACTCCGCCATCCTCATGGATCGGCTTCAGGACGCCCTGGGCATGACGGAGGACGCCGCCCGCACCCTGAAGGGCGTCTACAACAAAACCATGACCCTCTACAACCTGCCCGCCTCCTTCATGGTGCCCCTGACCTCCAGCGTGATCCCGGCGGTGTCCGCCGCCCGGGCGGTGCGCAACTACCGGCAGGGGGCCCAGATCAGCGAAACCACCCTGCGCACCACCGCCCTGCTGGCCTTCCCCGCCGGAGTGGGCCTGTTCGTGCTGGGCGAGCCCATCATCCGCCTGCTCTACCCCTCCACCGATGTGGAGCTGGCGGGCTGGATGCTGTCCGTGCTGGGCATCGCCTCCATCGCCGTGTGCTTCATGCTGGTGAGCAATTCCATCATGCAGGCCCACAAGCTGGTGACCCTGCCCATGGTCACTACCCTCATCGGCTGTATTTTGAAGCTCATTGTGGGCTATATTCTCATTGGCAAGCCCGATATCAACATCAAGGGCGGCGCCATCAGCACCTTGGCCTGCTTCAGCGTCATCGCCATCCTGGATCTGGTGATCATCAAGCTGGCCCTGCCCCGCTCCCTGAGCTACGTGCGGGTGTTCGCCAAGCCCGCCGCCGCCGCGGCCGCCATGGGCGCCGCCGCCTGGGCGGTGAATGGGCTGGTCGGGCAGCTGCTCATCCGGATCGACTCCCTGCTGAAGCGGGAGGTTCCACTATTTCTTGCCCTGGGTGATGACGGCTCCACCCTGCTGAACGAGGCGGGGCAGGCCGTGCTCTCCTGGAAGGGCAACGCCCTGGCGGTGATGGCCGCCATCGGGGTGGCGGTGATCGTCTACTTCGCCCTGATCCTGCTGACCAAGGCCATCTCCAAGGAGGATTTGGCCCTCATGCCCAAGGGGGATAAAATCGCCCGGCTCTTGCGGATTCATTGAAAACTCCCTGAAAATTTCCGCATTTTTACAAAATTCCTCGAATACTTGTGGGAAATCTATTGCAATTCAGGTGACACTATGGTAAACTGGACAGACAAACCCGCCTATAACTGCCAGGATCTGCGTGAAATCGTCCACATCCTGCGCCATCCAGGCGGCTGCGCCTGGGATCAGGAGCAAACCCACGCCTCCATCCGCCGCAACTTTTTGGAGGAGGCCTATGAGGTGGCCGAGGCCATCGACGAGGACTCCACAGAGCACCTCAAGGAGGAGCTGGGGGACGTGCTGCTTCAGGTGGTGTTCCACGCCGACATTGAGGCGGACGCGGGGCGCTTCGACCTGGACGCCGTGGCCGACGGCGTGTGCAGGAAGCTGATCTACCGCCATCCCCACGTGTTCGGCGACGTGACCGTCCACTCCACCGGTGAGATCCTCTCCAACTGGGAGGAGCTGAAAAAGAAGGAGAAGGGCCAGGCCACCCAGGCCGACGCGGTGGACGCGGTGGCCCGCTCCCTGCCGGCCCTGTGGCGGGCGGAGAAGATGAAGAAGAAGGCCGCCAAGGCCGGCTTTGACTGGCGGGACGTGTCCGGCGCGCTGGACAAGCTGTCCGAGGAGCTGGACGAGCTGAAGGCCGCAACCCTGTCGGGAGATGGGGATCCCGTGGAGGAGCTGGGGGATCTGCTGTTCGCCGCGGTCTGCGTGGGCCGCTTCCTGGACGCCGACCCGGAGGACGCCCTCCATGCCGCCTGCGACAAGTTCTCTGACCGGTTCCGCAGGACGGAGGCACTGGCCGCTCAGCGGGGGCTCAGTCTGGACAAGCTGTCCGACCGTGAGCAGATCGACCTCTGGCGGGAGGCCAGGGAACACAACGGGACTTAACAGCGCCAACGTGCGCTTTAAGTATAAATCTGCGGCAAGACCGCAAGTTCAACACAGATTTACAGGAGGAAAAGTCATGAATAAAGCAGATCTGATCAACGCCGTGGCCGAGAAAACCGGCCTGTCCAAGAAGGACAGCGAGTCCGCCGTGGCCGCCGTGGTGGACGTGATCACCGAGTCCCTGGTTCAGGGCGAGAAGGTGCAGCTGGTGGGCTTCGGTTCCTTCGAGGTGAAGGCCCGCGCCGCCCGTACCGGCCGCAACCCCCACACCAAGGAGGAGATCCAGATCCCCGCTTCCAAGGTGCCCGTGTTCAAGGCCGGCAAGGCTCTGAAGGACACAGTGGCCCAGTGACAGAAACCCCGGTGAGGCAGGGCGCTGGCCCTGCCTCATTTCTCTTTTTGTTGGAGGTGCAGTCGATATGCGATTGGACAAGTGGCTGAAGGTCTCCCGGCTCATCAAGCGGCGCACCGTGGCCAACGAGGCCTGCGACGCCGGGCGGGTGACCGCCAACGGCCGGCCGGTGAAGGCGTCCTACGACGTGAAGTCCGGCGACGTGCTGGAGCTGAAGTTCGGCGAAAAGCTCATCCGGGTGGAGGTGCTGTCCACCGCCGACATCGTGGGCAAGGCGGACGCGGAGGCCATGTATAAGCAGCTATAAAGCACAAGGCAGAAAGGCGGCGGGTTATTGGCCCGCCGCCTTCTTCAAATTGCTATTTTTCCGTGATGGGTATGGCTCCACCTTCTCGGTACGTCCTATCAAATAATCCATACTGGTTTCTAAGGCAATCGACAAGCTCAGGCATTGACCCACAGTCATTTGCCTCTGTCCCCGTTCAATTTTGGAATAATTGCTCTGATCGATTCCCGTAAGCTGTTGTACTGCTTTTTGCGTCAATCCTTTGCTTATACGCAGGTTTTTTAACCGTTCCATTTCATCACCCTCGCACAACTATAACATATGAATTCATTCGTATTAGGGTGATTTTGTCCTATATTCTCAGGTTTCGCCCTCGGAGCGCAAAGAAAGGCGGACAGTCTTTCGACTGTCCGCTTCTTTGTGTTGGCACTACCTATTTTTCCGGGCCGTCGCCAGCCAAGTATTTTCGGCGCGAGTGAGCTTAACTGCCGTGTTCGGGATGGGAACGGGTGGACCCTCACCGCAATCAGCACCAACTTTATTTCAACCGCTTCCACGGTTAAAACCTTATTTACTTTAAGAAAATGGTGACCCGTGGGAGAGTCGAACTCCCGTTTGCGGCGTGAGAG
>JAETQF010000024.1 GCA_021770845.1 Oscillospiraceae bacterium
GAGTGGTGGAAGTATGTTTATGATGAATACTATGACTGCGTGATCTGCCCGGAATACCAGCCCTTGGCATACCGTACCACCAACCGGGACGGGTACCGGGAATATTGCAGCGACCCGAAGATCTGTGCCCAATGCCCCACACGGCAGCTGTGCACCCACTCCAAAAACTGCGTGAAAACCGTTCTGCGCCATGTTTGGAAAGGTTACGAGGAACTGGCCGACGATGCCAGGTACACCCCGGAATACAAAGATCTTTATGCCAAACGCAAGGAAACCATTGAGCGGGTCTTTGCCGATGCCAAAGAAAAGCATGGTATGCGCTTTACGCTTTATCGAGGTCTGGCCCAGGTTTCCAAATGGGTGAGGCTTAAGTTTGCTGCCATGAACCTCAAAAAGCTGGCCAGATGGAAAGCAAAACGGCAATCTCATCTCTTTTTCCCGTTGTTTTCCGCCCATATGTATCTTTATACTTTGCGGCCTGCCTGGACATTTCCCAGGCAGGCCGCTTTTCGACAGGCTGAAACACGATTGTCAAATCGTGTTTTTTTCATGCTGTTGGATTTTGTCACAAAGTTTTTGTTTTTTGGTGACTGCTCGTAAATATTGTCGTTTTATAAATGGTTCTTTACGAGTGCAAATCACACGGTTCCAGGGGTTTTTTGTGTTCATTTGACCCTTACGCTGACCCTTATTTGATTTTAATTTGCCCAGCTGCCTGACGCTATCTGCTCCGGCGGATCAGGACTTCCGAAAGCCCTTGACATTCCCAACCGCGTCTGCTATACTCCGTTCGTCCGAAATCGTACTATGTTTTTTCGGACAGCGCCTGTGCAGCTGCCTTCGCAAGGCAGCTTCCACACAATTAAATTGTCGTCATCGGAGGATCTGCCGTCGCAATGGCAAGGTCGAAGGAAAGATGTCGGGTGCGCCCGGTTATTGTCCTTGGAACGCAGCGCGTTTCATGGCATTGCCGGGTATTTTTTTATCCCAAAAATCAGAAGGAGGATCTGCAATGAGTCAAATTATCACCATCAGCTGGGAGTTCGGCAGCGGCGGCCGGGAATTGGGGACACGCCTGGCGGAGCTGCTGGACTATGACTACTATGACCGCGAGATCATCACCGCCATCGCCCGCCAAAGCGGGCTGGACGAGGGCTATGTGGAGCGGACGCTGGAGGATCACACGTGGCAGGCCGCACCGCTTACCTTCCGCCATTCCTTTTCCTCTGTCAACGCCGTGCAGAGAACCCAGACCAAGCTGCTGCTGGAACAGCGGCGCGTCATTGAGGGGATTGCAAAAACCGGGAAAAACTGCGTCATCGTCGGGCGCAGCGCGGATGTGCTGCTGGCCGGGGAGCGCCCGTTTCGCATATTCGTCTGCGCGGAGCTGGAGGCCAAGATCCGCCGCTGCATAGAGCGGGCCCCGGCGGGCGAGAGCCTGTCCCGCCGGGATATTCAGCAGAATATCCGGCGCATCGACAAAGGCCGCGCCAGAATCCGCGAACTGCTGGCGGGCGGCGCTTGAGGCGATGGCAGCACCTATCATCTTACCGTAAATACCACAGACTGGGAGATCAAAGCACTGGCATCCGCGGTGGCGGACTTTGCCTCCCGCTGGTTCAGGAGGACGCAATGAACATTCAGCTTTCCGAATCAATGTGCGCAGCATAGGCGGGATTTTCCCAGCAGCCTTTTCAGAAACCGAACTTTTCCAAAGTATTTCCTTTCAGGGCGCGATGTTCTTCCTTGTCCCCCTTCGTCCTATTCTACCGCCCCTCCATCAGTTGGAGGCGGGAACGGCGGGCAAGGAGCTTTTTTCTGCCCTTGAACCGCCCCCCGAACCTGGATAAAATAAATTTGAGAAATCTTTTTTCCCGCCCGCACATTTTCCCGTTCCAGCCGTTATACACAATAAGCGCCGCGAAAGGGGGGAGCTCCGTGGCCATCGACCTTGAGGATCAGTACGACAAAATCTACCGCTACTGCTACTACCGCCTCCGGGATCGGGAGCGGGCGGAGGACGTGACCCAGGAGACCTTCCTGCGCTGGTTCGCCAGCGACACCTACCGGGACAGGAACCAGCTTCTCCAGTACCTGTATACCGTGGCCGGTCACCTGTGCGTCGATGAGTACCGCCGCCCTGTCTCCCTGCCCCTCTCGGAGGATGTGCCGGACAGAGAAACCGACCCCCTGCTGTCCATCGCCCTGCGGGCCGAGCTGGACAGGCTGTCCCAGCCGGATCGGGAGCTGGTACTGCTGCGGTGCGTCAACGAGGTGCCCATGGCGGTGCTGTCCAGGCTGTACGGCCAGTCCCGGTTCGCCCTGCGGCGGCGGCTGAACGGCATTTTAAAAACCTTGCGGGAGGCGCTGGAATAATGGGAGGGAAACAGATGGATAACAAGCTGAAGCAGGCATTGGCTGAGGCGTACCGCGCCCCAGCCCCGATGAGGAAAGCCGCCTTTCTGAAGCGGCACCGCCGCCGGGAGCTGGGCCGCCGGGAGCTGTTGGCCGTCCAGATCCGGTATATCCGCTGGTGGGTGTGGGCCATGTCGCTGGCGCTGTTTGGGGGCATCCTCTGGATGGCCTCCCCGGCGCGGGGGATGGGCGGGTGGTACGCCGCCGCCTTGACCCCCTTCCTGGCCCTGCTGATGGTGATGGAAAACGGGCGGGCCCGGGCCTGCCAGATGGAGGAGCTGGAGCTGGCCTGCCGCATGGCCCGGCACAGCGTGATTCTGGCCCGGATGGTGGTGCTGGGGCTGTTCCACCTGGCCCTGCTGGCCGGGCTGACGCCCCCGCTGGCGGTCTGGGGCGCGGCGGGGATGGCCCGGACAGGGGTGTATCTGCTCACCCCCTACCTGCTCACGGCAGCGCTGGGGATGGAGCTGACCCGCCGGGTGCGGGGCCGGGAGTGCCTGCCGGCCTGCGGCGGCGCGGCGGTGCTGGTGAGTATGCTGGGCGTATTTTTGATCAACTTCCGGCCTGAGCTGTACCGGCCCCAACATCTGCCCCTGTGGGGATTGGCGCTGGCGCTGGCGGCCCTTGCCGCCGGGGCGGAGATTATCCTGAGCTTGAAAGAGAGGGAACTGCAATGGAATTGACGGTACGGGAGCTGACCAAGCAGTACAAGGACAAGCGGGCGGTGGACGGGGTGTCCCTGCGGCTCACCGAGGGCATCAACGGCCTGCTGGGGGCCAACGGGGCGGGCAAGACCACCCTCATGCGGATGCTGTGCGGCATTTTGAAGCCCACGGCGGGGAGCGTATCCCTGGACGGGGTGGACGTGTCCAGCGAGGACTACCGGGCGGTGCTGGGCTATCTGCCCCAGGACTTCGGCTACTACCCCGACTTCACGGGGCTGGACTTCCTGCTGTACCTGGCGGCGCTGAAGGGGCTGTCCCGGCCCCACGCCAAGCGGAAGGCGGCGGAGCTGCTGGAGCTGGTGTCCCTGGCTGACGTGGGCAAAAAGAAGATCAAGACCTACTCCGGCGGCATGAAGCAGCGGCTGGGCATCGCCCAGGCCCTGCTCAACGACCCCCGGCTGCTCATTGTGGACGAGCCCACGGCGGGGCTGGATCCCAAGGAGCGGGTGAAGTTCCGCAATCTGCTTGCTGGGCTGGGGCAGGACACCATCGTGCTGCTGTCCACCCACATTGTGTCCGACGTGGAGAAGATTGCGGATCATATGCTGATGATGTCCGACGGGAAGATTATCCTGGACGAGCCCTGGGACAAGTCCCGCACCGACCTGGAGCAGCTCTACATGGAGGAGTTCGGAGGGGACGGGGAATGAAAAACGTTGGGACGCTGTTCGCCTATGAGCTGAAAAAGATCTGGAGCCGCCGGCTGCTCTGGGCGGCGGTGTCGCTGTGCGGCGCGGTTTTTGTCTTTCTCTCCCCCATCCCCTCTTACCACTGGGATCAGACCTTTACCGCTGTGGACGCCGAGGGAAACGAGATCACCCGCTTGGTCACGGCGGAGGAGCAGTTCAGGGCCGAGATCGAGGGCTCCCGGGTGCTCAGCGGCCAGCCCATGGACGAGGCGTTTTTCCGGAAGGCCCGCGAGACGGTTCCGGACATCGACGCGCTCCAGCTTCACACCGAGGCGCAGAGGGCCTATTTTTACCTCATCGACCCCAGCTATTGCGGGGCCTTCTACCAATTCACCGGCCTCATGGACGAGACGGCGGAGGGCTTTTACGGCTTCCGCCAAAGGCAGATCGAGGAAAGCTGGACGTATGGCAGGGAGTACATGGGCCAGACCGACGAGGACATTGCCTATTGGGCGCGGATGGAGGAGCGGGTGGAAAAGCCTTTCCGGTTCCAGCCCACCTTTGGCCCCTCCCGGCTGATGGAGGTGCTGGGCCTCCTCACCGCCGCGGTGCCGCTGCTGGCGGGGCTGTGCCTGTGTGAGCTGTTCTCCCAGGAGCGCCGCTGCCGAACCCTTTCGGTGGTGGTCAGCAGCCGGTGGGGGCGGGGCCGCCTGTTCCTGGCGAAGGCCCTGGCCGGGGGCGTGTCCGCCATGCTGTCGGTGGTGCTGGCGGCGGGGGCGGCCGTCGCAGCCAGCCTGGCTCTTTACGGCGCCTGGGGCTGGGACGGGGCCATTCAGCTGGGGCTTCGTACAATGACCTGCTGTCTGCCCATCACCATGGGGCAGGGGGTGCTTCTCCTGGTGGGGCTGCTGGCGGTATATGCCCTGGTGTGCGGGGCGCTGGCATCGGCGGTGTCCATGTGGACGGGCAGCGGCGTGGCCGCGCTGGCGGCCTCCGCGGCATCGGCGGCCATGTGCATGGTGCTGTCCGTCTATTGGCACCCGTCCGGAGTCCTGGCGCGGGTTTACGACCGCCTGCCCTTCAACTTCGTCGGCTGGCTCTCGCTGATCCAGCACGATATGACCCACCTGTTCGGCCTGCGGCTCACCTGGCTCCAGTCCGGGACGCTGCTGTATCTGGGCATCGCGGCGGCGTTCACCGCTTTGTGCTGGCTGGGCTGGCGGCGGCTGGCCGTCAGCGGCGCGTGATAGGAGGGCGGACATGAAAAATTTTGGAACGCTGTTCGCCTACGAGCTGAAAAAGATCTGGAAGCGGCCCATGACCTGGGCGGCGGTGCTGGTATTCTGCGCGGCCTTCGTCATCATCACGGTACAGCCCTTTTTCCGCTCCGGCGGCGCCACCTTCACCGCCACGGACGCCGATGGCAAAGAGATCAGCCAATTCCTCACCGCGGGGGAGCAGTACCGCCTCCGGGTGGAGAGAGCCCGGGCCCTCAGCGGCCAGCCCATGGACGAGACGTTTTTCCGAACTGCCCGGGAGACCATCCCCCTGGACAGGGAGCGCTTTGAGAAAGACAGCTATTTCTTCCTGATCGACCCCAGCTATTGCGACTTCTACACCGAGTTCAGCGAGTGGCTGGACGGCACGGCGGAGCACTATTATACTGCCCGCCAGAATGGCCGGGAGCTGTCCTGGCAGCGGCTGACGGAGGAGGACGGCGCCTATTGGCGGGAGCTGGAGGCGCGGGTGGAAAAACCCTTCGTCTACCAGCCCGTGCTGGGCCCCCGGATGCTGATGAATATGCTGGGCAGCACCGGGCTGGAGATGTTCCTGCCCCTGCTGGTGGGCCTGTGCCTGTGCGACCTGTACGCCCAGGAGCGCCGCACCCGGGCCGCGGCGCTGATCTTCAGCAGCCCCCGGGGGAGGCGCTGCCTGTACCTGGCCAAGACGCTGGCCGGGGCGGTATCCGCGGTGGCGGCAACGCTGATCGTGGTGGCGGCGGGAGGCTTGGCCAACCTGCTCTTTTACGGCCCCTATGGCTACGACGGGGCGATCCAGATCTCCCCCTGGCTGTGGCACAGCAGCCTGCCCATCACCATGGGGCAGGGGATCCTGATCCTGCTGGGGCTTCTGCTGGCCTACGCCCTGTTGTGCGGGGCGGCCACGGCCCTGGCGTCCGTCTGGAGCGGGAGCGGCACGGCCGCCATGGCCATCTCGGTGGGCGTGATGATCGCGGCCATGACGCTGGATCGGACGCAGCCAGGGTGGTGGGAATTCATGCCCGCCAACCTGGTGGACGAGCGGGGGCTGAGCAGCCTTCAGGTGACGCGCCTGTTCGGCGCACAGCTCAATATCCTACAGTCCGGCCTTCTGCTGTACCTGCTCCTGGCGCTGGCGCTGGCCGCCCTGTGCTGGCTGGGCTGGCGGAAGATCGCGGCGGGAAAGGTGTAGGCCCAGATCACACCGTTCCCTTCTATGGATTCCCTCCCCAAATTCTGACGCTGATCCCCCTCCCATCGCAGCCATTCACCAGGAAACATTTTTTCTTGCTTCCTCCGCGAAATATGGTATACTTGCTTTTGGCAGTGATCCCATTTTTGGACAACGCGCAGCGGAAGAAGGCGATTTATGTGCCCCAGCATATTTTGGTTGTAGACGATGAAACCGCCATCGCCGATCTGGTAGAGCTCTACCTCTCCAACGAGGGCTTCGCTGTCCACAAATTCTACAACGCTTTGGACGCCCTGGGCTATGTGGAGTCCGCCCCCCTGGATCTGGCCATCCTGGATGTGATGCTCCCCGACATGGACGGCTTCGCCCTGTGCCGCCGCATCCGGGAGGGCGGGAAGCTGTTCCCCATCCTCATGCTCACCGCCCGGGTGGAGGACATGGACAAGATCACCGGCCTGACTCTGGGGGCGGACGACTACGTCACCAAGCCCTTCAACCCCCTGGAGCTGGTGGCCCGGGTCAAGACCCAGCTGCGGCGGTACACCCGCTATAACCAGGGGATTCCGGCCCCGGCGGAACCGGAGGAGTACGACATCCGGGGGCTCCAGATCTCCAAGGCCGCCCACCGGTGCGCCCTGTTTGGGGAGGAGCTGTCCCTCACCCCGCTGGAGTTTTCCATCCTGTGGCACCTGTGCCGGCGGCAGGGGCGGGTGGTGCCCAGCGAGGAGCTGTTCGAGGCGGTGTGGGGCGAGAAGTACCTGGACGGGAACAACACCGTCATGAGCCACATCGCCCGGCTGCGGGAAAAGCTCCACGAGCCCCGGGGCCAGCCCCGGTTCATCAAAACCGTGTGGGGGGTGGGTTACACCATTGAATAAGCCAAGTCACGAGTCCTCCCGGCTGTCCCGGCAGCTGTGGATGCGGTACATCCTGGCCCTGCTGGCCTGGGCCTTCGCGGTGCTCCTGGCGGCATTCTTCGCCCGGGCGCTGTGCGGTATGCGCTCCTGGGACGGAACGGAACCCCTCTATTCCCTGATCCACTGGATGAACCGGAACGTGGTCACCGTCTACCTGTTTGTGACGGGCGCGGGCTGGCTGGTGATCAGCTACCGCTTCATCGCCCGGCCCCTGCGGTATCTGGACGCCGTAGCGGAAGCCGCCCAGTCCCTGGCCCGGCCCGGGGAGGAGCCCATCGTCCTCCCCCCTGCCCTGGAGCAGACGGAAGCCCAGCTCAACCTGGCCCGGGAGCGGGCCCTTCGGGACGCCATGGCGGCAAAAGAGGCGGAACAGCGGAAAAACGACCTCATCGTCTATTTGGCCCATGACCTGAAAACGCCCCTTACCAGCGTCATCGGCTACCTGACCCTGCTGCGGGATGAGCCCGATCTGCCCCCGCAGTTCCGCGCCCGGTACACCGGCGTGGCCCTGGACAAGGCGGAGCGGCTGGAGGAGCTGATCAACGAGTTCTTCGACATCACCCGGTTCAACCTCACCCACCTGGAGCTGGAAAAACGGCCGGTGGATCTGGCCCGGATGCTCCAGCAGGTGGCCAGCGAGTTTGAGCCCCAGCTGGCGGAAAACGGCCTCACCTGCGCCCTGGAGCTGCCCCCGGCATTGGAATATGCCTGCGACCCGGACAAACTGGCCCGGGTGTTTGACAACCTGCTGCGCAACGCCTGCCGCTACAGCACGCCGGGCACCCAGGTCAGGATTGCCGCCGCGGTGGAGGAGGGGCATATCCTCCTCACCTTCACCAACACCGGGATCACCATCCCCCCGGAGAAGCTGGAGCGCATCTTTGAGCAGTTCTTCCGGCTGGACGCCTCCCGCGCCACCCGGACGGGTGGCGCGGGCCTTGGCTTGGCCATAGCCAAGGAAATCGTCTCCCTCCACGGGGGAACCATCGCGGCCCGGAGCGCGGATGGCGTGACCACCTTCACCGTCACCCTCCCCGCGCCGTAAGAAAATCACAAGAATTTCGCAGGAGCTTTTCAAGACAATCGCGGGAAACCCTTCAAACAGGAAGCGCCCCGTTCTGCTACCATAAGAGGTAGAGAACGGGGCGCTTTTCCGCCTCTGAAAGGGGTTTTCACCATGCGAAAGACAATTTTAGTGCTGTTCGGCGGCTGCTCCAGCGAACACGGGGTCTCCCTCCAGTCCGCCCAGGCGGTGCTGGAGCATTTAGATCGGGACAACTATCAGCCCCTGATGGTGGGCATCACCAAGACCGGCCAGTGGCTGTGCTACCGGGGCCCGGCGTCCGCCATCGGGGACGGGAGCTGGGAGCGGGATCCGGCCAGCCTCACCCCCTGCGCCCTGGCCCCGGATCGGGACAGGCGGCAGCTTCTCCTGCTGGGGGAGCGGATCAGCCGCGTCTCCTTCGACGCCGCCTTCCCCGTCCTCCACGGCAAAAACGGGGAGGACGGCACGGTGCAGGGCCTGCTGGAGCTGGCGGGGGCACCTGTCATCGGCTGCGGCACCCTGTCCAGCGCCCTGTGCATGGACAAGCACCGGGCCCACCTTCTGGCCTCCCTGGCCGGGGTGGACGTGCCCCGCGGGGCGGTTTTCAACCAGGGGGCGGCCCCGGAGGCCCTGGAGGCGACGGGACGGGCACTGGGCTATCCCCTGTTCGTCAAGCCGGTGCGGGCGGGGTCGTCCTTCGGGATCACCCGGGCCACCCGCCCCGAGCAGCTGGCCGCCGCCGTGGAGCAGGCGTTCTTCCATGACCGGGAGATTCTTTTGGAGGAGGCCGTCCCCGGCTTCGAGGTGGGCTGCGCCATCCTGGGAAACCCGGGCCAGGGGGAGCTGACGGCGGGCTCGGTGGACGAGATTGAGCTGTCCGGCGGCTTCTTCGACTTCGAGGAAAAGTACACCCTGAAAACCTCCGCCATCCACTGCCCCGCCCGGATTTCTCCTGAGAAGGCGGAGGAGATCCGGGAAGCGGCGAAGCGGGTCTACCGGGCGCTGGACTGCCGGGTGTTCGCCCGGGTGGACTTCTTCCTCACCCCGGACGGGCGGGTGGTGTTCAACGAGGTGAACACCATCCCCGGCTTCACCGCCCACAGCCGCTACCCCAGGATGATGCGGGGCGCCGGCCTGGACTTCCCCGCCCTGCTGGGCAGGCTGGTGGAGCTGGGGGTATCATGAGGGCCCACACTCTGCGGCCCTCCCCCGCCGCCCGGGCCTGGAAGGAGATCGACCTGGACGCCCTGCGCCACAACGCGCAGGTTCTGTCGTCCCGGCTGGCCCCCGGCTGCAGGCTGATGGCGGTGGTAAAGGCGGACGGGTACGGCCACGGCGCGGCCGCCGTCGCCCGGTGCCTGCAAAAAAGCGGGGTTCACGCCTTCGCTGTGGCCTGCCTGTCCGAGGGGATCGCCCTGCGGCGGGCGGGGATCCGGGGCCTCATCCTGATTCTGGGCTATACCCCGCCGGAGGAAGCCCCCCTGCTGCGCCGGTGGCGGCTCACCCAGGCGGTGGCGGACGAGGAGCACGGGGCGGCGCTGAACGCGGCGGGCGTTCCCCTCCGCGTCCACCTGGCCCTTGACACCGGGATGCGCCGCTTGGGCGTCCCGGCGGAGGACACCGCCGCCCTGGCCCGGCTGTATGAGATGAACCATCTGAGGATCGGCGGGGTGTTCTCCCACCTGTGCGTGTCCGACGATCCGGGGCAGCCCGCGCGGGACTACACCCAGAGCCAGCTCACCCGGTTTTACCGCGCGGTGGACTGGCTGCGGGACAATGGCTGTGACCCCGGGGCCGTCCACATCCAGGCCAGCGGCGGCATCCTGCGCCTGCCGCCCCAGCCCTGCGCCTACGCGCGGGCGGGCATCGCCCTCTACGGCGTGGGCAGCGAGGGCGCGGCGGACGCCATGGAGGCGGGGCTGCGGCCCGTGCTCTCCCTTCGGGCCAGGGTGGCCTGTGTGCGGCGGCTGTGCCCCGGGGAAGCGGCGGGCTACGGCCTGGCCTTCCGGGCGGAGCGGGACACCCGGCTGGCGGTACTGTCCATCGGCTACGCCGACGGCCTGCCCCGGAGCTTGGCGCAAAACGGCGGACGGGTGCTGCTCCGCGGGCGATCCTGCCCCATGGTGGGGCGGATGTGCATGGATCAGCTGTTGGTGGACGTCACCGAGGCGCCCGACGTCCGCGCCGGCGACGCGGCCACCCTTCTCGGGCAGGACGGCGCGTTGGCAATCCGGGCCGAGGAGGCGGCGCGGCGGTGCGGCACCATCACCAACGAGCTGCTGTCCCGGCTGGGTCACCGAATCGGGCGGCGGCAGCGCGTCAATTGACCTGATGGCCGCAAGGCAAACTCCCTCTTGACTTTTTCCGGCCCGTGTCGTAGCCTAATGGCAGACCATCCCCGGGAGGTGCGGATCATGGCGAATTTTACCCGAAAGGCAATCAAGGACACCTTTCTGAAGCTGCTGAACCAGCGGCCCCTGAACCAGATCACCGTGAAGGATATCGTGGAGGACTGCGGCATCAACCGCAATTCCTTTTACTACCACTTTGAGGATCTGCCCGCTCTGGTGGAGGAGATTGTCGGGGAGCAGGTGCGCAGCCTGATCCAAAAGCACCCCACCGTCTCGTCGGTGGAGGAGTGCGCCGACGCAGTGATCGAGCTGGTGATGGAGAACCGGCGGGCCATCTACCACATCTACAACTCCCTGAGCCGGGACGTATTCGAGCGCCATCTGATGGACGCCTGCGAGTACATCGTGTCCACCTATTTAACGGCGGAATTTTCCGGAAAGCCTGTGACCCCCCAGGATCTGGACGCCCTTATCCGGCTGCACAAGTGCGCCTGCTTTGGCTCGGTGATCGACTGGCTCAACAGCGGCATGAAAACCGACATCGCGGACTACTTCCGCCGGGTGTGCACCCTGCAAAAGAGCGGCCTGGAACAGCTAACGCGCTGAATGTAATCCGTTCCCAACATGGGACAGGCCGGTGCCTGGTTTTTAGGCACAGGCCTGTCCCGTGTCTGAATTTCAGGCAGTGCCTTCCCCGTGCCTACTTTTTAGGCACGGGGACTTTTTATGCCTATGGTAAAGGCCTTTGTTCCCTGCTATACTCCCCATTACACAAGGGAAGCAAGCAAGCAACCGACAGGAGGTGTAACCCATGAAAACCCGCTGTACCATCCCTATGTGGGTGGCCAAAACCGGCTATATCATTATGTCCCTGGTGTTCTGCGCCGCCGGCGGAGTGCTCATCGCCAGGCCGGGGCTGTCCGCCGGCCTCATCGGCCGTGTGCTGGGCGGCGCCATGATCCTGTTCGGCGCCGTCAAGCTGGTGGGCTACTTTTCCCGGGATCTGTACCGGCTGGCCTTTCAGTATGACCTGGGCTTCGGGCTGCTGCTCATCGCCCTGGGCGTGCTGGTGCTGATCCGGCCCACCCAGGTGCTGGACTTCATCTTCACCGCTCTGGGCGTGGCGGTGCTCACCGACGGGCTCTACAAGGTGCAGATCGCCGTGGACGCCAGGCGCTTCGGCATCTCCACCTGGTGGCTGACCCTGGCCCTGGCCGCCGCGGCCGGAGCCGTTGGGCTGGCCCTGGTGTTCCGGCCCTGGGACAGCGCCCGGCTGCTCACCATCCTATTGGGCACAGCCCTGCTGGCGGAGGGCGTCCTGAACCTCTGCGTGGCGGTGAGCACGGTGAAGATCGTAGGCCACCAGCGGCCCGACATCATCGAGGTCACCTCCTGCGAGGTGGAGGACGAACCACTGTAAACTGTGAAAGGACGTATGAAGCTATGAAATTTTCCAAAGCGGTAGTCAGATGCCGCATCCCCATCCTGATCTGCGCCCTGCTGCTCATGATCCCCTCGGCGCTGGGCATGGCGGCCACCCGGGTCAACTATGATATGCTGAATTACCTGCCCGAGGACATGGACACCGTCATCGGCCAGAACGAGCTGCTGGAGGATTTCCACAAGGGGGCCTTCTCCTTCCTCATCCTGGAGGATATGCCCGCCAAGGACGCCGCCGCCCTGAAAAAGCAGGTGGAGCGGGTGGAGCACGTGGACACCGTGCTGTGGTACGACTCCCTCATGGACGTCTCCGTTCCCATGGAGCTGCTGCCCGACAGGCTCTATGACGCCTTTAACGCGGGGAACGCCACCATGATGGCGGTGTTCTTCGACACCTCCACCTCCTCCGATCTGACCATGGACGCCATCCGGGAGATCCGCGCCATCGCCGGGGAGCGGTGCTTCGTGTCCGGTATGTCCGCCCTGGTTACGGATCTGAAGGATCTGTGCGAGGTGGAGGAGCCCATCTACGTGGGCATCGCCGTGGCCCTGGCCTGCGGGGCCATGCTGCTCCTGCTGGACAGCTGGCTGGCGCCCTTCGTGTTCCTGGCCAGCATCGGCATGATGATTTTGATGAACCTGGGCTCCAACTACTTCCTGGGGGAGATCTCCTACATCACCAAGGCCCTGTCCGCCGTGCTCCAGCTGGCGGTCACCATGGACTACTCCATCTTCCTGTGGAACAGCTACAACGAGCAGCGCCGGACGGTGGACGACAAAAACCAGGCCATGTCCCGGGCCATCCAGGCCACCCTGGCCTCGGTGGTGGGCTCGTCCATCACCACCGTGGCGGGCTTCATCGCCCTGTGCTTCATGTCCTTCACCATGGGCCGCGACCTGGGCATTGTGATGGCCAAGGGCGTGCTGCTGGGGGTTCTGGGCTGCGTCACCGTGCTGCCCGCCCTGATCCTGGTGTTCGACAAGCCCCTGCAAAAGACCCGCCACCGCTCCCTCATCCCCAGCATGGGGAAGTTTGCCGGAGGCGTGGTAAAAGCCTTCCCTGTGTTTTTGGTTCTCTTTGCCCTTCTCATTCCCCCGGCCCTCTACGGCTACAACAAGACCAACGGCGAGGTCTACTATGACATGGGCCAGTGCCTGCCCCAGAACATGGAATACGTCATCGCCGAGGGCAAGCTCCGGAATGACTTCAACATCGCCTCCACCCATATGCTGCTGGTGGACGCCGGCCTCCCCGCCAAGGACGTGCGGGCCATGACCCGGGAGATGGAGCAGGTGGACGGCGTGAAATACGTGCTGGGCCTGGAGTCGGCGGTGGGCTCCCGGGTACCCGAGGAGTTTCTGCCCCAGTCCGTCACGGAGAAGCTGAAAAGCGGCAGCTGGCGGCTGCTGCTCATCAACTCCGAATACAAGGTGGCCAGCGACGCGGTAAACACCCAGATCGGGGCGCTGAACGACATTTTGAAGCGGTACGACCAGGGCGGTATGCTCATCGGCGAGTCAGCCTGTATGCGGGACATGATCCAGACCACCGACCACGACTTCAAAATGGTGAACGCCGTGTCCATCCTCGCCATTTTCGTCATCATCGCCCTGGTGGAAAAGAGCTTCACCCTGCCCTTCCTCCTCATCGCGGTGATTGAGGCGGCCATCTTTGTCAACCTGGGCCTGCCCCACTACCTGGGCCAGAGCCTGCCCTTCATCGCCCCCATCTGCATCAGCACCATCCAGCTGGGCGCCACGGTGGACTACGCCATTTTGATGACGACGCGCTACAAAACCGAGCGCATCTCCGGCGCGGAGAAGCGTCAGGCGGTTCACACAGCCCTGACCACCTCCATCCCCTCCGTGATCGTGTCCGGCATGGGGCTGTTCGCCGCCACCTTTGGCGTGGCCCTCTACTCCGAGATCGACATCATCAGCTCCATGTGTATGCTCATGGCCCGGGGGGCCGTCATCAGCATGGCGTCCGTCATCTTCATCCTGCCCGCCCTGCTGCTGCTGTGCGATAAGCTCATCTGCGCCACCACCGTGGGCATGAAGCAGTCCAAGCACCCCAAAATTTCCAACCAGGAGGTCTATGTCAAATGAAAAAGCCCGTTGTAAAAGCTCTGTCCATTACCCTGTGCGCGATCCTGGCCCTGGGCGGGCTGGGCGGCACGGTATACGCTATGAACGCGGCGGAGGAAAACGCCCCCGCTCCGACAAAAATTGCCGCGAGGGCTGTTTCCTCCGGGAGCGGGAAAAACCGAAAGGACGAGACTGTGTACGTCCTGGCCCGTGCCGACGGCTCGGTGGACAAGATCATCGTCAGCGACTGGGTGCAGAACACCAGGGGCGACGACGCCATCGACGACGTGACCCGGCTCACCGGCATTGAAAACGTGAAGGGGGACGAGACCTTCACCCTGGGCGGGGACAACGCCTGCGTGTGGGACGCCCGGGGAAACGACATCTACTACCAGGGCTCCCTGGAGGAGGAGCTGCCTGTGAGCGTGGCGGTATCCTACACCCTGGACGGCCAGCCCGCCGCCCCCGAAGAACTGGCGGGCAAAAGCGGCAAGGTCACCATCCGTTTTGACTACACCAACAGCCAGTATGAAACGGTGGACATCAACGGGAAGCAGGAGAAGATCTACGTCCCCTTCGCCATGCTCACCGGGGTGCTGCTGGACAACGACGTGTTTTCCAATGTATCCGTGTCCAACGGCAAGATCGTGAACGACGGGGATCGCACCATTGTGGCCGGCCTGGCCTTCCCCGGCCTCCAGGACAGCCTGGGGCTGGATCAGGGCACGCTGGATCTGCCCGGCTTCGTGGAGATCACCGCCGACGCGGAGGACTTCGCCCTGGAGACCACCGTCACCCTGGCCGCCAACGGCCTGTTCAACGACGCGGCTGACGAAGCCGGGGGCTTTGACGGCCTGGACGATCTGGACAGCAAGCTGGAGGAACTCACCGACGCCATGGGCCAGCTCATGGACGGCTCCTCCCGGCTGTACGACGGGCTGTGCGCTCTGCTGGACAGCTCCAACGAATTGGTGGCCGGCATCGGCCGGCTGACGGCCGGGGCCGCCCAGCTCACCCAGGGGGCGGACAGCCTGTCCGACGGAGCCGCCCAGCTCCAGACCGGCTCCGCCGCTCTGAGCCAGGGTCTGGACGCCTTGGCCCAGCAGAACGCCGCCCTGACCGGAGGCGCCGCCCAGGTATTCCAAACCCTGCTCGGCTCCACCAACGCCCAGCTGGCCGCGGCGGGCGTGCAGGCCCCTGAGCTCACGGCGCAGAACTATGCCCAGGTGCTGGACGGGGTGATCGCCTCCGCCGGGGACTCCCCCGCCGGACAGCAGGCGGCTGTGCTGAAGGCCAGCCTGGACAGCTATAACGGCTTTTATCAGGGCCTCCAGAGCTACACCGCCGGGGTGGCCCAGGCCCAGGCAGGAGCCGGGACGCTGACCCAGGGCGCGGCGGCGCTGAAAAACGGCGCGGACAGCCTGTCCGCCGGGGCCGGGACGCTCTATAACGGCATCCTCACCATGCAGAACAGCGCCCCCGCCCTCATCGACGGCGTGACCCGGCTGCGGGACGGGGCCATGGAGCTGTCCGACGGTCTGAAGGAGTTTGACGAACAGGGCGTGCAGAAGCTGGTGGACGCCTTTGACGGCGACCTGGGCGCTCTCATGGATCGGCTGGACGCGGTGAAGGCCGTGTCGGAGCGGTACACCTCCTTCTCCGGCATCAGCCCGAATATGGACGGCCAGGTCAAGTTCATCTGGCGCACCGAGTCGGTGGAATCTCAGAATTGAATTTAGCAACCGCAGTCAAAAGGCCCTCTGATTTTGTGGAAATCAGAGGGCCTTTGCTACCTTCTATACATTGCTTTTCACTGTGGGTTCAGACAGTGGATCACCAGACCGTTCTCAGGTGTTTGGGCGCTGACGCTCTCGTCCTTCGTCCAGACAATTCTTCCAAAAAATGTTGAGCATATTAAACAAGCCTAACATTCGGCCTGTTGACGCAGTATGGGCGTTGGGGAAGCCGCACGCAAAAAAGGCGCCTCATTTGGCATCATCCCATACGCCCAAGCCGCCCCGTTCTTCGCCTCCGGCCCCCTCCCAGCCGGGCTGAGCAAAAAATTCATTGTGCTTTTCCCCCTTCTGTGGTACAGTATATCAAGCAGACAGCAAATAGCAGGAGGACGGATTATGGATCACTTTCACGAGATCGACCTGGCGGACTGCCCCTGCTGCGGCGGCGTGGGGAGCATCCAGGAGGAGGGCGGCTGGTGCCTGTACGTCCAGTGCATGGACTGCGGCGCCTACACGGCGGAGCTGGCCTATCGAAATGAGGCCGAGCGCCAGGACGCCGCCCGGAAAGCGGCGCTCAGTTGGAACCTCAGGAAGGTCATACGCCCCGGCCCCGGGGAGTGACACAAGAGGCGGGCGGGCCGGAACCTTTGTTCCGGCCCGCCCGTTTGACTGTGCTGCCCATCACAGCACCTTTTCCACCTGGAACATGGACTCCAGCACCAGAAAATTGGCGCGGAACAGATGGTTCAGGTTCCAGAAGCTGACCCCGGCCAGGCCGTATTCCTCCACCAGGGCGTACTTGGCCCGGAGGCTGCGGGCGTCCTCAAACCAGACCTCGTGCTGCCTCCCCTCCCCGTCGCGGTAGCGGAAAAAGGGGGATTGGGCCGCCTGATCATACTGGATCCCGGCCTTCCTCTGCCCGGCCAGCGTGACCGCCTCCACGTTGGTGAGGGAGCGCGCCGCCGAGCCCTGCACAAAGGGCAGCGTCCAGTCGTAGCCGTAGTTGGGGATACCCATGAGGATCTTTTCCGCCGGAATGGCCTGAACGGCGTAGTCCAGCACCCGGCGCACCATGTTGAGGGGGGCCACCGCCATGGCCGGCCCGTAGGTATAGCCCCACTCATAGGTCATGAGCACCACGTAGTCCACCGTCCGGCCGTGGGCGGCATAGTCGTGGGCTGCGTACAAGAGCCCCTGCTGGCCCTCGGACAGCTTGGGGGCCAGGGCGGTCACCACAATGTACCCCAGGTGGTGCATCCGCTCCGTCAGGCGGCGCAGGAATTGGTTGTAGCTCTCCCGGTCGAACTGATAGACGTATTCAAAGTCCACATTCACGCCGTACCAGCCGCCCTGCCCCAGCAGCGCCTCCACGTTGCTTAAAAAATTGTCCTGCACGGCCTGATCGGTGAGGATGGCGTGGGCGATCTGGCTGGAGAATCCCCCCTCCTCCTTCAGATTTGTGAGGGTCAGGAGATTTGCCGTGCGGTGCCCGCCGGACAGCGCCAGGTTCAGGTGAAAGGTGGGCGTCAGGTTCCCTGACAGATCAGCGCGGTAGGAAAAGGGCGACAGGAAGGTCAGATAGGGCAGCGTGGCGTTCAGCGTGTCGTCCCCAGCGTCGGTGACGTAGCCGTTGACGATGATCTCCCGCGCCGGCTGCCCATCAGCCGGGAGGATCACCGTCTGCCCGGGGTAGATACGGTTGGGATCCGTGATCTGCGGATTGGCCGCCGTGAGGCGGGCAAGGCTGACCCCGTATCGGCGGGCGATGGAGTACAGGGTGTCCCCCCGGCCCACCGTCCGGCGGGCCTCCCGGTTCGGGATGATCAGCGCCTGCCCCACCGACAGCACATCGGGGTTTTGCAGTTGATTGGCAAAGACGATGTCGTCCGCCGGCACGGAATACCGGCGGGCAATCTGATAGACGGTGCCGCCATTTTTTGCAACATATAATTCCACGGGATTTCTCCTCCTGCTGCCCTTGTCTGGATACTCCATTCTATTCCAGGCGGCGGCAAAAGGACGCTTGTCCACATGACTTTTTCCCGCGGTTTCCCTGACATGGGACAGTTTAAGGCCCTTGCCGGTTTGTTTTCCGGCAAGGGCCTTGTCTGTGCAGGTGTTGGCTTTACTCTGTGGTGTAGTTGTCGAAATATCCCTGGATAAAGACCACCGGGGTGCCCTTGTCGCCGGATCCGGAGGTGAGATCGCACAGGGAGCCGATGAGGTCGGTGAGGCGGCGGGGGGTGGTGCCCTCCGACACCATCTGTCCCACCAGATCCCCGTCCTTCTTGTGGATGCGATCCTTGATGGCCTCCTTCAGCGCCTCGCCGGACAGGTGGGCGAAGTCGTTGTCCGCCAGGTATTTCAGCTTGAGCTCGTTGGGCGTGCCCTCCAGGCCGGCGGTGTAGGCGGGGGACACCACCGGATCCGCCAGCTCCCAGATCTTGCCCACCGGATCCTTGAACGCGCCGTCGCCGTAGACCATGACCTCGATGTGCCTGCCGGTTTTCTCCAGCAGCTTCTTCTGGATGGCCTCCACCAGCCCCTGGCAGTCCCGGGGGAACAGCTTTACCTGCTCCTCGGTGGATTTGTTGGAGCCCAGCAGGCCGTAGTGCTCGTTATACCCGCTGCCGTTGACGGGGGCGTTGAGGATCTCGTCCAGGCCGAACACCTTTTCCGCTCCGGCGGCCTTCAGCAGCCTCTTGGTGCGCTGGCGGGTGTGGATGTCGCAGCACAGCACGTTTTTGGTGTAGGGCAGAATGGCCCGGGGGTCGTTGGCAAAGACGATCTCCACCTGGGCCCCGCACGCCTCGATGAGCTCCTGGTAATAGGCCACGTAGTCCACCCCGGTGAAGGGGTGCTTCTCATAGCCGAACAGCGCCCGGTACTGCTCCAGGGTGAGCACGTCCTTGTAGGGATCCACCCCCTTCTCGTCCACAGCGTCCAGGCTGATCAGGTGGTTGCCCACCTCGTCGGAGGGGTAGCTGAGCATGAGCACAATCTTTTTGGCCCCCTTGGCGATGCCCCGCAGGCAGATGGCGAAGCGGTTGCGGCTGAGGATGGGGAAGATCACGCCCACCGTCTCCCCGCCCAGCTTGGCCCGGACGTCGGCGGCGATCTGATCCACGGTGGCATAGTTGCCCTGGGCCCGGGCCACGATGGCCTCAGTCATGGCCACGATGTCCCGGTCGCGGAGGGCAAAGCCATCCTCGGCGGCGGCCTCCAGCAGGGATGCGGTCACGATCTCCACCAGATCGTCCCCACTGCGGATGATGGGGGTGCGGATGCCCCGGGACACGGTACCGACCATACGGCTCATAAAGGAACACTCCTCATTTTCATATCGTTGGAGTAGAAAACTTCAACAATTTTATATATTACCACGATTTGAGCCGGTTGTAAATATCATTTTGCGGATTGGCGCACGGAAAGGACGTTCTGCCGCGTCTCACTCCTGAATCAGCATTTCCCGGTTGGCGCTGTCCACCACGCCCTTGGACACCACCCTGGCCCCGGTGTATCGCTCCAGCAGCCCGGCCAGCTCGTCCAGCGCGGCCCTCAAGGCGTCCATCCGCTCCGGATCGACGCACTCCATGGCGATGAATTCGGCGGTTGTGGCGTCCTTCACCGCGGTGCGCTTGCCGTCCCGCCAGTTCCAGCAGCGGCACACCACCCCGGCGGCGTCATAATAGGCCAGCTCGCCCGGCCTGGGGGGATCGGGCTCCTCCGCGCCGATGGGCACAAAGTCCTCGCCCCCCGCCATGGCGCCCAGATGGAGATCGCCCTCAAAGGCGTCCAGATCCTCCGCCCCGATGGGCAGGGCATACTTCAGGGAGATGGCGTTGGTGATGTCCACCGTGGGGGCGATGGTTCCCACGGGCTCGCCCTTGGACACCCGTTTCAGCAGCGCCTCGATGGAGCAGCGGGCCCCCTTTTTGGTGGGGAACTTCTGATATGCCTCCCGCCATACCGCCACCGGCCGGTTCTGGGACAGCGCCACGCCCTCCTCCAGATGGCCCAGCGCGGCGGCGTTGGCGTTTTTGAGCAGGGCCTCCACCTCCGCGGCCTGCTCCGGCCCGAGCCGGGCGGCCTCGTTTATGTCCTTCACCGCCAGCACGCCGATGGCGGCGCCGGGAAACAGCTCCCAAAACGAGGGGTCGGTAATAAACCTTTTCATCATCAAATCCTCCTAACTGTATTCTGCACCGGCCCCGGAAGCAGACCGGGAGCCGAATATGCACGCCTGCGGTTCCTTTGCCTGTTCTGCCTGAAGCGTCCTCCCTCCCCCGCCATAAAAATACAGCGCCAGCCCCTCTATCTTCTGCGGCCTAACGATAGAAGGTCTGGCGTCTCCCTCTTTACCCGGCGGCAAAGAGTTCACCATTCATTTTTCTGGATCTTATCACTGCCCTGATCAAAAGTCAACTGTTTTTTCAGCCCCATCGCCGCGGTGCAGAACTGTGAAAAGCTCACCAAAAAAAGCTTGCGTCTCTGGGGAAAAAATGGTACATTTATGGATGAAAGGGATGTGATCCATATGAGCGACCAACCGCGGCCCGACGCCGCCCCCGCCCAGGAATCCAGCTGCTATGTCAACCGGGAGCTGTCCTGGCTCCAGTTCAACCGCCGGGTGCTGGAGGAGGCGGAGGATCCGGCCAACCCCCTGTGCGAACGGCTGAACTTCGCCGCCATCTTCCAGAGCAATCTGGACGAATTCTACATGGTTCGGGTGGGAATGCTGCTGGACACCCTCAACATGGGGGTGACGGACAACAAGACCGGCATGACCTCCGCCCAGCAGCTCTCCGCCGTGCTGGACAAGACCCGCCAGCTGCTGGCCGACCGCGACCGGATCTGCAAGGGCCTGCTGAGCGAGCTGTCCGCCCAGGGGGTGGAGCTGTGCCGCTTTGACCCGCTGCCGGACAAGGCCCAGTCCTTTCTGGAGAAGTATTTCACCGCCAGCGTCCTGCCCCTGCTGTCCCCCCAGATCATCGGGCGCAAGCAGCCCTTCCCCTTCCTGCGCAACAAGGAGATCTACGCCGTGGCCATCCTGAAAACCAAGAGCGGCGGGGAGCGCATGGGCATCGTCCCCTGCGGCGAGGGCGTGCTGCGCCGGCTGGTGCCCCTGCCCGGGGAGGGCGGGCAGTTTATCCTGGTGGAGGAGCTCATCGCCAGCTTCCTGCCCAAGCTCTTTGTCCACTACAAGGTGGAGGGGACGGTGCTGATCCGGCTGGTGCGCAGCGCGGACATCGATATGGACGACGCCTCCGATCAGGCGGACGACCTCCCGGCGGAGGAGTACCGCAAGAGCATGGAGAAGCTGATCCGCCGCCGGAAGCGGCTTCAGCCGGTGAAGCTGGAGTACCGGGGCAAGCTGTCAGACGGGATCCGGGACGGCCTGTGCGCCAGCCTGGGGCTGTCCAAAAAGCACCTGTTCGCCAGCGAAATTCCGCTGGATCTGTCCTTTTTCAGCCCGGTGCGCGATCTGCTCCGGGACAAAACGGAGCTGTTCTACCCCCGCCGGGTGCCCCAGAACTCCCCCAACGTGGATCCGCTGGCCCCCATGACGGAGCAGATCCGCCGCCACGATCTGATGCTGAGCTATCCCTACGAGAGCGTGCGGCCCCTGCTGCGGCTGCTTCAGGAGGCGGGCCAGGATCCGGACGTGGTGTCCATCAAAATGACGCTGTACCGGGTGGCCCACAACAGCAAGGTGGTGGAGGCCCTGGTGGACGCCGCCGAAAACGGCAAAGAGGTGGTGGCCCTGGTGGAACTCCGGGCCCGGTTCGACGAGGAGAACAACATCGGCTGGTCCCGGGTGCTGGAGCAGGCGGGCTGCCGGGTGATCTACGGCCTGGACGGGCTGAAGGTGCACTCCAAGCTGCTGCTCATCACCCGCAAGCGAGGCGAGCAGGTGGAGTATATCACCCAGGTGGGCACGGGCAACTACAACGAGGACACCGTCCGGCTGTACACCGACTACGCCCTGATGACCGCCGACCCCGTCATCGGCGCGGACGCCGCCCAGGTGTTCAACGCCCTGTCCATGGGCGAGGTGCTGGAGGAGAGCCAAACGCTGATGGTGGCCCCCGCCTGCCTGCGCACCAAGGTGATGGCCCGCATCGACGGCGAGATGGAGCGGGCCGGGTTGGGAGAGCCCGCCTACCTGGGCTTCAAGCTCAACGGCCTCACTGACAAGCAGCTCATCGACAAGCTCATCGCCGCCTCCCAGGCGGGGGTGAAGATCGATCTGATTGTGCGGGGGATCTGCTGCCTCACCGGCGGCGTCCCCGGGCTGACGGACAACATCCGGGTGGTGAGCATCGTGGGCCGCTATCTGGAGCACGCCCGGATCTATATCTTCGGCGTTGGAGACAGGCGGACGCTCTACATCTCCTCCGCCGACTTCATGACCCGCAACACCACCCGCCGGGTGGAGGTGGCCGCACCGGTGGAAGATCCCGCCCTTCAGGCCCACCTGGAGCAGATGTTCGCCGACGAGCTGCGGGACACCGCCAAGGGCCGCATCCAGCAGCCCGACGGAACCTACGTCCGGGCCCAGGGGGAGCCCTTCAACTCCCAGGAGCAGTTCTGCGATCAGGCCGGCTCCGGGGCCTGGGCCCTGCCCGGGCTGCCCCCGGCGCCTCCCCCCGCCCCCAGACCCGCGGGGCGGCCGGAGCGGAAGCCGCCCGTCCCCCCTGCCCCGCCCCGGGCTCCGGCGCCCAAGCCCATGCCGGCCCACCCCGTCCAGCCCCGGCCCCCCGTCCACGTGCAGGAGCGGCGGAAGGGCCTGCTCGGCCGGCTCTTTGGACGGGACTGATCCACTCGGCTCTCCCTGCGAAAGCGCAGATCATAACCATGGAAAGGAAGCAATATCATGAAACGAATCGGAATGCTCACCAGCGGCGGCGACTGTCAGGCGCTCAACGCCACCATGCGCGGCGTGGCCAAGGGGCTCTATAACATCTACGGCAACGAGGTGGAGATCATCGGCTTCATCGACGGCTACAAGGGCCTGATGTACGAGGAGTACAGGAGGCTGTCCCCCATCGACTTCACCGGCCTGCTCACCCGGGGCGGCACCATCCTGGGCTCCAGCCGCCAGCCCTTCAAGCTGATGCGGGTGCCCGACGAGAACGGCCTGGACAAGGTGGAGGCCATGAAGTACACCTACCGCCGCCTGCGGCTGGACTG
>JAETQF010000036.1 GCA_021770845.1 Oscillospiraceae bacterium
GGCCGTGGCCCAGGGCGGGAAAGGGGTGTAACCATCGGAGGATATTCCATTATCTACGCTGACCCGCCCTGGCGCTACGCCCAAAAGGGCTTGCAGGGGGCGGCGGAGCGGCACTATCCCACCATGAGCATTGACGAGCTGTGCGCCCTGCCTGTGGCCGACATTGCGGCCCCGGACAGCGCCCTGTTCCTTTGGGCCACGTTCCCCCAGCTCCCGGAGGCCCTGCGGCTGATCAAGGCGTGGGGCTTCACCTATAAGAGCGTGGCCTTTGTCTGGCTGAAAAAGAACCGCCGGGCGGACAGCTGGTTTTACGGGCTGGGCTTCTGGACGCGCTCCAATGCGGAGGTGTGTCTGCTGGCAACGCGGGGCCGCCCCCGGCGGCAGGCCGCGAATGTGCATCAATTCATTATCTCCCCCATAGAGGGCCACAGCAAAAAGCCGGACGAGGCCCGTGAGAAAATTGTGGCCCTGATGGGCGACCTGCCCCGCGTGGAGCTGTTCGCCCGGCAGACCCCGCCCGGCTGGGATGTGTGGGGGAACGAGGTGGAGTCCGTCAACTTATGGTCAACGTGGCCAGAGGCCACAGGGCCGGAAAGGAGGCTGAACAATGGCCTATGTGAGCATCCCCAACGACCTGTCCAAAATCAAGACCAAGCTGGCCTTTAACCTGACCAGCCGACAGCTGGTGTGCTTCGGCTGTGGGGCGGCGGTGGGCATCCCTGCCTTTCTGCTGACCCGGAGCGCCATCGGGAACAGCGGGGCGATGTTCCTGATGCTGGCTGTCATGCTCCCCGCCTTTTTCATGGCGATGTACGAAAAGGACGGCCAGCCCTTTGAAAAGGTGGTGCGGAACATTGTCCGGGCCAAGCTCCTGCGCCCCGGCGTGAGGCCCTACCGAACCGAGAACCTGTACGCGCCCTTTGCCGGACAGGTGGAAAAGGAGGAACCGATTGCAGGTAAAAAGAACCCCAAGACGCGGCCCCGCAAGGGGTAAGGGCCGGGCGGCCCTCTCCGCCCAGCAGACCGTCCCCTACCTGGAAATGCTCAAAGACGGCGTTTGCCGGGTGCGGGACGGCTACTACACCAAGACCATCGCCTATGAGGACATCAACTATTCCGTTGCGTCCACCGAGGATCAGGCGGCCATTTTCAGCGGGTGGTGTTCGTTCCTGAACTACTTCGACAGCGCCCTGCCGTTCCAGCTCTCCTTTGTCAATCACCGCTCCCGTGGCGGGGGCCGCTGCAAGGTCAATATCCCTATGGCCCACGATGAATTTGACAGCATCCGGGGCGAGTATGTGGATATGCTGAAACGGCAGATTGCCAGGAGCAACAACGGCATTGTCCGCTCCAAGTACATCACATTCGGCGCTCCCGCCGACAACCTCGCCGCCGCCCGGCCCCGGCTGGAGCGGGTGGAGGCGGACATCATGGGGAACTTCAAGCGGCTGGGGGTGCAGTCCCACGTTCTCAACGGCTGGGAGCGGCTGGAGGGCCTCCACGGCCAGCTCCACCCCGGAGGCCGGGAGCCGTTCCGCTTCTCCTGGGGGGACATCACCAAGACGGGCATGGGGACAAAGGATTTCATTGTCCCCGACAGCTTTGACTTTACCCAGGGCCGGACGTTTCGGGTGGGCCAGTCCTGGGGGGCGGCGTCCTTTCTGCAAATCATGGCTTCGGAGCTGTCTGACAAGCTCCTGCTGGAGCTGTTGGAGCTGGACGCGGAAATGACCGTGACCCTCCACATTCAGACGGTAGACCAGACCAAGGCCATCAAGACGGTAAAGGGTAAAATCTCTGACATTGACAAGATGAAAGTGGAGGAACAGCGCAAGGCCACCCGGAGCGGCTACGACCCCGACATCCTGCCCCCCGACCTCATCACCTACGCCAAGGACGCGGCGGCGCTCCTGGCCGACCTGCAATCGCGCAACGAGCGGATGTTCCTGCTCACATTCCTGGTGGTGAATACCGCCCCCACGCGGGAGCGGCTGGAAAACGAGGTGTTTACCGTGTCCGGCATAGCCCAAAAGCATAACTGTACCCTCCGGCGGCTGGACTGGCAGCAGGAGCAGGGCTATATGTCCTCCCTCCCCCTGGGCTGGAACGGCATCGAGATACAGCGGGGCATGACCACCAGCTCCACGGCGATTTTCATTCCCTTTATGACAAAGGAGCTGCGGATGGACGGTCAGGCCCTCTACTACGGCATGAACGCCCTTTCCAACAATGTCATTATGGCTGATCGCAAGCGTTTGAAAAACCCAAACGGGATGTTCCTCGGAACTCCTGGGAGCGGCAAGAGCTTTGCCGCCAAGCGGGAGATCGTCAACGTGTTTCTGACGTGGCCGGAGGATGATATTGTCATAGCAGACCCGGAGGGAGAATATTACCCCCTCGTCAACCGCCTGGGGGGACAGGTGGTGAAGCTGACCCCCTCCGCCAGCTCCGGCACTTACATCAACCCTATGGACATCAACCCGGACTATGCGGACGATGAAGATCCGCTGTCCCTGAAAAGTGACTTCATTCTGTCCCTGTGCGAGCTGATTGTGGGCGGCAGGGGCGGGCTGGCCCCGGTGGAAAAGACCGTGATTGACCGGGCGGTGCGGAAACGAGGAGCTGCTCCAACAGCCGGAGCCGGAGGCCCGGCGGGTAGCGTCCGCCCTGGAGCTGTACTGTACGGGATCGCTCAACCTCTTTAACCACCGTACCAATGTGGAGGTGAGCAACCGCCTGTTGTGCTATGACATCAAGGCCCTGGGGAAGATGCTGAAAAAAATCGGGCTTCTAATCCTCACCGATCAGGTGTGGGGCCGCGTCACCGCCAACCGGGAAAAGCGCCGGGCCACCTGGGTATATCAGGACGAGTTTCATGTTCTGCTGGCCGACCCTCAGACGGCGGCATACAGTGTTGAAATTTTCCGCCGTTTCCGAAAATGGGGCGCGATCCCCAGCGGTATCACCCAAAACGTGAAAAGCCTGTTGGAGAGCAGTGAGATCGAGTCCATCTTCGGCAACTGCGATTTCCTCTATCTGCTCTCCCAGGCCGCCGGGGATCGGGAGGTGCTGGCCAGCCACCTGGGGATTTCCCCGCACCAGCTCTC
>JAETQF010000037.1 GCA_021770845.1 Oscillospiraceae bacterium
GTGCGCAGCTCCAGGTGGCACCAGTGGTACATGGGGTTGCCGATGGCCCGGGGCAGCGCCTCGGCGAACTTCTGGAACTTCTCCCGCTCCGGGGCGTCCCCGGTGATGTACCGCTCGTCCACCCCGTTGGAGCGCATCACCCGCCACTTGTAGTGATCCCCCTCCAGCCAGATCTGATAGATGTTCTCAAACCGGCGATCCTCGAAGATCTCCCGGGGATCCACATGGCAGTGGTAGTCGATGATGGGCATTTTCTCTGCGTAGTCGTGGTAGAGCCTCTGAGCGGTGGGGGTGGTCAGCAGGAACTCCTGATCCATAAATGGTTTCATGACAAAAGGGCCTCCTTTCCCCGCCTGTTACCGGGCGGAGACGTATTTGTGCAGCGTCCGGCGCACGGCGCCCGGCCCGGCAAACAGCTCGGCGGCCATGGCCTCAATCCGCTCTCCCAGGCCCGCCTCGTACAGATCCACGGCGAACACGTCCTTCCGGCTGTACAGGGCCTTGAGACAGCCCATGTCCTGGGCGCCCTCCCGAACCTCCAGGGGGGCCACGATGGGCTGGAGCTCCGCCAGCAGGGGATCCGGGGAGGGGGTGAACGGGCGGCCCGCGTCGTCCACGCCCTTCAGGTAGCGGGCGTAGCCCGCCAGCACCAGCGGGATGAGAACCAGCTCGTCCAGATCCAGCCCCTTGGCGCGGTACGCCTTGATGGTTTCCCCGAAACGGATGGGCAGCTTCTGGGAGGTGTCGGTGGCGATGCGCTGGGGGGCGTCGGGCATGAAGGGGTTGGGCAGGCGCTTGTTCAGCACCGCGCCGATGAAGTCGGCGGGCTTCAGCACCCCCGGATCCACCACCACCGGCATGGCCTCCGCATAGCCCATCTTGGTGATCAGCCCCCGCAGGTCGTCGTCCTTCATCTCGTCGGAGATCAGGGTGCAGCCCAGCAGGCAGCCGTAGATGGCCAGGGCCGTGTGGAGGGGGTTGAGGCAGGTGCACACCTTCATCCGCTCCACCTTGTCCACGGTGGCCCGGTCGGTGTAGAGCACCCCGGCCTCCTCCAGCGGCGGGCGGCCGTTGGTATAGCGATCCTCCACCACCAGGTACTCGGTCTCCTCCGCGTTGACAAAGGGGGCGGTATAGGTCTTTTTCTCCGTGAGAATGGTGTCCCGATCCTCGAAGCCGTCCTTCTCCAGCAGCTCCTGCACCAGGGCGTCGGGCCGGGGGGTGATCTTGTCGATCATGCTCCAGGGGAAGGACACCTTGCTCTCATCGTTCAGGTAGGCCAGGAAGCCCTCGTCCGCCAGCCCGGCCTTGACCCAGGCCCCGGCGTAGGCCAGCACGGCGGCCTTCACTTTGTCGCCGTTGTGGGAGCAGTTGTCCATGCTCTGGAGGGTGAGGGGGAACGCCCCGGCCTGGTACCGCTTGTACAGCAGGGCGGTGACCTTGCCCATGATGAGGGCGGGGGCCAGCCCCCGCTCCAGATCCGCCGGGGCCACGGAGTAGCCCTTCTCCGTGATGGTAAAGCTCACCATCTGGAGGGAGGGGGCGGTCATAACCGCCTCCAGCCGGGCCCAATCCCCGGCAAACTGGGGGTCGGCCTTCAGGCTCTCGGTGACGGAGGCCACCACCTTCTTCCGGATGGAGCCGTCGGACTGGAGCACCACCAGCAGGCTCAGGTTGTCGTAGGGGGTATAGGCCTTGTCGATGATCTCGTAGTCAAAGCCCTCGGCCACGATGACGCCCCGGTCGTACTCCCCCTTGTCCAGCACGTCCTGGAGGATGGCGGCGGGGAAGGCCCGGAAGATGTTGCCCGCGCCGAAGTGGAGCCAGGCGGGCTGGCCGTGGGTCTTGGCCCGGACGGCCTGGAGGTCGAATTTGGGCAGCTGGTAGCCCTCCCACGCCTTGGGGTCGGGGGCGCCCTTCAAAATATCGGTGAGCTTCACTTCTCCGCCGCCTCCTTGTCCATCATATCCCAGGCGCCCAGCATATACATCACGCCCAGGGCCCGGTCGTACAGCCCGTAGCCGGGGCGGCAGGTGCCGGGGCCCTCTCCCCACAGGTGCCGGCCGTGGTCGGGCCGGATATAGCCGTCAAACCCGCAGTCGTGGTAGGCCCGGAGTATGTCCAGGATGCCGGTGTCGCCGTCGCAGTCCCGGTGGCTGGCCTCGGAGAAGTCGCCGTTCTCAAAGTGCTTCACGTTGCGGATGTGGGCAAAGGCGATGCGGCCGCAGTGCTTGCGCACGATGTCCGCCACGTTGTTCTTGGGGTCGGCGTTCAGGCTCCCCGAGCACAGGGTCAGGCAGTTGTACGGGTCGTCCACCATGCTGAGGAACTTGTCAATGGCCTCGCTGCTGGTGAGCAGCCGGGGCAGGCCGAAGATGTCCCAGGGGGGGTCGTCCATGTGCACCGCCATCTTGATGCCGCACTCGTGGCAGGTGGGCATAATGGCCTCCAGGAAGTACTTGAAGTTGTCCCACAGCTTCTCCTTGGTGACGGGCTTGTACTTCTC
>JAETQF010000025.1 GCA_021770845.1 Oscillospiraceae bacterium
CTGGGCCACCGCTACAGCGGCGGGAGCATTTTTGCCTCCCGCATCGTCTGTGGCGACTGCGGCACCTACTACGGCTCCAAGGTGTGGCACTCCAACAGCAAGTACCGCCGCACCATCTGGCAGTGCAACGGAAAGTTCAAGGGCGAGAAAAAGTGCCGGACGCCCCATCTACTGGAGGAGGACATCGAGACCCGGTTCCTGGTAGCCTTCAACAAGTTGCTCGGCAGCAGAAATACGCTACTGGAAGATTGCCGTATCATGCAAAGCCACCTCACCGACTGCTCTGCCATCGATGCTGAGCTGGAGGAACTGCGGCAGGAAATCGAGGTGGTGACGGAGCTGACCCAGCGGTGCATCCAGGAGAACGCCGGTCGCGCCCAGAGCCAGGAGGAATACGCAGAACGCTACAACGGCTATGTTGCCCGGTACGATGCGGCGAAGGCCAAGCTGGACGCGCTCCAGCAGAAGAAGGATCAGCGGCTGGCGGAGGCTGAGGCCATCGGTGGTTTTATGTTCGCCCTCTCCGAGCGCGACTGCAAGTTGACCGAATTTGACGAGGGCCTCTGGCTGGCGGTGGTCGAGAAAGCCACGGCCTACCACGATGGGCGGCTGGTGTTCACCTTCCAGAATGGCACCGAAATTGAGGGATAACTGCATAGAGGAACACACCACTCCCCGCTGGACCGACAGGCTGGCGGGGTATTTTTGTAGCTGGACATTTTCGGCCTCTTGTGCTATAATAGCTATGATGTAGTTATACTTATTTTAAGAGAAAAGAGGTGGAACAAGTGGAAGATGAGGATCGCATGATTACAAAATTAGAAGAACACAGGGACATGAAATTGATGGTCAAAGAAATTGGGGAACTTTATGGTATTGAGGTTACATCAACAGTGAACAACGACCCCAATGGTGACTTTTTATATCCTGAAGAGCAAGAAAGCCAACTAATCGGTGCTTTGGATCGATTTTTGAGCCATCGGAAGCATAGGAGATCGCAATATGAAGAATGCGGTTAAATATGGGGAAATAAAAAGCAAGAAAAACATTTATCCCGGAGAAGCTAAAAAAATTGTTGAAAAAGGCAATGTGGGTATATTAATGATACAGACCACCGCAAGCGAAAAGACAAAAAATATTTTAGATGATGCAGGCATTACCTTGTACGAGAACGTCAAGCCAGATGAGGTAAATCGAATTAGGGAACGTGTTAAGGAAGAAAAAAACCGGCAGAGAAAGACTGGCCCTAAAAGGAGGCGGAACAACGATGCTTAGTTTTTCCTTTTACCCACAAACTGGTGAGCCAATTATTTTGGATGTTTCTGAAATTCATTATGAGAAGTTGGCTCATGCGGGATTGGGACGTGTAGTTCAAATCGCCTCCTATGAGATTGTTATTGAAGAAGACAAATATGAAATTGATGCTATAAAGCTGAACTTTGACAATCGCCGTACAATACTAAATCTTCTTGAAACAGAGCGACATAACGAATTAGAAGCTATTTTCAAAGATGTGAATGATGTAAAAGAAATTTTCCAGTTCCAAGAGAATATTGAAAAGATGGAATATGTTAAATTGTTAACGGATTTGTGTGAAAAAATAAAAGATAATTCATACATTTTCTTTTCGTATGAATAGGGACGAACTCCCTTTTATAAATTTGCACACCCCCTAACTCTTTTGCGCCCTCTTGGGTCTATCCTGCACACCCCTCTAAACCCGGTCCTAAAAGTCGAAAAAATGCACCCCCTTTGCGGCAAGGGTGTGCATTTGTATCAAAGTTTATCACCTTTGCCAAAAGAACCGAACAGTTTAGATGCCGCAGGCTGAACGCCTACGGCATCAACTGTTTCCGGGATTTTTACCCCCTCAAAATTCTCAAGCCGAACGACAGATGCCAACGAGCCATTTTAAGCGTCTGGCGGTGTTTGAACCCGCACACCAAGGGTACCAAAAAGGGCGCTGAACTCAATCGGGTTGTAGCTCAAATATCAGGCAAAGATTTATTCTCTTAAAAATGTATCATTTTAGGGTAGCGCCCTTTTTCAAATGAAAAAGGGCGCTACCCACAACAGCTGTCCCCAACAGGGCCGTGATTCTTCACTGAAGGATCACGGCCTTTTTTATTTTAAGAAAAAGGATGTGTTACTCATGATTATGAACGCAGTAGTCAGCAGCAAAGCCCATCCGGAGTACGGGCAAACCACTATCCCCCTCCCGATTCCGGACAACCAGTACGACAGTATCATCGATCTGCTGGAGGCCATGGACATCGGCTCTCCCACTGCCCAGGACTGCCGGGTAGACGAGGTGGACAGCCGGTACCCCATCCTCAACCGGCTGGTGACCCAGAGCGTCAATGTGGACGAGCTGGACTATCTGGCCAAGCGGCTGGACAGCTTTTCCAAGGGTGAGAATGAAAAGTTTGAAGCCATGGCCTCCAAGCTGGGCCTGTCCGACATTAAGGACTTGATCAACCTGACGTTTTGCTGCCAGCAGGCCACGGTGATCACCGACTTTTCCAAGCTGGAGCAGGCGGGGAAAGACCATGCCCTGGCCATCAACGGCGGCTCCATGCCGCTGGAGGAGTTCAAAAAGGTGGACGGCCTGTCCGTGGCCCTCGACCTGATCCAGGGCGGGGCCGGGGTTGTTACCCCTTACGGCGTGGTGTACGACAACGGCATGAAGCTGGAACCCTGCTACAATGGGGGGCCGTTTCCCATGTACGGCTATGGGGCGCCGCAGATCGCGCTTGAGCTCAGAGCCAAAGACGGGGGCGCGGATGCCGGGTGCCTCTATCTGCCCGCACCGGATCAGCAGATCCGGCGGACGCTCCAAAGGGCCGGGCTGGAAGCCCCTGAAGATGTGGACTGGAAAATCATATGGACGGAGCTGCCCGAAGGGATTCTGAAGGCTGTCAACTGGGATCGGGAGAGTATCCTGGCGATCAACGAGCTGTGCCGGGCTGTGGATCCGCTGGACGGGACGGACAGGACGAAGCTGGAGGCGGCGGTGCTGCTGGCCCGGCCCAAGTGCGCCAGTGAAGTGCGCCAGTTGGCGGAAAACCTGGATCAGTTTGACTTCATGCCCAGGGGGGACCGCCCGCAGGCTGTGGGGAAGGCAACCAGGCTGGGCTACGTGGCCTATCACGGCAGCCTGACGCTGGAGGAGCTGATGGCAGATGACCCCGCGGAGCTGTACCAGCGGGAACAAGAGATGGGAGGCATGGCGTAATGATTCTGCACGTGTCAAAAAGCCCGTCCAGCAATGAGGTGGAGCACATCAGCTTTCCTGCGGACGCGGGCAAGGTCAGATACGCCATGATTGGGTTGGAGGAGTTCGGCGGCTGGGCCCCAGCGCATATCATCGGCGGCGAAGGCCCCGCGCGAGCCCTCACCGGCTATATCAGCCGCGACGACCTGTTCAGCGAAACCGGCGTTCAAAAGCTGAACCAGTTGGCCGAATTGGTGGATGCCATGGATCTGACCGCGCAAAGGGCCTTTGCCGGGGCACTGGCCTTAGAACACGCCAATGGCCTGGATGATGTGCTGCGTGTAGCGGGCAGCCTGGACAGCTATGAGCTGTTCCCCAGCATCAAGACGGACGAGGAGCTGGGCCATTTCCTGGTGGACACCGGCCCGATTACCGGCAAGTTCGCGTTTCCCGACGAGGTCAAGCCCTACCTGGACTACGCCAGGATCGGCGCGGAACAGCGGGAACGGCTGGGCGGCGTCCATACGCCGCAGGGCTTCATGAAACGCAAGGAGGCAGCTCAGGCGCAGAGCATGGAGAACAAATCCCGATTCACCCTCACCCTGGCCTCCTCCACCGGCTCCGTCCGCTTGAATCTGCCCGCCGCGGATACCGAGCTGGCGCGGGCAAAAAGGGCGCTGCGGCTCGATGACCTGGACGCCGCCGTCATTGGGGCTGTAGAGATTGGCTACCCTTGGGCCCACCTGCTGCCCACAGATTCCATCACGTTAGAGGACGCCAACACTTTGGCCGAGTGCGTCCTGGATATGACGCCCCAGGGGCTGCGACTGTTCGGTGGAGTGCTGGAAGTGGAGGAGCCGCGCTCCTTCCGTGAGGCGGGCACCATCGCCATGGACATTGATGACTACGAGCTGACGGCGGGCAGCGAGAGGGAGTATGGGCTGGAAGCCCTGCGCTATGCGGGAGCGGGAGATGAGATCCTGGAACTGCTGGACGGCTTTACCGACTTTGACGCCTTGGGCCGTGCCGAGATGGAGCGGGACGGCGTGCGGGAAACCAGCTTCGGCCATGTACGCCGCCTCAGCGGCCCCTGGCCCGAGCAGAGGCCGGAACAGGCCGCGGGCCTGGAGATGGGGGGCATCGGCAGATGAAGAAACCGGACTGCGTTCTGATCGGGGAGGACGGGAACATTTTCAACCTCATTGGCATCGCCGCCCGCACCCTGCGCCACCACGGCCTGAGCGATCAGGCTGAGGAGCTGCGGGAACGGATTATGGGAGGCGAGTGCGCCACCTACTACGAGGCGCTGGGCGTGATTGAGGAGTACGTCCATATTACCGGCCCGGCACAGGAGGCTGCTATGATGCCGGGCGGCATGAACTGATTGAATTTTTATAGAAAGGAAGCAGCGATATGAACAACAAATTTTTTGGGGAGCTGTCCCGCCGCCTGAAGCGGGAGGGCATTACCACCTTGCCGGTGGAGCAGGAGCGTATGCCGGTGCTGCTGGACGGTCAGGAGGTCATGTCGGTGGCCCCGGGCGGGACGATCTTCCTCCAGGCGGAAACGGCGGACAGCCAGCCGGTGATGGACGCCTATGACGTTGTGGCCAGGGTCACCGCCCAGGTCTGCGAGTACACCGGAGCCGTGGCCGCGGCGCCCAGGCTGAAAGCGTCCGGGCTGCATGAAAACTTCCGCCTGCTGGCGGAATACAACGGCACGGTTCTGGCCGGACGGAAATTGGACTGGAGCCAAGGGTATCAGTTCGTCACCTGGACACGCAGCCCGGATCGCACCGCCGTGGCCCACGGCCACTACTATGACGGCGGCGACACATACGAGGCTGCCAAGCTGGACTTCGCCTGCCGGGCCGGGCTGGTGGACGAGCACCGCCAGTTCACCGATGAGCAGCTGGCGGAGGTTTACCGCTGCGTCAGTGAGACGCTGGACAGCGAGTACCCCATGACCACAGAACGCCACAAACTCCTGACCGGGATCTCGGAGCAGATCCAACGCAGCGTGGACGATCTGGACGAGTTGGTGGGGCAGTCCAACCAGCGGGAGATGGAGGAGGCGGAGCAGCATGAAGGGGCCCCCACGAAAGCGTCCTCCAGCTTTCGTGGGGAGAGGAGGGGCAAGGAAGCGCAGTGTGGAATACCCGAAGGGTGTTCCACATGGAGCGGACTTTGCCCCGACGACGGTGGGTCGGAAATGGGGATGGCGCCGTGAGGGTTCGATATAAACACAATCGGGAGCCGCAGTTCTATGAGTCCATGTGCCTGACCACCGTGCCCCATGAGCCGCCGCCCGTCCTCACTGTACCCCACAGCCATTGCGTGGGTTGCCCCTACCCCGGCCACGGCTTCGTGTGCGGCAGCGGCGAGACGTGCCTGCGCGCCGAGATGGCAAAGATCATGGAGCGGGACAGCGGTGCCCCATGAAGATCGGCCTCATCGATGTGGACAGCCGGCACTTTCCGAATCTGGCGCTGATGCGGCTGTCTGCGTGGCACAAGGCCCAGGGGGACGCCGTGGAGTGGTGGAACGGCTTCACCCACTATGACCGGGTTTACCTGTCCAAGGTGTTCACCTTCACGCCGGATCACGACACCGTGATCGACGCGGACGAGATCATCACCGGAGGCACCGGGTACAAGGACTATGGAACGCTGCCTCCGGAAGTGGAAGAAGCCTTCCCGGACTACAGCATCTACCCGCAGTACAGCCGGGCCGTCGGCTTTTTGACCCGTGGGTGCATCAGGTCATGCCCGTGGTGCATCGTCCCGCGCAAGGAGGGGATGATCCGCCCCGCCGCCACCTGGGAGCAGCTCAAACGCCCGGATAGCCGGGAGCTGGTGCTCATGGACAACAACGTGCTGGCCTGTGAGCACGGTCTGGAACAGATCCGGCGCATGGGCCGGGAGGAGCTGCGGGTGGATTTCAACCAGGGGCTGGACGCCCGACTGATCACGCCGGACACCGCAACCCTGCTGGCAAAGCTGAGGTGGATCCGGTTTGTGCGCCTTTCCTGCGACACCAGCGCCATGCTGCCGGTGATCGAACAGGCGGCGGCCTATCTGAAGGAGGCGGGCGTCGCCCCATCCCGGCTGTGGTGTTATCTGCTGGTGCAGGATGTGGCGGACGCCCACAGCCGGGTGCTGGCCCTGGAAGAACTGGGCTTCGACGTGTTCGCCCAGCCCTACCGGGACTATGACGGCGGCGAACCCACATCTGAGCAAAAGGACTTTGCCCGGTGGGTAAACGTCAAATCCGTCCACCGCTCCTGTGCCTGGGAGGACTACAGCAGGCCCTGAGAGAAAAGCCAGGGGTACTTTCTGTTAGTTCTGCTGGATAGACTTTTCGTGGATGGTTGTGGTAGTGTTGCTGTTAATACCTGTGAAGGGGGGTGAATCCATGGACAGGATGGGTTCAAAATACCAAGTCAATATGTTCCGGCACAAACAGCGTCTGGCCCCGCTTCGTCCGATGAAGCGGGGCTTTTTCATGCCCCGCCGGGGGACGTTCCGGCGTAAAAACCACGAAAGGAAGGGATAAATTCATGAGCATTCAAAAGGAATGGCTGGACTTCCTGCGGGAGCAGTACCCCGTGGGCAGCCGGATCAAGCTGCGGGAGATGGGCTCGGATGACCCGTGCCCTATCAAACCGGGGGCCATGGGCACGCTCCAGTACATCGATGATATTGGGACTTTTCATGTGGCCTGGGACGACGGGCGGGGTCTGGGCTTGGTGATCGGTCAGGACTCCTTCTCCGTCCTGCCGCCGTCTCCGCAGTTGCTGAAGCTCTATATGCCGCTCACCGCCGACCTGTTTGAGCCGGACGAATACGGGGATATGGGCGAGGAGAGTGAGCTGCTGGAAGGGCACGAACTTCTGAAGTACGAGGATCATATCATGGCGGCGCTGGTTCGCAACCGGATGCCCGAGGAGGCGGAGCGGGGCATCATGCACTGGTACCACGACAAGGATGCCGTGGCCGAGAAGGTGCGCTCAGTGGTGTTCGGCGTGGAACGGCGGGATGGCCAGCTCTGGGGCGTAGCCGAGTGCCAGGTGCAGGGTGAACTGACCGCCGGGGAGCTAAACAGGCTGAAAGACTATGTCTCCGGTCAAGCCTCGGACGGCTGGGGCGAGGGCCTGGAACAGCGGGAAATTGACGCAGGTGACGGCGCGGAGCTGTACGTCCATCTGTGGAATTCGGACGGCTGGAGCATCCAGACGGAGCAGGAACGGTTCGGGCCGGAGCAGGCCGCCGCCCAGCCCCAGATGGGAGGTGTGGGCTTTGCGTAAGGTGTTCCATGTGGAGCTGACCTCCGAGGATGGCTGCACCGAGTTTACCCTCCCCGCCACCCCTTACGCCCTGCTGGACGCGGTGGAGCGGCTGTGGCTGGCGGAGGGGGAAGCCCCCGGGTGGGAAATCCTCCAGTCCGACGCCTTCCCCGGCATTTCCATGTACCTGGATCGGAGGGGCACCCTGCCGGAGCTGAACGCCTTGGCCCAGCGGCTTGTGGCGCTGGACGAACAGGGGCTGGCCATCGTAGAGGGGCTGACGCTTATGGAGCCGGGGCCGCAGGGAGAGCCCATCCCCCTGCCCCGGCTGATCGACCTGGCATACAGCACGGACTGCTGCCATCTGGTGGAAGGGGTGGTGACCGACGCCCAGCTGGGCCGGTTCTGCGCGGAGAACGGCTTCGTCCCGGAAACCGACGATCTCCCTGACGCGGCGTTCGCGCTGCTGGACTTTGTGCGGATCGGCAAACAGTTCCGGGAGGCGGAGGGCGGCGTGTTCACCCGGGTTGGCTACGTCCAGCGGCACGATGAATTGAAGCAGGTGTACAACACCCTGGATCTCTCCCTCAAAAAGCCGGACTATGCCATTCTGGCGGAGCTGCCGGACGGCAGCCGGGTGGAACTGCCCACACCGATGGGCGAAACCGTGCCGGACGAGCCCGCCCGGTGCGTGGACTGCGCCGCGCCTGTTCTCAACGGCCTGACCGCCATGCGCTCCACCCTGGATCAGCTGGCACGCCATCTGGCGGAGCTGGAGACGGATGGTGAGCTGCCCAAGTACAAAGCTGTGCTGGCCGCCACCGGCTGTGACGATGTGGCCCAGGCACTGGTGCTGGCGGACAAGCTGGATCACTACAGCTTCGACCCAGAACTGCGTGAGCCGGACGAGGTGGCCAGCGGGTGTTTGAGGGGACTGCTGCCGGAGGCGGATCTGGCGGCCCTGCTCCCCAACGTGAATCTGCACCGCTATGGGCAGATGATCATGGAGCAGTGCGGCGGCAAACTCACGGGGTATGGCTATGTCCGGCAGACCGTTGGCCCCGTCCAGGATGTGGAGCCGCGGACAGATGGGTTTGAGATGGAACTGAATTGAACGCCAACGAGTTCTATTACCAATACAGCACCCCCGCCCAGCCCCAGGAGGAGCCTGGGATGGCGATGCAATAAAAACACATAGGGGCCGTTTTTCCGGAGGAAGAATGGCCCCTTCTTTTTTTGTGTGTCTATGTGCCCCTTTTTCGGGAAAACGCCCCCCGAAAAAGGAGGAAACCATGAAAGAAGAACAGCTCCTGGCCTACCTGAAGGCCAACTGCGCCGGTCGGAAAAAGCGCCAGACCCGGGGCCAGCTCCAGCGGAAGCTGGGGCTCAGCAAGGATCAGCTCACCAATCTGGTACACCGGATGCGCTGCAAGGCCCTGCCCATCACGGGCGGGCCGCTGGGGTACTACTATGCCCAGAACGCCGGGGAGATCCTCTCCACCATCCGCTGGCTGGAGAAGATGGTGCGCACCCTGCTGGAGTCCATCGACGGGCTGGCGAAGGCTATGGAGGCCTTTGGGCCCATGGAGGCCGGGGACGAAAAAGGCGGCGGGCCGGGGGGTGATAACCCCTGAAAAGCATCATCCCTTGGGTGGGTGGCAAGGGCAAGCTGCTTTGGCTGATCAATAAACTGGCCCCTGCCCGGTACGCCCGGTTCGTGGACGTGTTCGGCGGCAGCGGCACCGTCACCCTGGGTCGTCCCCTGCGCCGGGGCTGCATTGAGATCTACAACGATTTCAACAGCAACCTCACCAACCTGTTCTGCTGCGTGAAAGAGCGTCCTATGGCCCTGCTGCGGGAGCTGGGTTTTTTGCCGCTGAACTCCCGGGACGATTTCGATGTGCTGTATAAACTCTTCTCCCGCCAGGAGTTCACCGACGACTACCTGGAGGAGGAGCTGGAGCTGACCCGGATCTTTCTGGAGCCACCGCAGGGGGAGGCCGTTCGCCGCCTGATGCTGGAGCGCGCTCCCCGGGGCGATTTGCGCCGGGCGGCGGACTACTTCAAGCTGGTGCGGTACAGCTTCAGCGGCGGGGCCAGCGCCTTTGCGGGCCGCCCCTGCGACATCCGCCGCTTCTTCCACCTCGTCTGGGAGTGTTCCCGCAGGCTGAAGGATGTGGTGATCGAAAACAAGGACTTTGAGAAGCTCATTGAGCAGTACGACCGGGAAAACACCTTTTTTTACTGCGATCCGCCCTACTATGACGCCGAGTGCTACGAGGTGGCCTTCCCCAAGGCCGACCACATCCGGCTCCACGATGCGCTGGCCCGATGCAAAGGGCTGGTGATGGTGTCCTACAACTACTGCCCCAACATCTGCGAGCTGTACCAGGATTTTTACATCTTCTACACCACGCGGCCCAACAGCATGTCCCAGACCGCGGGCAGCGAGTACGAGGAGGTGGTGATGACCAACTACGACCCCCGCGTCCTGGGCGCGGATCGGGGCTGGCAGATCAGCCTGTTCCAGCGCCCGGAGGATGGCGGAGGGACATACCGGCTCATCCACGAACCCATCAAAAATAAGGAGGAATCCCAATGAATAAGCAGAAAAATGTAACGTTCTCTATCCCCGTGGAGGACGCGGCGTACAGTGGTTTCGCCCCAGGCGGCGAGTTCACGCTCCACGCCGGGGAAAGCCTGCTGGCGATGACGCCCAGGGAGATGACCGCGCTCCAGGCGGCCCAGGCCATCGGTGCGCTCACCGAAATCACAACCGGCCTGCTCGAAGCCATCCAGAGTGCCTGCGGCTCCTGCGAGGAGCGGCGGGAGCAGGGGCTGTGCCCCTCGGGGCATCTGGAGGCTCCGGAGCAATGTCCCCTGAAGCGCATGACGGGTCACGGCGTCACGGTGGATGCCGGGGCGCGGGCGGAGGCGGGCATCCCGCTGGATGCCAAGCTCGAGGTCTTTGTGGACGAGGGCGAGCTGTTGGTGGCCGCCGCGGATTACGAGCACGACATCACCGATGTACCGCCTGCTGTCCGGGAGATGCTGGCCCTGCTCGGGATCTGTCCTGGCCATCTGGATGATCTGATCCAAGACGGCGAGGTGATCTGCCATGACTGAGGCCTTTTATCCTTATTCCCGGCAGAAAGCCCAGCGGGAGGGCGAGCTGGCCCAGTGGAAGCGGAGCCACCAGGCCAACGTCAAATGCGCCCAGGACATCAAAAACCTGATCGCCTCCCATGTCCGGGACGGCCAGCTGGAGCCGGATTGCGCCCGGACGGCGCTGGACTGGTGGGGCTTCCCCCGGGTGCAGTTTGTGCTGTCCAGCACCCTGCGCAATGCCAGCGGCCAGGAGTTCGACCCGGAGGCCCTCCACTGGGCACGGACGGCCTATGTCCCATATGAAAAAACCAACGGTGAGTTCAAAATTCAGGCGGACAACGCCCAGCTGGCCCAGTTTCTCCGGCAGACCTATGGCGAGTACCGGGCGCTGGGGATGTTCGGCCCGGAGCATTGCGGCGGGGCCAACCAGAATTACGCCGGGAAGGTGCTGGTTCTGCGCCCGGACAGGCTGAAGGAGGAGTGCTGGTCTGCCCAAAACCAGTTGTGGTACGGGGAGTGCGGCTTTGGCTGTTCCCCTGATGCCAGCGGGCGGGCGGTGTTTGCCACCAGCCTGGGAGATGGGCAAAAGGCCCGGTGGGAACGCCTCGACTTCATGGGCGTTCTGGACGAACAGCACCTTCCGGACTGGGCAATGGACAGGCTGGCGGAGCTGCGAGGCCCCATTCAGGAGCAGAACGCCCCCGCCCAGGAACAGGACAGCGGCCCCACCTTGGGCGGCATGGAACTGAGGTGAGGGCGATGCTCCAATTCTACGTGATAGACAACCCGTGGGAGGGACGGCTGAACGTGTCCCACCTCCGCAGCCTCACAGACGCCGTGCGGGCGTACCGGGCCCTGCCCGCCTCCTGCCGCAAGGCGCTGGGGGTTCGGCAGGGCGCCGACGCCATCGACCTGGTGCAGTGCCTGCCGCTGTTCCCCTATGACAAGGAGGGCGAGGATGTGATGGCACTGCGGTTCCTGGACTTTCCCATGTGGAAATCTGATTCTCAGCTCATGGAGGCGGCCCAGGAGCTGGCCTCCCGGCTGCACATCCGATACTGCCTGTACCGGCGCTGCATCATCCCCGTCCCGGATCGGGACAGGCTGCCCCGCGCCCTTCGTGGGAAATACCTGTGGCCCGATGAGCCCGGCGACTTCGACACCGCCGCCCAATGGATCTATGTGGCCGGGGTGGGCAGGCTGTCCGCCCGCGAGTTCAAAAGCCGTTATGCCGGCTGTGTATCGCAGTATCCCCTGGTAGTTCACATCGGGGCCCATGGGATGGACAGCCGGGGCAATTACAAGGCCCTGCAAGTGACCCCGTGGGAATTTCATCTGTTGGCGCGCCGTTCCAGGGAGCGGCTTGACCAAAATAAAAACGAAAAGAGGAAACTGAAATGAAGCGTAAGATCATCCCCACCCTGCTGGCGCTGGCCCTCACCGCCGCGCTGGTTCCCTCTGTGCTGGCGGCTGTGCCGCCCACCGCCTGTTACCCCACTTCTGTCACCCGCAGCGAGGACGGCGCCCAGATCCGCAAGGTGTACGAGCTGTCCCCGGAGGAGGATCCCTCGGGCATCCCCCGCTCCGACTTCGAGCAGGAAGGCTATCACTACACTTTGATCGACCTGCTGAAACAGGAGGCCCCCGAGCGTGAGGAGCGGTTCCACACCGAGACCGTCACCCTGGACAGCAAGTCCAAGGACATGGAGTCTGTGCTGGCCCTGCTCCCCGCCCAGCGGGAGTTTACCACCGAGGACGGGCTGACAGGGGTGCTGGAGTTGCGGCTGGACACCGTGAAGGTGGAGGTGGCGGGCTACGGCAGCTCCACAAAGCAGGTGTCCGCCACCCGCAGCTACCCCAACCTGGCGGGCCAGGATACCTCCTACATCCCCAAGGAGATCACCGACAGCGGGCGCACCCTGGAGCTGGCCTCCATCGACTGGCAGACCGACAACACCGCCAATGAGGACGGGTATGCCGTGGCCGACCGCTATACCGCCATCGCCACCTACACCGGCACCGCTACCAGCAGCTATGTGAAGGGCTATGTGGTGACGGCCGACTACAGCGGCACCGTCAGCCGCATTGCCCTGAACAAGGTGCGCTATGTGGCCATTTTCGAGGGTGCGCCGCTGAATCCCCCCGAGCCGGAGCCCACACCCACACCGGAGCCCGAGACGCCGGAGCCTGCCGCCCCCGTCCAGTTCCACTGGGCCTATGTGCTGGTGCCGCTGGGGCTGGTGGCCCTGGCAGGTGCTGGCATCGGCGCGGCCCTGTTCATCAAGAAGCGCCGCGAGAGCGGCTATGAGACGGAGGAGGACAGCCAATGAAGAAACTGAACGCCCTGATTTCCACCGCCCTGTGCCTGTGCGCTGTGTGCGCGCTGGCACTCCCCGCCAGTGCCTTGGAGTACAGCATCAGCGCCCCCGGCGACCCAGAGTATGGGAAACCGACCTCTTTTGAGCCGGTGGTCACCGCCGACGGCGGGGCCATGAAGAACGAGGATGTGTCCAAAAATGCCGCCCTGATCCCGCCCGGGTTCGGTACCCCCACCAGCTATATGCTCAACACCGGCCAGTACCTGACGCCTAACCTGGTGCCTTCTCAGATGGCGGGTGAAGGGCAGGTGAACGGGAATGTGCCCGTGCTCACGCCGCCCGCATCCGGCAGCACGGGCGCGGTTCCCGGCATTGGGGGTGACTTCACCACGCCGGGCTTCACCGAGGTCACCAGCGCCCTCTACTACAGCGACGGTAGCCTGGGGACGCTGAGGATCCCCTCCATCGGCCTCACCGTCAAGGTGTTTGAGGGCACCGGCTCCGCACCGCTGCTCAAGGGTGCGGGACACTTTGAGGGTACCAGCATCTGGGACGGCAACGTGCCCGTCGCAGGGCACAATCGCGGTGTGCGGAATGATTTCGGCAAGATCCATACCCTGCGGGTGGGCGACAAGATCACCTTCACCACCAGGCTGGGCGCCCGCACCTACGCGGTCACCGGGGTGGAGAAGGTCAGCGTCAACGACGTCAGCGGGCTGGAGCCCACCGCCGTCAACATGATCTCACTGTACACCTGCGTCATGAACCAGCCCGCCTTCCGCTGGCACGTCACCGCCGTGGAAACTGTATAATATGCTTCGTTTTGGCCTTGCTTTTTCTCCATAGCCTGCTTTGAAAGTTGTGGATTTCTCCCCGGTTCTTTGGTATTGTGTTGCTTACCAAGAGCACCATTAAAATCGAAGGGAGATCACATCATGAGCAGGAAAAGAGAAGCGGTCTTTATGGGGATCGGCATCCTGGCGGGCCTCGCCCTGAGCGGATCCGCCAGCGCCGCCGTCCAGCAGCTCACCGCCAGCCCCACCACCCAGACCTTCTACGTGGACGGCCGGCAGGTTCAATTTGAAGCGTACTCCATACACAACAACAATTTCGTCAAGCTCCGGGACATCGGGAAAGCGGTGGACTTCGGCGTGGACTATCACGCCGCGGACAACAGCGTCCACCTCGATCCGGACGCCCCCTACGTCGAGGAGGTGACCACCCCTGCACAGACCCCGCCCTCCCCCCAAGCCGTCACCCCGGAAAGCGTACAGGCCACCCTGGCCGCCCTGCGGGAGCAATACCCCACCGGAACCGTCTACCCCACCCCATACCGCTCCACCAGCGGCGGGCCCTACTATAGCGGCATGAACTGTGCCGGCTGGGCCACCCTCTGCTCCGACGCCGCCTTCGGCAGCCTGCCATGGCGGCGGGTGGACAGGCCAGGCTGGGATCAAATCCGCCCCGGCGACCTGGTGGAATACGAGAGCGCGTCGTCCTATCATGTGGTGGTTGTGGTCAGCAAAACGGACGAGTACATCAAAGTGACTGAGAGCGGCCTCAACAACCATACCCGCTGGGGCGGGCAGTATTTCCGCTGGTGGCTGGAGGAACAGCCCCGGTACATCCTGTACACGCGCTACCCAGACTAACACCTTACACAAAAAACGGCCGGGCTGCTTATGCGGCCCGGCCTTCCCATTTTGAGGAGGAAACACTTTGAAAAACAAGATCGTAAATCGCGCCCTGGGCCTGCTTCTGGCCCTGGTGTGCATCATGGGCGTCCTGCCCCTGTCAGCTTTTGCCGCTGGGGGGCCGTCCAGCGCCCCCGGCACCATCACGCAGAAGTCGGCGGACTATATGTACTCCGGGGGCAGGCCCGTGCGCTATGAGTCGGCCAGCGATACCGTCAACGCCGTGGGGCGCCCCTACGTCTTTAACGCCCAGGTGGATGTGCCCGGACACGGCTCCACCCGCGCCCTGTGCGCCTACCAGAAGGGCACCCTGGGCAACGGGGCCAATGGGCAGAAATGGAACTACAAGACGGAAGTGACCCATCCGTCCCTGAAGGCCCTGCTCACCTGGGTGTATTCCAGCACCTATGGCAACTTCACCCCCGCGGGCAAAGCCGCCGGGATGGACAGCTGGAAAGAGATGTGGGCCGACCTGTGGTTCATGACCGCCCAGGGCCTCACCTGGTACTATGAGCACGGTGTCCTCAAAAACTGCGACACGGACCGGGAAGGCTTCATTGTCCAGGTGGCGGAGGAGTTTGCCGCCGCCTACCGGATGTACCACGATGAGTGGGGATACAGCCCGTGGATCACGGACTGGGACAATCTGGACATCCACGCCATCATCAACAGCGCCGACAACGGGGCTACCGGAGCCTCCGCCTATGATTTCGCCGCTACCGCCGTCAATGTGGTGCTCAATCATCCCGAGTATTTCTATGAGCATCATCTGTGGGAGTATGAATGGGATACTACCCAGACTTGGATGCTGCCGGGGCAGCAGGGCGCCGAGATGCAGCGGCTCTTGATTGCCGTGCCGGGGGATCCCACAGAGGAATCCGTGCGGCTGACTGTGAAAAAGCTGGAGGCGGGCAGCAACAACCCCCTGCCCGGCGTCACCTTCACCGTGGAGAGTGCGGACGGTTCCGGGGCGTTCTCCGTCACCCGCCAGACCGGCGCGGACGGCACCTTTACCCTGACCTCCGAGGCGGACGACCTCTCCGCCGGCCAGTACACCATCACGGAGGAGGCCGCGCCGGAGGGCTACGTGGCCCAGACAGCCTCCCAGACCGTGACGGTGATGCCCAATAGCTCCACCTCCAACACGTTTGTGTTTTACAACCAGCCCGACAAAAAAGAGGGTGACGGCTCCATCCGCAAGGTGGACGCGGACAACCCCACCGTGGGCATCCCCGGCGCGGTCATCCGCATCACCAGCGTCAAGCTGGACGACAGCGGCAGCTACTTTGGGGAGTTCGTCACCAAGGACGGCGGCTACATTTTGAAGGAGGATCTTGACTTCTCCAAGCTCCCCAAAGGCAGTTATCTGGCCGAGGAAATCACCCCGCCGGAGGGTTTCATCCTCAGCTCCGACGTGAGCAAGGTGAAGCAGCCCTTCGTGTGGGACGGGGAGCATGACGTCAGCCTCGTCTTTGAAAACAGCGCCAAGGTGAAAATCCAACTCAAGAAGGTGGACGAGAGCGGCAGCCCCCTGGCTGGCGCTGTTTTTCTTGTCCTGCGGGACGGGCAGATTATCTCCACTGAGGAAACCCAAGCGGACGGAACCATCACCGTGTCCCATGTCAGCGAGGGCTATTGGGAATTTCGTGAAGTTCACGCGCCGGAGGGCTTCGACTGCGACCGCTCCCCGGTGGGCGTCCATGTGAACGCCGAGGATTTGCAGGGGGAGCAGACCATCACCGTCACCAAGGTCAACCACCACATGCGATCCCTCACAATCACCAAACGGGACGCAGAAAGCGGCCAGCCTGTCCCCAACACCAGCTTCCATATCCGGGGCATCAACATCGGCTACGAGAACGACGTTGTGACAGGTGCGGACGGAAAAGCGGTGCTGGAGTCCATGCCCAGTGGCTGCTTTGAAATCGAGGAAACCGCCGTTCCCTCCCCCTGGATCCTGGATACCAACAACCGCAAGACCGTCTGGATCGATGCATCCAAGGATCAGGATGTGGTGGTGGACTTTGTCAACAGCACCCGCCCCGGCATTCGGATCCTGAAGCTGGACGGGCAGACTGGGAAGCCCATCGCCGGGGCCACCTTCCTGATTGAGGAGGTCAACGGCGGCTTCACCGACCGCCGCCAGACCGATCAGGATGGTCTGATCGTGCTGGAGGGCAAGGACGGCATCCGGCCCGGCGCTTATAAAATTTTTGAGGTGGAGGCGGCCCCAAATTACGTGTTGGATGATACCGTCCATGTGGTTCAGTTGGAGGAAAACCGCACTACCACCATCGAGCTGACGAATTTGGTCAAGCCCACCCTCAAAATTTTGAAGGTGGACAGCATCACGAAGAATCCTGTAGCCCACGCCAAGTTCCAGATCTGGCGGGCCAGCGGGGACACCAAGACCGGCGAGTACAACGATCTGGGCACCTTCTATTCCAATGAGGCGGGGGAGATCGTCCTCGAGCACACCGATCCCGGCTGGTTCAAAATTTCCGAGCTGGAAGCGCCCTCCGGGTACTCCATCAAGCAGGCGGACTATGAGTTCTACCTGGCCGCTGGTGAAACCAAGACCGTCCAGGTGGAGAATATCCCCCTGTCCGCCCTCGTGGTCTATAAATATGACCGGGTCACCGGGGAGCCGGTTGAGGGCGCTATTTTTCAGGTCAAGTACCTGTCCGGCACCTCCGGCACAGGCGGCACCGTCATCGGCACCTACCGAACCCTGAAAAGCGGTTCCTTCATCGTCACCGGCCTCCAGGCAGGCGCCTATGTCGTAACGGAACTGGCAAGTGACAGCGGCCACATCGTGGACGCCGCGCCCCAGACCGCCTATATCTCCGGCAAGCAGCAGGACGTGGTGCAGCTCTATTTTGGCAACAGCCCCAAGTCCTCCCTTCTGATCTCGAAGGTGGACGCGAACGATGGGAGCCCGCTCAGTGATGTGGAGTTTTTGGTTACCACCAGCGATGGCACCCTGCTGGGCAACGCCAACGGCAAGTATGTGACGGACAGCACGGGCACCATCCTGATCGAGAATCTGGATCCCAATCTGACACTGGTTGTAAAGGAAACCCGCAGCAAGCCCAACTATATTTTGGACGATGTACCCCAGGCCATCAAAACGAAGCCTGGGGAGACGGTGAAGCTGGAATTCAGGAACAAAAAGCAGGGGAATCTCGTGATCCACAAGCTGTCCAGCGCCGACAAGAGCCCGATTGAGGGGGCCCAGTTCAAACTGACTTATGCGGACGGGAAAGTGGTGGACGCGGCCAGCGGCCAACTCTCCTCCAACGGGCTGTATACCTCCAATAAGGAGGGGCAGATCATCATTTCAGGGATCACCGGCACCATCGTCTGCACGGAGGTGTCCAGTGCACCCGGATTCGCCATTGACCCCAACACACGAACCCAGACCGTGGTGGTGAATCCCGGCGACGACACCCAAAGTCTCTACTTCTACAACACTCCCCTCTGCTCCCTGACCCTCTCCAAGGTGGATTCGGTCACGGGGAAGCCCATCCCCAACACCACCTTCACCGTAAAGTACGCCAGCGGGGAGTTCGTCGGCAGATATACCACCGGGAAGGATGGAACCGTGACCGTCACCGGCCTCCTGCCCGGTTCCACTGTCGTGGTGTCTGAATATAAAGTGCCGGACAATTATGTGCTGGATACGACACCGCAGACGATCACCCTCAAGAGCGGCGCCAACACCGTGACCAGCGGTGGCGGCGCAGGCGGAACCGGCGATGGCGGCGGCAACGGCCTGGATTTTGAAAACGACCCCAAGATGACCCTCACGATCCGCAAGTACATCAAAGGCACCAACCGGGAGCCGTTGGCCGGGGTTTGCTTCAAGGTGACCGAAGGTTCCGGTACTCCTGTCGGCCCGGGTGACGGCACCTACTACACCAATTCCGCGGGTGAGATCGTGATCGAGGGCCTGGAGCCCGGCATCACCGTGACCGCGCGGGAGATCGCCACCGTGGAGGGCTTCGTGCTGGATGGCGAACCCAAAACCATCAAGATCAAGGCTGGCAAAGAGGCCCCGGAGCTGATCTTCTGGAACGAGCGGATCGGGAACTTCGAACTGATCAAGGTGGTGGAGGGGAATGCGAGCAAGCGCATCCCCAACGTGACCTTCGAGATCCGCCGCGCCAGTGACGGCGGGCTGGTGGACGCCATCACCACCGGCAGCGATGGGCGGGCCAGCCTCCAGTTGGACGCGGGCAATTACTACGCGGTGGAAACCCAGTGCCCCAAGGAGTTCAAGCTGGATCCCGCGCCCCATTACTTCACCATGCGGGGTGATGGCAAGGGCACCACGCTGACGGTGAAGAACAAGGCTTTCGCGGGCATTTTGATCCACAAGACCGACAGTGTGACGGGCAAGGGGATCTACGGCGTGAGTTTTATCCTTTACGACAGCACCAACACCCCCATCGGGCAGTACACCTCCGACGACAGGGGCTATGTCTACATTGAGGGCCTGACCGATGGCGGCCGCTACTACCTGCG
>JAETQF010000008.1 GCA_021770845.1 Oscillospiraceae bacterium
AGCTTGGAGAAAAGCTGGTCGATCTCCGGGGCCTCGAAGCCGGTGAGGTCGAGGTTGAACTGTGCGTCCTGCAAATCCACCAGCAGGTCGGCGAGGAGCTGCTCGTTCCATTCGCCGGAGATTTTGTTGAGCGCAATGTTCAGCGCCTTGACCTTGGCCTCGTCCTCGATGTGGAGGACAACGCACTGCGCCTCGGTGTAGCCGAGGTCTTTCAAAACCGTCAATCGCTGGTGGCCCCCGATGACCGTCATGTCGTGGTTCACGATGATCGGCTCCACATAGCCGAACTCCTGGATGGAGTTTTTGATTTTCTGGTACTCCTTGTCGCTGGGCTTGAGCGCCTTCCGGGGGTTGTAGGCGGTGGGGCGCAGTTGACCGAGCGGGAGTGTCTGCCATTGCATTTCACTCATACTGTTCCCTCCTGACGCAGCCGGGGAGAAACATACGGCTCCCGACCATCCTCCGCTCCCCAGAAGCGGTCGCGGATGTAGCACTCGTGGCTGCAATATTTTCTGGTTTGGTTCCCGTAGGACTGGAAGGGCTGACCGCAGTAGGCGCAGGTGCCGTGGTAGGTGGCCTCGGCGCTCCGTTCGCTCTGCTCCGGGTGAGCGGCCCACCAATGCCGTCTGCATTGGTCTGAGCAGAACCGCCGCCGCCTGCCGGTGCGCGGCTGCTCCAGCGGTCTGCCGCAGCTCGCACACACCAGGCCCTTCTCGATCTGCTCCTTCATGTTCATGGTGAACTCGGAGGCCAAGCCCTCCAGCCCGTGGCTCTTGCAGTAGTTGCGCACGATGTCGCGGGAAAGCCCGGTGGCGGAGGCGATGGCTTTGTAGCCCGCGCCCCGCATCCGAAGCCCGCGAATCTGGCGTTCCTGGTATTCTGTCATGGCTGTGCTATCCTTTCTTGGGCGTGAAAAAGGCCGCTGGGGACGGTCAAAACTTCATCCCAAGCGGCGGACAAGGTGAACTTTTCCGCAAAACGGCGGTCTGCTCATTTTGCGAAATCCTATGGCGCGGCGGGGCTTTCCCCGCAGCGGCCCCGGCTCCGGGGGTGTCCCCCCTTGCCAATTCCGCGAAAATTCGCAAAAGACCCCGCGCCGGTCCCCATGGCCAAGGGCTGTAGAGATTTAGACCGCCCCTGGTCAGTACCGAAACTCCTGGTAGCGATCTTCCGTCATGGTCTTGTGGTCGTGGCATCGCTTACACAACGCCTGCCAGTTGTCGGTGTCCCAGAACAGTTCGGGGTCACCGCGGTGCGGAGTGATGTGGTCAACAACAGTGGCCTTGACCAGTCGGCTCTTCTCTTGACACCGAGCGCACAGCGGATGGGCGTGGAGGAACGCGGCGCGGGCCTTCTGCCAGCGGCATCCGTATCCCCGCTCGGTGGCGGTCTTGCGGTCCTGAGCGTGCTGCGGTCGATGCTCCTCGCAGTACATACTGCCGTAGGGGATCAGCCGACCGCAGCCTGGGTGCTTGCAGGGGATGTTCGGTCGGCGCGGCATGGTCAGCCACCACCGCCTGTGTTCAGTCTTTTCATGAAACACACTCTCCTTTCCTATGTACGGGCGCGGGGAAAGGATAGAAGCCGCGTCCGGCAAAGAAAAAGGACCCAAGAGGCAGTCGCCTCCGGGTCCGTACAGTCTTTGCAATTTTAATCATAGCACAGGAGAAATGAAAAGTCAGTATGCACTTAGTATGCGATTGCACCGATCTGGATTTCCAGAGCCTCGGTCACCTTTGCCATAATGCCGTGGTCCTTGATGTGGCCCCGCCGCTCCACCAGCTTACATTTGTCGATGGCGGTCACCTGCTCTGCCAGGGCCACGCTGGGCTGGGTGAGGCCATGCCGCTTGGAGCATGGGATCAGCACATGGGTGGGCAGCGACCGCTTTTTCCGAATCTGGCCGGTCAGCGGCACTACGGTCACCACCGGGGAGTGGACGTTCGCCACATCGTTGCTCACCACCAAAACCGGGCGCACACCACACTGCAAGGAGCTGCTGGTGTCGCATCCGCAGTTCACAAAGTAGATGTCTCCTCGTTTACACATTTTCTGCCGCCTCCTATCGCAGTATGTACTCCGCCATCTCCTTATCGTGGGTGGCGTAGAGTGAATCCAACTCGCAGATGGCCCTTTTCCGATATTTCCCGATGGTGGCCCGACACACATGGTGCTTTGCCTCCACAGCGTCCCAGGTGAGCCGCTCCACGGTCAAATCCCACATCAGCGGGGCCAGCTCCGGCGAGATGGCCCGGATAGCCGAATGGAAAAAGTCGATCTCCTCCTCCAAGGCCAGCAGCTTGACGGTCAGGTGGTCGATCCAATCCCGGTTGATGCGGTGGACCCGGTCACGGTAGCTCTCGCTGATGGTGGCGGTCTTATCCGAGATGTTGCTGGTCTGCACCCGCTCACCCTGCGGGGAGGAGAAGTTCATCGAGTCGATGACCTCCTCCTCGGTGACCCCTTGGAAATTGGCAAGCTGGTGCCGGAGGCAATCCCGCTCCATGACCATTCCGGGGTAATCTTTAATGATCCTTTCCACTCGTTCACTCATGTGACACCTCCGATCCGGGCCTTCACCGCTGCGATCAGCGCGGTCTGGCTCATATCCTTCTGCTCCAGCGCCCTCACGATGTCCTCGTCATGGGTCCCGGCGGTCACGAGGTGCTGGACAACGACCGTGTGTTTCTGGCCCTGCCTCCAGAGCCGAGCGTTTAACTGCTGGTAAAGCTCCAGCGACCAGGTGAGGCCGAACCACACGATGGAGGAGCCGCCATCCTGCAAATTCAGCCCATGCCCAGCAGAGGCGGGATGGATCAGAGCCACCGGGATTTTTCCAGCATTCCAATCGGCGATGTCCTCCGGCCTGTCGATGGTGCGGACATCGAACCGCTGGCGGATGCGCTCCAGATCGTGCTTGAACCAGTAGGCCACCAGGAGCGGCTTGCCGTTCGCCGCCTCGATGATGTCCTCCAGCGCATCCAGCTTTCGGTCGTGGATATGGTGGACTTGGCGGTTGTCGCCGTAGACCGCGCCGTTCGCCATCTGCACCAGCTTGCCGGAGAGAGATGCGGCGTTCACAGCATCCAGGTCGCCGTCCTTCAGATGGAGGACCATGTCCCGCTCGAAATCCTCGTAGAGTTTCCGCTCCTTGGCGCTCATCTTCACCTCCACCTGGGTGCTGACCAGTTCCGGCATATCGAGGAAGTCAGCGGCCTTCATGGAAATGCAGATGTCGGAGATCAGCTCGTAGATCTTCTCCTCCGCGCCCTCCTTAGGCTTGTAGCTGTAGATGACCTCCCGGCTGCGCTTGTCCGGCAGGAAGAACCGCTCCCGGTATCCGCCTACGAACCGCCCCAACCGCTGGCCCATGTCCAGCAGATACATCTGGGGCCACAGGTCGAGGAGGCCGTTGGGCTGCGGGGTCCCGGTCAGGCCGATGACCCGGCTGATCCGGGGCCGCACCCGCTTCAGCGCCCGGAACCGCTGTGCCTTGCTGCTCTTGAAGGAGGACAGCTCATCAATGACCAGTGTGTCGAAATCCCAGTGGTAGTTGTCCACCAGCCAAGCGACATTCTCCCGATTGATGATGTAAATCTTGGCCCTGCGCTGGAGGGCGGCGCGGCGCTCCTTCTCGCTGCCGAGGACCAGCGACCAGGTGAGGCCGTTCAGATGCTCCCACTTCGCCAGCTCCGCGGGCCAGGTGTTCTCCGCCACACGCTTCGGGGCCACCACCAGCACCTTGCCCACATCGAAGCTGTCCAGGAGCAGCGACCAGAGGGCGGTCAGCGTGATGACGCTCTTGCCCAGACCCATGTCCAGGATCAGGCCGCAGGCCGGATGCTCCAGCACGAAGTTGGTAGCGAAGGACTGGTATTCATGCGGTTTGTACTTCATCCAAAATCTCTCCAATCTGCTCTTTGCTGTCCAGGACGAACACCCGGAACCCCAGAGCGGTAAGCTGTTCGATGCGTCTGCGCTGGAGGGGCCTGGGCTTTTTCCCCGGAGCCTTCACCTCCACAAAGGCCAATTTGCCACCGGGGAGGAGTAGGAGGCGGTCCGGCACCCCATCCAAACCGGGTGACACGAATTTGGGTGCGAACCCCCCACGCTTAATTGCCTCGGTGACGAGCCTGCGCTCTATGGCACTTTCCCTCATTGTTTCTGGCCCCCTGTTTCTGACTGTGTTTCTAAGCCCCAAAACCCCTATACGCGCATATAGGCGTGTTTCTGCTATTTCTTTTTATTTATTTCATTACTCCATAAAGAAAGGTAGAAACACAGAAACAAAGAGCCAGAAACCCTTGCAAACAGTGACTTTCTCCCTGTTCCTGTGTTTGTTTCTACCGTCAAACTGGAAACGCTGGAAACAGCGGCTACCCCCGCACGAAGGTTTTCTGCGTTCCGTACAGCGGGAACCGGGTCTTGCCGAACTTGTTCTCGGTGGTTATCACCCAGCCGCCAATCTTCTGGAGAATGCCCTCGATCTCGTAGGAGTCCGTCCGCTTGATGTTCTCCCGCTCCTTGCCGAAGCACTCACACCAAATCTCCATGCAGCACACCCGCTCCCGGCGAACGGCGCCGGTGGCCGCAGATCCGGAGAACTCCCCGCCGCCCAGGTAGCTCCGCCGCTGGTAGAGGTCCATGCTGAACCAATTATCCGGGAGCAGCCGCTCCAGATACTGCTCCACCAGCCCTTCGCGGTCATCTGCCTCCATAGCCTCCTGCTGGGCCTGGTACGCTTCCTCGGCGGTGCTGCCCTTCAGATACAGTTCCTCCCCGGCCCGGTACCGCTCCAGAGCCTCGGCCCACACCTGGTCAACCTCCGTCAGCTCCCACGGGTGCATGGCCCCGGTGCCGGTGACATTGACGGGCCAGAACCGCCGGTTGCCGGTCACATCCCGGAGGAAGCCCCGGTCGGCATTGCTGGAGCCTACGATGATATTGGTGCGCGGATGGCTCTCCACCACGGTGCCGTATGCCTGCCGGAACTTATCATCCGAGCGGCTGAGAAAGGACTTGACCGTTTCCACATCCACCTTCTTGATGCCGTTCATTTCGGCGATCTCCAGAATCCAATAGCCCTGGAGCTTCTCGGCGGCGGTCTTGTCCCGCATATCCGCGATGGAGAGGGAGTCGGAGAACCACTCCCGGCCCAGCAGGGCGTAGAAAGTGGATTTGCCCATTCCCTGGGGTCCGTTGAGGACGAGCATGGAATCGAACTTGATCCCCGGCTCATAAATCCTCGCTACCGCAGCGCACAGGGTCTTCCGGGTCACCGCCCGGACATAGGGCGTGTCATCCGCGCCCATGTAGTCCACCAGCAGGGTGTCCAGCCGCTCGGTCCCGTCCCATGTCAGGCCGTTCAGATACTCCTTCACCGGGTGGTAGAGCCGCTCGGCGGATACCACCGCCAGCAGAGCGTCCTTGAACTTGGTGGGCGACCAGACGCCATAGACCCGTTCGAAGTACAGTTTGGCGTTGGCGAGGTCGGCATCGTTCCAGCCGGGGCGCACCTGTTTCCAGGGCAGCGGCCCGATCACGTCCACCATGCCCTTGAACTCGTTGTAGACGATGTTCTGGAGGTTGGGGTCGTTGCGGACGATGGCGGCGATGTTGGTGAGGGTGTCCTTCACCCGGCCCTGCTTGTCCAGTTCCAGTTCCGTCTGCCAGTCCTCTCCGGTGGCGGTAGAGAACTCGGACTCTGCCAGCGCCTGCCGCTCCTTGGCAAGCTGGAGCTTGACCTGGGTGTCCTGCACCGCGAAATCCTGCATGGCCTGGAAGGAGGGCAGCTTGGAAGGCGGCGCGTCCGGGTCGGCCTTGCCGTCCAGCGCACCGAACTTGTGCAGCCGCACCACGTCAAAAGCATTCAGCAGCTTGCCGCAGGCCGGATCGGTGGCGTGGTGGCTGTAGGCAAAGCAGTCATCGTAAATGACCACACCGGCATGGGAGTCGGCGGGGATGTAGTCGTAGCGGCCCGGCATGGAGCTGTGCTTATAGACATCCGGGATGAAGGTGTCGATGGCGGCGGTGATGGAGTAGGCGCGGCAGAAGGCCCCGACCATCCCCGCCTTGGTCAGCGGGTCGGCCTGCTTCTTGATCTCCTGCTGCACGATGGTCTGCTGGCGGCGGGAAACAGGCCACTCCGCCGTGTTGTGCCAGTCGGTGTACTTCGCCAGGATGGTATCCGGGTCGAGCAGATCGCCATCGATCTCCTTGGCAGCGAACTCGCCGTCCGAGGAGGTGGAGGGCCAGTACATCAAACGGCTCGGTTCGTAGGTGGTGTCATCGAACTGTTCGATGCCGATCTCCTCCGCCACCTTCCGGGCCACCGCCATGTACTCGTCCGGGCCGACCTCGCGGGAGAGGGGGATGATGAGCCGGAGCCGCGGGGCCTCCGGGGTGTGTTTGTGGGTGGAGTAGAAGTAGCAGTGGAAAGAGAAGAACATCTCCACCTGCTCGATGACCTCCGGGGAGGCGTAGTCCATGTCCAGGGATAGGGCCGAGCGGGTCAGCACACAGTCCTTCTTCCGGCGACCGCCCTTCAGCGTACCGAGGACGAAGCCGCCGATGTCCTTGATGGCATCCTGCTGGGCCTTGGGCATCTTCTTGAACTCCGCCACCGTCTCGGCGGTCACCTTGGTCTGGAAGATGCGGTCGCGGAACTCGTCCAGTTCCATCTCCGTCAGACGCCATTTTTTGTCCATTCGGCTGTTGCCGATAGATACCTTGATTTTCATTTCTGCCTCCCCGCTGTCAGGTCACGGATGTTCCGAGTGAGCTGTGTGTGCTGCCGGGTCAGAGCCTTGAACCGCCGAAGCCGTTCCTGGTATTCCTTCGGGTCACACGGCAGCTCGTCCAGGGACCCTTCCAAACTCATGGCCTCCGCCATGCAGGACTTGGCTTTGCGGACCAGCGCCACCAGCAGCTCCTTTTGCTGGGCCTCGGAGCAGTTATCCCGGACGAGCCGGAACAGCTTCTTCGCCTTGGTGTTCGTGCAAGGGAAAAAGGTCTCCACGTTGACCTCGATGTAACCGTTGGGGTGGTCCACCCGGAAAGTTTCGATGTTGCGGATAGCCTCGTATGCGGTGGGGTCTGCGTACCCCTCCGAGTTGTATCTGCTGATACTCATAGTCAGGCCCCTTTCTCGATCAGCGGCAGGATGCCGTCCTCTTTCATAAAACCGTAGATGAACAGACGGCCTTTCTGCGTCCAGTAGGTATGCACTTTGGTGTGCGGCTCCCCATCGGTGCCGGAGTAGCTATGGGTCTTGGTGCTGGTGTAGCCCTTTTCGGCGTACTTCTGGTAAAGGAGCCAGATGTCGCCCTGCTTGAACTGAACACCCTTTTCGTGGAGCCAGCGGTTCATCCAGACCGCCGACTTGCCGTAGTCCTTGGCGATGGCGGAGGTGGAGATGAGGTCCTTGCAGTTCAGCACCAGGTCGTAGTAGCTGGCCTTGGGCTGCAGCTCCGCGATCTGCTGGCTCTGGACAGCGATGGTGCCGGTCAGCTCGGCGTTATGCCGGGTCAGCAGGGCCAGACGGTCATTGGCAAACTGCAAGGCCCGCGCCATAATCGCGTCCGGGCTGTTCCATGCCGCCTCCACCTGGAGGAAATACTGCCGCACCTGCTTACCGATGTCGGTGCGCTGGATCATGCACAGCTCCTTCGCCATGTTGATGGTGAGCTGGTGGTCGGTGCTGGGTCTGCCGCCGGTACTTTCGCTCAAAATTGCGCTAAAGTCCACTCCTTCGGCAAAACCGTACTCGCACATCCGGGGAAACCAGTCTTTGTATGCGGTCCTGATCTGCAAAGCCCGGTGCAATTCCCGACCGCTGACAGTGGGGCGGTCGCCGCCGCTGTAGTTGATTTTTACAAGTTCATTCATAACGAAAATACCTCAATCTTTCTTATAGAACTCGCACTCATATCCGTCCGCCCGGAGCGGGAGGCCAGCGGCCCAGGCCGGAGCCTCGGACATGATGCGGCAAATCTCATCCACGGAGGAGATACCCTCCGGCACCTCCACTACGGCCTCATCGTGTATGTGCATGACGATCTCGAAGCCAGCGTTCCGCAGCCGGAGCATAGCGAGGGCCAGCAGATCGCGCGCTGTTCCTTGGACGATGTTCTCTGTCAGCTTGGGGCCATATGTCTCGATGCGTGACCACTTCTTGTTCTCGCCCACACCCTCATAGGTGAGGCTCTCCCGACCGAATCGGTTAGGGAGCATCCGGGGCTTGACATAGGAAAGCCGCCGCCCGGAGGGGAGGGTGATAAAGAGCATCCCGGAGCGGCAGGAGAAACACAGCGAACCGAGACGCACCTCCGTCTTGGTTCGGAACGCTTTCACCGCAGCGGCATCCACATCCCACCAGAACTTCACGATGTGGGGATTGGCCCCGCGCCACTGGTCCACCAGCGGCTGAAGTTCCTCCTCGGCCAGCCCCATGTCCAGAGCGCCCATCGAGGTGAGCGCACCCACGCTGCCGCCGTAGCCGAGGGCCAGTTCAGCGATTTTGCCCTTCTGCCGGAGGTGGGCGTTCTGCCCATGCTTCTCCACGGGGACATGGAACATCTTGGAGGCCGATGCGCAGTAAATGTCGCCGCCCTGCTCGAAGGTTTCCAGCCGCCATAGCTCCCCGGAGAACCAGGCCAGCACCCGCGCCTCGATTGCGGCGAAGTCTGCCACGATGAAGCGGCACCCCGGCTTGGGGACAAAGGCGGTGCGGATCAGTTCGGAAAGCACACCGGGAGTTGAGTCGTAGAGCATCTCCACCCGCTCGAACTCGCCTCGCTTGACCAGGCTCCGGGCCAGCGCCAAGTCGGGGATGTGGTTCTGGGGGAGGTTTTGCACCTGCACCAGCCTCCCGGCCCAGCGGCCTGTTCGGTTCGCTCCGTAGAATTGGAGCAACCCATGAACACGCCCATCCGAGCAGACCGACCGCTGGATGGCTTCGTACTTCTTCACGGAGGTCTTCCCCAGCAGGAGCCGGAGCATGAGCATCTCCCGCACCTCGCTGGTGGCCTGGGGGAGAAGGCCCTTGATGGCCTTTTTGTCGAGGCTGTCCACCTCGACACCACGTTCCGCCAGCCAGCCCTTGATCTGCGCCAGCGAGTTGGGATTGGCAAGGCCAGTGAGCTGCTGGGCCTGGGCGGTGGCCCTCGCCTTGAACTCTGCATCGCAGCGCACCGCCTGAGCCGTGAGGGTCTGATCGACCATGATGCCCCGGTCGTTGATCTCCTGATCCAGCCGGTACAGTTCCATCTCGCGCTCTGGGATGGGGTAGTTGCGGAGCTTCTCCCTGATCTCCCGCTCGGCATCCACGTCCCGGATGCAGTAGGCTTTGAACCGCTCCCACATCTCCGGGGCATCCTCCGGGCGGTTCCGGGTCCGGCCCCCGTTGGCCTTGGTGGGCTTGCAGGGCATGGAGAAGTAGCGGAGCAGAGCCACACCCTCCTTCAGCTTTTTCCGCTTGATGTTCAGCACCTCGCCCACCCCGTCCAGGGTAAGGGGCAGGGCCAGCATCGCGGATTGGACTGCGGTACACTGCCAAGACACCGGGGAGAGCTGCCACCCCAGGTGGCGGGAGATACACGTCCGCTCGAACGCGGCGTTGAAAGCCGTCTTGGTGACGGCCTCATCCTCCAGCGCCTCCAGCACCCGGTCCGGGAGCTGCTCTCCGCAGGCCAGATCGACCACTTGGGTCGGCTCATCGTCAAAGGCATAGGCGAAGAGGAGAATTTGAAACTGCGGGGAATTTGTGTAGGCGTGGACCCCGCACTTCGGAAGGTCCACGTCAGAAAATGTCTCGATGTCGATAGCCAATAGGCTCATAACTGCCTCCAGATAAGGCAAGGAGGGGTGGAGGCTCTCCACCCCTCCCGCCGAGCGGTCGTGTGTGTGTTAGGACAGGAAATCCTCGTCCTCGTCAGCCATAGCCTCGAAATCGTCAGAGGCTTTGGTGCGGCCGCCCAGGGCCTCGCCGTCCTTCACAAACTGGACATTGCCCAGGCCAGCGGCGATGCCGCGGTTTCCATTGCTGTTGTAGCCGTAGAAGGTCACGCTGACATTGCAGTAGCAGCCGCTGTACACCTCGCTCTGATCGATGATGGGCTGCACCTTGCGGTCCACCACCTGGGGAGCCTGACGGCTGTTGGCGTTGAGGAAGAAGCTCCCGGCATACGCCTCGTCATCGGGCCGGTCAGTGTCGCCGTCCCGGAGCGGGGTCTTGAGGTTGGGGGGAATCTTGCCGCCCCACTTCCCCACCGAGTCCTTCTTGGCCTGCTCGATGGCGTTCTTGATGGCGGTGATGGTCTTGGTGTCCTTCTTGGACACGATCAGCGAAGCGCCGTACTTGGGGTCGGAGCCGTTTACGCTGGTCGGCTCGAACAGGTGGGCGTAGCTGATGCGGCAGGAAATGATAACCTTGGTCGAATTGATAGCAGACATAACTTAAACCTCCTGAAATTCCGCAGATGCGGTGTCCTTGGTGACTTCTTGTCGTTTGTCGGATTGGGGAACGAGGGTCAGCTTGCCCTGGGGCTTAAACACATAGGGGCCGAGGATACGGTTGAACTCCTCCTTGCCCATGAGCCGCTCCATGTCGCCGATCCCGATGAGGGACTTCTTGAAAATGTCGGTGTAGCCGCTGGCCTGGGCCGCTGCCGCCACCTCGTCCTCGCTGCTGTACTTTCTGACGCTGCGGCCCTCCACCAGCTTGAAACCGGGCCATTGTTTCCCGTGGATGATGGCCTCGTCCTGGGCAAAGGCATACACGTCCGCTGCCCACTTCGCCAGCTCGTCCGAGCGGCGGAGGACTTCAGCGATCTCCTCATCATCCAGCAGAGCAGGCTGGCGGAATTCCATCTGGGCCAGCTTGAGGAACTCCTCGGCCCTGGCGCGGCACTGGTTCCGGGCCTTGCAGAACCGGCACCAGGAGCCAGCGGCGAACTCCCCGGCCCCCATGAGGGCCATCGCCCCAGTGGGGCGGAGGACTTCCTCGCCCCACTCCTTCAGTTCTGCCGGGTCGATCTCCCAGGTGGAGCAGTGGTTGAGCCGGGGCTGGAAGATGGTCAGCCGCACCACTTTGGGGTCATAGAGCAGTTCCGCCTTGCTGAGAACACCCAGGCCGTAGATCATGAGCTGCTCATTATGGTCGGCGAACACTTGAACGCCGCGGCCCAGCTTGAGGTCGATGATGTGGATGTAGCTGTCGGTCACGATGACCATGTCAGCGGTGCCGAAACAACCCTCCACATACTCCGAAGCGTCCACCCGCTGCTCCACGGTGAACACCGGGTCCTTGCAGACCCGCCGCGCCTCCTCGATCTCGCCTTGGACGAAGGAAACATACTCGTCCACGGCCTCCAGCAGCTCGTCCGAGTAGTAGTCGGACACGGGGCGGCGGGTACGCTGCTTGAGGTGCTTTTTGATGAGGTGTTCGGCCATCGCATGGCCTGCGGTCCCCTCGGCAGCGTAGGCGCTCTCCTCATCCTGGAACTGCTCCTCCAGCATCAGAGAGGGAGGACAGTGCAGACGGCGGTTCGCAGCCGAGGGGGAAAACCTCGCATGAGTGGAAGGCATCAGAGCGCCTCCACTTCTCGGAGGAGGTCAGCGTAGTCCTCCGGCTTGACGCCAGACAGTTTGCCAGCGTCATACTTCATCAGCAGGGCCTTGACCTGGGCGGTCTTGCCCTCATCGCTCTTGGCGGACATGGCGGCGCGGACCTGCTCGATGGTGACGGGTTTATCGTTCTTCTTGGTCGGCTCCGGGGCCGCAGTGGAGGTGGCCTCCGCTCCCTGTTCAGCCAGGGAGCGGTAGCCAGCCGCCAGCAGCTCGAAGCCTTCAGCCAGTTGGCTGTAGACTTTTTTATCCATTTATGGTATCCTTTCTTCAGACAATGTTCGCGCCGTTCAGCTCGGCGAGGAACTCGGCATCCACCCGATCATCGATGGAAAGCGTGTCCGGGGTGATGCGGTTGAGCTGCTCATCGTAGCAGCGGATGGGGATGCGCATCTTCTTGGCGATCTCTAGCTCATACTTCATGCCCTTGGTGATCTTGCTGCCGATGAGCCACATCATGTCGCTGGCCTTCAGCAGCTCGGCCCCAAGCTGGATGCCGAGGATGCGCTCGTCCGGGCGGTCATCCCGGAGGAACTGCGGATACATCAGGTGGGGGATGACGGGGACATAGCCGCTCATGGCAGCGATACGTCCGGCGTCCTTGGCGACCTTGATGTTGTGTTCGAGGTCCCCGCGGTACGGGGAGCAGATGAAAACTTGCTGCATGGTGTCTATCCTTTCGAGTCATTCGGGTGCATCCCGTTCGGTTGATGGTTGCTGCCTCCGCCACCCGGTCGGGCGGGCGGTGGCTGTATGAGTGGCCAACTCATGACAGGGAACTTATCGTAGATACCGTTTCTGTCAAGACATCTAAACGGTTACTTTTGTGGATAACGTTACTTTTTGAACAGGAGGGGCAGAGGCATGGAGGCAAAAAAAATCCCGTACCTTTGCGGTGGAACTCTCTTCTTCCTGCTTGTGCAGGCAAAAAAACCGAGAACCAATGCAAGGGAACGGAAATCAGGGATAAAAGATCATCTATCAGACCCTGAAATGATGGAGGGGCTGATACGTTCAATTACTGGAAATAATGTTGATACCCAAGGGGAGAGCCTAAAAAAGAATACTTCTCAATTTCGAGAATGCCAGATAGACGGAAGTGTTTATATCCTATTCAATGATCATGCTACTGCCACAAGCTATGATTACGATGTGGTAAACAATTACGACAGTGTACTTCTGAGAATGCAGCAATTTGCGGACAACTTTCTTAATCCCACAAAAGCGGCATGGCTTGTAAGGGTACTGCTTGATGTAGTAGAACTGGATGCAGAGGATGGTGATTGGTTTTATGTGCAACAGGACGGCTTATCCCTTTCAAAGTCTGGCTTGTTGAAAGCGGAACATCTTGAACTTCAGCCCTTTCTGGTTGGTATTATCCATTACATATTGATGCACCGCTCTGATAATAAATCCGGGCGGGATACGCTGGACGCATGGGGAATCAAAAAAAGCGGTTCTGAACGAAAACTGAGGAATGATTTCTCATTGGGCTCTTCCCGAAAAGTCGATGTCGGCTGGTATACCCCTCCCGAAAGGGACGCTGATGCTGAAGGGTTGAGAACTGAGGAAGACCAGAGAGATGAATCGGAATATGCTGAGGCAGAAGTCATAGATGAGGACTCTGGAAAAGCGAAGATTGAAGCCGAAGCCACACACCAGTCTGTATTTATCAATAGCGGTAGCGGTGTCCAGATAGGAGTCAATTATGGAACGATTAACCTATCACCACATCGAGATACAAAGGATAACTGATGGCGAAAGAAATGCACCACAGTTCCTCCGTGGAATTGATTGCAGACAACGGAAATGACATTTGCAAGGAAGTGCCTAATGGATAAAGACCAGTTGATTCCATCGGAAATTATATCTGCGATTGCTCAAACCCCTAATCCCAATATATTAGTGAACCAGGGGGACGGCATTCAGATCCAACAGAACAGTGGTCCAATCAATGTCAATGTAGACGGCTCCGAATTGACTGAACTATTATCCCGTATGTTCGGATGCAGGCCAACAGGAAATTTCGTGACACACGCTGTAGAATGGGCATCACTCAGTCGGACACATTATTGCCTTTTTGTGTTGGAAAACGAGGAATATAATGATGGTGTATTCTCCATAGCAAAAGACCGCGCATTGCAAAAATACACACCCAAGGAAGTCCGGGATAAATACCGGATGCTAAATCTGGTGGATATAGACGAACTCAGACATATGCCCTGCATATTCGCAAAACGAAATATGCATTACAAGGGAACAGAGCCTCACCACCCGGCCCTTGTGGGACGGATATCCGATGCTGTGCCGCAGGGCGAGGTCGTAAAGATATATTTTAGTGGATTTCAGGCGTTTCCCCAACAGATACTAAACCAAAATACAGCATTGCTACATATGGCATCTGCATCTTTGCGGAATGAGCTTGACGAAGAGCATTGGGCAATTAAGCAATGTGACCTGATTGATGCCTTTGCAACAATGAATATTGAAATTAAGTAGGAGGGTGTTATGAACGAAAAAGTATCCGCACTAATTAGTAAAATAACGGTAAACTCGCCTGTCTTTAACAACGAGGTGTTTTCCCCTACCCTAATAAATTACTTTTTCGGCAAAAACGGTACGGGAAAATCTACGATTGCCAAACTTATTGGCAAACCGGAAACCACCGAGTGGCGTTCTGGCATATTACCCGATGACTATGAATTTCAAGTATATAATGAGGAATTTATTCAGGAAAACATCCAGAGTTACGGGAATATTCCCGGTGTCTTTACCATAACGAAGCAAAATGCTGCTGTTAAGGCGGAAGTGGATAAAAAGACCACCGAACTGAAGACATTGTCCGATAAGAAAAATACGATAGGCAGAAAGATTACAGAAAACACCAATCAATTAGGCAGTATACTCAATACCCTTGTGTCTGCTCTTTGGGAAAAAACCGAAGCCACAAGAAAAATGTATCCTGCAACACAGACAGGATTTACTACAAATAAGAAGAAATTTGTCACCGAGCTTATGAAGCACAAACCCGGTTCGGTTGACGAAGATGCGGTTAAGGAGCTGTATGCTTTAGCATATGGTGAAGGCGGCAGGCACTATGAGGAATTGAAGTCTGTGTCTGCTTCAACGATTCCATCGACCTCACTTTTGGGAAAGACGATAGTAAGCAGCAGCCACACGACCTTTTCTGATTTTTTAAATGCGTTGAATGCCACAGCGTGGGTGAATCAGGGACACCGGGAGTACCAACACACTGCAGGCAAAAAATGCCCTTACTGCCAACAAGACCTCCCAGACAGCTTCGAGGACGACCTTGCTTCCTGCTTTGATGAACAGTATAAGAAGGAAATGGCGCAACTGCAGGAGTTTATCCAGGCTTATAGGGCTGCTTTGAACGATATTTATTCCGTTCTGAGTGGAAATGCAAAAAGCAACTTTGCCTGCGATCAACTTGCGGCATATACCACAGAATTTGAACTCTTCATGGAGAAAGCAAAGGCGAATGTAGCGCAACTCGAAAAGAAGTGGAATGACCCGGCCCTGGTTGTAGAGCCGGATGATCTCTCCACCTATCTACATGATTTGAATGAGCTGGCAGAACAAATTAATCAGAAAATCCGGCAAAATAATGCTATTCTTGCGGACATACCAACAAAGCAGAAAGAATGCGCCAACATGGTATGGACACTGATGGCAACTATTTGTCAAGCAGACATCGCTGTTTACCAAAGCGAGAATGATCGAATAAGGTCTGAGATTTTAAGGCTTCAGGGCGAACAGGAAAAAGCAGAGACCGATATTGGAACGCTTAATGACGAAATCGCACAACTGAACAAACAGACAGTAAACACAACCGCCGCCAAGGATAGTATCAATGCCCTCATAAAATCATCTGGTTTCCAAGGCTTCTCCCTGAGAGAAAAACCGGGAGCGCAGTATGTCTATCAGCTCGTCAGGGAGGACGGAACAATTGCTAAGGGTTTGAGTGAGGGTGAGCGACATTTTATAGCGTTCTTGTATTTTTACCATATGGTAATGGGGAGTCAGTCTGACGAGGGCAAAATGAAAGACAAAATTGTCGTGATTGACGATCCGGTTTCCAGCATGGACAGCAGCGCTCTCTTTACGGTTGCCTCTCTCGTCCGGGAAATGATAGCTGTATGCTATAACAACTATGAGCTGACCGAAGAAGAAAATGTGGATGACCATATCAGACAGATTTTCTGTCTGACTCACAATCCGTTCTTCTTCAAAGAGATCATATATAACCGCATAGCCGCATATGAATGTGTCTCCGTCTATGAAATCAAAAAGCAGGCAAATAATTGTTCTGTCATCGACAAATGTGAACAGGATAGTCCCCGCGTGGGCGATGGCAAAATCAACCGTAATCCTGTTGTAAACACCTATGAGGCGCTGTGGAGAGAGTACAGAACATCGGAAGACCCAGTGGCCCTTATGAATGTTTCCAGACGGATTCTGGAATACTACTTCCTTCAGATGTGTGGGTATTCTAATGGCAATATACGAAGTGACTTAATGGAAACACACCGTTCTGCTTTTGAAACCCGTCTTCCTGATGGAACGGTCGATCATACGAGATATGATATTGTCGATGCTATGGTTTCTGTGCTGGACGTTGGGGCGCTCTCATTTAATGATGGTTTATACTTTGATGCATCATCTGTTGATCCCTCACTGTTAAAGGATGCATTCAGGCAAGTGTTTGATGTTTTGAACCAAATGCAACATTACAAGATGATGATGCAGGAAAATTGATAGCCTCTCAAATAGTATGTCTTCGTCTTTCATTTTGTAATAAAAAACAGGAAGTCCACTCGGACTTCCTGTTTTTTACTTTGTATTCATAGCCCGGAGCATCTGTAGTGCTGCCTGCTTCTGCTCCGGGGTGAGCGACACCCAATTATCGAACAACTCTTTCAGTTCTGGGGTCAGCTCGACCATATCCTGCTCCGCAAAGAACTGTGCCAGCGAAATACCAAAGGCTGCACACACGGCCTCTAAGGTAGAAATAGAGGGAACAGTATTCCGCTTGAAGATGTTTGCAAGGGTAGATTCGGAAAGGCCGCTCTCCTTTGCCAGCCGATAGGCTGTCCATCCCCGTTCAGACATTAACTGCCGCAGTTTGGAATGCGTGTCCATGATGCCACCTCCCTTGACAATATTTTACCGTTCACTTAAATAGCTTTATACAGTTGACTTGTACGGAATATACCGTTATATTAAACTGTATTAACCATTGCAGGAGGGCGGTAAAATGACGGAGCAGGAACTGCGGCAACATCGGTGTTGCTTCACTGGCCACAGGCCGGAGAAATTGAAAATAGCAGAGGACAAGGTGATTAAAAGTCTAAAAAAAGAAATCCGCACAGCTATTGCTGACGGATTTCAAACATATATCTCCGGAGTAGCAAGAGGTTTCGATCTCTGGGCGGCGGAGATCGTGCTGGCCTTCCGGGACGAGGGCGTATCGGTTCGGCTGATTTGCGCCAGCCCCTATAAAGGTTTTGAGAGTCGCTGGAGCCGGGAATGGCAGGAGCGGTACCGCCGGGTCGTGGAGCGGGCGGACTTAGTTCGGTTCATTTGTCCCGGATACAGCCGGGATTGTTTCCAGCGGCGAAACGAGTGGATGGTTGACCATTCGGCGCGGGTGATTGCCGCCTACAACGGCGGGCCTGGTGGCACGAGGAACACAGTGGAGTACGCTATACGTCATAGCGTGCCAGTAGTTTATGTTCCGTTGGGACCTAACTCAGATATCCTCATCAAGTAAATCGGACAGTTCATGTGAGCATTCTATAGTATTCACGGTCTGGTCGAAAATACAATCCCTAATGACAGCTATGCACTCTTCGGTGTTTTTGGCGATGTCCTTTCCCCAGAAACGAATAACTGTCCACCCAAGATAATTAAGTTTTCGATTTATTTCATTGTCCCTTTCCATATTACGGCTTATTTTCTTTTCCCAATATTCAGGATTTACTCCGTTTCGAATCCTGGGGAGCAATACTGTATACCAATCCTTTCCATGAAAGAATTCACTGTCGCAGAAGATGGCAATTTTATATTTGGTCAACACTATATCCGGTTTTCCAGGCAAAGCAGCGTAGTTCTTTCGGTAACGGTAGCCGCTGTGCCATAAAGCCTTTCGGAGTTTCACCTCAATAGCAGTGTCTTTGGAGCGAATACGTGACATCGCTTTGTGCCGCTGTTCCCTTGTTAAATCATCCATTGGGCCACCTCCGTTTTGTTGCTATCATAATGCAGCCACTCATCCACCAGCACCTATAGTACCGAGAACCTGTACACACAAGTCGGGGAGCAAACTGGCTTCGCTCCCCGACTTGTGCGGTTAGGACAATTAGAGCTCTAATGCGGATATGTCTAAAGGCTTTCGAATCAAGTATAGATCATACATTTTCACCGCCGGAAGCAAACGAATTTGAATATCGGTCAGTTCCAGATTGCGCAACATGGAAAGTGAGGCTGTACCAAGTTTGGCCACATTGGCTTGCTCGGTTGGTATCAGAAAACAATTTTTTACATCTTGAATATGGTTCTGATTAATAAAATCCCGATAGGCCAACTGATAGAGGTACTGCTTTGTCACATCCCCAACTCCAGGCTGTCCTCTTAACGGCTTGCCGCTTTCGAGCTGGATGCAATAATATTTGGCATCAAAAATCACGAAAGTATAGGTGCCATCTTCCTCATAGATGTTGATAAGGTCTGGAGTAAGCGTCTCTGCGGCTGCTTTCACAAATGCTGTGCCATCAGCGTTCCAGCCCTGCCACTGCGGTTTCTCAATGATATCGATAAGAAGAGCCTTGGGATCATAGCCTGGGGCCAGCCCGTCTGGAAGTGGAAGGTGGCGGAGTTGTGTTTTGAGTTTGTTGTTGAACACCTCCGCACAGACATCCTCCCACACCAAATTAAAGCTGTTCGTCCCATACATACTGATTCCTTCGGATTCGGCAAGGGTGCGATGGTGTGCGATATAGGCGTAGAGCGTTTTGAGAACTGTCTGTCTGTGAGTATTGAATTGAACCCCTAATTCGGACTGGAGTCGATAAAGAATGTATTCTTTGTCGCCAAAATCATCCAGAGCCTCATCGGAAACATCTGCCTCTACCAAATCAAAGAGGTCTATCAGCCCTGCGTCTCGAAGCTGACGGGAGCTTTCGGAAACAATGCACCTGTGCAGTCGGTGGAAAAAATCCTGCTCGTCATCAATAGAGCGATGTGTGTAGATGTCAACGTAGTACGGGCGATTGTTGTTAATCAATGCAAACCCGTTGTCAATGGTCTGCCCCCAAAGAATAGGCCCCTCGCCATTGACTTCAACAATATCCTCGGAATTAATGTATGCGCCATATTGATGGTAGTCCTCCAGAAGAAACAGCATGACCGCGAGAATGTTAAAGCTGCTGCTCTGGCCATCACCATTGTAGAGGTTGACGATTTGTTCTTTACTGCCGTACCTCCGTAAAACACGGATTACCTGCTTCATCTCGGTATCAGGAGCATCGTTCAGAGTTATGTACTTGGGAAAGCACTTGATGACCCTATCGCCGGTTGTCAGCACACCAACATAGGTGAAAACATAGAAACATTCACTGCTCTCGCCAGCGTCATCGGCTATCTCGATATCAACATCCGACAAATCCGAAAGCTCCCTCTGCCCCGCAGTGTTTTTCACAGCCTTCATGATGCCGAATGATTTGAGACGCCGGATGAAAGATTCGGCATCGGATTCACTAAAACTGAAAATAGACTTGATTTCGTTTTTGGTATAGCGTTTCTGCTCACGCACATACCGAGAGATGAATCCCATAGCGGTCACCTCTCGAAGTCATTGTACTTGGCAAGGAAATCCGCTCCGAATATTTCAATCCCTGTCTCATCAAAAGCGGAACACACAGAGGAATACTTGCTTGCATCGCACCCCTCAAACAGACGGCGCTTGACCGATTTGGCAGCATCCTCATAAAGATACATGATGACCTTGCTCTTAAAGGCAGCAATAAACTTTTCCGGGGAGGCCATCCGCTGATCGTCACCATAGGCAAAGACCTGTTTCGACAGGAAATAGGGGCCGAGCAGCTTGTCCTCATTAATATTATATGTTACAGCCAGTGTGTCATTGAGGGCCTTTCGGAGCTGGTTCCAGTTGATGTCACGGGCGTGGCCACCGCGCCCCAGAGTAACGACACCGCCAACCTCGGCATCGTTCTCATCGATACCGATGTACTCAAAACTCCACCGCCGCTTGAAAGCGGTGTCCATCGGGTAGACTCCCTGATCCGCACTGTTCATCGTTGCCCAAATGAACATATTGTCCGGGATACGGAGGCTGTCCGGGGATTTGCCAAGTTCGGAAATCAGATATTTTCTGATATCCTCCGTGGCGTGGATTTCATACTCACTTGCCCCTGAGTCGGAGCGATCCAAGAGCTGGAATACCTCACCGAACACTGCGGCCACTTTTGCACGATTGATTTCTTCGATGAGCAGAAGGTGGGGTTGGGGTGATTCGGTGCGTCCGCTTTTTAATGCCGCTACCAGCACACGCATAAAAGGCCCCGGTACAAAGTCATAACGAATTTCTCCGGTTGGCCCGGTCACCGGCTTGTAGGTGCCGACAAACTGCGAATAGGTATACTCCGGGTGGAAGGTGACACGTTCATAGGAACCGCTGGTATCAGCCAGCAGGGAATCTTTGTCCTCGTTCAGTCGGTGGCTCTTGCCAGTACCGGGAGCGCCGAATACGATCCTGTTTCGCTCGAAGGAGGTTGGGAGGCCAGTTTCAAAGCGAATCGTCAAGAGCAGCTCAAACAGCCAGTCAAGGAAAGCGCCTCTGGCATCCTCACGGTCTGGACGCCACTGAGAGGAAACGTAGTATTCATCCTCGCCAATGCTGTATGTATCTGCATAGTAGCGCGGTCTGCCAGCTTCATCCTGCATCCCCGCTCTGAACTCTTCGTCTGTTGTTCCCGCCGGACGCTTATAAAGGATGCCATGTAGATTATTGTGCCGGAACAGCAGAGAGCATTGCTCCCGGCTTTCAAGAGTTGGCAAAGTGTAGCCGTTAAAAAGCCGATGGCGTGACATAATATCAAGGCTGGTGAAAATGAACTCTTTATTGTCCATCGCCATCAGTTCTTCACGAGTATACTCATGCGCGGCTGTTTCTTCGCCATAGAATCCACGCGGGTTGGGAACCGTGTAATCAAACAAAGGCTCCAATTCTGGGTAGGCAGTCACGGAATCCTGGCGAAAATCAGGGCAGACAGCGCGGAGGACAAAGAAAAAGGCTTTTAACTCTGAACGCTCCGAATCCTGTGTAATCATACGAATGGTCTGGTTCGAGTGGTCATCAAGGCCGATCACAGGCAGCGTCGAACACCAATAATAGGCCGCAGGAGCATCTCTCAAAATATCAGTGCGGCTCACCGCATCTGGAAAGATGTATGAAATATCGACAACTGTCGTACTCTCATCATTATATTTTTCCCCACGGTCTATGCTTCTGACAACACCGAGGGCCTTAAATCCTTGTTTCCATGCCGTAGGCATACCTTTGCTGTTATCGGAACCCAGCCACAAAAACGTGTAGGTTCCCGGTAAGAGGTCCGCAGGAACCTGAGTACAGACCACCGAAATAGTCATAGGTGAAGTCAAGATGCCGCTCTCTTGCGCATCGATCAACCTTATGTCCTCAACACTCGTTTTACCAAGCCGCAATGTAGCAAATGTCATTTATATCCCCCCCAGCAACTTTCTTTGATTTCTCAGCTTCCAACGCCTTCCGCAAAGGTGGAAAGAGCTTCCGGCCTTGATTGTCAACGCGGCGGATGATTCCTTCCGCTGCATTTGAAGTGAGGTAGTAGCGGTCGCCAACCCGCTCACGCTCCACAATATCTAAAAGGTTGGACGGAATGGGGGTCGCCGGAGTGGGGCTGACGGCCCCGCCAATAAATGAATCATCCCACGCAAGCCCAGCCTTGGGCCATTTATAGCTTTGTGTACCATCAGAAAAGTCTATCTCCGATAGATGAAGCGAGGACCATGCGGTTTTGGCAAACTCAGGGACGAAGGATTGCATATCATCCCGATTTAACACTGGGCGCTCAGTCAGCAGTTCGGTATAGACCCGCTGTGCGATCCATTCCACAACAGGGACAGAAACAGCGTTCCCTACGGCTGTGTACCTCAAAGTATCTGTTTCCTCACCTTCGGAGGTATAGCGTGGTGGAAGCGTCCAATAATCAGGGAAGCCTTGGAGACGTTCGTACTCTTTCGGTGTTAAGCGGCGCACGCCATCCGCACAAACAACATAAGTTCGGCTCCAATCTGTGCCAGTATGCCTTCCAGACGTAGCAGCAAGGCAATATGCCACCTTGGGAACCTTCGGATACTCGTCCTCGTTGCCCGCCTCAGTTAAAAAATCTTTTCGCTCGTTCGCTTTTTTATGAGCGCCCGATTGATCGAACATGACTCGGAGCGCCTTCTGAGGGGATGCTTTCCAGCAACAGAGGTAAACGCGGGGGCGGGACTGCGGTACGCCAAAGTAGCGGCTATTCAAAAGCCTCCAAGCTACAGCATACCCCATTGAGGTCATCCGCTGCAATATCACTCCAAAATCCCGGCCACCATTGGAATTAAATAGCCCCTCGACATTCTCGATAATGACAACCTCTGGGGACTTGGCTTGAATGAGGTCTGCGTATTGGTAGAAAAGCCCTGATCGGCTACCACCAAGGCCAAGCCGCGTTGCTGCACCCCTGGCTACCGAAATGTCCTGGCACGGGAATCCCCCGCACCAAACCGCAGCATCCGGGATGCTTCCTGCTTGAACTTTGCATATATCAGTAGCTCTCTGTACATTGGGCCAATGCGAAGTTAAGACCTCGTTGCAGAAACTATTGATTTCACAGAGATAGCTTGTTTCAAAACCATGTCGTTCAAACGCAATATCAAAGCCACCGATTCCTGCAAAGAATGAATTGACTTTAAAAGGCTGGCGTAAATTCTTCTGAACAAGGGGGTTATCTGTTGCCGATTGGTCGGAAACTTCAGCAATTTCGGAAATATCACACGAAAGAGCCGCACAAATCTTTGCAAGCACCTCAGTCGTGACGATTTCATTTTTTCCCAGTTTAGCTATAGAAGCTCGACTTATCCCAGCAGCTTCACGAAGGTCTTTCTTCTTAAGCCCCTTCTCAGCAAGGCGGTGCCACAGCCTGTCATATACGATGGTCATCCTATCCCTCCGCTGTTTCGCTATTTCTCGCCTTTTAATTATAAGCGGACCACCGTAAAAAATCAACCTGAAAATCTGTGAACGCAGACTTTTTTAGATTTGGATATATTCAAAACATCTCAAATCGGGGCAATTTGACGATAGCCACACAAAAGTACGGTAGCTCCATAGTTTGACGGTAGCCTTTACCAGACAGATTTTTCGCCCTCACTGTTTAACGGTAGCGGCCACGACTGCACGATAGCTTGGCCCATTAGTGGCCCCAAAAAGCAAAAAAGCACCGCCTTCGGCTCGGCTTTCTGCCAGGTCAAAGGTGGTGCTTTTCTCAAAAGTGTTTGAAATTCCGCTATTTCCAGCGGTTTTAGGTAAAAAATAAGGACGATTGCCCTGATACCCATTGTATCAAAGTAATCGTCCTTACATGGTGGAGGCGAGGGGAGTCGAACCCCTGTCCGAAAGCGCGTCCACAGGAACCTCTCCGAGCGCAGACGGTCGGTTACATTCCCTTACTCAGCCGCAGGCCGTCAAACTGCTGAGCTTGGTAGAGTCATGATCCATGGCACGGTCAACTCTTTCCGTACTCATGTTCACCACTGAGATGACGCCCCAACCCGGCTCGTGGTCCTTCCGGGCGGGACGGCCGCGTTAAGCCGCGGCGAGAACTACGTTGTCGTTGTTCTTTAATTTATAAGCTGCCCGTTTTTAGGATGTCAGGCGCATCCGCTCGCTATTCCTGCTTCGGCACCCCCGTCGAAACCAGTACGCCCCCTCGTCGTCGCAAAGTCCGCTTTGTTCCGCTTCCGCCTGCGGCGAAAGCTCCACACGCTCCCTTGCTCCTCCTCTCCCCACAAAGCCTGAGGGACGGCTTTGCGGGGGCCCCATTGGCCGCCGCAGGCGGCCGAGCGGATCTCTGTTTCCGCAAAGGGACTAATCTAAATTACACCCTCTCCGGCGCGGGGTAATCCACGCCCTGGGTGTCCACGGTGACCTTCTTCATCCGCTGATCCTGCCTGGGGCGGTCGCTGTAGTCCCGCTTGGCGCCGACGATGGCGTCCGCCGTGTCCAGGCCCTCGATGACCTTGCCAAAGGCGGCGTAAGCGCCGTCCAGGTGGGGCGCGTCGTCCACCATGATGAAGAACTGGCTGCCCGCCGAGTCCGGATCCATGGTGCGGGCCATGGACAGCACGCCCCGGGTGTGGATCAGGCCGTTTTGGAAGCCGTTCTGGCTGAACTCGCCCTTGATGCAGTAGCCGGGGCCGCCCATGCCGGAGCCCTCCGGGTCGCCCCCCTGGATCATGAAGCCGGGGATCACCCGGTGGAAGATGGTTCCGTCATAGAACCCGCGGCCCCGGGAGGCCCGATCCATCTCCCGCTTGGCGTCCCGCCGGGCGGCATCCTCCCGCTTGTCGTAGAGCTTTTTGCCCTTGGCCAGGGCCAGCTCCACCTTCACCCGGGGGCCGGAGAAGTACAGTGACAGGGGTATGAGCGCATAGCCGTCCTGCTGCACCCGGGCCTGGAGCTTGCGGATCTCCCGGCGGTGGAGCAGCAGCTTCCGGGTGCGCCGGGGATCCTTATTAAAGATGTTGCCCTTCTCATAGGGGGACACGTGCATCCCGTACAGGAACATCTCCCCGTCCTTCACCGCGCAGAAGGAGTCCCGCAGGTTGACGGTTCCCTGGCGGATGGACTTGACCTCGGTGCCCGCCAGCTCGATGCCCGCCTCGAATTTGTCCTCGATGAAATAGTCGTGGAACGCCTTCCGGTTGGAGGCGATCTGCTTTACCGACTGCTTGCCCATGTCCGGCGTTTCCCCCCTTGTTCCATCGTAGTAACTCAGCATACCACACCATCCGCCCGAATGCAAGGGAAAACAGGCCCCTGTTTTGTTACATTTTGATTACGGCGGCCCCCGGCAAATCCCCTCTTGTTTTTACGAAGGGAATAGCATATAATAGCAGGGCTTCAAACCTGTATGGGAAGGGAGGGCGCCTATGGATACGCGGCCCATCGGGGTGTTCGACTCCGGCCTGGGCGGGCTCACCGCGGTGCGGGAGCTGGCCCGGATCATGCCGGAGGAGGATCTGGTTTACTTCGGGGATACGGGCCGGGTGCCCTACGGCGGGCGCTCCCGGGAGATCCTGGTGAAATACGCCCGGCAGGACACGGCCTTCCTGCGCTCCTTCCACCCCAAGGCCATCGTCATCGCCTGCGGCACCGTGTCCACCACCGCCCTGGACGTGCTCCGGGCGGAGAACGACATCCCCATCTTCGGGGTGGTGGGGCCCGCCGCCCGGGCCGCCGCCCACGTCACCCGGAACGGCCGGGTGGGGCTCATCGGCACCAAGGCGTCCATCCGCTCCGGGGCCTATGAGCGCACCCTGGCCAAGCTGCGCCCCGGGCTGGAGGTCACCGCCCGGGCCTGCCCCCTGCTGGTGCCCCTGGTGGAGAGCGGCCGCTTCCGCCCCGGCGATATTGTGGCGGAGACGGTGGCGGGCGAGTACCTGGCCCCCCTCCGGGAACGGGGGGTGGACACCCTGATCCTGGGCTGCACCCACTATCCCCTGATGAAGGCGGTGATCGGCGCGTACATGGGCCCGGACGTCAGCCTGGTGGACGTGGGGGAGCAGTGCGCCCGGTGGGTGAAGCGCCAGCTGGAGCTGGACGGCCTGCGCAACCAGCGCCCCGGCGCGGGGCGGCGGCGCTATTTTGTCAGCGACAGCGCGGAGGACTTTTCCGACCTGGCCTCCCTCTTTTTAGGGGAGGATGTCCACGGCGGCGTGGAGCAGATCGACATTACGGCTTACGAGTGAGGAACACTATGACGGATAATGTGATTATATCCATTAAGGGCAGGCAGCTGTACGCCGAGAGCAGCCCCGACGAGGTGGAGCTGGTGACCTCCGGCACCCTGAAGCGGGACGGCGCGGGGGGCTACATCGTGTCCTACGCGGAGACGGAGCTCACCGGGCTGGAGGGCACCACCACCCGGCTCCACGTGGATGGGGGCCGTGTGACCCTGCTGCGGGAGGGAAATGTGAACTCCCAGATGGTGTTTGAGGAGGGCAGGCGGCACCTGTCCATGTACGAGACACCCTACGGGGCGCTGTCCATCGGCATCAACACCCGGCGGATGCGCTCCACCCTGGGGGAGGCGGGGGGCGATTTGGAGATCGACTACGCCATTGAGATCGACAACCTCATCGCGGGGCAGAACCTGTTCCGGATGAACGTGCGGGCCAACCCGCCCCTGCGCCAGTGAGGGGGAATTTTTTCACATTGGGGGTTGCAATCCCCGGTGGTTCGTGGTAAACTACAGCTATGTAAGGTATGAAAGGAGTGAGGCTGGCGCCTCACTCCTTCTTTTGAGAGGAAGGAGCCGATACAGGATGGCAAAGGTGACGGACGCGGTGGCCGCCCTGGCCCTCCCCATCGTGGAGGGGGCGGGCTGCACCCTGTGGGACGTGGAATACGTGAAGGAGGCCGGGGAGTGGTTCCTCCGGGTCTACATCGACCGGGAGGGCGGCGTGGACATCGACTGCTGCGAGGCCGTCTCCCGCCCGCTGTCCGACGCGCTGGACGAGGCCGACCCCATCCAGGGCAGCTACACCTTCGAGGTGTCCTCCGCCGGGCTGGATCGGGCGCTGAAGAAGCCCGCCCACTTTGCCGCCTGTATGGGCAGGCCGGTGGACGTGCGCTTCTACCGCCCCGTGGACGGGCGCAAGGAGCTCACCGGCATCCTCACCGGCTATGAGGACGGGGCCGTCCTGGTGGACGGGGTACGCTTTGAAAAGAACGACGTGGCCCAGGTGCGGCTGCACGTCGAGTTTTAAGGAGTCGATGGACAATGGCCAGAAAAAAAGTCGCCGCAAAGAGCACGGAGCTGGACACCAAGGAATTTTTCGCCGCCATCTCCGATATTGAGCAGGAAAAGGGCATTCCCAAGGCCTATATGCTGGAGAAGATCACCCAGGCCCTGGTGGCCGCCTACAAGCGGGATCACGAGGGGATCACGGACAACGTGGTGGTGGACGCCAACGAGGAGCTGGGCACCGTGCGGATGTACGTGAAGAAGGACGTGGTGGAGGAGGTGGACAACCCCCACACCGAGATCAGCCTGGAGGACGCCCAGAAGGCCCTGCCCCGGGCTCAGCTGGGGGACGTGCTCCGCATTGAGATCAAGCCCAAAAACTTCGGCCGCATCGCCGCCCAGACCGCCCGTCAGGTGATCATCCAGGGGATGCGGGAGGCGGAGCGGGGCATGATCTTCGACGAGTTCTCCGCCAAGGAGCACGAGATTTTGACGGGCACCGTCACCCGGGTGGACGAGCGCAGCGGCTCGGTGGCCATCCGGCTCACCTCCGGCTCCGAGTTCACCGACGCCTTCCTGTCCGCCGGCGAGCAGGTGAAGGGCGAGGTCATCCACGAGGGCGACCGGGTGCGGGTGTACGTGGTGGAGGTGCGGCAGGCCAGCCGCGGGCCCCAGGTGCTCATCTCCCGAACCCACCCCGGCCTGGTGAAGCGGCTGTTTGAGCTGGAGGTGCCCGAGATCTACGACGGCACGGTGCAGGTCATGTCCATCGCCCGGGAGGCGGGCAGCCGCACCAAGCTGGCCGTGTGGAGCGACGACGAGAACGTGGATCCCATCGGCGCCTGCGTGGGCCCCCGGGGCCAGCGGGTAAACGCCGTGGTGGAGGAGCTGCGGGGCGAGAAGGTGGACATCATCAAGTGGTCGGAGGATCCCGGCCAGTACGTGGGCGCCGCCCTGGCCCCCGCCGACGTGATCAGCGTCACCGAGCTGGAGGAGGGCAAGAGCTGCCGGGTGGTGGTGCCCGACGATCAGCTGTCCCTGGCCATCGGCAAGGAGGGGCAGAACGCCCGCCTGGCCGCCCGTCTGACCGGCTATAAAATCGACATCCGTCCCGCCAGCGCCCCCGAGCCCCCCGAGGAGGAGGCCCCGGAGGCCGCCCCGGAACCGGACGGGGACGAGGATATCCCGGAGGAAGAATAAATATGTAGGGGAGGGGCTTGCCCCTCCCGGGGGAACAGAGCGCAGATCGGTCAGACGGGAGGGGCAAGCCCCTCCCCTACGACCCGTATTCGCCCGCTTCAAAAGGGGGAGAACACCATGCCCAAGAAAATACCCATGCGCCAATGCCTTGGCTGCCGGGAGATGAAGCCCAAGCCGGAGCTGATCCGGGTGGTGCGTTCCCCCGAAGGGGAGCTGTCCCTGGACTTCCGGGGAAAGAAGCCGGGCCGGGGGGCCTATCTGTGCCCCGATCCCGGCTGCCTGGCCCGGGCGAAAAAGAGCCGCGCCATCGAGCGGGCCCTGTCCGCCCCCATGCCCCCCGAGGTGTGGGAGGGCCTGGAGACCCAGATGAAAGCGGGTGACGGCGGTGACTGACAGCGCCCTATCCCTGCTGGGGCTGGCCCTGCGGGGGAGCAACCTGGCCGTGGGCGAGGAGCCGGTGGCGGAGGCCTGCAGGACGGGCCGGGCCCAGCTGGTGCTCACCGCCGCCGACGCGGCCCCCAACAGCGCGGAACGGGCCCGGCGCTGGGCCCAGGCCGGGGCCGTCCCGTGGATCCCGGCCCCCTGGACGAAGGAGGAGCTGGGCGGGGCCCTGGGGCGCTCCGTGTGCGCCATGGCGGCCCTCACCGACCGGGGTCTGGCCGCCGCGCTGGCAGCCAAGCTGGCCCTGCGGGACGAAGCCCTGCGCCCCATAGCCTCCCAGCTGGAGGAAAAGAAGAAGCCGCGGGCTCAGAAAAAGCCCGCTGTCCGTGAGATTTAGGAGGTGGCCTGTTTGAGCCTTGCGAAACTGAACGCCCGGGATGTGGCCAAGGACTTTGGGATGCAAGCCAAAGCCATTACCGCCATTCTGACCGAGTACACCAAAGAGACTGTGTCTCCCACCAGGATCCTGACGGATCGGGAGCTGTCCATCATCTTTGAGCACCTGACCCAGCACAACCAGGTGGACTCCATCGAGTCCATCTATGCCGACGTATACCAGGAGCCCGCCAGGGAGGAGCCAAAGGGCGCCCCCCAGAAGGACGGCAAGGCCGCCCCGGCCCCCGCCCAGGGGAAGGGCGCCCCCGCCCCCCAGAAGGAGCAGGCCAAGCCCGCCGCCCCCGCCAAGCCCGTGGGCCGCGCCCCGGAGAAGAAGGTGGTGGATACCCGGAAGGGCGGCGGCCCCAACCTGGAGAAGTACGATCAGCGCCTGGAGGATCTGGCCCCCGACAAGGCCAACCGGATGCAGACCGGCAAGCAGAAGTTCCAGAACCGGGGGGGCAAGAACCGGGGCCAGAGCTTTGGCAACAAGCGCAAGCAGGAGGAGCAGGATCGGATGCGCCGCCTCCAGCTGGAGATCGCCAAAAAGACCCCGCTGACGGTGAAGATCCCCGACGAGATCGGCGTGGGCGAGCTGGCCTCCCGGATGAAGAAGACCGGGGCGGAGGTGGTCAAGTGCCTCATCCGCAACGGTGTCATGGCCTCCCTGTCCGACATCATCGACTACGACACCGCCGCCCTGGTGGCCATGGAGCTGGGCTGCAAGGTGGAGAAGGAGGTCATCGTCACCATCGAGGAGCAGCTCATCGACACCGCCGAGGACAAGGAGGAGGATCTCCAGTCCCGGGCCCCGGTGGTGGTAGTCATGGGCCACGTGGATCACGGCAAGACCTCCCTGCTGGATCACATCCGCAACGCCAACGTGGTGTCCGGCGAGGCGGGGGGCATCACCCAGCACATCGGCGCCTACCAGGTGCTGGTGAACGGCAAGCCCATCACCTTCCTGGACACGCCGGGCCATGAGGCGTTTACCGCCATGCGGGCCCGGGGCGCCATGGTCACCGATATCGCCATCCTGGTGGTGGCGGCGGACGACGGCATTATGCCCCAGACCGTGGAGTCCATCAACCACGCCAAGGCCGCCGGGATCCCCATCATCGTGGCCATCAACAAGATGGATAAGCCGGAGGCCAACCCGGATCGGATCAAGCAGCAGCTCACCGAGTACGAGCTGGTGCCCGAGGAGTGGGGCGGCGAAACCATCATCTGCCCCATCTCCGCCAAGACGGGCATGGGCATCGACAACCTGCTGGAGATGGTCACCCTCACCGCCGAGATGCGGGAGCTGAAGGCCAACCCCAACCGCACCGCCCACGGCGCGGTCATCGAGGCCCGGCTGGACAAGGGCCGGGGCCCCGTGGCCACCCTGCTGGTGCAGAACGGCACCCTGAAGCAAGGCGACGTGATCATTGCCGGCATGGCGGTGGGCCGCGTCCGGGCCATGACGGACTACAAGGGCAACAAGGTCACCGAGGCGGGGCCCTCCGTGCCTGTTGAGATCATCGGCATGGGCGAGGTGCCCGGGGCGGGGGACGACTTCCACGCCGTGGCCGACGAGCGGATGGCCCGGGAGCTGGTGGAGCAGCGCAAGGCGGAGATGAAGAACGCCACCACCGGATCCGCCAAACAGAAGGTGTCCCTGGAGGAGCTGTTCAGCCAGATCCAGGCGGGCGAGATGAAGGATCTGAACATCATCGTCAAGGCGGACGTGCAGGGCTCCGCCGAGGCCGTCAAGGCCAGCCTGGAGAAGATCTCCAACGAGGAGGTGCGCGTCCGGGTGATCCACTGCGCCGTGGGCGCGGTGAACGAGTCCGACGTGATGCTGGCCGCCACCTCCAACGCCATCATCGTGGGCTTCAACGTCCGCCCGGACAAGAACGCCGCCGACTCCGCCGCCCGCAACAAGGTGGATATGCGGATGTACCGGGTGATCTACGACTGCATCAACGAGATCGAGGCCGCCATGAAGGGAATGCTGGCCCCCAAGTTCCGGGAGGTGGCCCTGGGCGAGGCCGAGGTGCGGCAGGTGTACAAGATCACCGGCGTGGGCTTCGTGGCCGGGTGCTACGTCACCGAGGGCAAGGTGGCCCGGAACGCCCAGATCCGGCTCGTCCGGGACGGCATTGTGATTCACGAGGGCGTGATGAACTCCCTCCAGCGGTTCAAGGACAGCGTGAAGGAGGTCGCCCGGGGCTACGAGTGCGGCATTGGCATCGAGAAGTACAGCGATATCAAGGAGGGCGACATTATCGAGGCCTTCGTGATGGAGCAGATTGAGGTATAAACGGAGTGCGGATGAAAGAAAGGAGCGCGGAACATGGGCACCGAGGCCGAGAGGCAGGATACCAGAAAGGCAATGGCATTTGACCTGTTCGACATCCTTGATGAAAAGCCGGAGCAGGAAACCTACACCGTGGACGAGATCAAAAAATTGATTCGCGTGTACCTTAAAACAGCGGATCAGAAGTAAAACGGGCTTGGGGCGGGCGGGTTCGCCCGCCCCGTTTTCCTTACCGCAGGGACGCGCCCAACTGGAACCCGCAAGCAAAGGCTGCCTCCATGTCCCGCAGACGCAGCTCCTCCGCGCAGTCGTACAGGGCGGATACCCGGCGGAGCACATCCGGCGGGCTAAGCTCCTCCAGCGCGGCCCGGTTCTGCTCCACCGCCCGGGCGCACTCGTCCCGGCTCTGCTGGGCCTCCCGGTCGTAGAAGCCGTCCAGGCGATATCTGCTGGCGTATTCCCAGAGGACGCGGGTTAATTCATCCATAATGATCCCTCCACAAAATGAATTGCGAACTATATTTCACGTCTATAATATACACGAAAAGTTTATCGTAGTCAAGGGAGTAATCTCATGATTTTTAACGACCGCCTAAAAGCATTGCGAAAAGAACGAGGCATGACACAAGAACAGGCTGCACAAGCGCTGTCTATTACGCTACGTAATTATCAGCGAATTGAATCCAGTGGGAACACACCGAATTATGCAAACCTTGTTCGCCTTGCGGATTTTTTTGACGTTTCCATGGACTACCTGGGGGGCCGCACGGACAAGCGCGAGGTCAACCGTTAATTTCGGAGATACTAACCTCTTAAAGGAGGAATTTCTATGCCAAGCAACCGAATCGGCCGCGTCAACGAGGAGATCCAGCGGGAGCTGGCCGCCCTCATCCCCACCGTCAAGGATCCCCGGGTGGCGGAGGCGGGCATGGTGAGCGTCACCGCCGTGGACACCACCCCCGATCTGAAATACGCCAAAATCTACGTCAGTGCCCTGAACAAGGACAGCAGCGCCCAGCTTTTGAAGGGCCTCAAGTCCGCCGCCGGCTACCTGCGCCGGGAGCTGGGCCGGGCGCTGAACCTGCGCAACACCCCGGAGCTGTCCTTCGTCCGGGACGACTCCATCGACAAGGGGGCCCACATCCTGGATCTGCTGCGGGATCCGGACGTGGTGAAGCCCCCCAACCCCGCCAACGAGCACATTCAATTGGATCCGTAGGGAGCGATGTGTGCCGGTGGCACACGCCCATCGCACGACCGAGCCGACAGGCGAGACACGATGTCCTCATCGGCCCTATCGGCACCACACCAAAAACAGGGCGGGGCCGGTGAGGACACCGGCCCCTACGGAAAGGAACCACCATGCCTACCACCATCACCGTTGCCCAAGCGGCAGATTTTTTGAAACAGCGCGACAACTACCTGATCCTGACCCACAAGCGGCCCGACGGGGACACCATCGGCTGCGCCGCGGGGCTGTGCCGCGCCCTGCGGGGGCTGGGAAAGACCGCCTATGTTCTGCCCAACGAGGACGCCACCACCCTGCTGGAAAGCTACCTGGACGGCCTGACGGCCCCGGAGGGCTTCACCCCGGACACGGTGGTGAGCACCGATGTGGCCACGGAGAACCTGCTGCCGGACAGCGCCGCGCCTTACAAGGGCCGGATCGATCTGGCCATCGACCACCACCCCTCCCAGGAGTTTTTCGCCAGGGAGACCTGCCTGGAGGCGGACAAGGCCGCCTGCGGGGAGATCATCTGGAAGATCTGCGGCGAGCTGGGGGTGATGGACGGGGAGATCGCCACGCCGCTGTACGTGGCCATCGCCACCGACTGCGGCTGCTTCGTCTACGCCAACACCACCCCCCACACCCACCGGGCGGCGGCGGCGCTGATGGAGCAGGGTATCCCCTTCCAGGAGCTGAACAAGCGGCACTTCCGCACCAAGTCGGTGGCCCGGATGAAGCTGGAGAGCCTGATTGTCGAGCATATGCACCTGTATCATGACGGCACGGTGGCGGTGGCCCCCATCTCTCTGGAGCTGATCGCTCAGGCCGGCGCCACCAGCGAGGACACGGACGACATCGCCGCCTTCCTGGGCCAGCTCAAGGGCGTGCTCCACACCGCCACCATCCGGGAGCACGAGGGGGGCGAGTGCCGCGTCTCCGTGCGCACCAAGGCGGACGAGCTCAACGCCACCCGGGTGTGCGCCCGACTGGGCGGCGGTGGGCACAAGGCCGCCTCCGGCTGCACGGTGAAGGGGACGGTGGAGGAGGCGGAGCGGGCCATCCTGGCCGCCATCGACGCACAGCTGAGCGAACCCAGTCAGGACTGAAAGGTCAAGGGCCTTCTTCTTTTTCTCGAGAGAAAAAGAAGAAGCAAGAAAAAGAGCTTGAAGCTGGGCGTTGATGGAGCAGGCTCCTTGCCGGGAGGGGGATTCTTGATATGGCAAATGGAATCATTGTGATTGATAAGCCTTCCGGGTGGACTTCCATGGACGTGTGCGCCAAGCTGCGGGGGATGTTCCACGAGAAGCGGGTGGGCCATGGGGGCACGCTGGATCCCATGGCCACCGGGGTGCTGCCGGTGTTCCTGGGCCGGGCCACCCGGGCGGTGGAGTTCGCCGCCGATTCCGATAAGGAGTACATCGCGGGGCTAAAACTGGGGGTTGTCACCAACACCCAGGACACCTCCGGGGAGGTGCTGGAGGAGCGGCCCGTGGAGGTGAGCGGGGAGCAGCTTCGCCGGGTGCTGGAGCGGTTCACCGGGGACATTGAGCAAATCCCCCCCATGTATTCCGCCATCAAGGTGGGCGGCAAAAAGCTGTACGAGTTGGCCCGGAAGGGCAAAGAGGTGGAGCGGAAGCCCCGCCCCGTCACCATTCACGCCCTGGAGGTGCTGGACGAGGCGCCGCCCGAGGGGGCGGACTGGCTCCTGCGGGTGGTGTGCTCCAAGGGCACCTATGTGCGCACCCTGTGCCACGACCTCGGACAGGCCCTGGGCTGCGGGGGGTGCATGGCCTCCCTGCGGCGGGTCAAGGCGGCGGGCTTTACGCTGAAGGACGCCGTGACGCTGGAAGCGGTGCAGGAGGCGGTGGATCGGGGGGAGGGGGACTCCCTCCTGCTGACGGTGGACGCCTATTTTGCCGATGTGCCCATACTGGTGCTGAAAACCGCCGGAGCGGAGAAGAAAATCCGCAACGGCGCGGCACTGAATGCCCGTGATCTCCCGGACGGGGAGTACCGGGTGTACGGCATGGACAAGACCTTTCTGGCCCTTGGACGGGTAGCGGGCGGGACGCTCACTACCGTCAAGAGCTTTTTCGAGGTGTAATACCAAATGGATACTCAACGAAACGTAATCGCCCTGGGCTTCTTCGACGGGGTGCATCTGGGCCACGGGGCGCTGCTGCGGCGGGTGGCAGAGCGGGCCATGGAGCTGGACGCCCGTCCCTGCGCGTTCACCTTCGACCAGAGCCCCGCCGCCGCCCTCACCGGGCGGGAGGTGCCCCTTCTCACCGGGGTGGACGACCGGGCCTGGCTGATGGAGACGATGTACGGCATCCGGGAGGTCATTGTGGCCCCCTTCGCCCTCATGCGGGACATGGACTGGCGGGATTTCGTGGGGGACTACCTCCGGCGGGAGCACGGGGCCGTCCACGTGGTGGCGGGCCACGACTTCCACTTTGGACGGGGGGGTGAGGGCACCCCCCAGCGGCTGGCGGAGGAGTGCGCCCGCCTGGGGATGGGCTGCGACATCATCCCCCGGGTGGAGCTGGACGGGGTGACGGTGTCGTCCACCCACATCCGGGGCCTGGTGGAGCGGGGGGAGCTGGAGGAGGCCAACCGCTTCCTGGGCCACCCCTTTGTGCTGTCCGGCCCGGTGGTGCACGGCAGTGAGCTGGGCCGCACCCTGGGCACCCCCACTGCCAACCTGCACATACCGCCGGAGATCATCGTCCCCGGCTTCGGGGTGTACGCGGGCCGGGTATGTCTGCCGGACGGCGAGAACCGGCTGGCAGTCATCAACATAGGGGTGCGCCCCACGGTGAACGCCGCCCTGTCCGGCGTGACGGTGGAGCCGTGGATTCTGGATTTCAGCGGCGACCTGTACGGCAAAACCCTCCGGCTGGAGCTCCACAAGCGGCTGCGCCCGGAGCGGAGGTTTGACGGCGTGGACGAGCTGCGGGCCGCCATCCTGGAAAACGCAGCGCAGACCCGGGCCTATTTCGCCGCAAAGGAGCGCGCCTCATGTTAGCCACTGTCATCAATGTCCTTCTGGTGCTGCTGGGCAGCGCCGCCGGCCTGCTGTTCAAGAACCTGATCAGCCCCCGCCTTATGGCCGTCCTCACCCAGGCCCTGGGCCTGTGCGTGCTGGGCGTGGGCATCAGCAGCGCCATTGGAACCCAAAATATGCTGTGCGTCATCGTGTGCATGGTGCTGGGCGCCGTGCTGGGAAACGCCGTGGACATCGAGCGCCGGCTGGAGGGGGCCGGGGATCTGCTCCGGGCCCGGATCCCCAAGGGGGAGGGGACGGGCCGCTTCACCGAGGGCTTTGTCAACGCCTCCCTGCTGTTCTGCGTGGGGGCCATGGCCATCACCGGCTCCATCGAGGCGGGGCTGAACCACAACTATGAGATCATCGTGTCCAAGGGCGTCATCGACGGGGTGACCTCCATCTCCTTTGCCGCCACCATGGGGATCGGCGTGGCCTTTTCCGTCCTGCCGCTGCTGATCTACCAGGGGGGCATCACCCTGCTGGCGGAGTGGCTGGGGCCTTACCTGCCCCAGGCGGTGATCACCGAGATGACCGCCGTGGGCGGCGCGCTGATCATCGGCATCGCCGTCAATATGCTGGGGCTGGGCAGGGAGCGGATCAAGGTGGGCAATATGCTGCCCGCCATGTTCCTGCCCATCGCGTACATACCGCTGGCGGACTGGATCAGTGCGCTGGCAGAAAAATTGCAGTAAGCAGATTGCCCACAGGGCCCCGCCGTAAGGCGGGACGGCGCTTGCGCCGCAAATGCTTTGCGCGGCAAAGCATTTTATCCGGATCGGATTCACTCCGGGCCGGATAAAATCCAATGGGGCCCCATCAAAGCCTGCTTTGATGGGGTGGCAATATGCTGCCCGCCATGTTTCTGCCCATTCTGTACTTACCGCTGGCGGACTGGCTGGCGGGGCTGTTCTGAGAAGAAAATGACCGCCTCCCAGGCTGGGGGGCGGTCACTTTTTCCACCGCGGCCCAGGCGGGAAAGCTGGAGAATTTTTGTGAAAATCCGAAAGATTGCCGCAAAAACACCTTGCAATAGCCGGACAAAGGCGGTATACTATGTGAGGATTCAATGGGACTTCCCCGATCCACCCTGACGCGGCATGACCGGCGGACGTCGCCTCGGCTCATTGCCGCACCCCTTTTTCTTTGGTTTGTTAAAAAAATAGCGAACTTTTCTGCCGGAGGAAGCAGGGCGGCGGGACGTCTCTGGAGCCAGATCTCATAGCGCGAGTACATTTATTAAGGAGGCAATGTGATGTCATTTGTAAACTTTGAACAGCAGGGCGCTGTGGCCATCCTGACCATCAACCGCCCCGAGGCGCTCAACGCCCTGAACAGCCAGGTGCTGAGCGATCTGGACGAGGCCATCGCCAAGGTGGAGGCCGCGGACGACGTTCACGCGGTTATCCTCACCGGCGCGGGCCGCTCCTTCGTGGCGGGCGCCGACATCGGCGAGATGAAGGGCTTCTCCGCCCGGGACGGCAAGCAGTTCGGCGTCCACGGCGGCGGCGTGTTCCTGAAGCTGGAGAACCTGTCCAAGCCCGTCATCGCGGCGGTGAACGGCTTCGCCCTGGGCGGCGGCTGCGAGCTGTCCATGGCCTGCGACATCCGCATCGCCTCCGAGAAGGCCAAGTTCGGCCAGCCCGAGGTGGGCCTGGGCATCACCCCGGGCTTCGGCGGCACCCAGCGCCTGCCCCGGATCGTGGGCATCTCCAAGGCCATGGAGCTGATCCTCACCGCCAAGGTCATCAACGCCGCCGAGGCCAAGGAGATCGGCCTGGTCAGCGCGGTCTATCCCCCCGAGGAGCTGATGGACAAGGCCATGGAGCTGGCCAACGCCATCTGCGCCAACGCCCCCATCGCCGTGGCCGAATCCAAGCGGTGCATCCGCATGGGGATGCAGACCGACATCGCCACCGGCTCCGCCTTCGAGGCCGAGGCCTTCGGCGTGACCTGCGGCACCGAGGACAAGAACGAGGGCATGGGCGCCTTCCTGGAGAAGCGCCAGGAGAAGCATTTCCAGAACAAGTAATTGTCCGGCCGCTTCCCGACACCCGCACGCCCATGCCGGGGCCCCCGCAAAGCCGCCCTTCAGGCTTTGTGGGGAAAGGAGGGGCAAGGAAATGAAGCGAGCTTTCGCGCTTGCGCGGAAGCGAACGGAATGGACTTTGCCCCGACGCGGGCGCCTTCCTGGAGAAGCGCCAGGAGAAGCATTTCCAGAACAAGTAATCCCAATTTCATCCACATAAATTTTTTATCAGGAGGTACATCATCATGAAAAAAGTAGGCGTGATCGGCGCGGGCACCATGGGTCAGGGCATCGCCAAGGCGTTTGCGCAGTCCGGCTGGACTGTGGCTCTGTGCGACATCAAGCAGGAGTGGGCCGACAACGGCAAGGCCAAGATCCAGAAGGGCTACGCCAAGCTGGTGGAAAAGGGCAAGATGGATCAGGCCAAGGCCGACGCCAACGTGGCCGCCATCACCGCCGGCCTGAAGGAGGATCTGTGCGCCGACTGCGATCTGATCGTGGAGGCCGCCTTTGAGGATATGGGCGTGAAGCAGACTACCTTCGGCGAGCTGGACAAGATCTGCAAGCCGGAGTGCATCTTCGCCTCCAACACCTCCTCCCTGTCCATCACCGAGATCGGCAAGGGCCTGAGCCGTCCCCTCATCGGGATGCACTTCTTCAACCCCGCCGACCGGATGAAGCTGATTGAGGTCATTGCCGGCGCCAACACCCCCTCCGACATGGTGAACACCATCGTGGCCATCTCCGAGGAGCTGGGCAAGACCCCCGTGCAGGTCAATGAGGCCGCCGGGTTCGTGGTCAACCGCATCCTGATCCCCATGATCAACGAGGCCGCCTTCATCAAGATGGAGGGCGTGTCCAACATCGCCGGCATCGACGCCGCCATGAAGCTGGGCGCCAACCACCCCATGGGCCCCCTGGAGCTGGGCGACTTCATCGGCCTGGACATCTGCCTGGCCATCATGGACGTGCTGTACCACGAGACCGGCGACAGCAAGTACCGCGCCTGCCCGCTGCTGCGGAAGATGGTGCGCGGCGGCCAGCTGGGCGTGAAGTCCGGCAAGGGCTTCTATGTCTACAACGCCGACCGCACCAAGACTGCCGTTGACGAGCTGTAAGAGGCTGCCGGGCAAGTTGATAAGGAGGTAAAAACACATGGATTTTAAACTGTCGAAAGAGCAGTTGATGCTCCAGAAGCTGTTCCAGGAGTTCGCGGAGAACGAGGTGAAGCCCATCGCCGCCGACGTGGACGAGGAGGAGCGGTTCCCGGAGGAGACCGTCAAGAAGATGGCCAAGCTGGGTATGATGGGCATCTACCTGCCCAAGGAGTACGGCGGCGCCGGGGCGGACTACCTGTCCTACGTGATGGCGGTGGAGGAGCTGGCCAAGGTGTGCGGCACCACGTCCGTCATTCTGTCCGCCCACACCAGCCTGTGCTGCAACCCCATCTTTGAGTACGGCACCGAGGAGCAGAAGCGGAAGTACCTGCCCAAGCTGTGCTCCGGCGAGTGGATCGGGGCCTTCGGCCTCACCGAGCCCGGCGCCGGCACCGACGCCCAGGGCCAGCAGACCACCGCCGTGAAGGACGAGAACGGCAACTGGGTGCTCAACGGCTCCAAGATCTTCATCACCAACGCGGGCTACGCCAACGTGTTCATCGTCATCGCCATCACCGGCATCATCGAGAAGCGGGGCCGCAAGACCAAGGAGCTGTCCGCCTTCATCGTGGAGCGCACCGACCCCGGCTTCTCCGTGGGCAAGCACGAGAAGAAAATGGGCATCCGCGGCTCCTCCACCTGCGAGCTGATCTTTGAGGACTGCGTCATCCCCGGCGACCGGATGCTGGGCAAGCAGGGCAAGGGCTTCAACGAGGCCATGGCCACCCTGGACGGCGGCCGGATCGGCATCGCGGCCCAGGCCCTGGGCATCGCCGAGGGCGCCATCGCCGAGACCATCGCCTACACCAAGGAGCGGGTGCAGTTCGGCAAGCCCATCGCCAAGCAGCAGAACACCCAGTTCCAGCTGGCGGATATGTACGCCAAGACCCAGGCGGCCAAGCTGCTGGTGTACTCCGCGGCCATGAAGAAGCAGAACCACGAGCCCTTCAGCATGGACGCCGCCATGGCCAAGCTGGTGGCGGCGGAGACCGCCTCCGACGTGACCCGCCGCTGCGTGCAGCTGTTCGGCGGCTACGGCTACACCCGGGACTACCCCGTGGAGCGCATGATGCGGGACGCCAAGATCACCGAGATCTACGAGGGCACCTCTGAGGTGCAGCGCATGGTTATTTCCGGCGCGATCATTAAGTAAGGAGGTAGAAACACCATGAAAATCATTGTCTGTGTCAAGCAGGTGCCCGACACCTCCGGCGTGGTGGCCGTCAAAGCGGACGGCACCATGGATCGTGCCGCCATGGCCACCATCTCCAACCCCGACGACATGAACGCCCTGGAGGCGGCCCTGCAGATCAAGGAAACCAACCCCGACGTGAAGGTGTGCGTCGTGTCCATGGGCCCCCCGCCCACGGAGTCCATGCTCCGGGAGTGCCTGGCCATGGGGGCCGACGAGGCCTACCTCGTCTCCGCCCGTGAGTTCGGCGGCGCCGACACCTGGGCCACCTCCAACACCCTGGCCGCCGCCATCGAGAAGATCGGCGTGGACAAGGGCGACATCGTGATGTGCGGCCGTCAGGCCATCGACGGCGACACCGCCCAGGTGGGCCCCCAGATCGCCGAGAAGCTGGGCCTGCCCCAGGTCACCTACGTCACCGCCATCGACTACAAGGCCGGCGAGCTGACGGTGCGGCGGGAGCTGGAGGACGGCTACATGACCATCAAGGTGCAGACCCCCTGCGTGCTCACCTGCATCAAGGAGCTGAACACCCCCCGGTACATGAGCGTCCCCGGCGTCATGGAGTGCTATTCCAAGCCCTACGCCGTGTGGGACTACGAGGCCCTCAAGGACAGCAAGTGGGTCGGCCCCGTGGAGAACGTGGGCCTGAAGGGCTCCCCCACCCAGGTGTACAAGTCCTTCTCTCCCCCGGTGAAGGGCAAGGGAACCATGATCGAGGGCGCCGACAAGGCCGCCTGCGAGAAGCTGGTTTCCATGCTGGGCGAGAAGCACATCATTTAAGGAAAGGGGCGCTTGAATATGGCCTATAATAGTAAAGACACCGCCGCCTTCAAGGGCGTGTGGGTATTTTGTGAGCAGCGGGACGGCGTGATCCTGGGCACCGGCTACCAGCTGCTGAGCGAGGGCCGGAAGCTGGCCGACGACCTGGGCGTGGAGCTGTGCGGCGTGCTGCTGGGCAGCGGCGTGAACGAGCAGTACGCCAAGGCCCTGGGCGGCTACGGCGCGGACAAGGTGTACATCTGCGACCACGAGCTGCTGAAGGACTACACCACCGACGCCTACACCAAGGTGCTGTGCGATCTGGTGGAGGACAAGAAGCCCGAGGTGTTCCTGATTGGCGCCACCAACATCGGCCGCGACCTGGGCCCCCGTGTGGCCGCCCGGCTGCACACCGGCCTGACCGCCGACTGCACCCACCTGGACGTGGACGTGGAGAAGTACAAGGCCTTCCTGAAGACCACCTCCACCATCGACGTGGACAACACCCCCTTCGAGGACACCAAGAACCTGAAGATGACCCGTCCGGCCTTCGGCGGCCACCTGATGGCCACCATCGTGTGCCCGGACTACCGTCCCCAGATGTCCACGGTGCGTCCCGGCGTGATGCAGACCCAGGCCTTCGACGAGGCCAAGAGCCAGCAGACCGTGCTGGAGAAGATTGACGTCAAGCTGGACAAGTCCGACATCCATGTTGACCTGGTGGAGATCAAGAAGTCCGCCAAGAAGCTGGTGGATCTCATCGGCGCCGACGTGGTGGTGGCCGTGGGCCGCGGCATCAGCTCCAACCCCACCCGGGGCATCGAGATCGCCGAGGAGCTGGCCAATGTGCTGGGCGGCGTGGTAGGCGCGTCCCGCGCGGTGGTGGACGCGGGCTGGATCGGCGTGGATCACCAGGTGGGCCAGACCGGCAAGACGGTGCACCCCAAGATCTACGTGGCCCTGGGCATCTCCGGCGCCATCCAGCATCTGGCCGGTATGCAGGACTCCGAGTGCATCATCGCCGTGAACAAGAACGGCAGCGCCCCGATTTTCGACGCGGCCACCTACGGCATCACCGGCGACCTGTTCAAGGTCGGCCCCATGCTGGCCGAGGCCATCAAGAGCTTCAAGGCGAGCAAGGCCTGAGAAAACCCAAAGATTTACAGTTTGTAAAGCCCAGGGGGGACAAAGTGTCCCCCCTGGGCCTTTTGTGCATTTCTACATAATTTTTACATGGAAATATGTGGGGCGCCCAGAATTGGTATTGAAAACTCCCTGTAAACTTCCACATCTTGTACCCGTGTCGAATTTTGTCGAATTTTGCGATTTCTTTCCCTTGCGCGGCGGGAAGATCTTGGCAATAATGGAGTTAACCCAAGGAAAGAGAGGTGAACTCACTCATGCGCGAGCTGTTCCTGAAAACGCTGGATCTTCCTGACGAGACCGGTACGCTCCGCAGCTACGACTACTCCATTCTCATCGACGAGATGGACGTGGGCCCGTTTTCCTGCGAGAGCTACGGCATCCGGGTAGCTGAGCGGGGCGGAGCCGAGGCCTCGGCCGCCCACGTGACGTGCAGCGCCGCCCGCATTGATGAGCTCAGCGACCTGGTGGTGCGCAATGCGGTCACGCCTACCACCCTGAATGATGTTCTGTCCGACTGGCTGTAACTGTCCGAACGGGTTCCAACTGCTCTGCGGTTCCAAAGGCTGTACACTGTCCGACGGTTGTAATAACGCGGGGCGCCTCACAGGGCGTCCCGCGGTTTTTTAGAGCCGTTCCAGAGAGAGGATCTCGTCGGCGGTGCGGTCGGCGGTCTCCATCACGCCGTCGAAGTCCACATAGGGGTTATAGAGCCGTTCCAGCTTGTCGTGGGCGGCCTTGGCCTGGGCCAGACCGGCCACCGCCTCCTCCGTCAGGGCGGCGGCCACCCGCCGGGTGAAGCGCAGCCGGGGTTTGGCGGCCCGGCAGGCGTCGGCGTCCACCATGGCGTCCAGCCGCAGGCGGCGGTAGGCCCGGTGGGGCCAGGGGGCCTCCGGGGTGGAGGTGACGAAGGCCAGGGAGAGATCGGGGAAGATGAGGTGGGCCAGCCGATCCGGGGCCATGGGGTCGGGGCAGGCCACCGCCCGGTGCCCCGCCGCCAGCCCCGCGGTGAGGATGGGGTTGAGCAGATGGTGGGCCAGCCCGGAGCTGTCCGCCAGCTCATACACACGGCCCGCCTGGGCCTCCACCGTGCCCCAGAGGGTGAGGGCACCCTTGTGGGTGACGGCGGACAGGAACCGCTGATCCGCGCCCCCCGCACCGCCGGGCTTTTTCAGCTCCCGGCCGATGATCCCCGCCGCCCGCTTGGCCAGCTTCTGCTGCACCGCCGGGACGGCCAGCAGCTCGTTGATGTCCCGGCGCAGCTCCCCCGCCGCGCCCAGGCAGCGGTACACCCGCTTGTAGTGGCCCTGGTATTCGGCGGTGGCGGCCATAATGTCCTCCTTGATGGGCTGGAGGCCGGCGCGGTCGTAGAAGCCGCTCAGGTCTATGTAGCGGTCAACGGCGCCGGGACAGCCGGGTTCGAGGACGTGGGGCGCCGTCCCGTCCACCACCGCGGCCCCCAGGGCCGGGATGATCACCGCGTCCAGGGACTCCGGATCCCCCGAGCACAGCACCTCCTCCGTCTCCAGCCCCGCGGCCTGGGCGTGCCGCTCCACCCGGCGCATGAGGGTGGACTTGCCGCTGCCCGGGCCGCTCTTGATGATGTATACCGCCCGGAACCGCCGGGGGTCGGACAGCTGGTGGTAGAGGGAATAAAACCCCGAGGGCGTATTCCCCCCCAGGAAATATTGGATCTTCGGCATCCTGATAAAGCCTCCTCCTGATTGGCCGGCATTCCCGGCCTGGGTTTTCTCTCCAGACTATGCCGGCGGAGGCCAAAAGGTGCGCCCCGCCGGCCTGTCCGCCCCGCCGCCAAATCCACCGGAAATTTTCCACCTAAAATCGGCGCTTTTTGCCTTGACGGGGGCCATCATCCACGGTATAATTCAACACAGTGAATCGACATTTTTTTAACAATGCGGGCCGGCCAGCCGCCCGCGCCGATGCTGAGGAGGGAACAGCCCATGCGCCACTATGAAACTACGGTACAAAAGCTGAAGGATGATGTGCTCACCGCCGTGGCCCGCCTTGCCTGGAACGAGCGGCTTCAGACCAACGACCTGCTGAACATTCCCGAGGAGATCATCCCCGGCCCCGAGGCCCAGATGCGCTGCTGCATCTACAAGGAGCGGGCCATCGTCAACAGCCGGGTGAAGATGGCCATGGGGGGCGACCGGGCCAACCCCGCCCTGGTGGAGGTGCTGCCCATCGCCTGCGACGAGTGCCCCGTCACCGAGATCAGCGTGGGCCCGTCCTGCCGGGGCTGTATCGCCCACCGCTGCGTGGAGGTGTGCCCCAAGGGGGCCATCCGCATTGAGAACCACCGCTCCGTCATCGACCACTCCAAGTGCGTGCTGTGCGGCAAGTGCATCGAGGCCTGCCCCTACGGCGCCATCACCAAGAATATGCGCCCCTGCGAGCGGGGGTGCCCGGTGAAGGCCATCACCATGGGCCCCGACCGCAAGGCCACCATCGACGTGAACAAGTGCATCTCCTGCGGCCAGTGCGTGATCCAGTGCCCCTTTGGCGCGGTGATGGACAAATCCTACATTGTGGACGTGATCCAGATGCTGCTGGGGGCGGACAAGTGGGGCCTCCACGTCTACGCCATTCTGGCCCCCTCCTTCGTGGGCCAGTTCGACTGCACCCCCGGCCAGATGGCCGCCGCCCTGAAGGAGATGGGCTTCTACGACGTGCAGGAGGTGGCGCTGGGCGCCGACCTCACCGCCCAGGCCGAGGCCGCCGAGTTTGAGGAGCGGGGAGGCGGCCCCATGACCTCCTCCTGCTGCCCCGCCTTCGTGGCCTTTGTGGAGCGGCATATGCCGGATCAGGTGCCCCTGGTGTCCACCACCCCCTCCCCCATGGTGATGCTGGGCCGGAGCATCAAGGATCGGGATCCCCTGGCCCGGGTGGTGTTCATCGGCCCCTGCGTGGCCAAGAAGCGGGAGTTCCACCTGGGCCGCACCCGGGCCAGCGTGGATCTGGTACTTACCTTCGAGGAGCTGTACTCCATGCTGTCCGCCAAGGACATCGACGTGTCCAAGATGAAGGAGATCCCCCTGGATCACGCCAGCGGCTTCGGCCGGGCCTTTGCGGCCGGGGGCGGCGTGGCGGCGGCGGTGGCCCAGGGCCTCAAGGAGCGGGGCAGCACCGTGGAGGCCAGGACGGTGGCCTGCAGCGGCATTGAGGAGTGCAAGATGGCCCTGCTGAAGATGTCCAAGGGGGTGCTGCCGGAGAACTTCATCGAGGGCATGGCCTGCATGGGCGGCTGCGTCCAGGGCCCGGGCATCATCAACCGCAGCCCCAAGAACAAGAACGAGGTGGCCAAGCACGCCAAGGAGGCGGGCAAGCGCACCATCACCGACTCGGTGAACGCCATCGGCGGCCCCGCTGAGGTGCCCGCCGAGAGCAGCGACAAGAAGCCCGGCGGCGCCGTGGAGAAGGCCCGGGCGTAAATCCTCCCCCCTGCCCAGTTCAAAGCCTGCCGCCCTCAACGGGCGGCAGGCTTTTTGCCGTCATCCGGAAACTTCCAAAAAATTTAGAACGAACGTTTGACAAATCGAACGAACTGTGGTATAATACGCCCAAGTCAAGATCCGCGGCCGGGTGGGCGGATCGATTTCTTGGAAGGAGCTTGCGCCATGGGTAAACTGACCCCCAAGCAGCAGCAGATCTATGAGTTCATCTCCACCTTCGCGGACGAGCACGGCTACCCCCCCTCCGTGCGGGAGATCGCCCAGGCGGTGAACCTGAAATCCCCCGCCACCGTCCACTTCCACCTGAAGGGCCTGCGGGAGGCGGGCTACATCTCCCAGGCGGAGGGCAAGACCCGGGCCATCACCATCGTGGGCGGCGACGCCGCCGGACGGAAGGATCAGGTGCCCCTGGTGGGCTACGTGGCGGCGGGCTCCCCCATCCTGGCCCAGGAGCACATCGAGGAGTACCTCACCTTCGACACCGGCGGCCTGTCCGGGGAGCACTTCGCCCTCACCGTCCGGGGCGAGTCCATGCTGGAGGCGGGCATCCTTCCCGGCGACGTGGTGGTGGTGCATCAGCAGCCCCAGGCCCGGAACGGGGACATTGTGGTGGCCCTGTTTGAGGACGAGGCCACCGTGAAAACCTTCCGCCGGGAGCGGGACGGCCACATCTGGCTCTACCCGGAGAACTCCAGCCCGGAGTACCAGCCCATCGACGGGGAGGGCTGCTCCATCCTGGGCCGGGTGGTGGCGGTGATCCGGCGGTACTGAGCAAATAATGCAGGAAAGGGGCGCTTCCCACCGGGGAGCGCCCCTTTTTTCACCGTCTCTATATAATGCCGGTTTATGGGACTTTCTGTGTGGTATCCTGTGTACAGAACGAAGGGGGAGCACCCCCAACACAGAAAGGAGCGTCCCAATATGTACGAGATCAAATCCATCCGTGGCCACGTTGAGGTCTTTCTGGACGGCACGTTCTGCTTCTCCGCCGACACCTGGGGCGAGGCGGAGCAGGAGATCGCCCTCATGACCGCGTAAGAGAACCGAAAACCCCCTGCGGCAAAGCCGCAGGGGGTTCTATTATGCAAACGGGTTCACCGCCCGAAGAAGTAGCCCCAGGGGAAGTTATTGAAAAAGTCGTCGCCGCCGTCCCCGCCGTAGGGATACTGGCCGCCGTAGCTTCCGCTGGAGGTGGGCTGGGGATTGGGATTGGTCTGGCCCTGATTGCCGGAGGTGTCCGGCTCGTTCTCCTGCTCGTCAAAGGTGAGCTGGAGGGTCAGCGTCTCGCCGGAGCGGTACACCTCAATGGACACCGTGTCCCCGGCTCGGTAGCTGTTCTTTACGGACACCATCTGGTTGGCGTCGGTGATCTCGGTGTCGTCGATCTTGGTGATGATGTCCCCGGGGCGGAGGCCGGCGGTCTCGGCGCAGGAGCCCTCCTCCACGCCGTTGACATACACGCCGGAGGGCCAGCCGAAGGCCTGCTTGTTCTCCTCAGACACCGTCCTGGGGTAGAGCACCCCCATGTAGGGCCGGCCGGTGACGTAGCCGTACTGCATATAGTCGGTGACGATGCCGATGACGTCGTTGATGGGGATGGCGAAGCCGATGCCCTCAATGGACGCCTGGGAGGACTGGCCGTTGTTGCTGAGCTTGGCGGAGGTGATGCCCACCACCCGGCCGTAGCTGTCGAACAGCGGGCCGCCGGAGTTGCCGGAGTTGATGGTGCAGTTGGTCTGGATCATGTTGTTCATCACGGTGCCGTCGCTCATGGTGATGGAGCGGCCGGTGGAGGACACGTTGCCCGAGGTCTGGGAGAAGGACAGGGTGCCCAGGGCGTTGCCGATGGTGCACACCTGCTCGCCCACCACCAGGTCGTCGGAGTCGCCCAGCACCACCGGCTTCAGGCCGGACACGCCGTCAATCTTCAGCACCGCCACGTCGTTGAGCTCCTCGCCGCCCACCAGCTTGGCGTCATAGGTGTCGCCGTTGTTCAGCGTCACCTTGATGGAGGTGGCCCCGTCGATGACGTGGTAGTTGGTGACGATGTAGCCGTCCTCGCTGATGATGAAGCCGGAGCCCGCCCCGGCGGTGGGCTGCTGGTACCAGCCGTTGGTGGCCATGCCGGTCACCGAGATGCACACGCTGGAGTCGGCGTAGGCGGCGTAGATCTCGGACAGGCTCATGGGGGTGAGGCCGTCGGCCTGCTTCACATTCACCGCCGTGGGATCCACCTCGTTGCGGTAGATGGTGGTCTCGCCCTTGGGGCCTTGGCTCAGGCGGTCGTAGGCCGCCGCGCCGCCCACCCCCGCGCCGCCCCCCACCAGGGCGCAGCACAGCACCAGGGCCACCGCCTTGCCCGCGCCGCCCTTCTTCTTGGGGGGCTGGGGAGGAATGGGGGACTGGGGGCGATCCCAGGGGTCGCCGCCCTGCTGGGGCTGGGGCTGGGTGTAGTTGTAGCGGTAATTGCCGCTGCCGTCAAAACCGTTTTGATCATACATGGGAATTGCTCCTTTCAAATTCCGTCATGGAACGCTGTTTCAAAAGCGGGGAGGCCGCCGGGGCCCTCTCGTCCGCCGCTGAGGATACAATACCCCATAATTGTGTCCAAATTATGTCGCAGGGCCGAAATGATTTTGAATTTACCCTGAAAAAAACCTGAAAACGGCCCGTCACCGCTTCCCCCGGCCCCGCCGCAGGTCGAACAGAATCAGGGCGGCGCAGCCCAGCACCAGCAGCGCCAGAATGAGAAGGGCGCAGTCGCGGAAGAACTCCTGGGGCAGGATGTTGATGATCTGATCCTCCGCCGGGTCAAAGAGCCAGTTGTCCTTGCCGGGGAAGAACAGGGCGTGGAACACCACGAAGGCCCGGTTGAAGTCCAGCGCCGCCAGCGCCCCCACCAGCAGGAACGCACCCCCCAGCCCCGCCCCCGCCCAGAAGCCGGGGCCGCGGCCCCGCGGCCGGGCGGGCCTGCGTCCGGTGAAGCGGGCGTACAGCAAAACCGCCGCCAGCAGGCCCAGGGACGCCCCCAGCACCCGCAGATCCAGCAGGAACAGCCCCCGCACATCGGTGAAGTGGGCTTTGCCCTCCTCCGACCACTTCAGCACGCCGGTGGAGAATTCCTCCGCCCCCAGGCAGTAGTCCAGCATCTCGTCGAAGGCGGTTTTAATCTCGTTTTCCGTCAGCCCGGTGCGTTCCACCAGCTTTAGGGGGCCGATGTGGGCGTAGTAGAAGGGGCGGCACAGGATGGGGGCGGCGATGGACGCGGTGAGCAGCGCCAGGGCCGTGCAGACGGCCATCAGGGCGCACAGGGGCTTGCTTTCCTTCATGGGGCTTCCTCCTTTTCGGGCAGGGCGGACAGGGTGATGAGCACCTGGGAGGGGAGATAGAACAGCCACATCCCCACCGACACAACGGGATACAGCGGGGCGGCGGCGGGCAGGGCGTTGAACAGCCCCACGCACAGGTCGCACCCCACAAACAGGGTGAGGCCGGCGGCGAACAGCCGCCGGGGACGGCCCCGGCCCGTCCAGGCCAAAACCGTGTTGGACAGAAGCTGGGAGAAGTACAGCCCCGCCAGCAGGTTCACCGGGGAGGCAAGCTCCAGGGCGTACAGCCCCACCCCCGCCCCCAGGGCCAGGGCGGAGCGCAGGGGCCAGCCGCTGTCCGCCCCCATGCGGCGCAGGCGGAGGTAATAGGCCGTCTGGACGCACAAAAACAGGGCGATGCCCGCGGCATAGTGATCGTTTCGCACCAGCAGGAACCAGTCCGCCCCGGCGGTGAGGGCCAGGGCGGCGGGAACCAGCCGGTCGCCGCCCCAGTTGACGCAGGCCAGCAGGGAGAAGCCCAGGCACAGCAGGATCCCCGCGTATTTGATGGGGACGGACAGTCCGCCCCGGCCGGTGAGATCCAGGGCGAGGAAGGCGGCGTACAGCGCCCCCTCCGCCGCCAGGAACGCGGCAGTGTACTTTTTTCCTTCCAGGGCGGCTCCTCCTTCCGGCGTTTGGGGAGAGTATACCACATTTGCCGGAAAAAGGGAAGGGCTTGACGGAGGCGGCAAGGGGTGGTATACTGATGCTGCTTTCTCAAAAAGGAGGAAACCGGAGGCAATGTCTTACTTCAGCTGCTACAGTTTGCGACATTAGGATCCTTTTCGCACACAGGCGGAACGGGCGCGCCATTGAGCGGGCTTGGTTTTGTGTGTGCAAAAATGGCCCGCAACTGAGCTGAAGTGCCTCCATGACCTCCTGGCCCCTGCCGCGGACTGCGGCGGGCGGCTGGTGATGCGCTGCGCTTTTTTGCGGGCCGCACCCCGGACGGGGTGCGGCCCCTTTGTGTTTGGCGCTTCATTGAGAAAGGATGTTTATTATGGATACGAAAAAGCCTTCCCAAGGGCTTTGGACTTGGGATTTTACCATCATCACCGCGGGCAGCGTCATCTCCCTCATCGGCGGCGTGCTGTCCAGCTTCGCCATGAGCATCATGGTGCTGGACTACACCGGATCGGTGTTCCTCTACGCCCTGTTCAACGCCGCCTACCAGATCCCCATGCTGGCGTGCCCCGTTTTAGCGGGGCCCTATCTGGATCGGATGAGCCGGAAAAAGGTGATCTACCGGCTGGACTTCCTGTCCGCCGGGATGTTCGCGGGGCTGGCCCTGCTGCTGCGGACGGGCTGGTTCAGCTTCCCGGCCCTGCTGTGCTTCAACCTGATCCGGGGGGGCGTGGACAGCGTGTACATGGTGGCCTACGACAGCCTCTACCCCAACCTGGTGGAGGAGGGAAACCTGTCCAAGGCCTACTCCATCTCCGGGATGCTGCAATCCATCATGCTGATGGCCTACCCCCTGGGGGCGCTGGCCTACGAGACGCTGGGCGGCGTGGAGCCGCTGTTTGCCATCAACGCGGTGTGCTTCTTCGCCGCCGCCTGCTTTGAGCGGTGCGTCCGCCATGTGGAGACCCATATGGACGCCGCTCCGCCGGCGGACGGCCTGGGGGCGCTGAAACGCTTCGGCCGGGATCTCCGGGAGGGGGTGGACTACATCGCCGGGGAGAAGGGCCTGCTGGCCGTCACCCTGTACTTTATGTTCTCCAACTTCGCCGGGGTGGGCTCGGATCAAATGTTTCTGCCCTTCTTCCGGAACCACAGCGCCCTGTTTGCCGCCTGGCCGGTGGCGGCGGTGACCCTGGGCGCCATCGTGTCCACCTGCTCTGAGGCAGGCCGGGTGGCGGGCGGGCTGCTCCACTACCGCTTCCGGCTCCCGGCGGCGAACAGGTTTCCCGTGGCCATGGCGGTCTACACAACCCTGCCCGTCCTTTACGGGGTTCTGCTGTTTCTGCCTGTCCCGGCCATGGCGGCGGTGTTTTTCCTCTACGGGGTGCTGGGGGTGACCTCCTACAACATCCGCATCGCCGCCACCCAGTCCTACCTGCCCGACAGCAAGCGGGCCCGGTTCAACGGCTCCTTCCAGATGCTCACCTCCCTGGGCTCGCTGTGCGGCACCCTGCTGGCGGGCTCCCTGGCGGAGGTCATGCCCGAGCGGGCGGTGATCCTGCTGTTCAGCGCGGCGGGGCTGGCGGCGGCCTGGCTGTTTATCTTCCGGCGCCGCCGGGAGGTGGCCATCCTCTACAACCGGGAGGTGTAATTTGTCCCACAAAAATCGGCAAATAGGAATAGATTTTCCCTTGCGTTTGAAATGAGACGTGATATAATAGTCAGTACGTGAGCAGGCGTCTCCCGGTGTTTGGCAGGTTCCATTCGCCGCCGGCGGGGGACGCCGCCTGCCTGTTCCGGGCCCCGCCGCCCGGGGCGGGCCGCGCGTAAGGAGAAACTACGATTGAGGAGGAAGTTCTGTGTTTAAGGGCAAACTGCATGGAATTCATGCGCCCCACAGGAAGAACACTGTGGACTGCGCGCCGGCGCGTATGCCGGTGCCCGCGGTGATCACCGTCCCCATGTCCATGAACATCGGGGCCCCGGCCAAGCCGGTGGTCAAGGTGAACGACACGGTGAAGGTGGGGCAGCTGATCGCGGAGGCCGGAGGCTTCATGTCCGCGCCCATCTATTCCGGCGTGTCCGGCAAGGTGAAGCGTCTGGACGAGATCGTCGGCTCCAACGGCCGGTTCGACACCGTCATCGTCATCGAGAGCGACGGCGAGCAGGCGGTGTGGGAGGGCATTAAGCCCCCCGTGGTCACCGACAAGGACAGCTTTGTGGAGGCGGTGCGCCAGTGCGGCTGCGTGGGCCTGGGCGGCGCGGGCTTCCCCACGTCCGTCAAGCTGAACGTGGATCCCGACCGGGTGCACAACATCATCATCAACGGCGCGGAGTGCGAGCCCTACATCACCTCGGATACCCGCACCATGATCGACAACGCCGACGACGTGATCTACGGCGCCCAGCTCCTCCAGAAGTACTACACCGCCGACCGGATCGTCATCGGCATTGAGGACAACAAGCCCCAGTGTGTGAAGATCATGGAGGAGGCGGGCAAGGGCGTGCCCGGCTTCGAGGTGGCCTCCCTGCCGGCCCTGTACCCCCAGGGCGGCGAGAAGGTGCTCATCTACAACACCACCGGCGAGGTGGTGCCCGAGGGCAAGCTGCCCATCGACGTGGGCGCCATCGTCATCAACTGCACCACCCTGGCGGTCATCGCCAGGTACATCCGCACCGGGATGCCCCTGGTGGAGAAGGTTGTCACCATCGACGGCTCCGCCATCGCCAACCCCCAGAACGTCATCGCCCCGGTGGGCACCCCCATCCAGAACCTGCTGGATTTCGTGGGCCTCAAGTGCGAGCCCAAGAAGGTGCTGTACGGCGGCCCCATGATGGGCATTTCCGTCCCCAGCCTGGACGCCCCCATCATGAAGAACACCAACGCCATCATCGCCTTCGACGAGAAGGACGCCGAGGATCCTGTGCCCTCCGCCTGCATCCGCTGCGGGCGCTGCGTGGCCCACTGTCCCTTCAACCTGATGCCCGCCGCCATCGAGAGCGCCTACAACAACAAGGAGCCGGAGAAGCTCAAGGCCCTCAAGGTGAACCTGTGCATGGAGTGCGGCTGCTGCTCCTTCAGCTGCCCCGCCCGCCGGCCCCTGGTGCAGGTGAACAAGCTGGCCAAGGCTATGCTCAACAAGTACAACGCCGAGCAGAAGGAAGCGGCGGAGAAGAAAGCCGCCAAGGAAAAAGAAAAGGAGGCGGTCTGAGATGAATAAGAACATGGTCGTCTCCGTCAACCCCCATATCTACGCGTCCCAAACCACCCAGACTATCATGCGGGACGTGCTCATCGCCCTGTTCCCCGCCGTCATCGCGTCCATCGTGTTCTTCGGGATCAAGGCCCTGCTGGTGGAAGTGGTGTGCGTGGCGGTGGCCGTGCTGTGCGAGTGGGCCTTTGAGAAGATCACCCGCCGGCCCGTCACCATCACCGACCTGTCCGCCGCCGTCACCGGCCTGCTGCTGGCCCTGAACCTGCCGGTGGACATCCCCCTGTGGCAGGCGGTGTTCGGCGCGTTTGTGGCCATCGTGGTCATCAAGCAGTTCTTCGGCGGCATCGGCCAGAACTTCGCCAACCCCGCCATCACCGCCCGCGTCATCATGCTGGTGGCCTTCTCCGGCACCATGACCGCCTGGGCCATCCCCGCCTTTACCGATGCCACCTCCGCCGCCACCCCCCTGGCCATCCTGAGCTCCGAGGGCGCGGCGGGCCAGCTGCCCACCCTGGGGCAGATGTTCCTGGGCGCCCGGGGCGGCTCCATGGGCGAGACCTCCTGCCTGGCCCTGCTGCTGGGCGGCATCTACCTGGTCTACCGCAGGGTCATCACCTGGCACACCCCTGTGGCCTTCATCGGCACCGTGCTGGTGTGCACCGCCCTGCTGGGCCAGCAGCCCCTCTATCAGGTGATGGCGGGCGGCCTGTTCATCGGCGCCATCTTCATGGCCACCGACTACACCACCTCCCCCCCCACCCCCGCCGGCAAGCTGATCTTCGGCCTGGGCTGCGGCCTGATCACCGTGCTCATCCGCGTCTGGGGCAACTATCCGGAGGGCGTGTCCTTCTCCATCCTGCTGATGAACATCCTGAATCCGTACATCTGTGAGTGGACGAAAACCAAACCGTTTGGAGGTGTGCAGGCATGACGAAAGCGAAATCCAATGTGGTCAGCGACTTTGTGGCCCCCATCGCCGTGCTGGTGATCATCTGCGCGGTGATGAGCCTGCTGCTGGCCCTCACCAACGACGCCACCGCCCCCATCATCGCCGCCGCCGAGGCCAAGGCCAAGGAGGAGGCCCGGATGGAGGTGCTCCCCGAGGCCGACAGCTTCCTTCAGGTGGAGATCGCGGGCCTGCCCGCCTCCGTCACCGAGGTGTTCCAGGCCGAGAACGGCGCGGGCTACACCTTCTCCATCACCGCCCAGGGCTACGGCGGCAAGAACACCCTGAAGATGGCCGTGGGCATCGACATGGACGGCAAGATCACCGGGACGAAGGTGCTGGATCACAAGGAGACGGCCGGTCTGGGCTCCAAGATTACCACCGACGCCTTCCAGGGCCAGTTCCCCGGCAAGGATCGGGGGCTGGAGGGCGTGGACAACATCTCGGGCGCGACCTTCTCCTCCAACTATTTCCGGGCCGCCATCGCGGACGCCTACACCGCGTTCGACCTGGTGAACGGCTGAGGAAGGGAGGCACATGGATATGAAAAACAATAAGCTGAAAATCCTGACCAACGGCATCATCAAGGAAAACCCCATCCTGGTGCTGATTCTGGGCACCTGCCCCTTCCTGGCGGTCACCACCCAGGCGTCCAACGCCATTGGCATGGGCGCGGCGGTCACCTTCGTGCTGCTGTGCTCCAACATCATGATCTCCCTGCTGCGCAAGGTGATCTCCGACAAGGTGCGCATCCCCTGCTACATCGTGGTCATCGCCTCCTTCGTCACCCTGGTGCAGATGATCGTCAAGGCCTACCTGCCCGACCTGGACAAGGCCTTGGGCCTGTACCTGCCCCTCATCGTGGTGAACTGCATCATCCTGGGCCGGGCGGAGATGTTCGCCAACAAGAACAACCCCTTCGACTCCGCCCTGGACGCCATCGGCATGGGCGTGGGCTACACCCTGGCCATGCTGGCCATGGCCTCCATCCGCGAGATCTTCGGCGCGGGCACCTGGTTCGGCATCGAGATTCCGGTGCTGATCGACAACAACATCTCCATCATGACCATGGCCCCCGGCGGCTTCGCCATCTTCGGCATTCTCATCGCCATCATCAACAAGGCCAGCAACGGCAAGGCCATCAAGAAAAAGGACTTCAGCTGTGAGGGCTGCCCCAGCGCCGCCGCGTGCAACGGGCAGAACTGCGCTGAGAAGAAGAAGGAGGCTGCCGCGAAATGAAAGAGTTATTAGCCATCGTCATGGCGGCCGTTCTGGTGAACAACTACGTGCTGGCCCAGTTCCTGGGCATCTGCCCCTTCCTGGGCGTGTCCAAGAAGCTGGATCAGGCCGCCGGTATGAGCGTGGCCGTCATCTTCGTCATGGTGCTGGCCACCGCCGTCACCTATCCCATCCAGAACTTCGTGCTCAACCAGCTGGGGCTGGGCTACCTCCAGACCATCGTGTTCATCCTGGTGATCGCCGCCCTGGTGCAGCTGGTGGAGATCATCCTCAAGAAGTACATCCCCGCCCTCCACGCCTCCCTGGGCGTGTACCTGCCCCTGATCACCACCAACTGCGCGGTGCTGGGCGTGTGCATCAGCAACGTGGACAACTACATGGGCGTCACTGCCTTCGGCGGCTCCTTCGTCCAGGCGCTGTTCAACGCCCTGGGCTCCGGCCTGGGCTTCCTGCTGGCCATGGTGCTGTTCTCCGGCGTGCGCAGCCGGGTGGACAAGTGCAAGTGCCCCGAGTGCTTCAAGGGGATGCCCATCACCCTGATCTCCGCGGCCATCGTGTCCGTGTCCTTCATGGGCTTCGCCGGCCTCGTGGAAAACCTGCTGGGTTAAGGAGGGGAAGCGTTTATGGATAATCCGATTGTCATTGCAGTGATCGTGGTGGCCGTCATCGGCCTGCTGTGCGCCGTGATGCTGACCATCGCCTCCAAGTTCATGGCGGTGGAGGTGGACGAGCGCATCCCCATGGTGCGCGAGTGCCTGCCCGGCGCCAACTGCGGCGCCTGCGGCTTCGCCGGGTGCGACGGGTACGCCGCCGCCCTGGTGGAGGATCCCGAGCTGGCCGTCAACCTGTGCGTCCCCGGCGGGGCCACCGCCGCCGAGAGCATCGGCAAGGTGCTGGGCCGGGAGGCCGGCGACGTTGCCAAGCAGGTGGCCGAGGTGCGCTGCTCCGGCACCTGTGAGGCCACCTCCGTGAAGATGGACTACAAGGGCCTGGAGAGCTGCGCCGCCGCCAAGCTGCTGTTCGGCGGCACCGGCAAGTGCGTCTACGGCTGCATCGGCCTGGGCGACTGCGCCCAGGTGTGCCCCGTGTCCGCCATCCACATCAACGGCGGGCTGGCCCGGGTGGACGCCAGCGTGTGCATCGGCTGCGGCCTGTGCGCCAAGACCTGCCCCAACGGCGTCATCGCCATCCGCCCCGCCGACGCCCACATGGTGGTGGACTGCAACAGCCACCAGAAGGGCGCGGGCACCCGCAAGAGCTGCTCCGCGGGCTGCATCGGCTGCCATCTGTGCGAGAAGAACTGCCACACCGGGGCCATCACCGTCACCGACAACCTGGCGTCCATCGACTACGCCAAGTGCGACGGCTGCGGCAAGTGCATCGAGGTGTGTAAGGCCGGGTGCCTGGTGGCGCTGAACATCACCAAGGCTGAGGTCGTCAACGGCTGATAAGAGGAAATCGGAGGCACGGCGGGCCATAGCCCGCCGTGCCCCGAAGCATGGACGGGGGAAGGCCGCGAGGCCCTCCCTCCGTTGCGGTTTTGGAGGAATTCTGTGGAGTGGTTGAAAACCCATCGGAACGATGTTATACTGATTGCCGTACTCATCGCCCTGGGCGGTGCGCTGCTGCTGTGGCTGGGGCTCACCCGGCAGGTGGGAGGCGTGGCCCGGGTGCAGATCGACGGCGAGACGGTGATGGAGCTGCCCCTCAGCCAGGACGCCCGGGTGGAGTTAGGCGAGCCGGGCCGCGGCAACCTGTTGATCATTGAGAACGGCACGGCCCGGGTGGAGCGGGCGGACTGCCCCGACCAGGTGTGCGTGCGCCAGGGGGCGGTGCGCTACAACGGGGAGTCCATCGTCTGCCTGCCCCATAAGCTCATCGTCTCCATCGAGGGGGGCGTGGAAAACGGCGTGGACGGCTCCACGGGTTAGGAGGATGGGATGAAAGCGTCAAAAGTGGCCCAGTACGGGCTGTTGACCGCCCTGGCCCTGGTGCTGTCCTATCTGGAGTCGCTGGTGCCCCCCCTGTGGGTGCCGGGGGTGAAGCTGGGCCTGCCCAACCTGGCTATCGTGTTTGCCCTGTACCGCCTGGGCTGGAAGGACGCCTGCGTGATCTCGCTGGTGCGGGTGGTGCTGGTGGCCCTGCTGTTCGGCAACGGGGCGGCGCTGGCCTACAGCGCGGCGGGGGCGGCGCTGAGCCTGACCCTCATGGGTCTGCTGAAGCGGACGGGGAAGTTCTCCTCGGTGGGCGTCAGCGTGGCGGGGGGTGTGGCCCACAACGCGGGGCAGATTTTAGTGGCCATGGCCATGCTGGGGACCTCCCGGCTTGCGTGGTATCTGCCGGTGTTGTGGATTTCCGGGACGGTGGCCGGGGTGCTGATCGGGATCGTGTCCGGGATACTGGTAAAGCGGGTGCCGGAACAAAAATGAGGTGGTTCGCATGAAATTGAAACCGGTTGGATTGCTGACCCTTGTGGTCTGGGGGATTGTGTCGGTGCTCTGGATTGGGCGCTCCATTTACAACGCTGTGTCCGGCATGGAGGGGACGCCGTGGTTTAACGTCCTGCTGGCCGCAATTTGGTTTGCCAGTTTTTGCGTTATGCTCTATCGGTTTTGGAAGGGCCGGAAAGGCAAAGAATAAGGAGGTTTTCCCATGAATTTGAACACAACCGGGCTGTTTGACCTGAGCCACACCCTGGCTGGGGACTATCTGGCCCGCTTTGCATACCCCTGGCAGGCCCTGGACGGCATCAAGGAGCTGATCCTCACTCTGGGCCCCGCCCTGGGGAACGACTACGAGGAGCGCGCCCCCCAGGTGTGGGTGCACGAGACGGCCAAAATCGCCCCCACCGCCTTCCTGGGCGCGCCCTGCATCATCGGCCCGGACACCGAGGTGCGCCACTGCGCCTTTATCCGGGGCTCCGCCCTGGTGGGGGCAAACTGCGTCGTCGGCAACTCGGTGGAGCTGAAAAACGTGATCCTGTTCGACAGCGTCCAGGTGCCCCACTACAACTACGTGGGCGACTCCATCCTGGGCTACAAGAGCCACATGGGGGCGGGCTCCATCACCTCCAACGTGAAGTCGGACAAAACCCCCGTCACCGTGAAAAACGAGGGGGAGGCCATGGAGACGGGCCGGAAGAAGTTCGGCGCGATTTTAGGCGACTGCGTGGAGGTGGGCTGCAACAGCGTGCTCAACCCGGGCACCGTCATCGGCCCCCGCAGCAACGTCTATCCCCTGTCCTGCGTCCGGGGCGTGATTCCGGCGGACAGCATCTATAAGACCGGGGGCGTCGTCGTCCCCAAGCGGAAGGGAGACTGACTATGGGAAAATACTTCGGCACCGACGGCTTCCGGGGCAAGGCCAACGTGGAGCTCACCGCCCATCACGCCTATGAGGTGGGCCGCTTCCTGGGCTGGTACTACGGCCGGGAGCGCAAGGCCCGCATCGTGGTGGGCAAGGACACCCGCCGCTCCAGCTATATGCTGGAGTACGCCATCAGCGCGGGCATGGCCGCCTCCGGGGCGGACGTGTACCTGCTCCACGTCACCACCACCCCCTCCGTGTCCTACGTCACCCGGACGGACGGGTTCGACTGCGGCGTGATGATCTCCGCCTCCCACAACCCCTACTATGACAACGGCATCAAGCTGATGAACCGGGAGGGGGAGAAGATGGACGAGGGCACCATCCGGCTGGTGGAGGACTATCTGGACGGCACCCTGTCTGTGGACGGCCAGGCCCTGCCCAAGCTGCCCTTCGCCACCGGCGAGGGGATCGGCAGCATCGTGGATCACGCCGCGGGCCGCAACCGCTATATGGGCTACCTGATCTCGCTGGCGGTGTACTCCTTCCGGGGGAAGAAGATCGCCCTGGACTGCGCCAACGGCTCCGCCTGGAGCATCGCCCCCAACGTGTTCCGCTCTTTAGGCGCGGACGTGTATGTCATCAACGACCGCCCGGACGGGCTGAACATCAACCTAAACGCCGGATCCACCCACATCGATGGGCTCAAAAAGTACGTGGTGGAGCACGGCTGCGACGCGGGCTTCGCCTTCGACGGGGACGCCGACCGCTGCCTTGCCGTGGACGAGAAGGGGAACCTGGTGGACGGCGACCAGATCATGTATCTGTACGGCCTGTATATGAAGGAGCGGGGCAAGCTGCTCACCAATACGGTGGTGACCACCGTCATGTCCAACTTCGGGCTGTACAAGGCGCTGGACGCGGCGGGCATCGGGTACGTCAAGACCGCCGTGGGGGATAAGTACGTCTATGAGGACATGGTGAAGAACGGCCGCCGTTTGGGCGGCGAGCAGTCAGGGCACATCATCTTCTCCAAGTACGCCCGGACGGGGGACGGCATCCTCACCGCCCTGAAGGTGATGGAGGTGATGATGGCCAAGAAGGAGACGCTGAGCCGTCTGGCGGAGCCGGTGACCATTTATCCCCAGGTGCTGATCAACGTGCGGGTGAAGGACAAGAAAACCGCCCAGGACGATCCCGCCGTCCAGGCGTCGGTACAGGCCGTGGCGGACGAGCTGGGGGACACGGGCCGGATCCTGGTGCGGGAGTCGGGCACCGAGCCGCTGGTGCGCGTGATGGTGGAGGCTTCGGAAAAGGGCCTTTGCCAGGCCCTGGCCCAGCGGGTGGTGGACGTGATCCGCACCCAGGGGCACGGGGCGGAATAATGGCAGGGTTGCGCCCTGCCGGGGGCGTTACTTTTCCCACGTGGGAAAAGTAACCAAAAGGACGCTTAAGGGGGAGACCGCCGGATCGCGCTTCGCGCTCAGGCGGTCTCCCCCTTAAGAATCCCCCATTTACGGGGGCTGTCAGATCGGTGGGGTTGATGGGTACCCTTCCGGCGCGGAGGGGATACGGACGCGGATGCCCCTGTCGCCGCTGCCGCTGAGTGGTGTGGGTACTGAGAAGTGGGTGGGATCCACGTCAGATGCGCCTGGGTGTCGTGTGGTGCTTCACGGGTGCGGATTGGGTGCGCTGCTTGCGGCGGGGTGGTTAGCCTGAGAAGCTCAGGCGCCAGCCGTGGGAACCACCTGGGTGCTGTCCCCACACACGGGCGGCAGCACCAATGGGGGAGAAGCCAGTCCAGTCTTTGCGCGCCGGTCACTCCCCCGCCCCGCAAAATCGGCGTGCCCTTGACCTTAATGGGGGTTCTTAGGGGGTGGCCGACTAAGGACGCGAAGCGTCCGCCGGAGGCCACCCCCTAAGCGCGCTCTTTGGTTACTTTCTCTCGCGCGAGAGAAAGTAACGCCCCCCGCAGGGGCGTACCCTGCAGGGGGCAAGGGGGACTACCTGTCCCACTTGGCAATCAATGCCCGGATCTGATCCTCGAACTTGCCCAGATCCTTGTTGGAGCCGCCCCGGTTGTGGGCGATGACCTCCAGCAGCTTCTGGCCCACATCCTCCAGACGGCGGTAGGCCGGGGAGGCCATGGGGGCCGCCGGGGCCTTGGGCTCCAGCACGATGCCCGGGGCGATCATGCGGTTGTCCAGCAGGTCGTAGACCTCCTCGTAGTCGGGGGCGTGGACGGCAAAGCCCATCTCCTTCAGGGTCTGGGTGTAGTTCTCCGCGGCCCGGGCTTCGCCGTGCACCACAAACACCTGCTTGGGCTTGGGGCTGAAGGCATTGATCCAGCGCACCAGCCCGTCCCGGTCGGCGTGGGAGCTCAGGCCGTGGAAGCGGACGATCCGCGCCCGGACGGCCACCTCCTCCCCGAACAAACGCACCCGCTGGGCCCCGTCCAGGATCCGGCGGCCCAGGGAGCCGTCCGCCTGGTAGCCCACAAAGAGGATGGTGCACTCCGGCCGCCACAGGTTGTGCTTCAGGTGGTGCCGGATGCGGCCCGCGTCGCACATACCGGAGGCGGAGATGATCACCTTGGGGGTGGGGTCGGTGTTCAGCCCCCGGGATTCCTCGGTGCCCTCGGTGATGTTCAGCCCCGGGAAGCGGAACAGCGCCCCGCCCCGCAGGTGCTCAATGGCGTCCTCGTCCAGGTAGCCGGTGAGGTCGCCGGAGAAGATCTCGGTGGCCGCCCCCGCCAGGGGGGAGTCCACATACACCTGGAAATCGGGGTTATGCTTCACCAGCCCCTCCTCCTTAATCTGGCGGATGAAGTACAGCAGCTCCTGGGTGCGGCCCACGGCGAAGGAGGGGATGATCAGGTTACCCCCCTCGGCCATGGTTTCGTCAATGACCCGGGCCAGATCGTCGGCGTAGTTGGGCTTTTCTTTCACGTTGTGGAGCCGGTCGCCGTAGGTGCTCTCCGTCACCACATAGTCGGCGTCCGTGATGTACTGGGGAGAGCGGATGATGGGGGTCTTCTTGTTGCCGATGTCGCCGGAGAACACGATCTTCCGGGTCTCCTCCCCCTCGGTGAGCCACAGCTCCGCGCAGGCAGAGCCCAGCAGGTGGCCCGCGTCGATGAACCGGGCCCGGATGCCGTCGGCGATCTGGAACTCCTGCTCGTACTCCATGGTCACCACGTGCCGCAGGGCCCGCTCCACATCCACGATGGTGTACAGCGGCTCCACGGGGGGCTTGCCCGCCCGCTGGCCCTTCTGATTCTCCCAGGCGGCGTCGCTCTCCTGGATGTGGGCGGAGTCCCGGAGCATGATGTCCAGCAGCTGGGCCGTCAGCCGGGTGCAGTAGATATTGCCCCGGAAGCCCTCCTTCACCAGCAGGGGGATGCGCCCCGAGTGATCGATGTGGGCGTGGGTCACCACCATGTCATCGATGAGGGAGGGGGCGAAATCCAGCTCGGCGTTGTCCCGCTCGTCCCGGCCCTGTTGAAGGCCGCAGTCCACCAGCACCTTGTGGCCGTTGGCCTCCACGCAGTGACAGCTGCCGGTAACCGCCTTGGCCGCGCCGAAAAAGGTCAATTTCATCAAAAGGCACCTCGTTTCTCTTTCCTGTCTTGTGCAGGTTCTATAATGGCATTGTATAACAGGACGGAGAAAAAGTAAAGGGCTTCCCGACAACTTTCGGGAAAAACAGGGAAAGGCCGGGCTGCCCGCCCGGCCTTTCCCTGTTTTCCCGCGCCGCCCCGGAGGGGCCGGAGCTCAGAGGCCGGACTCGTCCAGCTTCCCCTGGCCCCGGGCCAGCTCCCGCAGCCGCCGGTTGCCCTCGTTCATCTCCCCGAAGTCCTCCACCGGGCAGAGCACCCGGGCGCACCCCTCCATCAGGTTGGCGGCCCGCCGGAGCGCCTCCTCCCCGATGGGCCGGAAGGGCTTCTCCGACACGGTCTCCACCGCCAGCGCCCGGGCCACGGGGTAGTCCAGGTCGTTCTCCCCCAGCACCCCGGCGGCAAAGGGCGTCCCCTGCCGCTGTAAGCGGCGGTAGACCGGGATGCCCGCCCCGCCGCCGCCGATGACAAACACCTCCGGCGCTCCGGAGGCCGCCTCCAGCTCCAGGGAGCCGTACAGGGCGTTGTAGCTGCCCCGGGCCGCGCCGTACAGATCCGCGATATACTCCGCGGTGAAGATCTCCTCCGGGGGCCCCTGCCGTGCGATGGAGTCCCCCCGGACGCACACCACCCAGTCGCTGATCTTCTGGGCCAGATCCAGCTCGTGGAGGGACATCACCACCGCCAGGTTCCGGGAGCGCACCATGTCCTTCAAAATGGCCAGCAGCTCCAGCTTGTGGCGGATGTCCAGGAAGGAGGTGGGCTCGTCCAGCACCAGCACCTCCGGCTCCTGGTTCAGCGCCCGGGCCAGCAGCACCCGCTGGCGCTGCCCGTCGCTGATCCGGGAGAAGTCCCGATCCGCCAGATCGGCGGCGTGCACCAGCTCCAGGCTCCTGGCGGTCTTGTCCCGATCCTCCTGGGTCAGGATGCCCAGCCGCCCGGTGTAGGGATACCGCCCGGTGGCCGCCACGTCGAAGCAGGTCATCAGCTCCGGGCGGACGTGGGCGGTCATGAGCACGCTGAGCTTCCGGGCCACGTCCCGCTCGCTGAGGGCCGCCATGTCCTCCCCGCCCAGGTACACCGCCCCCCCGATGAGGGGGAGCTGCCGGATGAGGCTTTTCAAAATGGTGGATTTGCCCGCCCCGTTGGGGCCGATGAGGGTCATGATCCGCCCCCGGCGCAGCTCCAGCTCAATGCCGCTGATGAGGGCCTTCTTGTGGTAGCCCACGCTGAGGCGCTCCGTGCGCAGACGCGGTTCGCTCATGCCCGGGCCCCCTTCCCGCCCCGCCGGGAGGCCATGAGGTAGAGCACCACCGGCGCGCCGAACACGGCGGTGACGGAGCTGATGGACATATCCCGGGGGGCGAAGGCGGTGCGGGCGATGAGGTCGCAGAACAGGCAGAAGGCCGCGCCCCCCAAAAAGCAGCCCGGTATGATCACGATGGGCTTGGCGGTGCGGAACAGGCCCTTCACCAGGTGGGGCACGGCGATACCCACGAAGGAGATGGGCCCCGCGAAGGCGGTGACGCAGGCGGACAGCAGGCTGGACAGCAGGATCAGCTCCGCCCGGAACCGCTTGATGTTCACCCCCATGCTCTGGGCGTACACCTCCCCCATCTGGTAGGCCCCGATGGGCTTGGACAGCAGGAAGGTGAGCACCAGGGCCGCCCCCACCACCCAGGCCATGAGCCGCACGTTTTCCCAGGAGGTGCCGGAGAAGCTGCCCAGGGACCAGTTGTGGAGGTTGACGATGTTGGAGTCGTCGCTGAAGGTGATGACGAAATCGGTGATGGCGGAGCAGATGTTGCCGATCATGATGCCGCACACCACCAGCATGGACATATTCCGCACCCGCCGGGACATGAGCAGCACAAAGCCCATGGAGATCATGGAGCCGGCGAAGGCCCCCGCCACCATGGCCATGGAGCTGATGACGATGCCCCGGCTGAGGAAGGTCACCATCACCAGGGCCACCGTCAGCTTGGCCCCGGAGGAGATGCCCAGCACAAAGGGCCCGGCGATGGGGTTGGCGAAAAAGGTCTGGAGCAGGAAGCCGGACACCGACAGCGCCCCGCCCAGGATGGCGGCGGCCAGCAGCCGGGGCAGGCGCATCCCCCAGATGATGCCGCTCTCCGACGGCTTTAGCAGGGCGGAAAGCACCTCCCCCAGCGGTATGCTCACGCTGCCGGCGCTGATGTTCCACACCAGCAGCGCCAGCACCAGCGCCGTCAGCAGCGCCAGCCCCGCGGCGCAGCGCGGCCGGTTGTCTTTCATAGTCTCCCCTCCGTCACGCCAGCCGGTAGAGGTAGGTCAGCGACCCGTCCGCCCCATGGCCCTGCGTCAGAATCTTGTGTATGTCCAGCATCACCTCGCCCACGGACTGGGACTCCTGGAACATACTTTTCCCGGTGCACCACACATTGCCCTCCCGCACCGCCTTGAAGTCGGCCAGGGGGGCGCTTTTGGCGGTGAGCTGCTCCAGCGTCTCCAGATTGCCCTCGATGGTGCTGTTGTAGATGAGCACGTCCGCGTCCTTTGCCTCGTGGTAGAAGCTCTCCATCTGGATGTTCATGGTGGACAGGGCGTTCTCCCCCTCCCCCAGGTTCCGGGGCAGATAGACCCCGCCCGCCAGGTCGATGGCCTTGGCGATGTAGTCCCCCGACTTGCGCACCGTCACCATGCCGTTGGCGGTGACGGCGAAGAAGGCCACCGTCTTGCCGGTGTTCTCCCGCTCCAGGACGGGCTCCAGCCGTTCAAGCTGCCCGTCGTAGTACGCCTTGGCCTCCTCCTCCCGGTTGAGCAGGGCGCCGTACAGCTTCACCCACTCCATCCGGCCCAGGGGGTGGCTCTCATAGCTGGAGCGCTCCACCAGCACGGGGATGCCCAGCCGCTCCAGCTGCTCCTTCACCTCGGGGTTGTGGTAGATCATGGTGGACTCCAGGGCCATGCCGCAGCCGCTGGCCTGGAGCAGCTCGTAATCCGGGGCGGAGTATTTCCCGGCGTACACCATCCGGCCCGCCTCCATGGCCTCCTTCACCTCGGGGAGATACCAGCCCGCCGCGTCGGTGCCCACCAGGGTGACGGCCTCCATGGCGTCCAGCTTCCGGAAGCAGTCCATGGCGGCGGTGGCCTGTAAGTAGATGTTCCGGATGGGCTGGCGCAGGACGGTGACGTCCTCCGGCATATCCAGGAAGGGCACGCCGTCCACCCCCTCGGGCACCACCAGGTAGGTCTCGGTGTCGATGGTGACCCGCTTGAAGTCCCCGTAATAGTCCACGGAAAAGCTCTGGGCGTACTCCAATTCCATATGCTCGTCCCAGGACACGTCGTTCCAGCTCCTGACGGAGGGATCCGCCCCCTGGGAGAGCTCCGGGGTGGGCGGCGGGTCGGTCTGGGCCCCACCAGGGTCGCAGGCGCACAGGGCCAGCGCCAGGGCCAGCAGGGGCACAACAATTTTCCACAATTTCATAGGCGTCCCCTTACTGCTTCGTCAGGCTGGCGGAGTCAAAGGTCACGGTGTACTCCACCTCGTGGGGCTCACTCATGGCCACCGTGTCGGCGATGACGGCCAGGGGCGTGTCAAAGGCGGCCACCGGGATCTCAAAGGTGGAGTTGCTGCCCGGGGCGCTGATCAGGTCGTAGCGCGCGCCGTTTACCTTCATGTAGTCAAAGTTGGGGCTGCTCCAGACGATGGTGGCGTAGAACTGCCCGCCCGAGCAGCGCAGCCTGGCCGGAGACTGGATGGAGGCCCGTCCGGTGCCCCCGGACAGGGTGACCTTGGCGGTGTAGTTCCCGTCCTCCGGGCCGGAGGGGGTGGGCTCCGGGGTGGGGGCCGTTGTGGGGGCCGGCGTGGGCTTGGCGGTGGGCTTTGCCGTGGGCTCCGGGGTGGCCGTGGGCTCCGGCGTGGCGGTGGCCTCCGGGGCCTGGGTGGCGGCGGGCTCCGGAGTGGCGGCGGGCTGGGACTGCTCCGGGGTAGGGCTGGGGGTCTGGGCGGCCTCCGGCGGCCGCTCCGCGGCGCAGCCGGCCAGCACCGTCAGGGCCAGCGCCAGCGCCGCCAGGCGGGCCATCGTGTTCTGTTTCATCTGCTTCTCCTCCTCGTCAAAAGAAGCGCCGCGGAGCGCTTGGCTCCGCGGCGCTCAGGGAACGTTATTTCGCCTTGGCGGTGTCCGCCTGGAAGGTCAGGGTGCGGTCGTACCAGGTGTCCTTCTTCGCGCTGTGGGCGGCGTAGTCCAGGGGCTTGTCCAGCTCGGCCACGGCCAGGGTGAAGGTGGTCTTGCCCGCGCCGTCCTTCACGCCGTCCACCACGCCCTCCTGGGCCAGGTTGGCGGCGGAGGCGGTGCCCACGAACATCTTGTCGAAGCTCTCGCTGCCCAGCACCAGATCGGCGGTCATCCTGCCGTCCTTCACCGTGAGGGTGCAGCTGTCGATCTTGAACATGGACTGCTCGCACTCCACCTCGATGGCGTACACGCCGTCGGCCAGCTCCTCCTTGCCGTCGGGGTTCCCGGGGTTGGGCTCCACATCGATGCCGGTGTCGGCCAGGGGCTTGGCGTCCCTGGCGTGGGCGGCCAGCAGATCCCGGATGGCCTGGAGCTCGCCCAGGCCCTTCACCTCGCACTGAAGCTCCAGCCCGGCGGCGGAGAACACGGAGTACCAGGACGCGGGATCCTTCTCATCGGCCATGTCGTTGTTGGCGTGGTCGCCCGCCACGATCATCATGGGGCGCAGCACCACCTTGGTGTACCCGGCCTCCTTCACCAGCTCCGCCAGCTCCTGGGCGGTGGGGGCGGCCTCCACGGTGCCGATGAAGTGGTTCTTGTGGCCCTTGTCGGTGAGCACCGTCTGCATCTTGGCGTAAATGCCGTTGGAGGCGGCCTCGGTGCCGTGGCCCATCCAGCACACGGCGGTCTTGCCGTCCTTGGCCAGATCCCGGGTGGCGGCCGCCATGGCGTCGGCCACCTTGGCGAAGTCGTCGTCGGAGGTGAGCAGGGGCGCCCCGATCTTGATGGACTGGAAGCTGCCCTCATATTTTTCCAGGGCCTTCACCAGATCGCCGTACTCCCAGCCGTTCATCAGGTGGGTGGGCTGCACCAGCAGCTCCTCCACGCCGTTCTTCTTGGCCCGCTCCAGGGCCTCCTTCACGTTGTCGATGAGCTCGCCGTCCCGGCGGTACACGTGCTCGATGATGGTGTCGGCGGTGAAGCCCCGGCGCACGTCATAGTCCGGGAACGCCTTGTCCAGGTCGTCCTCGATGGCCTTGATGGTGAGCACCCGGTTGTCGTTGAAGCTGGTGCCGAAGCTCACCACCAGCAGCTCCTTCTTGCCGATGCCGTCCTGGTTGCGGGGGTCGTCCTTGGAGGCGTCGCCGGTGGCGGCGTCGGCCATGTAGCGGCACAGGATGGCGGACACCTCCGCCCGGGTGGCGGTGCCGTTGGGGTTGAGCTTCCGGTTCTGATCCCCGGTGATGAACTCAGAGGCCACGGCCCAGTTCATGTAGCCCCTGGCCCAATCGCTCACCTCGGCGGCGTCGGGGTAGGCAGAGGTCTCGTCCTTGCGGCTTTCCAGGGCGTCCTTGCCCACCTGGCGGGCGGCGAACTCGCAGATGATCTTGGCGATCTCCTGGCGCTTGGCGGTGCCGCTGGGGTCAAAGGTGTCGTTGTTGGCGGTCTTGCCGTTGACGATCTTTTGGGAGAAGGCCCAAACCACCGCGTCCCGGTAAGCGTCCCCCTCCTTCACGTCCTGGAAGGGGTTGTCCACGCCCTTCACGTCGGGGGTCTCGGCCAGACGGTACAGCGCCGTCACCAGCTCCGCCCGGGTCATGGGCTCGTTGGAGCCAAAGGTGGTGTCGGTTCTGCCGTCCACCAGGCCCTTCTCCGTCACCTCGGCCACGTACTCCTCGGCCCAGTCAGGCACGTCGGTGTACTTGGCCGCGTCGGCGGCGAAGGCGGAGCCGGCCAGTCCCGCCGCCAGCGCCAGGGCCAGCAGCAGCGCGGTGATCTTGTTCCGTTTTCTCATGTCTCGTTTTCCTCCTTACGGTCTCGTTTGTTCTAAATTTCCCGACGGGCTGAGCCCGCCGCGGGAAACCGGATCGGACGGGGCGCCGTAAAAAGGAAACGCCCCGGGCCGAAGGCCTCGGGGCGCGGCAATGCCTCACGGGGGAAAACCCCCGCGAGGCCGAATCAAAAGCGCACTCTTGGTTTCGGCAGAATGCAGCCAGCCGCCACATATCTGACTTATCCCCTCAACGGGGCATCACAGTGACCGACTCGCAGGGACTTTCACCCTATTCTGTGCGCCGCCACAGGCGGCCGCGGTTGGCTTTGGCTATTCAGTTGAACTGACAAATACAGGCTAACACGGCGGGACGGATTTGTCAAGCGGTTCCTTCCGCTTTTTGGCACGGGCTATCCGGGGAACCGGGCGATCCAGTCCTCCTCCGCCACCGCCACGGTGACGCCGTTCCGGATGGTTTTGCCCACCACCAGCCGCCGGGCGCCCATTCTGGCGGCCCGCTCGCACACGTTGTCCACCCCCGTGACCCGCAGCACCCGCTCAGAGTGGGCGAAGTCCCCCGCCAGCGCCGCCAGCTCCCGGGCGCTGTAAAAGGCCGCGGGCCAGCCCTGGGCGGCGCAGTAGTCCAGCAGGCCCCCCTCGTCCCGCTTCAGATCGATGGAGGCCACGCAGTTCACCGCCCTGGGGTGGATGTCATGCTCCTCCAGCACCTGCTCCACCGCCGCCCGGATGGCCTCCTCCCTTGTCCCCCGCCGGCAGCCCAGGCCCAGGTGGAGCACCGGGGGAACCAGCAGCAGCGTCTCCCGGAAGGGGGCCTTTTTCCGCCAGGAGATGCAGATGCCCACCGCTCCGCTGTCTCCCCGCTCCGTGCCGGGGGGCAGCTCCCCCTCCACGGGGAAGTCGCAGCACAGGGGCACCGGGCCCTCCAAAATAGCGGCGGACACCGCCTTGGCCGCCTTCATGTCGTCAATAAACAGCCCCTGCCGGGCCGCCCAGGCGTCCACGGAAAATTTCCCGTTGACGTCGGTGGCGGTGGTGACCACCGGCTCCGCCTCCAGCTCCCGGGCCAGCCGCAGGGCCAGGGCGTTGGCCCCGCCGATGTGGCCGGACAGCAGGGGGATGACGAACTGCCCCAGCTCGTCCACGCACAGCACCGCCGGATCGGTGCGCTTGTCCCGCACCCAGGGGGCGATGGAGCGCACGGCGATGCCCGCCGCCCCCACAAATATCAGCGCGTCCCCCCAGGCGAACAGCGGGCCGGCGGCCTGGGCGCAGGGAGAGCCCAGCGCCTCAAACGCCCCGCCCGCGTACCGCTCCGGAGCCAGGCACCGGCACTCGTCCCCCGGGCCCCGCAGGCAGTCCCGGATCCGCAGGGCCGTCTCCCGCCCCCGGCGGCTGTAGGCAAATATGGCCAGCTTCATCACGCCCGCCCCCTTTCTTCCCCCTGATTATTGCAGGGCGGCGGCGGATTGTCAAGAGCACAGGCCCGCCGGGGCGGGAAGTTCTACAAACGATCTTTACAGCGGCCCCTGATTATGGTAAAATACCCACAATGAATTCAATAGGATGCCAGCCGCGGCCGCGTCAGCGGCGCATGGAATGGGGTGAGAGTCCCCGCGAGTCGGTCACTGTGATGCCCTCCCCGAAGGGATAAGCCAGATACATGGCGGTCTGGAGCTTTTCTGCCGAAACCGGAAGCACAGCAAGCGGTTCGTCCCGCCCTCCTGGGCGGGTTGGTACGCGCCCCTGGTGAAGCAGGGGCGCTTTTTTCATGGAAGGAGGCGGCTGCCGTGGAGGGCGGCGGGTTCGCGCACTATGTACGCAGCGGGCAGTCCCTGCTGCGGTGCGGCTATACCACGGGCACCTGCGCGGCGCTGGCGGCGGCGGGAGCGGTACATCTGCTGCTGACGGGGAAGGCCCCGGAGGCCCTCTCCCTCACCACCCCCAAGGGGCTGGAGGTGGCCGTCCCCCCGGCGGGGGCGGAGCTGCTGGAGCCCGGGCGGCGGGCCCGGTGCGCCGTACGCAAGGACGCGGGGGATGACTACGACGTGACCGACGGGATGCTGATCTGGGCGGAGGTAACCCGCAGCCCCCGGCCCGGCGTACGGATCGACGGCGGCGAGGGGGTGGGCCGGGTGACCAAACCCGGCCTGGATCAGCCCGTGGGGGCCGCCGCCATCAACCGGGTGCCCCGGCGGATGATCGAGGAGCAGGTACAGGCCGTGTGCGCCCAGCTGGGCTGCGCCGACGGCATGGAGGTGATCCTCTCCATCCCCGGCGGGGGGTCGCGGGCGGCCAAGACCTTCAACCCGGTGCTGGGGGTGGAGGGGGGCCTGTCCATCCTGGGTACCTCCGGCATTGTGGAGCCCATGAGCGAGCAGGCCATTGTGGACACCATCGCCCTCCAGATGGGGCAGGCGGCGGTGAGCTCCACGGATCTGATCCTCACCCCCGGCAACTACGGGGAGGATTTTCTCAAAAGCACCGGCCTGGACGGCCTGGGCGTTCCGGTGGTGAAATACTCCAACTTTTTAGGGGACGCGCTGGACATCGCCGCAGCGAAAGGGTTCCGGCGGGTGCTGGTGGCGGGCCACATCGGCAAGCTGGTGAAGGCGGCGGGGGGAATCATGAACACCCACTCCAAATACGCCGACTGCCGGACAGAGCTGTTCTGCGCCCACGCGGCCCTGTGCGGGGCCGACGCCGAATTGTGCCGGAGGCTGATGGGCGCCGCCACCACCGACGCCTGCCTGGAGCTGCTGGATGGGGCGGAATTGCGGGAGCCAGTGCTGGACAGCCTGCTGGCCGCCATCCAGCTCCACCTGGAGCGGCGGGCGGCGGGGGCCTATGCCGTGGGCGCGGTGATCTTTTCCAACGTATACGGCCCCCTGGGCCAGACCGGCAAAGCAAACGAGATTTTGGAGGGATGGAAGTGAAAAAAGGCGTTTGCTACGGCGTGGGGGTGGGCCCCGGCGACCCGGAGCTGATCACCCTGAAGGCGGTACATACTCTGGAGCGGTGCCCTGTCATTGCCGCCCCCCAGACCAGGAGCGGCGAGATGCTGGCCCTGGACATCGCCCGGGGGGCGGTGGATCTGACGGGCAAGACCATTCTGCCCCTGACCTTCACCATGTCCCAGGATCCGGCGGTGCTCCAGGCCTCCCACCAGGCGGCGGCGGACGCCATCCAGGCCCATCTGGATCGGGGGGAGGACGTGGCCATACCCAATCTGGGGGACGTGTCCATCTACGCCACCTGGGGGTATCTGATGGAGCTGCTGAACCGCCGGGGCTATGAGACGGTGATGATCCCCGGCGTGCCCAGCTTCTGCGCGGCGGCGGCCCGGCTGAACGCCACTCTGGTGAGCTGGGGCTCCCCCCTGCATATCATCCCGGTGGGCAAGGGCCCGGCGGCCCCGCTGGTGGAGCAGCCCGGGGGCAAGGTGCTGATGAAGGCGGGCCGGGGCCTGCCCGAGATCGTGGAGGCGCTGAAAACCACCGGCCAGCTCTCCCGGGCGGCGCTGGTGGAGGACTGCGGCCTGCCCACCGAGCGGGTGTGGACGGATTTGGAACAGATTCCCGGGGACGTGGGCTATTTTGCCACCGTCCTGGTAAAGGAGGAGCAATAGCATGGTACATTTTGTGGGCGCGGGCCCCGGCGGGGCCGACCTCATCACCCTGCGGGGTGCGGAGCTGCTGAAGGGGACGGACGTGATCATCTACGCCGGGAGCCTGGTGAACCCCGCCCTGCTGGGGCTGGCGAAGGAGAGCTGTAAGATCTATAACAGCGCTGAAATGACCCTGGAGCAGGTGCTGGACGTGATGAAGGCGGCTCAGGCCGAGGGGCTGGATCTGGTGCGGCTGCACACCGGCGACCCCTGCCTGTACGGGGCCATCCGGGAGCAGATGGACCAGCTGGACAAGCTGGGGATACCCTGGGACGACACGCCGGGGGTGTCCAGCTTCTGCGGGGCGGCGGCGGCCCTGGGGGCGGAGTACACCCTCCCCGGGGTGAGCCAGACGGTGATCATCACCCGCATGGCGGGCCGCACCCCGGTGCCCGAGGGGGAGGCGCTGGCGAAGCTGGCCTCCCACGGGGCGTCCATGGCCATCTTCCTGTCCGCCGGGATGCAGGAGCAGGTGCAGGCAGCGCTGCTGGCGGGCGGGGCGTACACCGCCGACACCCCCGCCGCCATCGTCTACAAGGCCACCTGGCCGGAGGAGAAGATCGTCCGGTGCACCGTGGGCACCCTGGCGGAGTCCGGGAACGCGGCGGGCATCTGGAAAACCGCCATCATCCTGGTGGGGGGCTTTTTGGGGCAGAGCTACGAGCGCAGCAAGCTTTACGACCCCGGCTTCACTACCGAATTCCGGCGGGGGACGGATTCCCCCGCCCAGGGAGGGTAAGGCCATGGCAAAGCGGCTGTACGTGGTGGGGCTGGGCCCCGGAGATCAAACCTACTTCACCGCCCAGGCCCGGGCGGCGCTGGAGGACGCCCAGGTGCTGTGCGGCTACACGGTGTACGTGGAGCTGGTGAAGGGGCTGTACCCGGACAAGGAGAGCTACACCACCCCCATGACGAAGGAGATCGACCGCTGCCGCTGGGCGCTGGAGACGGCGGACAGCGGCAGGACCGTGGCCCTGGTGTGCAGCGGGGACGCGGGTGTGTACGGCATGGCGGGGCCCGTCCTCCAGCTGGCCCCCCGGTGGCCGGACGTGGAGGTGGAGGTGATCCCCGGCGTGACCTCCGCCCTGTCCGGAGCGGCCCTGCTGGGGGCCCCCATCGGCCACGACTTCTGCGTCATCTCCCTGTCCGACCTGCTCACGCCCTGGGAGGTCATCGAGAACCGCCTGCGGTGCGCGGCGGCGGGGGACTTCTCCCTGGTGATCTACAACCCCGCCTCCCACAAGCGGCCGGACTACCTGCAAAAAGCCTGCGACATCCTGCTCTCCGCCGGGGTGCGCCCCGATACGGTGTGCGGCTACGTGCGCAACACCGGCCGGGAGGGGGAGGAGGCCAAAGTCCTGACCCTGGGAGAGCTGCGGGACACTCAGTTGGATATGTTCTCCACCGCCTTCATTGGCTCGTCCACCACCCGGGCGGAGGGCGGGCGGATGATCACCCCCCGGGGCTACGAGAAGAAGCAGGGCCTATGAACGTCGTGCTGTTCAGCGGCACCACCGAGGGGCGGCGGCTGTCCCGGGCCCTGGCGGAGCTGGGGGCCGGGGTGACGGTGTGCGTGGCCACGGACTACGGCCGGGAGGAGCAGGGGGAACACCCCGGCATCACGGTGCTGTCCGGCCGGATGGGCGAGGGGGAGATGGCCCGGACGGCGGCGGGGGCGGATCTGTGCGTGGACGCCACCCACCCCTACGCCGTCCAGGCCAGCGAAACCATCCGGGCCGCCTGTGCGGAGACGGACACGCCCCTTTTGCGGCTGCTCCGGGCGGCGTGCCCCGTCCCGGCGGGGGCGGAGGCGTTCGCCTCCGCTTCCGACGCGGCCCGGTGGCTGCAAACCACCCAGGGCAACATCCTGCTCGCCACCGGGGCCAAGGAGCTGGCCCTGTTCGCCCCCCTGGGCGGGGAGCGGCTGTACCCCCGGGTACTGCCCCTGGCCTCCAGCCTGGAAGCCTGCGCCGCCGCCGGTGTGCCCGCCAGCCACATTCTGGCCCTCCAGGGCCCCTTTTCCCGGGAGCTGAACGAAGCCCTGATCCGGCAGTACCACATCGCGTACCTGGTGACCAAGGACGGGGGGAAGGCCGGGGGCTTCGAGGAGAAGGCGCTGGCGGCCCAGGCCGCCGGGGCGAAGCTGATCCTGATCCGCCGCCCCCAGGAGGACGGGCTGAGCTATGAGGACGTACTACAACGATGCAGGGAGATGATGGGATGCGGGTGACGTTGGCCTCCCTGGGCGGGGGCTGGGAGAACACCATGACGGCGGAGTGCGCCGCCGCCCTGAAAAGCGCCGGGTGCGTTTTGGGGGCCAAGCGGCTGCTGGAGCACCTGCCCCAGGGGTGCACGGACAACCGGATCGCCGCCGTGAAGCCCCAGGAGCTGCTGGACGGCATCCTGCGCCAGAGCTGCGACTGCGCGGTGGTATACAGCGGGGACGCCGGGTTCTATTCCGGGGCCCGGGGGCTGCTGCCCCTGCTGGAGGAGCGGCACATCCCCGCCCGGGTACTGCCGGGTGTGTCCAGCGTGCAGCTGCTGTCCGCCCGGCTGGGCCGGCCCTGGCAGGACTGGAATCTGGTGTCCGCCCACGGCACGGACTGCGACCCGGTGGCGGCGGTATCCGCCGGACGCCCCGCCTTTTTCCTCACTGGCGGGGCGCTGGGCCCCGGGGAGATCTGCCGCCGGCTGACCCAGGCGGGGCTGGGGAAGCTGGCCGTCACTGTGGGGGAGAACCTGTCCGCGCCCAAGGAGCGCGTCACCTCCGGTACGGCGGCGGAGCTGGCGGGGCGGGAGTTCCCCTCTCTGTCCGTGCTGCTGGCGGAGGCCGCCCCCCGGTACGCGCCCCGCTGTCCCGGCATCCCGGACGGGGAGTTCATCCGGGGGGACGTGCCCATGACCAAGCAGGAGGTGCGCGCCGCCGCCCTGGCCAAGCTGGCCGTCCGGCCCGCCGACACCCTGTGGGACGTGGGGGCGGGCACGGGCAGCGTCAGCGTGGAGCTGGCCCTGGCCGCGCCCCAGGGGCGGGTGTTCGCCGTGGAGTGCGAGGCGGACGCCTGCGCCCTCATCCGCGACAACAAGCAGAAATTTTCTACCTGGAATCTACAGTTGGTAGAGGGCCGCGCCCCCCAGGCGCTGGCGGATCTGCCCGCCCCGGACGGGGTGTTCCTGGGCGGCACCAGGGGGGAGCTGGACGCCATCGTGGGGGCGGCGCTGGACAAAAACCCCAACGCCCGGATCTGCGTGTCTGCCATCGCGTTGGAAACCCTGTCCGCGGCGGCGGCGGCCCTGACCGCCCGGGGGCTGGAGGCTCAGGTCACCCAGATCGCCGTCAGCCGCACCAAACCGGCGGGCAGGCTCCATCTGCTCATGGCCAACAATCCCACCTTCCTGATCGCGGGGAACTGCCATGCTTGAGCTGATGATCTCCGCCCCCGCCTCGGGGAGCGGCAAGACGGTGCTGACCTGCGCCCTGCTGACGGCGCTGAAGGAGCGGGGGCTGAACCCCTGCGCCTTCAAGTGCGGCCCGGACTACATCGACCCCATGTTCCACCGGGCGGCCCTGGGGGTGGACAGCCACAACCTGGATCTGTTCCTGGCGGGGGAGGACGCGGTGCGTGCCCTCTACCGCCGCTGCGCCGCCGCCCACGGCTCGGTGGTGGCGGAGGGGGCCATGGGCTTCTACGACGGCCTGGGCGGCTCCACTGACCGGGCCAGCGCGTGGCAGGCGGCGGACGCGCTGGAGCTGCCCGTCCTGCTGGCGGTGCGGCCCCGTGGAGCCAGCCTGACCCTGGCGGCCCAGATCAAGGGGCTGCTGGACTTCCGCCGCCCCAGCCACATCGCGGGCATCTTCCTTAACGACTGCTCCCCCATGCTGGCCGGCAGCCTGGCCCCCATGCTGGAGCGGGAGACGGGCCTGCCCGTGCTGGGCTGCCTGCCCCATGTGGAGGATGCGGTCTTGGAAAGCCGCCACCTGGGCCTCCAGACCGCCGGGGAGATTGAGAACCTCACCGCCCGCCTCCACCGGGTGGCGGAGGCCCTGGACAGGGGCATGGACTGGGACAGGCTCTTTGCCCTGTTTGACCGGCGGGAGGGCTGGACGGCCCCTCCCCCGCCCCACAGCCGGGGCGGCGTCCCCATCGCCGTGGCCCGGGACGAGGCGTTCTGCTTCACCTACGCCGAGACGCTGGACGCCCTGCGGGACGCGGGGGCGGAGCTGCTGTTTTTCAGCCCCCTCCACGACGAAGCACTGCCGGAGCGGGCCTGCGGGCTGTACCTGCCCGGGGGCTACCCGGAGCTGTACGCCGGGGCGCTGGCGGACAACGCCCCCATGCGGCAGTCCGTTCGGGCGGCGGTGGAGGCGGGTATGCCCACCGTGGCGGAGTGCGGCGGATTTTTGTACCTGGGCCAATCCCTGGAGGGGATGGACGGGGTCAATTACCCCATGGCCGGGGCCCTGCCCGGGGGCGGGGTGCGGAAGGAGCGGCTGGTGCGGTTCGGCTATTCCCAGCTGAGGGCAGAGTCGGACAGCCTGCTGTTCCGGGCGGGGGAGTCCCTCCCCGTCCACGAGTTCCACTACTGGGACTCCACCGACAACGGGGACGGCCTTGCCGCCGTCAAGCCCCTGACGGGGCGGAGCTGGCGGTGCGGCTTTGTGAGCGGGCGGCTGTACGCCGCCTTCCCCCACCTGTATTTCGCGGGCCGCCCAGAGCTGGCGGAGCGGTTCGTCCGGGGGGCGGAGGAATACCGAGAGGAGCGGATCACCCATGAGATTTGAGACGGTTCAGGCGCTTTTGGACGCCATCCGGCCCGACCCCCGGGAGGAGGCGGCCCGGCAGGCGGCCCACCGCCAGTGGGCGTCCATTGCCAAGCCCCTGGACAGCCTGGGCCTGCTGGAGACGGCGGTGGAGGACGTGGCCGCCCTCACCCTGAATCACAACATCGACCTGTCCAGCCGGGCCCTGCTGCTGCTGTGCGCCGACAACGGCGTGCTGGCCCAGGGGGTGGCCCAGAGCGACCACACCGTCACGGCGGCCATCGCCCGGAACGCGGGAGCGAAACGCTCCTCCGTGTGCAAGATGGCGGCGGTGGCCAACTGCCGGGTGGTGCCCGTGGACATGGGGATGAAGGATCCCGGCCAGATCCCCGGCGTGCTGGATCGCCGGATGGGAAACGGCACCGGGGACATCACCCAGGGCCCCGCCATGAGCCGGGAGCAGGTGGAGCGGGCCGTCCTCACCGGGGCGGAGCTGGCCCTGGAGCTGCACGACCAGGGCGTGGGCCTGCTGGCCACCGGCGAGATGGGCATCGGCAACACCACCACCAGCAGCGCGGTGGCCTGCGCCCTGCTGAACCGGCCCGCCGGGGAGCTGACGGGCCGGGGGGCGGGCCTGTCCGACGCGGGCCTGCGCCGGAAGGTGTGGGCGGTGGAGACGGCGCTGGCGGTCAACCACCCCAACCCGGCGGATCCCCTGGACGTGCTGGCCAAGGTGGGGGGCTTCGACATCGCCGGGATGTGCGGCGTATTTCTGGGGGGCGCGGCGGGCCGGGTGCCGGTGCTGATGGACGGGTTCATCAGCACCGTGGCGGCGCTGTGCGCCCTAAGGCTGTGCCCCGGATCAGGCAAGGCCATGGTGGCCAGCCACGTGTCCGCCGAGCCGGCGGGCCGTCTGATCCTGGACACCCTGGGCAAAAAGCCCCTGATCACCGCCGGGATGCGGCTGGGCGAGGGCACCGGGGCGGTGGCGGCCATCCCCCTATTGGACATGGCGCTGGCCCTGTACTCGGACGGCACCACCTTCGACGGCACCGGCATCGAGGCGTACACGCCCCAGGGGGGCTGAGGATGTTTACCCTTGTGATCGGCGGCGCGGCCAGCGGCAAGAGCGAATACGCCGAGGGGCTGATCCTGGCCTCCCCCCACCGGCCCCGGTATTACATCGCCACCATGGAGCCCTTCGGCCCGGAGGGGCAGGCCCGGATCGCCCGCCACCGGGCGCTGCGCCGGGGGAAGGGGTTTGAGACGGTGGAGCGGTACACCGATCTGGCCGCCCTGGCGCTGCCCCGGCGGGGGGCGGTGCTGCTGGAGTGCCTGGGCAATCTCACCGCCAACGAGCTGTACAGCCCGGCCGGAGCGGGGACGCTGGAGGGGGCCGTGTCCGCCGTGGCCGGCGGCGTGGAGGCCCTGCTGCCCCAGTGCGCCGACCTGGTGGTGGTGGGCAACGAGGTCTGCTCCGGCGGCAGAAACTACGCCGGGGACACGGACAGCTATCTGCGGGCGCTGGCGGAGGTCAGCCGGCTGCTGGCCCAGCGGGCCGACCGGGTGTGCGAGGTGGTCTGCGGCATCCCAACCTGGCACAAGGGGGCGGGAGTATGATTGTGATCGAGACGGTACTGGTGGCCTTCGCCATGTTTTCCGCCATCCCCCTGCCCCAGGTGGAGTGGAACGGGCGCAATATGCGTTACGCCCTGTGCGCCTTCCCGCTGGTGGGGGCGGTGTGCGCCGCCCTGTGGTGGGGCTGGGCCTGGGTGTGCGCTTTCTTTACCGCACCGGAGCTGCTGCGGGGGGCGGGCTTCTGCCTGATCCCGGTGCTGGTCACCGGGGGCATCCATTTGGACGGCTACGCCGACACCTGCGACGCCCTGGCCAGCTGCGCCCCGCCGGAACAGAAGCAGGAGATTTTGAAGGATCCCCGGTGCGGGGCCTTTGCCGTCATCCGGCTGTGCGCCTACTTCGCGGCCCACCTGGCCCTGTGCGCCGCCCTGCGGCCGGACAGCCGGGCCCTGTGGGCCATGGGGCTGGGCTTCGTGCTGGAGCGGGGGCTGTCCGGGCTGGCCATCGCCCGGTTCCCCCTGGCGAAGAATACCGGGCTGGCCCACACCTTCGCCACCGCCGCGGATCGAACCGCTGTGGGGCGGATCCTGATGGCCGTGTGCGCCCTGACGGCGGCGGCCATGATCGCCCTGGGGGGCGTCCCTGGAGGGGTGATGGCGCTGGCGGCGCTGCTGGTGTTCTGGCGCTACCGGGTGACGGCGGACAGGCAGTTCGGCGGGCTGTCCGGCGATCTGGCGGGCTGGTTCCTCCAGCGGACGGAGCTGGGGATGCTGGGGGCGCTGGTGCTTTGCCAGCTTGTGGAGGCGAGATTCTTATGATTTTCATTACGGGGCCGCTGTACAGCGGCAAGACAGAGTACGCCTGCTCCCTGCTGGGCTGTACGCCGGAGGGGCTGGAGGGCCGCGCCGTCCGGGACGCGCAGGAGCTGGCCCGGGACTGCGCCGATCTGGAGGCGCTGGCGGACGAGCTGGCCCAGTCCGAGGTGGTGATCGCCGCCGAGGTGGGGGGCGGCGTGGTGCCGGTGGATCCCCGGGAGCGGGCCGGCCGGGAGGCGGCGGGGCGGCTGGCCTGCCTGCTGGCCCAGCGGGCGGAGCGGGTGATCCGGGTGTTCTGCGGCCTGCCCCAGGTGCTGAAATGAGGGTCTGGCTGCTGCGCCACGGGGAGACGGACTACAACGCCCAACAGAAGTATCTGGGCCGCACCGACCTGCCCCTGTCGGAGCGGGGCCGGAGGGCGCTGGCCCGGGCGGAGTTCTCCCCGGAGGTGGTGTACGTCTCCCCCCTGCGCCGGACGGCGGAGACGGCGGGGATCCTGTTCCCGGGGGCGCGGCAGATCCCGGTGTCCGGCCTCCAGGAGATGGACTTCGGCCTGTTCGAGGGCAAGAGCTGGCGGGAGATGGAGCGCCTCCCGGCCTACCGGGCCTGGGTGGACGGGGGCTGTGTGGACGCGCCCCCCGGCGGGGAGTCCAGGGCCCAATTCTGCGCTCGGGTGTGCGCCGCCGTCCAGGCCCTGCTGGACGGGGCGGCCGCCGCCGGGACGGAGCGGCTGGTGATCGTTGCCCACGGCGGCACCCAGATGGCGGCGCTGGAGCGGTTCGCCCTGCCCCGGCGGGACTACTTTTCCTGGAACGGCCCCCTGGGGGGCGGGTTCGTGCTGGACGGCTCCCGGTGGGAAACGGAACAAATTCTAACCGTGCTGGAGACGGTGCGGTATACGAGAGGCGAGAAACATGAAATTTAACCCTGCCATTCCCTGCGGCTTCGCCCTGGATCTGCTGCTGGCCGATCCGGAGCGGATGCCCCATCCGGTGGTGTACATGGGAAAGGCCATCTCCGCCCTGGAGGGCTTTCTGCGCCCCCGCCTGCCCAAAACGCCCCAAGGGGAGCTGCTGGGCGGGGCGGTTCTGGCGGCGGCCCTCCCGGTGGGGACGTATGTGGCAACCAGCGGGGCGTGCCGGGCGGCGAACCGGGTTCACCCGGCGCTGGGCTTCGGGCTGGAGACGCTGTGGTGCTGGCAGGCGCTGGCCCTGAAGGGTCTGGCGGTGGAGAGCGGCCGCGTCCAGGCCCAGCTGGAGCGGGGGGATCTGCCCGCCGCCCAAAGGGCCGTGGGCCGGATCGTGGGCCGGGATACCGCAGTTCTGACGGCGGAGGGGGTGGCCAAGGCCGCGGTGGAGACGGTGGCGGAGAACTTCTCCGACGGGGTGGCCGCGCCGCTGTTCTATATGCTCATCGGCGGCGCGCCCCTGGCCCTCGCCTACAAGGCGGTGAACACCATGGACAGCATGGTGGGCTACAAAAACGACCGCTACCTCTACTTCGGCAGGGCGGCGGCCAGGCTGGACGATGCGGCCAACCTGATCCCCTCCCGGTTGGCGGCGCTGTGCTGGATCGGCGGGGCCTTCCTCACCGGGCAGGACGGCAGGGGGGCGTGGCGGATCTGGCGGCGGGATCGCCGGAACCACGCCAGCCCCAATTCCGCCCAGACGGAGTCCGCCTGCGCCGGGGCGCTGGGCGTTCAGCTGGCGGGGCCCGCGTCCTACTTCGGCAAAACGGTGGACAAGCCCACCATCGGCGACCCCGGCAGGCCGGTGGAGCCAAAGGACATTACCCGGGCCAACCGGATGCTGTATGCCGCCGGCGGGCTGGCCCTGGGGGCGGGGCTGCTGGTCAGGGCCCTGACGGGCCGCCGGAGGCGGAAGCCATGACGGAGGGGCGGCGTTTGACCCACGGCGGGGACTGGGCGGGCTACCAGGCCCGGTACGGGGGGCAGCCCCTGGACTTCTCCGCCAACATCAGCCCTCTGGGGATGCCGGAGGGGGTGCGCCGGGCGGCGGCGGACGCGCTGGCCCAGGCCCACCGCTACCCCGACCCCCTGTGCCGGGCCCTGACGGGGGCCATCGCCGGGACGGAGCTGGTCAGCCCAGACTGGGTACTGTGCGGAAACGGGGCGGCGGATCTGATCTATCGGGCGGTGCTGGCCAGACGGCCCGCTCATGCGCTGGTCACCGCCCCCGCCTTCGCGGAGTATGAGGCGGCGCTGGAGCTGGTTGGATGCAAAACGGATCGCTTCCCCCTCCGGGAGGCGGACGGGTTCGCGCTGGGGGCGGACTTCCCGGACGCAATTTCCCCGGAGACGGATCTGGTGTTCCTGTGCCAGCCCAACAACCCCACCGGGCGAACCATCCCCCGGCCCCTGCTGGAGCGGACGCTGGAGCGTTGCCGGGAGGCGGACGCCCTGCTGGTGGTGGACGAGTGCTTCCTGGACTTTCTGGACGAGCCGGAGGCGTTCACCATGAAGGGCCTCCTGGGCCAATCCCCCAACCTGCTGATCCTGAAGGCCTTCACCAAGCTGTACGCCATGGCGGGGCTGCGGCTGGGGTACTGCCTGTGTTCCGACGCCGCCCTGCTGGGGCGGATGCGGGAGGCGGGCCAGCCCTGGGCGGTGTCCGGCCCGGCCCAGGCGGCAGGAGTGGCCGCGCTGAGGGAGACGGAGTACGTCCAGGCCGTCCGGGCGCTGATCCGGGCCGAGCGCCCACGGCTGGCGGAGGCGCTGTCCCGGCTGGGCCTGCGGGTGATCCCGGGGGAGGCCAACTATCTGCTGTTTCACTCCCCCGTGCCCCTGGAGGCGCCTCTGCGGGAGCGGGGGATCCTGATCCGGGACTGCTCCAACTACCACGGGCTGGGCCGGGGCTGGTACCGGACGGCGGTTCGGGACGGGGCGGACAACGGGCGGCTGATCGCCGCGCTGAAGGATATTTTGAAGGAGGGGGCTTTATGAGCCGAGCCAAGTGCATCATGATCCAGGGCACCATGTCCGGGGCGGGCAAGAGCCTGCTGTGCGCCGCCCTGTGCCGGATCTTCGCCCAGGACGGATACCGTGTGGCCCCCTTCAAGAGCCAGAACATGGCGCTGAACAGCCACGTCACCCGGGACGGGCTGGAGATGGGCCGGGCCCAGGCGGTGCAGGCCCAGGCGGCGGGGGTGGAGCCGGACGTGCGGATGAATCCGGTGCTGCTCAAGCCCAGCAGCGACACGGGCAGCCAGGTCATCGTCCTGGGCGAGATCCGGGGGCAGATGTCGGCGGCGGAGTATTTCCGCTATAAGAAGCGGCTGTTCCCCGAGGTGCTGGCGGCCTATGACAGCCTTGCCGCCGAACACGATATCATCGTCATCGAGGGGGCGGGCAGCCCCGCGGAGATCAACCTCCGGGCGGACGATATCGTCAACATGGGGCTGGCCCTGCGGCTGAACGCGCCGGTGCTGCTGGCGGGGGACATCGACCGGGGGGGCGTGTTCGCCCAGCTCTACGGCACCGTGGCCCTGCTCCAGCCGGAGGAGCAGGCCCGGATCAAAGGGCTGATCATCAACAAGTTCCGGGGGGATCCGGAGATTCTGCGCCCCGGCCTGTCCATGCTGGAGGAAAAGACGGGCAAGCGGGTGCTGGGCGTGGTGCCCTATCTGCGGGTGGACGTGGACGACGAGGACTCCCTGGCCCCCTGCCTGGAGCGGGAGACCGCCCACAAGCCCCTGGACGCGGCGGTGGTGCGCCTGCCCCGGATCTCCAACTTCACCGACTTCACCCCCCTGGAGGAGCACCCCCAGATCGGGGTGCGCTACGTGGACGACCCCCGGAAGCTGGGCCTGCCCGATCTGGTGATCCTGCCGGGGACAAAGAGCACGGTGGGCGACCTGCTCTGGCTGCGGCAGAGCGGGCTGGAGGCCGCCATTTTGAAGCTGGCGGCGGCGGGCACGCCGGTGCTGGGGGTGTGCGGCGGCTACCAGATGCTGGGCGAGGCCGTCCACGACCCGGAGGGGGTGGAGCACGGGGCGGGAGGCAGCGTCCGGGGGATGGGCCTGCTGCCCGTGGAGACCACCTTCCTGCCCGAGAAGTCCCGCACCCGGGTGGGGGCCCAGGTACTGTCCGGCCCGCTGGCCGGGGCCAAACTGGACGGGTACGAGATCCACATGGGGCGCACCCAGGTGCGGGGGAAGCCCTTCTGCCGCCTGGAGGACGGCCGGGAGGACGGCTGCGCCCGGGACAACGTGTGGGGCACCTACCTCCACGGGCTGTTCGACAGCGGGGAGCTGACCCAGAAGCTGGCGGCGCTGCTGTGTGAGCGCCGGGGGCTGCCGGTGGAGCGCGCCCGGGCGGTGTCCCACGCCGCCTATCAGCAGGCCCAGCTCGACCTGCTGGCGAACGGGGTGCGGCAGGCCCTCGATGTGGGGGAACTCTATGGAATGATGGGGATGAATTGAATGGAACGGGAATTGACCTATCAGCGGCCCTCCGACATCGAGGGGGAGAGTATGCGCATCATCGCCGCGGAGCTGGCCCGGATGGGGATTGCCCTGCCCGCCGACCGGGAGCCGGTGGTGAAGCGGGTGATCCACACCACGGCGGACTTCGACTACGCCCACAGCCTGCGCTTCACCCACGGCGCGGTGGAGGCGGCGGTGAAGGCCCTCCGGGCGGGGGCGTCCATTGTGACGGACACCAACATGGCCAAAGCGGGGGTGAGCAAGACCGCGCTGGCTAAGCTGGGGGGCGGGGCGTTCTGCTTCATGGCGGATCCGGAGGTGGCCCGGGAGGCCAAAAGCCGGGGCGTCACCCGGGCGGCGGTGTGCATGGAGAAGGCGGCGGCGGATCAGCCCGGCGCGGCGCTGGCGGTGGGCAACGCCCCCACGGCCCTGCTGAAGCTGTGTGAGCTGATGGAGGGCGGGCTGCGCCCCGCCTTTGTGGTGGCGGTGCCGGTGGGCTTTGTCAACGTGGTGGAGAGCAAGGAGCGGATGGTGGAGGCCTGCCAGCGGTACGGCGTGCCCTGCATCGCCGCCATGGGCCGCAAGGGGGGCAGCAATGTGGCCGCCGCCATCTGCAACGCCCTGCTGTACGCCGCCCTGGACGCCACCGATCCCGCGGGGCGGCAGGAAAAGCTGTCATGAGCGGGGAGCGGGGCCTGATCCACCTCTACTGGGGGGAGGGCAAGGGCAAAACCACCGCCGCCATGGGCCTGGCCCTGCGCTCCCTGGGGGCGGGGCGGCGGGTGGTGATCGTCCAGTTCCTCAAGGGCGGGCGCAGCGGGGAGATCCCCCTGCTCCAGTCCCTGGGGGCCCAGGTGCTCCGGGGCAAGGCGGGGACGAAGTTTTCCAGCCGGATGGACGAGGGGGAGCGGGCGGAGACCCGGGCCCTCCACACCCAGCACCTGCGGCAGGCGCTGGAGCTGGACGCCCAGCTGCTGGTGCTGGACGAGGCGTGCGCCGCCCTGGAGAAGGGGCTGGTGGACGAGGGGCTGCTCCGCCGGGCGGTGCTGGACAAGCCACCTGAGCAGGAGCTGGTGCTCACCGGGCGGCGTCCGGCGGACTGGATGCTGGACGCGGCGGACTACAGCACGGAGCTGCGCTGCCACAAACACCCCTTTGCCCAGGGGATCCCCGCCCGGGAGGGCGTGGAGTTCTGAGCGGAAAAAGCATACGAAACCGGCGGCGGGACGTCCATCCCGCCGCCGGTTTTTTGCCGGCCGGCTCTATTCCCCCTGCTTGAACACCATAGCGGGGATCTTTTCGTCGATATACTCGTCCGGATACACCCGGTCGAAGAACTCGCCGATGAAGGTCTGGGGGGGCATTCCCTGATCCCGCATGGCCCGGCGGCCCATGGCCCCGTAGGACAGCACCAGATCCACGATCATCAGCGCCAGCGCGATGCAGAACACCGGCTGGCCGATCTTGTAGGGGATCTTCTCGATCCACTTGGAGAGGAAGGGATACACCAGCTTCATCAGCACCATGCCCCCCAGCCCCCAGAAGATCATGAACAGGAGGGTGGTGCGCCCGTTGATGTTGGTGGGGACGTTGGAATAGTCCCAGATGGTGGAGCCGAAGATCTTCTCCGCGATGAGGCTGGTGGCGTACTCGGTGCACCCGCCGATGAGGGCCGACCAGGCCCAGGTTTTCAGCCAGGATCGCTTCTCCGCGTTCCGGCCCAGGAAGATCACGAAGATGCTGATGCCAAGGCCGTAGATGGGGCTGAAGGGGCCGTAGAAGATGCCCTGCCGGTTCACCCGCTCATGGAAGCGGATAAACCACAGGATCTCCTCGTAGTAGGTGCCGATGATACAGCCCAGGACGAAAAACACGAAGATTTTCACAAAGCACCAACCCTGGGCAAAGACCTTCTCCTGCGGGGCGGGGGACGGCGCGGGGGCGGCCTTGGCCGCCTGCTCCTGCCTCGGCTCCTGGTTCTGTGTTTGTTCCTGGTTCTGCTCCTGCGCTTGTTTGTCACTCATGGGAACTTCCTCCGTTCTCACTTTTTTGTGCCGGGACGTTTTGCTTTGTCCGCCTCCACACCAGCCGCAGGATCACCACCAGCAGGATCACAACGGCCAGCAGCAGCACGATGACAGCGCCCAGCGCGATGTTCAGCGCGTAAGAGGCGACGAAGCCGCTGTCCTCGATCTCAAAGACAGCGCTGGGGTGCACCTGGGATCGCTCCAGGGCCTGGACGGACGGGGCCACCTGCTCCCGATCCGGCACGCGGATCAGCCCCCCGTCGTCCCAGTCCGCCCAAAATTCCATGGGCAGGGTGAGCTCATAGGTTCCACCGCTGTCCAGCTCATAGAGCTGGTAGGCGTAGTGGAGGGAGCCCGCGGCGTACTCCACCACCTTCACCCGCTCCCCGCCCTTGCCGGCGGACAGGGCCAGGGTGTAGGTGCGGCTGGAGGGGACGGTGATCATCACCGTCCGGCCCAGGCTGGCCGCGCAGACGGCGTCCACCGGCTGGCGATCCTCGTCCAGCAGGGCGTAGTCCACCCGGCTGTCCAGGAAGATCCGGCGGTAGGCGGTGTCCGTCACGAACAGGTGGGCGGGGTCGCTCTGGGACATCATCCAGGAGATGTAGACCTCCGGGCAGTGCTCATAGAACAGCTGCATCATCAGGTTCAGGTCGTTCCAGCTGCTGGGCCGCAGGCCCAGCTCCTCCATGGCCAGATCGTAGAGGAACACCGACAGCAGGGTGTCCGCCTTGGGGGCCTCCCCCAGCAGCATGGCGTCCGCCTCTCCGTTCCGGCTCAGCGCCCCGCACAGGGAGCGCAGCAGCTGGAAGGCGCTGGAGCGGTTCACCCACGCCTCCTGAATCACGCCCTCCAGCGCCTCCTGGTAGCTCCCGGCGGTGCGGGCCATGTCGTAGATGAGCTGGTAGAGCTTCTGGATGAACCAGTTGGCCTCCGGGTTGTTGCTGTAGGGCGTGCCGGTGATGGCCCGGTAGATCTCCGCCACCGGCTCCCGCCGGGCCGCGTAGTCCGGGGTGGTCTCCTGGGCGGGGAGGTGGAAGGTGGTGCCCAGCTTGCCGTAGCCCCACTCCTGGAAGGGGATAGAGGGCACCGGGTCGAACATCCCAACCACATTATAAATGCTGCCGTAGTCCCCGTCCAGATCAAAATCGCCGCTCTCCAGCCGGATGTTGTTGGGGGTGGCGAAGGTGTAGACGTACAGATCCTCGCTGTCCACCTGCTCCGCCGTCAGGGCCAGGGCCGCCGCCATGTTGCTCACCGCCGCCGCCCGGCTGTAGCCCCCCATCCAGATCTTGAACCGCCCGCCGCCGGCGTGCTCGTCCACGTAGTCAAACACCCGCTCAAACACGGTGAAGGCGGCGCTGAAAAAGCCCTGGTGCACCACGTCGTCCCCAAAGGAGAAGTTGCTCAGCCACTCGTCCTCATAGCCCCCGCCGCTCACCGCCACCGCCACCAGCAGGAACTCCCCCTCCTCGTCCCGGAGGGGCTTGGAGGCCATGAGGGTGGCGATGGTGTCGGCGCTGGGCTCCTGGTCGAACTGGCAGCTCACCATGTCGCCGAAGCCCGCCTGACCCAGATAGTCCCGGATGTACTCGTCCTTCCGATCCAGCTCCAGATCGGCGGCCCGGAAGGCGGACACCGCCAGCCCCAGGGTGCACTGGGCCAGGGGGTGCTGGTAGTCGTCGGCGGGTATGGCAAAGTAGTCGTCCCGATAGGGGAACTGGCAGGACAGCTCCCGGCCCGGATAGGCGGGGGAGTCGAATTTTCCGGTGAGCCAGGCCACGTCCGGATCGGCGGCCCGGGCGGGGGGAACCGTCCCCCACAGCAGAACCGCCGCCAGCAGGGCGCAGCCCAGGCGCAGGGGCAGGATGTGCCGCTTCAAGCGCCTCACCCCCTCTGCGCCGCCCGGGGGCCCTGGTACTCCGAGCCGCCCAGGCCCAGGATCAGGGTAAACAGCGGCGGGAACAGGATCATGCCCAGGGAGAACAGCGGCCCCCGGCCAAAGGCCCGGGCCAGGTTCCAGCGGCCCGCCATGTGAACCAGAAAGCCCGCCACGCCCACCACAATGGAGGCGCCGTCCGCCACCGCGTTCTGGCCCGAGAAATGGCCCAGGGCGGTGGAGGCGACCAGCAGCAGGGCGCTCACCCAGAACCACAGGGGCCGCCAGGAGATCCGGTAGCGGATGTAGTTGCTGTACACCGGGATCAGGCTTTTCCAGCCCCCCTGCCCGGCCTTTTTAAAGACCCGCCAGCAGGCCACCACCTCGAAGATGTAACACATCACAAAGAACATGGCCAGCGCGCCCAGAATCGCGCTCACCACCACCACCGCCAGCTCGGCGGTGATCAGCACATCGCCGGCCTGCCGCAGCAGATCCAACACAAACGCCATGAGCAATCCCTCCTGTTTTTAGGTTCGGAAAAAGGTGTCGTAAAGGGTGCTGACGATCATATCCAGTATGCACACCGCCGCCGGGATCACGGCGGTGAGGGCCAGGGTTTTGGGCTTGACCCAATCGGCGTACCGCTCCAGCAGGGGCCGGAGCACGTACTGGAGAAACAGCCCGGACAGGGCGAAGAACAGCACCGAACGGGCGCAGACGTAGCCGTCGATGTTGCCCCAGTTCCAGATCTCCACGTTGTAATCCCAGGAGCGGATGTGGAAACAGCGGTCGAACACCAGCCCCGTGACATACTCCAGCACGCCGCACACCAGCCCCGAGGCCAGAAACACCAGCCAGGGCCTGTTCCGCAGCGGCTTGGTGGTCACCGCGATAAACACCGCCCCAAAGCCGTAGATCTGGATCCAGGGGCCGAAGGTGCTCCCCCGCTTGATCAGATGCCCCAGGTCGATGAGGTAAAACAGCTCCTCATAGAGGAAGCCGATCACGCCTCCGATCACAAACAGCAGCAGGAGGAGATACAGCTCCCGTTTTTTGTCCGAAGTACGCTCCATTCGCGTCCCTCCTCAGTCACTTGAACAGTTTCCTGGCGGGCTTCAGCCCTCGGTGTGGGCCAGCAGGTAGTCCCGCCACAGGGCGTAGCCCTCCGGCCGGAAGTGGGCGCCGTCGGTGGTGATGTCCTCCCGCAGCTGCCCGGTCTCATCCAGCAGCTCCGGCGGGGCGGCCAGCAGGGTCACGTCCTTGTCCGCGCACCACCTGGTCAGCGCCGCGTTGTAGTCGGACACGGCCTGGTTGGTGATGTAGTAGGGGGTGCTGCTGGCCCGGCACCGGGCGTCGTTCACCGGGATGATGAGCTGGACGTAGATCCGGGCGCCGGGCTGGCGCTGGGCCACGGCGTCGATGACCCGGCCGTAGGTCTCCGCGTATCCGGCGGGGTTGAAATAGCCCAGCTCGTTCAGCCCCAGGGACAGGTACACCTTGCCGTAGCTCCCCCTGCCCAGGGCGTCCAGGACGGACACCCGGTTCTCCCCCTGGCGGATCACGGCCTGGTTCTGCTCCACCTTGTAGACGGACAGGCCGGTCTGGCACAGAAAGGCGGCGACGTCGGCGATCCCGCCGTACAGCCGCAGGCCATCGGTGCGGGAGTCCCCGATGAACACGGCGTCGGCGAGCCACACGTCCGGATCCACCGACGGCCCCGGCGGGGATTCCTCCGGGGGCTGGGACAGGGGCGGGCTGGTCACCAGGGCGGGCCGGGGGGTGGGGGCGGCAGACGGGGACGGAGACGGTGCGGGAGACGCCGTCTCCGCCGCCTGCGGCTGGTGGGAGGCCGCCGGGGCGTCCCGGGCGGCAAAGCGCCAGAGGATGGCGCCCACGGCGATGAGGACGAGCATCAGGCTGACGCACAGCAGCGCCACAATGATCCGGATCAGCGGATCAGGCCGCCGCCTGCGGAGCCGGCGTCCGGGCCGGGAGGCCGGCCGGGCACCGGAACGGGAAGGTGGCACGGGCATTCAACTCCTGTTTTGAGATGGGGGCGGCGGTCAGTTTTGCTTGCTGATCCGGGCGGCGTCGTCGGAGGCGTTTGCCACCAGCTGCCGATCCGCCATGATCTTGTCCAGCGCCACCAGCACCGCCACGATCAGATCCATCCGCTCCTCGTCCACAACGTCCACCTCGTAGGTGTCGTGGAGGGACAGCCATTTCCGGTGGGTCTGGGCCAGCAGCTGCCCCTGATCGTCCTTCAGCTGGTAGTCATGCTGTAACAGGTTGCCAGTCAGCTGCCAGTCCAGGGCCTCGATGTCCAGCACATCGCGGGTCAGATGGAGCAGCTCGGTGCGCAGCTCGATCTCGGTGCCGTCCACCAGCTGGATGGTGTGGACGTCGTGCATGGAGACGGGCTTGCGGGTGATGACGGCGATCTCCTCCCCCTCCCCGTCGGTGAGGTAGGTGACGTTGTGGAGGGAGAACACCTTGCTGTGTACCTGATACACAAGGCCGCCCTCCTCGTCGGTGATGGAGATCTTGTTGTGGATGCTGGCGATTTTCGCTTTCATCTTCAATTTCATGGGGACTCCTCCTGTCTTTTTCTATCGTCAGGCGAGCGTGGGCAGGCCATGAACGCCGCGGAAGCGGGGCACAGCGCCACAAATAAACGTTTATTCCGAGCTGCATCAAAAACGCCCCGCGCCGGGACGCGGTGCCTTGAATAAATATTCATTCCCGATGCCGTTAAAAACGAACCGCCCCGGGGGCGGCGCGTCTTTAAGACTGGGGTTTTGCCTTCTCGGGCCGCAGGTAACCGCTCAGGCCCACGCTGATAAACTGGAACACCGTATCCTCTGTCTCCTGGGTGTTGGGCAGCACGCCCTCCACCACGTATTTGGCGTACATCACGGTGGAGGTGAGCACGTGGAGCCACAGCAGATCCTGGTTGATCCGGCGCAGGCTGGGGAAGGTGTTCATAAAGGCCCGCACCATGCTGCCGAAGGTGTTGAAATGGCTTCCGTCGTAGTGCCTGTAAAACTCAGGGAAGGCGGCGCTGTCCCGGAAGCGGTGGTAGAACACCGTCTCGTCCGGATGGGCCACCCAGAAGCGGAAGTAGGGCACCCACAGGCTTCTGACCGCCTTCATGGGATCGGAGAGCATGATCAGGGGGTTGAACTTCAGATGCTCGAAAATCTCGGCCGCCTGCTGATCCACGCTGGCAAAGCAGGCCGCCATCAGCTCGTCCTTGCTCTTGAAGTAGCGGTACATGGCCCCAGGGGAGATGCCGGCCAGCTCGCTGATGTTCTGCACACGGACGCCCTCCAGCCCATATTGCCGGACGGCCTTCATGGCCGCGGAGAGGATTCTGGTTTTGGTGTCGTCCAAGTACGGCCCCTCCTCTCAAGATGCGGGCGAAGGTTTCTTAATAGGGGTATTATATACCATTACGCCTGTAATAGCAATAGCTTTTTGTGTCCGGCGGCGCTGGCCCGGGGCGGGGACGGCGCCGGATGGCGGTCAGGAGCCCGGGGCGGGGCGTTCCCCGGGCGGCGGGCCGCTCCAGCGCCTCCCCCAGGCCGTGGCCCAGCGCTCACAGTACAGCGCGTCGTAGGGGATCCCGCGCCTGCTCCGCCAGCCGGCAAAGCAATGGCACCAGATGAGGCTGGGCAGCGCCACCACAAGCCAGTACAGCGGGCCCAGCAGCAGGCACTGGATGGTGTGCCCGTATTCGTGGGCCCAGAGGCCGGGGTACTCGTCCGCGTCGGGGACGCTGAGGAACAGGAAAACCCCCAGGGACAGGCCCCCCCGGTTCCCCGGCAGGAGGGTCACAATGCCGTTGTGGAACCGGCGGACGGGGCAGCGGCCCCGGCAGCACAGGAACACCGCCAGCCCCGCCAGGTTCACCGGCAGCCCCCAGGTGAACTGGATCAGGTAAAAAAGAGCTCTGGGCCAGCCGGCGGCGGCGCGTCCGGTTTTATGCACAGCAAAAGCCCCCCATCCCCACACTGTTTCGTTGATTATACCATCTCCGCCCGGTTCTGTCCACCGGACGCTTTTCCTGAGAGAAAGAAAACGCATATTCTCTTGCTTTTTTGGTTATTACCATATATAATAGAGCGTAGAAACTTGACCCGGCAAATTATAAAATAGGGGTGGAATATCATGGACAAGGAAAAAGTCATCGCCACGGCCGCTGAGCCCGAGGCCAAACAGGAGACCGGCAAAACGCCCGCCGCGGAGAAGAAGCCCGCCGCCGCAAGGGCCCGCAAGGAGAGCAAACCCAAGGAGAGCAAACCCAAGGAGAGCAAGTCCAAGGCGGACAGCCTCAAGCCCGTGGTGGTTCTGCAGTTCCAGGGCGCCGAGGTGGATCTGGACACGCTGGTGGAGGCGGCCAAGGCCGACTTCCGGCAGGCCAAGAAGCGCACACCCATCACCGAGCTGAAGCTGTACGTCAAGCCGGAGGAGCGCATGGCCTACTATGTGGTGAACGAGAAGCACAACGGGAGCATCGCTTACTGATCTGCCCACGCCTTTTAAAAGAAGCGGAGACGCTGTTGACAGCGTCTCCGCTTCTTTTTTGGGGTCAGATCAGAGGCCGCTTCCCCCGGGACTCCGCCCTCACCGCTCCAGCAGGCGGCCCCGGGTAAACACCAGATCCACCCGGTTCTCCCCGTCCAGCACCACCAGATCCGCGTCCTTGCCGTCGGCGATGGAGCCCTTCCGGTCAAACACCCCGATGAGCCGGGCGGGGTTCTCCGTCAGGGCGGGCAGCAGCTCCTCCATGGGCCGCCCAGTGAAGGCCAGCAGATTGCGCAGCGCCGCGTCCTGGGTGAGGGTGCTGCCGGCCCGGGTGCCGTCGCTGGCCAGCTTGGCGTCCCCGTCCTCCACCACCACCTCGTTCACGCCCAGGTGGTACTTGCCGTCGGGCAGCCCCGCCGCCATGATGGAGTCGGTGATGGCCACCACCCGATCCAGCCCCTTGGTCTTGATCAGCAGCCGCACCGAGCCGGGGTGGAGGTGCCGCCCGTCGCAGATCATCTCGCAGTACACGTCCGACTCCAGCACCGCCCCCATAATGGCGGGCCTGTGCTGGTGGAACAGCCCCATGGCGTTAAAGGTGTGGGTGGCGGCCTGGGCCCCGGCGGCGATGGCCGCCATGGAGGTCTCATAGTCCGCCCCGGAGTGGCCGATGGCGGGGACGATGCCCAGCTTTTGGGCCTCCGGGATCAGCTCCACCACGCCCTCCACCTCCGGCGACACGGTGAGATAGCGGATGCCGCCCTCGGCCTGCTCCTGATAGGCGCGCAGCAGGGCCGCGTCCCCCTTGCGCAGCAGGTGCTCCGGCATGGCCCCCTTGTACTGGGAAGCCAAAAAGGGCCCCTCCAAATGGACGCCCAGCAGCTCGGCGGTGGGCTGGCCCCCCTGCCGGTGGGCCTTGAACTGGTCGATGCACCACCGGGTCTGCTCCTCCGTGTCGGTGAGCACCGAGCACAGCCAGGCGGTGGTGCCGTTCCCGGCGAAGAAGCGGCTGAGCTTCTCCAGATCCTCCGCCGACGCGCCGTTCACGTCCACCCCCACCCCGCCGTGGGTGTGCACGTCGATGAAGCCAGGCACCACCCGTTTGCCGGCGGCGTCGATGATCTCCTCCCCCGACTGGGGGACGGGGGCCTCCTTGTCCAGCACCTGGAGCTTCCCGCCGGACAGCTTCAGGGTTTTTTCCTCAAAGCGCCGCCCCAGATAGACCCGGCCGTTGATGAGATAGGTGTCCTTCATGTCCCCTCCCCCGGCTCAGTCCGGCAGGTTGGCCACGAATTCCGTGGTGCGGATCAGCGCGTCCGGGTGGGTCTGCATCAGGGTGGCGGGGAAGTGGCCGGACACCTCGCCATAGGCCGTATGGCGGAGCACCGCCCGGTGCCAGTCCCGGAACACGCCCAGGCGCACCTTCCGGGCGTTGTAGATCTCGTTCATACCGATGGTGACGCACCAGCGGGGCATATCGTCCACCGCCCCGTTCAGATCGCCGATGGCGTTGGCCGTCCGGGTCTCCCGGCTGATCTCCAGTACCCGGGTGTGGAGCTGCTTGAACTGCTCCCCGGTGAGCTCGTCCTGGGCCTCGTTGAAGGCCAGGTGGCCGTTGATGCCGATGCCGCCGAAGCAGATGTCCACGCCCCCCAGCTTCTCGATGGTGCGGGCCATGTTGTCCGGGTCGTTGGGGTCGGGGAACACCCGCTGGCTCTCGGGCATCACCAGCTCCGGCTTGATCTTGGTGTACACCGTCCGATCCATAAAGCCCCGGAAGCTGAGCTTGTGGCTCTTGTCGATCCACTGCTTGTCGTCGGTGAGGTACTCGTCCATGTTGAGGAACCAGACGTTTTTCAGGCTGATATCCTCCCCGTTGACCATGTCCACGAAGTAGGGGTACTGCCCCACGGGCCCCACGGGGCAGATGAACACGGTGGTTTTCCCCTGGGCGTTATGGCTCTTGATCTCGTCCGCCATTTCCCGGGCAATGGCCTGGAACACCGCGGTATTGTCCGCCAGCACCTCAATGGGCACCTTGGGGGCGGCCAGCAGCTGCTCCCGGTTGTAATAATAGTAGTCGTGGCGCATATTGCGTTCTCCTTTCAGCTTTGCCGGGGCGGGAGCCCCGTATACTTTTCCAGAACCTCCAGCACCCGGTACACGTCCAGCCAGGGCTGAAAGTCCGGCTCCTGTTCACAGATAAACCGCCGGAAGGCGTCCCAGTCCTCCGCGGCCCTGCCGTCCTCCCCCCGGGCCAGGTGCCGCAGCGCCCGGGCCAGCTTGAGCACATAGTCCCGGTGGCTGTTCAGCGCCTCCCAGAAGGGGGTGGCCCAGCCGCCTGCCCCCCGGTGGGCGTCCAAGGTGGGGGTAAAGCTCCGGCACAGTTCCCGGATCTCCTCCATCCGGGCGGCCATTCCCTCGTCCCGGCGCCCGCCCTTGCCGTTGACGTAATCGGTGCTGCTCAGGCCGGACAGCTGGGACAGGTAGTCCGCCACGGCGGGCCAGTCCGCCCCGTAGGCCGCGGAAAAGTACTCCCCAAGCAGTTGGTTCACGCCGGCGTCCGCGTCCATCAGCGTCCGGCCCAGCACGTAGTTGGGGAAGAAGTTGGGCAGGCCCGAGCGCAGCTCCTGGCAGCTGATGTAGCCGTCCAGGCCCAGCCCCTTGAGCTGCTTCACGTCGCCGCTGATGACCCGGGCCAGCTTCACGTACCCGAAGTCGCCGTAGTGGGCCCGGCCCAGGGGGTAGTCGTAAACGAAGCTGTCCCCGTGGAACAGCGCCTGCCAGCCCCGGAGGAAGGCCAGGTTCTCCGAGAGATCCGTGGGCAGAGTGATCCGGTTCCGCTCATAGGGCGGGATGGGGGGCAGCTCCCGCTCCACGGTGTAGGATCGCTCAAAGGTGCGGCTGATGGGGGCGAACATGAGGACAAACCGATCCGGATTGGCCAGCCGGGCCTTCACCGGGGGCCACAGCAGCTCCTGGTACAGCAGGAACACGATCCGGGTGGACAGCCCCAGCCCGGTCAGCCGCCCGTCGATCTCATTGAGCAGCTCCACATACTGGTCGGAGGGGGTGGTTTCCCGGCAGCCGTCGCACTCGCACACGTTGTTGTACTCGTCCGCCAGCCAGACGTGGAGGTAGTCCGCCTCCGGGTTGGCCTGGGCGTACCGCGCCACCTGGGCGGCAAAGGCGTCCACGGCGTCCCCGTTGTGGAAGCACAGGTTGGTGTTGGCGGGGACGCCCTTCCACAGCCCCCGCACCCCGTCCACCTGGGCAACCAGGGGGCGCTTGCCCGGCCCCAGGGGGGCGGGGTCAGCGTCCCAGGACACGGACTCGTACCCCAGCGCCGCCCCCGTCCAGCCGTGGCCCACCTTGTGGAGCAGCAGCCCCCGGCGCTTGAGCTCTCCCTCCGCCTCCTCCATCCATGCCAGGGCGTCGTCAGGGGTGAAGGGCTCCGCCTTCCGGAGGGGGTTGCGCTGGTGCTGCCGCCACCGGGCGTAAAAGATCCAGGGCGTTTTGAATTGCAGGAAAAAGCTGTTGTAGCCCACCTTGGGCAGCCAGTCGATAAAGTCCAGCACGTTTTCCCGGCTGTCCGCCCCCTCGATGCACACGCCCCGGTGGTAGAAGGACGCCCGGTGCTCATACCGCAGCTTCAGCGCCCGGCGGGCGATGGGGGGCACCACCTCGCAGCCCTTGATGGGGGCCAGGAACCGGCAGCCTAAGCGCCGCAGGCAGTCGTAGGCCCCCAGCAGCACCGCCCGCCCGCTGTTTCCCGTGATAGAGCCCTCCGTCCCGTTCAGCTCCACGGCAAACCAATCGGGACGCCTGGGCTCCGGGTCGGGGCGCACCGTTAGGCGGATGGCCAGCTCCCCCTCCTCCCCCGCCAGCATCCGGCCCAGATAGGCGGACAGCTCAGCGGCGGCAAAGGCCACGGGGGCCGGGGCGTCGGGGGGACAGATCAGGTTGATGTTCATAGAGCACTCCTCCGTCCGGTGGATCTGGGCAGAACGAGGCCCTATAGGCGGACTTCAGCTCCGTCCCATAGGGCCCGTTCCTATGTGTTTCTGGTATTTGGTTGGCTTAGAGGCTTACTTCAGGGCCTCCTCCATCACGTCGAACAGGACGAAATCGCCCACGTCCTCCTTGGCCTGGTCGGCCTCAATGTTGCCGCCCTGAACCATGTCGTTCTGCATTCCCTCGTAGTACTTCTTGATGGTGCCGTCCTTGAGACCGGAGGTCAGGTCGGCGATGTTGAACCAGTGGGCGTCGCCCACCTGCATCAGCTGGGAGTCCAGGCTGCTCTTGATCTGATCCGCGCAGTACTGGGCCACGGTCTCATAGTTCTCCTCCTTGGAGCCCCAGTCCATGCCCTTGTACAGAGCGCGGCTGAAGCGCACCAGCACGTCCCGGTTCTCCTCGGCGTACTTGGGCAGGCAGATCCAGCTGGAAGTGTTGGTGGAGCCGTCGGCGAACTCGATCTCATAGGAGCCCTCCACCTGCTTCAGGATCTGGCCGGAGTAGGGGTTCCAGCACACGGCGGCGTCGATGTCGTCGGACACGGCGGCGGGCACCATGTTGTCAATGCTCATCTCGTACTCGTCCACGTCGTCGCGGGTCAGGCCGGCCACCTTCAGGGCGTTGTCAAAGGTGGTCTCAGAGGAAGAACCGGCGTTGAACGCGATGGTCTTGCCCTTCAGATCCTCCACGGTCTGGATGCCGCTGTTGGGCATACACACCACCTTGTCCACGGTGTGGATGGAGCTGGGGGCGAAGATGACGGCGTTGCCCAGGATGCACAGGCGGTGGGCGCCCTTGCCGATGTAGGCCAGCTGGACGTCGCCGCTCTCCATGGCGGCCACCTCAGAGGGGCCGTCGGGGAATTCCTTCAGCTCGATGGTGATGCCCTCCTCCTCGAAGAAGCCCTGGTTCATGGCGGACAGCACGCCCCAGAGGGAGGCGTAGTTGGGCATATAGGCGATGGTCAGCTTGATGGGGTCGGGCTTGGCGGGCTCGGGCTCCTTGCTCTCCTCGGGGGCCTTGCTCTCGGTCACTTCCTTGGTGGGGTCGGGGGCCTTGGTGGGGTCGGGGGTGCCGGCGCAGGCTGCCAGACCCAGCACCATAACCAGGGCCAGCAGCAGGGCGGTGAGTTTCTTCATTTCATTTTTCCTCCTTGAATTTGTTTGGGACTGCCTGTATGTCAACCGTGAGCCACGGTCAGGCACAAACTTACTTCCGGACTTCCAGGTACTCCTGGTAGACCTCGTTCCAGATCTCGGCCTTCAGCTCCATGAAGCGGGGGTCGCTCTTGGTGCCCTGATCCCGGGGATAGGGGATGTCGATGTCCACCACCCGCTTGATGCGGCCCGGACGGGCGGACATGATCACCACCCGCTGGGCCAGCAGCACCGCCTCGTCCACGTCATGGGTGATGAAGAAGCAGGTCTTCTGCTCCTCCTCCCAGGTCTTGAGCAGCTCGGTCTGGAGCTGGGCCCGGGTCTGGGCGTCCAGGGCGCCGAAGGGCTCGTCCATGAGCAGCACCTCGGGGTTGTTGGCGTAGGCCCGGGCGATGGCCACCCGCTGCTTCATGCCGCCGGACAGCTCCTTGGGGAAGGAGTTCTCAAAGTCCTCCAGCCCCACCATCTTGATGTACTTGCGGGCGATGGCCTCGCACTCCGCCTTGGGCATACGCTTCATCTGGGGGCCGAACATGACGTTCTGGAGGACGGTCTGCCAGGGGAACAGGGCGTACTGCTGGAACACCACGCCCCGCTTCACGTCGGTGCCGTGGATGGCCTCGCCGTCCAGGTAGCACTCGCCGGAGCTGGCCTCATGGAGGCCCGCCAGGATGTTCAGCAGGGTGGACTTGCCGCAGCCGGAGGGGCCGACGACGCAGACGAACTCGTTCTCCATGATGTCCAGGTTGACGCCGTTGAGGGCCACGGTGGTGCCGTGGTCGCCGTGGTACTCCTTCTTCACGTCCTTGATCTGGATCTTTACGCTTCTTCCCGCTTCTCCTGCCATGAGGTCAGCCTCCTTTCGATGAAGTCCACAAGAATGTTCAGCAGCGTGCCGATGATGCCGATGATGATGATGTAGCCCAGCATGGCGTTGGTCTCAAAGGTGGTCTGGAGGGTGCGGATGCGCATACCCAGGCCGGCCCGGGCGCCGGTGGACTCCGCCGCCAGCAGGGTGGTCAGCGCCGCGCTCAGGCCCAGCCGCACGGCGGTGAGGATGAAGGGCACCGTGGCGGGCAGGGTGATGCGGAAGAAGATGTCCATGTCGTTGGCGCCCAGCACCTTGGCGGCCTTCACCAGGGTGTTGTCGATGTTGCGGATGCCGTGGAAGATGGTGATGCACATGGTCATAAAGGTGCAGATCCAGATCAGCACCACGGACGGCGTGCGGCCCACGCCCAGCATGATCACCACCAGGGGCGCGTAGGCCAGGGCGGGGATGTTGCGGATGAAGTTGATCCAGGGCTCAATGATCTTGCGCACCGGGGTGTACCAGGCCATCAGGAACGCCATGGGCAGAGAGGTGAGGAAGCCCAGGCCAAAGCCCATGGCCACCGAGATCATACTGCTGGCAAAGTCGTTCCACAGCGCGTCGCGGTCAATCATGGTCTGGAGGCCCTGGATGACCGAGTCCCTCCCCTGAATGGAGAACAGGAACGGGAAGCTGCGCCCCGTCTTCTCCCCGATGGACAGCAGGAACCACACGATCAGAGCTACCACCAGGGACAGCAGCAGCCACAGCCGGTTAATGGTCTTGTTCCGCTTTTCCGCCTGGGTCAGGGGTCTTTTGGCTTGCTTTGTTTTGCTCATACGACACCTTCCTTTACTCTTTTCTCATGTTCAGCCTGCCGGCTGTCATAGGCTTTCAACCGCGCTCAGCAGCCGCACCCACCGCAGCCGTTGGTGCCGTCGTAGGGCTCCCCCTTCATGCACAGGTGGACGGCGCCCACCTTGAAGGTCTTGGGCAGGGCCAGGATATTGGGGTTCGGCCCCACAAACTTTTTCTTCGCGTCCTCCAGCGCCTCCTCGAAGGTGGCCCGGGTTTTGAGCCCCATCCCCCGGGCGATGCCCGGCTCCTGGGCGCCCACGATGTAAATGGCGCTGGTGTTCATCTCCGCGATGTGGCCGCAGCTCATCATGGAGAACCCGTGGAAGGGGTGGAAGGCGTTGCAGAAGCGGTACTTGCGGATGTACTCCTGGTTGGTGGCGAAATACTCGCCGTACCGGTTCATGTCGGGCAGGATGTTCATGTAATCGTGCTGGAACAGCTCATACAGCTCCCGCAGGTAGGGCCAGCGTTCGTCGTGGAAGTAGCCGTTGCAGATAGACGAGCAGATGATGACGCAGTTGTCCTTCATCACCCGCTTGTGGCGGATCACCTGGGCGGACAGGGCCTGCATCATCTGGATGGGGTTGGTGCCCATGCCGTCGCCGTAGTGGAAGGCCTGGGGCATCCCGAACACCATCACGTCATACTTCTTCTCCGCCCAGTGGACGTAGGTGCGCTTGTCGGCCACCTCCCAGGAGACGGGCATCATCTCCTGGGCGCAGCCGGAGAAGATGGCGATCTGACGGGAGTAGGTGTCCAGCACCGCGTCGCAGCAGAAGAAGGGATGGCCCATCTTCTCCTCCATCCACATCCCGATCTCGTCAAACTTGGTGCGCATCAGGTTCTTGCCGGACACGGGGGTGAAGTCGGGCCGGTGCATCACGTCGGGCACGTGGTGGCTGGCGATGCTCCGCCAGTGGGTGATGCCGGTGGCGCAGTGCTTGTAGCCCCCGGAGTAGCCCCCGTAGGGGTTGCCCTGGGTGTGGCCGATGAGGATGGGCAGGTCGCAGTCAAAGACGTACTTGTTCATCAGCACCGGGTCGCCCCGGCGGGTCTTGCCCAGATCCACCATGTGGTCATAGTCCTCGCTGTCGTGGGAGGTGATCTGGTTCGTCCAGTAGAACTCGTTGAACAGCTCCTCGCCCAAAATCTGCTTCATCTCGGACACGGTGGCCCGGGGGTGCAGGCCGTTGGAGAACAGCAGCAGGATATCCTTTTTCTCCACCCCGGCGGCGTACAGCTCGTCCAGGCAGGCCCGGATGGACACCTTCCGGTGGGCGGTGGGCTGGCAGCCGCCCTTCACGATATCCGGGATGACGAACACCACCGTCTTGCCCGGGCCCGCCAGCTCCTTCAGCGGGGGCATCCCGATGGGGTTGCGGAGGCTCTCCAGGGTGGCGTTATACAGGCTGTCCCAGTCCTGGGGCAGGCAGGGGGGATCGGGGACGGTTTCCCCGGGGATAAACACGTCGGTATTGTCGGGCAGATTGGCGGCCATCAGGCCGTGGCCGTATTCAAACTCTAATTTCATGGGCACTCTCCCTTATTCTCCTAAGTACAAGCGGATGATCTCCAGATACTCCTGGGGGTAGAAGCCGATCTCCCCCTGGAACCGGGTGAGGGCGATGAGCCCGCCGTCGATCTCGTCGATGGAGGCCAGCATGGCGGCGTTGTCCGCCTTCAGCCCGCCGCCGTACACCACGTCCATCCCCCCGGTGCGCTCCTTGACGAAGCGGGCAATCCTGGTGATGTAGTCCTTGCCCGCCGGGGTCTTGCCCGGGCCGATGGACCAGACGGGCTCGTAGCCGATAACCACCCGGCTCTTGTCTACGCCGTCCAGCCCCGCGTCCAGCTGCTGGCCCAGCACGTCCTCCCACTGGGGCTGCTCCTCGCTGGTTTCGCCGATGCAGTACAGCACCGTCAGCCCCGCCTCCTGGGCGCACTTGATCTCCTGGTTCAGCAGGCGGTTGACGGCGCTCATGTCCGTGACCCCCGCCTCCGCCAGGATGCCCTTCTTGTCGTTGCGCTCCTCGCAGTGGCCGATGAGGGTGGAGGTACACCCCATGGCCTTCACGATGGAGGCGGGCCGGTTGGTGGTGAAGGCGCCGAAGTTGCCCCCCACCGCCGTATTCATGCGGTACACGCCCTGGCTGCCGATCCGCACGGGGCTGTTTTCCGCCAGCGCGCCCACCGCGCCCAGCAGATGGGCCTCCGGCAGGTACTGGACAAACTCCACCTGGGCGGGATCGTATCCGCGCAGCGCCTCCTGGGTGCCGTTCACCACCGCCGCGCCCCAGTCCTTCACCGGGGCCAGCCGGTTCACGCCCCCCAGCTCCACGGGCACGTCGAACCGCTTCAAATTTAAATAGATATGTTTCATATTCCGTTACCTCAGCAAAGCGTATTCCGGGAACGCGTCCCCCATCAGCGGCATGGCGTAGTCAAAGAAGGCGTCGGCGATCTGGCTGCCGTCCACGATCCACTCCAGCGGGAACTTCTTCTCCACGTTGGCCACCTTGGCCAGCGGCACCAGGGACAGGCTGGCGCTGTACTCGAGCTTGCGCACCGCGTCGATGGCCACCATGTACCCGCTCTCCCCCTTCAGGGCGGCGGTTACAGCGTACCGGCCCACGGCGTAGGCCTCCGCCCGGTCGGTGGAGGACTGGTAGGGGATGCTGGCCCGGCCCAGGAGCCCCGGCTTCTCCGCCCGGGACTTTAGGCCCAGCTTCTGGATGATCTGATCTGTGATGTGCTGGGCGGTTCCCCCGGGCACCTTGTGCCCGAAACCGTCCACGATCCCCGTATCCGCCAGAGGTTTGCCGTCCAGGCCGCAGATGCCCTCGCTGACGGTCACCAGCAGGCCCTTGCCCTTGGCGTAGGCCCGCTCGATGTCGGCCAGCATCCTGTCCTCGTCCACCAACACCTCCGGCAGATAGGTGAGCACCTGGCAGTCGGTGAGCCGCGCCGCCATGGCGCTGGCGGCGGTGACCCAGCCCGCGTTGCGGCCCATCAGCTCCAGCACCACCACATGGATGGGCAGGCCGGAGGCGTCCAGGGCCAGCTCGGCGGCGCTCAGCGCCGCGTACCGGGCGGCGGATCCGAAGCCGGGACAGTGATCCGTGAGATCCAGGTCGTTGTCCATGGTCTTGGGAATGCCGATGACCCGCACGTCCAGCCGCTGGGCCTTTGCCAGCTCGTTCACCTTGTTGCAGGTGTCCATGGAGTCGTTGCCGCCGTTGTAGAAAAAGTAGCCGATGTCAAATTTTTTCAGCGTCTCCATCACCGTGGGGTAGTCCGCATCGGTGAGCTTCCGCCGGCAGGAGCCGATGGCGGAGGCGGGGGTGTGCCCCAGCCTGGAGATGGTGGCGGCGGGCACGCCGGTGAGGTCGATGAGATCCCCGGCCAGGATGCCCTCCGCCCCGAACCGGGCGGCGAAGATCTTCCCGTCAAAGCCGGCGCTCCGGGCGGCCTCCACCACCCCCTGGAGGGAGCAGTTAATGACGGCGGTAGGGCCGCCGCCGTGGGCCACTAAAATATTTTTTCCCATATATCAATGTCTCCGATTTCCATAACGTTTCGTCACCGGGCAACCGCCTGACAGCTTCTGCCCGTATTCCGTAGCGAATTAAAGTTCTTTTTGCCTACTTTTTCTTTCAAGAAAAAGTAGGTCAGATGCCCTTCTTCCTGTACCGCTCCGCCATCTCGTCCAGGGAGACGTTCTCAATGAGGGGGGCCTTGCCCACGGAGTCGAACTCCACGATCAGGGTGCCCACGACCTCCTTCACGCCCCGCTCGATGCAGTCCACGATGCGGGCCACGTCCTCGTCGGGCACATTGCCGTACATGACGGTGTCCATGATGGGCGGGAAGAACACCCGGGGGTCAAAGGCGGAGGGGTTGTCCACCAGCAGCTTGTAAATGCCGCCGATGGAGGCGCTGTCCCGCAAAGCGGCGTTGTCCCGGAACAGCTCCCGCAGGTTGCGGGTCACCGCCAGCCGGATGTCGGTGTCCACGTTGATCTTCCGGATGCCCAGCTTGGACACCTCTTTCAGCTGCTCCTTTTTGATGCCGTAGGCGTCGTGGATGTCGCCGCCCAGGGCGTTGATCTCGCTGACGATGTACTGGGGCACGGTGGAGGAGCCGTGGCTCACCAGGGTGCCCTCGATGCCCTCGTGCATCATGCACTCCTTGGTGGCGATGGCGATCTCCTTGCGGATCACCGTGTCCTTGCCCTTGTTGGCCCCGTGCTTGGTGCCGTAGCTGATGGCCAGGGCGTCCACCCCGGTCTGGCGGAAGAACTTCACCGCGTCCATGGGGTTGGTGTAGGTGGAATTGGCGGCGAACACGTGATCCTCCACCCCGGCCAGCACGCCCAGCTCGCCCTCCACGGTGACGCCCCGCTCATGGGCGTACTTCACCACCTCCCGGGTGAGCTCCACGTTCTCGTCAAAAGGCAGGGAGGAGCCGTCGATCATCACCGACGTATAGCCGCCCGCGATGGCGGCCACGCAGGAGTCCATATTCTTGCCGTGATCCAGGTGGAGGGCCACCGGGATGGGGCTGTGCTCGGCGTACTTCTTCACCGCGTTGGCGATGTTCAGCGCGCCCTTCTTCTTGTCCTCCAGGGTGCCCTGGGCGAAGTCAGTCCGGCCGCCCATGAAGGCGTTGGCCAGATCCGCCCCCTGGAGAATGGCAGCGGAGCGGAACATCTCGTGAACCTCGATCACGGCCTTGGCCTGGCAGACCGCGTTGACGTTAAACGCGCCCTGGGCGTAGTTGTACTTCTCTGTGGCGTCTAAGATGGCCTTCATTGGTACCAGCGGCATATTGACCCTTCCTTTCTTCTCCCCGGAACAGGACGGCCACGGTTAAAGGCGATGTCTGCCGCTGTACAGCGGCAGACAGGGGTATCCCCCTGTCCTCGTGCCTGTCCTGCGCAAAAATAAAAGTTTGCGCTTCCGTGCATATCACTAATATTAACACATTTACAGGTCTGTGTCCATTCTTTTTTTGTAAAAGATCACCGTAACCCATGGGGGTGATCCCGCCTTTTTCGCGCCCCGTTTCCCTGCAAACTTATTTTTTGGCCCCCTGATATTTCTTGCAAACGGGGCGGGATGGTGGTATACTACCCACACAGTTTGAACCAGACGAGGTGGTTTTCATGGAGGCGTCCATGCTTGAATTCCTGTTCCGCTTGGCAAAGGCCCTGGCCGCCCAGTTCGGGCCCAGCTGCGAGATCGTCATACACGACCTGAAGTCCAATGACCCGGACAGCTCCATTGTCGCCATCGAGAACGGCCACGTCTCCGGGCGCAAGGTGGGGGACGGGCCCTCCCATGTGGTGCTGGAGGCGCTGAACAGCGGCGGCACGGCGGAGGATCGGCTGAGCTACCTGGCCAAAACCGCTGACGGCAAGACGCTGAAGTCCACCACCGTCTACATCCGGGATCCGGATCAGGAGCCCATCGGGATCTTCTCCATCAACTACGACATCACCCTGATGCTGGCCATGGAGGAGAGCCTGCGGCAGTTCACCGCCCCCAACCAGCCGGAGGAGACCCCGGAGCCCATCGCCCAAAACGTGTCCGACCTGCTGGACGAGCTGATCGAGCAGAGCGTGCGCCGGGTGGGCAAGCCCGCCGCCCTCATGACCAAGGAGGAAAAGGTGAAGGCCATCGGGTTCCTCAACGACACGGGGGCCTTCCTGATCACCAAGTCGGGGGGGCGGGTGTGCAAATACTTCGGCATCTCCAAGTATACCCTGTACAGCTATATTGAGGAGGCCAAGAATTCCGCCAAATAAGGGCGGACGCCGGGCCGTCGAAATCGGCCCCGGTTCTTGCGGCGCTTCCACAAGAAGTCTGCTCGCCAAACAAAAAACGCGGAAAGCAAAAACGCCGCCGGATCTCCCCGTGCGCAGACGGGACGATCCGGCGGCGTCGCAATGCCGTTGGAAGCTGGATTATTTGACGGCGATGGCCTCGATCTCAAACAGCGCCCCCTTGGGCAGGGCGGCCGCCTGCACGCAGGAGCGGGCCGGCGCCTCGCCGGGGAAGTATTTGGCATAGATGGCGTTGATGGCGGCGAAATCCCCCATGTCCGCCAGGAACACGGTGGTTTTCACCACGTCCGCGCAGGTCATCCCTGCGGCGGCCAGCACGGCGGACAGGTTGTCCAGGGCCTGGGCAGCCTGGGCCTCCACCCCCTGGGGCAGCTCGCCGGTGGCGGGGATCAGGCCCAGCTGGCCCGAGGTATACAGGGTATTCCCCGCCAGCTTGGCATGGCAGTAGGGCCCCACGGCGGCGGGGGCGTTGGACGCGGTAATGGTCTGGTTCACGGGAAGTCCTCCTTCACAAAATAGATGGATCCATTATACCGCGAAAACCTAAAAAATCAATAGGCAGCCTAAATTATTTTTTGACCCGGCGGTGTGCCCTCTGTTTCCTGAGCCGTCCCTCCGGCTGGGCCCTATCCGCACATCCTCCGATAGCGGATGGCGTTTTGATGGGTTTGCTCCAACCGGATCGCCTCGTCAAAGGCCTCCGCCGCCTCGTCAGGCTGGCCCAGCCCCAGCCGGGCCAGGCCAATGAGATACTGGCAGTGGGCCCGGTTCTTCCTGTCCAGGTCGTCGTCAAAAATCAGGAAGTCCGGCAGGGACACCGCGAAATAGCTCACCCGCATATGGTCGAACATATGCCGCTCGCCGTAGTCCAGCAGCTTGTTGAACCGGGCCTTGGCCTCCACCGGCCTGCCCAGCTTCTCCAGCGCCAGGCCCTGGTAATAGATCATGTCGGCGGGCTGGTTATTGTAGTACATCATGCCGGCGGGCTTGTCGGTGCCCACCGTCGCCCGCTGGAAGCACGCCTTTGCCCCCTCTGGGTCGCCCAGCCGCTCCCTCACCAGCCCCAGGTAGTAATTGACGTGGTTGTCCTTGGTGCCCTCCAGCTTGTCCTCGCCCAGGTTCTCCGGATAGGACGCCGTGCGCAGCAGATAGTCCTCCGCCTGCTCCCAATTGCCCGCCGCCATGGCCGCCCGGGCCAGCTCCACCAGGGCGGTGGTGTACTGGCCGGTCACCTTGCCCTCGCCGCCCTCCCAGGGGTGGAAGCGGTGGGCCATGATGAAGTCATACGCCTCCCCATAGCGCCCCAGCAGGTTGAGCAGGGCGGCATACTCGATTTTCAGGTCGTCCCGCTTCAGGAACACATCTCGGTTTTCCTCGTACCGGGCCAGCCGCTCCTCCACGGGCATCCCCAGCTTCTTGTACAGCTGATCCAGCTCCAGGAACACCCGGGCGTCCTGCGGGGCCAGGGCCCAGGCCCGCTCCATGGCCTCCCGGGCCGCCTGGCCGTCATGCCGCTTGTTGTAGCAGGCCAGGGACAGGTTCCGCCAGACGGTGGGGAACCGCGGATCCAGTTGGACGGAGCGCTCCCAATTTTCCATGGCGGCGTCATATTGCAGCTTGTCGTACAGCAGGCAGCCCAGGTAGCAGCAGGCCCTGGCGGGCTTTTCGGTGTGCTCTTTGGCGTACTCCAGCACAACCAGATCCTCCAGCTTGTTGGGGAAGCAGTAGTCGGCGGGGCAGCCCTCCGCCTGCTCCAACGCCTGGGCATCATCCCGCCCCAGCTTGGCCTGATAGTACGCCTTGTAATAGTACAGCATGGGACAGGGCTTTTCGCACAGCTCCAGGGTGTCCACGGCCTCCTCGTAAGCGCCGAACTGGGCGTAATCCCGGGCAATGCGCAGCCAGGTCTCGTGGAAGTCCCGGGCCAGCGCCTTGACCGCCTCCCGCCCTTCGCCCTCCAGCCGGGACAGCTCCAGCCGGGACAGGTAGTCGAAGGGGTCGATGGCAAGGCTCTCTGCGATCCACGTCCGGGCCTGCTCCTCCCGGCCCAGCTTCCGCAGGAGATAGGCCTTCAGCCCCCGGGCCTTGACGTTGTGCCAGTTTTTCACCAGGCCCTTTTCCGCCAGCTCCAGCGCCTCGGCCCAGTTCCCCCGGCCCGCCTCAATGCAGCCCAGGTAGTAGAACCCCATCTCCTGCTGCTCGCTGGACCAGGTGGCCTTGTAGAAGGCGTCGAATGCCTCGTCCAGCCTGTCCTGATAGAACAGCGCCAGCCCCAGGTTGTAATAGGGCTCGGAGTCATAGGGGTTGGGATTCTTCCAGGTGCACCGCTCCAGCGCCCTGCGGAAGTACCCCTCCGCCCGGGCGAACTGCCCCCGGCGCAGCAGCAGCGCGCCGTAGGCGTTGTTGAGCCGGATATCCCCCGGATCCCGCTTCAGCCCCTCCAGGTAGTAGGGGTCGGGACGGCAGGTGGCGTGGCGGTACTGCTCGATGTGCAGGCCGGTGAGGTAGAGCTCCTCGCAGGTCATGAGTTCCTCCGGGTCTTTGGCCGCCTCCGCCGGGTCGGGGAGCCTGGGGATCTCCCGCTTCAGCGGGGTGTAGGCCGCCAGCTCCCTTGTCCCGTCCAGCACCTTCAGGGTCAGCTTCGTCTCGTCCTCCACGGCCACCACCGTCCTCTGATAGGTCTGCACCGGGGACAGCGCCGTCTCCTCGTCCAGCAGCACCTGGCCGCCGTAAGTGAGCCGAACGCGGGCGTGGGGATGCTCCCCGCTGGCGTAGGCCGTCACGGTGACGCCCTCCGGGCCGGTCTCCAGGTTCACCGCCCCGTGGATGGTGGCGTTCTTCACCGCCCCCACCGCCTTGTAGGGCATGAAGTACTGGGTGAAGGTCTTTTCCTCAAAGGGCTTGAGCCAGGTGAAGTCGGGCTGGTTGTCGGTGTACACCCCGGTCATCAGTTCCACATAGGGGCCGTCCTCGTCGGTGAGGTTCCGATCCCAGGCCCGCCCGAAGTCGCCGCAGCCCCAGGTCCACTGCTTTTTGCCCGGGGAGATGTGGTGATCCGCCACATGGAGGATGCCCGCCTGCCTGCCGTAGTCGTACCCGCCCACAAAGTCGAAGTCGCTTTTCTCCGCCATGTAGGAGGTGGGCACGGGGATATTCTTGTACCGGGAGATATCCACCCCCGCGCTGTAGTCGTGCTTATAGTACACCCCCGTGGCGATGGGGAACCGGGACACGTCCCGCTTGCCGTGATCCATTACCGCGTGTACGTCGGGGGGAACGATGGACTGGGTGTTCTCATTCACCGGGACGGCGGGGTTGGCCCACCACAGGAAGGTCTGGGGCAGGGGCGTGGGGTTGTAGAGCTGGCCCTTGATCTCGATGTACGCCCTGCCGGGGTACAGGGTGAAGCTGGCCTCCCCCCGGTGCCGTACATCTGGTCTACGTCGGACACCCGGCAGGTCTTGGAGCCGTCCGGGTTGTCCAAAAGCAGATAGTCCACCGGGGAGAAGGTGGTGGGCCGGTGGTGCTGGGGCCAGTTGAACTCGATGCCGCCGCTGATCCAGGGGCCGCACAGCCCCACCAGGGCGGGCTTGATCACATGGTTGTAGTACACAAAGTCGTAGCCGTTGGTCTTGTCGTAGGCCCGCTGGATGCGCCCGCCCAGCTCGGGCAGGATCATCACCTTCAAGTACTCGTTCTCCAGCCACACCGCCTGATATTCCTTGTCCGTCTTTACGTCGGACACCGATTCAATGGCGGGATAGGGGTACACCTTTCCGGAGCTGCCCTGGTATACCCGCCCCTCCAGGAACATGGGGTTTTTGTCCGCCTGGCCGACCTCATAGGTGGGGAACACAATCCGCTCCTCCCAGATCCTCACGCCGCTCATCCCTGACGCCTCCTTGATTTTGTGGTTCCACATGGATAAGAGCATAGCCGGTTTCACCTGAATATTCAATTCCCACAGTTGCCCTGTCATTTTGAAAAATTGCCCTCATCTTCTTGACGGAAGGCGGCCCGCTCCCTATAATAAAGCCAGCCGCAAACAGACGGAGGGTATCCATATGCTGTCCACAGAACCCCTTGTTGTCCCCGGTTCCGATTACTACATCTATACGCCCAGCGCCCAGGCCCAGGGCCTGTTTCTCTACCCGATCCTCGTGGGCCATTTTCAATATTTGCCCGGCTACCGTCTGCGCAGATCCTCCCTGGACAGCTTTCTCATCATGCGGATGATCCGGGGCTGCTGCCAGGTGGAATGGGGCGGGCGGCAGTTCCGCGCCCGGGAGGGGCAGGTGGTGGTGCTGGACTGCTGCGCCCCCCACGCCTACCACACCGCCGACGGCTGGGAGGCGGAGTGGCTCCACTTTGACGGGCCCTGCGCCCGGGGCTATTTCGACGCCGTCACAGGCGGGGACGGCCCGGTGATCACACTGAAGAACAGCTGCCGCTTTGAGAAGAACCTGCACCAAATCTACGCCCAGTTCCGGGACGCCGCCCCCGTCCGGGAGGCCCTGCTGAACAACCGCATCGTGAACCTCCTCACCGAGCTGCTGGTGAGCCGGGAGGGGGCCGCCCCCGGCGCCCAGTCCGCCGGCATCATCGAGGACAGCGTGGCCTACATCAACGACCACCTGGCCCAGGAGCTCTCGCTGGAGGAGCTGGCCGCCCGGGCGGCGCTGAGTCCCTTTTATTTCAGCCACCTGTTCAAAAAGGAGACGGGTTTCTCTCCCCACCGATATATCCTGGCCACCCGGATCAGCAACGCGAAATTCCTGCTCCAGAGCACCGGGGATTCCGTAAAAAGCATCTGCTTCACCGTGGGCTTTTCCAGTGAGAGCAGCTTCTGCACCGCCTTTAAAAAGGAGACGGGGGCGACCCCCTCGGAGTACCGGGCGCGGGCGCTGGAGCCGTGACGGGCGGGAGGCGGAACTGGCGCGCAGGATCGGCGGCCGGGCCGCGTCAACAGGAGTGGGGAAAGAATCCACCCAGCTTTCTTGACATCCGGCAAAAATACTGTATAATGCAAAACAGAGGCGAAAAATCGAAACTGTCACGAGATCGTGTGCATTTTCTGAACTTATCATCGGATGACAGTTGATTTTGAGGAGATGAGGAAATGAGCGAGGCACTGCAGAGCGGCTTTCAGGTCAAAACCCTGTTCGGCGGCGTGGTTCGGGTGAACCGCGCACTGGGCGAGGGCGGGCAGGGCGCCGTCTACCTGGTGGACTACAACGGGGAGAAAAAGGCCCTGAAATGGTTCAAGCAGGTGGGACTGGGCAAAAAGCCGGAGGCCTTCTATGAAAACATCAAGCAGAACATCATCCGAAAGACCCCCAGCGAGGAGTTCCTGTGGCCGCTGGACATCACCGAGTGGGCGGAAGGCTCCTTCGGCTATGTGATGGATCTGAAGCCGGATGGATATTACGAGGTCACCGACTTCATGCTCTGCAAGGTAAAGTTCCAGTCCTACCGAACCATCATCGACGCGGCGCTGAAGATCGTGTCCGCCTTCCGGGTGCTCCATAACGCCGGATACAGCTACCAGGATCTGAACGACGGCAACTTCTTCATCCACCCCCGCACCGGGGACGTGCGCATCTGCGACAACGACAACGTGGCCCCCGACGGCACGGAGACGGGCATTGTGGGCAAGCCCCGGTATATGGCCCCCGAGATTGTGCTGGGGAAGAATATGCCCAACAGCCTGTCCGACCGGTTTTCCATGTCCCTGATCCTGTACATCCTGTTCTGTCTCAACCACCCGCTGGAGGGCAGACGGTATTTGACCCCCGCCCTCACCCCCGGACTGCAGCGGGAGCTGTACGGCAGCGATCCCGTCTTCATGATGGATCCCAGCGATCAGCGCAACAGCCCCCATCCGGCGGTTCACGCGAACACCCTGAGGGTGTGGCCCTGCCTGCCCGACTATATGCAGCGGATCTTCCTGGACGCCTTCGGCCGCAAGGCCCTGGAGAAGCCCTCCGCCCGGCCCAGGGAGATCGACTGGCTGAACGTCCTGACCCGGTTCCGCAGCGAGATTGTCCCCTGCCCCTGCGGCAACGAAATCTTCACCCAGCAGGGAACCCGCTGCCCCTGCGACGCCTGCGGCCGCCCGGCGGACGTCTCCTTCCGGCTGGTGCTCAGCGGCTACAGCATCCCCGCCGTCCGGGACACCAGGCTCTACCGCTGCCAGCTGGGAACCTGCGACGAGAAGGAGGCCCTGACCCCGGTGGCCCGCGTGGTGGCCAAGGCGGACACCGGCAGGCTGGGCGTGCGCAATCTGAGCGGCAAGCGGTGGGACGCGGTCAATACCCGAGGGGAGGCCCTGAAGGTCAGCCCCAACGAGGTCATCCCCCTGAAGGACGGCATCACCTTCACCGCCTGCGGCGAAACCATCACCATCCGGGAAAACCGGTAACATGACATAGAAAAGGAGGGCGCGTTATGCCAACCGCCAGCGAACGAGGACCCAGCCCCCGCAAGGAACTGCATATCTTTTATGTCCTGGACACCTCCGGCAGCATGACCGGAACCAAAATCAGCACCCTGAACCACGCCATGGAGGAATGCACCCAGGTGCTCAAGACCGAGGCCCAGAAGAACGGCGACGCCATGCTGAAGATCGCCGTGCTGGAATTCAATTCCGGGGCCCGGTGGATTACCTCCAACGGCCCCGAGGCCATGGAGGACTTTGAGTGGGAGTACCTCACCGCCGGGGGCCTCACCGACATGGGCATGGCCCTGGATGAACTGAACAGCAAGCTGCACAAAAGCGAGTTCCTGGGCTCCATGATGGGGGCGTACATCCCCATCATCATCTTCATGACCGACGGAGCGGCCACCGACGACTACGAGGGGGCCCTGGCTGAGATCCGTCAGAACGAGTGGTTCCGCCACAGCACCAAGATCGGCTTCGCCATCGGCGACGAGGCGGACTCCAAGATGATCGCATCCGTGGTGGGCGACAGCGAGGCCGTGATCAAGACCTCGGATCTGGAGCTGTTCGCCCGGCTGCTGAGATTTGTCACGGTCACATCCTCCATGCGGAACACCTCCATCACGCCGGAGTCGGCTATGGACGGAAAAAGCATCGTGGCGGACGCCAGGCGGCAGATGGACATACCCGACAGCGTCACCGTGGAACTGAAGCCGGAGGAGTACGATCCGGAGCCGGATCCCGCCCCCGATGACGAGTGGGGCGAGGAAAAGTGGTGAGCGGTAAAAGGAGCGCGGCATGAAACAGGCATCTGCCTTTCACCACACCGCCCGGGGACAGCTCCACATCATGCGGGGCGCTCCCTGTGAGGATCACTCGGCCTCCTTCTCCCACCCGGACGGCAGGTACCACATCGCCGCCGCCGCGGACGGCCATGGGGCGAAGGAGTGCTTCCGCGCCGCCGTGGGGGCCCAGGTTGCCGTGGAGACGGCGGTGGAGTGCCTTCAGGAGCTCGCCGGCGCCGTGCTGGCGTCGGAGGAGGCGGAACGGAGCTTCCAGCTTGACCTGTTCTCCGACCCCCGATACCGCGCCGCCACCCTCCGGCGGCTGACGGACACCCTCCTGGCCCGATGGCGGGATCGGGTGCAGGAGCACTACCGGGAGCATCCCCCAGCCCCCGAGGAGCTGGGGGAGGGCGCCAGCCTGGAGGACATCCCGGATCAGAGCATCCCCCGCATTTACGGCGCCACGCTGATGGCCGCGCTGCTGCTGCCGGGGTGCCTGCTCCTTTTCCATCAGGGGGACGGGCGCATCGAGGTGATCTACGGCGACGGGACGCTGGATCAGCCCGTTCCCTGGGATCCCCGGTGTGAATTCAACGTCACCACTTCCCTGTGTGACGCGGACGCCTTCTCCGGCTTCCGCAGCTGCGCCATCGACCTGGCGGAGCGGGAGGTCATCGCCTGCTATCTGGGCACCGACGGGGTGGAGGACGCCTACCGGGACACCTACGGCGATCTGGGGGCCTCCCACCAGCGGATGGGGGGCGTACATACCTTTTACAAGCATCTGTCCTGCCAGCTGGTCGAGCTGGGCCCAGAGAAATTTTCCAGCTATCTGGAGGAGCTGCTGCCCAGGTTCAGCGGCGAGGGGCTGTTCAGCCGCGCCGGCAGCGGGGATGACGTATCCGTGGCCGGTATCGCGGACAAAGCGGCGCTGGAGCCCTTGGCGGATCGCTTCCGGCACGAGGTCAAACGCTATGGGCTGGACGAGGCCCTGTACTGGGCGGAGGACGAGCTGCGGGGCAAGCGGCGCAAGCACGGCATCCTGCAAAAGCGGATGGAGGCGGCCCAGGCGGAGGCGGATCGGCTGCGTCCCCAGCTGGCCGGGCTGGAGCAGGAGCGGGAGCAGCTGAAGGCCGAGCAGCAGAAGCTGGCCGCCAGCGTCCAGCACGTCACGGAGGAGCTGGACGGGATCCAGCCGGCCCAGGGGACGGAGGACGCCCAGATCCCGGAGCCGGATCGGGAGCGCATATCCAAGGCCGGGTGTCAGAACCTGATGGAGCGCCTGAACGCCTGCACAGCCCGGCTGAAGCAGCTGGACGGCCCGCTCCAGGCGCTGCGGGAGGCGGATGATCGGCTGGCCCAGGCCAAGAGCAGCTTTGAGGACTATGACGCGGAAGTCCAGGCGATCCGGGCGCGGCTGGACAACATCCAGCGGGAGATCGACGCCCTGGAGGCCCCGGCGGGCAATGGGGCTGCAGCGGCCGAAACATGATAAAATGGAGGTGCGCCCAATGGAGGCATCTGTAATCCTGGCAAAATGCCCCAACCGCGGGGGCAGACTGTTTGGAATGCGTATTCAGAGGATGCAGGATGGCGATTGGTGGCGGACCTGGGCCTTCCCCATTGACGAGCAGCGGGCGAAGGGGGAGGGCTACGACGTCCGGGAGGCCCGGGGAGGCCTGAACGCCCTGGCCTCCTATCCCGGCTGTCCCTACTGCAAGGCCAGGGGCTTCGTCCAGTGCGGCAGGTGCCGCAAAATCGTCTGCTGGAACAACGAGGAGCAGATGACCTGCCCCTGGTGCGGCAACCACATGGACAGCATCGTCACAGCGGACAGCTTCAACGTGTCCGGCGGGGATGTCTAACGCGCCAGGAGGGAGGCAGGTATGGCGGACTACGACCCCAATGACCTGGGCAGCACGCTGGCCTATATCAGGCAGCAGTTCGGGCTGAATGTCTTTACCATCCGGGGGCGGGTTCCCGCCCTGCTCAGCGACCTGGCCCCCGGCCTGAACCAGGAGCGGATCGTGCTGGCGCGGATGTGCCGGATGGGCATTCTGGAGGGCTTCGCCCAGGGGGTTCAGGCGGATCGGGCCGCCCAAAAACGGCTGGGCGCCGAGGCCATGCTCCGCCTGGAGCAGGACGAGCCCACTCCCCCGGAGCTCGCCGCCGCCTGTGTGAACGCGGCGGCCGCGGCGCTGGAGCTGGAGGTGGAGGTGAACTCCCCCGCCGCGTATACCCGGAACGGGCCCGCCGCCCAGACGGGCCCCGCGGCCTTTGACCCCCAGCGTTGTCTGACCCAGGCCAGGGATCCGGTCTATCAGGCGGCCCAGAAGGCCCTGGCGGCCGGGAAGGCGGCGGAAGCCCGGACGCTCTACGCCAAGGCCTGCCAGGCCGGGAACACCCTGGCCGGCACCAAACTGGGCATCTCCTGCATGAGGTGGAGCGACAGGAAGCCGGACTTCGGAACCGCGCTGAAGCTGTTCACCGACTGCGCTTATCAGGGCTGTCCCTTGGCGGCGGAATGGCTGGCCGAGTGCCACCGCATGGGGCGGGGGCTCCCCAAGGATCCGGAAAAGGGGCGGAAGCTGTTTGCCTCCTGCCGGGAGGCGCTGGAGGATATGTGCGTCTGCGGGGACGCCGACGCGCAGTATGCCCTGGGGTTCACCCTGCTCTACGGCACCCAGTGCGCCAAGGATGTGGAGCGGGGCCTGGTCTGGCTGGATCGGGCCGCCGAGGCCGGGCACGCCAGCGCCAGGACTGAGCTGGCCATGTGCTATCTGAACGGCCGGGGGCGGGCCCAAAACCCGGAAAGGGCCGCTGCCATGGTGTCCCAGCTGGCGGCAGAGCCCTATCGCCCCACCGCCTACCGGCTGGGTCAGCTGTACTACTATGGCAGAGGGGTAAAAAAAGATCTCAAGCTGGCGCTTTCCCTTCTGCTGCCGCTGGCAGAGCTGGGGCACGCCGACGCCCAGCTGTATGTGGGCCATATATATACCTGCCAGTCTGAGGAAAATACGGCGTTCCGCTGGTATCGGCGCAGCGCCGACGGCGGCTGTGCCGATGCGTTTACCCCTTTGGGCTCCGCCTATTTCTGGGGCCATGGCACGCCGAAGGACTATGGCAAGGCCTTTCCCTGTCTGAAGGCCGGGGCAGATCGGAAAAACCCCTTGGCTCTGTATCTGCTTCACTTCTACTATTTCGACAAGCGTTATGGCAAAACGGTGGATTTGGAGCGGGGCCGGAAATGCCTGGAGGAGGCCGCCGCCCAGGGGATCAAGCTGGCGTCCCTGGCCCTGGCCCAGTATTACCGGAGCGAGACATACGGCGCCAGGGACAACCGGGAATACATCCGCTGGCTCACCCTTGCCGCAGAGCAGGGCAGCGTCTTGGCCCAGAGGCTGCTGGGGCGGGCCTGCCTCCATTTTGAGGATCCGGAGGTTCTGCCTCCCAGTATACCGGACGCGGTCAAGTGGCTGGTGCAGGCCCTCAACCAGAAGGACGCAGGAGCCGCCGTCACATTGGCGTCCCTGTACGCGTCGGAGCCCATCTGTGACCCGGAAACGGCAAAAAAGTTCCTGATTGCGGCGGAGGCCCTGATGAAGCAGTCGGAACAGGGATCCGCCAGCACCCGGTATCCCGAGGATCACTGCACCATGGGGAATACCTACCTCAAGCTCTATCCCAGGGAGTCCAAAAAACAGATGCAGGCCGCCTTCGACCACCTCTGTCTGGCCTATCAGTCCGGCAAAGAAGATGGGGCCGCCCTCCCCTTGGCCCGGATGTACTTCCAGGAGGGGTACGACAGCCCCGGGCTGAACATGACCCCCCTGCAGCTTCTGGGCTGTCTGGGCCCTTCGGCAGAGCGAACCAGATCCGGCGAGCTGTGCGCCCTGGTGGGGGACGTGCTCTGCCACGGGTTCCAGTCGAGCCGGGGAGCTGTCACGGCCAACCCCATCACCGGGGCAAAGTGGTATTCCACGGGGGTGGAGTACGGATCCGTCCCCTGCTACTGCCGCCTGGCCAAGTACTGCCTGAACAGCGATAAAACCCCTGACTTCCAGACCCTGGAGGAGCAGCGGCGGATGGGCTACTATCTGCTGATGGAGGCCCACCGGCAGGGCGATGTGGACGGGACGCGGATGCTGGGCCTGTGCTACCTGAAGGGGGTCGGCGTGAAGCGGAACGTGGTGGAGGGAAAGCGCCTGCTCCGGGAGGCGGCGGACAAGGGGAGCGAAAAAGCCGCCCTGGAGCTGAAACGGTGCTGGCTTTGACCGGGCTCTCCGCTGGCGCTGCGAGGGGCAGTCTTGGGCGATGAACGCGGCGTCCGGGCCTGTCTGGTTTCCGCTGGATCCCCCCGCCCCCTCCGGGAGCGCGCGGGCCCGTCCGCCCCGCAGGCGGGTTCCGTCGGTTCGGCCTGGGACGGAGCGTTCCGCATAGGGCTCAGGCCCCGCCTTCCGGCAGCTTCCCACAACAAAAGCCCGCGGCCCATCGGAAAACTCCGGTGGGCCGTCTTTTTTGCCTGCTGCCTGCTATGTGGTTAAACCCGAATTTTACAGAATCAGCCGCTTTTATTTGGATAGGGCCTCGTCAATGGCCTGGGCGGCGGTCTTGCCCGCGCCCATGGCCAGAATCACCGTGGCCGCGCCCGTCACCGCGTCGCCCCCGGCGTAGACGTTCTCCCGGCTGGTGAGGCCGGGCGGCGGCGGCCCGACGCGTCCGGCTCGCCCAGCTCCATTTCCACGCAGCGGATGCCGGACACCGAGCCGTTTTTCGGGTCACGGGGGTCGTCCGGGTTGTGGCAGCCCAGAATCTCGGTGGGGTTGGTGAGGGTCTTGAAGATGATGCCCTCCTCCTTGGCGTGCTCCACCTCCTCCGCCCGGGCGGGCAGCTCCTTCTCACTGCGGCGGTAGACGATGTACACTTCGGCCCCCAGGCGGCGGGCGCACCGGGCCGCGTCCATGGCCACGTTGCCGCCGCCCACCACCGCCACCTTGCTGCTGTGCTGGATGGGGGTGTCCGCCCCGTCCTTGTAGGCCTTCATCAGGTTGATCCGGGTGAGGAACTCGTTGGCGGAATACACGCCCTTCAGGTTCTCCCCCGGTATGTTCATGAACTTGGGCAGGCCCGCGCCGGAGCCGATGAACACCGCCTCGAAGCCCAGCTCCTCTTTGAGCTCGTCGATGGTGATGCAGCGGCCGATGACCATGTTCGTCTCGATCTTCACGCCCAGCTCCTTGAGGGTGTCCACTTCCTTCTGGACGATGGACTTGGGCAGGCGGAACTCGGGGATGCCGTACACCAGCACGCCGCCGGCCAGATGCAGGGCCTCGAACACCGTCACGTCATAGCCCTTCTTGGCCAGATCCCCGGCGCAGGTCAGGCCCGCCGGGCCGGAGCCGATGATTGCTACCTTGTGGCCGTTGGGGGCGGGCTTTTGGGGCTTTTCGGTGGCGTTGGCGTTGTGCCAGTCGGCCACGAAACGCTCCAGACGGCCGATGCCCACCGGCTCGTTTTTGATGCCCCGGATGCACTTGGCCTCGCACTGGCTCTCCTGGGGGCACACCCGGCCGCACACGGCGGGCAGGGCACTGTCCTTGGCGATGATCTGGTAGGCGGCCTCGAAGTCGCCCTCCGCCACCTTGGCGATGAACTCGGGAATGTGGATTTTCACCGGGCAGCCGGACACGCAGGGCATATTCTTGCA
>JAETQF010000009.1 GCA_021770845.1 Oscillospiraceae bacterium
TGCACCGCCATCTTGATGCCGCACTCGTGGCAGGTGGGCATAATGGCCTCCAGGAAGTACTTGAAGTTGTCCCACAGCTTCTCCTTGGTGACGGGCTTGTACTTCTCAAACAGCTCATCCAGCTTGGCCATCCGCTCCGGCTCCCAGCCGGGGAAGGTCATGTGGTACTTCTCGGTGAAGGACATGACGTAGTCCGCCATCTCCCGGGGATCCTGCTTGATCTTGGCCGCCTCGTAGTACAGGGCGGTGGAGCCGTCCCCCACCGGGTGGAACAAATCCGTGCGCGTCCAGTCGAACACCGGCATGAAGTTGTAGCAGATCACCTTCACCCCGAAGGGGGCCAGGTTCTTGATGGTCTGTTTGTAGTTCTCGATATACTGATCCCGGGTGGGCAGGCCGATCTTGATGTCGTCGTGGACGTTGACGGACTCCACCACGTCCATGTTGAAGCCGTACTCGTCCAGCTGCTTCTTGACGGCGGCGATCTCGTCGGGCTGCCACACCTCCCCGGGCAGCTTGTCGTGGAGCGCCCAGACGATGGTGGACACGCCGGGGATCTGCCTGATGTCGGCCAGGGAGATGCTGTCGTTTCCCTCGCCGTACCAGCGGAATCCCATTTGCATTGGCATAGCTTTTCACCTCACAAAATATTTGAACTGCCGGGGTGTCACTCTTTTTTCGCCACCTCGTCGGCCATGCCGATGAGGTCGAATTTTTCCGTGGACACCACAATGTCAAAGTTGTCCTTGGCGGGCTTGGGGCATTTGACCCACACGGTGCGGTCGGACAGGTTGTAGTACCAGCCGGCCTCCGCCTCCTCCCAGTTGTCCCGCACCAGGAAGCGGGGGATCTGCGCCCCGTCCACCGTGACCCAGTAGGCGCCCTTCTCCTTGCTGACGACCTTCAGCGTCAGCCGCTCCACCGTGCCGGGGTAGTCCCCCTCCTTGTGGAAGGAGATCACCTTGCGATCCCCGGCCTTGACGGAGATGGTGGTTTTGGCGTACACGCCCCGCTTGAAGTCCTGGGTGTGGCCGTCGTCATCGTAGAACACAACGCTGCTGTCCCCCTCTGCGCCGATGGTCAGATCCAGCTGGCGCAGGGTGTCGGACAGGATGTGGGTCACGTCCTCGCTGGTGAACAGCACGGCGTTTCCCCGCAGGAACATGGGGATGGTGTCCAGCGTCACGGGGACGGTGATGGTCTGGCCGCCCTCGTACTCCCGCATGAAGTCGTTCATGTCGTACCATTTGCACCCGGCGGGCAGGTAGAGGGTGCGCTCCTTCGCTCCCTTCTCCACCACGTTGGCCACCAGCAGGGCGGGGCCGAACATAAAGGTGAGGCTCCGGTCGGTGTAGCACGCCGTATCCTCGGGGAACTCCAGGAACAGGGGCCGCATGGCGGGCATACCGGTCACGCTGGCCTGGTACATCAGGGAGTACAGGTAGGGCAGCAGCCGGTAGCGCAGGGCGTAGGCCGCCCGGATCTGGGGCAGCAGCTCCTCGTACATCCAGGGCTGGGTGACGGTGTTGTCGTTGTTGGCGGAATTGATGGTGAACCGGGGCTGGAACACGCCGCTCTGGATCCAGCGCAGCAGCAGCTCTCCCTCGGGGGCGCCCCCGGCGAAGCCGCCGATGTCGCAGCCCATGTTGGCGCAGCCGGACAGGCCCATGCCCATGATGGTGGCCAGGTTGAACTTTACCGTCCTCCAGTCGGTGAGGTTGTCGCCCCCCCACACCTGGGCGTAGCGTTGGATACCCGCGAAGCCCGCCCGGTTGATGACGTAGGGCCGCTCGTTGGGGTACATCTCCTCCAGGGCCTTCCAGCCCACGTAGGCCATCATGTTGGAGTGGATGATCTTCAGCTCGGCCATGGTGCCCTGCCCGCCCTCAAAATCACACTGGGCGTCCCGATCCTCGATGCCGTCCATCTCGCAGTTGTCGTTCCAGACGGTCTTGCAGCCCTTGGACAGGATGGTCTCCTTGAGCAGCTTCTTCCAGGCCTCCCGCCCGGCGGGGCCGGTGAAGTCGATGAACCGTCCCTCCCCGCCCCACCAGCGGCCGTAGGCGTCCCCCTGGCCGCCGGGGGCCTTGATGAAGGCGCCGCGCTCCTCGTAATATCTGGCGTAGGGGTGGTTTTTCAGCACGCCGGGCTTCAGGTTGGGGATGACGTTGATGCCCTTGGCGTTCATAGTGGCAAAGAACTTCTCCGGGTCGGGGAAACGCTTGTGGTTCCAGTTGAAGGTGTAGCGCAGGCCGTCCTCCTCCCCGGAGGAGTAGCCGGAGGCCAGCCAGAAGTTGTCGATCCACAGCTTCTCCTGGAGGTGCTTGTCGATGACCTTGTAGATCTCCTGGTCGCAGTCCTGCTCCAGCTCGGCGTAGTACATGGTGGAGGCGCAGAAGCCCAGGGACTGCTTGGTGGGCAGGGCGGTGCGGCCCGTCAGCCAGGTGTAGCGCTGGATCACCTCGGACATACAGGGGCCGTTGATCAGGAACAGGTCGATGTCGCCGCCGTCCGCCTGCCAGTAGCAGTAGCGTTCCCAGTAGCCGCTGATCTCCTGGCCCAGGTCGAACACGCAGTCGTAGGAGTTGTGGTAGAACAGGCCCAGGGCGTGGTTGGTGGTCTCGTTGACCCGGATGTAAAAAGGAATGTGCTTGTACATGGGGTCGCCGTTCTCCGGGTCGTGGCCGATGGCGTCCTTGGGGCTCATGCGCAGGCGGCGGCCCTTTTTGTCCAGGTGCCCGGTCTTTTCCCCGAAGCCGTAGAAGTGATCCTTCTCCCGATCCATGCAGGAGTAGTGGCTCAGGCGGCCCAGCTGATCCATCTCAAAGGCCCGCTCGGCCAGATCCCGGTAGATGCACTTCCCCCCGGCGGTGTAGAGGGAGAAGGACAGCGGCTCCTTTTTCATCACCAGCCTCAGGGTGGCGGTGCGGAAGGTCAGCGCGGCTTCGTCCTCCTGGCAGGGCACGTCCAGGGCGGCGATCCGGGTGCGCTCCCCCTGGAAAAGGGGATCCAGCCGATCCTCCCAGGCGGTGGTCACCAGGGTATAGGACTGCTCGGGGAACCGGCGGGCGAAGGACACCCGGATACGGATCACGTCGTCGCTGAGGAACACCAGCATCACATCGGCGCAGTCCCCGTGGATCAGGCAGCCGTTCGGCGTGGCCTCACGGGATACGTAACGTTTTAAGAGCATAGGAATATCCCCTTTCCGACGGTTCACATACCGATCAGGTCAAAGTCCTCGAAGGACACGGTGAGGGTAACCCGCTGCTGAGCGCCGGCGGCTTTGGCCTCCTGGGGCTGACCGATATCGGCGATGCCCCGGGTGATGTCCCTGCCGGGGTTGGGGTATTTGATCAGCACGGCCTTTTTGGTCTGGCTGTAGTACCAGCCTTTTTCCGCGGCGTCGAACTTGCGGCGGTTCAGGAAATGCTCCAGCTTCTCCTCGCCCAGCGCCACCCAGAAGGGACTGCGATCCTTGCGGATCATCTCGATCTCCACGTCCTTCACGTGATCCGTGTACGCCCCCTCGGAGCTAAAGTCCACCTTCACCACATCGGCGCCGGACATACGGATGGTGGTCTTGCGGAACACGCCGCGGCGGAAGTCGTTGGTCACGCCGTCGTCGTCATAGAGGGTGTAGGCGCGCTCCGCCCCGGGGGCCATGACGATGTGCAGCCCGGTGGCGTGATCCCGCTCCATGCTCATGAGCTGGTTGGACGCCATGGGGATGATTGCCCCCTCCCGGATAAACATGGGGATGGTCTCCAGGGTCACGGGAACCTCGATGGTCTGGCCGCCCTCGTAGCACTTGAAGTTGTCGTTCCAGTCGTACCACTTGCAGCCGGCGGGGAGGTAGACCCTCCGGGTCTTGGCCCCCGGCTCGATGACGTTGGCCACCAGGATGTCCCGGCCGTAGAGGAACTCGAAGCTCTCGTCGTACACGTTGGGGTCGTCCTGGAACTCGTACACCAGGGCCCGCATGATGGGCGCGCCGGTCTGGCTGGCCTCGTACTCAGCGGAGTACAGATAGGGGGTCATGCGGTAGCGCAGCAGGATGGCGTCCCGGATGATCCCGGCGGAATCGCGGTACATCCAGGGCTCGGTGACGGTGTTGTCGTTGCTGGCGGAGTGGATGGAGAACCGGGGCTGGAACACGCCGTTCTGCACCCAGCGGACGAACAGCTCCTCGTCCGGGGCGGGGCCGGCGAAGCCGCCGATGTCCGCGCCCTCGTTGGGCTGGCCGGACAGGCCCATGCCGGTGATGATGGGGATGTTGTACTTCAGGGACTTCCAGCTGGTGTAGTTGTCGCCGCACCAGTTCTGGGCGTACTTCTGGATGCCGGAGGAGCCGGAGCGGCACACCATGTAGGGCCGGGCGTTGGGGTCGTGCTCCACCACGGCGTCGCCGCCGATCTTACACATGATGGTGCACATGATGGGCTTGAGCTGCCCGATGGTGCCGCCCTTGCCGTCGAAGTCACAGCGGCTGTCCTTGTCCAGCAGGCTGTCGTACTCGCAGTTGTCGTTCCAGATGGAGTTGGTGCCCACGTCGATGACGTTGTCGGTGAGGTACTTCTTCCACGCCTCCCGGGCCTCGGGCTTGGTGTAGTCCCAGAACGCGCCGTCGCCGCCCCACCACTTGCCCACGGCGTACTCATCGCTGTCGGCGGCCTTGACAAACACATCCTTGTCCACGAATTCCTGGAGCCAGGGGTGCATCAGCAGGACGCCGGGCTTCACGTTGGGCACGTTCTGGGCCCCTTTCTCGTTCATGGCGGCGAAGTAGGCTCTGGGATCCTTGAACCGGGTGGTGTTCCAGGTGAACACGCACCGGCGGTTCTGATAGCTGGTGTAGCCGGAGGACAGGTGGAAGCCGTCGATGGGGAAGCCCTCCTCCTTGATGGTGTCGATGAACTCCAGCACGGCGTCGTCGCTGTCCTTCTCCAGCTCGGGATAGTACATGGAGGAGCCCTGATAGCCCAGCGCCCGCTTGGGCAGCAGGGCGGGGCGGCCGGTGAGCAGGGTGTAGTTGTCCACGATGCGGGCCAGGGTATTGCCCCCCAGCAGGAACAGGTCGATGTCGCCGCCGTCCGCCTGCCAGTAGGTGTACCGGGGCCAGTAATTGCTCTTTTCCCGGCCCATGTTGAACACGGACTCGTAGAAGTTGTGGTAGAACAGGCCCACCGCCTTGCGGGTGGCCCGGCTCAGGCGGATGTAGAAGGGGATGTGCTTATAGAGGGTATCCATCTTCTCCGCGTCGTAGCCCATGGCGTCGGTGGCCCGCTCCCGGAGGAACTCCTTGTTCTTGTTCAGCAGGCCGGCCTTCTCGCCGAAGCCGTAGAAGCAGTCGTCCTCCTCCATCCGGCTGTAGTGGGTGACCCGGTTGTTGGCGTCCAGCACGAAGGGGTTGCCCGCCAGATCCTGGTAGAGCAGCGTGCCCTCATGGTCATACAGCCGGAAGGAGATGGGATCCCGATCCACCTCCAGGCGGAGCCTGCCGGTGTCGAAGGTGAGCTTGTTTTCCTCCTCGGCCACGTCGGGGCGGAAGGGCTCCACCCGGGTGCGCTCCCCCTGGAAAAGGGGATCCAGCCGGTCGGCCCAGGCGGTGGTGGCCAGTACATAGGACTCCTCCGCCAGCTCCCTGTCGAAGGAGGCGCGGACGCGGATGATCTCGTCGGTGACAAAGCACAGCTTGATGTCGGCGCAGTTGGTGTGGAGCAGGAACGCGCCGTCCAGGCGCTCCAGCCCGGTGACGGCGGAACAGATTTTCATGGTGGGTTCACTCCTGTCAAAATGTGATGGGCGGATCCGGTCAGTTCCACCAGAAGGAGGGGACGAGATTGCACAGGTAGGGGATGATCAGCGGGATGGCGGGGATGAAGGTCACCAGGAACAGGGCGATGACCATGGAGGCGAAGATGGGCACGATGTACTTGGTGACGCCCTCGATCTTCACGTTGCCCACGCCGCAGCCCACGAACAGGCAGGAGCCCACCGGCGGGGTGACGGAGCCGATGCCCAGGTTCATAATGAGCATCAGGCCAAAGTGGACGTCGCTCATGCCGATGCTCCGGGCGATGGGCAGGAAGATGGGGGTGAAGATCAGCACGGCGGGGGTCAGATCCAGGAACATCCCCATCACCAGCAGGAACACGTTCATGATGAGCAGCAGCACATAGCGGTTGTTGGACACGCTCATCAGGCCCGCGCTGATGGCGGCGGGTATGCCGGTATAGGACATGACGAAGGACATGATGGAGGAGGCGGCGATGAGGAACAGGATGGTGGCGGAGCTTTTCATGGTGTCCGCCAGCAGGTCGTAGAAGGTCTTGAGGTTCATCTCCCGGTAGATCACCGCCAGCAGGCCGCAGTACAGGCACATGACCACGCCCGCCTCGGTGGCGGTAAACTTGCCGGTGAGGATGCCGCCCATGACGATGATGACGGCCAGCAGGGAGGGGATGGCGTCCACCCAGATCTTCCAGGCGGGGTCGGTCTCCTTCACGTCCGACTTCTTGTAGCCCTTCTTGACGGCCAGAACGATGGCCAGGGCCGCCACGGCGATGCCCAGGATGGCGCCGGTGAGGTAGCCGCCCATGAACAGGGCCGCCACGGACACGCCGCCGGCGGTGATGGAGAACAGGATGAGGGGCCCGCTGGGCGGGATCAGGATGCCGGTGGGGGCGGAGCAGATGTTGACGGCGGCGGAGTAGTTGGGGTCGTAGCCCTCATCCCGCTCCAGGGGGCTCATGATGGAGCCCATGGCGGAGGTGGCCGCCACGGAGGAGCCGGACACCGCGCCGAAGAACATATTGGCCAGCACATTAGTGGTGGCCAGGTAGCCCGGAACCCAGCCCACCAGCAGGCGGGCCAGCCGCACCAGGCGGCGGGCAATGCCGCCCTTATTCATAATGTTGCCGCCCAGGCTGAAGAAGGGCAGGGCCAGCAGGGAGAAGGAGTCCAGCCCGGAGAAGCAGCGCAGGGAGGCCACCACGGCCAGGGTGTCGGCGGGGATGCCGCTGGTCAGGGCGGTGATGATGGAGGCGATGCCGATGCCGGCGGAGATGGGCACGCCCGCCAGCAGCATGACGAAGAACGAGCCGAACAGAACCAAAACGGTGAGCAGCATTACGCGTCCCCTCCTTTCTTGTCGGTGAAATACTGGATGTACTTCAGGATGCGGGCGATGACGATGAACACGCCGGACAGGGGGATGATGGCGTACAGGAAATGGTAGGACAGGTGCATGACGGGCGAGTTGTTGATGGCGTACACCGCCAGCCGGAACCCGCCGAAGATGAACACGAAGCAGACGAAGAACAGGATCATGGCCTCGATAAACACGGCCAGCACAACGGCGGCGGGGCCCTTCACCCGATCCTTCACCAGATCCAGGGAGAGGTGCTCATCCCGGTAGAAGCAGTAGGCGGAGCCGATGAGGGACGCCCAGATCAGCACGAAGCGCAGGAACTCGTCGGTGACGGTGGAGGGGCTGCCGGCCAGCTTGGTGACAATCTGCCAGGTGCCGCCCACCAGCAGGGCCAGCATAAACACGGCCATCAAAAACCGCATGGCGGTGTCCAAAATTTTCTCAAATTTTTTCACAGTGTCATCTCCTCATATCAAATCAGACCCGGGGTTCAGCCCGCGTTCTGGATGCGCTCCACGAAGGAGTACACGCCGGGGTCGCTGGTCTTGAGGTTCTCGTAGATGGGCTGGCAGGCGGCCTGGAAGGCGGCCATGTCCACGTCCCGGATCAGCTCCACGTTGTTCTTCTGGGCCAGCTCCAGCACCTCGTTCTCGAAGTCCGCCCAGGCCTGCTTGTACTGGTCGGTCATGTCCGCGGCGGTTTCCCGCATGATCTGCCGCTGGTTGTCGGACATGGCGTTCCACGCCGCGGTGGAGATGACGATGATGTCGGGGATCCGGGTGTGCTCGTCAAAGCAGTAGTACTGGGTCACGTCGCTGTGATCCCGCAGGGCGGTGACGTTGTTCTCCGCGCCGTCCACGTTGCCCGACTGCATACCGGTGTAGATCTCGCTGTAGCTCATGACCTGGGCGGAGCCCCCCAGGGCGTTCATCATGTCGATGGCCATCTGGGAATCCATGGTGCGGATCTTCAGCCCCTTCAGGTCGGCGGGGGTGCGGATGGCGTTTTTAGCGGTGTAGAACGAGCGGGAGCCGGAGTCCAGCCAGGTCAGGCCGATGAAGCCCGCGTCCTGCGTCAGCTGGTACATATCCTGGGCGATCTCGCCGTCCATCACGCCGTAGTAGTGATCCTTGTCGTTGAACACGTAGGGGACGGACAGGGCGTTCCACTCATTTTTGAAGTTGCCCAAGGTGGCGGCGGACACCTTTGTCATATCCAGTCCGCCCGCCCGCATGATGGTGATGCAGTCCGTCTCGCTGCCCAGGGTGCCGTTGGGGAAGATCTGGATGGTGATGGAGCCGTTGGATTTTTCCTCCACCGCCTTCGCCCAGGCGGTCATGGCGATATGCACCGCGTGATCCTCCGCCAGATTGTGGGCCAGCCGGAGGTGGAACACCTTTTCGCCGTCGGCGTTGACCTCCCCAGTGCCTCCCGGCCCGCCGCAGGCGGCCAGGGAGCAGAAAAGTGCGACGCATATCACGCCGGCCAGGAACTTTTTGACGCTCATTTCTGACTCCTCCTTTTCTTGATGTGGGCACATCTGCCCTGCACATTTGATATTTTAATATATTAGTATATTATTTTCAACTGACAGACCCTGAGAAAATTTCTCTGAATTTTTGTGCACAATGCCAACAACTTCTCTGGAATATGGGCAAAGGTGGTATTCCTGTATACATTTTACATAAAAAAGCCGCGGAAACGCCAGTTTCCGCGGCTCAAGCACTGTGTGAAGCGGTTGTCCTACTGTCTGGGTGCAAAATAGTGGGGATAGGCCTCCTGCATTTTGCGCAGGTGGGTCTGGTAAAGGCCCAGGTGCGTCTCCAGGACGCGTACGGCGGCGTCGGCGTCCCTGGCCGACATGGCCTCCACCAGGGCCCGGTGCTCGTCGATGATAGTGCTGTCCAGGTTCATCACGAAGCTGAGCACCCGGATCCGCTCAATATGGTGCCGGAGTCCCTCCATCCAGTCAAAATGGTGCTCCATCCCGTTGAGCTCAAAGGCGATCCGGTGGAAGGCGTTGTCCAGCTCAAAGAGTCTGGCCTTCCGGTTGGGATCCAGGGCGCTCAGATAAAATTGGTAGACCTGGAGATTTTCCTGATACCGGCGGAGCGCCTCCTCGGTGAGGCGGGGGATGGTTCGCAGGATCATCTCCTTTTCCAGGGTGAACCGGCTGAACTGCTCCATCTCCACAAGCTCCGTGTCGATGGGGGCCACGTAGGTTCCGCTCTGAGGGCGGACAACCACCAGCTTGACCAGCCCCAGGGTGATAATGGCCTCGTGGATGGGGGTGCGGCTCATCCCCATCTGCTGGGCCAGCTCCTTGTCGTTCAGGCTGTCGTTGGGTTTCAGGTCAAGATTCAGGATGCGGGAGCGGAGAGCCCGGTAAGCCGTTTCCCGCGCACTGAGTACATCTGCCATAGTCGCTTCCTCTTTTTTTGGTTCAGGGGCGTCGGATCCGGCGATCCCGGATCATCTGACGCAGATCGGTGAGGTTCATGGTGAAGAAGGAGCGGTTTCGCCGCCAGGTCAGGCCGGTGCGCTCCGCCACGAAGGCCTTCAGCTCCTCGGCGCTTCCGCCCTTGATCGTGGCTTTGTCGATCATGCATACCGATCTGCTGCCCAAAAACAGATAGAGATATTCGTTGTCCTCCACCAGCCGCTGGAACCGGTCATACTTCAGCCGCATACGCCCCTCGCCGGACAGCTCAAGGGAGCCGCCGAAGAAGGCGCACACATTTTCCGGCAGGCTCCCCCTCCGATCATCCACGGCCTTGTCCGCCCGGACGGAGGCTGGAAAATCCCTGCCGATCATGAGCAGACAGCCAACCAAAAGCAAAACCGCCTGGAGGATCCGATCCATCTCCACCGTCAGCGCCAGCGCGGCCATGACAAAGCCAATCGCCAGCTGGGCTAAAATGCGCGGCTGGTGATAGGTGCGGTACTCAGTTTTGAACAGGCGCTGGAGGGTGTCCTCCGTATGCTGGATGCTGCCGGTAAATTTAGCTCGATCCGCCATAATCATCCCCCTGATATATTGATATTCTAATACTTCAGTGCAGTTATGTCAATCCCCATTGTGCCGCCGGCGGCGGCGCCGCCTTCCCTTTGTGCAAAATATCCTATGTGCGTAATACACAAATTTGTGGATTACTCCCTTTGAAAAATGTTCAATTTTATGATAAAGTGATGCTATACAAAGAAATGGAGGGGCTTTTATTATGAAACGCATCAAAGCGGCCTGCCTGGAGCAGACCATTCACTTTCAACTGAAGGATGGGATTTCTTCGGAGCTGGGCAAGCAGCAGGTTCGGCAGGAATATGAATCCTACAAGGTGCAGATGGATCGGCACGGAACCCAGTACAAGATTACGGAGGAGGCCGAGCAGCCGGATGGCTCCCTGATCATCAAGATCAAAAAGCAGAACAACACCCAGCCTGTGGGCGACTACCTGGACTGAACGCTATGTATGAGGTTGGAACGCTGGTTTTATATGAAAAGAGGGGCGTTTACAAGGTCGAAAGCGTGGGGGCGCCTCCGGTTCGGGGCGCCTCCGGCGATTACTATAAGCTGTGCGCCGTATTTTCCAACAGCAATGAGATCACCTATACGCCGGTGGACACGGTTTCGTTCATGCGCCCCCTCATCAGCAGCGGCGAAGCGGCCCATTATCTGGAGCTGTTTTCCCAACTGGAGCCCCATGTATTCCGTTCCGGCAAAACGATGGAGCTGACCGCCCACTACCAGGAGCTGCTGGCGTCCCACAAGGTGGAGGACTGCCTGCTCTTGATCAAGGAGATCCATGTCCGGCAGCGGGAAATGGCCCGGCAGAAGAAGCGGCTGGGGCAGGTGGACTCCAAATACCTGAAGCTGGCGGAAAAGATGATCTGCGAGGAATTTGCTGTTGTATTGGATACCACGCCGGATTTGATTCGGGAGCGCCTGTACGCGGTCACGCAGCGCAGGGCCACCGCTTAAATAGGGCGGCATAACTGTTACGGCAGAGGGTCTGTATGACCCCCTGCCGTTTTTTTGCTTACATATGGCCGACGTAGCCGCAGATCAGATCCGCCGTTTTCTCCGGCCCGATGGAGCTGTCCACGCTCAGCTCGTACTGGTGGGGATCGCCCCACTCGTGACCGGAAATGCTCTTGTAATAGGAGCCTCTGGCGCTGTCGGAGCGGGCGATGCTCTTTCTGCCCTCCTGCTCTGTGTCGCCGTACATCTCCATCACCTTTTTCACGCAGTACTCCTTGGGGGCGTGGATGAAGATCCGCACCACATTGTCCCGGTTCCGCAGCACGTAGTCCGCCGCCCGGCCCACGATGACGCAGGAGCCCTTGTCGGCGATGAGGTTGATGGCCTTGTCCTGGGCGATCACCGCCTGCCGGACGGCGCTGGTACTGAGGTACAGCTCCCGCATGACGGCGTTTTCGTCGGAGTTGATGCGGTCGATAAACTCCTTGGCCAGCCCGCTCTCCTGGGCGGCCAGGGCGGTCATCTCCTTATAATAGCAGGGGACGCCCAGCTTCTCCGCCACCAGCTGGCCCACCCGCTTTCCGGCGGAGCCGTGCTCCCGGGCGATGGTGATGATGACGCCGGGGTGGGACGGCTGCAGGACGGATTGGGGCTGCGCGGGCTGGCTGTCCGACCCCTTCAGCTGCTTCCAGAGGCGGAGCATCACAACCGCCGTCACCGCGATGGCCAGCACGTCCGCAATGGGCGCGCCCCAGAAGATGCCGGTGACGCCGATGAACACCGGAACGATCACGGAGAACACGATCAGCAGCACATCACGCAGGAAGGACAGCGGCACCGCCGCCTTGGCGCGGCCGATGGACTGGAGGAAGATGGCGCACACCTTCTGGATGCAGGTGAACAGGATCAGGGACAGATAGATCCGCAGGCAGGGCACCGCGAACTGGAGGTAGAGCTCGGGATCCAGCGCGGCCGCCCCCTGCGTGCCCGCCGCGCCGAACATCCGGATAAATGCCTGGGGGAACGCCTGGAACAGCACGGTGCAGATCAGGCAGACGATCACCGTCCATTTGATCATCAGCTTCAGCAGCTCCCGCACCCGGCTCAGCTTCTTCGCCCCGTAGTTGTAGCCCACGATGGGCTGGACCCCCGCGGCGATGCCGATGGCGATGTTCAGCACGATCTGGAACAGCTTCATGATGACCACGAAAGCGGCCAGGGGGATGTCCTCGCCGTAGGGGGACAGGGCGCCGTACTTGACCAGCAGGATGTTGTTTACGATGGTGATCACCACGATGGACAGTTGAGTGAGGAAGCTGGACGCCCCCAGGGTCATGACCTGCTTCAGAAGGGCGGGGGAGGGGCGGAAGCTGGCCAGGGAGATCCGGAAGGTCTTGCTCCTGGTGAGATAGGCCGCGCAGATCAGGAAGCTGACGAACTGCCCCAGGATGGTGGCGTAGGCCGCGCCCTGGATGCCCAGATCCAGCAGGAAGATCGCCACGGGGTCGCCGATGATATTCAGCACCGCCCCCACCAGCATGGCGCCCATGGCGTACTTGGGGCTGCCGTCCGCCCGGATGATGGAGGCCAGGGTATTCTGCACCAGGGCCAGGGGCATCATGGCGTAGATGATGAAGCCGTAGTCGTGGGCCAGAGACAGATTGGCGTCCGTGGCCCCGATGAGCCGCAGAAGGCCGTCCCCCCAGCCGTAGCTGATGAGGATGATGGCAAGCCCGCCCAGGAAGGAGAACAGGATGCTGTTGCCCACGCTGCGGTGGATGTCCTCCGTCTCGTTTTTGCCCAGGGATACGCTGAGGGAGGCCGCCGCGCCGTCCCCAAAGAACAGCGACACGCCCCAGCCGATGACCGTGATGGGGAAGATGACCCCGGTGGCGGCGTTGCCCAGATAGCCCACGCCGTTGCCCACGAAGATCTGATCCACGATGTTGTACAGGCAGGAAATAATGAGGGAAAAGATGCAGGGAACGGCGAATTTCAGCAAAAGTTTCCCGGGTTTTTCCGTTCCAAGGTAGCTGGACTCTTGCATAGGATGATTCCTCCTTCGATGTGTATACGGACAAAAAGGGCATATGCCAGCGCATATGCCCTTTGAAGCCAAACGACACACGCGAAGCATTACCGTACCGTGATCAGGCTTACGTGCAATGCACTGCGTGTGTCGTGGAATGTCCGTATTGAATTGACAGGATTCAGTTTACCAGAAATTTTCCATGGATGCAAAGGTCAATTTTCACAAAGTTCAGGGCCCTCTCTGCCGCCGGAATCCAGCGCCCGATAGGTGTATCGAATGACGATTACACAGATCACAAAGGTCAGCAGATCAGAGACCGGCATGGAGTACAGCACCCCGGCCAGGCCGAACCGCAGGGGGAGCAGCAGGGCGAAGCCCACGCCGAACAGCACCTCCCGCACCATGGAGATGGCGGTGGAGGCGAAGGCCCGGCCCAGAGACTGCAGGTAGATGAACGTGCCCTTGTTCACCGTAGCCAGCACCATCATGCAGAGGTAGACGCGGAAGCACTTCACCGCGTATTGCGTATAATACACGCTTTCGTTGGACGCGCCAAAGATTCCGATGAGCTGGCGGGGGAACAGCTCCACAATCAGCAGCGCCGCCGCCCCGACCATGGCCTCCGCCGCCAGCAGGCGGGTGAACAGGGACTTGGCCCGATCCCGGCGGCCCGCCCCGATGTTGTAGCCCACCACCGGGATGCACCCCGCCGCCAGCCCCACGGAGATGGAGATGACGATCTGGAAGAACTTCATCACGATCCCCAGCACCGCCATGGGGATCTGGGTGTACTGCGCCTGCCCGAAGATGGGGTCAATGGCGCTGTATTTCAGCGTCATGTTCTGAATGGCCGCCATGGCCATGACCAGGGAGATCTGGGACAGAAAGCTGCAAATGCCCAGGGGCAGGTATTTCTTCGCCAGACGGCCGTGAAGCCGAAAGCTGCCCCGCTCCAGCCGGACGGCCTTCATGTGGCACAGATACCAGATTGCCAGGGCGGCGGTTAAGATCTGCCCCAGGACGGTGGCTGCCGCCGCGCCCATCATCCCCCGGCGAAACACGAAGATGAAGATGGGATCCAGAATGATGTTGACCAGCGCCCCCGCCAGCGTGGAGGCCATGGCGAACTTGGGGCTGCCGTCGGAGCGGATGATGGGGTTGAGGGCCTGCCCAAACAGATAGAAGGGGATCCCGAGGGTGATCCAGAAGAAGTATTCCTTGGCGTGGTGGAAGGTCTCCTCGTTGACCCTGCCGCCGAACAGGGTCAGGATCGGATCCTGAAGGGCCAGGTAGAGGGCCGTCAAAACCAGGCCGGAGGCCACGCACAGCAGCACCGCGCTGCCGATGCTCTTGTGGGCGGCGTCCCGATCCCCGGCCCCCAGGCTGATGCTGACGAAGGCGCAGCAGCCGTCCCCGATCATCACCGCGATGGACAGGGCCACCACCGTCAGGGGAAAGACCACCGTGTTGGCGGCGTTGCCGTAGGAGCCCAGGTAGTCCGCGTTGGCGATAAAAATCTGATCCACGATGTTGTAGAGGGCCGCCACCAGCAGGGAGATGACGCAGGGGACGGCATACTTCGCCATCAGCCTGTCCAGCGGCTCTGTTTCCAGGAATGAGTTTGCTTTTTGTTCCATAGATGCGTTCCTCCTCTGAGCATGAGAAAGCGCCCGGCGAGAAGAGCTGGACTTATGCCTTCTGGCCGCGCGCTTTCTGATCTTGATTTTGGGGTAAATAAAAGCAACGTGCAGCAATCAACCGGACTTATGCGGTATCGCTGCACGTTGCGTATAAAATATAGCAGATATAAGGCCAAAAAGTCAAGACAAATTTTCTGAAGCAGCGGCGGAGGACGGGCGCCTATCCCGCGGAGTAGCGGACGGTATTGTATACGCTGATCAGAATGATGACGGCCATCAGGGCCATAAACAGCTTATCCACCGCCGCCCCGCTGATCCGCTTGTTCACCAGCCGCCCCGCCATGCCGCCGCCGATGCCGCCGCACACCATCAGGATCAGCGCGGCCCACTCAAACTCCGGGACGCTGCGGGTCAGAAGGGTGGTGGCCAGGTTGGCGGCCTGGCTGAACAGGATGATGTACAGGCTGTTCTGGGCGGCGGTTTTGGTGTCCATCCCGAAAAAGAAGAACAGCACCACCAGATTGATGGGCCCGCCGCCGATCCCCAGGAAGCTGGACATGATCCCCAGCAGCAGCCCGATGCACAGGCAGCTCCCAAGGCCCTCCACCCGGTGGGGCCTGATGCGGCTTTTGAAGATGGTGTAGAGCAGCGTGAACAGGGTGATCACGGCCAGACAGGCCGCCTGAACCGCCCCCACGGTGTTGGGGTTTTCAAACAGACCCTTGACGAGGCTGAACAGCTGCTTTCCCACAATGCCCCCCGCCGCCGCGCCGACGGCCAGCGGCGTTCCGGTCTTTACGTCGATCTGCCCCCCGCCGGAGGCCGCGTTCCGGGCCACCGAGTACAGGCTCATGGAGAGCACGGTCAGCCCGGACAAAAAGCTGATGGTGGACACGCTGGCCAGCCCGCACAGATCCAGCACGGGCTTGATGATGACGCCGCCGCCGATGCCGCAGATGGCCCCGGCCACCGACGCCAGGAAGCTGACAAGCAGGTAAAATAAAAGCTGGAACATCCTGACCTCCTCCCGGATCCTCCCGGCCGCGGGGCCGCGGAGCAACCCTGATTGCTCTCCTCACAGTGTATCACCCGGCGGGGAAAAGTCAAGGGCTCAGGAACGCTCCCCCCGGGAGGCCCGCCACTGGGCGATGGCCTCTAAAAAGTCCTTCCCGTACCGCTGGGCCTTCACCGCCCCCACGCCGGACACCTCCAGGAACTCCTCCGGGGTGGCGGGCTGCCGGGCGGCCATGTCCAGCAGGGCGGCGTTGGAGAACACCACATAGGCGGGCACGCCCCCCGCCGCGGCCAGACGAGTGCGTAGGGCCCGCAGCGCCTCCAGCAGCTCCGGATCCGCCGAGGCGGGGAGGGGGGCGGCCTCCGGGCGGGGGCGGCGCTCCTCCGGCCGGGCCTTGGGGCCCGCGAAGGTCACCCGCTCCCCGTGGAACAGCACCTGGCGGGCCCGGGGCGTGGTGCGGAGGACGGGGTAGTCCGCGCCGTCCGAAAAGAGATAGCCCTGCTCCATGAGGCCGTCGATGTAGGCGCGGAGCTGGGCCCGATCCACGTCCTTCATGATCCCGTAAGTGGGCAGCTTGTCCAGCCCCAGCTGGAGCACCCGCTGCTCCCGGCTGCCCCGGAGGAGCTGGATGATCAGGGCCGTCCCCAGCCCGGAGCGGTACTGCCGCTCCACCCGGGTGACGGCGGACAGGATCTTCTGGGACTCCACGGTGATGTCCCGCCGCTCCAGCTCCCCGGTGCAGTTGGAGCATTTGCCGCAGGAGGCCGGGGCCTCCTCCCCGAAGTACCGCAGCAGATAGGCCCGCAGGCAGCCGCTGGTTTTGCAGTAGGCGGTCATCTGCTCCAGCCGGTGGAGATCCCGCAGGCGGAGCCGCTCCCGCTCATCCGGCTCCAGCGCCTCGTTTTCCGCGGCGTTGTTGAGAAGAAACTTGGCGGTGCGCACGTCCTGCTCCGAGAACAGCAGGGCACAGTGGGCGTAGGCCCCATCCCGGCCCGCCCGGCCCGCCTCCTGGTAGTAGCTCTCCACGTCCTTGGGCATATTGTAGTGCACCACATAGCCCACGTTGGATTTGTCGATGCCCATGCCGAAGGCGTTGGTGGCCACCATCACCCGGGCCCGGTCGTAGACGAAGTCCTCCTGGTTCTGCCGCCGCTCGCTGTCGGACAGCCCGGCGTGGTAGCGGGTGGCGGCCACCCCCTCCGCCGTCAGGGCGGTGCAGACGGACTCCACCGTCTTCCGGGTGGCGCAGTAGACGATGCCGCTCTGGTTGGGGCGCTGGGCGATAAACTGCTTTAAGTACGCCTCCTTGCTCCGGGGGCGGACGGTCTCAAAAAACAGGTTGGGCCGGTCGAAGCCGGTGGTGAGGGACAGGGGATCCTTCAGCGGGAGCAGCCGGCAGATGTCCTCCTTCACCTGATCGGTGGCGGTGGCGGTAAAGGCCCCCACCACGGGGCGGCGGGGGAGCTGCTCCAGAAACTCGGGGATCTTCAGATAGCTGGGCCGGAAGTCCTGCCCCCACTGGGAGACACAGTGGGCCTCGTCCACCGCCAGCAGGGAGATGGGCGTCTCCCGGGCCAGGGAGAGAAAGGCGGGGGCGGCCAGCCGCTCCGGCGCCACGTATAGCAGCTTGCACGCCCCCCTGCGGGCCTGCCGCAGAACATCCCGGTATTCCTCCTGGGAGAGGGTGGAGTTGAGGAAGGCGGCGGAGACGCCCGCCTGCTCCAGGGCGGCCACCTGATCCTTCATCAGGGAGATCAGGGGGGAGATCACCAGCGTGAGCCCCGGCAGCAGCAGGGCGGGGAGCTGGTAGCACACCGATTTGCCCGCCCCGGTGGGCATGACCCCCAGCACGTCCCGGCCGGCCAGCAGGGCGTCCACCAGCGCCTCCTGCCCAGGGCGGAACCGGCCGTGGCCGAAAAACCGCTTCAGGGCCTCGTATTTGTCCATGGCCACTCCCCCTTCCAGCTTGATAGGGCCATTATACTACACTGCTCCAGACGGGACAAGGGCCGAAGTCCCGCTGTCCTCCTTGCCCCAAACCAAAATAGAACAAGGACGCGCCGCAGGCGAAGCCAAGGCGCAATGCCCTTCCGCCGCCCGCAGGGCGGCCCATCCGCGAGCCCAGCGCAGCGGGTCGCGGATGGAAGCGAAGAAATTCCCACCAGAGCGCAGTTTTCGCCGCAGGCGGAAACGGAGCGGTGGTGGGAATTTCTGAGCTGGCACCCCGAACTGGATTCGAACCAGCGGCCTTCCGCTTAGGAGGCGGACGCTCTATCCAACTGAGCTATCGGGGCACATTGTAACAACTCCCCTATTGTACCCAATTTTTCCTCCTATGTCAATGCGGCACAAGAAAAAATTCAAAATGGCGCGGATTTCTTTCGTTCCGACGGTTGCAATTAACACGGAGCAGGGATATAATAATAAGCCGTATTTCAAGGAAAATCCAGATTGAGATAGAGGGTACAGCTATGCGAAACGAGAAATTAAGGAATATTGCCATCATCGCCCACGTGGATCACGGCAAAACCACCCTGGTGGACGAGATGCTCAAGCAGGGCGGCATCTACCGGGAGAACCAGGCCACCGTGGATCGCGTCATGGACTCCAACGATTTGGAGCGGGAGCGGGGCATCACCATCCTGGCCAAGAACACCGCCGTCCATTATAAGGATACCAAGATCAACATCGTGGACACCCCGGGCCACGCCGACTTCGGCGGCGAGGTGGAACGCATCCTGAAGATGGTGAACGGCGTCATCCTGCTGGTGGACGCCGCCGAGGGCCCCATGCCCCAGACCCGCTTCGTGCTGTCCAAGGCCCTGGAGCTGGGCCACAAGGTCATCGTGGTGGTGAACAAGATCGACCGCCCCGACCAGCGCATCCACGAGGTCATGGACGAGGTGCTGGAGCTGCTGCTGGATCTGAACGCCACCGACGAGCAGTTCGAGTCGCCCACTTTGTTCTGCTCCGGGCGGCAGGGCACCGCCAGCTACTCCCCCGACGTGCCCGGCACCGACCTGGTGCCCCTGTTTGAGACCATCCTGGACTATATCCCCGCCCCGGAGTGCGACCCGGACGCCCCCTTCCAGATGCTGGCGTCCTCCATCGATTACAACGAGTTCGTGGGCCGCATCGCCGTGGGCCGCATCGAGCGGGGCACCGTCAAGCAGAACCAGGAGATCGTGGTGTGCAACTACCACAGCCCGGACGAGGCCCCCAGGAAGGCCAAGGCCACTGCCCTCTACACCTTCGACGGCTTGGCCCGTACCCCCGTCGCCGAGGCCAAGGCGGGGGAGATCATCGCCATGAGCGGCATCGGGGACATCACCATCGGGGACACGGTGTGCGCCCCCTCCAACCCCGAGCCCATCGAGTTTGTGAAGATCTCCGCCCCCACCCTGGAGATGACCTTCTCCGTCAACGACTCCCCCTTCGCCGGACGGGAGGGCAAGTACGTCACCAGCCGCCAGCTCCGGGATCGTCTGTTCCGGGAGACACTGAAGGACGTGTCCCTGCGGGTCACCGAGATGGAGAACTACACCGACGCCTTCAACGTGGCTGGGCGGGGGGAGATGTCCCTGTCCATCCTCATTGAAACCATGCGCCGGGAGGGGTACGAGTTCCAGGTGTCGCCCCCCCGTGTGGTGTACCAGGAGGTGGAGGGCAAGAAATGCGAGCCCATCGAGCGGGTGGTCATCGACGTGCCCGCCGACTGCGTGGGTGCCGTCATGGAGAAGCTGGGGGCCCGGAAGGGCGAGTTCCTGTCCATGGATCCCGTGGGCAGCCGCACCAAGCTGGAGTTTTTGGTGCCCTCCCGGGGCCTGTTCGGCTACCGCAACGAGTTTTTGACCGACACCAAGGGCGAGGGCATCATGGCCTCCGTCTTTGAGAAGTACGCCCCCTTCAAGGGGGATATCCAGCGCCGGAACACCGGCTCCCTGGTGGCCCACGAGCAGGGCGAGTCGGTGACCTACGGCCTGTTCGCCGCCCAGGAGCGGGGGGCGCTGTTCATCGGCGCGGGGGTGCCCGTGTACGAGGGCATGGTGGTGGGGGTGTGCCCCAAGATGGAGGACATCACCGTCAACGTGTGCAAGAAGAAGCAGCTCACCAATATGCGGGCCAGCGGCAGCGACGAGGCCCTGCGGCTGGTGCCCCCCAAGTCCATGAGCCTGGAGCAGTGCCTGGAGTTCCTGGCGGACGACGAGCTGCTGGAGGTCACGCCGGAAAACCTGCGCCTGCGCAAGCGCATTTTGAACCACGAGAAGCGCATGAAGGCCCTCAAGGGCGGCAAAGCATAAAAAGAAGAACTCCTCCCCGCCGCCGGCGGGGAGGAGTTCTTTTATAATGTCATGGTAATGCCGCCCTCGTCGGACAGTCCGTCCTTCTTGAGCATATTCTCCAGCACCTCCACGTCGGACGTGATGTCCATGGCGTCGTCCTGGAACAGCTTGTCGAGCTGCTTCTCGAACCCGGACACCACCTGATCCATCATGTCCTCAATGCGCTTCTTGGCGGCGGAGATGTTCTCCCCCTCGATGCCCTGGGCGTCCAGCTGGGCGTAGGCCCGGAGGATCTTCAGGGTGGTGGGCAGGTAGTAGTTCAGGAAGGTGCGCAGCTGCCCCTCCTTGTTGGGGTGGGACTTCTGGTAGTTGAGGATCTTGCCGGTGATCTCCTCGATGCGGTCGATCTTGGCGCTCATGGCCGCGTCGGGGATCTGGTCGTTCACCTGGCGGATCTCCCGGAGGATGTCGTCCTCCCGGGCGGCGGCCTGCTGGGCGGTCTCCTCGGGGGGCGCCTCCCGGCGGGGTTCCGGGGCGTGGTAGCCCATCTCGGTGAGGAACAGCTTGCCCTCCGCCAGATCCAGGTAGCCGGTGGGCAGGATGCCCTTGGCCAGCATCCGCCGCAGATCCTTGCACAGCTTGCCCACGGACACGTCGAAGGCGGCGGCCATGGGGGCCAGGGACACCTCCCGGTTGGCGCCGATGTAGGCCAGGTAGTTGAGGTAGCGCTCGCTGCGGCGGTTCATGCCGATGCCGGTGAACAGCATGGAAAGCCCCCCCGCCAAGAACATCAGGCAGGCCAGCACGCCTATCAGCATATCGCTATAAGGATATTGGAGAAACTCAATGCCGGTGGCCACAGTGCCCAGGGCGAAGATGCCGGACATAATACTGCCGCCGATGATAAGCCCCGTGCCATCCTTGCCCTCTTTTTTGAGCTTGCGGCGCTTGTTCTCCGCCGGATCCCGCACATTCCAGCTGTCGGGCTGGGCCTTCTGCTCCCAGGGCTCCGCCTTGGGCTGGGCCTGCTTCTTCTGCTGGGATTGGCCGTACTGATAGGCGGTTCCTGCCTGGGTCTGCCGCTTTGCGCCCTCCTGGGCCTGCCGGGCGGCTGCCGCCGCGGCGTCGGCGTTCTGCTGGAAGAACTGCTGGGCGGTAGTCTTGGCCTGGCCGGCGGCCCGCTTGGCCTCTTGCTTGTAGCGGTTTTTCTGGGCGGCGTCCATGTTCGCCAGCTTGCGGATCAGCCAAATTACTGCAATGAGCTTGGTGACCCACGAGGGGATCAGGAAAAGCACCCCGATGCCGACCCACTCGCCCCAGTCGTCCTTTTTTGGAGGGCGCTGCCCGCCGGGAGCGGTTCCCCGGCCCGAGCGGTCGCTGTAGCTGTATTTGTAGTTATATCCGTAGTTGTATCCCTGCTGCCCCTGCTGGCTGGGGCCGGAGCCGCTCTGGGCTCCCTTGTCCTCGGGATCGTAACCGTAGTTGTCCGCCATCGTCCTGTTCCCTCCCGGAGCCGCCCCGCGGAGTGGGCGCTCAGATGGGATCTATTATATACGTTCCGGGGGCCGGTGTAAATAAGGAAACCTTTAATTTTTTATGGAGATTTCCGGGGACGCGCCGCCGGGGCTTTTCATCCTGGCCGTCTTATGGTACAATTTTTGCCGGAGGGATGAAAATGAAGCTTCCGGAGCATTATGAGAGCGACGTGCTCTTTTTCTTCGACGGCAGGCCGGACGCCCTGGCCCTGTACCAGGCCCTGGCGGAGGGGCTGGAGCGGGTGGCGCCGGAGGCGTCGGTGAAGGTGCAGAAAAGCCAGATCAGCTTTTACGACGGGGGGCTGTTTGCCATGGCCTCCCTGCCCAGGCGGAAGCGGGATCCCGGCCTAATGGTGAGCTTCGGCCTGGGACGCCGGGAGTCCTCCCCCCGGATTGCGGTGGCGGTGGAGCCCTACCCGGGCCGCTGGATCCACCACGTCCCGGTGACGGCGGAGGAGCAGCTGGACGGTGAACTGCTGGGCTGGCTGCGGGAGGCCCGGGATTTCTGCCGCGCGAAGGGCAGGGGCAAGCCTTGACTTACCGCCGTCCAAGGAATAAAATGAAGGAAGCAACCAACCAAAGGGGGCAAGACCATGAGCCATACCGTAGAGATCCTGTCCGTGGGCACCGAGCTGCTGCTGGGCAACATCGTCAACTCGGACGCCCAGGCCCTGAGCCGGGAACTGTCCGGCCTGGGGCTGAATGTGCTGTACCACTCGGTGGTGGGGGACAACCCGGGGCGGCTGAAGGCGGCCGTGGAGCTGGCCCGGAGCCGGGCGGACGTCATCGTCACCACCGGGGGGCTGGGCCCCACCTGCGACGACCTCACCAAGCAGACGCTGGCGGAGTGCTTCGGCAAGGCCCTGATCTATCACCCGGAATGCGCGGAGGGGATCCGCTGCTTCTTCCGCCGGATGGGGAAGGAGATGACGGACAACAACCTCCAGCAGGCGTACCTGCCCGAGGGCTGCGAGATTTTGGACAACGACTGGGGCACCGCCCCCGGCTGCGCCTTTGAGGCGGACGGCACCTATGTGGTGATGCTGCCCGGGCCGCCCCGGGAGTGCCTGCCCATGTTCCGGGAGCGGGCTGTGCCCTGGCTGGCGAGGCTCAGCGAAGGGGTGATCCGCTCCCGCACCCTGCGGGTGTTCGGCCTGGGGGAGTCGGCGGTGGAAAGCCTCCTCCGGGACAGAATGAACGAATTGACCAACCCCACCCTGGCCCCCTACGCCAAGGAGGGGGAGGTGGAGCTGCGGATCACCGCCAAGGCGGAGACAGAAGAAGCGGCGGACGCCCTCATCGCCCCGGTGGAGGGGGAGATCCGCGCCCTGCTGGGGGATCTGGTGTACGGCGCGGACGTGTCCGGCCTGGAGCAGGTGGTGCTGGAGGGGGCCCGGGATCGGGGCCTCACCCTGGGCACGGCGGAGAGCTGCACCGGGGGGCTCATCGCGAAACGGATCACCGACGTGCCCGGGTCGGCGTCGGCCTTTCTGGGCGGCGTGGTGAGCTATCACTGCGAGGTAAAGGCGGGGCTGCTGGGGGTGTCCCAGGCCCTGCTGGACGAGAAGGGGGCGGTATGCGCCCAGGTGGCGGAGCAGATGGCCCAGGGGGCCCGGAGGGCGCTGGGCTGCGATCTGGCGGTGTCCGTCACCGGGGTGGCGGGCCCCGACCCGGATGAGCGGGGCAACCCGGTGGGGCTGGTGTACACCGGCCTGGCCGCCCCGGACGGCTGCTGGGTGAAGAAGCTGAACCTGGCCTCTCCGGGGACGCGGCGGGATCGGATCCGCACCCTGGCGGCCAACCACGCCCTGGACATGGCCCGGCGGTGGCTGGCGGGGCTGGAGCCCACGGGGCAGGACGCCCAGCGTAACTGGACGGATTAAAGCAGGGAAGGGGGAGGCTGGGATGAAGGGCTGGAAAAAGAGGCTGCTGGCGGCGGCGCTGTGCGCGCTGGCGCTGCTGGGCTTTGCCGTGCCCGCCTCCGGCGCGGGGGGCACGGTGTACCTCATGGCGGTGAACGAGAAGGTGCTGGACACCACGGTGGAGAATATGCCCGCCATCATGGGCGGCGTGCTCTACGTGCCCTACACCATGCTGTCCATCCGGGACAGCGGCATCAACCTGGGGGTGAGCGCCCTGTACAGCACCACCCGGCGGACGCTGCTGGTGTCCAACGGGCAGATCGGCGTGGTGTTCGACACCCAGGGCAACACCGCCCAGGATCTCCAGGGGAACCCGGTGGCCGCCCGGGCCATGGTGCGCAATTCCATGATCTTCGTGCCCATCGACTGGCTGTGCAGCTATTTCGGCACCATCAGCTGTTCCCGGGTGCGCACGCCCTACGGCACCCTGATCCGGGTGACCAACGGGGCGGTGGTGCTACGGGATCTGGACTTTGTGGACGCGGCGGGGGGGCAGCTGGAGGAGAAGCAGCGCAACTATCTGGCCTCCATCGCCCCGCCCCCTGACACGCCCGCCCCCACCTCCCCCCCGGGCCCCGCCAATCCGGGCCCCTCCGGGGAGCCGTCGGCGCCGCCCCTCCAGGCGGAGGTGCTGCTGGCCCTGCGCTGGGGAGAGCAGGGGGCGGAGATGGCGGCCCAGCTGGAGGGCCGGGGAGAGCGGGCGCTGATCCTCTTTCCCTGGGACAGCCTGAAGGACAATGACGACGCCGTCCGGCGGGCCGCGGCGGCGGGCCACACGGTTGGCCTGCTCCTCACCGGGGAGACGGTGGAGGACTGCCTGGATCAGGGCCTGGAGGGCCGTCGCCGGCTGGCGGAGATCGCCCGGTGCCCCGTCCTGGTGGCCAGCGCCCCGGCGCTGGACGGGGAGGGGCGGGACGCCCTGGCCCGGGAGGGCTGGGCCCTGTGGACGCCGGAGCTGTCCGGGGAGAACTTCCGCACCGCCGCGGCTCTGATCGGGGCGCTGGATTCCCGGCAGCCCAACCGGGTGGAGCTGGACTGCGGCCCCGGCGGGGAGGCGTTTCTGCGGGGACTGCTGGCCGCCCTGGACAGGGAGGACTGCCAGGTGCGGCAGGCCACGGCCCCGGCACTGAGTTGAAAAACCCGCCCGCTCCCTGGGGAGCGGGCGGGTTTTCGCGTGAAATTCACCAGCGGCGGAGGGCTCACAGGGCGATCTGCACCTTGAACCACCCGTCCTCCGCCCGGAACTGGCACACCGCCCCGTTCTTTTCCGCAAAGGCCACGATGGAGCGCACCCCGACGCCGTGCCCGGGCCGCTCCGACGGGGGCAGGCCCCGGGGCGGCGGGACAATAATTATTTTCGGCGTTTCCCCGGGAACAAAACCGGGGGAATTTTCCTGCCGCGTTTCCGGATTGTGTATGTAAGAATTTGCCAAAGCGTGGATTCACAAGGCTTCCACAACTTCCACAAAGAATTCCACAACCTTTGTGGATCCTGTTTTCCGCTCTTTTTTCCCGGACGGTGTTTACATAAGTTTTTTGCCCCGGAGGTTCCCGGTGTTTCCACAATACAAAACGCGCCCCGGCTTTTTGTCAAAGCCGGGGCGCGTTTTGTATCGTTGTTCAGCCCCGGACAAAATCCAGGGCGGCCTGGGCGATGCAGGGGCCGCACAGCCCGAACTGCCGCAGCAGCTCCGCCGCCGGGCCGGAGTGGCCGAACACGTCGGGAGTGCCGATACGCCGCACGGGGGTGGGCCGCTTCTCGCTGAGCAGGGAGCACACCGCGTCCCCCAGCCCGCCGATGACGGAGTGCTCCTCGCAGGTGAGAATCCTGCCGCACTCCTCCGCCGCCTTGAGCACCAGGGCCTCGTCCAGCGGCTTCACCGTGGCCATATTGATGATCCGGGCGCTGATCCCCTGGGCGGCCAGCAGCTCGCCCGCCTCCACCGCCTCGGCCACCAGCAGGCCGTTGGCGATGATGGCGATGTCCGTGCCCTCCCGCATGACCTCGCCCTTGCCGATCTCAAAGCGGAAGGCGGCCTCATCGTGGAACACCGGCACCGGGGAGCGGCCGAAGCGCATATACACCGGCCCCTGGTGCTCATAGGCGGCCTTGACCATGGCCCGGGCCTCCACCTCGTCGGCGGGGGACATGACCACCATGCCGGGAATGGAGCGCATGAGGGCGTAGTCCTCCAGGCACTGGTGGGAGGCGCCGTCCTCCCCCACGGAGATGCCGCCGTGGGAGGCGCCGATCTTCACGTTGAGCTGGGTGTAGCCGATGGAGTTGCGCACCTGCTCATAGGCCCGCCCCGCCGCGAACATGGCGAAGGAGGAGGCGAAGGCCACCATGCCCATGGCGGCGGCCCCGGCGGCCACGGCCATCATGTTCCCCTCGGCGATGCCGCAGTTGAAGTGCCGGCCGGGGAAGGCCTTGCCGAAGGTGGCGGTCTGGGTGGAGCCGGCCAGATCCGCGTCGAACACCACGATATTGTCGTGCAGCGCCCCCAGCTCCTTCAGCGCCGCGCCGTAGCCCATCCGGGTGGCAATCTTTTTCACGTCCGCCATGTCAGTCCGCCTCCAATTCCGCCAGCCTGGCCTTCAGCTCCGCCATGGCGATTTCGTACTGCTCCTGGTTGGGGGCCTTGCCGTGCCAGCCCACCTGATCCTCCATAAAGCTGACCCCCTTGCCCTTGGTGGTTTTCATCAGGATGGCGAAGGGTTTTCCCTTTACAGTTTCTGCCTGGGCAAAGGCCCCCTCCAGGGCGTCAAAGTCGTGGCCGTCGATCTCCACCGTCTCAAAGCCGAAGGCGGCCAGCTTGTCCAGGATGGGGTAGGAGCTCATGACCTGCTCCACCGGGCCGTCGATCTGGAGGCCGTTGTTGTCGATGATCACCCGCAGGTTGTCCAGCTTGTAGTGGTGGGCGAACATGAACGCCTCCCACACCTGGCCCTCCTCGATCTCCCCGTCGCCCAGCAGGGTGTACACCCGGCAGGGGCTGCCCTGGAGCTTGGCCGCCAGGGCCATGCCGCAGGCGGCGGACACCCCCTGGCCCAGGGAGCCGGTGGACATATCCACCCCGGGGGTGGAGCGCATATTGGGGTGGCCCTGGAGGTGGGAGCCGATGTGCCGCAGGGTTTTCAGATCCTCCCAGGGGAAGAAGCCCCGCAGGGCCAGGGCGGCGTACAGCCCCGGGGCGCAGTGGCCCTTGGACAGCACGAAACGATCCCGGTCGGGCTTGTCCGGCTGGGCGGGGTCGATATTCAGCTCCTGGAAGTACAGGTAGGTGAACAGGTCGGCGGAGGACAGGCTTCCGCCGGGGTGGCCGGATTTGGCGGCGTAGGTGCCCTCGATGACGCCCATGCGCACCTTGCAGGCGTTGATCTCCAGCGCCCGTTTTTCTTTGGCGGTCATGTGATTCCTTCTTTCTTTAAAGCCCTTCGGCGCTGTCCGCGATGCCGAAGCCGCAGCTGGTTTTGCTGGTAAACTGCTCCCCGGCCCGCAGCACGCAGGAGGGGAAGCCGGGTTTGTTGGGGGTGTCGGGGAAGAACTGGGTCTCCAGGCAGAAGCCGTGGCGGTTGCCGTACACTGCGCCGCCCTTGCCCGAGGGGCAGCCCTGGATGAAGTTCCCCGTGTAGAACTGCACCCCGGGCAGATCGGTGCTCACGTCCATGGCGATCCCCGTGTCCGGCGACCAGGCCCGGGCAAATTTCTTTGTGGAGCGATTGTATGCCAGCACCCAGTTGTGATCATACCCGGCCGCCAGGGAGAGCTGCTCAAAGGGATCGCCGATGTGGGCCCCGATGGGCTGGGCCGCCCGCAGATCCATGGGGGTGCCGTCCACCGGGGCAATCTCCCCGGTAGGGATGGAGCCGGGCACGGTGGGGGTGTAGCGGGAGGCGTTCAGCTGGATATACTGTCCCTCCACGCTGCCGCTGTCGTGGCCGGACAGGTTGAAGTAGGTGTGGTTGGTGGGGTTAAACACGGTGTCCCGGTCACACACGGCCCGGTACTGAATGGACAGCGCCCCGTCCGACAGGGTATAGGTCACCTGTACCTTCAGTGTGCCGGGGTAGCCCTCCTCCCCGTCGGGGCTCACCAGGGAGAGGGTGACGGAGCTGTCCGTCAGCGCCTCCACCGTCCACACCCGCTTGTCGAAGCCCGCCTGCCCCCCGTGGAGGGAGTTGGGCCCGTCATTGGCGTACAGCGGATACTCCACCCCGTTCAGCGTGAACTTCGCCCCGCCGATCCGGTTGGCGTACCGCCCCACCAGGGCCCCCATGTACTTGTCCTGGGCCATGTAATCCTCCAGGGTGTCAAAGCCCAGCGCCACGTCCACCGGGTTTCCGTCCCGGTCAGGGACAATCAGGGAGCGCACCGCCCCCCCGTAGGTGAGGATCCGGCACATCATAGCCCCGTCCCGCAGGGTGATCTGATCCACCTGGGCTCCGTCGGGCATACGGCCGAAGGCCGTCCTGTTTTCCTCCATAGCTCCTCCGCTCTGCCGGAAGTCCGGCTCGTTTGATGTCTGCCCCGCCGGTTGCGGGAGCGTCGCGCCGGCGCTGTGCATTGCGGCTCCGGCCAAGGGCCGGGACAAAATGGCCAGACGCAGATAATAGGAACCGCTAATGGTAAGTATATCATAGTAACCCGCTGAAAACAACCGTAAACCGCTTTTTTTCGCCCATTTTGTCGAATTGTCAAGTCTACCCGGAAATTTCCTTTTTCCCGTTGGCATCTCCGCGTTTTTTTGATATAATGCAAACCATGATGATCATGCGGGGGGATACCCCCGCGGGAAAGAAGGTGGGGCGATTGCGCGGCTCCCTCCCAAAATTGAAGGAAAAGCTGCTGGAGGCGCTGAAGGCGGTGCTGCCCATTGTGGGCATCGTGCTGGTGCTCAGCTTCAGCGCGGCCCCCATCTCCCCCAGCATCCTGCTGTGCTTCCTGCTGGGGGCGGCCATGATCATGGCGGGCATGATGTTCTTCACCCTGGGGGCGGAGGCCAGCATGACCCCCATGGGGGAGCGGGTGGGCACCGCCGTCACCCGCAGCCGGAAGCTGCCGGTGATCGTCCTCATGGGCTTTCTGCTGGGCTTTCTGATCACCATCTCCGAGCCCGACCTCCAGGTGCTGGCGGGCCAGGTGCCCGCGGTGCCCAACCTGACCCTGATCCTGTCGGTGGCGGCGGGGGTGGGGGTGTTTCTGGTGGTGGCCCTGCTGCGTATGCTGTTCGGGGTGGCCCTGCCCCCTCTGCTGGTGTTTTTCTACGCGGTGGTGTTTGTCCTGGCCTTCTTCGTGCCCCGAGACTTTCTGGCGGTGGCCTTTGACTCCGGCGGCGTCACCACCGGGCCCATGACCGTCCCCTTCATCATGGCCCTGGGCGTGGGCATCTCCGCCATCCGAAACGACCGCCACGCCGCGAACGACAGCTTCGGCCTGGTGGCCCTGTGCTCCATCGGGCCCATTCTGGCGGTGCTCATCCTGGGCCTGATCTTCCGCCCGGAGGAGGGGGCCTACACCGCCTCCGCCCTGCCGGAGATCTCCAACTCCGTGGAGCTGTGGGCCCTGTTCCGGGACGGCCTGCCCACCTACATGAAGGAGATCGCCCTGTCCCTGCTGCCCATCACCGCCCTGTTCGGAGTGTTCCAGGCGGTGTCCCTGCGGCTGTCCCTGCGGACGCTGAAGAAGATCGGGGTGGGGCTGGTCTATACCTACATCGGCCTGGTGCTGTTCCTCACCGGGGCCAACGTGGGCTTCATGCCCGCGGGCAACTACCTGGGGCAGGTGATGGCCTCCCTGGAGTGGCGCTGGGCCATCGTCCCGGTGGGCATGGTCATCGGCTACTTCATCGTCAAGGCGGAGCCCGCCGTCTACGTCCTCAACCGGCAGGTGGAGGAGATCACCGACGGCGCCATCTCCTCCTCCGCCATGGGGGCCAGCCTGTCCATCGGCGTGGCGGCGTCCATCGGCCTTGCCATGGTGCGGGTACTGACGGGGATCTCCATCCTCTGGTTCCTCATCCCGGGGTACGCCATCGCGATCATCCTGTCCTTCTTTGTGCCCAAGATCTTCACCGCCATCGCCTTCGACTCCGGCGGCGTGGCCTCCGGGCCCATGACCGCCACCTTCCTGCTGCCCTTCGCCCAGGGGGCGTGCGCGGCGGTGGGGGGCAATATCGTCACCGACGCCTTCGGGGTGGTGGCCATGGTGGCCATGACGCCCCTCATCGCCATCCAGATTTTAGGTATGGTCTATCAGGCCCGGCAGAGGGCCGGGGCCAAGGCCCAGCCCGTCCCGGCGCTGTCCTTTGACGAGCTGGACGACGACGCCATCATCGAGCTGTAAGGGGGAAGCGGCATGAACGAGCTATACCTCATGGTGTGCATCACCGAGCGGGCCCGGGCCCGGCAGTTCGTGGAGCTGTTCAAGCGGCACAGTGTCGCCGTCACCCTCAGCGCCCTGGGGGCGGGGACGGCGCGCAGCGAGCTGCTGGACTACTTCGGCCTGGAAAAGACGGAGAAGGTGGTCACGTTCTCCATGGTTACCCGCTCCACCTGGCGCTCGGTGAAGCAGGCCATGCAGCGGGAGCTGAACATCGACGTGCCCGGCACGGGCATCGCCTTCATCATCCCCCTGAGCAGCATCGGGGGGAAGAAGCCCCTGGCCTTCCTCACCGACGGCCAGGATTTTGAAGCGGGGGAGGAATCCGCCTTGAAGGACACCAAATACGAGCTGCTGGTGGTCATCGCCAACCAGGGGTACACGGAGCTCATCATGGACGCCGCCCGGGAGGAGCAGGCGGGGGGCGGCACCGTCCTCCACGCCAAGGGCACCGGCATGGAGAAGGCGGAGAAATTCCTGGGCTTCTCCCTGGTGAACGAGAAGGAGATGGTGTTCATCGTGGTGAAAACCGCCACCAAGAACCGGATCATGCGGGCCATCATGGACAAGGCGGGCATCGGCACCAAGGCCCAGTCCATTGTGTTCTCCCTGCCCGTCACCGGCACCGCCGGGATGCGGCTGCTGGAGCTGGCGGGGGACGAGACGGACGAGGAGGAATGACGGATTGAACCGGGAAAAAAGCTGCGGAGCGGTTATCTTCCGCGAAGAAAATACTCAGCGTGATTACCTGATCCTCACCAGCACCCTGGGCCACACCACCCTGTGCAAGGGCCACGTGGAGGGGGAGGAGACGGAGCACGAGACCGCCGTCCGGGAGATCCGGGAGGAGACGGGGCTGGCGGTGGACTTTGTGGACGGCTTCCGGGAGGTCATCACCTATTCCCCCAAGCCGGGGGTTGCCAAGGACGTGGTGTTTTTCCTGGCACGGCTGCGGGACGGGGAGCCGGTCTGCCAGCCCGAGGAGGTGGCGGCCATCCGCTTCCTGCCTCTCGACGAGGCCCTGGCGGCGCTGACCCACGACTCCGACCGGGACACCCTGGGGAAGGCCCACGCCTTTCTGGAGGGGCGCTGAGCCATGCCCGCCCCGCTGTATGACGCGCTGCGGGCGCTGGCGGACAGCCGCCCCCTGCGGCTGGATATGCCCGGACACCACGGCGAGCCCCTGCCGGGGGGCTTCCCCTGGCCGTCCAGCATTGATTTCACCGAGAACGGCGCAACTGGGGATCTGTTCGGGGAGGAACCGGACGAGATCCAGGAGGCGGAGCGCCTCTGGGCGGAGCGGCTGGGCTTTGATTCCTGCCTGTTTCTCACCGGCGGCTCCACCCAGGGCATCCACACCGGGCTGGCCCTGCTGGCCGGGGCGGGGGGCGCGGTGGCCATCGACCGGGGGAGCCACCGCTCCGTCTACCACGCCCTGGCCCTGCTGGATCTGGCCCCCGCGTTCCTGTCCCGGCCCTGGCTGGCGGGGGAGGGGATCACCGGGCCCATTCCGCCGGAGACGGTGGAGGAGACGCTGAACGCCCGCCCGGAGATTAAAACGGTTTGTATCACCTCGCCCACCTATTACGGTGTGTTGTCGGATATCCCCGCCATCGCCGCGGTGTGCCACGCCCACGGGGCCAAGCTGATGGTGGACGGGGCCCACGGGGCCCACCTGCCCTTCCTGAGCTACGAGGGCTACCGGGCGGCGGACGTGGTGGTGATGTCCGCCCACAAGACCCTCCCCGCGCCGGGGCAGGCTGCCCTGCTCTTTGCCAACGGCTTCCCCCTGCCGGAGCTCCAGCGGTGGGGGGCGGTGTACGGCACCTCGTCCCCGTCCTACGTCCTCATGGCGGCGCTGGACGGGGTGCGGGACTATATGGAGGGGGAGGGCGGGGCCCGCTGCCGGGAAACCGTCCGGCTTGTGGAGGGGCTGCGGGGCCGCTGGCCCGCCCTGCGGGAGCGGGACGGCCTGGCTCTGGATCCCGCCCGCCTCGTCCTCACCAGCCCGGACGGCTTCGCCCTGGGGTCGGCCCTGCGGGAGCGGGGGATCTACCCGGAGATGGCGGACAAGGGCCATGCGGTGTGCATCTGTACCTGTGCCGACGGGGAGGCGGAATTCGGGCGGCTGGAGCGGGAGCTGGCGGATACCGGCCTGACTGGCTCCTGCGCCCCCATCCCGCCCCCGCCGGAGGCGCCGGAGGCCGTCCTCACCCCCCGGCAGGCCCTGTTCGCCCCCCGGAGGACGGCGCCGCTGGCGGACTGCGCGGGGCGGATCGCCGCGGGGCAGATCGCGCCCTATCCCCCCGGTGTGCCCGTCATCGCCCCCGGGGAGCGGATCGAAAAAAAACATCTGGCCTATTTGCGGGAAATAGGCTATAATAAGGACAGGACAGACATCATCGCGGAACGCGATGGAGAGGGAGGCCCAGGCCATGAAGCTGATCATCGCCATCATTAACTACGACGATGCCAACGCCGTCACCCAGAACCTGTCCAAAAACGGGTTCTCCTCCACCCGGCTGTCCACCACCGGCGGCTTTCTGCTGGCGGGGAACGTCACCCTGCTCACCGGCGTGAAGGACGATCAGGTGCAGCAGGCCATCGACCTCATCCGGGAGTGCTCCCACAGCCGGAAGCAGATGGTGCCCGCTCTCACCGAGATGAGCTACGGCTTCATGCCCGTCATGCCGGTGGAGGTCACCGTGGGCGGGGCCACCGTGTTCGTGGTGGACGTGGAGCGGTTCGAGCGGCTATGATGGAGTTACCCAATCCCCTGTCCCACGCCTACCTGATCACCGGGGGGAGCGGGGACAGCCGGGCCGCGCTGATCAAGCGGCTGACGGCGGCCTACCTGTGCCAGGGGGAGGATCCGCCCTGCGGCCGGTGCCGCCCCTGCCGGAAGGCGGCGGCGGGCACCCACCCGGACGTATCCCGCACCGCCCCCGCCCCGGACAAGCAGGAGATCACGGTGGAGCAGATCCGCTCACTGCGTGCGGACGCCTACATCCGCCCCAACGAGGGAAAGCGGAAGGTGTACGTGGTCAGCCCGGCGGACGCCATGAACCCCGCCGCCCAGAACGCCCTGCTGAAGGTGCTGGAGGAGGGGCCCGCCTACGCCGCCTTCCTGCTGGACACGGACAGGCCCGGGAAGCTGCTGGACACGGTGCGCTCCCGGTGCGAGCTGCTGGCCCTGCCGCGGTCGAAGGATCCCATCGACCCTGAGCTGCTGGCCCGGGCCGAGGAGCTGGCGTCGCTGCTGCTGGGCGGGGACGAGCTGGCCTGCGCCCAGGCCCTGGTGGAGCTGGAGCTGTCCAAGCCTAAGGCGGAGGAGCTGTCCGCCCTGCTGGGGGAGACGGAGAACGCCGTCTCCCGGCGGCTGGCCCGGGATCCCCAGCGGGGGGCGAGGGTTTTGCAGGCCCTGAAAACCGCCCGGGAGAACGCGGTGTACCGCCCCGGCACGGGGCACACCCTGGGGCAGATGATCACCCGGATCTTCTGATGCCCCGGCGATATTTTTCATACACGGAGGATACCCCTATGACAGAGATCATCAGCGTCCGGTTCCGGCCGGGCGGCAAGCAATATTATTTCGACCCCATGGGCCTCACCGTGGCCGAGGATCAGGGCGTGATCGTGGAGACGGGCAAGGGCCTGGAATACGGCACCTGCGTGCGCCGCAACGCCATGGTGGAGGACGAATCGGTGGTGCAGCCCCTGCGCCCGGTGGTGCGGCTGGCCACCGAGAAGGACGAGAAGCAGGTGCGGGACAACCGGAGCCGGGAGAAGGAGGCCCTGCGGGTGTGCCAGCAGCTGGTGGAGCGCCACGGGCTGGACATGAAGCTGGTGCAGGTGGAGTACAGCTTCGACGGCGGCAAGATCATCTTCTTCTTCACCTCCGATGGGCGGGTGGACTTCCGGGCCCTGGTGAAGGATCTGGCGGGCATCTTCCGGGCCCGCATCGAGCTGCGGCAGATCGGCGTGCGGGACGAGGCCCGGATGCTGGGAGGCTTTGGCATCTGCGGCAAGCCCTTCTGCTGCTCCCAGTTCCTCAACGAGTTCCAGCCCGTGTCCATCAAGATGGCCAAGACCCAGAACCTGTCCCTGAACCCCACCAAGATCTCGGGCACCTGCGGGCGGCTGATGTGCTGCCTGAAATACGAGCAGGGGGCCTATGAGGACGCGGTGAAGCGGTGCCCCAAGCAGGAGTCCTTTGTGGAGTGCCCCGACGGGGCGGGCACCGTGTCCGCCGTCAACGTGCTGAAGGAGCAGGTGAAGGTGCGCCTGGAGGACGCCACCGACCAGCCCCCCAAGCCCTATCTCACCAGCGAGATCCGGGTGGTGCGCTCCGGCAAGGGCAAGCGGCCCGAGGGCTACACCGCCCCGCCCAAGGCGGAGCTGGAGCAGCTGCGCACCGAGGAGGGGGAGCGGATCCGCTCCGGCCGGAAGGCGGGGGAGGCCCCCGCCGATCTGGGAGAGGTGCTGGATCGCTACCTGGGGGACGGCAGCCAGCGGCAGTCCGGCGGGCAGCGCCCCGGCGGCCGCAGAAACCGGAGCGGCGGACAGGGCCAGCCCCAGCCCAAGGCCCAGCAGCCCAAGCAGGCCCAGCCCCACCAGAAGCCCTCGCCCAAGAAGGAGGCCCAGCCCGCCGGAGCCCAGCCCGGGGAGGCCAAGGGCGGCCAGGCCCAGGGACAAAACCACAAGCGCCGCTACCGTCCCCACCACCGGCGCAGATCCGGCGGCGGACAGGGCGCACAGCAGTGAGAACAGGCCCCCGGCAGAGCGCCGGGGGCCTTTGCGCTCCCGCCGTTCCCCGGAGGGGAGAGGCGTCTTTGCAGGTTTTTCCCGGAAAATGCAACCATTTCCCCCGGCCGGGGGTATTATAAATGACAGGAAGAAATCCGCGCCGCGGCCGGGGCGCGGATCCGGAAAGGAGGCGCGTCCATGGCACTGACGGAGGAACAGCGCACCCAGATTGTCAACCGCTGGGGGGACATGGTGTACAGGCTTGCCCTGGCCCGCACCGCCAGCGTCCCCGACGCGGAGGACGTGTTCCAGGAGGTCTTTCTGCGCTACTTTCGCCATGAGGACAAGTTCCACAACGACGAGTACCGCAAGGCGTGGCTCATCCGCTGCACGGTGAACCGGGCCAAGAGCCTCACCTCGTCCCCGTGGCGCAAGCGCATCGTGCCCCTGGAGACCGCCGAGGAGGTGGGGGTGGAGGACGACTACCGCGAGGTGTACAGCGCGGTGCTCTCCCTGCCCGCCAAATACCGGGCTGTCATCCATCTGCATTACTTTGAGGGCCTGTCCGTGTCCGAGATGGCCCAGACGCTCCAACTGCCGGAGGGCACCGTCAAGTCCCAGCTCAGCCGGGGCCGGGCCCTCCTGCGGGATATGCTTGAGGAGGTGGCGCTATGAATCGCTACAAAAAGGCAAACCAGGGCATCCATGCCCCGGAGGACGTAAAGGAAAAGGCCGTCCGGCCCCAGGGCAGGCGGGGCGGCTACACCCGCTGGGCCGGGGCGGTGGCGGCCATGCTGGCGGTAGTGCTGATCGGGGGGATCGCCGCGTATTCCGGAAAACAGCCCACGGCGGATCAGCCCACCCCATTCTCCCAGGACGGCCCCGGGCCGCAGGTGCGCGGCGTGGGCGTACCTGCCCAGGCCACCGCTCTGGGAGTGGCTCAGTACCCGGAGATGCACCCCTACCCCCGGCAGGACGACTATTTTGACAACGATACCTCATACAGCAGCGACAAGTACGACCGCGATATGAAGGCGTGGCGGGCGGACATGGAGGCCCTTCGCACCGGCACGGACTACGCCGGGCTGATGGACGAGTTCCTGTCCCGCTCCACCGCCCAGTTCCTCACCGGGGCCGGGGAGGACAACCGGGTCTACTCCCCCCTCAACGTCTATCTGGCCCTGTCCATGCTGGCGGAGACTGCCGGGGACAACTCCCGGGCGCAGATTTTGAACCTGCTGCAAGTGGACTCTATCGAGGCCCTGCGGGAGCGGGCCAACGCCCTGTGGCGGGACAACTACCGGGACGACGGCACCGTCACCGCCATCCTGGGCAACTCCCTGTGGCTGCGGGACGGCATGACCTACAGCCAGGAGGTGCTGGACACCCTGGCCCGGGACTATTACGCCTCCTCCTTCTCCGGCAAGATGGGCACGGAGGAGTACAACCAGGCCCTGCGGGACTGGATCAACGAGCAGACCCATGGCCTGCTGGCGGAGCAGGCGGAGGGCCTGGAGATGAGCGCCGACACGGTGCTGGCCCTGGCATCCACCCTCTACTTCAAGGCCGCCTGGGGCAGCGAATTCAACCCGGAGAACACCGAGACGGATACCTTCCACGCCCTGTCCGGCGACGTGGACACGGAGTTCATGCACAAGACCATGGAGGGCACCTACTACTGGGGGGATCACTTCGCCGCCGTGAAGCTGAGCTTCCAGGAGGGCGGCGACCTGTGGCTGATCCTGCCCGACGAGGGGTATGCCGTGGACAAGCTGCTGGAGAGCGGTGAGGCCATGGACTTCCTGCTGGCGGACAAGCGCGGCCGGTGGGACGAGAAGGCCCAGGAAACCGTGGGCGCGTGGCCGGGGCAGAAGTTCCTCGACATCAACCTGTCCATGCCCAAATTTGACGTATCCTCCGATCTGGATCTCATCGAGGGCCTGAAAAAGCTGGGCGTCACCGATGTGTTCGATCCCGGTGTGTCCAACTTTGACCCCCTGGAGGCGTCCACGGTTGACCCGCTGTATATCTCCCAGGTTCAGCACGCTGCCCGGGTGAAGGTGGACGAGGAGGGCTGCGAGGCGGCGGCCTTCACCGTCATGATCATGGAGGTCACGGCTATGGCGCCCCCGAACGAGGAAGTGGACTTTATCCTGGATCGGCCCTTCCTGTTCGCCGTCACCGGGGATTCCGGCCTGCCCCTGTTCACCGGCGTGGTGAACCAGCCCAACGGATAGCGCGGCAAAAGGCCCTTCCCAAAAGCGGGGAGGGCCTGCCTTTTTTCGTTGGAAAAAAGAGAGGACAGGCGGGGCAAAACGCGGTATACTGTCCCTGCTGTACAGCAAACGCAAAGGAGCGAGGCAATATGGAATGGATCGACAGGCTCAACCGGGCCATGGACTACGTGGAAAGCCACCTGGAGGAACCGGACTGGCAGGAGGCGGCGGGCATCGCCTGCTGTTCCCCCTACCACTTCCAGCGGATGTTCGCCCTGCTGGCGGGGGTATCCCTGTCGGAGTACGTCCGCCGGCGGAGAATGTCCAGGGCGGCGGCGGATTTACAGAGCGGGGCGCGGATCTTGGACGTGGCGCTGAACTACGGCTACAGCTCGCCCACCGCGTTCAACCGGGCCTTCCAGGCCGTCCACGGCCTGCCCCCGTCCCAGGCCAAAAAGCCGGGGGTGAGGCTGAAAAGCTATCCGCCCCTGCGCTTCGCCATCACGGTACAAGGAGTGGAAGAAATGGAATATCGCATTGAAACAAAGGACGCCTTCCGCATTGTGGGCGTCTCCGCCCCCCTGAGCCCGGACATGGAGGAAAACTTCCGGAACGTGCCCCAGCTCTGGGGGCGGGCGGCGGCGGACGGCACCATCCCCCGGCTGGCCGCGCTGATGGACGGCGAGCCCAAGGGTCTGCTGGGCGTGTGCGGCGGCAAGGACAACTCCCGGTATTTTATCGCGGCGGCGTCCTCCGCCCCGGCGGCGGACGGGCTGGAGGAATACACCGTCCCCGCCCTCACCTGGGCGATGTTCCCCGGCGGCGGGGACAGCGCCGAGGCGCTCCAGCGGCTCCAGCGGCGGGTGGTCATGGAGTGGCTGCCCACCTCCGGCTATGAGTACGCCGAGGGGCCGGACGTGGAGGTCTATCTGAACCCGGAGTGCACCAGATTTGAGGTGTGGATCCCGGTGGTGAAGGCAAAGCAGTGAAAAAAGTCCCCTCTCCCGCGGGAGAGGGGACTTTTTTTGTGGGATTATTCGCCCAGCACCTTGGCGCAGCGGTCGCACAGTTCGGCATGGTGGCCGGCCGTGCCGATCAATGCGTCGTGGTTCCAGCACCGGGGGCACTTGGGGGCCTCGGACAGCTTCACAGCGGCGGACACGGCCCCGCCCTGCTCCACCGCCACCTTGGACACGATGAACAGGGTGGCCAGGTCAGCCTCGTTGAAGCCAAACAGGAACGCGCCCTTCTCTCGGGCGGCGAAGGTTTCCGCGTCCAGCGTCAGGGTAACCTCCGCGTCCTGGTTCTTCTTGACCTGATCCTTGGCATCCTCCAGGGCCTTGAGCACTACGTCACGCACGCCCAGCAGATCCTCCCAGCGCTTGGCCTCGTCCTCGCTCAGCACCAGCTTGGGGTCGTAGTCCGGGATGTCATTGAACAGCACGCACTCGGGGTCGTCCCCAGCCTTGTGGGGCATGGCCGTCCAGATCTCCTGGCTGGTGAAGGCCAGGATGGGGGCCAGCATCCGGGTCATGCCGTCCAGGATCCGGTACAGGGCGGACTGGGCGGAGGCGCGGCCCGCGTCATCCCCGCAGTACAGCCGATCCTTGATGATATCCAGGTAGAAGTTGGACATCTCCACCACGCAGAAGTTGTAGATGGCCCGGTAGACGGTGTGGAACTCGTAGGCATCGTACCCGGCCCGCACGTCCTTCGCCAGGTCGTTGAAGGCCGCCACAGCCCAGCGATCCAGATAGAACATATCGTTGAAGGCCACCGCCTGATCCGGGTCGAAGCCGTCCAGGTTGCCCAGCATATACCGGGCGGTGTTGCGGATCTTCAGGTACGCCTGGGACAGCTGCTTCATCAGCTCCTGGGAGATGCGCATATCCTGGGTGTAGTCCGCGGAGGAGGCCCACAGGCGCAGCATATCCGCGCCGTAGTCCTTGATCACCTCGTCGGGGGAGACGGCGTTGCCCAGGGACTTGTGCATGGCCTTGCCCTCGCCGTCCACCGTCCAGCCGTGGGTGATGATCTGCTTGTAAGGCGCAATACCATTACAGGCGATGGAGGTCAGCATACTGGACTGGAACCACCCCCGGTACTGATCGCCCCCCTCCAGATACACGTCGGCGGGGTAGTGGAGGTTGGGCCGCTGATCCGCCACGGCGGCCCAGGTGGAGCCGGAGTCGAACCACACGTCCATGATGTCGTTCTCCTTGGAGAACTCCGACGCGCCGCACTTGGGGCACTTAAATCCGGCGGGCACCAGCTCCCCGGCGGCCTTCTCAAACCAGATGTTGGAGCCGTGCTCCCGGAACAGCTCCGCCACGTGGGCGATGGTGTCCGGGGTGACGATGGCCTCGCCGCAGCAGTCGCAGTAGAACACCGGGATGGGCACGCCCCACACCCGCTGCCGGGAGATGCACCAGTCGCTGCGCTCGGTGATCATGGACACCATCCGATCCTTGCCCCAGGCGGGGTGCCAGGAGATGGCGTCGCAGGCCTTGACGGCCTGATCCTTGATGGCGTCCACGGAGCAGAACCACTGCTCGGTGGCCCGGTAGATGATGGGGTGCTTGCACCGCCAGCAGTGGGGGTAGGAGTGGGTGATGCTGGCCTTGGCCAGCAGGAAGCCCTCCGCCTCCAGGTCGGCCACCACCATGTCGTTGCCCTTGGCGTAGAACTGGCCGTTGTACCGGGCGTCGGTCATGACGCCCTTGGCGTTCACCGGCACGGGTACGCCGATGTGGGTCAGCCCGGCGTCGTCGTACCGCTTGCACACGTCGAAGTCCTCCGCGCCGAAGCCGGGGGCGGTGTGGACGCAGCCGGTGCCCGCGTCCAGCGTCACGTGGCCGCCGTTGAGGATCACGCTGTCCTGATCCAGCAGGGGGTGCTTGGCCACCATCAGCTCGAACTCCGAGCCCTTCAGGGTGGCCAGCACCTTGCAGGCGGCGAAGTCGATGCCCGCCTGCCTGCACACGCCCTCGGCCAGTTCCTTGGCCAGCACGTAGACCTCGCCGTTGGGGGCCTGGAGCAGCACGTAGTCAAAGTCCGCGTTCATGGAGATGGCGGTGTTGCCCGGGATCGTCCAGGGGGTGGTCGTCCAGATCACGAAGTACAGCTTGGACAGATCGCAGTACTGCCCCAGCTTGCCCTTGTCGTCCTTCACCGGGAACTTGACGAAGATGGTGGTGCAGGGGTCGTCCTGGTAGTCGATCTCCGCCTCCGCCAGGGCGGTCTGGTCGTGGGGGCACCAGTAGACGGACTTCATGCCCTTGTAGATCAGGCCCTTCTCCGCCATCTTGCCAAAGACCTCGATCTGCTTGGCCTCGAACTCGGGCAGCAGGGTGATATAGGGGTTCTCCCACTCGCCCAGCACGCCCAGGCGCTGGAACTGCCCGGTCATCTTGTCGATATACTGGGTGGCGAACTCCCGGCACTTGTCCCGGAAGGCGGCCACCGGCATCTCCTCCCGCTTGACGCTCTTGTCCTTGAGGACGGCGGTCTCGATGGGCAGGCCGTGGGTGTCCCAGCCGGGGACGTAGGGAGCGCAGAAGCCCGTCATGTTCTTGTACTTGACGATGATATCCTTCAGGATCTTGTTCATGGCGGTGCCGATGTGGATATTGCCGTTGGCATACGGGGGGCCGTCGTGGAGGACGAAGCGGGGCTTGCCGTCGTTTTTCTCCATCAGCTTTTTGTAGGTGATCTTGGCCCACTCCGGGTTGAGCAGCTCCGGCTCCCGCTTGGGCAGGCCCGCCCGCATGGGGAAGTCTGTCTTGGGAAGGTGGACGGTTTTGTTGTAGTCCATGGGTATTTCTCCTTTATGAATGTTGATTATGGAAACAATCTTCTGCCCATTTGGCTGGATTGGAATCAATATATTCCCAGATTCTTCGGTAATCTTCGCTATTTCTAATGATGTGGTCGTAAAAAGAACGTTGAAACAGCCTTGTGTCACATTTGCATGACCGGGTTATCATTGATTTTAGAACGCCGATGATGGTTGGTACTGTAGGGGAGGGGCTTGCCCCTCCCGCCGGGGACAAATTTTCTGTGCGTCCCGATAGACGAAGGATCAGATGGACATGGTTTGGCATAATAACATATTTTTCAACAGAAACGGAAGGAAAACGGGAATTTAAAAGGCAAATCTGGGTTTCTGTAATTTTACCGTAATGCGTTAACCTCACAACGGGAGGGGCAAGCCCCTCCCCTACAATGCTCGACAATACACATTGCCGATCTTGGGTACATATTGTGATGAAATATGCACCGGCAGAACCATAATCGTACCCCTTCAACCTGGTCGGTTTTCTTTGCGGCAAATCCATTTCGTTATTTCACCTGCATCATCAAAAAACGCCCCTGCCCCCAAACGGAGACAAAGGCGCAAACCCCTGCGGTACCACTCCCATTCCGCGCAATGCGCGGCACTCGCGCGTCCGGTAACGGGGACTTCCGGCGGAGCCTACTGACCGCGGGGGGCGCGGCGTTCGATCCGCGGCTCACAGGGGATCTTCGCCGGGGCCGCCCCGCCGCCCTCGCACCATGCGGGCGGCTCTCTGGGAGGAGGTTTGCCGGTTACTCGTCCTGCTCACAGCCTTATGAGATAGCGCCCGCCCCGTCAAGGAGCGGACGCTATTTATATTATAGGCGAATCGCAAATTTGTCAACCATTTTCCGCGGAAAAACTCCACAAAAAGCGGCGGCGGCTCAGTGCAGCACGTTGCAGAAGGCCAGGGACAGGTAGGACACATCGGCGCTGTCGCTCCGGGAGGTGATGGCCACCGGGAGCCTCGCCCCCACAATCACGCCGCAGGTGCGGGCGTGGGCGTGCATCTGCCAGCACTTCACGATCAGGTTGCCCGCCAGCAGGGAGGGGGCCACGATGCCGTCGAAGTCGCCGCACAGGGGGTTGTCGTAGCCCTTCAGCCGGGCGGCCTCCTTGGACAGGATCAGGTCGTAGGCGATGGGGCCCACCAAATTGCAGTCGGCGATGGCGTGGCGCTGGTGCTCCTTCACCAGATCCCGGGCCTCGATGGTGTCGTTCATGTGGAAGCTGGGCTGCTCCACCAGGGCCAGCAGGGCGAGGTTGGGCTTCTCGTCCTCCACGTAGCGCAGGGTGTCCGTCATGTTGCGGATGATCTGCCGCTTCTGGGCCAGGGTGGGCCGGACGGTGACGGTGACGTCCCCAATGGCGATGAGCTTGGGGTACTCCGGCATACTCACCAGGTCGATGTGGGTGATGAGCCGGTCGGTGCGCAGGTTGTTTTTCTTGTCCAGCAGGGGCAGGAGGAACTCCCGGGTCTGGGTGCTGCCCCGCATGAGCACGTCGCCCCTGCCCTGGTTCACCAGGTCGATGGCCTTCTGGGTCAGGTTGTCCCCCGGGTGGGCGGGCACCAGCTCATAGTCCCGCTTGTCCAGGCCCAGCCGATCCAGCATGGGACGAACCTTGGCCTCCTCCCCCACCAGAACGGGGTAGGCGAAGCCCTCCTCCGCCGCGTGGAACGCGCCCAGAAGGATATTTTCCGCGTCCGCCCCGGCGATGACCACCCGGCTGCACCGGCCCGCGGCCTTTGCCTTGTCTACGATCTGCTCGAAATTCTGCACGGCCATGACGATCACTCCTCACTCCAAAATAGGGCAAAGCCCAAATTCTTCTGAGGATATCATATCACGTTTCCCCGCCGCGCACAAGGACAAATCCGCTCTTTTTACCGTTTTTTTGCCAAAAAGGCGTGCCAGCCGCCCCGCTCCCGGTGCTGGGCCACGGCAAAGCCGTTTTCCTCCAGGGCGGCGCGCACCTCGTCCTGCCGCCCGTCGATGATGCCGGAGGTGAGGAAGGCCCCGTCCGCCGTCATGAACTCCCCCGCCTTGGCCGACAGGGGGATGATCACGTCGGCCACGATGTTGGCCAGCACCACCCGGTTCTGCCCCGGCGCCAGCCTTGCCGCCAGCCGTTTGTCGCTGAGCACGTCCCCGGCGAGCACTGCCAGCCGGTCGGGGCCGACGCCGTTGAGGGCGGCGTTCTCAAAGGCCACGTCCGCCGCCTTGGGGTCGATGTCCACCCCCACCGCCCGCTCCGCCCCCAGGGCCAGGGCCGCAATGGCCAGGATGCCCGAGCCGCAGCCCAGATCCAGCACCCGGTCGCCGGGGCGCAGCGCCTCCTCCAGCAGCTCCAGGCACAGCTGGGTGGTGGGGTGGCTGCCGGTGCCGAAGGTGAGGCCGGGGTTGAGGTACAGCGGCACGCGCCCCTCCGGCACAGGCTGGCCCCGCAGCCAGTCGGGGACGATGTAGATCCGCTGCCCCACCGGGATGGGCTGATAGTACTTCTGCCAGGAGGTGGCCCAGTCCTCCTCCCGGAGGGAGACGGTCTGGGGCTCGTACTCCTCCAGCCCCGCCAGATACCGCCGGAGCTGCCGCTGTCCCTCCTCATTGTCCGGGACGTAGAACTTGACCCGGCTGGCCCCCTTCATCCGGGCCGCCAGCCCCTCGTCCACATAGTCCCAATACTGCCGGTTCTGCTCCAGGAAGCGGAGGAACTCCCCCTCCTCCTCCACCACCAGCCCGGTCATGCCGTTGGCGGTGAGGGCGTCGCACACCCCGTCCAGCCGATCCGCCGGGACGGGGAGGGTGACCTCTAACCATCTGTCGTCCATAGGGAACGCCTCATTTCACGTTGATCGACTTCACGCTGTCCAGGCGGATCAGCTTCTCGCACTCGGTTTTCTTCCCCACGTTGGCCAGCACCAGGGCCCAGTCCTCGTCGGCGTCCAGGATTTTGCACTCCTTGCCGTACACGTCGAAGTCCCCGGCCTCCACGGTGAGCTCCACCGTCCGGCCGATGTGCTTGCGCACCTGCTCCCCCAGCCCCGCCGCCCGGACGGATCCGATGCCGTTTTCCCGCAGGAGCCGCTCCAGCCGGCTCATCTTGCCCATGAGGACAAGCACCATGATAAACGCGAATATGCCAAAGTATTCCATCGCCCGGCCCTCCTCAGTTCAGCTCCAGCGGGGAGCGGCGGGCCGTCTCCCCGTCCCGCAGGAAGGTGACGGTGCTGATGGCGGCCAGGGGGATGAGCCGCATCTCGTTCTTGCCCGGCTTTTTCTTGTTCACCACTACCTCCACGTTGGCCCAGGCCCCGTCGAAATCCTGGATGACGCACCAGTCGTGGATAATGGGCATACCACTGTCGTCGTCGTAAAAGGTGAGCCTCACCCGCTTCCCCTGGGCCTGCTTCAGCAGCCTGGTCACCGGGGGCTTGACGGGCGTCCCCTTCTCGTCCACCCCGTCCTGGAGGAGGTAGTCGCAGCTCACCTCTAAAATTTGCGCCATGCGCACGATCTTGTCCGTCTCCGGATAGGCCGCGTCCGACTCCCAGCGGCTCACCGCCTGCCGGGTCACCTCCAACTGTTCCGCCAGCTGCTCCTGGGTCAGGTTCTTGGCCCGCCGGGCCTCGGCCAGCTTGTTTCCGAAACTCATAACATCACCTCATGGATTGGATGTCCCCAGCATACCAAAACCGGCCCGGATCACCAGCAAGTTCCCGTTTCACAATGTAACGTTTGGGTTTCCCCGGGCCCGGGAGGGCGGTTCAGCCGGGGAGATCGGCGCGGCCCAGGAGGTAGTCGGTGGTGACGTCCAGATAATCCGCGATGGCAACCAGCGTTTCATAGTCAGGGCGGCGTCTGCCAGCTTCATAATACTGGTAAGCGCGGGGTGTCATTTTTAGATGCTCCGCCACTTCTTTTTGCATAACCCCTTTTTGAGTACGCGCCTGTCTCAAACGATCTGCAAATGGTACCATATTTTTTCGTCTCCTCTTGACACAGTCAAGTTGTTCCTGTATAATCGAAGTGAACAAACCGACTGTATAGCTGGTGAAAGGGGTCACGATCATGACAGATTTAATGGAAGCCCTGTTTACCTACGCCCAGGAGCACAGCGTCGCGCCTCTCCTGGCCGAGGAAGGGGCGTACAGGAGCAGCATCTGCTGCGCCGAGCGGCAGGAGGAACAGCTCCGGGCGGCGCTGGACGAACAGACCTCCGCCCGGCTGGACGCCCTGCTGCGGGAGCAGGATCTGGCCCGGTGGATCGAGGAGCGGGCGGCGTTCCGCGCCGGCTTCCGGATGGCGCTGGAGCTGGCCCGGTCATAGATCCAGCATGATCCGCTCGACGCCCGCCACCGCGTCCTCCACCATGGCCTCCACGTCCAGGGCCCGCTCCGCCTCCTCCAGCTCCTCCGGCTTGGGCTTGGTGCGGGGGTGCTTGGGGGTGAACACGGTGCAGCAGTCCTCATAGGGCAGGATGGAGGTTTCAAACGTCCCGATTTTCCGGGAGATCCGCACGATCTCCTCCTTGTCCATCCCCACCAGGGGGCGCAGGACGGGGAGGGTGCACACCCCGTCGGTACACACCATGGCGTCCAGGGTCTGGCTGGCCACCTGGCCCACCGACTCGCCGGTGACCAGGGCCTGGATGCCGTTTTTCTCGGCCACCCGGCAGGCGATCCGCATCATGAACCGCCGCATGAGGATGGTGAACAGCTCCTCCGGGCAGGAGCGGCGCAGCTCCTCCTGGATCTTGGTGAAGGGCACCACGTGGACGCACTGCTTGCCCGTGTAGGGCACCAGCAGCCGGGCCAGATCCAGCACCTTCTCCTTGGCCTCCGGGGAGGTGTAGGGGTAGGAGTAGTAGTGGATCATGTCCACAATGACCCCCCGCTTGGCGATCATCCAGGAGGCCACGGGGGAGTCGATGCCGCCGGACAGCAGGGACAGCGCCCGCCCCCCCATGCCCACGGGCAGGCCCCCCGCCCCGGGCTCCGGGTCGGCGTGGACGTAGGCGTCGAAGTCCCGCACCTCCACGTGGATGGTGAGCTCCGGGTGGTGCATATCCGCCGTCAGGTGGGGGAACCGCTGGTGGAGCTCCCCGCCCACGTACTGGGACAGCTGGATGGAGGTCATGGGGAAGGACTTGTCCGCCCGCTTGCTCTCCACCTTGAAGGATTTGGCCGCCCGGAGCTTGTCCCCCAGGTAGTCGGCGGCGCAGTCGGTGATGGCGTCCTTGTCCTTGGGGCAGGCCCGGGCCCGGCACAGGCCCACCGCCCCGAACAGTTTCGTCATGGCCGTCCACGCGCCCTCGAAGTCCGCCGTGTCGTCCAGCGGCTCCACGTAGGTGGTGGACTGGCGGGTGTATACCTTGAAGGGGCCGTACTTCTTCAGCCGCCGCTTGGCGTTGCCCATGAGCTTTTCCTCAAAGCCCCGGCGGTTCAGGCCCTTTAATACCATTTCGCCCTGCTTGAGCAGGATGATCTCTCCCATGTCAATTCCCTTGCTTTCTTCAATGTGTCAAATATGCCGTTTTCCCGTGTGCTGTAGGGGAGGGGCTTGCCCCTCCCGCCTTGAAGGGTCAGAGACCCTTTCCCACGGGAGGGGCAAGCCCCTCCCCTACATGGTCGGCGATGGACGTGTGCCACCGGCACACATCGCCCCGCCCCTACCGGCGGGCCCGGGCGAGCGTGAGGGCCACCACCGTGTCCGCCCCGGCGGCGCGCAGGCAGGCGGCGCATTCGCCCAGGGTGGATCCGGTGGTCACCACGTCGTCCACCAGCACCACCCGCTTCCCGGACAGATCCAGCCCCGGCCTGGCCCGGTAGGCCCCGGCGATGTTGGCCCGCCGCTCCTCCTCCGTCCGGAGGCGGGACTGCTCCCCGGCGGCCCGGATCTTCTCCAGGGTTGGTTCCACGGGGATGCCAGTGACCGCTCCCACCCGGCGGGCCAGCAGCTCCGCCTGGTCGTAGCCCCGCCGCTTTTTCCGCTTGGGGTGGAGGGGCGCCCAGGTGACGAGATCCACCGTGCCGTCCCAGCGGTCGGACAGGCACTGGGCCATCAGCTCTCCGAACAGGGCGGCGTGGGCGGCGCCGCCGTTGAACTTGTAGCGGTGGACGCCCTCCCGCACCCCGTCCCGGTACCACAGCGGGGACAGGCAGGCGCCGCAGCCCTCCACCGGGCCGCCCGGGCCGTCCGTCCAGGGAAGGATCCCCTCGCACAGGGCGCACATCCCCTCCTCGCCCCGCTCCAAAATCCGGCCGCAGAAGGGGCACTTGGGCGGGTAGAGCAGCCCCAGCAGGGCCTGGAACAGCTTCACGGCCCGTCGTCCCCGGGCAGGGGGTCGATGGGGCCGTTCTTTTTCTCGAAGTCCAGCACGCACTGGTTCATCAGGTACAGGATCTGGCGGCTCATGGAGCGGCCCTCGTAGGCCGCCACCGACCGGAACTTGTCGTGGAGCTCCCGGTTCATGCGGATGGTGAGGTAAATCTTGTCCTTCATTGGCCCAGCCCCCTTTTCAGGCAGTCATAGGACAACAATACCCGATGGATTGATTTTTAGCGAAGTTTCAAGGCGTTTTTAAGGCATAAAATCTGGGGCGGGGACGCCGCCGCGGGACAGGGTTGGAGCCCGCCGTGGAGCGGCTGGACAGGCTGCACATGAAAAACGCAAAAAATACCGCCCGGAGGAGCTCCTCCAGGCGGTATTTTTTCGCGGATGTTACAGCAGGCAGATGACCAGGGTGAGGATCATAAAGACCACGGCCACCCACTTGGTCATGCGGGCCAGCCGGGCGTCGGCGGACTTGGCCTTGTTCTTGGACAGGAAGGTGTCCGCGCCGCCGGCGATGGCGCCGGACAGGCCGGCGCTCTTGCCGGACTGGAGCATGACGATGGCCACCAGGGCCAGGGCCACGATGAAGTAGATGATGGACAAAACGATCTGGGCGGTAGTCATGTGACTCATATCCTTTCCGTTGAAGGGTTTTTTCTGAAAACGGGCGGTCTGCCCCCGCAAGTGTAAGCTATGATACCACATCCGGCGGCAGATTGCAAGGGGTATTTCCCGGCCGGGCAGGAAAAAAGGGCGCCCGCTTGGTTTGCCTGTTGAAATGGCTCTGGAAATTTGCTATAATAAGATGTTATGTATCAGGAGAGGAGGCCCCAGGCGGGGCGGAAAAGCAGGGTATGACGGGATGAAATACGACAACTGGAAGATACGGGGGCCCGGCCTGCCCAGCCTCCGCCGGGAGCTGGAGGAGGCGGGACTTGCCCCGCTGTGCGCCGCGGTGCTGGCCGCCCGGGGGATCGGGGGCCGGGAGGAGGCCGCCCGCTTCCTGGCCGACGGCCCGGAGCGGTTTCACGATCCCTTTCTGCTGAAGGACATGGACAGGGCCGTGGTTCGGGTGCGCCGGGCCATCGAGGCGGGGGAGACGGTGTGCGTCTACGGCGACTACGACGTGGACGGCATCACCGCCACCTGCCTGCTCACCGAGGCGCTGGCCCTGCTGGGCGGGAAAACGGTCAGCTATATCCCCGACCGCTCGGAGGAGGGCTACGGCCTGAACCCCCGGGCGGTGGAGCGGCTGGCGGGGCAGGGGGTCACCCTCATCGTCACCGTGGACTGCGGCATCACCGCGGCGGCGGAGGTGGACTACGCCCGCGCCCTGGGGGTGGACGTGGTGGTGACCGACCACCACCACTGCAAGACCGCCATCCCCGACGGGGCGGCGGTGGTGGATCCCCGGCGGCCCGACTGTACCTATCCCTTCCCGGAGCTGGCGGGGGTGGGGGTGGCCCTGAAGCTGGCCCAGGCCCTGGCGGGCCGGGAGCGGGAGGAGGAGCTGCTGCTGCGCTTCGGGGAGCTGGCCGCCATCGGCACCGTGGCCGACGTGATGCGCCTCACCGACGAGAACCGGGCCCTGGTGCGGCAGGGGCTGGCCCTGCTGGCCCGGACAAAGCGGCCCGGGCTGCGGGCGCTGCTGCGGGAGGCGGGGCTGGAGCCGGGGGCTGTGCCCACGGCGGTGACCATCGGCTACGGGCTGGCCCCCCGGATCAACGCCGCCGGCCGGATGGAGCAGGCCATGGTGGCCCTGGAGCTCCTCCTCACCCGGGACGTGGATCGGGGGGAGGAGCTGGCGGGTATCCTGTGCAGCCTGAACCGGGAGCGGCAGGCCATCGAGATGGAGATCTACCGCCAGTGCGACGGCATTTTGGAGGAAAACCCCGCCCTGGCCGAGCCCTGCGTGGTGATGGCGGGGGAGGGCTGGCACCAGGGGGTGGTGGGCATTGTGGCCTCCCGGCTGGCGGAGAAGTACGCCTGCCCCACCTTTATGATCAGCCTGGAGCACGGCCTGGGCAAGGCGTCCTGCCGTTCCTTCGGGGGGTTCAACCTGTTCGCCGCCCTGGAGCGGTGCGCCCCCCTGTTCGAGGCCTACGGCGGCCACGAGATGGCGGCGGGCTTCACCATCCGGGAGGAGAACATCCCCGCCTTCCGGGAGCGGATCCGCGCGCTGGTGTCGGAGTACGCCGGGGGGGAGCCCATGGAGGCCTCCATCGACGTGGACGCGGAGGTGGACGACTGCGCCATGCTGAGCACCGGTCAGGTGGACGGCCTGTCCGTGCTGGAGCCCTTCGGGACGGGCAACCCCAAGCCGGTGCTGCTGCTGCGCTCGGCGGCGGTGCTGTCCTGCTGCGACGTGGGCAACGGGCGGCACCTGAAGATGCGGGTGCGGCGGGACGGGGTGGTGCTGGACGCCATCTTCTTCTCCGCCAACTGCGCCCAGTGCGGCGTGTCCCCGGGGGACAGGCTGGATCTGCTCTTTCACCCCCAGATCAACGAGTTCCGGGGCAGCCGCGCGGTGCAGCTTCAGATCTGCGACCTGCGCCCCGCCCCCACCCGGGCCCAGCTGGAGCGGGAGCTGTTCCGGCGGCTCCAGGAGGGGGAGGCCCTGTCCCGGTGGGAGGCGGGGCTGCTGCTGCCCTCCCGGCAGGATTTTGCCCGGCTGTGGCGCTTTTTGGAGCGGGCCTGCGCCGGGGACGGGGCGGATCCCGGCCCCGCCCTGCTGAAGCAGGCCGCCCGCCAGCCGGACGGACGGTGGGCCTATGGCCGCACCCTGGTGTGCCTCTATGTGATGGGGGATCGGGGGCTCCTCGCGGTGGAGCGGGAGCGGCTGCGCCTGTGCCGCCCGGAGCGCAAGGTGGATCTGGAGCAGGCGGAGCTGATGCGGCAGCTCCGGATCTTTTTGGACGAGAATTAACCGGGCGGGAGGCCCAGCAGGGCCCCCGGAAAAGCCCGGCAAGGAGGATCCAACCATGGATTTGGCCCATGAACGATATGAAGAACTGGAACAGCACATCTTAAAGACCAACCCCGCCGCCGACGTGGCGCGGATTCGGGCGGCCTTTGAGTATGCCAACAACCACCACGGGCCCCAGCTGCGCAAGAGCGGGGAGCCCTATATCATCCACCCCATCGCCGTGGCCGAGATCATCAACGAGCTGGAGCTGGATCAGGACTCCATCGTGGCCGCCCTGCTCCACGACTGCATTGAGGACACCGACTCCACCCACGACGAGATCGCCCGGCTGTTCGGCGCTCAGGTGGCGGATCTGGTGGAGGGGGTCACCAAGCTCACCCGGATGCAGTACACCTCCCGGGAGGACGAGCAGATGGAGAACCTGCGCAAGATGTTCATGGCCATGGCCAAGGACGTGCGGGTGATCCTCATCAAGCTGTGCGACCGGCTCCACAATATGCGCACACTCCAGTACCAGTCCGACGCCAAGCAGAAGGAGAAGTCCCTGGAGACCATGGAGGTGTACGCCCCCATCGCCCACCGGCTGGGGATGCAGAAGCTGAAGTGGGAGCTGGAGGATCTGGCCCTGAAGTACCTGGATCCGGTGGGCTACCACGATGTGGAGCAGGCCCTCCGGGATCTGACCACGGAGAACTCCGAGTTCCTGGAGCGGATGCAGAAGCAGATCGAGGAGCGCCTCCGGGCGGACGGCCTGCAGTGCACGGTGTACGGGCGGCTCAAGCACCTGTACTCCATCTACCGGAAGATGTACGCCCAGAACAAGACCATCAAGGAGATCTTCGATATCTACGCCTTCCGGGTCATGGTGGACGACATCCCCTCCTGCTACAACGTGCTGGGCTGCATCCACGATATGTTCAAGCCGGTGCTGGGCCGGTTCAAGGACTATATCGGCACCCCCAAGCCCAACGGCTACCAGTCCCTCCACACCACGGTCATCGGCCGGGAGGCCATCCCCTTCGAGGTGCAGATCCGCACCTGGCAGATGCACCAGACGGCGGAGTACGGCGTGGCCGCCCACTGGAAGTACAAGCAGGGCATGGCCAACGAGAAGCTGGGCACCGAGCGGGAGTTCGAGTGGGTGCGCAAGCTGCTGGAGAGCCAGCAGGACGCCGACCCGGACGAGTTTGTCCGCACCCTGCGGGTGGATATGTTCTCCGACGAGGTGTTCGTGTTCACCCCCAACGGGGACGTGAAAAGCCTGCCCGCCGGGGCCACCCCCATCGACTTCGCCTATTCCATCCACTCCGCCGTGGGCAACTCCATGACCGGGGCCCGGGTGAACGGGCGGATCGTCACCTTTGAGACGCCGCTGAAAAACGGCGACATCGTGGAGATCATCACCTCCAAGAATGCCCACGGCCCCAGCCGGGACTGGATGAAGATCTGCAAGTCCAACGAGGCCCGGAACAAGATCCGCCAGTGGTTCAAGAAGGAGCGCCGGGAGGAGAACATCGCCACCGGCCGGGCCATGTTCGAGACGGAGCTGAAGCACGCGGGGCTGTCCATCGCCGCCATCACCGCCACCTCCGACCTCACCGATACCCTGCTGCGCCGGGTGCGCTTCGGCTCGCTGGACGAGCTGTACGCCGCCATCGGCTACGGCGGTATGTCGGCCCAGAAGGCGGTGGGCCGGATGAAGGAGGAGCTCACCCGGCTGGGCCGGCTGGAGCGCCAGCGGGCGGAGCAGGAGGCCCTGCGCACCGCCGCCGCCACCGGGGAGGCCATCTTCCCCGCGGGCAAGGCGGGGGCCGCCCCCAAGCCCCGGCACTCGGACAACGGCATCATCGTGGAGGGGCTGGACAACTGCATGGTGAAGTTTTCCAAGTGCTGCACGCCGGTGCCCGGGGATCCGGTGGTGGGCTTCATCACCAAGGGCTACGGCGTGTCCATCCACCGGCAGGACTGCCCCAACGCCGACCCCGCCAGGCGCAAGCCGGAGGAGGCGGGCCGCTGGGTGAAGGTGTCCTGGGCGGACGCCGGGGAGGACGCCCACTTCCGCACGTCGCTGGAGATCTCCGCCAAGGATCGGGACGGGCTGACCCTGGACGTGGCCATGGCGCTGTCCGCCCAGAAGGTGCGGCTGAACAACATCTCCGCCCGGAGCCAGCCGGACGGCTACGCCATGGTGAACCTGGAGCTGTCCGTCAAGGACAAGGCGGAGCTGTCCGCCGTGATCAACAAGCTGTCCGCCGTGCCGGGGGTGTTCCTGGTTCGCCGCGCCGGGGGTTGAGCTCCGCCCCTCCTTGAAATACCTGTGTGTTAGGAGTTGGTTTTACAATGGCTGATTGTGAGTTCCAGCCGCTTCTGTTCGGCGGCGATATCAATGTATACAGCGTGGCCCGGGCCTTCCATGAGGCCTATGGGGTCAAAAGCATCGCCTTCGGCAAGTTTATCTCCTTCCCCTGCGCCTACAGCTCCATCATCGACTATCGGCCCTGTTTGGAGAACGAGGACGAGGCTGTGTTCCTGCAAAACGTGAGGGACGTGGCGGCGGAGTGCCCGGATAAGACGGTGCTGGTGATCGGCTGCGGGGACAGCTACGTGAAGCTGGCCGCCCATTTGAAGGGGCAGTTTCCCCCCAACGTGAAGTGCAATTATATCAGCGGGGAGATGCTGGACAGGCTCACCGACAAGGAGCAGTTCTACGCCCTGTGCGACAAGTACGGCATCGACCACCCCGCCACCTTCGTGTACGACGGCTCCATGGGCCATGACTTTGAGCTGCCCTGGGGGGCGCCCTATGTGGCCAAGCCCGCCGACGGGGTGGCCTACTGGGCCACCGGACACAACGAGCTGAAAAAGGTGTACATCTGCCAGACCTGGGAGGAGCTGCTCTCGGCGCTGGACGAGGTGTACGCCGCGGGCTATCCGGGCAAGATGATTTTGCAGGAGTTCGTCCCCGGGGACGACACCTATATGCGGGTGCTCACCAACTACTCGGACACCCGCGGGAAGGTGAAGCTGATGTGCCTGGGCCACGTGCTGCTGGAGGAGCACTCCCCCCACGGCATCGGCAACCACGCCGTCATCATCACCGAGCACGACCAGGGGCTGTGCGACCGGATCCGGGGGATGCTGGAGGATATCGGCTATGTGGGCTTCTCCAACTTCGACATCAAGTACGACAGCCGGGACGGGAAGTACAAGGCCTTCGAGATCAACACGCGGCAGGGCCGCAGCAATTACTACGTCACCGGATCGGGCCACAACATCGCCGCGTATCTGGTGGGCGACCTCATCGAGGGGAGGGAGCTGCCCCTGACGGTGGTGGAGAACCGCTCCCTGTGGCGGATGCTGCCCCGGCGGCTGGCCTACAAGTTCATTCCGAAAAACTATCATCAGGAGATGCGGGCCCTGATCCGGGCGGGGGCCGACCGACACTCCATGGAGTACCGGCCCGACTACACCGCCAAGCGGATCTGGCGGATCTGGAAAAACCACATCGGCTGCTATGTGCGCTTCAACAAATACTGCAAGAGGCCGGAAGGGTAGCGTGTGCCTGTAGGGAGGATATACGCATGAAGCAAGAAGCAAAATTGGGGGTGCTGGGCGGCATGGGCCCCCAGGCCACCCAGGTGTTTTATCAGTTTGTGCTGGATCGAACCGACGCCATCCGGGATCAGGATCACCTGCCCGCCGTGATCCTGTCCGATACCGGCATCCCCGACCGCACCGCCGCCATCCTCTCCGGGGACACCGAGGGGCTGTACCGGCGGCTGCTGGGGGACGCCAGGCTGCTGGAGGGCTGCGGCTGCACGGCGCTGGCCATTCCCTGCAACACCTCCCACTACTTCGCCGACCGGCTCCAGGGGGAGATCGGCGTGCCCATCATCCATATGCTGCGGGAGACGGCGAAGCTGCTGGCCGCCCAGGGGAAAAAGCGCCCCGGCATTCTTGCCACCGACGGCACCATCCAGACGGGGCTGTACCAGAGGGAGTGCGCCAGCGTGGGCATGGAGGCGGTGGCCCCGGATCGGGAGACCCAGACGCTGGTGATGTCCATCATCTACGACGAGATCAAGCAGGGGGAGAAGGGCAGCCGGGACAAGTTCGCCCACATCGACCGGGCCATCCGGGGGATGGGGTGCGACTGCGCCATCCTGGCCTGCACTGAGCTGTCCGTGTTCTCCACCTACCATCCCCTGCCCCCCTTCTACGTGGACGCCATGATGGTGATGGCGGAGCGGGCGGTGGAGCGGTGCGGCTATCCCCTGCGCACCATTTGATTGGAGGCCGGCGCCATGGATTTGACATTATATCCCCTGAGCGAATACTGTGACTTATTGGACAAGCTGGGGCTGCTGGCCGCGCCCCCGCGGCCTGGGCCGGATGGGGGGCGGACGGTAGAGCTGGTGTCCTGCAACTCCAAGGAGGTTGTCCCCGGCACCCTGTTTGTGTGCAAGGGGGCCCACTTCAAGCCTGATTTTTTGGCGGAGGCCGCCAGCCGGGGGGGCTTTGCCTACGTCAGCGAGACGCCCTATCCCCAGGTGGGGCTGCCCTGCGTTTTGGTGCGGGATATGCGGCAGACCATGGCCCATCTGGCGGTGAAGTACTACAACGACCCCTCCCGGCGGCTGAAGGTCATCGGCATCACCGGCACCAAGGGCAAGTCCACCACCGCCTACTACCTGAAGGACATCCTGGACGGCTGGCTGGCCCCGAAGCGGTGCGGGGTGATCTCGTCCATCGGCACCTACGACGGGGTGGAGGAGTTCGAGTCCCACCTCACCACCCCGGAGCCGCTGGAGCTGCAAAGGCACTTTGCCAACGCCCTGTCCGCCGGACTGGAGTACGTGGTGATGGAGGTGTCCAGCCAGGCGCTGAAGTACCACCGCACTCTGGGAACCCGGTTTGCCGCCGCCGCCTTTTTGAACATCGGCACCGACCACATCTCCCCCATCGAGCACCCGGATTTTGAGGACTACTTCCACTCCAAGCTGAAGCTGTTCGCCCAGGCGGATCAGTGCTGCGTGAACCTGGACTGCGATCACGCCGGGGAGATCCTGGAGGCCGCCCGGGCCGCCTGCCCCACGGTGTTCACCTTCTCCCGGCGGGATCCCGCCGCGTCGGTGTACGCCCACGACGTGGGCAGGACGGGGGACGACCTGCTGTTCCAGGTGGAGGCCGCCCGGCTGGGAGGGAGCTACCGGCTGACCATGCCGGGGCTGTTCAACGTGGACAACGCCCTGGCGGCCATCGCCCTGTGCCAGGGGCTGGGCCTGCCGCCGGAGCCGGTGCGGGAGGGGCTGGCCAGGGCCAGGGCCCCCGGCCGGATGGAGGTCTACTCCAGCGAAAACGGGGAGGTTGTGGCCATTGTGGACTACGCCCACAACCGCATGAGCTTTGAGACCCTGTTCCGCTCCGCCCGGGAGGAGTACCCGGGGCGGCGGATTGTGGCGGTGTTCGGCTGCCCGGGGAAGAAGGCCTTCGACCGCCGCCGGGATTTAGGGGAGGTGGCGGGGGAGCACTCCGATCTGGTGGTGCTCACCGAGGAGGACTCCGGGGAGGAGGACACCCTGTCCATCTGCAAGGAGATCGCGGAGCACGTGGCCTGCCAATGCCGGGTGGAGCTCAACCGGGGGGAGGCCATCCGGCAGGCGGTGCTGTCCTGTGACAGGCCGTCCGTGCTGCTCGTCACCGGCAAGGGGGCGGAGACCCGGCAGAAGCGGGGGCTGGAGTACGTGGATACCCCCTCGGACGTGGACTATGTCCGGGCCTTTCTCCGGGAATACGACGCGCGGCGGGGGCGCTGAGAAAACGCGAAAGGAGCGCCGCGGACGCGGCGCTCCTGTGCTTTAGAATTGGATTTCCGGGGCCGGATCGGGAACTTCCGGCGGGGGGGCCTCCGGGGCGGAGGGTTCGGGGGCTGGAACCTCCGCCCATCCGGGGGCTTCCGGCTCCTGCTCCGCCGGCTCCTGGCTGTCCAGCTCCGGCGGCTCGTCCCGGCGGCGCAGCAGCAGCATCCCGCTGCACTTGGGGACGGTGACCCAGCTGCCCTCCGTGCCGGCGGGGCGGTGCTGATCCGCCCACTGGCCGTCCGCCCGGACGATCCACCGGCCCGCGGGCAGCTCCAGGTGGAAGTCCTCCCAGCAGGCGTTATAGGCGATGAGCAGGCGCTCCCCCTCCGGCCCGCCCCGATCCAGCTGGAAGGACACGGTGCCCGGGCGGTGGACGGTCTGGTTGGTCACCCTGGCGGAGGCCTCCGCCGACTTGTCCAGCAGCCCCGGCAGGGCCCGGCGCAGCCGGATCAGCCCCCGGTAGTAGTCCGTCAACGCCCCGAACTGCCACGCCCGATCCCAGTCCAGCCGGTTCACCTCGGGAGGGGATTTGTAGCTGTTGCCGTCCCCCAGCTTGGTGCGGGCGAACTCCTCCCCCGCCTGGAGGAAGGGGGTGCCCAGGCTGGTGAAGCAGATGAAGGCCGCCAGCCGGTTCCGGGCCAGCAGCTCCTCCCGGGGGTGGAGGTAGCCCTCCGGCCACACCTCCCCCGGCGTGATGGTCAGGGCCAGCTTATCCCACAGGGTGTAGTTGTCGTGGCAGGACACGTAGTTGATGAGCTGGGAGGGATCCCGGGGGTTGAACTCCCAGGCCCCCTCCGGCCAGCCGGCGGCGGAGCTGAGGATGGCGTGCTCCTGCCCCGGGGCCCCGGTGACGAAGCCGGGGCTGCGGGCGTCGAAGCAGCTGCCCTTGACGGCGTCCCGGATCTTGTCGCAGAACACGGCGATGCCGGGATTGAGCAGGGGCAGGTTGGCCATCAGGGCGGGGTGGGTGTCCGGCTCCATGGGGGAGTCCCCCGCCCGCCAGGGCTCGCCGTACAGCAGCTTTTCCCCGGGGCCGAACACCAGATCCAGCTCCCGGCGGATGCGGTTCATCAGCTCCACCGTCATCAGGCCCATCAGGTCGAAGCGGAAGCCGTCGATGTGGTACTCCTTGGCCCAGTACAGCACGGAGTTGGCGATATAGTTGTCCACCATGGCCCGGCCCGCCGCGATGTCGTTGCCGCAGCCCGAGCCGTTGGACAGCGCCCCGTTGGAGCGCCGCCGGTAGTAGCAGCCCGGGGCGCTGCGCTCCAGCCAGGAGTCGGTGAAGTAGGTGTGGTTGTACACCACGTCCATCACCACCCGCAGGCCGTTCTGGTGGAGGGCCTGGATCATCTCCTTGCACTCCCGGATCCGGGCGGCGCCGTCGGAGGGGTTGAGGGCGTAGCTCCCCTCGGGGACGTTGTAATTCAGCGGGTCGTAGCCCCAGTTGAACTGGCTGTCGTCCCCGCCCTCGTCCACGGTGGCGAAGTCAAAGATGGGCAGAAGCTGGACGTGGGTGACCCCCAGATCCTTCAGATGGGCCATGCACAGGGGAAGCCGGCCCTCCCGATCCCGCCAGGAGAAGGCCTTGAATTTGCCCCGGTACTCCGGCGGCACGCCGCTGTCCGGGTGGTGGGAGAAGTCCTTCACGTGGAGCTCGTAGATCACCGGCTCCGGGGGGAGGGGGGGCGGCGCGTCCTGAGCCCAGCCCGCCGGGTTGGTGCGGGTCAGCTCCACCGCCATGCTCCGCGCGCCGTTGCAGCCGCAGGCCAGGGCGTAGGGATCGGCGGTGCGGACGGCCTGGCCCGCCGTCTCCACCTCGTAGTCGTAACAGACACCGTGGAGGTCGCCCTCCACCGCCACCCACCACACGCCCCGATCCCCCCGCTTCAGGGGGAGGGCGCGGAAGGCGGGGGAGGTGTCGTCCCAGTAGAGGGACAGCTCCACCCGCTCCGCGTCGGGGCTCCACAGGCGGAACACGGTGCGCTCACGGGAGCACACCGCGCCCAGGTCGTTGCCGTTGTAACAGAATTTGCCGTCAAACCGTTTGCCGTAGCGTATTCTTGTGGTCATATCCAAAAGGCGTCACCCTTGTTTTGAGGATCTGGAAGCGGGGAAAGGGGAGGAACCCTGCGCGATTCCAGTGAGACAACATATTACCACAAAAGTGGCGTCAACGCAAACAGTTTTGCTGAAAAGACCCAAAAGGGCCGTGAAAGGTCTGCGCGCAGGACGATTCAGGAAGAAAAGGAAATAATTGGCAAAACAGGTCGAAGAAAAAATTGAAAATATTGGAAATCTTTCTTGCCATATGGAGGAAACTGTGGTATTTTAGTGACAAGGGAAAAATTGGAAACTAATCCCAAGGTCGATGACCAGAAAGGAACAATGACATGAGTGAGAAGAAACGGATTGTATTGGCGGACGCCTCCGAGGAATTCCGCGGAATGCTGGCGGAGCTGATGGAGGCGGAGCCGGATCTGACCGTCGTAGGGGAGACGGGCAGCGGCGAGGAGCTGCTGGAGCTGATCTCCGCCCAGCGGCCCGACGTGGTGGTGATGGATCTGCTGCTGACGGAGCTGGACGGGATGGAGGTACTGGAGAAGCTGGGGCCCAACCGCCCGCGGATGCTGGTGCTGTCCGCCTTCAGCGGCTCCAACCTGGCGGAGCAGATCGTCCAGAGCGGCGGGGACTACTGCATCCTCAAGCCCTGCCGGGCCCAGACGGTGATCGAGCACACCCGGCGGCTCACCTCCGCCCCCAGCCTGGAGGACGTGCGGGAGGAGGCCAAGGCCCGGGATCTGGAGCGGCAGGTCACCTCCATCATCCATGAGATCGGCGTGCCCGCCCACATTAAGGGCTACCAGTACCTCCGGGAGGCCATCATCCTGGCGGTGGGGGACATGGAGGTGATCAACGCGGTGACGAAGGTGCTCTATCCCGCGGTGGCCAAGAAGTTCGGCACCACCGCCAGCCGGGTGGAGCGGGCCATCCGCCACGCCATCGAGGTGGCCTGGGATCGGGGCGATCTGGAGACGCTGCAAAAGTACTTCGGCTACACCGTGTCCAACGCCAAGGGCAAGCCCACCAACAGCGAGTTCATCGCCATGATCGCCGACCGGATCTCCCTGGACGACGACCGGCGTATTAGCTAAGTTACTTTTTCTCGAGAGAAAAAGTAACCAAAAAGAGCTTGAAGGCGCCACCAACCCAGGCGCTCGTCGGGGCGTTTGCGCCCGGTAACGGAACATATGCGGGATCGAAAACGGGCGCTGTGCTATTTTGTGCACAGCGCCCGTTTGAGCTGCCGGGAAGATCAGGCGTTGGAGCTGTTGATGTACGCCTCCTGCTCCGGGGTGAGCTTGTCGATGGTCAGGCCCAGGGCGGCCAGCTTGGCCCAGGCGATCTGGTCGTCGATCTCGGCGGGGATGTCGTAGAGCTTCTTTTCCAGCCCGTCCTTGTGCTTGGCCACCCACTCGGCGGCCAGGGCCTGGACGGAGAAGGACATATCCATGATCTCGGCGGGGTGGCCGTTGCCGCCGGCCAGGTTTACCAGCCGGCCCTCCGCCAGCACGTTGAGCACCTTGCCGTCGGGCAGCTTGTAGCCGGTGATGCCCTCCCGCTGCTCCCACTTGTCCACGGCGTGCTCGTTGAGCCACTTCACGTCCACCTCGCAGTCGAAGTGGCCCGCGTTGGACAGCAGGGCGCCCTCCTTCATCACGGCGTAGTGGGCGGAGGTAATCACGTCCTTGCAGCCGGTGACGCTGACGAACACGTCGCCCAGGGGGGCGGCGTCCGCCATGGTCATCACCCGGAAGCCGTTCATGGTGGCATCCAGCGCCTTGAAGGGGTCGATCTCGGTGACGATGACGTTGGCCCCCATGCCCGCGGCCCGCAGGGCCACGCCGGAGCCGCACCAGCCGTAGCCGGCGACAACCACGGTCTTGCCCGCCACCACCAGGTTGGTCATGTGCATAATGGCGTCCCACACGGACTGGCCGGTGCCGTACTTGTTGTCGTAGTAGTGCTTGCACTTGGCGTCGTTCACCGCCATCATGGGGCAGGGCAGGGTGCCCTCCCGCTCCCGGGCCTTGAGGCGCAGGATGCCGGTGGTGGTCTCCTCGCAGCCCCCCAGCAGGCAGTCGGCGTAGGCGCTGCACTTGCCCGCCAGCAGGTTCACCAGGTCGCCGCCGTCGTCGATGACGATGTGGGGGTGGCACTTCAGGGTCTCCATCAGATGGGCCTCGTACTCCTCCGGGGTGGAGCCGTGCCAGGCGTACACGTTGACGCCCCGGTCGGCCACGCCGGCGGCCACGTCATCCTGGGTGGACAGGGGGTTGGAGCCGGTGAGGTAGACATCGGCTCCGCCCGCCTTCATCACCAGGGCCAGGTTGGCGGTTTTGGCCTCCAGGTGGACGGAGACGGCCACGCGCATCCCCTGAAAGGGCTGCTCCTTCACGAAGCGGGCCTCGATCTGGGACAGGGCGGGCATATGGCTGCGTACCCAGTCGATTTTCCGGTGGCCGGAGGGGGCCAGGGCGGGGTCGCGGATGATGCTCATAAGTAATACTCCCTTTCGGCGTAATTTTGGTGAGTTCAGTATAGCACAGGGTGAGAACGTTTACAAGCGGGGAATCATCCATGCCGGACAGCCGCCCGGCAAACCGGAAGTTATCATTCAAACAGCCCCTCCGCAATCAGTAATTCAAGAACACGCGCCTCCCGTTCAAACATCATTGGATTATACGGGCTTTGCGCTACATGGCGATTTGTCCTGATAGCAGCAGTTGGTTCAACATATTCCAAGGTATAGGTTTCGTCCGCTTCATAGTCATCAAGTTCTTGGGAAACGGTCTCATCTGCTGTTTTGCAGAGAAAGTAGTAATTATCTTGAATAAAACGCTCCGTTTCGTCCTGATCACTTCTTTGAATTCGGTGCACATACCCGTATGCCTTGACGGTATCAGGCAGAACGACTAAACCCGCTTCTTCACGAGTTTCCCGAATCATCGCATCCACAGGATTTTCTCCGTTCTCAATCCCTCCACCCGGAAATTTATAGTAGTTGTATTTGGAACTGTGAATCATGGCCACTTTTTTGTCCTTGATAATGATACTTCTGGCAGAGTTGCGGACAAACGAGTGGGTACATTGATCGTAGTCCTTTTTATCCATTTCAAATAACATCCTCATAGGAGCCCTCCATACTGGTTTCAGCCTGTTTTCTCAGTGCTTCTCCGCCAGCAGCGCGGCCCGCACGTCCCACAGCTTCTGGGACAGATCCACATAGTAATTATGCGGGTACTCGAACCGCTTCACCTCGTCCCACAGGCTGTCCACCTCCCGCAGGCAGTGGGCCCGGGACTGCTGGATGGTGGGGATCTGGTACACCAGCCTGCCCCCCTGGAAGATGGGCACCAGCAGGGGCCGCACGGTGAAATCGGTCACGGTTTTCCGCTTCCAGGTGGCCTCCGGGTCGAACAGCTCCAGAGGCTGGGTGAAGTCGGGCTGCTCGTCGTGGACGCAGATATAGTCCGCCATGGCCTTGCCGGTGGCGTTCTCAAACAGGCGGTACACCTTCTTGAAGTGGGGCAGGGTCACCTTGGCGGCGTTCTCGCTGATCTTGATCTTGGGGGTGATGGAGCCGTCCGCCTCCTCGATGGCGGCCAGCTTGTATACCCCGCCGAACACCGGCTCGCTTTTTGATGTGATGAGCCGCTCGCCCACGCCGAAGGCGTCGATCCGGGCCCCCTGGGTGATGAGATCCCGGATGATGTACTCGTCCAGCGAGTTGGAGGCCACGATCTTGATGCCGGGCAGGCCGGCGTCATCCAGCATCTTCCGGGCCTTTTTGGACAGATAGGTCAGGTCGCCGGAGTCGATGCGGATGCCTCCGCTGGTGATGCCCAGCTCCTGGAACACCTTGATGGCGTTGGGCACGCCGGAGTGGAGGACGCTGTAGGTGTCCACCAGCAGGGTGGCCGCCTGGGGGTAGACCTCACAATAGGTTTTGAAGGCGGTGTACTCGTCGGGGAACATCTGCACCCAGGAGTGGGCCATGGTGCCGGTGGCGGGGGTGCCGAACATCTCGTCCGCCATGGCGCAGGCGGTGCCCCCGGCCCCGGCGATGTAGCTGGAGCGGGCCCCCAAAATCGCGCCGTCGGAGCCCTGGGCCCGGCGGGAGCCAAACTCGGACACGGGGCGGCCCTCCGCCGCCCGGACGATGCGGTTGGACTTGGTGGCGATGAGGGACTGGTGGTTGAGGGCCAGCAGGAGGTAGGTCTCCACGAACTGGGCCTCGATGGCCGGGGCCCGGACGGTGAGGATGGGCTCCCGGGGGAAGATGGGGGTGCCCTCGGGGACGGCCCAGATGTCGCCGGTGAAGCGGAAGGTTTTCAGGTACTCCAGGAATTCCGGGGCGAAGATGCCCTTGCCCCGGAGGTATTCGATGTCCTCCTCGTCGAAGCGCAGGTTCTGGATGTAGTCGATGACCTGGCCCAGCCCGGCGGCGATGGCGAAGCCGCCCCCGTCGGGGACGCTGCGGAAGAACACGTCGAAGTAGCAGACGCGATCCTTCAGGCCGGTCTGGAAGTAGCCGTTGCCCATGGTGAGCTCATAGAAATCGGTGAGCATGGTGTAGTTTACGTCGTGTTTCATGGCGGAGAATCCCTCCTGCTGTTTTGTGCCCCTATTATAAGCTGTCCTCCCGGCAAAAGCAAGCATAAATCGAAGCCCCCTCCCGTCTGGAAGGGGGCTTTGGTTCATTTCCCGGACGTATACGGCGCCATGTCCAGGCGGATGAAGAAGTCCTGCCCGTGGCGGCAGACGGGGCAGGTCTGGGGGGCCAGGGAGGAGGTGACGATCTCCCCGCAGTTTAAGCACATCCAGACGGTCTGGTCGTTGTCCCCGCCGAACAGCTTGCCCTGCTCCAGCAGGTCGGCGAACAGGCCGAAGCGGTCGCCGTGGGTCTTTTCGATTTTGGCGATGAGCTCAAACTGGCCGCCGATGAGGTCGAAGCCCTCCCGGTGGGCGATCTCCGCGAAGGCGGCGTAGTCGTGCTCAAACTCCTGGTACTCGTTGTGCTGGGCGGCCTTGAGCAGATCCACCGTCTTGTCCGACAGGTCGATGGGGTAGTTGCCGTCGATGGCGATGTTTTTCCCCGCCGAGGGCAGCAGCAGATCGTAGAACACCTTGGCGTGGGCCCGCTCCTGGTCGGCGGTGAACTCGAACACCCGGGCCACCACCTCCAGCTTCTCCTTCCGGGCGGCGGAGGCGGCGATGGTGTAGCGGTTACGGGCCTGGCTCTCCCCGGCGAAGGAGCGCATCAGGTTTTCCCGGGTCTTGCTCTCCATGAAGTCCACGTTTCCCTTGTGGTAGTTTTGATAGGCGTTTGGCATGGTGATCCCTCCAATGTATTGGTGGGATCAGTATGCCCGGATTTGGAAATAACTTGCGCGGAATTTGCGCTGTCACCCGCCCTCCCCCGGGGGAATACACTGGACTGATCGAAAACAGGGCCGGAGGGCCGAGGAGGTTTCTTATGCTGCGGGCAAAAAATATCTGGGTGGCGGGGGGCGACCCCCGGCAGGCGGCGCTGGCCGCGCTGCTGGCCGACGAGGGCCACAGCGTACATACCTACGCGCTGGAGCAGGGGGCGGGGATGAAGTGCGAGCCGTCCATGAAGGAGGCGGATCGGGCGGACTGCGTGATCCTGCCCCTGCCGGCGGCGGGGGCGGACGGGAAGCTGAACGCGCCGCTGTCGGCGGACAGCCATGATCTGGAGGAGGTGCTGGACTTACTGCGCCCCGGCCAGCTGGTGTGCGCAGGGATGGCGGGGGAGGGCCTGAAACGGATGGCGGAGGAGCGGGGACTGCTGCTCCGGGACTACTTCGCCCGGGAGGAGCTGGCGGTGTTGAACGCCATCCCCACGGCGGAGGGCGCCATCCAGATCGCCATGGAGGAGCTGCCCATCACCCTCCACGACGCCCGGGTGCTGGTGGTGGGCTTCGGGCGGCTGGGCCGGGCGCTGGCCCCCCGGCTGCGGGCTTTAGGGGCCCGGGTGTGGGTGTCCGCCCGGCGGTATGAGCAGCGGGCCGCCGCGGAGTGCATGGGCCTGGGCAGCGAGGGGGTGGATCACCTGCCCGACTGGCTGTGCAGCTACGATCTGGTGTTCAACACCGTGCCCGCCCCGGTGCTGGGGGTGGAGGAGCTGGCCGCCCTCAAGGAGGGGGCGCTGGTCATCGACCTGGCCTCCCGCCCCGGCGGGGTGGACATGGAGGCCGCCGCCGCCCTGGGGGTGCGGGTGGTGTGGGCCCTGTCCCTGCCGGGGAAGGTGGCCCCCGTCACCTCGGGCCGGTACATCAAGGACACCGTATATCATATCATGGAGGAATTAGACCTGTGAATAGAACGGAATTAAGGGTGGGCTTCGCCTTCTGCGGATCCTTCTGCACCATGTCCAAGGCGCTGGACGCCCTGGAACAGACCGCCGCCCGCTTCGGGCCGGTGACCCCCATCGTGTCGGAGGCGGTGGCGTCCACCGACACCCGCTTCGGCGCGGCCCACGACTTCATGCGGGAGATGGAGCGCATCTGCGGCAGGCGGGTGATCGGCACCGTGGCGGGGGCGGAGCCCATCGGCCCCAAGGGCCTGCTGGACGCGCTGGTGATCTGCCCCTGCACGGGCAACACCCTGGCCAAGCTGGCCCACGGCGTCACCGACACCTCCGTCACCATGGCCGCCAAGGCCCATCTGCGCAACGGCCGGCCGCTGGTGATCGCCGTGTCCACCAACGACGGGCTGGGGGCCTCCGCCCCCAACCTGGGGACGCTGCTGGGGCGGAAAAACGTGTACTTCGTCCCCTTTGGCCAGGACGATTTCGAGGGCAAGCCCGCCTCCCTGGTGGCGGACTTCTCCCTGGTGGCGGACACGGTGGAGGCCGCCCTCCAGGGGGAGCAGCTCCAGCCGCTGCTGCTGGGACAATAGGCGGGGATTTTCCCCTTGCAATCCGCCGGGAAAAAGGCTATAATAAAGTATCCGCGCTGGCGGAAGTCAAAGAATAAAAGGAAGTGAGCTGCGTCGTGTCAGGCGATCCGTTTGGTCGAAGTTGGAACCAGATAACACGGCGCACCCGCTGAGTCAGGATCCACTGCCTCCCCGTGCGCCCGCTGCCCATTGGCTCAATGCCCATGGGAAAATTTACAAAGCGGAGCGGCGGGGGATTTTTCTGCCCTTTTGGGCGGCCCCGCCTGTCCGGGAAAGGCGTGAGGAAGCTATGATGACCATTCACAAGACGGTGGAGGGCAAGATGACGCCCCTGAACTCCGTCACCGACGGCTGCTGGGTGAACCTGATCAACCCCAGCGAGGACGAGCTGAAAACCGTGGCCGCCACCCTGGCGGTGGAGCCCTCCTTCCTCCGGGCGGCCCTGGATGAGGAGGAGACCTCCCGTATCGACAGCGAGGACGGCTGCACCCTCATCATCGTGGACACCCCCTCCATGGAGCAGGACGAGACGGGGGTCGTCTATTCCACCCTGCCCATGGGCATTATCGTCACGGGGAAGCACATCATCACCGTCTGCCTGAAGGAGACGTCGGTGGTGCGGGATCTCCAGAACGGGGTGGTGCGGGACGTGCGTACCGAGCAGCGCACCCGGTTCATCCTGAATATCCTGCTGCTGGTGGCCAAGCGGTACTTAAACTACCTGAAGCAGATTGACAAGACCTACAACCACATGGAGCGGCAGCTCTACAAGTCCCAGCGGAACAAAGAGCTGATCCAGCTGCTGGATCTGGAGAAGTCGCTGGTGTACTTCAACACGTCGCTGAAGGCCAACGAGGTGACGCTGGAGAAGATCCTCCGGGGGCGGATCGTCACCCTGTACGAGGAGGATCACGACCTGCTGGAGGACGTGCTCATCGAGGTGCGGCAGGCCATCGAGATGGCCCAGATCTACTCCGACATCATCTCGGGGATGATGGACGCCTTCGCCTCCGTCATCTCCAACAATCTGAACGTGATCATGAAGCTGCTGGCCTCCGTCACCATCCTCATGACGGTGCCCAACATCGTGTTCAGCTTCTACGGCATGAACGTGGGCTGGCTGCCCTTCGCCGGGAGCTTCTGGCCTCCGCTGCTCATCTCCATCGCCATCATCGTGGTGGCGGGGATCATCCTGAAGAAGAAGGATCTGCTGTAATCAAGACCGGGCGCGGAATCGTTCCGCGCCCGGTTTTCTGCGCCTTGGGGGGCGTTTCCGGCAGGTCGCGTCCGCGGCCCTTGCCAAAGGCGGGGCCGTCATGTATGCTGTGCTTGCAGATGCAAACAGGGGCCCCCGCAAAGCCGCTCTTTGGCTTTGTGGGGAGAGGAGGCGCAGCGGAGCGAAGAAGCTTTCCCCGTAAGGGGAAAGTGCCTGAGCGGAGCTTGTGCCGACGAAGGAGCGTGAGGCCAATGAAGGTTACGGTAGAGGAACGACCCGGCCTGGAGGAGCCGGAAGTGATCGTCCGCTGCGGGCGGATGGACGGGCGGGTGTCCCGGCTGGTGGAGCTGCTGCGGCTGTCCGGCGCCCGGCTCACCGGGGAACGGGACGGCCAGACCTGCATTTTGGAGGAGGACGACGTGCTCTACATCGACACGGTGGATCGGGGGACGTTCCTGTACACCGCCGACGGCGTGTACGAGAGCCGCCTGCGGCTGTATGAGCTGGAGGAGCAGCTGGCCCCCCGGGACTTCGTGCGGGTGAGCAAGTCGGCCATCGTGAACTTCGACAAGGTGAAGTCCCTGCGGCCCGACCTGGGCGGGCGGCTGCGGCTCACCCTGTCCAACGGCGAGGTGGTGGTGGCCAACCGCCAGTATGTCCCCGCCATCAAGAAAAAACTGGGCCTGTGAAAGGAGTGGACGAGATGAAAAAATTTTTTGACGTGGTGGTAGCCGTTAAGGAGCGGGCAGCCCTGAGCTACACCGCAGCCATGTGTTTCTACGTGTTCTTCCTGTGGGTGTTCAAGCAAGAGGCCGCCCCTTTGCCCATGCTGTTCTCCCTGCTGGTGGTGGGCGCGGCGGCGGGCTTAATGCAGGTGGTGGCCTTCTCCGACCTGCTGATCAAGAAGCTGGCCTACAGCTGGCGCATGGTGCTGTTTTTCGTGGTGTTCGGGGCAATCCTCACCGCCTTCGCGGTGGGCTTCCATTGGTTCCCCACGGATCAGGCCGGGGCATGGGTGATCTTCGGCGTGATCTTCGTGCTGATTTTCGCCGCCATCGCCGCGGGCATTGAGATCTACTACCGGGCCAGCGGGCGGAAGTGGGACGACCGGCTGGACTGGTACCGGCGGCATAAGGGCGAGTAACCGCGGGCGCGGAACGGCACAGCGGAGGCAATCTGTCAAGGCGGCGGAAGTTTTTTCAAAAAGGCCATTGTAATTTCTCCTGATATCGTGTACACTAAACAGTACCATGTAAGGAGGGACTGCCCATGAAACTTGCCAGCTTTATTTTGAGAACTGCCGCCATCTCTTTGGCGGCGTCGGCGGTGGCGTGCGCCGCGGTGGCTCACCTGTGTACGTCCCTCCATAAAAACGACGATTGACAGGAGGAATTATGATGAAGATCGCCCGCTTTGTGCTGAAGGTTGTGGCCGTGGCCATGGTAGTGGCCGCCGCCGCGTGCGCCGTGGTGGCGTACTGGGACAAGATCGTGGACGCATTCTACGCCGTGGCCGACAAGATCGAGGAGAAAAAGGCGGAGTGCCGCTTCTCCTCCGAGTATGACGATTACGAGGACTGCGAGCTGTAATACTGTTTCTCGATAAAAAGGTTAAAACCTTTTTATCGCGGCGCTTCGCGCCGCCGTGCCTGCGGCGCGCCAAGAAAAGTATTGACAACATTCTTGACGGCTTCGCCGTCGGGCCGCGTTCCGCGGCCCCATAAAACGGTTTCACCGTTTTATGAAGAATTAGTATAATACAACCCAAAAGGCCCCGCCTGTGAAACAGGCGGGGCCTTTTCTTATCCCTTAGCGATGTCCAGACTGGCCTTGGCGTTCAGCTCCCAGCCCGCCGTATGGCCCGCCAGGAACTCGTAGTACCCTTGGCTGCCGATCATGGCGGCGTTGTCGCCGCACAGGGACAGGGGGGGCAGCCACAGTTTGGCCCCGGCCTGGGCACAGGCCCGCTCCAGATCCGCCCGGATGCGGCTGTTGGCGGCCACGCCGCCGGCCACGGCGATTTTATGATAGCCCGTCAGACGGTCGGCCTCCATCACCCGGGGAATCAGGGAGTCGGACACCGCCGCGGCGAAGGAAGCCGCCAGATCGGGCAGGCGCAGCTCCTCCCCCTTCTGCTGGGCGTTGTGGATGGTGTTGAGCACCGCTGTTTTCAGCCCGGAGAAGGACATATCCAGCGGGTGGTCGGCCACGTGGGCCCGGGGGAAGGGGTACGCCGTGTCGTCCCCGCCCTGGGCCAGCTTGTCCATGGGGCCGCCGCCGGGGTAGCCCAGCCCCAGCACCCGGGCGGTCTTGTCAAAGCACTCCCCCGCCGCGTCGTCCCGGGTGGAGCCCAGCACGGTGAAATGGGTGTAGTCGGACACGTCCACAATGGCGGTGGTGCCGCCGGACACGCACAGGCACAGGAAGGGGGGCTCCAGGTCGGGGTGGGCCAGATAGTTGGCGGCGATGTGGCCCCGGACGTGGTGGACGGGGATCAGGGGCACGCCTAAACCGAAGGCGGCGGACTTGGCGAAGGACACCCCCACCAGCAGGGCCCCGATGAGGCCGGGGGCGTAGGTCACCGCCACGGCATCGATGTCCTGCTTGGACAGAGCAGCCTGCCGCAGGGCCTCGTCGGCTAAACCGGAGATGGCCTCCACGTGCTTGCGGGAGGCGATCTCAGGCACCACGCCGCCGTAGATGGCGTGCATATCCGCCGAGGAGGCGATCACCGAGGACAGGATGGCGCGCCCGTCCCGTACCACGGCGGCGGCGGTCTCGTCGCAGGAGGATTCAAAGGCGAGTATGTTCATTCAGCCCCACGCTCCTTATCTTTCCTGATCTCAAACCGCTCCCCGTACACCCGCTCCTCCCGGATTACGTCATAGTCATAGCCAGGGAAATCTTTCCGGAGGGTGACGGTGTTCAGGCAGTCATAGCCCAGGCGGCGGTACAGCCGGATGGCCCGCTCATTTCGGGCCGCCGCCTCGAGATACATGGACTGGGAATACTGCCGCACCATGGCCTCCGCCAGCCGGACGGCCTGACTGCCGATGCCCCGGCCCTGGTATTCCGGCAGGACGAACAGATCCTCCAGCCAGTCGATCTCCCCGCCCCGGCTGCCCAGGTGGAGCAGGCCCACGGCGGCCTCCCCCAGGGTGATGAAGTACAGCTTGTGCCCCTCGCCGCTCCAAACGCGCAGGTCGGCCTTGGCCTCCTCCTCCGTCTGATGGCAATGGTTGTGGGCCAGCCAGAAGCCCTGGATGAGTGTCACAGCCTCCCCTTCCCGGCTCTCCTCGTAGTCCACCAGGATGGGGAACGCCTCCTCTACCCATTCCGGCGCGGGCTTTACCGCCTCGCCGGGTTTCAGCGGGAGCTGGATGTACCGCTCAAAATGAGCGGGGGAGAAGTAGCCGGCGTACACCCCCCGGTGGAGGGCCTCCACCTTCCGGTCGTCCGTCTCCGGGCCCCGGTAGAGGCAGTTGAACCGCACGCCGAACAGGGCGCACTCATAGTCCAGCACCCGAAAGCCGTTGCGCTCGTAGAAGGCGATCCGGCGGCGGCGCAGGTCGTTTTCTCCTGGGGAAGCCTCTGGGCCAGGGGCCTCGGCCTCCCCGAACAGCTGGCCATACCGTGTCCCCAGCAGGGACAGGATTTTGGTGCCCAGCCCGCCGTTGCGCTTCCCCCGCAGCACCCCCAGGTATTCCAGCAGGGCACCCTCCCGGCCCTCGGGCAGCCACAGCAGGGCGTAGCCCAAAGGCTGGCCGCCCTCGGTGATCAGCAGGGGGTCGTACCGGTTCATGTCCATCAGCCGCAGCATGGCGGACAAGGGCTTCAGCTCCGCGTGGGGAAAGTCGGCGGTCATCTCGTTTTGGTAGAGGGCGGTGAGCTCCTCTTTGTTCAGCATTTTTAATTCCATCGTTATCTCCTGATCTCATTCAGTAGGGGACGCCGTCCTCGGCGTCCCGCGTCACAAAAAAGACAGCGTCATCAAAATCGCGTCCTCTTTTGGCGCGTCGTAGTAGTTTTTCCGCCGCCCTACGGCGGCAAAGCCGTGCTTTTCGTACAGCGCGATGGCCGGGGCGTTGGAGGCGCGCACCTCCAGCATGAGACAGGTCAGGTGCTCCCGCCCGAAGCCGGTCAGGGCGGACAGCAGGGCGTCCGCTATCCCCTGGCGGCGGGCATGGGGGGCCACGGCGATGTTGTCCAGGCTGCCCTCGTCCAGCACGGTGGACAGCACGGCGCAGCCCAGCAGCCCGCCGTCCTCCCCCTGGGCCAGCAGGATGGCGGCGGCGGGGTTGTCCAGCGCCGCCCGGTACACGGACTCGCTCCAGGGGTCGGAGGGGAAGCAGATCTGTTCCAGGGCGGTGAGCTGGGGCAGATGTTCCTCTGTTGCGGGTATGAGTTGAACGTTCACGGTTACCTCCCGGGACGGCCTGTCAGGGCCGCTCTCTCTGGGCCAGCCTTAGGCTGCGGGGCGCGGCGGCTGGCCCGCCGGTCCCGTCCCTGACAGGCCGTCCCTCCGTTGGTGGTTTTTTGGCACGTGTTATAGTCGGGAGGCTGCCTCCAGAGCCACCCGCAGGTACTGCTCGTAGCCGGACGCGGGCACCTTTCCCATGGTGCGGGGATCCCAGGCGTCCCCGTCCAGGCTGTCCTCGGCGTAGAGGAACTGGTACACCTCTGCGCCCCGGAACTGGGCCACCGCCATGGCGGAGGCGCACTCCATATCCACAGCGATACAGCCGTCCGCCTTGCGCTTCTCCATGTTGTTCCGGGTCTCCCGGTAGAAGGCGTCCGTTGTCCACACCCGGCCCTTCACGTAGGGCAGGCGCAGCTCATCAAAGATCTCGCCCAGCCGTTCCGCCGTGGGGATGTCCACATAGTCGCCCACGGGCAGATAGTGGTAGCTGGTGCCCTCGTCCCGGTAGGCCTGGGTGGGCAGGATGAAATGGCCCGCCGCCAGAGCGGAGTCCAGCACCCCGCAGGCGCCGTAAAGCAGCACCTTTTTCGCCCCCATGGCCAGCGTCTCCTCCAGCAGGCCCGCCGTGCCCGCGCCGCCGATGAGGGTCTGGAAGATGCCGATGCTCCGGCCGTTCCAATCCAGCTTGTAGACCGGGATATCCCGGCCCTCCCGCAGGGTGGCGATGACTTCGGTGGGGCAGACGTGTTCCAGCGCCTGAAAGGTCTCCTCCTTGAAGGTCATGATGACCGTCTCCGGGAAGCCGCCCACCGGATGGAACGACCGCTGGTATTCAAATTTGACGATTTCCTCGGAATCGGGGTCGAAGGTGTCAAATAGGCTCATAATACGTCTCCCTTTCGTTCATGGGTAGGGGCCGACGACTCGGCGGCCCGCGGTTCTACGCCTGAACCACGTCAATCGGTTCACTCGCCGGTGTACGGCCCGGTAGGCAGCGGCGCGCCGGGTCGTCGCGCCCTACGACGGTCAATGGCACTCCGCCCAGGTGCGCCCCGCCTTGGCATCCGCCACCAGCGGCACCGACAGCGCCGCCACCCCCTCCATCTCCTCCTGGAGCAGGGTTTTCACCTGTTCCGCCTCGCCCTCGGGGCACTCCACGATCAGCTCGTCGTGGACTTGCAGCACCAGCCGCGCCTCCAGCCCCTCAGAGCGCAGGCGGGCGTCCACCTTGATCATGGCCAGCTTGATGATGTCCGCCGCCGTGCCCTGGATGGGCATATTCAGCGCCACCCGCTCCCCAAAGGATCGGGTGTTGAAGTTGGAGCTTTTCAGCTCGGGCAGCCAGCGGCGGCGGCCGTACAGGGTGGACACAAAACCGTCCTCCCGGCCCCGCTCCACCACCCGGGCCATATAGGCGTGGACGCCGGAGTAGTGCTCAAAATACTTCTCCATATACTCCTTGGCCTGGGCCACGGTGACGTGGATATCCTCCGACAGGGAGTAGGCGGAGATGCCGTACACGATGCCGAAGTTGACGGCCTTGGCGGCACGGCGCAGCTCCGGGGGCACCGCGTCCTGGGGCAGGCCGAACACCTGGGAGGCGGTGACGGTGTGGATGTCCACCCCGCTGTTGAAGCCGTCGATCATGGCCTGATCCCCGGACATATGGGCCAGCAGCCGCAGCTCGATCTGGGAGTAGTCCGCGTCCACCAGCACCCTGCCCCTGGGGGCTACGAACATTTTCCGCATCTCCGCGCCCAGGGGGGTGCGGACGGGGATATTCTGCAAATTCGGCTCGGTGGAGGACAGCCGCCCGGTGGCGGTGACGGTGTTTTGGAAGCTGGTGTGGATGCGCCCGTCGGCGGCGACCACCTTGCCCAGCCCCTCCACGTAGGTGGAGTTCAGCTTGGTGAGCTGGCGGTAGTCCAGCACCGCCCCCACGATCTCGTGCTGGGGGCGCAGCTTTTCCAGCACGTCCACGTTGGTAGACCAGCCGGTTTTCGTCTTCTTCACCGGGGGCAGGCCCAGCTTGTCGAACAGGATGCGGCCCAGCTGCTTGGGGGAGAGGATGTTGAATTCCTCCCCGGCCAGACGGTAGATCTCCGCCTTCAGCGTGTCGATGCCCAGCTGGAGCTGCTTGCCGAAATCGGCCAGGGCCTGGGCGTCCACCAGCACGCCCTCCCGCTCCATCCGGGCCAGCACCGGGCACAGGGGGAGCTCGATGTCCGTCAGGACGGACAGCAGGCCGAATTCCTCCAGTTTTGGCTTGAACAGTTCGTAAAACGCCGCGATCCAGGCCGTGTCCTCGTACCAGGCGGTCTGGGCCTTGTGGCCGTCGTCCAGCAGGGAGAAGGCCGTCTCGTCCTTGTAGGCGGCGGACTGCTCCACCTCCTTTTTGAAGTAGGACACCGCTAATTTGCGCAGCTCATAGCTGCCCGCGGTGGGATCCAGCAGATAGGCGGCCAGCTCCGTGTCGAACAGAAAGCCCTCGGGTTCAATCCCTTCCTCCAGCAGGGCGCGGCACAGCTCCTTGACCCCGTGGGTCACTTTTTTCACCGTGGGGCCGAACAGCAACCCCAGCAGGGCGTGGTAGTCCCCCTCGTAGGCCGCGGCGCGGACGTCGTACAGGTACGCCTGTTTCCCGTCGTCCTCGCTGAGGGACACCGCCACCCCCGCCAGATCGGGCAAAGGCAGGACGGCCACGGATTCCGCCTCCTCCCACTTGGGCAGGGCGGCGGCGAAGTCCGCCCCGGTGAGGACGGGCACCACGGTGACCTGAACCTCCTCCGGCTCCGCCGCCCCGTCCGCCCCGGCGGGGCCGGGGGTGAGCTTCAGCTTGTCGATGAGCTTGGTGAACTCCAGGTTCAGCAGGGTCTGGTACAAAACCGGCCCGTTGAAGGGCTGGCGCTTGGCGTCCGCCGGGTGGAAGCCCATAGGGGCGTCGCAGCGGATGGTGGCCAGCTCCTTGCACAGGCGGGCGCTGTCCGCCCCCTCGGTGAGCTTCTTCACCAGCCCCGGCTTGGCGGGGGTGTCAGGGGCGGAGCAGATATCCGGCATATGGTCGTAGAGGTGCTCGATGGTGTGGTAGAGCTGTACCAGGGCCAGGGCGGTCTTTTCCCCCACCCCCTTCACGCCGGGATAATTGTCTGACGTGTCCCCCATCAGCGCCTTCAGGTCGATCATGTTGACGGGGTCAAAGCCGTACTCGGCCCGGAACTCCTCCGGGGTCACGTCCCGGGTGGTGGTCTGGCCCATGCGGGTGGACACCAGCTTCACGGTGGTGCGGTCGTCCACCAGCTGGAGGGCGTCCTTGTCGCCGGTGACGATCACCGTCTCCCCGCCCTGGGCGGCGTTCACCCGGGCCATGGTGCCCAGCAGGTCGTCCGCCTCCCAGCCCTCCAGCTCGTACCGGCGGATGTTCATGGCGTCCAGCACGTCCTTCAGCACCGGCATCTGGACGGCCAGCTCCTCCGGCATCCCCTTGCGCTGGGCCTTGTACTCGGCGAAGGCCTTGTGGCGGAAGGTGGGGGCCCGCAGGTCGAAGGCCACCGCCAGCCCCTGGGGCTGCTCCTCGTCCAGCAGCTTGAGCAGGATGTTGAGGAAGCCGAAAATGGCGTTGGTGGGCAGACCCTCCCGGGTGGACAGGTTCTGGCTGACGCCGTAAAAGGCCCGGTTGACGATGGAATTGCCGTCGATGACCATGAGCTTCATGGGGGACACCTCGCAATGATGTGTTGGATATTGGAAACTCTTTGCTGTTCCCGCCCCCTGCGGGGACGGGAACAGACAGATAATTCAGTATACCACTTTTTGGGGAGATTAGCAAGAAGGGCCGAACAGGGCGGGGCATTCCTGCCCCGCCCTGTCAAAACAATACGATCACCGCAGCACCGCGCCGCAGTCCTGCTCCAGCGTTTCGAGAATGGACTTCACGTCCTCGTCCGCCTCCTCGCTGGTGAGAGAGCGGTCGTCCGCCCGGAGCACCAGGCTGAAGGCCACCGACTTCCTGCCCTCCCCCAGGTTCTTGCCCCGGTAGATGTCGAACAGGGATACCTCCTTCAGCAGGCCCCGGGCCCCCTTGCGGATGGCGGCCTCCAGCGCCCCCACCGGCACCTCCTCGGCGCACACCACGGCGATGTCCCGGGTGACGGCGGGGAACTTGGGCAGGGGGGCGTATTCCGGATCCGGCCCGCAGGCCAGCAGCAGCTCGTCAAAGCTGAGCTCCGCGCAGTACAGCTCGCCGTCCACGCCGAAGTTCCGGGCCGCCTCGGGGTGGATCTGGCCGAACACGCCCACGATGTCGCTGCCGCTGTAGACGTAGGCGCAGCGGCCCGGGTGGTAGGAGGGATCCTCGGTGCAGGGCTCGAAGCGGATATCCTTGGCCCGGAGGGACTTGAGCACCGCCTCCACCGTCCCCTTCAGGGTGAAGAAGTCCATGCCGTCGCCGTAGGCACCCAGGGTGAGCACCTGGGCCTCGATGGCCAGGCCGTCGTCCTGCCCCAGGCCGTTCACCGCCTCCACCACCGCCTCGGTGAGGCCGGCCAGCCCCATGCCCTCCAGCTTGGCCTTGGAGCCGGCCAGGGCGGGGTCGTTGGCGTCCATGGGCTCGGAGGGGGCCTTGGGCATATAGATCCGGCCCAGCTCGTACAGCCACGCGGTCTTGTTCCGGTTGTTCCAGTTGCGGCCCAGCACCTCCAGCATGGAGGGCAGGGTGGTGGTGCGCATAATGGAGGTGTCCTCCCCCAGGGGGTTCAGGATTTTGAAAGACTTGCGGTGGGGGTCGTCGGGCTTCCACAGGATCTTGTCATAGGCCGCGGGGGAGATAAAGGAGTAGGTGATGATCTCGCTGTAGCCGCAGGCGCGGCACACCTCGCCCAGCTTGTTCTCCACCTTCTGGGTGGGCGACCAGCCCCCCTGGGTGGTTTGACCCCGCATGAGGGTGGAGGGGATGTTGTTGTAGCCGTGGAACCGGGCCACCTCCTCCGCCAGATCCGCCATGCGGCGCACGTCGCCCCGCCAGGAGGGGACGGTGACCTGCTCCCCCTCCACGGTGAAGTCCAGCTTGCGGAGGATGCGGATCATCTCGTCCTCCGGCACGTCGGTGCCCAGCAGGGCGTTGATCTTGTCCGGCTCCAGGGCCAGCACGGCGGGCTGGGGGACGAAATTCAGCAGGTCGATGACGCCGTCCACCACCTCACCGGCGCCCAACAGCTCCACCAGCTCGCAGGCCCGGTTGACGGCGGGCAGGGTGTTCATGGGATCCAGGCCCTTCTCGAACTTGGCCGACGCCTCGGTGCGCATACCCAGGGCCAGCGCCCCCTTGCGGATGCAGGTGCCGTCGAAGCAGGCGGACTCGAACACCACGTCGGTGGTGTCGGCCACGATCTCGGAGTTCAGGCCGCCCATGATGCCCGCCAGGCCAACCGCCCGGCCCTCGTCGGCGATCACCAGATGGTTGGCGTTGAGTCGGTGCTCTTTGCCGTCCAGGGTGGTGAGCGTTTCGCCCTCCGCCGCCCGGCGGACGATGATCTTGCCGCCGTTGACGTAGCGGTAGTCGAAGGCGTGCATGGGCTGGCCGTACTCCAGCATGACGTAGTTGGTGATGTCCACGATGTTGTTGATGGGCCGCACCCCCATGGCCCGCAGCCGTTCCCGCATCCACTTGGGGGAGGGGGCGATCTTCACGTTGCGTACCATCCGGGCGGTGTACCGGGGCACCAGGTCGGCGTCGGGGGTCTCCACGTCCAGCAGGTCGGTGAGCACGCCGTCCGCGCCGCCCTTTACCTCGGGGGTGTGGAGGGCCAGCGGCTTGTCAAAGGTGGCCGCCGCCTCCCGGGCCAGACCGATGACGGACAGGCAGTCCGGGCGGTTGGGGGTGATCTCGAATTCAACGACGTGATCGTCCAGGCCCACGGCCTCCCGGATGTCCAGGCCCACGGTGAGCCCGGTCAGCTCGGGGTCGTCGGACAAAATCCAGATTCCGTCGGCATAGGCGGCGGGGAAATCCCGCTGATCCAGGCCCAGCTCGGCGAAGGAGCACAGCATCCCGTTGGACAGCTCGCCCCGCAGCTTGCCCGCGTGGATCTCCTTGCCTCCGGGGAGGGTGGAGCCGTCCAGCGCCACGGGCACCAGGTCGTTTTCCTTCACGTTCTGGGCCCCGGTGACGATCTGGATGGGCTGGCCCTGGCCCGCGTCCACCTGGCAGATCCACATATGGTCGGAGTTGGGGTGGCGCACCAGGGACAGCACCCGGCCCACCACAATGCGGGAGATCTCGGCGCCCTCCACGCAGACGCCCTCCACCTTGGAGCCGGACAGGGTCATGGCCTCGGCAAATTCCCGGTCGGGGATATCTATGGTTACAAACTCATTGAGCCATTTTCGGGATAGATTCATATATAAAACCCCTCTTATTTATAAAATAGTAGGAGCGAAACGCAGTTTCGCGGTTAAAGTTCTTTTTGGTTCTTTTTCTTTCAAGAAAAAGAACGCCCGTCCGGCGAGGACGCCTTTAAAATTGCTCCAGGAACCGCACGTCGTTCTCGAAGATCAGCCGCAGGTCGGCGATCTTGAAGCGCCGCATGGCGGTGCGCTCCAGGCCCATGCCGAAGGCCCAGCCCGACCACTTGTCAGGGTCGATGCCCGCCATCTCCAGCACGTGGGGGTGGATCATCCCCGCGCCCAAAAGCTCAATCCAGCCCTCCCCCTTGCAGGTGGGGCAGCCCGCGCCGCCGCACTTGTGGCACTGCACGTCCATCTCGCAGGAGGGCTCGGTGAAGGGGAAGTGGTGGGGGCGGAAGCGGGTGACGGTGCCGGCGCCGAACAGCTGCTCCGCCAGCAGGTTCAGGGTGCCCTTCAAGTCCGCCATCGTCACGTTTTTGTCGATGACCATGCCCTCCACCTGGTGGAACATGGGGGAGTGGGTGGCGTCCACCTCGTCCTTGCGGTACACCCGGCCGGGGGCGATGATGCGGATGGGCAGCTCCATGGTGTCCATGGCCCGCACCTGCATGGGGGAGGTCTGGGAGCGGAGCATCACCCGCTCGCCGGCGTCGAAGTAGAAGGTGTCCGACCAGTCCCGGGAGGGGTGGCCCTCCCCGGCGTTGAGGCGGTCGAAGTTCAACTCCGCCAGCTCGATCTCCGGGCCGTCCAGCACGGTGAAGCCCATGCCGATGAAGATCTCCTTGATCTCCTCCAGGGCGGCGTTCATGGGGTGGCGGCGGCCCAGCCGGACAGGCCGGCCCGGGATGGTGACGTCCACCGTCTCCGCCTTCAGCTTCAGCTCCAGGGCGGCCTCCTCCAGCTTCTTGGCGGCGGTGTCCAGCGCACCCTCCACCGCGGCGCGCACCTCGTTGGCCAGCTGGCCCATGGCGGGGCGCTCCTCGGCGGACAGCCTGCCCATCTGCTTGAGCACCGCCGTCAGCTCGCCCTTTTTGCCCAGGTATTTCACCCGCAGTTCGTCCAGGGCGGCGGCGTCCTTGACGCCCTCCAGGGCGGAGAGCGCCTCGGCGCGGATTTTTGCTAACTGTTCTTTCATGTGCTTATCTCCTTACAATTATCAATGTTTGCTATTTAATAAACGTTTTAAGAATCCATACATAAATACTCCAAAATAGATAATCGGCCATTTAAGCATTCTGAACGGGAAAAATAGTATTGAAAATAAAAACTTCATTGCACACACCACTATTTATGCGCGATGCTGATTGCCTGCTTAATGCGAGAATGAGTATTTGGGCCTAAATCCGATGTGCTGACCCCATTTTGCACAAGGAATCTTCCGAGAAGTGGCTTTTGATCACCGTCTGGTATTTTTCCAGTAGAGGTGTTAACCATATGAGGATACTTTCTTAATGGGCTTTTCATAAAAAGAGCATACTCTGTTCCTTCTATCGTGATAATTGCCTCAGCTTCAGCCATGATTTATACCCCTTTCTCAGATCTTCGACAAAAAAGCCCTCCGCCCCCAAAGCTGGGACGAAAGGCAACCCTTCCGCGGTACCACCCGCATTCGCGCTTTTCAGCGCGCACTCAAGGCCCCGTAACGGCGGGCAAACCGTCCTCCTCTCGGGGGCCGCTCCCGGGCGAACAAGCGGCACATACCGGGGCGGCTCTCAGCCGGTGACCGCCCCTCTCTTGGATACGCAAGCCCGCTATTTTCCCGTTCCTCGCATTTTACTTTCTCTTTTATATCACAATAAAGGTTGAAATGCAAGGGGGAAATCTCATCTCGGCAGAATAACAGTTGAAATGCAGAGGGGAAAACCGTATAATAGCAGAAAACGGGAGGAGGGGGACTATGGACAAAGGGCCTGACCGTCCGGCTGTGGAGGCGGAGCGGGGGATGTTCCGCCTGCCCCCTCGGCCCCGGGACAGTCACAAGGGGGACTATGGCCGGCTGTTCATATTGGCCGGGAGCCGGGGCTACACCGGAGCCGCGGCGCTGTGCGCCCGGGCGGCGGTGCGCTCCGGGGCGGGGCTGGTGACCCTGGCCGTGCCGGAGGACGTATACCCCATCCTGGCGGCGAAATGCTGCGACGAGGTGATGGTGTGGCCCTGGCCGGAGGACGACGGAGCCGTTGTGGAGAAGGCCAGGGGCTGCGACGCCGCTGTCATCGGCCCCGGCCTGGGACGGGGGGAGCGGGGGGCGCGGCTTGTCCTTGCTCTGACGGGGGAGTTGACCTGCCCTGTTATCCTGGACGCGGACGGTCTAAATATCATTTCCAGACATATAGATGTGTTGGACGAGCGGGCGGGGGATACCGTTCTCACCCCCCACGACGGGGAGTTCGCCCGGCTGTCGGGCTGCGAGCTGCCCATTGGCGACCGGCTGGGGGCGGCCCGGGACTTTGCCCGGGCCCACCGCTGCACCCTGGTGCTGAAGGGACGCCGCACTGTCACCGCCTTCCCGGACGGAAGCTGCACAGTCAACTCCACCGGCAATCCGGGTATGGCGGCGGGGGGAAGCGGCGACGCGCTGGCGGGGCTGCTGGGCGGGCTGACGGCCCAGGGGCGGTACGGCCTGCGGGCGGACGGAGCGGTGTGGATCCACGGCAGGGCCGGGGATCTGGCCGCGGTGGACAAGGGGGAGTACGGCATGACCCCCTCCGACCTGATCGAGCAAATACCATACGCAATGAAGGAGCTGGCCGAAAGGGGGTGACCCCGGCACCGGCGAAGCCGGGACGGCGCAAGTGCGCCGCACAAGCGTTTTCGCGAAGCGAAAACCTTGAAATCGCCGGAATCCATTTCCGGCGATTTGAGATAAATCCGGGGCCCCCATTGGGCGGGGCCCAATGGGGAGGAATCTAATATAGTGCGCAGGATTTTGTCTTGTGTACTGATGATGACCCTGCTGCTGTGCGGCTGCAAGGCGGGCGGCGGAGAGACCCCGGAGGAGGCGGCGCTGAACCTCCGGGACGCCTACCTGGGGCTGGCGGGCTGGAACGGCGAGGCGGATATCACCGCGTCGGTAGGGGACAAGGTGTTTGACTTTACCCTCAACGTCCAGTGGCGGCGGGAGGGGGAGACGGTGCTGGCCATCACCGCCCCGGAGCTGCTGGCGGGCATCACCGCCCGGATCGCCAAGGGGGAGACGGTGCTGGAATACGACGGGGCGGGGCTGTCCCTGGGCTTGCTGGACGGCAAGGGGCTCACCGCCGTGTCCGCCGTGCCCTGGCTGATGGAGCAGATCGACAAGGGCTACATGGCCAAATGCGTCTGGGCCGGGGAGGGGGACGGGCAGCTGCAGATCACCTTCCGGGATCCGGAGGCGAAGCCCGGGGAGGGCACGGAATATCTGCTGGCCTTCGACCGGGAGAGCCAGGCCCTGCTGTCGGCGGAGGTGAGCGTGGACGGGACGTCGGTGCTGACGGCCGGGTTCCGCAATTTTACGATGGAGTTGAAACAGGATGACACGGGAGACGGCGAGAACCTGGGCTGAGATCAGCCTGGGCAATCTGGAGCATAACTACCGGGCGCTGCGGGGCTGCGCCCCGGACAGCAAATTCCTGGGGACGGTGAAGGCCAACGCCTACGGCCACGGGGCCATCCCGGTGGCCCGGTATCTGACGGAGGAACTGGGCGTGGATTACCTGGCGGTGGCCTGCCTGGACGAGGCCGCCCAGCTGCGGCAGGCGGGGATCATGGCCCCTGTCCTGATCCTGGGCTATACCCAGCCATCGCTGGCGGCGGAGGTGGTGGCGCTGGACGTGACCCAGACGGTGTTTACGCCGGATTTGGCCCGGGCCCTGTCCGAGGCGGCGGGAGCCGCCGGGAAGCGGGCGAAGATCCACCTGAAGGTGGACACGGGCATGAGCCGTCTGGGGGTGCTGGATCACGACCCCCAGCGGGCGGCGGCGGAGATCGCCGGACTGTGCGCCCTGCCCCATCTGAAGCCGGAGGGGATCTTCACCCACTTCGCCAACGCTGACGGGGACGAGGACTACACCATGCTCCAGTTCACCCGGTTTCTGGACGTGCTGAAGGAATTGGAAGAAAAATATGGCCGCGCCTTTGAAATCCGCCATTGCGCCGCCAGCGCGGCTGTGTTAAACTATCCCTGTACCCACCTGGACATGGTGCGCCCGGGCATCGCCCTGTACGGGCACTACCCCGACCCCTCCTGCGAGGGGCTGGACGGGCCGGGCTTAAAGCCCGTCATGTCGCTGTACAGCCGGGTGGCGGCGGTGCGGGACTTCCCGGCGGACACCCCGGTGAGCTACGGCTGCACCGCCCGGTTCGGCGAAGGCGGCGGACGGACGGCGGTGCTGCCCATCGGGTACGCCGACGGGCTGCACCGGACGCTGTCCAACCAGGGCTCCGTCTGGCTGGATGGCCAGCCCCGGCCTATCATGGGCCGGGTGTGCATGGATCTGTGCATGATCGGGCTGGACGAGGAGGCCAGGGTGAAGCCGGGGGACGTGGCGGAGGTGTTCGGCCAGCGCCTGCCGGTGGAGGGGCAGGCGGAGCTGGCGGGCACCATCTCCTATGAGCTGCTGACCGCTGTGGCCTCCCGTGTGCCAAGAATCTATGCGGACGCATAGGATAGTCAGGGAGCCCGCCGGAGCGCCGGCGGCGAGCCGCGGCGGTTTTTCCCTGCCAGGACGGTATAAAAGCCGCCGCCCCGTGGGAGAATGATAGTACCCGTTCTACATAAGCGTAGACGGGCACTATATCCGGCGGAGTGTGAGATCCTGTGGACAACAGCGTCAAACGCGGCGACATTTTTTATGCGGATTTGAGCCCGGTGGTGGGCAGCGAGCAGGGCGGCGTCCGCCCGGTGCTCATCGTCCAGAACGACACCGGCAACAAGCACAGCCCTACGGTGATCGCCGCGGCGATTACCTCTCAGACGGGCAAGGCCCGCCTGCCCACCCACATCACCCTGGCCTCCCACAGCTGCGGCCTGCCCAAGGATTCCGTGGTTCTGCTGGAGCAGATCCGCACCCTGGACAAGAAGCGGCTCCGGGAGCACATGGGGAAGGTGGACGATCAAGTGATGCGGCGTGTGGATAACGCCATCGCCGTCAGCTTCGGGCTCAGCCCGGAGCGGTTGGTGTGATGGGGCCGCCGCGGAACAAAACGAATAAGCAGCCCTGCCCCGTCCCGGGTTCCGGGGCGGGACGGGGCCTTGCCGCCCGCTCCGGTGGGACAAGTCTTGGAGGGATTACATATGAAAAAGTGGAAAATCGCCGCGGCCGCAGCCTGCGTCTGCTTCCTGCTCACCGTGGCCTACGCCGCCAACGCCGGCGGGGCCGACGACCCGCTGGTGACGCTGAGCTACCTGAACACCACCTTCCGCGCTCAGGTGCAGACCATGGTGGATCAGACGGTGGACAAGCGCAAGACCGAGCTGGAGGACGCCCTGGCCAAGGTGCTGGAGCAGGGCGGAACCGGAACGGCGGGCGGAAACGTGTTCTCCGTCGTCACCCTGAGCCAGGGACAGACCCTGGTGGGAGACGTGGGGTGCGAGGTGATGCTGCGCATCGGCTCCGCGGTGTGCGGCTCCACGGACAGCGTGGGCCTCATCGACACCACCACCGGGGCCAACCTGGCCAGCGGCGGGGCGCTGGCCACCAACCACCTGTATATGGTGACCATCAGCACCCGGTCGGTGACCGCCACGTCGGGGACGGTGAAGGTGCTGGCCCGGGGGCCCTACACGATCCGGTGAATTTCGCTATTGTGCACAGCCCCGCTGAGATTAGGCGGGGCTGCGTCATAAATATTTAACAATTTTTTCGCAAAAAATCCATGGTTTTTCCTGGGGAGCTGTGGTACACTGTGTTTGTCAGGAAAAGCGAGCCTGACGATCCAGACCTCCCCTGCTCTCATTTAACCGGGGCTGCTCCGGCCACAGGCCGGAGCCCCCCGGACAAAACGCTCCGAAGCCTATGGCTCCGTTTTTAGCGCCCCGCGGGTGTTCCGCGGGGCGCTTGTTTTGAGGCGGGGACGGTCCGCCTGATCATTGACAGCGATCCGGAAACTATAGTATAATACCGGCGAATCTGTGGATCAGAGAGCGAATTTACCGGAAGGAGTTGGCTTTGGCATGAGCAAACGTGTCGCAGACGCGCTGTTTCCCAATATCAAGACGACCTGTGAGGAGGCCCAGGTCATGTATCCCCCCAGGGCGCTGCCGGAGGGGGCGGTGTGCACCCGCTTTGCCCCCAGCCCCACGGGCTTCATGCACATCGGCGGGCTGTACACCGCCCTGCTGAACAGCATCTTTACCAGGAGCCGGGGCGGGGTGTTCTTCCTGCGCATTGAGGACACCGACCAGAAGCGCCAGATCGAGAACGGCGTCACCGAGATCATCAGCGCCCTGGACGAGTTCCAGATCCATTTTGACGAGGGCGCGGTAAGCGAAACCGAGGACAGGGGCAACTATGGACCCTACCGCCAGTCCCTCCGCCGGGAGATCTACCAGGTCTTTGCCAAGTATCTGGTGGAAATCGGCCGGGCCTACCCCTGCTTCTGCACCGCCGACGAGCTGGAGTCCATCCGGGCGCGGCAGGAGGCGGCGGACGCGCCCCAGAAGGGCTACTACGGACAGTGGGCTGCCTGCCGGGATCTGGACGAGGAGACAGTGCTGAAGCGGATCGCCAACGGCGACCGGTGGATCGTCCGGATGCGCAGCGGCGGCAAGCTGGGAGTCAGTCGGGTGTACCACGACATGATCCGCGGCGATCTCTCCATGCAGGAGAACATTCTGGATGCCGTCATTATCAAAGGAGACGGCCTGCCCACCTACCACTTTGCCCATGTGGTGGACGATCACCTGATGGGCACCACCGACGTGATCCGGGCGGACGAGTGGATCGCCTCCATCCCCTTGCACGTGGAGATGTTCGAGCTGCTGGGCTTCCCCGTGCCCCGGTACACCCACTTGAGCCCCATCATGAAGAACGAGGTCAAGGAGGACGGCGAGGGCGTCTCCCGCCGCAAGTTGAGCAAGCGGAAGGATCCGGAGGCCCGGGTGGGCTACTACGACGAGGCGGGCTACCCTATCCCTGCCGTGCTGGACTACCTGCTGACCATCGGCAGCGCGGACTACGAGCCCTGGCGGGAGGAACATATGGACGCGCCCATCTATGACTTCCGCCTGGACTTGTCCAAGACGGGGGCCGCCGGGGCACTGTTCGACTTCGACAAGCTGAACAACGTGGCGAAAAAGCGGATCGGCCATATGTCGGAGGAGCAGATCTTTGACGCCGTCTCCGCCTGGGCCAAGCGGCATGACGCCCAGCTGGATCGCTTTATCCGGGATAACGGGGATACCTTCCGCCGGTCCATCACGGTGTGGCACGAGCGGCGGCTGGACGTGGCCAAGTGGTCCGACCTGATGGAGCTTTACCCCTATCTATACGACCCGGACTTTGCCGTGGACGCCGGGGCGCTGCCCGAGTCGTTCCTGGCCCACAGGGAGCGCATTCCGGGAATTCTGGCGGACTACTTGGAGACCTTCGACTATGAGGACGATTCCGACGCCTGGTTTGGCAAGGTGAAGGAGGTGGCCGCGCGGCACAACTACTGCGTGAAGATGGGGGCCTACAAAAAGCACCCGGAGGACTACAACGGCTCCATTGCCGACCTGTCCTCCTTCATCCGCTACGCTTTGACCGGGACTACCAATACGCCGGACCTCCACGGCATTATCCATGTGATCGGCAGGGAGGCGGCAATCGGGAGGGTCAACGCCTTCCTGGAGAAGCTGAACTAAAAAGCGGGAGCGCCCGGCCGGCTGGCCGGGCGCTCTTTACCCCGCAAAGCGTTGCCGCAGGCCGACTTTCCTGACGGTCGAGTTGGGTTTTTGCCCGAAAGCCTTGACTTTTTCCCGGCGGCGGGGTAGGGTAGGGGCACATCAAACGGGAAGGGGCGGGCGCGTATGAGCGGGGCCGACGAGAAAAAATCCTTTGGGGAGTACATCCGTGGGAAGCGGCAGGAGGCGGGGCTGACCCAGAAGGAGCTGGCGGGGAAGCTGTTCGTCACCGAGTCCACCGTCAGCAAGTGGGAACGGGGGCTGTCCTATCCGGACGTGTCCATGGTGGTGCCCATCTGCGGGGCGCTGGGGATCACGGAGCACGAGTTCTTCACCGCCTGCGACGACGACAAAGCCCGGGCCCAGGCCCGGCAGGCGGCGGTGTGGCGGGGGGTGACCAAGGGGGCGCGGCTGTTCTTTGCCGTGGGCTACGCCATTGCCGTGGCCGTCTGCTTCATCTGCGACCTGGCGGTGTTCCATACGCTGGACTGGTTCTGGATTGTGCTGACGGGCTGCGCCCTGGCCTTCTGTTTTACCAACCTGCCCTTCCTTGTGCGAAAGAATAAGCTGTCGGTGTGCCTGGGGGCGGCGTCGGGCTGCCTGATCCTCCTGCTGCTGGCCTGCTGGTGGTACGCCGGGGGCTGGTGGATCATCGGCGGGCTGGCCATTACGGCGGTGTGCCTGGCCCTGCCCTGGGCGTGGTGGGCCGTGTGGCGGTTCTATGGGAAGCACGTGCCGCCGCTGTGCGTGGCGGTGCTGACGGTGTGGGTGTTTGGGCTGCTGGCGGTGATCCAGGCGTTCACAGGCGGGGGCTGGCTGGTGCCGGTGGCCGTTCCGCTGGCGCTGGCGGGGTGCGGCTTCTTGTGGGCGGGGTTCGCGGCGGTGTACTGGCTGCCCGCGGGGCCGTGGGTAAAGGCGGGGGTGATCGCCCTGCTGGTCAGCTTTGGCACGCCGGTGTTCAACGGGCTGTGCGATCTGGTGCTGGAGGACACCTATGGGCCCAAATTCCTGGACTACTTCTCCGTAGGCGATATGCTGGCCCGGCGGAGCGCCGGGGATCCCTCCTGGGTGAACCCGCTGATCTTCCAGATCATGCTGGCCATCTCCCTGGCAATCGCGGCGGTGGGGGCGGTTGTGGAGGTTCGGCGGCGGAAAAAGTGAAAAATATGGCTTGCCTCTTGGCAAGGGGGTGGGGATATGCTATAATGGTTCGGAACGCGTACCCGGTTGCGGGAATATTTGGATAACAAAGGAGCTGCCGACATGAATGAAAAAGTACACGTGGTAAACCATCCCCTTGTCTCCCACAAGCTGACCATCCTGCGGGACAAGGACACCTCCACCAAGGACTTCCGGGAGATCGTCTCCGAGATCGGTATGCTGCTTACCTATGAGGCCACCCGGGATCTGCCTCTCACCACCCGGGAGATCGAAACCCCCATCTGCAAGATGGAGGCCCCCATCCTGGCGGGCAAGAAGTTCGCCGTGGTGCCCATCCTCCGGGCGGGCCTGGGCCTGGTGGAGGGCGTGCTGCGCATGGTGCCCGCCGCCCGGGTGGGCCACCTGGGGATGTACCGCAACGAGGAGACCATGGAGCCGGTGCAGTACTTCTGCAAGATGCCCCGGGACGTGGCCGAGCGGGACGTGCTGATCGTGGATCCCATGCTGGCCACCGGCGGCAGCGCCGACGCGGCCATCACCATTATGAAGGGCTACGGCTGCAAGAACATCAAGCTGATGGTGCTGGTGGCCGCCCCCAAGGGGATCGAGGTCGTCACCTCCAAGCACCCCGACGTGGAGATCTACTGCGGCGCGGTGGATCAGGGGCTCAACGAGAACAGCTACATCGTGCCCGGCCTGGGCGACGCGGGCGACCGCATTTTCGGCACCAAGTAAAGACAACGGCTATGGCCCGCCCCCAATGGGGGCGGGCTTTTCGCGCGCTGGGGGCTACTCGCCGTCCTTTTTCACCAGGATGGTGGCGGCCACGCACAGCAGGGCGGCCACGGTGTAGACGATGGGGGCGGCCTGCTCCCACAGGTCGAGGCCGAAGCCCAGGCCCACGTACAGCGCCGTGGCGGCCACCATGCCCGCCCCCCAGATCCGGCCCACCAGGCGCTGGGACCGGGTGAGCTTTTCCTCGGGGAAGCCGTATTTGGAGTGCTGGATGCCTGCCCAGGTGAGGGCGGAGGCGGCGATGGCGACGCACAGCAGGAACAAGGTTCCACATAGAGCGTCCCGCTGATCCTGGGTGAATCGGGCGGGTATGTTCATCATGTCCATGGGGATGATGGCGGTGAGTCCCAGCAGGATCAGGGCCACCGGGATGGCGATGAGGGCGGGGAAGCGGCGCTCGAAGCGGTTCATCTCCTCTGTGGTGTAGCAGGGGCCGATGCCGGGGTGCTGGCGGAGGAAGGCATCGTGGCCCATGCCGGAGATGATGAATACGGTGACGGCGGCGATGAGGAACAGGAAAAAGACCACCCCGCCCAGCATCACCTGGGCAAAAAACTCGCCCAGGAGCATCAGAAGGGTCACGCCCAGCAGCACCAGGGCTACCCCCGCCGCGATGGCGGCGGCAAAGGCGTTCATGTGCTTGTTCCAGAGGGCGGCGTCCTCCCCGAAGCGGCGGGACACGTCGCCGCGCAGGAGCGTGTCCATGTCACAGTGGAACAGATCGCACAGGCGCAGGATGGTTTCCGTCTCCGGGTAGGCGGCGTTGGATTCCCACTTGCTCACCGACTGGCGGGAGACCTCCATCTTTTCCGCCAGATCCTCCTGGGTCATGTTGAGCCGCTTGCGGAGGAATTGCAGGTTTTCACCGAATGTCATGGTTATGACCTCCTTGTTTGGGATGCCGCCAGTATAGGAAAAAACGGCGGGGAGGGCCACCAATTTGCTGTTGCGTTTGGGTTGCGGGGCGTAAATTTATGGTTGCGCCGGCGGTTTTCCGCCGGAAATGACTGTTTCCGCCACTTTTATCCCGTCCACGGCGGCGGAGGTGATGCCCCCGGCGTAGCCCGCCCCCTCGCCGCAGGGGTAGAGGCCGGGCAGGGCGGGGGACTGGAAGGTTTCGTCCCGCAGAATGCGCACGGGGGAGGAGGAACGGGTCTCCACCCCGGTGAGGACGGCGTCGGGGTGGGCGAAGCCGTGGAGCTTGCGGTCGAAGATGGGGAGGGCCTCTTTTAATGTGGCGAGAACGTAATCGGGGAGGGCGCCGTCCAGGGTTGTCCAGCTGACGCCGGGGCGGTAGGTGGGCAGAATGGAGCGGGGGCCGGCAGAGGGGCGGCCCGCCAGGAAGTCGCCCACCAGCTGGGCGGGGGCGCGGCAGCTGCCGCCGCCGGCGGCGAAGGCGGCGCGCTCCCAGTGTTCCTGGAAGCGGACGCCGGCCAGGGGATCGTCCCCGCCGAAGTCGCCCGGGTTGACGCCGACCAGGAAGCCGCCGTTGATGTTGGCCCCGTCCCGGGCCCGGAGGCTCATGCCATTGGTGACCACCTGGCCGGGGGCGCTGGCGGCGGCCACCACCTGCCCGCCGGGGCAGACGCAGAAGGTGAAGGCGGAGCGGCCCGAGGGGAGGTGGCAGGCCAGCTTGTAGTCGGCGGCGGGGAGCTTGTCCCAGAACGTGCCGAACTGGGCGCGGCTCACCGCCTCCTGGCTGTGCTCGATGCGAACGCCGATGGCGAAGGGCTTGCGCTCCATGGGGAGGCCCAGCTCGTACAGCATTTGGAAGGTGTCCCGGGCGGAGTGGCCGGGGGCCAGCACCAGCGCGTCACAGGGGAGGGGGTAGGGGCCGCCCTCCGCCTGGACGGTGAGGGCGGAGAGGCGGCCGGCCGCCTGGGTCAGGCCGGTGAGCTGATGGCCGAAGCGGATCTCCGCGCCGAGGGAGAGCAGCTCCCGGCGGATGGATTTCACCACGTTTCGCAGCACGTCGGTACCGATGTGAGGCCTGTGGGAGTATTGGATGTCGGCGGGCGCGCCGTGGGAGACAAACACGTCAAAGACGTGGGCGATGCGGGGGTCGTGGATGCCGGTGGTGAGCTTGCCGTCGGAGAAGGTGCCCGCGCCGCCCTCACCAAACTGGACGTTGGAGGCGGGGGAGAGCTGGGCGGTCTGCCAGAAACGCTCCACGTCCCGGGTGCGGGCGTCCACGTCCTGGCCCCGCTCCAGGACGATGGGGTGCAGGCCCGCCCGGGCCAGGGTGAGGGCGGCGAATAACCCCGCCGGGCCCATGCCTGCCACCACCGGGGGGAGGGAGGAGGCGCGGGTGACGGGAGGGAGGGCGTAGGGGGTATCCGCCGCAGCGGCCACGCCTCTGGGGGCGCGGCGGAGGACGGCGGGCTCATCCTTCAGGGTGACGCGGACGGAGCAGACCAGATGGACGTCGCTTTTCCGGCGGGCGTCGATAGACTGGCGGTGGAGGGAGAGGGACAGTATGTCGCCGGGACGGACGCCCAGGACTCGGGCGGCTCTCTGGCGGAGCAGGAGCTCGTCCCCGCCTATGGGAAGGCTCAGGTTGTCTACTTGCAGCATAGAGGGGGGCTCCTTCCTATTATATAATGTGAGATGGATATGCTTTAGGGTAACACAGGCAGGGCGCTTTCGCAAGGGGGAAATCGCGGGGTAAAAAAGTCGAAAAAAACAGAAAAAAGGGCTTGACAAGGGCGGGGGAATTTGCTAATATAAGCGAGCGCCTGTGAGGAACCCCTCAAAAGGGGGACGAGATTGAGAAAAAGTTTTGAGAAATCAAAATTAATGCTTGACAAAGACCTCCAGGTGTGGTATCCTTTAAAAGTTCGCGAGAGCGGGCGCTTGGATGAGAGTTCCTGGTTGAACGCAAAGAAATTTGCGAAAAACAAAAAAGGGGCTTGACAGGCGGGGAGCTTTGATGTATAATAAAGCTCCGCTCGATGCGAGCGAAGGCTTGCACCTTGTAAATTAAACAACGAAGAAACGAGAAAGCACCAGAAGGACTTGAGTCCTTCGGAACGCTGGAAACAGCGTGATGAAGGGTCTCATCAATTCTATTTGAAGCTAAGAT
>JAETQF010000001.1 GCA_021770845.1 Oscillospiraceae bacterium
AGACGGCAGAGGTCAATGGCGTAAAGAGCGAAAAACAGCCTGAAAAGGCAGGACTGTGGCCTTTTACAGTCACAGTCCTGCGGTACATAAATACTTCGTTGCGGCACCTCACTTCAATGCGCGCCGCCGTCCGGCATACGATACTCTGTTCCCGGATGTTCTTCATTTCCCGCACCTCATTCTTTCATCTGAAAAGCAGCGGATTCGGCCGGCTCCGCCTTCCATTGAAGCCTATTATAAAAGGAATCGGATCTCCTGTCAACCGGAAGCGGGAAACTTTACCTCCGTTTCACGGGAATGACATTTGCCCCTTGCAATTTCCGGAAGAATGGGGTACACTATCCCAGACAGGCAGAGTAGGAGCGTGTGTGTAAGGGGGCTGCGCCCCCATAGTGCCGGCGGGACGGGGAGTTGTCCGCCGGACGAAACACCGAACGGTTGCAGTACGCGCTCCGCATCCCGCTGCCGCATGGCGGAATTGCGCCCGTGAGGCTTCCTTTGTGCGGCATACCCGTTTTGGGTGCTGCCAAAAACACAAAAGGAGGTCTTTTTTCATGTCCAAAACCCTGTATAAAACGCCCTTTTCCCGCGCCTACTGGCGGGACGCCCTGACCGACTCCAAAAAGCTGCGCGTCCTGATCTTCTCCGCGCTGATGGTGGCGGCCTGCGTGGCGCTGGGCCGTCTGCCGTCCATCAAGATGGCCAGCGGCATCAAAATTTCGTGGGGCTTTCTGGGAAGGGCGCTGTGCGCCCTGGTGGGCGGGCCGGTGAACGCCCTGCTGTTCGGCTTCGTGGAGGACACGGTGGGCTATTTCATGAATCCTGACGAAGGCTACAACCCGTTTTACATCTTTACCACGATGCTGGGGACATTTACCTATGCGCTGTTCCTCTACCGCTCGGAGGTGACGGTGCTGCGGGTGTTTCTGGCCAAGCTGCTCACCAACGTTCAGAACGTATTCCTGCAGTCTCTGGGTTCCTACCTCTGGTATTCCAGCAAGGGGTATTGGGTTCTTGTGGGTGAGCGGGCGGTGAAAAACGCCATTATGCTGCCCATCCAGACGGTGATGCTTGTGGCGCTGTTTGCCGCGCTGCTGCCGGTGCTTCACCGCATGGGCTTCCTGCCCAACCAGGCGGCCCGGCTGAAGCTGTGGAAGCGCCCCGGCTGGCTGGATCGGCGCAAAGGAACGGAGGAGCCGGAGAAGGCCGTGACCTGGGAGGAATAGGCCGCCCCGCATAACACAGGCCATGTCCGCATACCTTCTGGTAATGAGAGGGGATGGGGACATGGCTTTTTTTGCGCGGTTGGGTGATTTCCTGTGGAGCGGGCTGCTGCTGGCGGCCTTTCTGCTGGTGGGGCTGTGGTATTCCTTTGCCACCGGGTTCTTCCCCCTGTTCGGCCTGCCCATCTGGTGGAAGACCACCGTGGGCTCCCTGTTCCATCGGAAGAACGGAAAAGGGGAGGGGAGAGGCGTCACCCAGTTCCAGGCCCTGTCCACCGCCCTGGCGGCCACCATCGGCACCGGCTCCATCGCCGGGGTGGCGGCCGCCATCGTGTACGGCGGGCCGGGCTCGGTGTTCTGGATGTGGATCTCCGCCCTGCTGGGCATGGCGGTGAGCTGCGGGGAAAAGACGCTGGCGGTGCGCCACCGGGAGAAGGGCCCCGACGGCCGCTGGCGGGGCGGGCCCATGGAGTACATGAAAAACGGCCTGCGCCTGCCGGGGTTGGGAAAGCTCTTTGCGGTGCTCTGCGTGGCGGAGACGCTGGCGGGGGGCAACCTGGCCCAGGCCAACTCCATCGCCACGTCGCTGTCCGCCGCCGGGGGGCTGGATCGCCGGGCGGTGGGGGTGGTGCTGGCGGCAGTGACCGCCCTGGTGCTGGCGGGAGGCATCAAACGGATCGGGCAGTTGTGCGAGCTGCTGGTGCCCGCCATGGCCCTGCTGTTCGTGGGGGGCGGGCTGGCGGTGATCGCCGTCCACTGGCAGGCGGTTCCGGAGGCCTTCCGGCAGATCTTTGCCTACGCCTTCGCCCCCCGGGCGGCGGCGGGGGGCTACGCCATGGGCATGGCCCTGCGGTACGGGGCGGCCCGGGGGATCTTCACCAACGAGGCGGGGCTGGGTATGTCCGCCATCGCCCACGCCTGCGCCGACGTGGACGAGCCGGCGGAGCAGGGAATGTGGGGCATTTTCGAGGTGTTCTTCGCCACCATGGTGATCTGCACCGTCACCGCCCTGGTGATCCTCACCTCCGGGGTGTATGACGCGGCGCAGATGCTCCCCCTGGCAGAGGCGGGGGCGGTGCCCGAGGGGATGCTGGGCGCGCCGCTGACGGCGGCGGGCTTCGCCACCCTGTTCGGGGAGGCCGGGGAGTGGATCGTGGCGGTGAGCCTGATCCTGTTCGCCTTCACCTCCCTGGTGGGGGCGGGGTACTACGGGCGGCGGGGGCTGGAGACGCTGACCGGCTCCAAATTGGCCCTGGGGCTGTACCGGCTGGCCTTTCCGGCCTGCGTCATCCTGGGCGCGGTGGGCGATCTGACGGCGGTGTGGCAGCTGGTGGACGTGTTCAACGGCCTGCTGCTGGCGGTGAACCTGCCGGCGCTGCTGCTGCTGTCGCCGGAGGCGGTTCACCTGCTGCGGGTGTGGCTGGAGGGCCGGCGGGCGGCAAAATGGGCGGCCCGGGAAAATAGTGATTGACATTTTGTCAAACTGTCTGTATTCTGGATATACTGTACTGTGAAGCGATAAAGAGAGAAACGAGGACGAAGGATATGGAGCGCAAGAGCAAGCGATTTACCAGCAGCTGGGGCTTTGTGCTGGCGGCGGTGGGCTCCGCCGTGGGCATGGCCAACGTGTGGGGCTTCCCGGCCAAGATGGGCAGCTATGGCGGCAGCGCCTTCCTTATTGCCTACCTGGTGTTCATTGTATTGTTCGGGTCGGTGGGGCTGGCGGCGGAGTACGCCGTGGGCCGCCGGGCCCGCACCGGCACGCTGGGGGCCTACCGGATGGCCTGGGCGGCCCGGAAACCCGCTTTGGGCAAGGCGGGGGGCGCGCTGGGCTGGCTGCCCCTGGCGGGCTCCATGTGCATCGCCATCGGCTACGCGGTGATCGTGGCCTATGTGCTGAAGGCGCTGGTGAACTCCCTGGACGGCACGCTGATGACGGCGGACACCGCCGTGTGGTTTGACTCCTTCGCCCTGTCCGGCTACTCCGTGATCCCCCTCCACGTGATCGTGGTGGCGGGGACGCTGCTCACCCTGCTGCTGGGCGCTCACAGCATCGAGCGCACCAACAAGATCATGATGCCCCTGTTTTTCCTGATCTTCGTGGTGCTGGCGGTGCGGGTGGCTTTCCTGCCCGGTGCGGCGGAGGGCTACCGCTATATGTTCTTCCCCCGGTGGGAGGAGCTGCTGGATCCCATGGTGTGGGTGTGGGCCATGGGCCAGGCGTTTTTCTCCCTGTCCATCACGGGCAGCGGCATGATCGTCTATGGCGCCTATCTGGACAGTGGGGAGGACGTGGCCGCCCTGGCCCGGCGCACGGCGCTGTTCGACACCATCGCCGCCCTGGTGGCCGCCCTGGTGATCATCCCCGCCTGCTTTGCCTACGGGCTGGACGTGGGGGCGGGGCCGTCCCTGCTGTTTGTCACCCTGCCCCGGATCTTGCAGGACATCCCCCTGGGCCGTCTGTTCGCGGTGATTTTGTACGCCGCCATGATCTTCGCCGGGGTGAGCTCCCTGCAAAATATGTTCGAGGCGGTGGGCGAGTCCCTCCTCCACCGCTTTCCCAAGCTGGGGCGGAAGGCGGTGCTGGCCCTGCTGTGCGTGGTGTGCCTGGGGGTGGGGCTGAACATGGAGCAGCTCCCCCAGTGGGGGCCGTGGATGGACGTGGTGTCCATCTATATCATCCCCATCGGGGCCACGCTGGGGGCGGTGTCCTGGTTCTGGATCCTCCCCCGGGAGGCCCTGCTGGACGAGGTGGGCCGGGGGGCGAAAAAGGCCCCGGGCCCCCTGTGGTACGCCCTGGGGCGGTACGTGTACGTGCCCTGCGCCATCGTGCTGTGCTGTGTGGCGCTGTTCCTGCAAGTGGCATTCTAAAAAAGCAAAAAATCTCCCCCGTCCGGGCGGACGGGGGAGATTTTTTCACGGCAGCAGGCCCTGGATCAGGATCACCAGCACCAGGATGGGCAGCACAAACTGGAACACGGGCTTCAGCCCTCGGGGCATCTTGATCCCCTCCCCGGCGTTGGCCTCGGCCAGGTACTTGTCCCAGCCCCAGCCCCATTTGGTGACGCAAAACAGCAGGTACACCAGAGAGCCCAGGGGCAGCAGCAGGTTGGACACCAGGAAGTCCTCGAAGTCCAGCACGTCCCGGCCCAGGATGCGCACCCCGCTCCACAGGTTGTTGCCCAGCACGCAGGGCATACTGGCCAGGAGGATGAACACGCAGTTGATGATAGCGGCCTTTTTCCGGCTCCAGCCGAAGTTGTCGATGGCGTTGGCCTGGAGGTTTTCAAACACGGCGATGACGGTGGAGAAGCTGGCAAAGCTCATAAATAGGAAGAACAGCGCCCCCCAGAGCCGCCCCCCGGCCATGCCCAGGAACACCTTGGGCAGGGTGTAGAAGATGAGGGACGGCCCCGCGTCCGGCTCCACCCCGAAGGAGAAGCAGGCGGGGAAGATGATCAGGCCCGCCATCAGCGCCACAAAGGTGTCCAGCGAGCAGATGCGCACCGCCTCGCTGGTGAGGGTGTGATCCCGTTTCATATAGCTGCCGAACACCTCCATAGCGGCGATGCCCAGGCTGAGGGTAAAGAACGCCTGGTTCATGGCGGCGGTGATCACGCTGCCCATCCCGGCGTCCATGGCCCGGCCCAGGTCGGGCAGGAGGTAGAACTTCACGCCCTCCAGCCCCCCGGGCAGGGTGAGGGAATGGACGGCCAGCACCGCGATGAGGGCCAGCAGGCCCAGCATCATCCACTTGGTGATCCGTTCCAGCCCGCTCTGGAGCTTGAAGCTGCACACCAGGAAGCCCGCCAGCACCGTAATGGCCATCCAGGCGGTCATCTCGCCGGGGCTGGCCCGCATGGCGTCGAACACGCCGTCCACCGCGGCGCCCTCCAGCCCTTCGAACACGCCGCCGGCGAACTTGAAGAAGTAGCCCAGCATCCAGCCGGACACGGTGGTGTAGTACATCATCAGCAGGCAGCAGCCCGCCACGCAGAACCAGCCGTGGAGGTGCCACTTGCTGCCGGCGGGCTCCAGGGCCTTATAGCCCAGCACGGCGCTTTTGCGGCTGGCCCGGCCCACCGCCAGCTCCATGGTGAGCACCGGCACCCCCATCACCACCAGGAACAGCAGGTAGAACAGCACGAACACCCCGCCGCCGTTCTGCCCGGTGACGTAGGGAAATTTCCATACGTTGCCGATGCCCACGGCGCACCCGGCGCTCACCAGCAGGAAGCCCAGCCGGGACTGAAAATGCTCCCGATCCATAAAAACAGTCCTCTCTCTTTGGAATGTGGTTCCCATCATACCCAAACACGGGCAAAATGTCAAGGTGCAGCGGCGTCCTTTTCCCCGGGCGGCGCTATCCGTACCAGGGGGTCAGCCCATCCTTGGTGAGCTCCAGCACCCGGGTGCACACCTGCTCCAAATACAGCCGGTCGTGGGACACGCTGACGATGGCCCCGGGGAACTGAGCCAGCACCTCCCGGATCACCGGGGCGGACAGGGGGGAGAAGTTGCGGGTGGGCTCGTCCAGTACCAGCACATTGGCCCCGTCCAGCACCATGGACAGGAACAGCAGCTTGGCCCGCTGCCCGCCGGACAGGGCCGCCGCGGGGTGCTCCATCTCCTCCGCCTTGTACTTCATGCTGCCCAGCAGGGTGCGGGCCCGGGTGACGTCGTCCTTATGCCCCGAGGGGGCCAGCAGCTCCACCGGCGTCCTGTTCCCCAGCAGCAGCTCGTTGTAATTCTGGGGCATATAGGCCGCCCGAATGTCGGTACGGGGCAGCAGCTCCTCCGCCGCCAGCTTCAGCAGGGTGGACTTGCCCGCCCCGTTGGCCCCCACGATGCCGATGTGCTCCGGGCCGTCCACCCACAAACGCACGTCCCGGGCCAGCAGCCGCTCCCCGGCCTGCAGCTCGGGCAGATCCAGCCGCAGCACCGTCTTGCCCGCCGGCAGGGCGGCCTTATCCGCGTCGAAGGCGGTGAGGATGGCCTCCTCCCACTCGGGCAGGGCGGTCATGTTCTCCTTTTCCCGTTCAAACCGTTGTCCCATGGACAGCACCGTGTGCATCTTCTTTTTCAGCAGCCGCCCCTTGCCCGGGTTCTGCCGGGACACGGTGTTGAGCTGATGATCCACTGCGTCCCGGATCTGACGGTATTTTTCCATTTTGGCGGCGTACTCCGCCCGCTCCTTCCGGGCGGTCTGCTCCTGGTGGGCGAAGCCCGCCGCCCGCTGCTCCACATACTGGGCGTACCCCATCCGGGCCACCGTGCACCGGGGAGCGGTGCGCCGCCGCAGCCGCTCCAGGTGGAGGATCAGATTGGCGGTGCACTCCAGCAGCGGCTCATCGTGGGAGATGTACAGCACTGGGACTTTACAGTTTAGGAGGAACTGCTCCAGCCATTCGAGGGTGGACACGTCCAGATCGTTGGACGGCTCGTCCAGCAGCAGCACGTCCGGCTGATCCAGCGTCAGCAGGGCCAGCCGCAGCTTCACCCGCTCGCCGCCGGACAGGGTGGACATAGGCCGGTCATCCCAGAACAGGGAGGCGTCCAGCCCCACCTGGCGGGCGGCCCGATCCAACGCCCCGGGATCCGCCGGATCAAAGGCGGGGGCCCTCTGGCAGAACTCCCACACCGGGAGGGCCAGCTCGTCCGGGGACAGCTCCTGGGCCAGATAACCCTTGCGAAGGCCCTGATCCACGATCTCGCCCGTCCACTCGGCGTAAGGCTCCAGAGCGGCGGGGTCGTACAGCAGCCGCAGCAGGGTGGATTTGCCGTTGCCCTCCTCGCCGATGACGGCGGCCCGGTCGCCGGGGGAGAGGGTGAAGGACAGCCCCTCGATCAGGGTGGTGAGATCCTTCTTATGGGTGACGGTGAGGTGTTTCACCTGCAGCATACGCATCTTCCTTTCCACGCAAAAAATCCGCCTTCCACAGCGGGAAGGCGGATCACATGACGAAAAGGCAGGGACATCGTGTGTCTGAGACACACGGCCCCCGGTCAAGCAAGCCGCTCTTCTCGCCATGAAAAATCCGATCCATGAGACATGGATCCAATTTATCAAATCACAGCTTGAAGTTCAACTCACTTGTTGCGCATCTTTTCACCCTTTTCCAGTTGATGGGGACAGTATACCACAGGGGAGGAGGTCTGTCAACCGTCCCCCTCCAGCTCCCGCCCGCAGTTTTGCTCCAGCCGCTCCAGGAGGCCGGCCAGCCGGGCCCAGTCCTCCGGGGAGATGCCCTGGGAGAGCTGCCGCTGAAATTCCAGGTAGGCCCGGTCGATGACCCGGCGCATCTCCTCGCCCCCCTCCGTGAGAAAGAGCCGGTACTGCCGGCGGTCAACCGGATCCTGCTCCCGGCGGAGGTGGCCCAGCTCCTCCAGCCGCCGGGCCCCCCGGGCCACGCTGGCCTTGTCCAAGGCGAAGAAGGCCACCACGTCCTCCTGGCTGGCGCCGGGGTGGCGGTCTGTGTAAAGGACGATGAGGTGCATGACCCCCACATACCCATGGGGGATGAGGACGGTGCGGCGCAGGGTTTTGATCCGCTGCCGGTTGATCCGCAGCAGGCTGGACAGCACGGGATCCGTCATGCCGTCTCACCTCCGGAGGGGGCGGAGGACTCCAGCGCCTGGGCGTCGGCGGCGGCCTGGATGCGGGCCTTTACCCGGCGGATCAGGGGCACCGCCAGGAACAGGGTGAGCAGATCCGCCACCGCCTGGACGGCGGCTATGCCGTTGGCCCCCCACAGCCAGGCCATGGGGTAGACGATGGGCAGGAAGCAGGTGCCCTGCCGGGAGGTGGACAGCAGCAGCGCCCCCCGGGCGTTGCCCAGCCCCGCGCAGAACATATTGACCACCGCCACCCAGCCGTGTATGGGCAGCACCAGGCACTGCAGCCGGATGCACAGCGCCCCCACCGCCAGCATCTCGGCGGACTGATCGGACTTGGCGAACAGGCCAATGAGGGGATCCGCCAGCGCCGCCAGGGTCAGCCCCATGGCCAGTGCCCCCAGAATGGCGGCCCGGGAGGCGAAGCGGTAGCTCTCCTTCACCCGGTCGTACCGCTGGGCCCCCCAGTTGAAGCCCGCCACCGGCTGGAACCCGGTGCCAAAGCCCAGGATCACGCCGAAGGGGAACATCATCACCTTGGTGGACACCCCCACCCCCGCCAGCACCGCGTCGGAGATCTGCCCCGCGATGTTGTTGAGCACGATGGCGGACACCACCGCCAGCCCCGAGCGGAACATGGAGGAGGAGCCCACGGAGACCACCTGGGTGACGATATTCCAGGTGAGGCGGAAGCGGCGGACGGATAGGCGCAGCACGCTGCGCCGGGTGAGGTAGGGGAACACCAGAATGGCGAAGCTCACCAGCTTGGAGATAGCGGTGGCCAGGGACGCGCCCGCCACCCCCATGTCCAGATTGAAGATGAAGATGGGATCCAGAAAGCAGTTCAAAATGCCGCCGAAGCCCATGCCCACCATGGACAGCATGGCGCTGCCCTCCGCCCGGAGGCACTGGTTCATCACAAAGTTGGCCGCCATGAAGGGGGCCACCAGCAGCACGTAGGTGGCGTATTCCACGGCGAACTGCTCACAGGTTTCGGTGGCCCCCAGCAGCCGCACCATGGGGTGCAGGAAGCTCACCCCCAGCAGGGTGACCACCCCGCCGAAGATCATGGCGGTGAAGAAGGCGGTGGACAGCACCTGGCTGGCCTTGTCCTTATCCCGGGCCCCCAGCAGCCGGGAGATGTAGCTGGCCGCTCCCACTGCCAGCATGGAGCCCGCCATCATGATGATCTGATCCAGGGAGGCGTTGACGCTGATGGCGGCCTGGGCGCTCTCGCCCAGATCGCTGACAAAGTAGGTGTCCGCCAGATTGTAGATGGACGTGATCAGAAAGGAGATGATGGAGGGCAGGGCCATCTTGGTGATCACCCGGGGGAGGGAGCCCCGGAGCATCATATCTTCCCGCTGCTGCTGTTTTGCCTTGTCTGTGTCTGCCATGGAAAGGAAGCCTCCGCTTTCGTTTCATCTGCAACTGTTTTATCTGACACCATATCATACCCTCAAACCTTGCCCTTGTCAAGGGACGAAAAAGTGGGCCGGATCCGCGGATCCGGCCCACACTTGGGGGATTATTCCTTCAAACGGGACACCATCCCGCCGATGCAGCCGCTGTCGATGACCTTGAAGCGATCCTCCGGCGGATAGAGGCAGCCGCCATAGAAGATGGCCCGGTTATTGCGTACCGAGGGGTCGGCCAGCTCCCGGTGGGCGGCCAGGTGGATCTGGCCGCAGCCGGTTTCAGCGATGATCCGATCCATGTTCCGGGCGGTGATCCCCGCCCCGGGGAGGATCTCAATGCGCCCCGCGGCGTAGGTGATCATGTCCCGCACGGTGTCCGTGCCCAGGGACACGTCCGGCTCCTGCCCGCTGGTGAGCACCCGGGTGACGCCCAGGGCGATGAGCTGATCCAGTGCCGCCCGCCAGTCAGGCACCACGTCGATGGCCCGGTGGAACACCGACTCCTTCCCCGCGCCCCGGGCCAGCTCCGCCAGCACTTTGGTGCGCTCCACATCCAATGTGCCATCCTCGTGGAGGAAGCCGAACACCAGCCCGTCCGCCCCGTGGGCCAGCAGCAGTTTGGCGTCCTCCACCGCCGTGGCGAACTCCGCGTCCGTGTAGCAGAAGCCGCCCTCCCGGGGGCGCACCATGGCCATGATCTTCATCCCCGTCTCCCGCTTGGCCACAATCAGCTCCCCCAGGGTGGGGGTGAGTCCCCCATGGAACAGATCACTGTTCAGCTCCGCCCGATCCGCCCCCGCCTTGTGGGCCTCGATCACGTCGTCCGCGCTTCCGCAGCAGACCTCCAGCAATACCCGGCTCATGGGCCGCACCTCCATAAACGATGTTGAGTTCATTATAATGGGTCTCTCCGGGGCTGTCAAGAAAGGCCGGCCCATGCACCGCGCGCGGCCACTGCGGTGCCATTCACGCAGTAATTGAGGTCGTTGAGCAGATTTATCGCAGCATCACTGCGCACTTGTGATATAATAAACCAAAAAAGGAGGCGCGGGCATGAATAGATGGATGGAGGAGGTATTGCCGCCCCTGTCAGGGGAGGAGCGCCGCGCGATGGAGTTTCTGAGGGATCACCTGCCCCAGAGCGATCTGGACGGTTATCCGGCGGAGCTGTTCCTGCGCTTTGCCCGCCACGGGGTGTTTCTCCGGAAAACAGCCCCCTGGTGCGGGGCGCTGGACTGGCCGGTGTTTGCCCACTATGTGCTGTTTCCCCGGGTGAATGACGAGGATCTCTCCTTCCACCGGGAGATCTTCTTCGACGCCCTCTGGCCCCGGGTGAAGGATCTGCCCGACGGGGAGGCCCGGGTGCAGGAGGTAAACCGCTGGTGCCGGGAGCGGGCCATCTATCAGGCCCAGGACGAGCGCACCGCCTCCCCGCTGACGGTGTACCGCTGCGGCAGCGGGCGGTGCGGGGAGGAGTCCGCCTTCCTGGTGTCCGCCCTGCGCAGCGTGGGCATTCCGGCCCGGCAGGTGTACGCCCCCCGGTGGTCTCACTGCGACGACAACCACGCCTGGGTGGAGGCGCTGTGCCATGGGCGCTGGCGGTTTTTGGGGGCCTGCGAGCCGGAGCCGGAGCTGGATCGGGGCTGGTTCACCACCGCCGCCTCCCGGGCGGTGCTGGTGCACAGCCGGGTGTTCGGCGGGACGGAGGGCCTGCCGGAGGAGGAGACGCTGGGGACGGTGGACGGCGTGACCTGGCTGAACCAGACCGCCCGGTACGGGGACGCGCAAACCCGCCTGTTCCAGGTAAAGGCGGACGGACGGCCCGCGGCGGGGGCGGAGCTCCACCTGCAAATCCTCAACGAGGCGGCGTACCGCACCATCGCCGTGCTCGCGGCGGACTGGCAGGGGGAGGCCCGGGCCGCCTTGGGAAAGGGCAGCGTCCATGTACTGGCCCGCCTGGGGGATCGGTGGGGGGAGGGGGACTGCGGCCCGGAGGGGCTTGCCCTGGAGCTGAGCCCCGCGGCGGCGGGGGACAGCCCCTGGACGGACTTCGACTTTCGCGCCCCGGCGGACAGCCGGCCCGCCCCCGCCGTCCTCAGTGCGGAGGACAAGGCGCGGCGGGCGCGGGTGCGGGAGCGGGCGGACGGGATCCGGCAGGCCCGCCTGGCCGGGCTCTCCGCCCCCGGGCGGCCGGAGTGGGAGGATCTGCGGCAAAAGGCCCTGGGGAACTGGGGGGAGCTGGAGCGGTTCCTCAGCGGGGAGGGGGCCCAGGCCCGGGAGCGGCTGGTGCGCACCCTCTCGGACAAGGATTTCCGGGATGTGACCTTTGCTGTACTGGAGGATCACTTTACATATCTGCCGCCCGGTCGGGCGGACGTGCCGGAGGAAGTTTACTGGGCTTACACCGCCTGCCCCCGGGTGGCGCTGGAGCGGCTCACCCCCTGGCGGGGCTTTTTGAAGGGCTGGCTGCGGGGCCGGACGGACGATCCCGTCCAGCTCTGGCGGGAGCTGGGGGCGCTGCCGGAGGAGAAGGCGGGCAATTACCACCGGCTGTGGCAGACGCCCCGGGCCGCGCTGGAGACAGGGGCGTGCGGCGAAAAGAGCCGGCGCCTGCTGTGGGTCGCGGCCCTGCGGACGCTGGGCATACCCGCCCGGCTGCGGCCTCTGGACGGCGCGCCGGAGTACTGGGCGGAGGGGGGCTTCCGCCCCGTGGCTCCGGAACAGGCGGGGACGCTGCGCCTGAGCCGCTCCGGAGGAGAACACCTAACGATGGGCCGGGACTGGAGCCTGTCCCGGTGGACGGCGGAGGGCTGGCGGCGGCTGTCCCCGGAGGAGAGCTGGGGGGACGGCGAGCTGTCCCTGGCCTTGGCGCCGGGGCGGTACAGGCTGATCACCACGGTGCGCCTGCCCGGCGGCGATCAGCTGGCCTCCCGGCGCGAGGTGGAGCTGCGGGCGGGGGAGGAGCGGGCGCTGGCCCTGCGCTTCCGGCCCTGTTCGGCGGCGGATCTGCTCACCCGCCAGACCCTGCCCGCCCTGTTCGCCCGGACGCTGGAGGGGGAACGGGTGCCCGACCTGTTCCGAATGGGGACGGGGCCGGTGCTCGCCCTGTGGCTGGAGGAGGGGGCGGAGCCCACCGAGCACGTGCTGAACGAGCTGCTGGCCCGCCGGGAGGCTCTGCCCATACCGGTGCTGTTCCTGATCCGGGGGCGGGACAGCCTGACCCAGCCTACCCTGGCCCGGGCGCTGGCGGAGCTGGACGGCAGGGCGCTGCTGGACGACTGGGCATACGATATAGAGGCGGTATCCCGGCGGCTGGGCCGGGAGCCGGACGATCCGCCCCTCATGGTGCTGTGCGACGGGGCGGGGACAGCCCTGTACAGCGCCAGCGGCTATCGGGTGGGGGCGGTGGATCTGCTGCTGCGGGCAGCGGGGGTTTCCCTTGACAAATCGTGGGAGAACCCGGTAAAATAACCCTGTAAAGGATCGCTGGATCCAGCGCCGTCGGAGCGGGCGCTCTTGCCCGCGCCGGGAAAGGAAGGATCAGGTATGAAAATTGTGACCATCAGCCGGGAGTTCGGTAGCGGCGGCCGGGAGCTGGGAAAGCGGCTGGCCGATCTGCTGGGGTTCGATTACTATGACCGGGAGATCATCACCGCCATCGCCCAGGCCCAGGGCATGGACGAGGGATATGTGGAAAAGGCCCTGGAGGATCACGCGTGGCAGCACATCCCCCTGACCTATGGGCGCTCCTTCAGCAGCAGCGCCATCATGCAGTCCACCCAGACCAGCCTGCTCATCGAGCAGAAGCGGGTGCTGGACGGCATCGCCAGGGCGGGGAAGGACTGCGTGATTGTGGGCCGGGACGCCGACGTGCTGCTGGCGGATCAGAAGCCGTTCAGCATTTTCGTGTGCGCCAGCATGGACGCCAAGGTGCGCCGCTGCATGGAGCGGGCGGCGGAGGGGGAGAACCTCACCCGCAGGGCCCTGGAGCAGAACATCCGCCGGGTGGACAAGGCCCGGGCCCGGAGCCGGGAGATGATCTCGGACACCCGCTGGGGCCAGGGCAGCAGCTACTGCATGACGGTGAACACCACCGGCTGGGATCTGAAGGAGCTGACGGTGGCGGTGGCGGACTTCCTGCGCCGCTGGTACGGCCGGGGCCAGGGAGAGGCAGAAGGGTGAGAGATGGCATGAAGCTGATGAGGAGAGGCAAGGCCTTTGTGATACCGATGCTCCTGGCTGCCATCGCCGTATTGCTGGGGATCTTATCCGCGATCCAGATGAATCAAAACAAAAAGCAGGTCAGCCAGACAACGGCCATCCTGCTGGATCAGATCTGCCAGCTGATTGACAGCAATCAGGCGAAGGAAACCGTACTTGTGGAATCGCTCAAGGAGGATTACGTCACAAGGGCCATGGCCGTCTCCTATATCATCGACTGCAAGCCTGAGATTGAGGACAACATTGAGGAGCTGCTGAAAATTGCCGCCATGATCAAGGTGGACGAGATCCATCTTTTTAATGAAAACGGAGTGATCTACCGGGGGACGGAGCCGCGGTATTACGGCTATTCGTTTGACTCCGGGGTACAGATGAGCTATTTCAGGCCCATGCTTTCCGACAAGAGTATGTCCATGTGCCAGGATCTGACGGCCAACACCGCCGAAGGAAAAATGATGATGTACGCCATCTGCTGGAATGAAGCGGGGACGCGGATGCTGCAGGTGGGCATTGAGCCCAAGCGGCTGATGGAGGAGCTCCGGGTGAGCAGCATTCAGGAGATCATGCAGGAGATGCCCACCTATCTGGGGGTCACCATGGTGGTGGCGGACGAGAACTCCGGCGAAATCCAGGGGGCCACCTCTACGCAGCTGGTGGGGAAAACCCTGGAGGGGATTGGGATCGATCTGGCCAGGGGAAAGCTGGAGAAAATGCTGGAGGGGAGCGTTGACGGGAAGCAGTCCTATTTCAAGGCCCTCAGTCATAGAGGGTATGTTGTGGCCGTCATACAGGAGAAAAGCGTTGTGCACAAGGATGTGCCGCTGATTTTGTGCATTGTGGCCATCTACTTTGCCATAGCGGTGGGGGCGTCCCTGTTTTTCATCCTGAAGATAGCGGCCAATTGGGACAGCGCCCTGAAAAACGCGAAAACGGACGCCTTGACAGGACTGCTGAACCGCAGGGGATATGACGACAGTATGCTGGCCCACGGCAATACCCCGCTGAAGGATAACTTTGTCTATGTGTCCATGGATTTGAACGGCCTGAAGCAGGTCAACGACGCCTTTGGACACGAGGCGGGGGACAAGCTCATCAAAAGCGCGGCCTCCTGTATCGAAAAATGCTTTGCGGACTATGGGGAGCTGTTCCGGGTGGGCGGCGATGAGTTTGTGGCCATGATAGAGGCCGACGACCAGCAGCTGAAGGCAATCAAGGACAAATTTGAGGAAATGATAACATACTGGAACCTCCATCTTGCCAAGGGGCTGTCGGTGTCCTGCGGCTACGCGCAGCACAGGGAGTTCCCGGAGAAAAAGCTGGAGGAGCTGGTAAAAATTGCGGATATGAGAATGTATCAGGCAAAGCAGCGGCACTACAAATCCAAAGGGGTGGATCGGAGAAGGGGATGACCGCCCCGCCGTAACGTCTCAGCCAAACGGGCCATGCTCCGGACAGGCGGCCAGCGCCGGCCGGGGCGGGCCTGTTTTGCGCCTTGGCGGGCGGGGGCGGCGCTCCCGCCTTTTGCGCCGCGGGGAAATGCCGGGTAGACAGGGCGGGTGGAACGTGCTATAATCGATCTGACAAAATAGTGCACAACTCGGCAAACTGCCGCATTTGGAGGTGCGTCCCATGAGGATCAAACGATACTGCGCCCTGTTCCTGGCCGCGCTGCTGGCCCTGGCTCTTGGCGGCTGCAGGGCCGCGCCCACCGGGGGCGGCTCCAAAACCATTGCCCCCGTGGAGCTGACGAAGGAGGAGACGGCGCTGGCCCAGCTGCTGAATGTGAATATGGACGGCTACCGGATCTTCGACTACCAAGTGGGCAAGGCCGGGGACGGCGGGGTGAAAAGCGTCCAGATCACCCTCTATGAGCTGAAGAACGGGGAGTGGGCCCCGGTGAGCCAGAACCGCCGCGCCCTGTCCGATCCGGATGGTCGGATCGCCCTGGGGTTCAGCAAGATCCCCGAGGGGGTGGAACTGACCCTCCAGAGCGAGACAATGCTGGGCACCAGTACGCTGGAGACGGTGCCGGGGGACAACGCCTCCAGTATGACCTACGCCACCTCGGTGCTGACGGGCAGCGCCCCCATCGAGCTGGACAAGGAGACCCCGCTGGTGGTGCAGATCGCCACCACCAAGAGCGAGATCAGCTCCTACGACGTGAAATATTTTGAGATGCCCCGGGAGTACGACAAGCACGGCTATGAGCACGTGTACGCCATCACCGCGCTGTTCAGCGAAAAGACGGTCTACGAGCTGGCGGACAGCGCCGCCCCCGAGGGGGAGCAGAAGTAAACAGATCCGGAAAACCGGGGCCTGCCGTGCGGCGGGCCCCGGTTTTTGCGTCCGGCTCATTTGGCCTTGATCCGGCGCACCTCCAGATAGTAGTGCTCCACCGCCGGATCCAGGGTGACGGTGTCCACCCCGTTTTCCCAGTCGAAGCCGAAGTTCTGGCGGACGATCTCCACGCCGTCCGTGTTGACGGCCTTGGCGGTCTGGGCGGCAATGTCCAGATTGGTGCCCAGCTTTGTCACCAGGTCGTAGCCGTAGATGCCCATGTTTTTCGATCCGGTACAGGCGTGGTCGAAGCTGGCCTCCTTGAGCATTTGGGCCTCCACCGTGACGCTGCCCCCGGCGGGGATGGTGACCTCCGCCTCCAGATAGAACACCCGCTGGATCACGTGGGGATACAGATCCTCCAGTGAGGTGAAGTCATAACGGGCCTCCGGATCGTCCAGCAGGATGCCGGTGTCCAGCAGGCAGTCCTTCATCATGCCAAAGTACAGCTCGAAATCCGGGTCGTCCGCCATGCTGCCGTAGTGGTTCCAGTCCGTCGCCCCGTAGCGCCGCTCCGCCACCGTGCGCAGGGCGCTGTCCAGATCCGTCTCGTACTGCCGCAGGCCGGCCCCGATGTCCACACCCCACTCCAGATAGTCGGTGCTGTCCGGCCCACCGGTGGACACGCCCACCAGCCGGAAGCTGTCCAGCGGATCCCCAATGACAAGGAGGTAATGGCGTTCGGCCCGATCCCGTTCGTAGATGGCGGGATCCCTTGAGGAGCCCTCCGCCGGGGGCTGGGGAGCGTCGAAGCCCTGCCGCATCTGGCCGCTGTCCCGGTCGTACTTTCCGCTGTTAAAGCCGTAGGACAGCACCGTGGTCTTGCTGTAGTCCAGCTCCATCTCCGCATGGATATTGGGGTTGTAATTGCCGCTAACCTTGTTTTCAACCCCCGGCTCCACCCAGGCGTTGGTGATCTCGTACACCGTCACCGGGACGCCGGACAGGTCGGGCCAGTCCTCCAGCGCCCCGGCCTGATAGCGCCCGTCGGACAGCAGCTTCCGGTATTCCTCCCAGCTGTCCGGACTGTTCAGGCTGGGCAGGCCGCCGGACCGCCCCACGGCAAGCTGTGAGTACTGCCCGGTGAGCAGAGTAGTTTGAAGCTCCGCCCCGTCCGCCGTCAGGGTGGGCAGGTATCTCCTGTCGTACAGGCTCTCGGCAAAGGGGTAGAGCAGGGTGACGGTCTTGTCCTCCCCGGTGGGGTTGGCGAGGGTGTAGGAATCGGTCACCGGGAGGCCATAGTAGAGCCGGTTGAAGTCCCCGGCCATCCACCCCCCAAAGTCATAGGTGATTGTCCGCTCCGCCGTCAAACCGTCCCCGCCCTCCACCGTGGTGAGGGGGAACACCGGCCCGGCGTAGGACATGAATGTGGAGCCCTCATTGTGTCCGCCGCCCCCTCCGCTGCGGCCGCCGATGGGCAGCTTCCCGCTGAACACCCCCGCGCCCAGACCCACCACCAGCGCCGCCGCCGCCGCGACGGAGCCGAACTTCAGCCAGCGCACCTTGCTTTTGGCGGGCTTTATCTCGATGGCCTCCACGATCAGCTCGTCCCTGACCCCCGTGATGGCGTCATACAGCATTTCCCTGGTCATACCGCAAATCCCTCCTGTTCCAAGTCCCGTTTCAGGCTTTTCCGCAGCCGCTGGAGCCGTTTGGCCATCTGGTTGGGGCTGACGCCCCAGGCCCTGGCCAGCGCCTGCACCTCCTGCCCGTACCAGTACCGCCGGAGGAACACCGCCCGGTCGTCCCGGGGCAGGCCCTCCAGCCAGCCCTCCACCCGGCGGGTGAGTTCCCGGCCCTCCACGGTGCGCTCCACGTCCTGGGGATCCGGCAGGCATTCCTCCAGCCCGGACAGCAGGCTTTCCAGACCTGTGTACCGCTTTTGCGCCCGCTCCCGCCGCCAGCGGCTGATGGACAGGTTGCGCACGATCCGCCCCAGGAAGGGCGGCAGGCGGTCGGGCCGCTGGGGCGGCATGGCGTTCCAGGCGTGGTGGTAGCTGTCGCTGACACACTCCTCCGCATCCTCCCGGACGGACAGGATGTTCTGGGCGATGGCCCGGCAGTAGGGGCCGTACTTTTTGCCGGTCTCCGCGATGGCGTTTTCGTCCCGGCTCCAATACAGCGCGACAATGGCGGCGTCTTCCATATGCTCAACCTCCTCTCACCTATAAAAACGCAGACGGGAAGGGAATATGCCCCCGTGGCGCAAGTTTTTTTCATTTTATCACAGGCTGGGCCCAGCCACAACCTCTTGCCTCTGCCGGCAGAATGTAGTACAATATGGCTGATTTATTCTCCATAGGAAGGAGTAATCCTCGTGGATTTGACCGAACAATTCATCCTTCTTCAGGCCCCCAACCCCGCGGCGGCGGAAAACGGCCGGAAGCTGTCGAAAAAGGGCAGCTTTTCCGCCCACCACCGGACAGAAGACGGCACCCTCTATTGGGCGGAGTGCGCGGGCAGCGGCAAGAACCCCTACCGGGTGTCCATCGACTTCACCAACCGGGACGCGCCCACCTGCCGGTGCTCCTGCCCCAGCAGGCAGTTTCCCTGCAAGCACGCTCTGGGGCTGATGTTCGAGATCCTGGGGGCGAAGCCCTTCGAGACGGCGGACATCCCCCAGGACATCGCCGACAAGCGGGCCAAGCAGGCCGCCCGGGCGGCGAAAAAGGAGGGGGCCGCAGGCGAGCCCCCCAAGCCCAAAAAGCCCAACGCCGCCGCCCGAAAGAAAAAGCTGGCCCGGCAGCTGGAGGGGCTGGACATGGCGGAGAAGATGGTGGACGAGCTGCTGACCTCCGGCCTGGGCACCCTGGCGGGCAGCTCCGCCCAGACCTTCGACAAGCTGGCCAAAGAGCTGGGCAGCAGCTACCTCACCGGGCCCCAGACGGCCTTTACCCGGGTGGCCCTGGCGGTGCGGGCGGTGCAGAAGGATCCCGCCCAGGCGGACGCGGCCTACAACCAGGCCCTGCGGCTGATGGTGGCGCTGCGCTCCACCATCAAAAAGGGGCGGGTGTTCCTGGAGGGCAAGCTGGAGGCCGGGGATTTCTCCGCCGAGGACTCCGCCCTCTTTGAGGCCCTGGGCGGCGTGTGGACGCTGGAGGAGCTGGGGGCCATCGGTTCCGTCAGAGAGAACGCGAAGCTGGTGCAGCTCTCTTTTGACGTGTCCCTCGACCAGGCCAAGAAGGAGTATGTGGAGCGGGGCTGGTGGCTGGACGTGGACAGCGGCGAGATCTGGCAGACGCTGAACCTGCGCCCCTTGAAGGCGCTGAAATACGTGAAGGGGGAGGACAGCCGGTTCGGGCTGCTGGAAGTCCCCGCCCTGTACATCTACCCCGGGGAGGGGGATCGGCGGGTGCGCTGGGAGAGCGCGTCCACCCGGCCCCTGACGGCCCGGGAGCAGGCGGCCCTGTCCAGGCTGGCCCAGCCCGGTGTGGCGGAGGCGGCCAAGCTGGTGAAGGGGAAGATCAAGAACACCCTGGCCCCCAAGTTCCTGGCGGCGCTGCTGCCCGTGGGGAGCATTGGGAGGATTGGGGAGGACTACGTACTGGAGGATCCGGCGGGGGCCCGGATCGCCCTGCGGGACAGGGCGGAGGACGGGGTGGATCACGCCTGTACAGAGCGGCTGGGGATGCTGCCCCGGAAAATCCCGGCGGGCAGCGCCCTGTTCGGGCTGATGTTCTACGATGGGCGGGACAAGGCCCTGTGCCTCCACCCCTGCAGCGTGGTGACGCCGGACGAGATCCTCCGGCTGCAATATTGAGGAGGTGCGGGGATGAACTTACAGCCTCTTTACGATGTGAAGGAGCGGCTGGAATACGCCGCCATTGCGGGGGTGTCCCTGCTGGGGGAGGACTTCCGGCTCCAGCGGGCGGCGGAGGGGCTGAAGCCCCTGGCCGCGGCCAGCCCGGTGTTCGGCAAGATCGACGGCGGGCTGACGAAGCTGCTGGCCGCGCCGCCGGAGCAGCGGGCGGGCCTGCTGCTGGACGTGCTGGCCCTGGTGGACGCGGTGGCCTACACCCAGGCCAAGACCGGTGTGGAGGGGGAGCTGAAGCCTCTGCCCGCCGGGGGCGGGACATACCACCAGATTTCCTATGGGCAGATCAACCCCCTGCTCACCGCCCTGACCACCACCGGGGGCGGGCGGATGGAGATCATCCAGTCCGCCTGGGAGAACCACCCCGAGTTCTTTGAGGATTACCGGGTGCTGCCGGCGGTGGCGGCGGGGCTGGGCGACAGCTACGGCGAGATCGCGGAGCTGAACGCCAAAATTTTGAAACAGGTGGGGCCGTCTGTCGTCCCGGTGCTGAAGCAGGGCTTCGACCCGGCGGGGAAGAAGGAGATGGCCCGCCGGGTGGAGGTCATCGCCGCCGTGGAGGGGGCGGAGGCCGCCCCCTGGCTGCGGGAGGTGCTGCCCGACGCCAAGAAGGACGTGCGTGCGGCGGTGATCACCGCCCTGGGGATGGCGGCGGAGAACGCCGCCCTGCTGCTGGATCTGGCCAAGTCCGAGCGGGGGGCCAACCGGGACGCGGCGCTGGAGGCCCTGGCCAAGCAGGATGGGGCGGAGATCGCGGCCTTCTGGGCGCAGGAGCTGGAAGCCCACAGCCAGTCGGTGAAGTTTTTGCAGCCCTCCAACGCGGACTGGGCCTCCGATCTGGTGGCCCGGAGGCTGTGGGACAGGATGGAGGAGATACTGGCGCGGAAAGAGTCCCTGACCAATCCGGCGGTGATCGAGCTTCGCCAGTGGTTTTCCGCGGCCTTGGGCAAGTCCTCCCCCTCTATGTTGGATTTCTGGCGCTGGACAGACGCCAGGCTGGCGGACATCGACCATCTGCGGGGGGAAAAGGAACAGCGCCTGGGCTTTGGGCGGGAGGTGGCGGCCCTGCTGCTGGAGAGCCTGTGCGCGGCTGGGCCGGGGCCGCTGTGCGGCCTGTGCCTGGAGCTGTGGGAAAGGCACCCAAAGGAGCCCCGTTACCTGTCCCACGCGGTGGTGGCGGCGCTGATGACCCGCTCGGCGGCGGAGGTCTATGATACCTTCTCCCCCTATGTGCTCACCATTAAGCCCCTGCTGGGCGGCGAGCAGAAAAAGGCGTTCCACAACGCTGTTCTCCGGGCGCTGGGGCGGGTGTGCAGAAAAGAAGACGGAACTTACTGTATTGACAACGTCTGGCCCACCGCCCAGCCAATCGACTCCCAGTGGTTCAAGCGGCTCACCCGCGCCGTGTGGAAAACCACAGGAGAGACGCGCCAGTATGCCCAATACGCTGCCGGGGAGAGCATTGACCAGTTCGACATGATCCTGATGCGTCTGGCCAACACCGGCGATGAGGAGACGCGCAGGCAGCTGATTCCCTACCTTCGGGAGCGGATGCTGGAGACCGGCCTGCCCTACAGCTACAGCCGGTTCCTGCTTCAGCTGGGCGGAGGCCCCCGGGGCGTGCTGGGGGATACCATGGTAAAGCGGGCAGGCGCACATTACATTTATGATACCTGGAACCTGATGTCGGAGGCATCCAAAACTCTACCCTCCGGCGAGGTGGCCGACCTGCTGGAGGAAGTCCTGCGCTCCAACGCCATCCGCAAGGAGGACGCGGCCCTGGCCCAGCGGGTCATCCCCTGGACGGTGGAGCAGCTCCGGGCGGGCCAGCCCTTCCCGGAGTGGGACGACTGGTGGAAAATGCGGTAGATGGAGGAATATGACATGGCAGACAAAAACGTACAGCGCCTCCCGGCGGAGGAGCTTTATCAGACCGAGCTGGACGCGCTGATTTCGGCGGAGACGGAGCCCATCCCCACCGGCTGGCGGATGTCCCCCCGGTCGGTACTGACCTACCTGACGGGGAACACCAAGGTCAAAGGGGTGGACATCACCCCCAAGTACATGGGCAGCAAGCGGCTGGTGGAGATCGCCATCGCCACGCTGGTGACGGACCGCGCCCTGCTGCTCATCGGCGAGCCGGGGACGGCCAAGTCCTGGCTCAGTGAGCACCTGGCCGCCGCCGTCAACGGGGACTCCACCAAGGTGGTTCAGGGCACGGCGGGCACCACCGAGGAACAGATCCGCTACTCCTGGAACTATGCCATGCTCATCGCCAAGGGGCCCTGCCCGGAGGCCATGGTGAAAAGCCCGGTGTACCGGGCCATGGAGACTGGCTCCATCGCCCGGGTGGAGGAGATCTCCCGCTGCGCCAGCGAGGTACAGGACGCGCTGATCTCCATCCTGTCGGAAAAGCGGCTCAGCGTGCCCGAGCTGGGGCTGGAGGTGCCCGCCGCCAAGGGCTTCTCCGTGATTGCCACCGCCAACACCCGGGACAAGGGCGTCAACGATATGTCGGCGGCGCTGAAGCGGCGGTTTAATATCGTTGTCCTGCCCACCCCGTCGGATATGGAGACGGAGATGGACATTGTGCGCACCCGGGTGGCCCAGCTGTCCAGCGGTCTGGATCTCAACGCCCGCCAGCCGGGGGAGGACACGGTGGAGAAGGTGGTCACCATCTTCCGGGAGCTGCGGGCCGGGGCCACCCTGGACGGCAAGCAGAAGCTGAAAACCACCTCCGGCGTGCTGTCTACCGCCGAGGCCATCTCCCTGCTGGCCAACTCCATGGCCCTGGCCGGGAGCTTCGGGGACGGGCGGATCTCGGACAGCGATCTGGCCGCCGCCCTCCAGGGGGCCGTGGTGAAGGACGAGGAGCACGACAAGGTGACTTGGAAGGAGTACCTGGAGAACGTGATGAAGAAGCGGGGGCACGAGTGGTTGCCGCTGTACCGCGCCTGCCGGGAGCTGAACGGGTGATGAGCGGGCCGGCGTTATTCGGCGTCCGCCACCTGTCCCCGGCGGCGGCGTACCATCTGCGCCGGGCGCTGGACGAGGCAAAGCCGGAGCTGGTGCTGGTGGAGGGCCCCAGCGACCTCAACGGCCAGATGGAGTGGCTGTGCCACCCAGACACCCGGTTCCCGGCGGCCATTTTGGCCTATACCAAGGAGCCGCCGGTGCGGACGGTTTTGTGGCCTTTTGCTGTCTACTCCCCGGAGACCCAGGCGATTTTGTGGGCCCACGAGCACGGGGTGGAGTGCCGGTTTATGGATCTGCCGTCGTCCGTTTTTCTGGGATTTCGGGAGGCGGAATCCGTAGGGGCCGGTGTCCTCACCGGCCTGTCCGAACCCGAAAATTCCCCCGCCGCAGGGGCCGATGAGGACATCGGCCCCTACACCGCCGAATCCATCTACCGCCGGCTGGAAACGCTGACCGGGGAGGATCACGACACCTTCTGGGAGCGCACCTTTGAGCAGCTGGAGGGGGAGGACTTCCAGGCCGTCAACAACACCTTCGGGCGGCAGCTCCGGGCGGCGTCCCTGGAGAGCGGGCGGGATCTGGCGGAGACCGTGGTGCGGGAGGCGTATATGAAGCGGGTCATGGCCCAGGCTGTTGCCTCCGGCGTGCCCGCGGAGAAGATCTTCTGCGTGTGCGGCTCCTTCCATGTGGCGGGGCTGGAGGAAAACCGGCCCATGACCGATGAAGAAGAAAAAGCCCTGCCCAAGGCGGACTGCTGCGCCACGCTGATGCCCTATTCCTACTACCGGCTGTCCTCCCGCTCCGGCTACGGGGCGGGGAACAAGGCCCCGGCCTACTTCGAGCTGCTGTGGGACGCACTGAACCGGGGCGGTGTGGGGGAGGGGGCCTATCTCTACCTGACGCGGCTGGCCGCCGCCCACCGGAAGGCGGGCAACCTGGTGTCCTCCGCCGAAGTCATTGAGGCGGTGCGGCTGGCCGATACCCTGGCCGCCATGCGGGGGAGCAAGTATCCCACCTTGTCAGATTTGCGGGACGCCTCCGTCACCACCATGGGCCACGGCAGCTTCTCCGAGCTGGCCGTCGCGGCGGCGGACACCGAGATCGGCAAGAAGATCGGCTTCCTGCCGGAGGGGGTGGCCCGCACCTCGGTGCAGGAGGACTTCTACCGGCAGCTCAAGGAGCTGCGGCTGGAGAAGTACCGCACCGCCGAATTACAGCGGCTGGATCTGGATCTGCGGGAGAAGCTGAACGTGAAGTCCCAGCAGGCGGCGCTGGGCGATCTGCGGCGGTCGTTTTTCCTCCACCGGCTGCGGGTGCTGGGGGTGCAGTTTGCCAACCTGCTCCCCTCCCGGCAGGACGGGGCCAACTGGGGGGAGTACTGGGAGCTGCGCTGGACAACCGAGGCGGAGATCGAGATCGTGGAGTCCGCCCTCATGGGGGACACCGTCGAGGGGGCGGCGGCCTTTGCCCTGAAGGAGCGGGCGGACAACAGCAGCTCCATCGCCCAGGCGGCGGCCATCTTCCAGGACGCCTTTTTGTGCGGGATGCCCGGGGCCGCGGCCCACGCGCTGTCGGTTTTGCAGGGGCTCAGCGTGGACTCCGCCGCCATCTCGGAGGTGGCGGAGACGGCCTCCCGGCTGTCGCTGGTGGTGCGGTACGGCGATTTGCGGCGGTTTGACCCGGCCCCGGTGGTGCCGCTGATCAAGCAGCTCTATCTGCGCTCGTGCCTGACGCTGGAAAGCGCCTGCGTGTGCGATAGCAAAGCCGCGTCTGCTGTTACCCAGGCGATGGACAGGATAAACACTTTACAGCTAAACCACGAATTTCTGGAGGAGGATCGGTGGCTCAAGCTGCTGACCAGCATCTCGGATCGGGACGATCTCAACACCCACTGCTCCGGCTTCGCCATGGCCATTCTGCTGGAGCGGGGCAAAGCGGACGAGGAGCTGCTGTCCCGGGAGGTGGCCCGGCGGCTGTCCCCCGGGGTGCCCGCCGACCTGGGGGCGGGGTGGTTCGAGGGGCTGGCGGGCAAGAACCGCTATGCCCTCATCGCCCGGCTGTCCCTGTGGCGGCAGCTGGATCAGTACCTCAGCGGGCTGGACGACGAGACCTTCCGGCGGGCACTGGTGTTCCTGCGGCGGGCCTTCGCCGACTTTTCCCCCTCGGAAAAGAACGACATCGCGGAGAACCTGGGGGAGATCTGGGGGGTCAACGCCCGGCAGGCGGCGGAGATCCTGATGAACGACGTGACCGAGGCGGAGCAGGCGGTGCTGGACAGCCTGGACGAATTCGACTTTGACGATATTTAGGAGGTGCGGGCCATGGCGCAGACCGAACAGCTCTCCCGCTGGCGGCTGATTTTAGGCGCGGAGACAGAGGACTCCTTCACCGGCATGGGGGCCGGGGGCCTGTCCCAGGAGGAGCTGCTCATGGATGGGGCGCTGGGGGCCATCTACGGCGGGCCCGGTGAGAGCTTCGGAAGCGGCGGCGGGGCATCTGGCGGGGCGGGGAAGGGCCCGTCCTCCCCGGTGATCTCCAAGTGGCTGGGGGATCTGCGCTCCCTGTTCGACCCGGAGATGGTGGCGGTGGTGCAGAACGACGCCATCGAGCGTAAAGGGCTGAAGCAGCTGCTCCTGGAGCCCGAGCTGCTGGAGGGGCTGGAGCCGGATCTGAATCTGGCGTCCACGCTGCTGATGCTCAAGGATCAGATCCCCAAGAAGTCCAAGGAGTCCGCCCGGAAGTTCATCCGCAAAATTGTGGAGGAGATCAACCGCCTGCTGGAAAATGACGTGCGCCGGGCGGTGACGGCGGCCCTGAACCGCCGGGCCCACGCCCCTCTGCCGTCGGCGGCGGCCATCGACTTCCCCTATACCATCCGGCGGAACCTGCAAAACTACAGCCCGGAGCTGAAAGCAGTCATCCCGGAGCGGGTATGGTTTTTTGACCGCTCCAGCAAGATCAACCGCTGGCACATCATTCTGGATATCGACCAGAGCGGCTCCATGGGGCAGTCCATCCTCTATTCTTCGGTGATGGCCTGTGTGCTGGCCTCCATGTCCGCCGTCAAGACCAGTGTGGTGGCCTTCGATACCCAGATCATGGACTTGACGCCCCTGTGTGCCGACCCGGTGGATCTGCTGTTCGGCTTCCAGATGGGGGGCGGCACCGACATCGCCAAATCCATCGCCTACTGTCAGGGGCTCATTGAGGCCCCGGCGAAAACCCTGTTTTTCCTCATCTCCGACCTGTGTGAGGGAGGCAACCGGGCGGCCCTGCTGCGCCGGGTGGAGGAGCTGAAAAGCTCCGGGGTGAACGTGGTGGTGCTGCTGGCCATCGCCGACGGGGGCAAGCCCTTCTACGACCCGGAGACTGCCCGGCGGATCGCCAATCTGGGCGTTCCCTGCTTCGCCTGCGCCCCGGAGCGGCTGCCCGAGCTGCTGGAGCGGTGCCTCAAGGGCCAGAGCCTGGAGGGGCTGGTGGCGAAGGGCAAGGCGTAGCCGATAAGCTGGCAAAGAAAATTCGCCCTTGACAAGTTGGTTTACTTGTTGTAGACTGGAGATGGACTACAGAATGTAAACCAAACTGGAGGGATGAATATGACGCAGTACAGGCTGGGCGAGGTGGAGGCCGCCTTTGCCGCCCTGATCTGGGACAATGAGCCGGTGGCGTCCAACCGGCTGGTGGAGCTGTGCGCCCAAAGGCTGGACTGGAAGAAGTCCACCACCTATACGGTGCTGCGGCGGCTGTGCCAGAAGGGGATCTTTCAAAACGAGGGCGGGGTGGTGACCTCTCTGATTGGCCGGGAGGAGTTCGCCGCCCGGCAGAGCGAGGAATTTGTAGACCAGGCCTTTGACGGATCCCTGCCCAAGTTCCTGACGGCCTTTGCCAGCCGGAAGAAGCTGAGCGCCGCTGAGATCGAGCAGCTCCAACGGCTCATTGACGAGAGCAGGGGGTGAGGGCGTGCGCGACCTGTTCCTGACGGTGCTGAACATGAGCCTGACGGCCAGCTATATCATCCTGGTGGTGCTGTTGGCTCGGCTGATCCTGCGAAAGGCCCCGAAAATATTCTCTTATGCCCTATGGGCGGTGGTGCTGCTGCGGCTGCTGTGTCCGTTTATCATCCCCAGCCCTGTAAGCGCGGTGCCCTCCAGCCAGCCGATTCCGCCGGAGATGGTGGACTCGCCCAAATTTTACATTGATTCCGGCGTGCCCGCCATTGACGAGCCTGTGAATGATTATTTGGGCGACCATTATTTTGAGGGCGTCGCCCGCGCCCCCGCCGGGTTCAAGGCGGATTTTCTGAGCGCCGCCGGGGCGGCGTGGGTGGTAGGAGCCGTCCTCCTGCTGGGGTACAGCGTAGTATCTATGCTTCGCTTGCGGCGCAGACTGGTGGGCTGGATACCGCTGGAGGGGGAGAAAAACGTCCGGCTGGCGGATCACATCCCGTCCCCCTTTGTGCTGGGAGTGATCCGGCCCAAAATCTATCTGCCCTCCGGATTGCCGGAAGGGGAGCGGGACTATATCCTCCTCCATGAGCGCACCCACATCCGCCGGGGGGATCACATCCTCCGGGCGCTGGCGTGGCTGGCGCTGGCTGTCCACTGGTTCAATCCGCTGGTGTGGCTGGCGTTCCATCTGGCGGGGAAGGACATGGAGATGTCCTGCGACGAGGCGGTGCTGGAGCGGATGGGCCGGGACATCCGGGCGGACTACTCCACCTCCCTGCTGCGTCTGTCCCAGGGCGGGAGGCTGCCGGCGGGGCCTCTGGCCTTCGGCGGCAGCGGCTTCCAGAGCCGCATCAAGAACGTCTTGAAGTACAAAAAACCTGCCTTCTGGGTGGCGCCGCTGGCCCTCGTCGGGGTGCTGGGCCTGTGGGTGGCCCTGGCCACCAATCCCGGCTACTCCTCGGGGCCGGGGAGACCGATAGACTTTGTATACCACGAGCCCGGCCCGGCGGAGATCTGGGTGGACTCCATTGTGATCGATGGGATGGCGTGGGATGAGTGCCGAGAGATCCGGCTAAACGAGTACCCCGGCGTCACCTTCCGGTTGTACCCGGGGAAGCTCACCGCCGTCCGAAACGGGGAGGAAGTAACGCTATTTGATGGTATGCCCATTGGGGACACCTATCTATGCGACCTGGACGGGGACGGCAGACGGGAGATCTGCTCCCAGGTGTGCATCGGATCGGGCATTGGGGACGAGCGTATCCGGGTGATCCGGTGGTTACACGAATCCGGATCCTTCTCCCTGCTGGAGCTAAAGGATCGCATGACGCATGACTATTACCTGGGACAGGTGGGGGATCAGCTCACGGTGGAGGAGCGGGACTATTTGGGCGGGGCGCGCACCCGCTACGGCCGGTTGATTCTGACGGAGAACGGGCTGGACATCGGATCGGACGGCGGGGCAGGAGAAGCCCCTGATCTACCCGCCGCTGAGCTGACCTTCACCCTGAACACCGCCGGGGAGGAGCACAGCGTCCGGATGGACGGCAACGTGGGGAATGTGACGCTGGAACAGGGGGCCTTCTGGCATCCGGCGTCGTGGTCGGCATCGGGGCAGGACTACCCTTACGGATACCTGTCCATGGTATACCCGGGGTTTGCCGGTGAGATCGAGGGGAGCATCTACGCCCGGTGGACGGACGGGGGCCGCCGCTCGGTGACGGTGGACACCAGGATGATGGCCATGCTCAGAAACTACACGCAAACCGGCTGGTGGGAGTTCACCGTGGAGCTGGACAGCGGGACGGTGACGGCAATGACGGGCCATCCCCTGTTAGAGGATGCTGGCGCGGAACTGCTCTATTGTCCCGCGTCCATCTCCGACGAGGAGGCGGTGGAGACGGCCCGGATCGCCGCCAAGCTGCTGGCAGCGGGGGAGGAGTATTACCAAGCCTGGCTGGCGGAGAACGGGCGGGCCTTGCCCGCGGAACCATCAGACCGGCCCGGCGCGGAATAATTACAGTTGCCTGAAAGCCCCATTTGTGGTATCATGCAAAAAGCGGAAAGGATGTGCATGATATGGCAATCGAGGCAGTAAAAGAATATTTTGCCCAATTTGGACTGGCGGATCGGGTGCGGGAGTTCGACGTGTCCAGCGCCACGGTGGAGCTGGCGGCCCAGGCGCTGGGGTGCCAGCCCTGCCGGATCGCGAAAACGCTGTCCTTCCTGGTGGACGGGCGGGCGGTTCTGATTGTGGCCGCCGGGGACGCCAAGATCGACAACCCCAAGTATAAGGCCCAGTTCGGAACCAAGGCGAAGATGCTCACCCCCGACGAGGTGGTGGAGCTGGTGGGCCACGCGGTGGGCGGCGTGTGCCCCTTCGGGATCAAGGAGGGGGCGGCGGTCTACCTGGATCGCTCCCTGAAGCGGTTTGAGACGGTGTTCCCCGCCTGCGGCAGCAGCAACAGCGCCATCGAGCTGTCCATAGAGGAGCTGGAGCGGTACTCCGGCTATACGTCCTGGGTGGACGTGTGCAAGGGCTGGGAGAGCTGACAGAACACAAGGAACCGGGGCAGACGGGAAAACCGTCTGCCCCGGTTTTTGTACGGGTTGATCAGCGGCCGGCCTTCCGCTCCGCCTTTTTGCGGAGCAGCTCCTCCCGGGCCAGCTGGGCGGCGGCCACGATGTCCTCGTGGCGAACCGTGTAGCGGCGGTTGACGGACATCTTGCTGTACCGGCTGCGGAAGCGGCGGCTGTACCGCTCCAGCTGGGCGATCTGGTCGCCGTACCGCTGGCGCAGGGCGGAGGATTTGTCCTCCAGCATATCGGACAGCTCCGCCTTGCCCAGGGAGAGCTGGAGCTGGAGCTCCTCCCCCAGGGTGGTGACGCCCACCACCAGCCGAGACACCAGGGCCAGATGGCGGATGGTGAACACCGCGTCCACAATCAGCACCGTGAGCAGGACACCGCCCAGGGTGTATTTGAGCACCGGGGGGATATCGGCGAACAGATCCTCCACCGGCGGGTGGATATAGAAGATCACCACATAGGACAGCACCCCCCACACCAGCGCCACCCACAGGCAGATCCGGCCCTTCAGGTTAAAGCGGAAGTGGGAGTAGTCCCAGTATTTCACGTGGGTGGTGGTCTCCAGCAGCCAGGCCACAAAATACTCCCAGGAGCTCATCACCACCACGGCCACCACGTAGAACAGCACAAGATTCGATTTCAATGGGGTGAAAAACAGGATCATCAGCAGCACGCCCGTGCCGTAGATGGGGCAGATGGGGCCGTACAGGAAGCCCCGGGGCACCAGCCGCCGCTCGCAGATGGAGCAGTAGCAGGTCTCCATCACCCACCCCAGGAAGGAGTAGAAGATAAAGTAGAGGAACAGATCCACGATGGAATAGCCCAGGATGGTCAAAAGGGTTCCCTCCTAATCTTGTTCGGCAAGCAGGACGCCGAGGATCCCGTTGTATATCCGGTCGGGGTGCTGGAGAAACTGCTGTGCGATGCGCTGCCCGTCCTCCTCGGAGGAAGCCAGCAGGGTCAGGGAGAACAGGCTGCCCTGATCGTCGTCCATGGCGAGGCACACGTCGAAGCCCTGGGGCTGGGGCCGCACCTCCGCCCGCACCTGGGCCCTGCGCTTCAGCGCCTGGTTCAGAGGGGCCATGCGCTGGTCGCACCGGCGGCGCACCACGGGGGACAGGCTGCTCTCCCCGGCGGCGCAGGTGCGGCGGCCCTTGCCGGTGATGGAATAGAACTCCTCCTCCTGGGCGATGTGGCCGCTGTCCAGCAGCTCGGACGCCGCCTCGGCGAACTGGAAGTAGTCCACGCCGCTGTCGCACATGGACAGGTCGGTGAGGGTGGCGAAATCGATGGGGGCGGCGGCGCGATCCAAAATGTAGAGCACCAGCAGCTTGATGTCCAGCTTGTCATGGATAAACCCGGCCATATGCACCAGCTCCTCTCCCGGGCAGGGCGCGGCAGGCGCCGCGCAAAGGACAAGGAACATTATAGCCGATCCCGGCGGTAAAGACAAGCAGAATTTGTCTGTCGCTCAGGCCCGGGTGACAAGGGCCTGGTAGAGCTGCACCAGATAGGCCCAGGTGGGGCGATCCAGCACGCCGGTGACGGGCAGGCCCGCCAGCTTCTGAAGGACGCGGAGGTTGGCGGGGGTTTCGCCGTCGTTGCAGCTGCTCATTTTGCAGGGGATAAAGTTGTTCATCACCTTGCTGAGGGAGACGATCATGGCCTGGACAATGAGTATGGGAGGGCACTCCTCCCCCTCGCCGGCGGTGTAGGTGCCGCAGGGCATGACGTTCAGCGGGGGAGGGAAGCCGTATTGCAGCTCGGTCTCATAGTAGGCCTCCCGGATGGCGTCCCAGGTGCCCAGATCCACCACCCCGGTCACCGGGGGGTGGTACTCCCGCTGAAACACCATGACGGCCTCCAGGGTGCGCTCCCCGAAGATGCCGTCCACCGTCAGCCGGATCAGCTTGGGGTTATGGATGGCCAGCTGGTTGAGCATATATTGCAGGGATCGGATGGGCTGGCCGTTGAGCTCCGATCCGTTTGCCGTGTTGTTCATAGGGAAGATCCTTCCTTTCATGCGTTGGAGTTTCCAAATGTGAGATTGTAGCCCGGGAACTGGCCGGCGGCCACGGAGTTTTGGATGTCCTGGGCGCTGGTGGGCAGGTTGGCCCCGGCCAGGGCGGTGCGGGCGATGCCCAGATACTCGTTGTACAGCCGCTGCCAGGTCTGCTGATCCACCACGCCGGTGGCGGGCAGGCCCAGGCGGGTCTGGGCGGCCTCCACCGCCTCCCGGGTGCGGGGGCCGAAGATGCCGTCGATGGCCAGGGGCGGCACGCCGGAATTGAACTGGGCGATGATGGAGATAAAATACTGAAGGGCGGACACGGCCAGGCCGGTGCTGCCCTCCCGGAGGGTGACCCCGGCGGCGGGGCCCTGGATCTGGGTGAAGGGCTGGCCCTCGCTCACCAGCTCGGACAGCTTCTTCACCGCCCCGTGGAGGGATACCAGCTTATACCAGGTGCCCTGGCCCACGATGCCGTCGGGGGTGAGGTTGAAAATGGACTGGAATTTTTTGACCGCCGCCTCGGTCTGGCTGCCGAACACGCCGTCTACCGGGCGGATGCGGGGGATGGCGGGGTAATTCTGCCCGATCCGGTTGAGCATGACCTGGAGCACGGTGACATAGTCGCCGGAGGAGCCGACCTGCAGGGGATAGCCGGGGTAGGAGTAGGAGATGTCCCGGATGGGGGTGTTGGACACCAGCTCGATGTTGTCGCCGTAGTAGTGGCGCAGGATATCCATGGTGGAGCTGCCCTGCCGGGCCAGCCGCTCGCTGCCCCATTGGGACAGGCCGTCGCAGGTGACGGTGGTGCCGTTGCAGAACTTGGCGGCCAGAGGCTCCACAAAGCCCTGCCGCCGGATATAGGTGTTGAACAGCTCATCCACCAGCCGATCAACGTTTTCAAAGGTGCTGCGCCCCTTGATAAACTTCTGATCGTTGACGGTGGAGGAGGTGATGTCGAAGTCATAGCCCCGGCTGGGGTAGTATTCGGTGTAGATCCGGTTCAGGGCAAAGGAGATCTGGGCCAGAATATTGGCCCGCAGCGCCGCCTCCGGCCAGGTGGGGTAGATCTCGCTGGAGGCCACATTTTTGATATAGTCAATGAAGGGCACCGTCACATTTTCTGCCCACTGGTTGGCCGGGCCCAGGTGCACGGTGATCGTCTGTGGTATGTAGGGCGTGACTGAGATAGGCATAGGAACCTCCTTACTTGGCGCTGGAGCGGCTCACAGCGGCTGTGGCGTGACCACCACCGGACTGGCGATATCATCCCCGTTGGAGGGCTGGGGGAGGGGCACCAGGGGCACGTTCTGCACCGTCTCCACTCCGGGAAACACCTGGAGCTTTTCAAAGGTGGCCAGATAGTAGTCCGGGTGTTCCACCACCAGGGCGTAGTCGGAGAAGGGCGCGGCCCCGCCGGGGGATTCGCTGAGGGACAGATCGGGGGCCGGCAGCTGGAAGGGCTTGGTGGCGCCGCTGCTGTCCGTCGTCTGGATGGAGAGCACGTTTCGGCGGCCGTCCTCACTGGGGCCGGAGATGATCACCGTGGCACCGGCGACGGGAAGCTGGGCCTGGGAGGTAAACGCGCGAACGGTCAAAGAGCCGGTTTGGGGCATGGACAATTCCTCCTTTTGGGGATTGTGGGAAGTCCGCGATGGCAGGCCCCGCCTGGGGCGGGTTCCGGCTTCCCTGATTCAGCTTATGTAAAAAGGAGAAAAGGGTGCGCGCTGACGAAAAAACCGGCGGATTCATGAGACGCGCTGGAAAATCGGCAAAATTTTTCTGCTTTTAATTTGCCATAGCCGGCACATAATGAGGAACGGGGAAGTGAAAAAAAGCAGGAGGCATAACGATGAAACAGAGAAGGTTTGCTTTGGCAATGGCCCTGGTGTTCGTCCTGGCCCTGGCGGGCTGCTCCGCCAACCGGGAGGAGAACTCCAGCCCGGTGGAGCCCACCCACACCATGCCCCAGGAGGAGCACAGCCCCGGCATGAACGGCGGGAACAATGGCAACGACGCCATGGATGGCGGCGGCGCAGGGGGCACCAACGATCAGAACAATGACGGCCGTCCCGACAGCTCTGCCGGGGTCGGCGGCCAGGATGGGAACAGCGTGATGGACGACATCGGCGACGCCGCGGGGGATCTGGCCCGGGGCGCGGGCGATGTGGTGCGGGGCGCAGGCGACGCCATCGGCGACGCGGCCAACGACGTCGGCCGGGCGATGCGGTAAGCAAAACAGGGCGGCCGGGTAATCCCGACCGCCCTGGAGCTTTATAGCCCGCTCCATAGCCGCCCATTTGAGCGGCCTGCGCGTTATGATATTCGGCGAAAGGGAGGCGCTGACGGTGGCGGCCGACGCCGCTAAAGCAGCTGCGGGCTGCGCCCCCACCAGCATCAGGGCGCACAGAGGCGCTCCCGTCCATCTCATGGCATACCGTTTATGATATTCCCCAAAAAAGTTGCTGTCTATGTTACCGGGAGAGGGGCTCCGCCGACCACTCCCGGACGAGGCCGCTGTACGCGTCGATCTCAAATTCGTATTCCATGCCGTTGTAGATGAGCTTACCCTCATATTTGAGCGCACCGTCGTCGTAGTCGGTTTCAAACTCGCGAATATCGGCGTCAGCTGCGCCTGGAACCCGGGCCAAAACCATCTGGCGGGCCTGCTCGGCAGTGATGGCGCCGGTGCCGCTCTGATGATGCGGATCATATTCCGCGTCATAGTCATAGCAGATCACCGCGCCGGTGTACGCGTCGATTTCATAGTCGTATTCTTCGTGGCCGGAAGTGAAAAACTCCACGTCATACACCCACCGGCCGTCGTCAAAATCCAGCTTGGTGCGGATGTGGGACGCCTGCTCCGCGGTCAGCCCGGCGTGGGCCAGAGCCACCCGCATGGCCTCCTCCTCGCCGATATAGGCCCGGGGCTCGGCGCCCGCCTGGGAGGGCTGGGCGGCTGTGGGAGCCTGGGTGGCGTCAGGGGCAGGGGAGGGGGAGGCTTCAGGATTCTGAGGCGCGGTGGTTTGGGGCGGAGCCGGCTGGTCTGCGCCGGCGTCAGGCCCCTGGGCGCTGATCACCACGCCGGTGAGGGCGTCTACATCGTACTGGTAGCTCTGCCCGTGTGCCTCAAAACAGATCTGATAGTAATCGAGGCCGTTGCGGGTGCCCATATCCGTGCTGCGAAAGCTGACCTCCGCCGCCGTCAGGGAAGCGGCCTCCAGCGCCTTCTGTTTTGCCGTTTCGGCCCCAATGTAGCCCATTTGGCTCTCGGGCTGGGCGCATCCGGCGAAAAGCAGGAGGGCCAGACCTGCCGCGCACAAAAGAACAGTTCGTTTCATAGCGGTCTCCTTTCTTGGTTCTGAGCACAGTCTACCGCGCCAACATGAAATCTACATGAAATTCAAAGAAAAAATTTGAGGTTTTTTCGCGGAGCCGAACAGGGGGCTGGGCCCTATGCCCTTGCCTGGGCGGAGGAATCGGGCGCGGGCAGGTGAAGGGTGAAGGAGCTGCCCACTTGGGGGACGCTCTCCAGCGTCATATAGCCGCCGTGGAGTTGGGCGATCTGCCGCACAATGGACAGGCCCAGCCCCGTGCCCCCCTCGCCGCTCCGGGCGGGATCCGCCCGGTAAAACCGCTGCCAGACCTTCTCCTGCTGCTCGGGAGGAATTCCCATGCCGTTATCCCGCACCTCCAGCAGGATTTCCCCGCCGCTCTGCCGGACAGAGATCCACACGCAGCCGTCCGGTTTGCCGTATTTGAACCCGTTTTCCACCAGGTTCTGCACCAGCCTGGACAGCAGCGCCGGATCTGCCGCGGCGGTGACGTCCTCCTGCAGATCCAAAATCAGGCGGTGGGGGTCGCAGCCCTGCTCCTCGCACAGGGAGCGGAGCAGCCCGTTCAGGTGTACCGGCTCCAGCCGGGCGGTCTCCGTCCCCTGCTCCAGCCTGGTCATGCTCAAAAGCTGGGAGATGAGCTGGGACATCCGATCCGCCTGCCGGTGGATCATGGCGATGGTCTCCCGCCGATCCTCCGGGGTCTCGTCGTACTTTTCCGCGTATTCGCAGGCCCCCTTGATGATGGATACCGGGGTGCGAAGCTCGTGGGAGGCGTCCGCCGCGAACTGCTGCTCCGACTCAAAGGATTTTTCCAGCCGCTGAAACAGCTGGTCAAAGGTGGCCGCCAGCTGGGAAAATTCATCCCGGCCGGGGGGCAGTCCAATCCGCCGGGACAGATCCTGGGCCTCGTTGATGGAGGCCGCGGCGGACATGATGCTGTCCAGGGGGCGGAACGCCCGGCCGGCGATCCAGTAGCTGCCCAGGGCGGCCAGCGCCATGAACGCGGGCATGACGATCAGCGCCACCCGCAGCAGGGAGGCGGTGAGCTGGCGGTTTTCCGGAACCTCCATCAGCCCGCGGAGCCACAACCCGTTGTCCCAGCCCATGGCAAGCCAGAGATCCAGCACCAGGTATTGTCCGACCCCGACGTTCACCACCCGGGTGATCCCGTTCTGAAAGTCCTCCTCAATGGAAAAGGATACGGGGATCTGGCCGGCCAGAAGGGCCTTATCCCGGCTGTAGATCAGGGTGGAGATGCCGTTTTGATAAAAGCTGAACCCGTCCCCCAGTGCCAGCCGGCCATTGGCCATGGCGGTCTGGGACAGGTTGCTCCGCACGGTCTGGGACAGCTGGGTCATGGCGGCCTGCACCGCTACCACCTTGCTGATGGACAGCAGGAAGGCCAGCAGCAGCGCCGCCAGCAGCCCCGTCAGCAGGGTGAGCCAGATCGCGATGCGGAGCTTGACTGAGAGGGGCCTCATGACTCATCTCCTCCATGCTCCGCCCGAAGCACCCAGCCGGAGCCGCGGATGGTGTGAATCAGCTTTTTCCGGCCGTCGCCGTCGATCTTTTTCCGCAGGCGGCTGATATATGCGTCGATGTTGTTGGAGCTGCCGGAATATTCGTAGTTCCAGATCTGGTTTTCCATCTGGCTCCGGGAGAGCACAATGCCCTGATTACGGATCATGTACTCCAAAAGGGAGAACTCCTTGGGCAGGAGGGGGATCTCCACCCCGCCCCGATGGGCGGTGCGGCGTTCGATGTCCACCACCAGATCGTCGAGGGAAAACTGGTTTTTCCGATTGCCGGTGCGCTTCCGGGTCAGGGCACGGATCCGGGCCAGCAGCTCGTCAAAGGCGAAGGGCTTGATCAGGTAGTCGTCCGCCCCCAGATCCAGCCCCTTGACCCGGTCGGACACCGCGTCCTTGGCGGTGAGGAGCAGCACAGGGACGTCCACGTCCCGTTCCCGGAGCAGCTTCAGCAGAGAATAGCCGTCCAGCTTGGGCATCATCACATCCAGCAGGATGGCGTCATATTCCGCGCCCAGCAGATAGCTGAGGGCCTCCTCGCCGTCAAAGCAGCTGTCCACGCTGTAGCCGGCCCGCCTCAGCGTCTTTTCAATCAAGCGGTTCATGTCCCGCGCGTCTTCCACCACCAGAATTTTCAAGCGTGACACCTCCGGATAGGGGAATAGGCCGCCGTTTTCTTCGCCGGCGGCCGGGTTAGGGCAATTTCATTATAGCCGCAATCGAATAATTTGCAAGTGCTGTACGCCGACGTAAAGCAAAATCCGTATTGCCGACAATTTGAGCCCCAGGGGTTTGTCCCTGGGGCTCGACTTATACGCGGCAAGGCGCTGGAGCGGGTTGTCAGCAGTTTCCTGTGTAGACGTGGGCCAGCCAGGCGCGGGCCTCCTCCGCCAGCCGGTATACCTGCTCCACCGGGGTGGGGAGGCGATCCCGCATCTGATACCGGGGAAAAAACCGGGACAGATGCAGGGGAATGTCCGGGCGCACCGAGGCCAGCCACTTGGCCAGAGCGCGGATCTCCTCCACGCTGTCGTTTTCACCGGGAACCAGCAGAGTGGTGACCTCCACATGGCACCGCTCCGCCGCCAGGGTGATGGAGCGTTTCACCGCGTCCAGGTCGCCGCCCAGGCGGCGGTACCACGCTGGGGTGAAGCCCTTCAGATCGATGTTGGCCGCGTCAAGAAGGGGGAGAAGCTCCCGCCAGGGCCGTTCCGCAATGGTGCCGTTGGTGACCAGCACGTTGACCATGCCCCGGCCATGGACGAGAGCGGCGCAGTCCCGGACGTACTCGTACCCCACCAGCGGCTCGTTGTAGGTGTAGGCCACGCCGATATTGCCCTGCGGGATCAACGCCTCCGCCTTGTCTGCCAGCTGCTCCGGGGACACGTCCACGGTCTGAATCGCGCCGTCCCCGGCCATGGAGATCTCGTGGTTCTGGCAGAAGGGACAGCGCAGATTGCAGCCGAAGCTGCCCACAGAGAGGATCAGGCTTCCGGGCCGGAAACGGCGCAGGGGCTTTTTTTCAATGGGATCCAGGGCCAGGCTGGTGAGCCTGCCGTAATTCAGCGGCACGACGACCCCATCCCGGCAGACTCTGGCCCGGCAGAAGCCGGTTTGACCCTCCTCCAGCCGGCAGCGGTGAAAGCAGAGCTCACAGTTGGCGCTCATGTGTGCCGCACCACCTCAAACCGCTCCAGGGTATAGGCTTCCCGGGAGCTGATGCCACCCTTCTGGCGGGCAATATCGATCTGCTGCTCCACCGTGTCCACGCCCTCCAGATCGGGGAGGAGCAGCCCCCGGCGGCTGCCGTGGGACACGATGACGCCGTACCGCTTCACATCCAGCTGAGCAGGGGAGGAGATGGGCTCCGGCTTCCCCAGCACGTCTACGCTGTACTCCAGCTGATCCAGCTCGTTGGCAGTGACGGGCGGGAAGCGGGGATCCCGGGCCCCGGCGGATACGGCGTTCTGCGCGATCTCCCAGGCCACGCTGGCGGTGGTGGGGCCGGTGGTGCCGATGCAGCCCCGGAGCTGCCCGTGGGCGTGGAGGGAGACGAAGGCTCCGGCGGCCCTGTCCGTCAGATCCCGGGGCAGGCCGTCCGGCAGAGTGCGCAGCCGCTGACCGGTGCGGACATAGGTCTCCAGGGACAACCGGGCCAGCCGCACCCAGGGATCCTCAGCGGCCTTGCGCTCCGCCAGGCGGGCGCGTTCCAGCTCCTCACACTGGGCGGCAAAGCGGCGGCTCCCATCCGGGCCGGTGACGGTGAAAACGGCCACCCCATAGCCCACGCCGGTGGCCCCCTCATAGCTGAGCAGCTCCGGCTCCACGGCCAGCCCGTCCAGCGCCCCGGCCATCATCTGGAAGGAGCGCAGGCCGCACTCCGCCGCCCGGTCGCACAGGGCGGGATCCATGGTAAGAAATTGCAGAAAGTCCCCGGACTTCATGGCGGCAGTCACCCGGCGGTCGAATACCGGGCCCTCCGGGGCGTAGCCGTAGGGGCCGTCGTCCCTCAGCTTGTGGGACAGATCGCCGCTGGCGATATACACGGCCCTGCGGCCCAGCTTGTCCACGGCGGCGGCAATGCAGCGGCCCAGCTGATAATGGTATAAAGGAGAAAAACCTGACAGACCGAGGCGGAGAATGGGACAGCTTACGCCCGCCTCCCGGAGAAAGTACAGAGGCAGAAAGACGCCGTGATCCAGGGAGGGATCGCGCTCCCCCAGCGTTCCGGCCTGGAGGCCCGCCGCCTCCGCCTGGACGATCACCTCCTGCCGCAGCGCGGCGTCGTAGCTTACCTCCAGCCGGGTTTGGGGCGCGCCAAAGGCCGCCATGCTGCCGGAGGCGCCGGCGCCGGGGGAGATGTGGAAGTAGTCGGCATACAGGATTGTGTGGGGAGAGGAGATCACCAGAACCTCCGGCCTCCAGTCCGCCGCCTGCTTTGCGGCGGCACGGTAGGCGTCGATGGTGGCCTGCACCTGCCGTTCCTGGCCCCGGCCAACGGTGGGAATGATGAGAGGCGGATGGGGGACGATGACGGCTCCGATCATTGGCATGGGGATCGCTCCTTCCAAAACGTTATGGCAAGGAAATACGCTTTACAGAACCATCACCAGCGTCCCCGCGCCGATCAAAATGCACCCAATGACAGACTTGGGCGTGAACTTCTCGTGGAGAAATAACGCCGCCATTACCAGGGTAATGACCACGCTCAGCTTGTCGATGGGCACCACCTTGGATACCTCGCCCATCTGGATGGCCCGGTAGTAGCACAGCCAGGACGCGCCGGTGGCCAGCCCGGACAGGATGAGAAACAGCCAGCTTTTCCGGCTGATCTCGGAGATGCCGCCCTGGGCGTTGGTGAGGAACACCATTCCCCAGGCCATGGCCACCACGACCACGGTGCGGATGGCGGTGGCCAGATTGGAGTTGACGCCGTCAATGCCCACCTTGGCCAGAATGGAGGTGAGGGCGGCGAATACGGCGGAGAGCAGGGCGAAGATGAACCACATCGTGACGACCTCCTTGCAAAATTTCTGATGCCGTTTTGCGCGGGCTGTGGGTGCGCTCACAAGTTTGCGAACATATCCATCTGCTTTTGAAGCTCGCCCACGATCTCCTGATTGGCGTCCATCCGCCCCGTGATCCCCTCCATGTCGTCCACCAGGACGCGGGTGCTGCCGGCCGCGCCGCTGATGCCGGAGGCGGCCCCGTCTATGGAGCCGGAAATGCTGGAGATGGACACGGCGATCTGATCGATGGCGGTTTTGAGCCGCTCCACCCGGTGGTTGAATTCCTCCATTGCATGGCCGATGTAGTCCGAATCCTCCCGGTACTGCTGGCCGGCCCGGACAGACCGATCCAGCTGATCCGCAATGACCTGGCTCAGATATTCGGCCAGCTCACGGGCGCTGCCGGCCAGATAGTCCACCGCCCCCGTGACCACGCCGCTGACCTCCTGGATGTGGTTGGCGGTCTCCGCGCAGGAGTCGGCCAGCTTGTGAACCTCCTGGGCCACCATGGAGAACCCGGCGCCTGCCGTCCCGGCCCGGGCGGCCTCAATGGAGGCGTTGATGGCGATGAGGTTGGTGGAGGAGGAGATGTTGAGGATATCCTCGGTCAGCGCACGGATCTGCTCTACGCTGTGGCTCTTTTCAATGGCCTGATCCAGCACGGCCATGATGTCCGCCGTCTTGTCCCGGATCAGCTCCGTCTCCGCGCAGGCGGTGCGCTCCATATCCTCGGCGCGATCCCGCATTTCAGCCGAGTAGGCCGTGATGGTGGAGCACTCCTCCGCCATGCTCTGGGTATCCCCCTGGGTGCCGGCGGCGCTGGCGGTGATGGCCGCGGCGCTGCCCGCGATCTCCTCCAGGGCGGCGGAGAGCTGCTCCGTCAGCCCGGAGAGGCTCCGCACGCTGTCGTTGGAGTTCTTCGTCCGCCGGCGAACCTCACCCACCACGCCGCTGATGCGATCGGAGCTGTTTTGAAGGGTGCTCATGGTGTCCCGGATGGGGGTGAGGACATACCGCCGGATGATCCGGAAGGCCGCCGCCACCAGGAAAACGCCCACGATCAGGGTGATCGCGCTGGTGACCAGGGAGATGACGTAGACCAGGGTGAGCCGCCCCCGGGCCTCCTTTGCCTGGGTGCTGACGGAGGCGGAGAGCGTGTCAATGCCCGACTCCGCCGCCTGGCCCCAGCGGGCCACGTCCCCGTTGGCGGTGGCGTAGGCCTCCTGGGTTTTGCTGTCGGCGCTGGCGCAGACAAGGTAGACCAGGGCGTGCTTGAATTCCTCGTAGCTGCTGAGGAGAGACTCATAGGTGTCCCGATCCTCGCTGGAGACGAAGCCCTCGTAGGCGGCCAGCTTCTCGTCCAGGGCGGCCTCCTCCGCTTTGATCTCCTGCACCAGCCGGATCATGGTGGCGTGATCCGCGGCGACAATGTGGGACAGGGCCAGACGGTGGATGTCCATGACGGAGCGCCTGATATCCTCTAATTGTTCCTCACTGACCATGCTCTTGTCAACGATGCTCCCCGCGTTGGCATGGACGTTATTGATGCTGAATACCGCCAGAATATTGGACAGCAGGGTGATCAGGCCCAGCAGGATAATGGGCAGAATCAAACGCTGCTGAAGGGTCAGCCTGCCTTTCATGGAACTTCCTCCCGACTATAAATGTACTTACCGCTGGGTAACGCCTTCCACCATCCGATCCAGTTGGCTCTGAAGGGATGCGCCGGAGGGGTTCCCCTGGGCCATGCTGGTGGCGAACTCGGTGACAGGATCCCAGAACTTCCCGCCTACCCGCTGAAGCTGGGAGTAGTTGGACTGGGCCAGCAGGGCCGAGATAGCGGGGGAGGACTGAACCTCCGGAGAGTTGGCCGCGTTGACGTTGGCCGGGCCCTGGCCCCGCACCTCGAAGCGCAGGCGCTGGTTTTCCTCGCTGGTGATCCATTCCGCCAGCCGCGCCGCCCAGTCCGGGTGCTTGGAGTAGGCGTTCACGCCGATGAGCTTGCAGCCGGAGAAGGACGCCATTTGGATCTGCTGTCCCGCGCAGGTAAACGTGGGCAGCTTGGCCGCGCCCATGTTGCCGCCCCAGACCTTCTGTACAGCCACCGCGTTCCAGACGCCGCTGATGCCGGCGATCACCGTGCCATCCCGCACCCCGGCGAGAAATTCCCCGTCCTGACAGTTGAGGAAGGCGGGGCTGGCCGCGATATCCAGCATCGCCTGGGCCACGTCGGCGCCCCGGATGGGGCCGTCAGTGCTGTTCCAGGTGCAGTAGTTTGTCAGCCCGTCCTCGTTGAGCCCTACCTCCAGCCCGGTGTTGCCGAAGAAGGCGTAGACATACCACGCCGAGGACCAGTCCATCGTCACCAGCCGCTCAGCCTGGGCCGCTGCCTCCAGCATACGCTCCAGGCTTTGGATATCTTCATCGGTGAAATATGCCTTATTGTAGTACAGGAAATAACCGTTATCCGCCGTAAGCGGGTAGGCGTACAGGGTGCCCCCCACGCTGGCCGCTTCCACCGCGGCGGGCAGGGAGGAGTCGCGTATGCCCGCCTCGTCCGGGATCGGATCCAGCCCGCCGGCGGCGGCCAGGGCGGCCACCTGATCATCGGCGAAGGCGAACACATCCGCGCCGCCCTCCAGATTACCCAGCAGCACGTCCTTGCAGTTGGATTCGCTCTGGGCCTGGTAGGTGATGCGGAAGTCGGCCTGTCCGGCGTAATGGGCCTGGAACGAGGCGAACATCTGCGTGAGCAGCGCCTCGTCCTCCTCCGCGCCCCATACGGTCAGCGCCACAGTGTCCATTACAGGCTGGCTCTCGTCTGGAAGCGGCGGCTGGCTGTCGCAGGCGGACAGCAGGCACAAGAGGCAGAGAGATAATGTGAAACGAAAAAGCCATTTTGCCATGGTTTTCCAGTCCTCCCATCATTTTGCGGAAACATTATAGCATCCCTGGAGCGGGATTTCAACCACAACAAAACGATGCCGGCCAGATTTTTCTGGGAACGGCGGCGTGCGTTGTATTCCTCCGAAGCAATGCAAAAAAAGGCGGCGGATTTAAGAGCTTAAAACCGCCGCAGATATGGGGATCCGGCACAGGGATCCGGCAGATAGTTTTACTGTTTGACCGTCAATGTTATCTGAGGTTCAGCATTTATCATATTCAATCCGCAGCTTTTCCAGGGCCTTTTTCTCAATGCGGGATACATAGGAGCGGGAAATCCCGCACAGCGACGCGATCTCCCGCTGGGTGAGGGGAGGCTGATCGTTCAGCCCGTAGCGCAGGCGGATGATGTGGGCCTCCCGGCCGGTCAGGCAGGCGTCCACGCACCGGCGCACCTTGGCGCAGGCATCCCGGAGATCCAGCTCCTCCAGCATATTGTCGTCCACCCGAACCACGTCGATGAGAGACAGCGAGCCGTTTTCCCCGTCGCTGTCCAGGGAATCGGAGAGGGAGAGCTCCCCCTGGAGCTTGCGCTGTGAGCGGAAGTACATCAGGATTTCATTCTCAATGCACCGGCTGGCATAGGTGGCAAGCCGCACATTTTTGTCCGGCTTGAAGGTGGATACCCCTTTGATCAGGCCAATGGTTCCGATGGAGATCAGATCGTCCTGGTCGCCGTTGGGGGTATAGTATTTCTTGACAATGTGCGCCACCAGCCGCAGATTGTGCTCAATCAGCTCGTCCCGTGCGTCCGTATCCCCCCGGGCCATCCGCTCCAGGCAGTCCTGCTCCTCCTCCCGGGTGAGGGCCCGGGGAAAAGAGCCCGTATTTCCCGCCAGCCGCAGGGTAAAAAATAGTCCGTTTAACGTTAATAACAGCCATGCCGTCCACATGGATACCACCTCCGCTTAACTGTATGCGGGAGCGGCGTGTCCATATTAAAGGGGGAGCGGCGGCAGGCAAAAATGCGCCGCGCCTGAGTTGTTCAAGCGCGGCGCAGATTTATTGTTCAGCTTCTGACAAGGAATATCACTTGTCAGAAGCAATGGCCGCCTGGGCGGCGCTCAGCCGGGCAATGGGCACCCGGAAGGGAGAGCAGGACACATAGTCCAGTCCGATTTTGTGGAAGAACTCCACGGAGGAGGGGTCACCGCCGTGCTCGCCGCAGACGCCCACGTGGATGTCAGGATGGGTGGAGCGGCCCCAGCGGGTGGCGTTAGCGATCAGGCGGCCCACGCCATGCTGATCCAGCTTGGCAAAGGGATCCTGCTCATAAATCTTTTTATCATAGTAGGCGCCCAGGAACTTGCCCGCGTCGTCCCGGCTGAAGCCGAACACCAGCTGGGTCAGGTCGTTGGAGCCGAAGGAGAAGAAGTCGGAGATGGGGGCGATGTCATCGGCGGTCATGGCGGCCCGGGGGGTCTCGATCATGTTGCCCACCTTGTAGGTCATGCTGGAGCCCGCGGCCTCCAGCAGCTCATCGGCCACGCTGGTGACAATGTCCTTTACATAGGCGAACTCCTTCAGCTCGCCCACCAGGGGGATCATGATCTCGGGGACAATCGTCCACTCCGGATGACGGGCCTGAACGGCCAGGGCGGCCTTGATGACAGCCTTGGTCTGCATCCTGGCGATCTCAGGGAAGGTGACGCTCAGGCGGCAGCCGCGGTGGCCCATCATGGGGTTGAACTCGTGAAGGGCGGCGATGATGGCCTTGATCTCGGCCACGGTCTTGCCCATGTCGGCGGCCAGCTTCTCAATGTCGGCCTCCTCGGTGGGGACGAACTCGTGCAGCGGGGGATCCAGGAAGCGGATGGTGACGGGCAGGCCCTCCATGGCCTCATAGATGCCCTCAAAATCGGACTGCTGCATGGGCTCCAGCTTGGCAAGAGCCTTTTCCCGTTGTTCCACGGTGTCGGAGCAGATCATCTCCCGGATGGCGGGGATGCGATCCTCGTCAAAGAACATATGCTCGGTGCGGCACAGGCCGATGCCCTGGGCGCCGAACTTCTTGGCCTGGGCGGCATCGTGGCGAGTGTCGGCGTTGGTGCGTACCTCCAGGCGGCGGTACTTGTCCGCCCAGGCCATCACCCGGCCAAACTCGCCGCCGATGGAGGCGGGGACGGTGGGAATGGCGCCATCGTAGATTTTGCCGGTGGAGCCGTCCAGAGAGATCCAGTCGCCCTCGTGGAAGGTCTTGCCCGCCAGGGTGAACTGCTTGTTGGCCTCGTCCATTTTGATCTCGCCGCAGCCGGACACGCAGCACTTGCCCATGCCCCGGGCCACCACGGCGGCGTGGGAGGTCATGCCGCCCCGCACAGTGAGGATGCCCTGGGCGGCCTTCATGCCCTCAATGTCCTCGGGGGAGGTCTCCAGCCGAACCAGTACCACCTTCTCACCCCGGGCGGCCCACTCCTTGGCCTCCTCGGCGGAGAACACGATGCGGCCGGAGGCGGCGCCGGGGGAGGCGCCCAGGGCGCCGGCCAGCACGGGGGCCTCCTTCAGGGCCTTGCCGTCAAACTGGGGGTGGAGCAGGGTGTCCAGAGAGCGGGGCTCGATCATGGCCACCGCCTTCTTCTCGTCGATCATGCCCTCGTCCACCAGGTCGCAGGCGATTTTCAGGGCGGCGGCGGGGGTGCGCTTGCCGTTGCGGGTCTGGAGCATATACAGCTTGCCGTGCTCCACGGTGAACTCCATATCCTGCATATCCCGGTAGTGATCCTCCAGGGTCTTGCACACCTGCTCAAACTGGGCGAAGGCCTCGGGGAACTTGTCCGCCATCTCGCTGATGGGCATGGGGGTGCGCACGCCGGCCACCACGTCCTCGCCCTGGGCGTTGGTCAAAAACTCGCCGAACAGCTTTTTCTCGCCGGTGGCGGGGTTGCGGGTGAAGGCCACGCCGGTGCCGCAGTCGTCGCCCATGTTGCCAAAGGCCATGGACTGCACGTTGACGGCGGTGCCCCAGGAGTAGGGAATGTCGTTGTCCCGGCGGTAGACGTTGGCCCGGGGGTTGTCCCAGGAGCGGAACACGGCCTGGATGGCGCCCATCAGCTGCTCCTTGGGGTCGGCGGGGAAGTCGGCGCCGATTTTATCCTTATATTCCGCCTTGAACTGGCCGGCCAGTTCCTTCAGATCGTCGGCGGTGAGCTCCACGTCCTGGGTGACGCCCTTCTTCTCCTTCATCTGGTCGATGAGCTGCTCGAAGTACTTCTTGCCCACCTCCATCACCACGTCGGAGTACATCTGGATGAACCGGCGGTAGCAGTCCCAGGCCCAGCGGGGGTTGCCGGATTTGGCGGACAGCACCGCCACCACGTCCTCATTCAGGCCCAGGTTCAGGATGGTATCCATCATGCCGGGCATAGAGGCCCGGGCGCCGGAGCGGACGGAGACAAGCAGGGGGTTCTCCTGATCGCCGAATTTCTTGCCGGTGATGGACTCCAGCTTGTCGATATACGCCATGATCTCGGCCTGGATGTCATCGCCAATTTTACGCCCGTCGTCGTAGTAGCGGGTGCAGGCCTCGGTGGTGATGGTGAAGCCCTGGGGGACGGGCAGACCGATGTTGGTCATCTCCGCCAGGTTTGCCCCTTTGCCGCCCAGAAGCTCCCGCATATTGGCGTTGCCCTCTGAGAACAGGTAGACGTACTTGTGATCCATTGCGACATACCTCCAAAATAAACTTCAAGATGTGAAATGAAATATTTCCTGCAAATCGCTCTATTATTTTAAACAGGGTATCCGGGATTGTCAAGTAAAAAGAGGCCGGAATTTTATTGTTTTTCACCAGGAAACTATGTTTTTTGCCTATAATTCCAGCATTTGGGGATGTGCGCCGCCCTGAGAGGCAAGCAAACCCAAATGTGAAATTTTACAAAAAACAGGAATCCATGGGGTGTGAACCTGATTTATGAGCCGAAATTTTGCATGGGAGCAGAAATTCATTGACAAAAACAGCCCTTATGATATACTGAACTCATATTTTGAGAGGTGGACGACGTTTCGGGGCTGATGGCTGGAGCGCCGCCTCCCGGTTTGGGGCAAACGCCCCGCCGGGGCCGCCGGGAAAGAGGAACGGAACATGGGCTATACCAAAGAGGACATCATCCGCATTGTGCGGGAGGAGGACGTAAAATTTATCCGGATGCAGTTTACGGATATCTTCGGCCAGCTGAAGAACGTGGCCATCACCGCCTCCCAGGTGGAGCGGGCGGTGAACAACGAGATCATGCTGGACGGATCCTCCATCGAGGGCTTTGTCCGCATCAACGAGTCCGATCAGTACCTGTACCCCGACCTGGACAGCTTTGTCATCTTTCCCTGGGAGCCCCAGGAGGCCAAGGTGGCCCGGCTGATCTGCGACGTGCACAATCCGGACGGCTCCTCCTTTGTGGGCGATCCCCGGGGGGTGCTGGAGCGGGTGCTGGAGCGGGCCCGGGCTATGGGCTACGACACCTTCAACGTGGGCCCGGAGGCGGAGTTCTTCCTGTTCCAGACCGACGACGAGGGCAAGCCCACCACCAAAACCAACGACGAGGCGGGCTATTTTGACTTGGGCCCCCTGGATCACGGCGAGCCAACCCGGCGGCGGATCTGCCTGGCCCTGGAGCAGATGGGGTATGAGATCGAGGCGTCCCACCATGAGGTGGCCCCGGGCCAGCACGAGATCGATTTCAAGTACGCCCCCGCCCTGGAGTGCGCCGACAAGATCATGACCTTTAAGCTGGCGGTGAAAACCATCGCCCAGCGGGACAATCTCCACGCCACCTTCATGCCCAAGCCCATCTACGGCCTGGCCGGGAACGGGATGCACACCAATATGTCCCTGTACCGGGACGGGAGAAACGTGTTCTTCGACGAGAAGGGGGAGAAGGGCCTGTCCCGGGAGTGCTACGCCTTTATCGCGGGCATACTCCGCCACATGAAGGGGATGGCGGCCATCACCAACCCCCTGGTGAACTCCTACAAGCGGCTGGTGCCCGGCTTCGAGGCGCCCTGCTACATGGCCTGGTCAGCCTCCAACCGCTCCACCCTGATCCGCATCCCGGCCAGCCGGGGGCAGGGCACCCGGGTGGAGCTGCGGTGCCCCGATCCGGCCTGCAACCCCTACCTGTCCCTGGCGGTGTGCCTGGCGGCGGGGCTGGACGGCATCGCCAAGGGCATGACCCCGCCCCCGGAGGTGACGGAGAATATCTTCGCCATGACCCCCGCCACCCGGAAGCGCCGGGGGGTGGAGGCCCTGCCCGGCTCTCTGGAGGAGGCCCTGGCGGCCATGAAGAAGGACAAGCTGGTGATGGCCACCCTGGGCCAGCACGTGTCCAGCCAGTATATCGCCGGCAAGGAGGCGGAATGGCGGGAATACTGCACCCGCGTTTCCAGTTGGGAGCGGGATAAGTACATCATCAATTATTAACTCATAACGGCCAAGCCGAAGCGCATACGCTCCTCTGAAGGAGGGGAGCGTATGCGCTTTACCAAAATGCACGGCCTGGGCAACGACTATATCTTCCTCAACTGCATGGAGGGGATGCCGGAGGATCCGGGGGGGCTGTCCCGCCGGCTGTCCAACCGCCACTTCGGCGTGGGCGGGGACGGGATCATCTGCGTTTGTCCATCCCGGCGGGCAGACTTCCGGATGCGGATGTTCAACGCCGACGGCTCGGAGGGGGCCATGTGCGGCAACGGCATCCGGTGCTTCGGGAAATACGTCTACGATAAGCGGCTGACGGATCGGGCCCACCTCACCATAGAGACGGCGGCGGGGGATCGGGAGCTGGCCCTGCTGATCGGCTGCGGGACGGTGACCGGGGCGGTGGTTGGCATGGGCATACCGGAGCTGGGGGAGCCCACCGCAATTACAATAAAGGGAAATACCTATACAGTCTATCCGGTGTCCATGGGCAATCCCCACGGGGTGATCGAGACGGCGGATCCCGGCGCCCTGAAGCTGGCGGAGCTGGGCCCGCTGGTGGAGAGCCACCCGGCGTTCCCCGGGCGGATCAATGTGGAATTCGTCCGGGTGGTGAACCGGGGGGAGCTGCGGATGCGGGTCTGGGAACGGGGCAGCGGCGAGACGATGGCCTGCGGCACCGGGGCCTGCGCCTCGGCGGCGGCCATGGCCGCCCAGGGAAAGCTGAACCGGGAGGCGGTAATCCACCTGGCCGGAGGGGATTTGAGCGTCCGCTGGGACGAAAAAACCGGCCATATGTTTATGACCGGCCCGGCGGTCACCGTCTTTGATGGCGAAGTTGCCGATTGACCGGGGCGTTTTCCCTGTGATACAATGGTTTAACCAGATAAAGTGAAGGAGTGGTCATTATGGCCCGCGTCAACCAGAATTTCAAAAAACTTCCCGGAGGATACCTGTTTCCCGAGATAGGCCGCCGGGTGCGGGCCTTTTCCGCCCAGAACCCGCCCCTGCCCCTGATCCGCCTGGGCATCGGGGACGTGACCCTGCCCCTGGCCCCCGCGGTGGTGGACGCCATGGTGAAGGCGTCCCGGGAGATGGGGGTGAAGGAGACCTTCCGGGGCTACTGCGAGGAGACCTGCTGCGCCTACGACTTCCTGCGCTTCGCCATCCGGGACGATTATAAGACCCGAGGGGTGTACATCGCGGACGACGAGATCTTTGTGTCTGACGGGGCCAAGAGCGACTGCGGCAGCATTGGGGACATCTTCTCGGTGGACAACGTGGTGGCGGTGTGCGACCCGGTCTATCCCGTCTACGTGGACACCAACGCCATGGCAGGCCGCGCCGGGGACTTCGACGGGGAGCGGTGGACGGAGCTTGTCTATCTGCCCTGCACGGCGGAGAACGGCTTTTTTCCCGATCTGCCTGCAGGCAAGGCTCCGGATCTTATCTACATTTGTTCTCCCAACAACCCCACCGGGGCGGCGGCCACCTATGAGCAGCTCAAGGTGTGGGTGGACTACGCCAACGCCCACGGCAGCGTGATCCTGTTCGACTCCGCCTATGAGGCGTTCATCCGGGAGGAGGGCATCCCCCACAGCATCTTCGAGGTGGAGGGGGCCAAGACCTGCGCCATTGAGTTCCGCTCCTTCTCCAAGTCCGCCGGATTCACCGGCAACCGCTGCGCCTACACCGTCATACCCAAAGCACTGGAGCGGGACGGCGTGTCCCTGCGGGATCTGTGGAACCGCCGCCAGGGGAGCAAGTTCAACGGCGTGCCCTACGTCATCCAGCGGGCAGCGGAGGCGGCCCTGTCGCCCCAGGGCAAGGCCCAGACCAAGGCCGCCATTGACTACTACTTGAAGAACGCCCAGGTGATCCGGGACGGCCTGTCCGCCGCGGGGCTGACGGTATACGGCGGGGTGAACGCTCCCTACCTGTGGGTGAAAACCCCCAACAATGCCCCCTCCTGGGACTTCTTTGATGTGCTGCTGAAACGGGCCTGCGTGGTGACTACCCCCGGGGCGGGCTTCGGCCCCAGCGGGGAGGGTTACGTCCGGGTCACCGCCTTCGGGGACGCAGACGCCACCCGGGAGGCCGTCCAGCGGATTGTATCCGTCCTGTAACAGCAAAAAACAAAGCAAACCGGCTCATTGAAAGCAAGTGGAAAGTAATTCCACTTGTCAAAAATGGGCCGGTTTTTTCATGCCTGAATGGGCTCAAAACCGGCCCGCCCCTAAAAATTTTCCAACCCGGTCATATCGTGGGACACGCCCTCATAGAAATGGGGTAACGAGTAAGGCGGTGACTTTATGGACAAGCGATATCCCTGGGAGCAGGCGGCGGCGGTGCTGCCGGAGCCCCTGCGGGCGGGCCTGCGGGGGCTGGGAGCGGACAGGCTGTCCGATCTGGAGGAGGTGCGGCTCCGCCGGGGCTTCCCCATGACGGCCCTGCTGCCGGGGGGAGAAGTGGACACGGACACGCCCCCCATCGGGGAGGAGGAGCTGCGCCAGGTGCTGGAGAACGCCACCCAGTCATCGGCCCACACGGCGCTGGATCGGGTGCGGCAGGGCTTTGTCACCCTGCGGGGCGGGCACCGGGTAGGGCTGTGCGGCTCAGTGGTGCGCCGGGACGGCGGGATCGTCACCCTGCGGGAGCTGTCCTCTCTGTCCATCCGAGTGGCCCGCCCGGTGGTGGGACAGGCCGGGGCGCTGCTGCCCCAGCTCAGGGAGGCCGGGGCCTTTGCCAGCACCCTGATCCTGGCCCCGCCGGGGGCGGGCAAGACCACCCTGCTGCGGGAGCTGGTGCGGGGCCTGTCCGACGGGGAGGGGGGCGCGCCCCTGCGGGTGGGGGTGGCGGACGAGCGCGGGGAGATCGCCGCCCTGTGGCAGGGGGAGCCCCAGCTCTACGTGGGCCGCCACACCGACGTGCTGGACGGCTGCTCCAAGGCGGAGGGGCTGTCCATGCTCATTCGGGGGATGAACCCCCAGGCGGTGGCGGTGGACGAGATCACCGACCCCGCCGACGTGCGGGCGGTGGCAGAGGCGGCGGGCTGCGGCGCGGCGCTGCTGGCCACCGCCCACGGCGGCGGGCCGGAGGATCTCCGCCGCAGGCCGGTGTACCGGGCGCTGCTGTCGGCGGGGGTGTTCCGACGGCTGGTGGTGCTGGAGCGCCGGGACGGACGGCGGACGGCCCGGGTGGAGGCGTTGCCGTGATCCGGGCGGCGGGGGCGTGCCTGCTGATGGCAGGCTGCGGGGCCCTGGGCCTGGGGGCGGTGGGCCGGCTGGACGGCCGGGTGCGGGATCTGCGGGAGCTGTCGGCGGGGCTGGACATCCTCCAGCGGGAGCTGGGCTGGCGGCTGTCCCCTCTGCCCGGGGCGCTGGAGACGGCGGCGGCGGGCGTCCACGGACGGGCCGCCCGGTTCTTCTCCTTCTGTGCCCAGGGTGCGGGGGTGTTGGACGGCGCGCCCTTTCGGTCGCTGTGGCAGGAGGGGCTGGAGCGGTGCCCCCTGGCGCTGGATCGGGAGGATCGGGCGCTGGTGGAGCAGCTGGGCCCCATACTGGGCCGGTACGACGGGGACAGCCAGCGGCAGGCCGTGGAAGGTGTTGTGGCGGGGCTGGCCCGGCGGCGGGAGCAGGCGGAGGAGGAGCGGCGGCGGCTGGGCCGGGTGTACGGCGTGCTGGGGGTGACGGCGGGGCTGTTCCTCACCATCCTGCTGATTTGAACCAAGGAGGAGTCAATGTGAACGTGGATCTGATTTTCAAAATTGCCGCCATCGGCATTCTGGTGTCGGTGCTCAACCAGGTGCTGACCCGCTCGGGCCGGGACGAGATGGCCACCATGACCACCCTGGTGGCGCTGGTGGTGGTGCTCATGATCGTGGTGCAGGAGATCAGCAGCCTGTTCGACCTGGTGAAGAACCTGTTCGGGCTGTGAGCGACATGATAAAGGTGGCGGCGGCGGCCATCGCCGCCGCGGTGTGCACGGTGGTGGTGCGAAAGCAGGCTCCGGAGCTGGGGCTGGTGCTGGGCATATGTGCCGGGGCGGTGATTCTGCTGTACTGCTCCGGGGCCCTCCAGGCGGTGATGGAGCTGATGGACAAGCTGATGGAGGCCGGGGGGCTGTCCCCCCAGGTGGTGGGGCCGGTGGTAAAGACGGCGGGGGTGGCTATCGTCACCCGGCTGTCCTCCGACTTCTGCCGGGACGCGGGAGAGGGGGGGCTGGCCTCGGCGGTGGAGCTGGCGGGGACGGCCCTGGCCCTGGTGGCGGTGCTGCCGCTGATGACGGCGGTGGTGGATACCCTGACGGGGCTGATCTGAGGGGGCGGCGGGATGAAAGGAAAACTGCTGTTCGCGCTGTTGCCCCTGCTGTTGGTTCTGCTCTGCCTGCCGGCGCGGGCATCCAGCATTGGGGAGGTTCGCATCGTCCAGGAGGAGGACTTCGGCCTGGACGAGCTGGAGCGGGCCGCAGCGGAGCAGGGGGGAACGGCGGAGTACGGCGCGGCCCTGGACGACGGGCTGGCGGAGCTGGTGGACACCGGCACCCGGGAGCTGGGGGGTATCCTCCGCCGGGCGGTGCGCTCGGGGGTGCTGATCCTGGTGATCCTGCTGTTCTGCGGACTGGTGGAGACGGTGCAGGAGGGCGCGGGAGGGACGGCTGCCCGCTCGGTATCCCTGGCGGGGACGCTGGCGGTGACGGCGGTGGCGGTGGCGGACGTGAACGCCCTGCTGGGCATGGGCACGGGGGCCATCGCCAGGATGACCTCCTTTGCCAATGTGCTCCTGCCCACGGCGGCGGCGGTGACGGCGGCCACCGGGGCCATCACCGGGGCGGCGGCCCGGCAGCTGGCGGCGGCCCTCTTTTCCGATCTGCTGGTGAACCTGATCAACGGCCTGCTGGTGCCCCTGCTGTACGGCTACATCGCCGCGTCGGTGGCCCAGGCGGCGGTGGGGGAGGGCAGGCTGAAGCGGCTGGCGGATCTGCTGAAGTGGACGGTGACCACGGTGCTGACGGTGGTGACTCTGGCCTTTGTGGGCTACCTGACGGCCAGCGGGGTGGTGGCGGGGACGGCGGACGCCGCCACGGTAAAGGCCGCCAAGCTGGCCATATCCGGGGCCATCCCGGTGGTGGGCGGAATTTTGTCCGACGCGGCGGAGACGGTGCTGGCGTCGGCAGGAGTATTGAAGGGGACGGTGGGGGTGTTCGGTATGGTGACCATTCTGGGGATCTGCCTGATCCCCCTCTTGCAGCTCTCGGTGCACTATCTGGCCTATAAGCTGACGGCGGCTCTGGCCGCCGCCATGGGGGACGGGCCGGTGTGCGCCCTGGTGGATCGGCTGGGGAGCGCCTTCGGGCTGGTGCTGGGCATGACGGGGGCGTGCTGCCTGCTGCTGCTCATCGCGCTGGTGTCCTGCGTGTCGGTGGCCGCCCTATGACGGCCCTGCGGCAGTGGCTGCTGGGGGTGGCCTGCACCGCCCTGGTGCTGGCGGCGGCGGAGGGGCTGGCCCCCAAGGGCAGCGTGAAAAAGGTGTGCCGTCTGGCGGGAGGGCTGGCCCTGCTGCTGGCGGCGGTGGGGCCGCTGCTCCGGCTGGACAGCGGGCTCATCGCCCGGGCGGCGGAGGAGTACCGGGCCGCGTCCCAAAGCTGTGAGGCGGGCCTGGCGGAAAAAAGCAATTTGCTGTATCAAACCATCATAGAGGACAACACCGCCGCATATATTGTGGACAAGGCGGAGGAACTGGGCATCCTCTGTCAGGCGGAGGTGACCTGTTCCAATGACGAAAACGGCGTGCCCTGCCCTTGGGAGGTCACCGCCCGGGGCGTCTGGACGGAGGAGCGGCAAGCCGCGCTCAGCCGCCTGCTGGAGGACGACCTGGGTGTGCCTCCCCAGCGGCAGCACTTTGAGGAGGAACTGCCATGAAGCTCCAGTGGAAGCCCGAGCCGGGGGCGGTGTGGAAGCTGCTGAACCAGTACAAATATGTGCTGCTCGTCATCGCCGCCGGGCTCCTTTTGCTGCTGTGGCCCGCGGGGGACGGCGAGCAGAGGCCGGACACAGGCGTCCAGGAGACGGCCCGGGAGGACTTCGACCTGGAGGCCCTGGAGGAGAAGCTGTCCCGCACCCTGTCCCAGGTGGAGGGGGCGGGGCAGGTGACGGTGACCCTGACGGTCAAGAGCGGCATGGAGCGGGTGCTGGCCTCCGACCGCACCACCTCCGTCACCGACCGGGGCAGCAGCGTTGCGGAGGAGACGGTGCTGGTGAACTCCGGCGGAAGCCAGGAGGCGGTGCTGCTCAGCCGGAACTACCCCACCTTTCAGGGGGCGCTGGTGGTGTGCCAGGGGGGAGACAACGCGGAGATCCGGCTGCTGCTGACCCAGGCGGTGTCGTCCCTCACCGGGCTGGGGGCGGATCGGGTCACGGTCTGCAAGGGTACAGGGTAAACGCTATTATTTGCGTGGAACAAAATTTAAAGTGGAGGGCAGAGCAATGAGTGTGTGGAAACGTAACGCGGTGGTTGTGGCCATCGTCCTGTTCGTGGGGGCGGCGGTGTACCTCAACTGGTCGTACAGCAAGGAGTCGGCGGACGGCGGCAAGGACGGCGAGGGCGGCAAGCTGCTGGGCCAGACGACCCTGGTCAACGGGGAGGAGGACGGCAAGGGCGCCGCCGGCAAGCCTGGGGAGACAAACCCCGGCGCCCAGGCCAGCGCCGATCCCAGCGCCGTCCCCAGCCAGGAGCCTGGGAGCACAACGTCCACGGGCTATTTCGCGTCCGCCCGGCTGAACCGGCAGCAGGCCCGGGACAGCGCCCTGGAGCTGCTCCAGCAGGCCGCCGCCGACGAGAACGCCCAGCAGACCATGCTGGACGAGGCCAACGCGTCTATCCAGGCCATGGCCGCTCTCACCCTGTCTGAGGCCAAGGTGGAGAACCTGGTGACCGCCAAGGGCTACGGCGACTGCGTGTGCTTCATCAACAAGGACAGCGCCAGCGTGGTGGTTTCCTCCACCGCCGAGGGCCTGAATGAGACGGACATCGCCAAGATCGCCGAGATCGTCATGGAGGAGACCGGCCTGACCCCCACCAAGGTGACTATCATTGAGGCGGAGCCGTAAAAGAGGAGGCGCGGCCCCGCGAAAAATCGGGATTGTAATTTTGCCGCCGGGGTGATATAATACCTTCAGCTTGGAAAAAGGAGCGTGAGGCGTCATGGCCGAAGGCAGGGAATATATCTCCCACGAGAGCGAGCTGGGCAGCGTCAGCATATCCGAGGAGGTGCTGGCCGTCATCGCGGCGGCCGCCGCGGTAGAGGTGGAGGGCGTAAGCTGTCTGGGCTCCGGCCTGAGCAGCGACGGGGCCGCCACGGCCAACCGCAAGGCCCTGACCCGCGGGGTACGCCTGTGGGTGGAGGAGGAGAAGGTGACCGTGGAGCTGTCCATCCTGGTGCGGTACGGCTATGTGGTCACCGACGTGGCCCGGGCGGTGCAGGACGCGGTGTTCAGCGCGGTGGAAAATACCAGCGGGCTGAGCGTGGCCTGCGTCAATGTGGCCGTGGTGGGCGTGACCTTCCAGAAATAACGGGACGTTCCCCAGAGCCGGGCCGGTTTGGCCCGGCTCTTTTCCCTCTTTTTTCCTGAGGCGGAAAAAAGGGGTTTTCTTTTTGGCCGGCGGCGTGTATAATATGTTAGATATACACAATGGTGTGTTATGCCCATAGAGAGAAAAGCCGGCGGGCTCCGCCGGGAAAGGATGATATCCCCATGAACAGAAGTACCGCCCGTGAGATTGCCGTCCACCTCGCTTTTATGCTGGCCTTCTCCAGCGAGAGCGCGGAGGAGCTGCTGGCCCGGGAGTTGACCCCGGAGGCCTTCGCCCTGCGGGCCAAGGACGAGCCGCTGTACGCCGAATTTCCCGGGGAAGGGGAGCTGGCCTATATCACCCGGTTGACCCGGGGGGTGGGCGGCCACGGGGCCGAGTTGGACGGTTACATTGAGAAATACGCCAAGGGGTGGCGGTTCTCCCGGATTGACCGGGTGGCCTCCGCCATCATGCGGGTGACCATGTTCGAGATCCTGTATATGCCCGATGTGCCCAACAAGGTGGCCATCAACGAGGCGGTGGAGATCGGGAAGAAGTACCTGGACGACGACGTGGTGAAGTTTATCAACGGCATTTTGGGCTCCTTTGTGCGCTCCGAGCTGCCGGAGCAGGGGTGAGCGGCATGGGAATACAGTGCCTGGGCTTTGACACCAGCAATTACACCACCTCCGCCGCGGTGTTCGGCGGCGGGACGGCGGAGAACCGGGGCAGGCTGCTGACGGTGCCCGAGGGGGCCCTGGGCCTGCGGCAGAGCGACGCGCTGTTCCAGCACGTGAAGCGGCTGCACCTGATGGTGGAGCAGCTGCGCCAGGAGGGGGCCCTGGATCAGATCGCCGCGGTGGGAGCCTCCACCCGGCCCCGGGAGGTGGAGGGCTCCTATATGCCCTGCTTCCTGGTGGGGGAGGGGGAGGGCCGCGCCCTGGCGGCGGCCCTGGGCGTGCCCTTCTGCCCGTGCTCGCACCAGCAGGGCCACGTGGCGGCGGCGGCCTGGTCGGCGGGCCGGGAGGATCTGCTGGACAAGCCCCACCTGGCCTGGCATCTGTCCGGCGGCACCACCGAGCTGCTGCGGGTGGAGCCGGAGGGCCACACCGTCCGGGCGGAGGTGGTGGGCGGCACCAGCGACATCGCCGCGGGCCAGCTGGTGGATCGGGCGGGGGTGCTGCTGGGTCTGCCCTTCCCGGCGGGCAAGGCGCTGGACGCGCTGTACCCCGAGGCGGACGATACCAGCTTCTTCCGGGTGAAGCTGAACGGCCTGACCTTCTCCCTGTCCGGCATGGAGAACAAGGTGAAGGAGCTGGCGGAGAAGGGCGAAACGCCCGCCAACATCGCCCGGTTTACCATTGACACCATCCTGAACGTGCTGGTGCGGGCCACCCGGGAGGCCCAGAAGAAGTGGCCCGGCCTGCCGGTGCTGTGCTCCGGCGGGGTGGCCTCCAACCGGCAGATCCGGGCGGCCATGGAGCGGGAGTGCGGCTCGGTGTTCGCCCAGCCCCAGTACGCCACTGACAACGCCCTGGGGGTAGCCATCCTCACCCACCGGGCGCTGGAGCGGGGGGCGGCGGAATGAATCTGGCCAACCTGCCTGTCTATACCGTGTCCCAGGTAAACGGCTACCTCAAGAGGCTGATGGACGGGGACGAGATGCTCACCGGCCTGCTGGTGCGGGGGGAGATCTCCAACTATAAATGTTATCCCTCGGGGCACCACTACTTCTCCCTGAAGGACGGGGAGGGGGCCCTGCGGTGCGTCCTGTTCCGGGGGGAGGCGGCGCGGCTGCGGTTCCGTCCGGCTAACGGGATGCGGGTGGTGGCCTTTGGCCGGGTGTCGGTGTACCCCCGGGACGGGGCTTACCAGCTCTACTGCCAGGAGCTGATGCAGGACGGCCGGGGGGCGCTGGACGAGGCCTTCGAGCGTCTGCGCCGCCGCCTGGAGGAGGAGGGCCTGTTCGACGAGGCCAACAAGCAGCCCCTGCCCGCCTATCCGGGGAAGATCGCCCTGGTCACCTCCCCGGCGGGGGCGGCGGTGCGGGATATGCTGCGGATCCTGAAGGCGCGGTGGCCGCTGGCGGAGGTGCTGGTGGCCCCCGTCCGGGTGCAGGGCACAGAGGCGGCGGAGGAGATCGCCGCCGCCATTCACCGGCTGAACAACCGGGCGGATATCGACCTCATCATCGCCGGCCGGGGCGGGGGCTCCACGGAGGATCTGTGGGCGTTCAACGAGGAGGTGGTGGCCCGGGCCATCAGCCTGTCCAACATCCCGGTGATTTCCGCTGTGGGCCATGAGCCCGACGTGACGATTGCGGATTATGTGGCGGATCTGCGGGCGGCCACCCCCTCCAACGGGGCGGAGCTGGCCGTCCCCGATCAGGGGGCGGAGCGGGCGCGGGTGGCCCAGCTGGATCGGCGGCTGGCCCGGGCCCTCCGCGTCCGGCTGGAGGCTGCTCGACGGGAGCTGGAGCGGCTGAAGGGAAGCCGGGCGCTGGAAAACGTCAAGGTGCCCATCCAGGATCGGCGGCTGCTGGTGGACGATCTGCGCCGCCGGATGGGGCTGGCCCTGAGCCATGAGACGGAGCGGGCCCGCCGCCGGCTGGACGCTCAGGCGGGGCGGCTGCCCCAGGCCCTGAGGGCCCGCACGGCGGAACAGCGGGGGCGGCTGGGCCGCCTGGCCGCGGGGCTGGACGCGCTGAGCCCGCTGAAGGTGCTGGGCCGGGGCTACGCCATCGCACGGAGGGGGGAGAACGTGGTGTCCTCCATCGCCCAGGCGGAGCCGGGAGATCGGCTGGAGGTGCTGGTATCCGACGGCGCGCTGAGCTGCTTGATCGAGGAAAAGGAGGAGCGGACATGGCAGTAAAAAAACCGTCCTTTGAGCAGGCGCTGGGCCGTTTGGAGGAGATTGTGGGCCTGCTGGAGCGGGGCGAGTGCGGGCTGGATCAGTCCCTGAAGCTGTTTGAGGAGGGGGCTAAGCTGGCCGGCCAGTGCGAGGAGCTGCTGGACAAGGCGGAGCAGAAGGTGAACCTCCTGCTGGCCAACGGCGAGGAAGCGCCCTTTGAGGAGGCGGACGGTTGATGGACTACCGGGCGGAATACCAGGCGGCGCTGGCCCTGGTGGAAGGGGAGCTGGCGGGCTGCTTTGCAGAGGAGGGGCCCCCGCGGGAGCTGCTGGAGGCCATGCGGTACAGCCTGCTGGCCGGGGGCAAGCGGGTGCGGCCCATACTGACCCTGAAATTCTGCGAGGCCCTGTGCGGGGAGATGGAACCGGCGCTGGACTATGCCTGTGCAGTGGAAATGCTTCATACCTATTCCCTGATTCATGACGACCTGCCCTGCATGGACGACGACGACCTCCGCCGAGGCAAGCCCACCTGCCATGTGAAATATGGGGAATGGCTGGCCCTGCTGGCGGGGGACGCCCTCCAGGCGGCAGCCTTTGAGCGGCTGGCCTCCTCCGGGAGAACCTCCCCGGCGGCCAACGGGAGGGCCTGCGGGGTGCTGGCCCGGGCGGCGGGGGCCTCCGGTATGTGCGGGGGGCAGTACCTGGATCTGCTGGACGAGGGGAAACGGGTGGACGAGGAGCAGATCACCCGCATCCACCGCTGGAAAACCTCCGCCCTGCTGGAGGGGGCCTGCCTGCTGGGGCTGACGGCTTCCCTGGTGGAGCCCTCGCGGCCGCAGTGGGCGGCGGCGGAGCGGTACGCCAGAGAGCTGGGGCTGGCCTTCCAGATCCGGGACGATATGCTGGACGTGACCTCCACCGCCGAGGAGCTGGGCAAGCCCATCGGCTCCGACGCGGACAGCGGAAAGGCCACCTTTGTGTCGCTGTACGGGCTGGAGGCGTGCGGCCGGCTGGTGGAGGAGCACACCCGGATGGCGCAGGAGAGCGTGACCGGCGCCTTCCGGAACACGGACTTCCTGTGCGAGCTGGCCCGGTCGCTGGCGGAGCGGACGCGTTGACCGGCAAGCCGGGGCGCTGAGCGCGGCCGGCGGATCCAGGCGTCAATCTTAACTTAAAATAGGACGAGGGGTGGGCCCATGGTGAATAAGATCCTGCTGATCGCGGTGGCGGCCTGGGCGATAGCCCAGGTGCTGAAGCTGTTGATTGCCACGGCGGTCTATCATAAATTCGATCTCACCTATCTGACCACCGGCGGCGGTATGCCCAGCTCCCACTCGGCGCTGGTGTGCGCCTGCGCGGTGGGCACGGCCTTTGTGACGGGTCTGGACTCCCCGGCGTTCGCCGTTGCCGCGGTGCTGGCCTTCATCGTCATGTACGACGCCGCCCACGTGCGGCTGGAGACGGGGAAGCAGGCCAAGGTGCTCAACCAGCTCATGCGCAACCTGGGGGAGGGCAGGCCGGAGACCTTTGAGGCGGATCTCAAAGAGCTCATCGGCCATACGCCCTTCCAGGTGGCGGTGGGGGCGGTGCTGGGCGTGCTCATCGGCGTGATCGGCGGCCTGCTTGCCCTGGTGTGACGATAGAAAGGAGGTGCGTCCATGATTCCGGAGCGGCTCAATGAGATCACCGATCTGCAGGCCCGTATGCTGTGCGATCAGCTGCGGGAGCGGATTGTGGACAGCGTTTCCAAGACAGGAGGGCACTTGGCCTCCAGCCTGGGGGTGGTGGAGGCCACGGTGGCTGTCCATCGGGTGTTTGATCTGGAGACGGACAGGCTGGTATTTGACGTGGGCCACCAGTGCTATGCCCACAAGATCCTCACCCAGCGGGGCGGGCAGATGGACACCCTGCGGAAGCTGGGGGGGCTGTCCGGCTTCCCCAAGCCCCGGGAGCACCGGGCGGACGCGTTTATCGCGGGCCACGCCTCCAACGCGGTGTCAGTGGCCCTGGGCATGGCCCGGGCCAGGACGCTGAACCGGGAGAGCTACTGCGTGCTGGCCATGCTGGGGGATGGAGCCATGACCGGCGGGCTGGCATACGAGGGGCTGTCCGACGCGGGACAGAGCGGGGAACAGCTGGTGGTCATCCTCAACGACAACGGGATGTCCATTACCAAGAACGTGGGCGGCGTGGCCCGGCACCTGGCCCAGCAGCGGCTGAAGCCCCAGTACCTCCAATTTAAAAAGGTATACCGCAGGGTCACCGGGGCCACCGCGGCGGGCCGGGGGCTGTACCGGTTCACCCACCGGGCGAAGCAGGCGGTGAAGGACGCGGTGCTCCACTGCAGTATGTTCGAGGACATGGGCTTTACTTATCTGGGCCCGGTGGACGGCCATGATGTGAATTATCTCACCCGGCTGCTCCGGTACGCCAAGGATCTGAACTGCCCCGTCCTGCTCCACATCAAAACTGTAAAGGGAAAAGGCTATCCACCGGCGGAGAAGGAGCCGGATCGGTTCCACGGGGTCGGCCCCTTTGACCGGGAGACCGGCGTGCCGCTGGGCGGCCACGGGGAGAGCTTTTCCTCGGTGTTTGGACAGACGATGTGCGAGTTGGCCCGGGAGCGGGGAGATGTGGCGGCGATCACCGCCGCCATGCGCAGCGGCACGGGGCTGGATCGGTTTGCGGAGGAATATCCGGATCGCTTCTTTGATGTGGGCATCGCGGAGGGCCACGCGGTAGCCATGGCCGCGGGGATGGCCAAGCAGCGGGCGGTGCCGGTGGCGGCGATTTATTCCACCTTTTTGCAGCGGGCCTATGATATGCTGATCCACGATGTGGCCATTCAGGGGCTCCATGTGGTGCTCTGCGTGGATCGGGCGGGGCTGTCCGGGGAGGACGGAGAGACCCACCACGGCGTGTTTGACGTGGCCTATCTCAGCACGGTGCCCGGAATGAAGATCTACTGCCCCGCCAGCTTCGCGGAGCTGCGGGCCATGCTGCGGTACGCGGTGGAGAAGTGCCGGGGCCCGGTGGCGGTGCGCTACCCTAAGGGAGGCGAGGGAGCCTTCCAGGCCCTGTGCGGCGTGGAGGGGGCCAGCGTCCTCCGCCCGGGCACGGACGTGACCATCGCCGCCTACGGCACCATGATCAACGAGGCGCTGGCGGCGGCGGAGCTGCTGGCGGAGAAGGGGGCGTCCACCCAGGTGATCAAGTGGAACAGCATTGCCCCGTTGGATGTGGACACCGTGGCCGCCTGCGCCCAAAAGACCGGGCGGCTGGTGGTGGCGGAGGAGTGCATGGACGCGGGCTGTGTGGGCCGCCGGGTGGCCGCGGAGCTTGCCCTGAGGGGCGTTTCCGGGGTGAAGCTGGCCCTGGTGAACCTGGGGGAGCGCTTCGTCCAGCACGGCACCGTGGCGGAGCTGCGGCAGCTGTGCGGGATCGACGGGGCCTCCATTGCCCGCCGCGGGCTGGAGGTGATGGAGCGTGGCTAAAAAACGGCTGGATGTGCTGCTGACGGAGCGGGGGCTGGCGGAGAGCCGGCAGAAGGCCCAGGCCGTGATCATGGCGGGCCAGGTCTATTCCGGGGAGCGGCGGCTGGACAAAGCGGGGCTGGCGCTGGAGGAGGACACGCCTCTGGAGATCCGGGGGCAGACCCTGCGCTATGTGAGCCGGGGCGGGCTGAAGCTGGAGAAGGCCATGGCGGCGTTCCCCATCACCCTGGCGGGAAAGACCGCCGCCGACATCGGCGCGTCCACCGGGGGCTTCACCGACTGTATGCTGCAAAACGGGGCGGCCCGGGTGTACGCCGTGGACGTGGGCTACGGCCAGCTGGCCTGGGCCATCCGGAACGACCCGAGGGTGGTGTGCCTGGAGCGCACCAACGCCCGGTACCTCACGGCGGAGCAGATCCCGGAGCCGCTGGACTTTGCCTCCATTGACGTATCCTTCATCTCCCTGGGGCTGATTCTGCCTGCCCTGCGCCCTCTGTTGAAGGAGGAGGGCGAGGTGGCGGCCCTGGTGAAGCCCCAGTTTGAGGCGGGCCGGGAAAAGGTGGGCAAAAAAGGGGTGGTGCGGGATCCCGCCGTCCACCTGGAGGTGCTGGTCTGAGGACTGGGGCCGGATCGGATGGAGATTTTGATCTGCGGGAGCTGGTGCGCCAATCCCATGAGACGCTGAAAGAGGGGGAATAACATGAAGGTGGTGCTCAGCCCAAACCCGTACCGGGATCGGGGGCTTCGCGCGGCCCAGTTTGCCCGCCGGGTGCTGGAGCGCAGCGGGGTGGAGACGATAATATGCCTGCCCTTTGAGCTGGACGAGGGGAGCCGCCTGGAGCTGCCCGCCGATCAGCCGCTGGGCCGCCTGGCCCAGGAGTTGGAGGGGGCGGACGTGCTGGTGTGCTTCGGCGGGGACGGCACCATCCTTCACGCCGCTCGGGAGGCCACCGCCCGGAATGTGCCCGTGCTGGGGGTGAATCTGGGCAGCATCGGCTTCATGGCGGAGCTGGAGCACAACGAGCTGTCCCTGCTGTCCCGGCTGGCCGGAGGGCGGTTCGGCGTGGAGCGGCGGATGATGCTGGACGTGACGGTGCGGCGGGAGGGCCGCCCGGTGTTCACCGAGACGGCGCTGAACGACGCGGTGGTGACCAAGGGGGCGGTGGCCCGGGTGCTGGATCTGGAGGTGACGGGGGATCGGGTGGTGATCTCGTCCTTCTCCGGGGATGGGCTGGTGGCGGCTACCCCCACCGGATCCACCGCCTACTCCATGGCGGCGGGGGGGCCCATCGTGGAGCCCACGGCGGAGAACATCATCATCTCGCCCATCTGCGCCCACTCCCTCCACGCCAAGCCCTTTGTGCTGGACAGCGCCCGCGCTGTGGGCATACGGGTGGCCCCGGGGAGCAAAAAGACCGCCTATCTCTCGGTGGACGGAGGGCGGGCCTTTCGGGTGCAGCCCGGGGACTGGGTGGAGTGCCGCCGATCCCGGCAGGTCACCCGGCTGGTGAAGCTCACCGGGCGCAGCTTTTATGAGCGGATCAATCAAAAATTAGGCAAGGCGTAACGCCCGGACGGGACAGGACGGGCCCGGCGGTTCACGCTGAAATAAGGGGGATATGAGGATGCTCTCCTTGCTTCACATTGAAAATATCGCGGTGATCTCCCAGGCGGACATCGCCTTTGACGAGGGCTTCAACGTGCTCACCGGCGAGACGGGAGCGGGCAAATCCATCGTGATCGACGCCATCGGGGCCATCATGGGGGAGCGCACCAGCCGGGATCTGATCCGCACCGGGGCGAAGTCCGCCCGGGTGTCGGCGGTGTTCCGGGATCTGCCCAACCTGGCATGGTTTGAGCGGCAGGGCGTGGCCCCGGACGAGAACGGGGAGCTGCTCATTGAGCGGGCCATCCAGGGGGACGGGAAGAACGTGTGCCGGGTGAACGGCAGGCCCCTGCTGGTGACCCAGCTGCGGGAGCTGGGGTGCCAGCTGCTGAACATACACGGCCAGCACGACGGGCAGCAGCTTCTGGACGAGGAGTGCCACCTGGACTATCTGGACAGCTTCGGCGGTACAGGGGAGCGGAGGGCGGCCTATGCCGGGGCCTATGAGAAAGTGCGGGCCCTGAGCCGGGAGCGGGACGAGCTCCAGATGGACGACGCGGAAAAGGCCCGCCGGATCGACACCCTGACCTACCAGATCGAGGAGCTGGAGCGGGCGGAGCTCAAGGAGGGCGAGGAGGAGGAGCTGTCCGCCCGCCGGGAGGTGCTGCGCAACGCCGAGCGGCTCACCGAGGCGGTGGACGGGGCGTGGCAGGCCCTCACCGGCGGGGACGACGGGGAGGGGGCCGTGTCCCTGCTGATGGAGGCGGAAAACCGGCTGGCTCAGGGAGGGCGGCACAGCGAGGATTTGAAGGTCCTGTCGGAAAAGGCGGCCCAGCTCCGGTGCGACGCGGACGATCTGGCGGAGCTGGTGCGGGATCTGCGGGGGACGCTGGATTTCTACCCCGGGGAGCTGGACGAGCTGGAGGAGCGGTTGGACAAGCTGTACCGGCTGAAGAAGAAGTACGGCGGCAGCACGGCGGAGATGCTGGACTATCTGGAGAAGTGCCGCGGGGAGCTGGACGCCATTCAATTCTCCGAGGATCGCATCGCCCGGCTGGACAAGGAGCTGGCCAAGGCCCTTGCGCTTGCTAAGGAGCAAGGGGAACTCCTTTCCACCCAGCGGCGGGAGGCGGCCCAGCGGCTGTCCGCCCGGATCCAGTCGGAGCTGAAGGAGCTGGATATGCCCAAGGTGCGCTTTGAGGTGGAGTTCGGCTCCAAGGACGCCCCCGACGGCATGGACGCCGCCGGCATGGACACGGTGCGCTTCCTCATGTCCGCCAACGTGGGGGAGGATCTGAAGCCCATCAATAGAATTGCCTCCGGCGGCGAGCTGTCCCGGATCATGCTGGCGCTGAAGAACGTGCTGGCGGAGACGGAGCAGGTGACCACCCTGATCTTCGACGAGGTGGACACCGGCGTATCCGGCCGGGCGGCGGGCAAGGTGGCCCGAAAGCTGTTTCAAGTGTCCAGCACCAAGCAGGTGCTGTGCGTCACCCACCTGCCCCAGATCGCCGCCATGGGGGACGTGCACTTCTCCGTGGAGAAGGGGGAGCAGGATGGGCGCACTTTCACCCGGGTGGAGCGGCTGGATCGGCCCCGCCGCCGGGAGGAGCTGGCCCGGCTCAGCGGGGGCGAGGTCACCGCCGTCATGCTGGACGGGGCGGAGGAGCTGCTGTCCGCCGCGGAGGAGTTCAAGAAAAAGGCTGGGAAAACAAGATGATCAAGGCGCTGTTTTTTGATGTGGACGGGACGCTGGTGTCCTTCCGGCAGAAGTTCTTGTCCGACAGGCTGCTGGCGGATCTGGCCGCCCTGCGGGAGCGGGGGATCAAAACCTTTCTCAGCACGGGCCGGGCCCTGCAGGATCTGGAGCGCACCGGGATGCTCCGGGGGGCGCGGTTTGACGGCTATGTGACCATTAACGGCCAGTTCTGCTGCGATGAGGACGGCGTTTCCTTCCGGGATCGGCCCATCGATCTGGACGATATGCGGGGGGCCTATCAGGTGATGCGGGACAACCCCGGCATAGCCGCCCTGCTGGAGGGGAACGGGGAGAGCTGGCTGACCCGGATTGACGACAGGGTGCGGGAGATCTACCGGTTCCTCCACACGGAGCCCTACCCCGTGTGCCCCCTGGAGGAGCTGATCAGCGGCAGGGTATATCAGTTTGTCCCCTTTGTGAGCACGGAGGAGGCCAAGCCGTTTCTGGATGGGATGCCGGGGTGCATCCACACCCGCTGGCACCCCATGGGCCTGGATATCATGCCCAGAGACGGGGGCAAGGATGTGGGCGTCCGGGCGGCTATGGAGCGGTACGGGCTGGCCCGGGACGAGATCATGGCCTTCGGCGACGGGGAGAACGATATGCCCATGCTGAGGCTGGCGGGGACGGCGGTGGCCATGGGCAACGCCGGCGAACCGGTGAAGGAGCTGGCGGACTATGTGACGGCCCAGGTGGAGAAGGACGGCGTCTCTCAGGCCCTGCGGCACTTCGGCCTGCTGCCCTGAAAATAGAAATATCTTCAAATTTATGCAAAAACCAGGAAGCAGAAGGGGGCAAAGCCGCAAATTTCCTCCTGCTCACCTGGTTTTTTTCCTCTGAAGTGGAATTATTTCGTGTATTCCGCAATTTTATGGTTGCATTGTCAACAAAAAAAGGGTATACTATTTCTGGAATATTATACATATGCTAAAGGGGGCGAAAAGGTGTACCAGGTGGGAGATAAGGTGGTGCATCCCATGCATGGCGCAGGGGTGATCGATTCCATTGTGCAGCGCAAGGTGGCGGGAAAGCTGGAGAACTATTATCTGCTCAAGCTGTCGGTGGGCAGCATGACGGTGATGATCCCCACGGAGAACACCCAGGAGATCGGCGTGCGCCCCGTGGTATCCGGGCAGGAGGCGGAAAGCCTCCTCAACGCCATGGAAGGCATCGAGGTGGACATGACCCAGAACTGGAACCGGCGCTACCGGGAGAACATGGTGCGCCTGAAAAGCGGGGATCTGCTGGAGGTGGCCCGGGTGGTGAAGGGGCTGCTGATCCGGGAGGATCAGCGGGGCCTGTCCAACGGGGAGCGGAAGATGCTCCACACCGCCAAGCAGATCCTGATCTCCGAGCTGGTGCTGGCCCAGAGCCTGCCGTATAAGACGGTGGAGGAAAACATTGACACGGTGCTGAGCCACTGAAGCGATAAGCGGGAGGGAGCCGAAGGGCTCCTTTTTGCGCGGGAGGGAGATTCTTTATGGGCCTGTTTCGCAGAAAAAAGAAGGAACCGGAGGCGCTGTGCTCCGCTGTGATTGTGGCCGCCGGGCTGTCCAGCCGCATGGGGCTGGACAAGCTGCTGGCGGAGGTGGGGGGCGTTCCGGTGATTGTGCGCTGTGTCGAGGCGTTCCAGCGGGCCCCCAGCGTGGCTGAGGTGGTGGTGGTCACCCGGGAGGAGCTGGTGCCCGAGGTGGCCCGGCTGTGCCAGGACTTCCGGCTGGACAAGGTGTCCAAGGTGATCCGGGGCGGGGAGAACCGCACCCAGTCCGCCCGTCTGGGCACGCTGGAGGCCCGGCAGGACACGCCGCTCCTGGCCATCCACGACGGGGCCCGGCCCTTTGTCTCCGTGCAAGTCATCGAGGACGCCATCGCCCAGGCCGCCCAAAACGGCGCCGCCGCCCCCGCCGTCCCGGTGAAGGACACCATCAAGGCGGCGGAAAACGGGATCGTCACCCAGACGCCGGATCGGGCGTCGCTGTATGCGGTGCAGACCCCTCAGGTGTTTGACGCCTCCCTGATTCGGGCCGCGCTGCAAAAGGCGCTGGACGACGGGGAGGAGCTCACCGATGACTGCGCCGCCGTGGAGCGGCTGGGCATGAAGGTGGCGCTCACCCGGGGGGACGAGCGGAACATCAAGCTGACCACCCCCATCGATCTGGAGATCGGGGAGCTGCTGGCGCAGGAGGAGGCGGCCGCCCTGTGAGAATCGGGCATGGATATGACGTGCACCGCCTGACGGAGGGGCGGAAGCTGATCCTGGGCGGGGTGGAGATCCCCTTTGAGAAGGGGCTGCTGGGCCATTCGGACGCGGACGTGCTCTCACACGCGGTGATGGACGCCCTGCTGGGGGCGGCGGCGCTGGGGGACATCGGCCAGCTGTTCCCGGACAGCGACCCGGCCTATGCAGGGGCGGACAGCCTGCTTTTGCTCCGCAGGGTGGCAGATGTGCTGGCGGAGCACGGATATGCCGTGGGCAATGTGGACGCCACGGTGCTGGCCCAGCGGCCCAAGCTGGCCCCCCACATTCCGGAGATGCGGGAGCGGCTGGCCGCCGCCATGGGCATTGAACCCGGCCGGGTGAGCGTGAAGGCCACCACCGAGGAGGGCCTGGGCTTTACCGGAGCGGGGGAGGGCATCGCCGCCCACGCGGTGGCCCTCCTCAACGAAAACTGAACCTGGAACCCGCGTCCCCCTCAGGGCATAGAATGGCCTTGAGGGGGACGCTTTTTCGTCCCTTTCCAAGGGCAATCAGAAGCTACGGAAAAGGAAGGGTGGGCTTATGGTTTATTATCTGATCATCTGCCGCTCGCTGACCTACGCCCAGCGCACCGCCCATGTGCTGGAGCGGGCGGGCATCCCCGGATATGTGCTCCGCGCCCCCAAGCTGATCTCCAAGGAGGGCTGCGGCTACTGCGTGCGCATCCCGGAGCGGCGGCTCACCGACGCGCTCATGGTGCTGCGCCGGGAGGGGATGGCCCCCAAGCAGGTCTTTCTCCAGTCGGCGGACGGCGAATACAGCGAGGTGAAGGCATGATCTATCTGGACAGCGCGGCGACTACGCTGGAAAAGCCCCAGGCGGTGCCCGCCCGCACCGCCTGGGCCATGACCCACCTGGCCAGCCCGGGCCGGGGCGGGTACTGCGCGGGCATGGGGGCGGCGGAGCTGGTCTACCGGACGCGGGAGCGGGCGGCGGAACTGTTTCACGTGGGGGATCCGGAGCGGGTGGCGCTCACCTCCAACGCCACCCACGGGCTGAATATCGCCATTCATACCCTGGTGCCTGCCGGCGGGACGGTGGTGATCTCGGGCTATGAGCACAACGCGGTGACCCGGCCCCTCCACGCCATCCCGGGACTCAAGATCAGGGTGGCGGCGGGGCCGCTGTTCGACGCCGACGGCGTGTGCGCCGCCTTTGAGCGGGAGATCACGGACGGGGTGGACGCGGTGATCTGCAACCACGTCTCCAATGTGTTCGGCTTCATCCTGCCGGTGGAGCGGATTGCGGCCCTGTGCCGGGAGCGGGGCGTGCCCCTCATTGTGGACGCCTCCCAGTCCGCCGGGATTCTGCCGGTGGATCTGGAGGGCTGGGGGGCGGCGTTTGTGGCCATGCCGGGGCACAAGGGGCTGTACGGCCCCCAGGGCACCGGGCTGCTGCTGTGCGGGGGAGAGGCGCAGCCCCTGCTCTACGGGGGCACGGGCAGCCTGTCCGTCCGGCAGGAGATGCCGGACTTTCTCCCCGACCGGCTGGAGGCCGGCACCCAGAACGTGTGCGGCGCGGCCGGGCTGCTGGCGGGGATGGAGTTTGTGGCCCGCAAGGGCACGCAGCGCATCCATGCCCACGAGCGGAGCCTTGCCTGCCGGATGATGGATCGGCTGGAACGGCTGCCCGGTGTGACCGTGTACCGGGGGCCGGATCAGAGCGGCCTGTTCTCCGCCGTGGTGGACGGCATGGACTGCGAGGAGACGGCGGAGGCGCTGACGCGGCGGGGGATCGCGGTGCGGGCGGGGCTCCACTGCGCGCCGCTGGCCCACCGGTCGGCGGGGACGGCGGACACCGGCACCGTCCGGTTCAGCTTTTCCGCCTTTAACCGCGCCGAACAGGTGGATCGGGCGGCGGAGGCGCTGGGCGGCATTGTGAAAGACGGCAAAAAGGCGTGGTAAATCCACGCCTTTTTTGTAGGATAAATTTTGAATTTTCTTTGATTTATCTGTGATTTGCTTGCCAACCGACAGAGGATACGGTATAATAGTACAGACTGATCGGACGCTCCGCCTTGGGGCGGCGGGGAAGGGGATGGATGCGTATGGATATGATTTGGCAGGCGTTGGAGTCGGCGCCGGAGTATCTGAAGCTCATCGGCTTTTTTGATATTCTGGACATGGCGATCATCGCCTTTGGGATCTATCACCTGCTCCGTTTTGTCCGCAAGAGCCGCTCCGGGCAGGTGGTGAAGGCCATCGTGTTCCTGCTGGTGGCCATGGTGCTGTCCAGCAGCAGCGTCCTGCACCTGCGGGTGGTGAGCTTTGTGCTCACCAATGCCATGGAGCTGGGCGTCATCGCCCTGATCATCATCTTCCAGCCCGAGCTGCGCCGCTTCCTGGAGCAGATGGGCAGCGGAAAGCTCAAAGAGCTGTTTGTGGCGGAGACCTACGGAACCGATGTGGAGAGCGCCATCAAGGAGACAGTGGAGGCCTACGCCGCCATGTCCCGGGACAAGGTGGGGGCTCTGATGGTGTTTGAACGGCGCACCATGCTGGACGATATGCTCAAGACGGGCACCACCCTGGACTGCCAGGTGTCCGCCGAGTTGCTGAAGAATCTGTTCTGGAACAAAGCGCCCCTCCACGATGGGGCGGTGATTGTACGCAACGGGCGCATTGTGGGGGCGGGCTGTATGCTCCCGCTGTCGGGTAACGTGAACCTGAGCCGGGATCTGGGGATGCGCCACCGGGCGGGCATTGGCGTCAGCGAGAATTCCGACGCGGTGGTGGCCATCGTCTCCGAGGAGACGGGATCCATCTCGGTGGCGGTGAACGGGATGCTCAAGCGCCACCTGTCCCCGGACACCCTGGAGCGGCTGCTGCGCATGGAGCTGATGCCGGCGGTGGACGAGGAGAACAAGCCGGTTTCCGCCGCGGCCCGGCTGACCAGTGTATTCAAGGGCATTAAGGGAGATAATTCCAATGGGAAAGAAGATTCTTGACAGCAAGCTGCTCTATGTGGTGCTGTCGGTGATCCTCACGGTGGGCCTGTGGTGCTACGTGACCTCCACCGACGGCACCCCGCAGCAGATGCCCTATCGGAACGTGCCGGTGGAGTTCCGGGGGATGGATATCCTGCGGGATCGGGGGCTGATGGTAGTCAATGAAGCCGTTACCGTCAACCTGACCATCCAGGCCAAGCCCGCGGTGCACGCGAAGCTGGCCAACAGTGAGGAGCTGTCGGTGACGGTGGACGTATCCGGCATCGGGGAGGAGGGCAGCCATTCCCTGGCCTATACCCCGAACCTGCCCGCCGGCGTCAGCTCCAGCGATGTGAGCTATGTGACCAGCAACGCCCGGCTGGGCGTGGTAACCCTGGAGGTGGCGCGGTATCTCAGCCGCGCGGTGACCATCAAGGGCAGCTTCCAGGGCAGCGTGGAGCAGGGCTATCTGGCGGGCAATGAGAACGACTTCCGGTTCTCCCCCGAGACCATCGTCGTCAGCGGGCGGGCGGAGGAGGTCAACCAGGTGGCCTATGCCCGGGTGACCGTCACCGGAGAAAACCACACGAAAAATATCTATGACAGCTTCCCCTTCCAGCTCATCGGGGCCAACGATGAGCCGCTGGAGAATTTGAACGTGACCTGCGACGTGGACACGGTCTACGCCAGCTTCCCCATCCGGGCCATGGCGGAGATCCCCCTGGAGGTAAAGCTCACCGCCGGCGGCGGACTGGACGTGGACGACGTGCGGGTGGAACTGACCACCAACACCATCACGGTGGCGGGAAGCAAGGAGGCGGTGGACGCCCTGGTGAGCCAGGGGGCCATCACCCTGGCGGAGATCAATCTGGCCACCATCAAGGATAAGGATGAGCGTACGTTTGCCATCCCCCTGACCGACGAGCTGGAGAACCTCAGCGGCGTGGCGGAGGTGACGGCCACTTTCCGGGTGACCAAGCGGGTGGTGACCCAGACCTTTGTCACCCGGAACATCCAGGTCATCAACGAGCCGGAGGGCTGGAATGTAGACATTGTGACTAAGGAACTGGCGGTGGAGATCCGGGGCACCAAGGCACTGGTGGATGAGCTGATCGCGGAAAACATCCGGGTGGTGGCGGATCTGCAGAACATCGATCCGGCGGCGGGGCCGTACACCGTACCCGCCATCATCTATCCGGACAGCGTCGGCACCAAGGGGGATCTGGGAGAGCTGCCCCCCGCCAACGCCAGCTATTATTCCGTGGTGGTGTCCCTCACCCGGGCGGAACAGGGCGGCTGACGTGTTCGGCTATGTCCGCCCCGTCCTGGATCGGCTGGACGAGGAGCAGCGGGAGGCGTACCAGAGCGCCTACTGCGGGCTGTGCCACGCCCTGGGGGAACGGCACGGCTGGCTGGCCCGGTTCACCTTACAGTATGACTTTACCTTTCTGGCCATCCTGCTGGCGGCGGGGGAGGCGGACAGGCCCTCCTGCCGCCGGTGCCCCGCCCGTCCCTGGCGGAAGCCCCGGGCCTGCCTGTGCGGGGAGCGGCTGGATGACGCCGCCGACGAGAGCCTGATCCTCACCTGGCACAAGCTGTCCGACGACGTGGCGGATCACGGGCCGGTGACCGGCCTGCCCTACCGGCTGCTGCGGCGGCTGTTCCGGCGGGCCTACCGCCGCGCGGCCCAAGCCCAGCCCGGATTTGACCGGCAGGTGCGGGAGGGGCTGGCCTGCCTGGGCCGGATGGAGCGGGATCGTTCCCCGGAGCTGGATCGGGCGGCGGACGCCTTCGCGGGGATTCTCTCCCACGCCGCCTGCGTCTATCCGGCGGACAGCCCCACGGGGCGGGCACTGGGCGGGCTGCTGTACCACGTGGGCCGGTGGATCTACCTGATGGACGCCTGGGACGATCTGGACGAGGACAGAAAGCGGGGGCGGTACAATCCGCTGGACGCCCGGTTCCAGGGCAGGGCCCGGGAGGAGCGGGACTACCTGGAAACCACCGCCAGCCACTCCCTGCGGCTGGCGGGCTCCGCCGCCAACCTGATGGAGCTGGGGCGCTGGACGCCCATTGTGGACAATATACTCTACCTCGGCCTGCCGGCGGTACAGCGCGCGGTGCTGGACGGCTGTTGGAATGAAATGAGACAGACAAGGAGAAAGCCGCATGAGAGATCCCTATGAGGTGCTGGGCGTCAGCCCTGACGCCGGTGACGACGAGATCAAGAGGGCCTATCGGGAGCTGGCCCGGAAGTACCACCCGGACAACTATCAGAACAACCCCCTGTCCGATCTGGCCGAGGAGAAGATGAAGGAGATCAACGAGGCCTATGACGCCATCACCAAGGGGCGGGCCGGGGGCGGCTCCTACAGCGGAGGCTCGGCCCAGGGCAGCTATGGCTACGGGTATGGCGGTGGATCCGCCTACCAGCAGCAACAGCAGCGGCAGGGCGGCGGGGCCGGCCTGTTCAGCCAGGCCCGGTCGGCCATCCAGCGCAACGATCTGGAGGGGGCGGAGCAGCTGCTGCAGGGCGCGCCCTCCCGGAACGGGGAGTGGTACTTCCTGATGGGGAGCATCGCCTACCGCCGGGGCTGGCTGGACGAGGCCCGGCAGAACTACCAGATCGCCGTCCAGATGGATCCGGGGAATATGGAGTACCGGCAGGCGTTCAACATGATGCAGCGGGGCGGCTACGGCTACCAGCCGGATATGGCGGGCGGGAGTTGCGACGCCATGGACTGCTGCACCGCCATGATGTGCATGAACTGTATGTGCGGAGGCTGCCGCTGATATGAGACGAAAAAACGCGGCGGTGGCGGTGGCCTACCCCGCCATTTTAGGGGCGCTGGCCCTGCTTCTGGTTTACATCGGCTCCATCGCCCCCACGGGGAACTGGGGGATCGTGGCGGCGGCGGGCCTGCTGCCCGCGGCGGCGGTGATCTCGGTGGGGATAAAGGCGGGGCTCTTGTGCTGGGCGGGTGTGTCCATCCTGGCCTTCCTGCTGGTGCCGGACAAATTCTGTGTGTTGCTGTTCGGGGCGCTGTTCGGGCTGTACCCCATGGTGAAGTCCCTCATTGAGGGGCTGCGGCGCAGGCCGGTGGAATACCTGCTGAAGCTGGCCTTTTTCAACGCCGCCTTCACGCTGATCTACCTGACGATGGCCGGGGCGGTGCTGGACTCCCTGCCCCAGGCTCTGGGCGGCTCGGTCTGGATCCTGTACGGGGCGGCGAACCTGGTGTTTTTGCTGTACGACTACGGATTCAGCAAGCTGATCGCGGTGTATATCGCCCGGATTGACCGGGCAATCCATGGAAAGGCGGGGACATAAATTGGTGAGAAGCATGACTGGCTACGGCCGGGGGGATCGTTCCTTCGAGGGGCTCCAGGTCACGGTGGAGCTGCGGGCGGTGAACAACCGGTATCTGGACTGCACGGTAAAGCTGCCCAGGGCCTACAGCTTCGCGGAGGACGCCATCAAGACCCGGGTGCAGGCCGCGGTGAGCCGGGGTAAAGTGGATGTGTTTGTCACCCTGAACCATGACCACGGGGACGAGATGGTTGTCACCGTCAACGAGGAGCTGGCCCGGGGATATCTGGACGCGCTGAAGCGGCTTCACGAGCTGGGGGGCGGCCGGGTGAAGAAGAACTTCCGCGCCACCGAGCTGGCCCGGTTCCCCGACGTGCTGACGGTGGAGAAGCAGGCGGAGGATCTGGATCTGATGAAGGAGCGCCTGCTGGAGGTACTGGATCTGGCCATTGAGGACTTCAACGCCATGCGGTCAGTGGAGGGCGAGCGGCTGTCCGCCGACATCCTGGGCCGGGCGGACACGGTGGAGCGCCTGCTGGGCGAAGTGGAGGCCCGCTCCCCTCAGACGGTGGCGGACTACCGGGCCCGGCTGGAGAGCAAGATGCGGGAGGTGCTCCAGAACACCCAGATCGACGAGGGGCGGTTGCTCACCGAGGCGGCCATCTTCGCGGACAAGGTGGCGGTGGACGAGGAGACGGTGCGGCTCCACAGCCATCTGGGCCAGCTCCGGGAGCTGCTGTCCGCCGGAGGGGCCGTGGGACGGAAGCTGGACTTCCTGATCCAGGAGTTCAACCGGGAAACCAATACCATCGGCTCCAAATGCAACGATCTGGAGATCACCCGCCGGGTGGTGGACATGAAGGCGGAGATCGAGAAGATCCGGGAGCAGGTTCAAAACCTGGAGTGACGCCATGAAGCTGGTCAATATCGGATTTGGGAATATGGTGTCCGCCCAGCGGGTGGTGGCCATTGTCAGCCCGGACTCCGCCCCGGTGAAGCGGCTGGGGCAGGAGGCCCGGGAGCGGGGGATGCTCATCGACGCCAGCTTCGGCCGCAAGACCCAGGCGGTGCTGGTGATGGACAGCGGCCACGTGATCTGGTCGTCCCTGCCCACGGGGCAGATCTCCGCCCGGTTTGGGGACGAAGCGGGGCAGGAGCACGAGAGAGAGGATGAGGAAGCATGAGCACGAGAAGGGGAGAGCTGATCGTATTGTCCGGGCCCTCCGGGGTGGGGAAAAGCACCGTCATCGCCGAGCTGCTGAGCGCCCGGCGGGACATCCACTTTTCCGTGTCCTTCACCACCCGGCAGCCCAGGACAGGCGAGGCGGACGGAGTGAACTACAACTTCGTCTCCCGGGAGGAGTTTGAGCGGATGATCGCCGCCGACGAGTTGCTGGAATACGCCGAGTACGTGGGCAATTACTACGGCACGTCCCTGAAGGTGATCCGGGATAAGCTGGATCAGGGGGTGGACGTACTGCTGGACATTGAGGTGCAGGGGGCGGCCAAGGTGAAGGAGCGGTGCCCGGAGGCGGTGCTGATCTTCCTCATACCGCCGTCCATTGAGGAGCTGTCCCGCCGGCTCCACCGCCGGAACACCGACGCGGAGGAAACCATCCAGCGCCGCCTGGAAAAGGCCCGGGAGGAGTGCCGGGAGAGCGTCCACTACGACTATCTGGTGGTGAACGACGCGGTGGTGACCGCCGCGGGGGAGATTTTGTCCATTTTAGAGGCGGAGCGGTGCCGCACCCCCAAGCGGCTCCACTTGACCCAGGGCATTGTGGGGACGGCGTAAGCCGGCCGGTCATATCAATTTTAGGAGGATGCGTTATGTTACTTTATCCCGCGATCAAGGATTTGCTCAATCAGGTGCCCAGCCGCTATATGCTGGTGAATATGGTGGCCAACCGGGCCAGAAAGCTGTCCAGCGAGGCGGAGAACTCCGGCGAGCCGCTGGAGGAGAAGGCCGTCTCCCTGGCCATCCATGAGGTGGCCAACGGCACGCTCCGGGTGGAGGACGCGGAGCGGGAGCAAAACCAGGATCAGGATCAGGCGGAAGCGTGACAACTCTGGGCAAGCAGGACGCCTGCTTGCCCTTTGGACTGTGGAGAGGGATGAGGTGAGGCCGTGGCCGGAATCGCAAAAATCGCAGTGTCGGCGGCGACCTACGCCATTGACAAGCCCTACGACTATCTGATCCCGCCCAAGCTGGCGGACGACTTGCGGCCGGGGATGCGGGCGGCGGTGCCCTTCGGCGCGGGAAACCGGGTGAGCGACGGCATTGTGCTGGCCCTGGGGGAGCGGGAGGACACGGCCAAGCTGAAATATGTGCTGGCCCTGCTGGACGAGGAGCCAGTGCTGGATCCGGAGGCGGTGCAGCTGGCCCTTTGGATGCGGGAGCACTATTTCTGCACGGTGTACGACGCCATGCGGGTGATGCTTCCGGCGGGGCTGTGGTTCTCCCTGAAGGACTGCTGGCGGATTGCCCCCGGGGTGGATCGAGCGGCGGCTTACGATGGGGCGGGGGAGGACGAGGCCGCCCAAAAGCTGGTGGGCCTGCTGTTCTCCAACAATGGCTGGGCGGAGCTGGGGAAAATCCGGCTGGCCTTCGGGACGGCCAACCCGGGCCCCGCCCTGCGGGCGCTGGAACAGCAGGGCATCATCGTTCAGGAGGCGGGCGCCGCCCGGGGCGTGAAGGACAAGACGGAGCAGGTGGCCACCCTGGCCATGGATCCCGGGGACGCGCTGGCCCTGCTGGCCCCGAAACGGAAGCGGGCGCCCCTTCAGTACGCGGCGGGGGAGGCCCTGTGCGCGGCGGGGGAGACCTCCGCCAAGGAGCTGTGCTACTTTACCGGTGCATCCATGAGCACCCTGAGGGCGCTGGAGCGCCAGGGGGTGCTCACCCTGTCCAAACGGGAGGTCTACCGCCGCCCGGAGCTGCCCACCCAGGAGGAGGCGGCGCCGGTGGAGCTGAACGGGGAACAGCAGGCGGCCTATGAGGAGCTGCTGGCCCAGGCGGAGGGAGGCAGAGGCGCCGCCCTGCTGTACGGCGTCACCGGCAGCGGCAAGACCCAGATCTACCTGAAGCTGATCCACGCTCTGCTGGAGAAGGGGAGGACGGCGCTGGTGATGGTGCCGGAGATCTCCTTGACCCCGCAGCTGATGCGGATCTTTGTGTCCCACTTTGGCTGTGAAGTTGCAATCCTTCACAGCTCTCTGTCCGCCGGAGAGCGGTGCGATGAGTGGAAACGGGTGCGGAGGGGGGAGGCCCGGGTGGTGGTAGGCACCCGCTCCGCGGTGTTTGCCCCGCTGCCTAATCTGGGGGCCATTATTCTGGACGAGGAGCAGGAGCCCTCCTACAAGTCGGAGCAGAACCCCAGGTATCATGCCCGGGAGGTGGCGCGCTGCCGCTGCCACAGGGCGGGGGCGCTGCTGGTGCTGGGCTCGGCCACCCCGTCGGTGGAAACCATGTACCGGGCCCGGCAGGGGGAGTATAACCTGCTCACCCTCAGCCGCAGGTTCAATGAGCGGGCCCTGCCCAAGGTGACCATTGTGGACATGAAGGAGGAGCTGCGCCGGGGAAATGGCGGCTCCATCAGCGGGGTGCTGGCCCAAAAGCTGGAGGAGACGGTGGATCGGGGGGAACAGGCCATCCTGTTTCTCAACCGCCGGGGGGCCAGCCGGATGGCGGTGTGCGGCGAGTGCGGGGAGATCCCCACCTGTCCCCGGTGCTCCGTCCATCTGACCTACCACTCCGCCAACCGGCGGCTGATGTGCCATTACTGCGGCCACTCCCAGCCTCTGCCCGACCGTTGTCCCGTCTGCGGCGGCCTGCTCCGCTTCGTCGGGGCGGGGACGCAGAAGGTGGAGGAGGAGCTGCAAAGCCTGTTCCCCGGCGTGGGGGTGCTGCGGATGGACGCGGACACCGTGTCCGTCACCCACAGCCACGAGGCTCTGCTGGAAGAATTCCGGCGGCAGCGGATCCCCATTCTGCTGGGCACCCAGATGGTGGCCAAGGGGCTGGACTTTGAGAACGTCACCCTGGTGGGGGCGGTGTCGGCGGATCAGAGCCTGTATACCGGAGACGTCCACGCCGCGGAGCGCACCTTCTCCCTGCTCACCCAGGTGGCGGGCCGGGCGGGACGGGGGGAGAAGGAGGGGCAGGCGGTGATCCAGACCTTCACCCCGGACAACGACGTGATCCGGTTCGCGGCCCAGCAGGACTATGACTCCTTTTACCGCCAGGAGATCCGCATACGGGAGATGCGGGAGCTGCCGCCCTGCAGCGATCTGTTTCTGCTGTGCGCCTCCGGGCTGGAGGAGACGGCGGTGCTCCGGGCCTGCCTGCGGCTGCGGGACAGCTTGAGTTCGGCCATGGGTAAAACGCCCTATCGGGGGACGGCGTACCGCCTGCTGGGGCCGGCCCCGGCCCCGGTGGCCAAGGTGAACGACCGCTACCGATACCGGCTGGTGCTCAACACAAAAAATACCCGGGCCATACGTCAGCTGGTGGCCCATCTGCTCCGGCAGGCCCAGTCGGACAGGCAAAACCGTGGGGTAGCCCTGTACGCAGATCTGGATCCCATGGAATAAAGAGGAGGAATTTGCGATGGCTTTGCGAAAAATATTGACTCAGGGGGATCCGACTCTGGGAAAGGTGTGCCGGCCGGTGGAGAAGTTTGACCGGAAGCTCCACTGGCTGCTGGACGATCTGAAGGAGACGCTGGAGAACGCCGGGGGCGTGGGACTGGCCGCGCCTCAGATCGGCATACTCCGTCGGGCTGTGATCGTGATGGACGATCAGGATCAAATGATTGAGCTGGTAAATCCGGAGATCATCCGCAAGGAGGGGGAGCAGGGGGGCTGGGAGGGCTGCCTCAGCGTCCCCAACCAGTACGGCTGGGTGCTCCGCCCCAGCTCGGTGACCGTCCGGGCCCAGGATCGGGACGGGAATTTCTTTGAGGTGTCCGGGGAGGAGATGGTGGCCCGCTGCTTCTGCCACGAGCTGGAGCATCTGGAGGGCCACCTGTTTGTGGAGCGCACCGATGGGGAGCTCTACACCATGGAGGAGCTGGACGCCATGGAGGCGGGGCAGAGTGAAAGCCGGAAGCCCCGCCGGAAAAGAGGAAAGAAAAAATGAGAATTGTGTTCATGGGCACCCCGGATTTTGCGGTGCCCTCGCTGAAGGCGCTGGTGGAGGCAGGGCATGAGATCTGCGGGGTGTTTACCCAGCCGGACAAACCGAAAAATCGAGGCATGAAGCTCCAGGCGCCGCCCGTGAAGGAATATGCCTTGTCGGTTGGCTTGCCGGTGTTTCAGCCCGCCAAGCTGCGGGACGGGGAGGCGCTGGGCATCCTGAAGGGGCTGGAGCCGGAGCTCATCGCGGTGGCGGCCTACGGGAAGATCCTGCCGGTGGACATTTTGGAGCTGCCCCGGCTGGGGTGTGTCAACGTCCACTCGTCCCTGCTGCCCAAGTACCGGGGGGCGGCCCCTATCAACTGGGCCATCCTCGATGGGGAGGACGAGACGGGCGTCACCATCATGGTTATGGCGGAGGGGATGGACACCGGGGACATCCTGGCCCAGCGGGCCACCCCCATCCAGATCGACGAGAACGCCGCCCAGCTCTTTGACCGGCTGGCCCAGATGGGGGCGGAGCTGCTGGTGGAGACGGTGGCGGACATCGAGGCGGGGATGGTAAAGGCGGTGCCCCAGGACGAGAGCAGGGCCAGCCACGCCCCCATGCTGTCCCGGGAGCTGTCCCCCATGGACTGGAGCAGGACGGCCCGGCAGCTCCACGATCAGGTGCGGGGGCTGTATCCCTGGCCGGCGGCTGTTGCCGCGGTGGACGGGGTGCGGTGCAAGATCCTGCGCACCGCCCTGGCGGAGGACGCCGGGGGCCAGGCGCCGGGAACGGTGCTCCAGGCAGACAAGCGGGGCCTGCGGGTAGCCTGCGGAGACGGAAAAGCGTTGGAGATTCTGGAGCTCCAGCCGGACGGGAAAAAGGCCATGGCCGCGTCCGCCTTCCTGATGGGCCATCCCATCCGGACGGGTATAGTTTTGACAGATTAGGAGGATGCCCCGATGGGTTCTGCCAGAGAGGCCGCGCTGATCACCCTGACCGCCTGTGAGCGGCAGGGGGCGTGGTCGGATGGATATTTGAAAAAGACGCTGCGGGAACAGGAGCTGGACAAGCGGGACGCGGCCTTGGCCTCCCGGCTGTGCTACGGGGTGCTGCAGAACAGGCTGCTGCTGGACTGGCAGCTGGCCCGGTTCTGCAACCGGAAGCTGGAGGCGCTGGAGGTGCCCGTGCTGTGCGGGCTGCGGTCGGCGGTTTATCAGTTCCTGTTTTTGGATAAAATTCCACCCAGCGCGGCGGTGAACGAGGCGGTGGAGCTGACCAAGAAGTACTGCCGCAACCCCCGGGCCGCCGGGATGGTGAACGGCATCCTGCGGGCCATGCTCCGGCAGAAGGATCTGCCGGAGCCGGAGGGACGGGACAGGGCGGAAACCCTGTCCCTGAAATACAGCCACCCGCTCTGGCTGGTGGAGGAATTTATGGCCGCGCTGGGCCCGGAGGGGGCGGAGGCCCTGCTGGCGGCGGACAACCTCCAGCCTCCCACCGCGGCCCAGGTCAATCCCCTCCGAACTGATCCGGACAAGCTGGCGGAGGAGCTGCGGAGCGAGGGGGTGGAGGTCACGCCCCACCCGTGGCTGCCCGGGTGCCTGCTGCTGAGCGGGTCGGGCGATCTGGAGCGGCTGGCGGCGTTTCGGGAAGGCCATTTTTACGTGCAGGATCCGGCGGCGCGGCTGGCGGTGACGGCCGCCGGGCTCAGGCCGGGCCAGCGGGTGCTGGATTGCTGCGCCGCCCCCGGTGGAAAATCCTTTGCCGCCGCTATCGAGATGGAAAACCGGGGAGAGGTTATTTCCTGTGATATCCACCCCCACAAGATCAGGCTGCTCCAGGCGGGGCGGGATCGACTGGGTCTGTCTATCATCTCCCCCTGCCTTCAGAGTGCGACGGAGCAGAAGGAGGAGTGGCTGGGCGGGTTTGACGGGGTGATCACCGACGTGCCCTGCTCGGGGCTGGGGATCATCCGCAAGAAGCCGGACATCCGCTACAAGGATCCCAAGGCGCTGGAGGGGCTGCCCCGGGTGCAGCGGGCCATTTTGGACAACTGCGCCCGGTACGTCCGGCCCGGAGGGGTGCTGATTTACTCCACCTGCACCGTTCTCCAGCGGGAAAACGGGGATATCGTGGACGGATTTCTGGCCGATCATCCCCAGTTCGCGCCGGAGCCCTTCTCCCTGCCCGAGCTCGGGGAGCAGCCGGGGCGGATCACCTTCTGGCCCCACATCCACGGTACGGATGGATTTTTCGTGGCCAAGCTGCGCAGGAAGGGGTGATCCCGGTGGTGGATCTGAAATCCATGACGCTGGAGGAGCTGTCCGCCTACTTCAAGGAGCTGGGACAGCCCGGGTTTCGGGCAAAGCAGGTGTTCCGCTGGCTCCACCGGGGGGTGGAGTCCTTCGACGAGATGAGCGATCTGCCCCGCGCCCTGCGGGACGTCCTGAAAGAGCGGTGTCTCCTGACGGTACCCCAGGTGGAGCGCAGGCAGGTGTCCCAGGTGGACGGTACCATAAAATACCTGTGGCGGCTTTTGGACGGAAATTGTATCGAAACGGTTTTGATGCGGTATAAGCATGGGAATACTGTCTGTGTGTCCAGCCAAGTGGGGTGCAACATGGGCTGCGTGTTCTGCGCCTCCACCCTTGGGGGCAAGGTGCGGGACTTGTCACCCGCTGAAATTCTTGATCAGGTCATCTTCACCCAGAAGGACAGCGGGGCGGAAATTTCCAATATCGTGCTGATGGGGATCGGGGAGCCGTTGGATAATTTCGACCATGTGCTGCGCTTCCTGACGCTGGTAAATCACCCGGACGGACTCAACATCGGGATGCGGCATATCTCCCTGTCCACCTGCGGTCTGATAAAGAAAATTGACAAACTGGCCCTTCTTGGGTTACAATTGACATTAAGCGTTTCCCTCCACGCCCCGGATGACGAAACCCGAAGCCGGCTGATGCCGGTGAACCGGGCGGTGGGCGTGGGGCCGCTGATGGAGACCTGCCGCCGTTACTTCGAGACCACCGGGCGGCGGATCTCTTACGAGTACGCCATGATTGACGGGGTGAACGACAGCGACGCCCAGGCCGACCGGCTGGCGGAGCTGCTCCGGGGCCAGCCCGGGCACGTGAACCTGATCCCGCTGAACGACGTGGCGGAGTCGCCGCTGAAGCCCAGCCGCCGGGTGCGGCAGTTCCAGCAGCGGCTGGAGGGGCACGGCGTCACCGCCACCGTGCGCCGGAAGCTGGGGAGCGACATTGACGCCTCCTGCGGACAGCTCCGGCGCAGACACATGGACGGCGGAGCTTCATGGTAGGCCCTTGATTCCGGAAAGGAGGGATCTTCAGTGAGACTATGCGGTGTGACGGACGTTGGCCGCCACCGAAAGGACAACCAGGACAGCTGGGCGTGTCGGGACTTGAACGGAGCGGCCCTGCTGGTGGTTTGCGACGGCATGGGCGGAGCCCAGGCGGGAGGCGTGGCCAGCTCCGTGGCGGCGGAGTGCTTTTCCGCCGCCGTGGAGGAGCGGTTCTCCCAGGGATCCCGGGATGATCCCGAGTGGTGGGAGGACGTGCTGGCGGAGGCCTGCGCCCTGGCCAACCGGAAGGTGTTTGAGCTGGCCCAGGCCAACCCGGAGTACCGGGGCATGGGCACCACACTGGTGGCGGCCTTGGCCCTGCCGGGGGAATCCTACGTGGTAAACGTGGGGGACAGCCGATGTTATCTCATAGAAAACGGGATGATTCGGCAGGTGACGGTGGATCACTCCCTGGTGCAGCTCCTGGTGGATCGGGGGGAGATCACCGCGGAGGAGGCCCGCCGGCACCCCCAGAAGAACCTGATCACCCGGGCGCTGGGGGTGGAGCCCACGGTGGCCTTCGACCTGCTCCGGGTGGAGACCGGCCAGGACAGCCGCCTGCTGCTGTGCAGTGACGGGCTGTCCAACGTGCTGCCCGACCCGGTGCTGCTTCAGACCTCGCTGGAGGAGCGGGAGCCGGAGGCGCTGTGCCGCAGGCTGGTGGATATGACGCTGGAACAGGGCGCGCCGGATAACGTCACCGTTGTCCTGGCGCAGCTGTAAGCAATCTGTAGGAGGACTTTTACCATGGATCAATACATAGGTAAAATGCTCGACAACCGGTATGAGATCATGGAGTGCATCGGCATGGGCGGTATGGCGATGGTCTATAAGACCCGGGATCACCGGCTCAACCGGCTGGTGGCGGTGAAGATCCTGAAGCCGGAGCTGGCCCAGGACGCCGAGTTTCGCCGCCGCTTCCATGACGAGTCCCAGGCTGTGGCCATGCTGTCCCACGCCAATATCGTGTCTGTGTACGACGTGAGCCAGTCCGACGGGCTGGACTATATCGTCATGGAGCTGGTGGACGGGCTGACGCTGAAGCAGTATATGCAGCGCCGGGGCACCCCCCTGAACTGGCGGGAGGCCCAGCACTTCATCACCCAGATCATGCGGGCGCTGAGCCACGCCCACTCCAGAGGCATCATCCACCGGGACATCAAGCCCCACAACGTCATGGTGCTCCGGGACGGCAGCGTGAAGGTCACCGATTTCGGCATCGCCCAGCTGGCCAGCGCCGCCCAGAATACCATGACCCAGGAGGCCATCGGCTCCGTCCACTATATCTCCCCGGAGCAGGCCAGAGGGAGCCACGTGGACTGCCGCACCGATATCTACTCCGCCGGCGTGGTGCTCTACGAGATGCTCACCGGGCGGCTGCCCTTCGAGGGGGACACCCCCATGGGGGTGGCGATCCAGCACATCAGCGCCATCCCGGTGCCCCCCCGCAGCCTGAACCCGGACGTGCCCCAGGCGCTGGAGGACATCACCATGCGGGCCATGGCGCCGGACGTCAACCAGCGGTACGGCTCGGCGGACGAGATGCTGGACGATTTGAAGGAGTTCCGCAAGAATCCGGACATGGAGGTGTCCCAGCCCGTCCCCCAGGACGAGGTGGACGAACCCACCATGGTGGTGCCCGTTGCCCGGCACAGCGGCGGAGATACGGAGCGCCGCCGCCGGGAGGCCGCCCGGGAGCCGGAGCGCCGGGAGCGCCGCTACCGGGAGGAGGAGCTGGACGAGTACGACGATCCGCCCGCCCGGGGAACCAGCATCGTGCCCGCGGTGGCCGCCATCGTAGTGATTTTGATCTTCATCGGCGGCATGATCTTTTTCCTCTACAACTTCCTGCTGAAGGGGATGTTTGAGGAGCAAAAGGAATACCCGGTGCCCTCTCTGCTGGGCTATACCATGGAGGATCTGGAGAAAAACCCGGCCATTTTAGGGGAGTTCACCGTGGAGGAAGGGGACACCGTCTACAGCGAGGAGTATCCGGAGGGCCAGATCTGTGCCCAGACCCCCGAGGCCAAGACTATGGTCAAGGAAGGGGAGCGGGTCATCAAGGTCAAAATCAGCGGCGGAGAAGATACGATGTATATGCCGCCAGTGGACGGCTGGGAGTACCGGCAGGCCCTGCTGAAGCTGCAAAACGAGATGGGGCTTGAGGTGGAGGTGCAGGAGGAGTTCTCCGACACCATCACCAAGGGCATCATCATCTCCTCTACGCCCATGGCCGACATCGTGGTGGAAAAGGGCGACAAGGTTGTTCTGGTGGTGAGCAAGGGCCCGGAGACCCCCAAGGTGACGGTGCCCAGCTTCATAAGCTGGAACCTTGAGGACGTGGAGCGGCAGCTGGGCGCCATGGGCCTCATCCGGGGCAAGGTGGATAACCACCCCAGCTCCGAGTACGCCGAGGGCAAGGTGATCTGGCAGAGCGTGCTGGGCGAGGTGGAGAAGGGCACCGTCATCGACTTCTGGGTGAGCACGGGCCCGGAGGAGACGGAGCCGCCGGCTACAGAACCGCCTGCCACGGATCCGCCAGCCACGGATCCCCCCGCCACGGAGACACCCGTTCCCACGGAGAACGTGGGCGTACCCGCCAGCACCCAGTTTATCAAGGTGGATCTCAGCGAGTACACCGGCACGGTGGACGTGCGGATCACGGTGGGGGATCAGCTGATCTTTGACGGCTCGGTGGACGCCTCCACCGGGGTGCTGAGCAAGCCGGCCACCGCCTCCGGGGTACAGAAGGTGTGTATTTATATCAACGGCGTCCTGGAGCGCGACTACACGCTGGACTTTTCACAGCAATGACGGGACAGATTGTCAAGGCCCTCAGCGGATTTTATTACGTGGACACAGGGGAGGGGGATCCAATCCCCTGCCGGGGAAGGGGGCGGCTCCGCCTGCAGAAGCTCACCCCCTTGGTAGGGGATCGGGTGGAGATCAGCCGCCTGGACGACGGGACGGGGATGGTGGACGCCGTCCTGCCCCGGAAGAACCAGTTCCGCCGCCCCATGGTGGCCAACATCGACCAGATGGTGATCATCGCGTCGGGGGCGATCCCCGTCACCGATCCCTTTCTCATCGACCGCATGGCGGCCATGGCGGAGTGGAAGGGCTGTGAGGTGCTGATCTGCTTTAACAAGTGCGATCTGGATCGGGCGGACGGGCTGGCGGCGGTCTACCGGGAGGCGGGCTTCCCCACCCTTCAGGTCAGCGCGGAGACGGGGGATGGAATCCCAGAGCTGGCGGCGGCCATTGCTGGGAAGGTTTCTGCTTTTACAGGAAATTCCGGTGTTGGCAAGTCCAGTATTTTGAATGCCCTCCAGCCGGGCTTCGGCCTGGAGGTGGGGGACGTGAGCGAAAAGCTGGGCCGGGGCCGTCACACCACCCGGCACGTGGAGCTGTTCCCGGTGGCGGGAGGGCTGGCGGCGGATACGCCGGGCTTCTCCGCCTTTGACGTGGAGCGGATGGAGGCCATCCCCAAGGAGGAGCTGGCCAGAGCCTTCCGGGAGTTCCGGCCCTTCCTGGAGGAGTGCCGCTTCCAGGGCTGCGCCCACGTGAAGGAGCGGGGCTGCGCCGTGCGGGAGGCGGTGGCGGCGGGAAAGATCGCCCCCAGCCGCCATAAAAGCTATGTCCGGCTGTACGAACAGGCCAAAGAGATCCCGGACTGGGAGAGACGCAAAAATTGAATGGAACCGGACAGCCCCCTTTTTCATATGCTGGTATAGATTCCAGCGTTGAGAAAGGGGGCAGTTTTCATGCGAGTCGTGGTGGTGAAGTTTCCGAAGGCGCTGTGCGGCCTGATGCGCAAGATCTTCCACATGGATTGAGCAGAGGACATATCCCGGCCCCTCCCGGCATATAGTGGACACAGAATACGTGCAAGGAGAGGAAGCCTATGGACATGGAACTGCAGCGCATTGTGCTGGAGGGGTACCGGCCCGTCAGCCAGGGGATGTTTTCTCAGGAGGAGACGTTGGAGAGCATTGTGCCCGACGCCTGCCCGGACATCTCCCGGATCGTCTCGGCGGTGGGCAAGGTGTTTTTGAAGGATAAGGAGCTGGGGGAGGGCTCCCTGCGGCTGTCCGGCACCGCCCGGGTGACCGTGCTCTACATACCGGAGGAGGAGACCGTCCTTCGTTCGCTGGAGGTGTCCATCCCCTTCCAGTGCGTCCGGGACGACCCGCAGTTCCATGCCGGGTGCCCCGTACAGGTGGCGGTTCAGGCCGCCTCGGCGGACGCGCGCACCATCAACCCCCGGAAGATGCTGGTGCGGGTCAACCTGACGGTGTGGGCGGCGGCCTACCAGCAGGAGCGGCAGGAGCTGAGCTGCGATGTGAGCTGCGGGGAGGAGGCCGGGGTGGAGAAGCTGCTCACCCCCTGCAAATGCTGCGCGATCCCAGACGTGGCGGAAAAGACGTTTACCTTCTCCGACGTGCTGCGCCCCCCGGCCTCCAAGCCGGAGATGGAGGAGCTGCTGTTCTACCGGGCGGAGCTGGGGGCGGTGGACGCCAAGTTTATCGGAAGGAAGCTGGTGCTCAAGGGAGACGTCCAGCTGATCACCCTGTACCGGGGCGGGGAGGGGCTGGTGCCCCTGCGCTTTGAGCTGCCCTACTCTCAGATCCTGGATCTGGGGGAGGCCCCGGAGGAGGCGGATCCGGAGGCGGTGGTGACGCTGAAAAGCGTGGACTGCCGCCTGCGGGAGGGGGAGCTGGAGGTGACGCTGGAGGCGCTGGCCCAGGCCGCCCTGTGGGTGCGCCGATCCGTGACCCTGATCAGCGATGCCTACTGCCTCAAGCAGCCTCTTGATGTGGAGCGGGCCCCGGCCCGGCTGTGCACCATGGCGGAGCGGACATTCCGGCGGGAGACCGCCCGGAAGCTGTGCGAGTCCGGCATCCCCGCCAAGCAGGTGCTGGACTGCGCCGTGTCGGTGACCTCGATGGCCTCCGCCCCGGTGGAGGGCGGCATGGAGTTTACCGCCCAGGCCATCGCGTCCATCCTCTACCTCAGCGAGGATGACGCCCTGTGCGGCGTGGAGGTGGATATCCCCGTGTCCTGCCGGGGGGAGCTGCCCCCGGGCTGTACCTGTTCCTGCACCTGCCGTCCCGTGGGGGAGGCCACTGCCGTCCCCGTCACCGGCGGGCTGGAGGTGCGCTTTGAGGCGGAGTTCGCCTGGATGACCACCCGGGAGGAGCAGGCGGCCTGCGTCACCGATCTGAAGCCCAGCGGCATCAAGGAGACCGGTGTGCGGCCCTCGGTGGTGATCCGCCGGGTGGAGCGGGGGGAGGCGCTGTGGGACATCGCCAAAGCCTGCGGATCGACGGTGGAGGATATCTGCGGCGCCAACGGCCTCGCCTCCCCGGAGGCGGCGGAGGGGGAGCTGCTGCTTATTCCCGCCAGAAGATGCTGACAAAAGCCGGCGGCGTGGACAAAATCCACGCCGCCGCTGTCATATTCCTTCCACCGCGCCCATACATATAAGACGAGTATGCGGTGAGGAGGGTTCAGCTTTGGAAAACAAACTGTATGAGGATATCGCCCAGCGCACCCAGGGCGACATCTATATCGGCGTGGTGGGCCCCGTGCGGACGGGGAAGTCCACCTTCATCAAGCGGTTCATGGAGACCCTGGTGCTGCCCAAGATCGAGAACAGCTACATCCGGGATCGGGCCCGGGATGAGCTGCCCCAGAGCGGCTCCGGCCGGGTGGTGATGACCGCCGAGCCCAAGTTCGTCCCCGAGGACGCGGTGGAGATGGTGATGGAGGACGGCGGGGTGTTCTCCGTCCGGCTCATCGACTGCGTGGGCTACATGGTGCCCAGCGCCCTGGGGCAGATGGACGGGGATCAGCCCCGGATGGTGATGACCCCCTGGTTCGACCACGAGATTCCCATGACGGAGGCGGCGGAATTCGGCACCCAGAAGGTGATCACCGATCACTCCACCATCGGCATTGTGGTGACCACCGACGGCTCGGTGACCGACATCCCCCGGGAGGACTACCTGGAGGCGGAGGAGCGGGTGATCAGCGAGCTGAAGGGGCTGGGCAAGCCCTTCATGGTGCTGCTCAACTCCGCCCAGCCCTACAGTGAGCGGGCCCAGACCCTCCAGGCGGACATCGCGGAGCGGTATGACGTGACCTGTCTGGCCGCCAACTGCCTGACCCTGGACGAAGGGGCGGTGAGCGAGATCATCCGTGCGGTGCTCCACGAGTTCCCCATGAAGCAGATGGATCTGTTCCTGCCCCCCTGGGTGGATGTGCTTCCCTTTGACCACCCCATCAAGAGCGGGCTGTACGCCATGATCCGGGAGGAGACGGAGGGCCTCCAGCGCCTGCGGGACGCGGAGGGCGCGGTGCTGGCCATGGGGGATCGGGAGGAGGTGAGCTCCGCCGTCCTCAACCGGATGGACATGGGCAGCGGCGTCGTCACCGCCACCCTGGAGCTGCCCCGGGCGCTGTTCTACTCCACCGTGTCCGAGCGGTGCGGGCTGGAGATCCGGGACGACGGCGACCTCATCGACCAGCTCACCCAGATGGCGTGTATGAAGCGCAGCTATGAGAAGGTGGAGGACGCCCTGAAGCAGGTGGAGGCCACGGGCTATGGCATTGTGATGCCCGACCCTCAGGAGATGACGCTGGAGGAGCCGGAGATCGTCAAGCAGGGGGGACGGTACGGCGTGCGGCTCAAGGCGTCCGCCCCGTCCATCCATATGATGCGGGCGGATATCCGGGCGGAGGTGTCCCCCATCATGGGCACCGAGAAGCAGTCGGAGGAGATGGTGGACTACCTGCTCCAGCAGTTCGAGGGGGACACGGGGAAGATCTGGGACTCCAACATCTTTGGGCGCTCCTTCCACGAGCTGGTGGGGGAGGACTTGAACGGCAAGCTGAAGCGGATGCCGGAGGAGGCCCGGGAGAAGCTGCGGGAGACGCTCCAGCGGATCATCAACGAGGGATCCGGCGGGCTGATCTGCATCATCTTATGAAAAAGAGGAGCGGCAAGGCAGAACGCCTTACCGCTCCTCTTTTAAAAGCCCGTAAAAATAGAGGTCGGCCCAGTTCCCGTCATTGTCTCTTGTCTGGCTTCGTTGGATTCCCTCCAGCCGCATACCGAGTTTTTTCATTAGGCCAACCGATTTTACGCTGTCAATGGCTTCTGCAAATATTTTGTGTACTTCCAGCTTACTGAAAGCATACTCAACCACCGCTTTGCAGGATTCAAAAGCATAGCCCTGCCGCCAATAGTTTTTGTTGAAAATCCAGCCAATTTCGTAAACGCCTTCTTCAAAAGCCTTAAATAGGATATATCCAATCATTTTGCCGCTGTCCTTGTGAACTGCGGCAACAGCCCCTCTTTTCTCAATACAAAACGTTGATAAGAAATCAGTTGTTTTTTCAGGACTGTATGCAGGCTCACAATGCTTCATCACCTCGGCATTACCAAAAATCTCATATAAATCTTCTGAGTCACCCATCGTATACTCCCGAATGATCATCCTTTGAGTTTCAATATACATAATAAACCACTTCCTCATATTGAACTTGTCATTTTGAATAAGAAAAAAGCCAGTACAGCGGAAGGCACTGATTAGCCCTCCAAATTGATCAGCTCATACAATCCCTCACGATCCAAGACAACCATCGACCGATACCCCAGTTCCACCAGCCCCTGATCGGCCAGCTCCCCCAGCACCCGGCTTACCGTCACCCGGGACAGGCCCACCGCCTGACCGATCCCCTCGTGGGTGATGCGGATAGCGCCGTCCGGCCCGGCGGGCTGGCTGAGCAGCCAGCGAGCGATCCGCTGCTGGGCGGGCAGGGAGGAGGCCCCCACGTGATCGGACAGCAGCCGCACCGTCCGGGCCAGATACTGGAGCATGGGCAGGGCCAGCTCCGGGTGGCGCTGGAAGGCGGCGTCCAGCTGCTCCCGGTTGACGGACAGAATCCGGCAGTCCTCCAGCGCCATGGCGGAGGTGACCCGGGGGCAGCCGTCAAAAAAGGACGCCTCGCCCATGAGATCTCCGGCGCGGTGGACGGCCAGCACCCGCTCCTCGCCGGCAGGGGTGCTGATAAAGCTGCGTACCGAGCCGGACACCAGATAGTAAAAGCAGTCCGGGCTGGCGCCCTGCAAATAGACCAGCTGTCCCGCCCGGTACGTCCGGGGGGCCCGGCCCTCCGCCAGCGGATCCCATACCGCCATGCCCATCACCTCGTTGCTGAAGTTTCGTTTCTGACATTGTATCACAGTTTGCATTTTTCGTCCAGAACTTCTGGCATAATCAAAGCACAAACGTCATGGCCGCCCGTGGGGCATGAGGCCATTTTGAGGAGGAACCGCAAATGGGAATGACAATGACCCAGAAAATTCTGGCCCGATCCGCCGGGCTTGCTTCGGTAGAGGCCGGCCAGCTTATCGAGGGGAAGCTGGATCTGGTGCTGGGCAACGACATCACCACCCCGGTGGCTATCACGGAGTTTGAAAAGGCGGGGCTGTCCAGCGTATTTGACCGGGACAAAATCGCCATCGTGCTGGATCACTCCACCCCCTGCAAGGACATCAAGTCCGCCCAGCTGTGCGCCGCCTGCCGGGAGTTCGCGAAAAAGCACGCCATCACCCACTTCTATGACGTGGGCAGGATGGGGATTGAGCACGCCCTTTTGCCGGAGCAGGGGCTCACCGCTCCCGGCGAGGTGATCATCGGCGCGGACTCCCACACCTGTACCTACGGCGCGTTGGGGGCCTTCTCCACCGGTGTGGGCTCCACCGACATGGCGGCGGGGATGGCTACCGGGCTGGCCTGGTTCAAGGTGCCCTCCGCCATCAAGGTGAACCTGGTGGGGAAGCTGAGCCGGTATGTCACCGGCAAGGATGTGATCCTCCACCTGATCGGCCTCATTGGGGTGGACGGGGCGCTGTACCAGTCGCTGGAGTTCGCCGGGGAGGGGGTGGCCTCCCTGGAGATGGACGACCGGTTCACCATCTGCAATATGGCCATTGAGGCCGGGGCCAAGAACGGGATTTTCCCGGTGGACGACAAGACACTGGACTACTTAAAGGGCCGGGTTGACCGGGAATTTACCGCCTTTGAGGCGGATCCGGATGCCCAGTATACCCGGGAAATCACCATCGATCTGTCCGCCCTGCGGCCTACGGTGGCCTTCCCCCATCTGCCCTCCAACACCAAAACCGTGGACGAGGCGGCGGGGAAGCCCATTCAGCAGGTGGTCATCGGCTCCTGCACCAACGGGCGGCTGAAGGATCTGCGGGAGGCCGCCGGCGTCCTCCGGGGCCGGAAGGTGGCCGACGGGGTGCGCTGCATCGTCATTCCCGCCACTCAGCAGATCTACCTGGACGCCATGGCGGAGGGGCTGGTGGCCGACTTCATCCGGGCGGGCGCGGTGGTGTCCACTCCCACCTGCGGGCCCTGTCTTGGAGGGCATATGGGAGTGCTGAGCGATGGAGAGTGGGCGGTGTCCACCACCAACCGGAACTTTGTGGGCCGCATGGGGCCCACCAGCTCCATGATCATTCTGGCCAGCCCCGCGGTGGCGGCGGCCAGTGCCGTCACCGGCGTCCTGACCGATCCGGCCAGTCTTTGAGGGGAGTGTAAAGCAATGAAGATTTACAAATATGGTGACAACGTAGACACCGATGTGATCATCCCCGCCCGGTATCTCAACGCCCCGGACGAGAAGTCTCTGGCCTCCCACTGCATGGAGGACATCGACGGGGACTTCGCCTCTACGGTAGAGGCTGGGGATATCATCATCGGCGGGAATAATTTTGGCTGCGGTTCCTCCCGGGAGCACGCGCCCCTGGCCATCAAGGCCTGCGGGGTGAAGTGCGTCATCGCCAAAAGCTTCGCCCGGATCTTTTACCGCAACGCCATCAACATCGGCTTCCCCATTTTGGAGTGCCCAGGGGCGGTGGACGGCATCTCCCCGGGGGATCAGGTGTCGGTGGACTTTGGCACCGGGGTGATCGTCAACGAGAGCACCGGGGCGAGGTTCCAGGCCGCACCCTTCCCGGAGTTTGTCAACGGCATCATTGAGCACGGCGGATTGCTGAAGTCGCTGAAGGCGCGGGGGGTGGCGAAATGAAGTATAAAATTGCGCTGATTCGGGGGGACGGCATCGGCCCCGAGATCGTAGATGAGACGGTAAAGGTCATCGACAGGGTGGGGGAGAAGTTAGGCCACACCTTTGAGTACGTGGACGTACTGCTGGGAGGCTGCGCCACCGACGCGGTGGGGGTGAGCTATCCCGAGGGGACGGCAGAGCTGTGCAAGTCCTGCGACGCGGTGCTCCTGGGCGCGGTGGGCGGCCCCAGGTGGGGCAGCGACAAGCCGGCGGAGCAGCGGCCGGAGACGGCCCTGCTGGCTATCCGTAAAGATTTGGGGCTTTACGCCAATCTTCGCCCCGCGGTTCTGCGGCCCGCCCTGATGGACGCCTGCCCTTTAAAAAAGGAGACGGCGGAGCAGGGGATTGACTTGCTGATGGTACGGGAGCTCACCGGAGGGATCTATTTTGGGAAGCGGGACAAGTATCAGACCGAGGATCGGGGCATGGAGGCCACCGATCTGATGGCCTATTCCGAGAAGGAGATCGAACGAATCGGCCGCCGGGCCTTTGAAATGGCCCGCCTGCGCCGGAAAAAGGTGTCCAGCGTTGACAAGGCCAACGTGCTGGAGACCAGCCGGCTGTGGCGCTCAGTGATGCACCGGCTGGCGGAAGAATACGCCGACGTGGCCTATGAGGACGTGCTGGTGGACAACTGCGCCATGCAGCTGGTGCGGGATCCGGGCCAGTTCGACGTGGTGGTGACGGAGAATATGTTCGGGGATATCTTGTCCGACGAGGCGTCCATGATCACCGGCTCCATCGGGCTACTGCCCTCCGCCTCCATGGGGGATGGGGCCCCGGCGCTGTATGAGCCCATTCATGGCTCCGCCCCGGATATCGCGGGGCAGGATAAGGCCAACCCCATCGCCACCATTCTGTCCGCCGCCATGATGTTCCGCTATTCCTTCCATCTGGCGGAGGAGGCGGACGCCATCGAGGCCGCTGTGGACAAGGCGCTGGCGGAGGGCTGGCGCACCGCCGACATTGCCAAGCCGGGGGAAACGGTCATCGGCACAAGGCGGATGGGTGAGATCATTCGAGAGCATATCTGACGGGGAAAAGCCGGGGCAGGCGCGTCCCGGCTTTCCCGATCCGTCTTGCAATGCGGCGCGGGCCATGTTAAAATAGCCTAATAGAATGACGGAAGGGGAGAGGGCATATGATCCTGGCCATTGACATTGGAAACCTGGGCACTACCATCGCGCTGTTCCAGGAGGATGGTACGCTGTCCTTCCAGTCCGAGCTGGGCACCGACCCCAAGATGACCGACGACCGCTGCGCCATCGATCTGATGGGGGTGTTTCACTTGTATCAGGCGGAGCCTTCAGCTGTAAAGGGTTCTATCCTGTCAAGCGTTGTGCCGCCGATCACCGCATCCTATGCGCGTACCCTGCGGCGGCTTACGGGGCGTTCTCCGCTGCTGGTGGGGCCGGGGCTGAAGACAGGACTGAACATCAAGGCGGAGATCCATGACCAGCTGGGCAGCGACATTGTGGCCTCCTCTGTGGCGGCTGCCGCCCTCTATCCAACCCCCGCCATTGTGATCAACTCCCGGACTGCCGTCACCTTTTCCTATCTGAGCGACCAAGCCTTTGAGGGCTGCGCCATTATGCCGGGCATGGACATTGCCCTGGAGGCCCTGTCCCGGCACGGGGCACAGCTTCCCCAGATCTCCATGGCGCAGGTGAACACGCCCCTGGGCCGGAACACAGTGGACTCCATGCGGGCGGGGGTGCTGTATGGCTACAGCGGCGCCTTTGACCGGGTGATCCAGGCTCTGGAGGAGGCGGCAGGGGCTTCCGCCGCCACGGTGGTGGCCACCGGGAGCCAGACCCCGGAGCTCTATCACCACTGCCGCCGGGAGATCCGGTATGATCACGACCTGCTGGTGAAGGGGCTGTACCTGCTGTACCGGAAGAACACCCGGCGCTGAGCCCTGGCCCCGCCTGTACCGTCAGGCGGGGTAGCTTTCTCCAGATAAATGCAGTTTTATCTCGCCATACCTGCAAAAATGCTCTTATTTCTCAGAATTTTCTTTAATTTTTGCAGGGCAGGGCATATTATGCGGCAGAATAGTTTACTTGGAGGGATTACGTTGAAGGAACTTGCCCAAATTGCGTCCGCGGTACAAATTTCCAGCACTATGGCCATTGACGCGCTGGCCAAACAGATGAAGGCGGACGGCGTGGATGTGCTCGGCTTTGGTGCCGGCGAGCCCGATTTCAATACCCCGGATCACATCAAGGCGGCAGCGGACAGGGCCATCGCCGACAATCTGACCCGGTATACCCCGGCCTCCGGCACGCTGGCGCTGAAGGAGGCGGTGTGCCAGAGGATGCGCGAGGACTGCGGGGTGGCGTACGGGCCCTCCCAGGTGGTGGTGTCCACCGGGGCCAAGCACTGTGTCTATCTGGCCCTGCGGGCTCTGGTCAACCCCAGCGACGAGGTCATCCTGCCCGCGCCTTACTGGGTGAGCTACCTGGAGCTGATCAAGATGGCGGCCGGCCGGCCGGTGGTGGTCTCGGCAGGGGAGAGGGACGGATTCAAAATAACGGCGGAGCAGCTTGCCGCCGCCATCACGCCCAAAACCAAGGCCCTGATCCTGAACAATCCCGGCAACCCCACCGGCATGGTGTATCACCGGGAGGAGCTGGAGGCGATCGCCCAGGTGTGTGTGGAGCACGACCTCTATGTGATCTCCGACGAGGTCTATTATGGGCTGATGTATGACGGAAAACCCTTTGTCTCAGCGGCCGCCCTGGGAGGCGATGTAAAGGATCGGGTCATTTTAGTCAACGGCGTGTCCAAATCCTATGCCATGACCGGCTGGCGGATTGGCTATCTGTTGTCCAGCGAGAGAATAGCCAGGATAATGAGCAATTATGTGAGCCATTCCACCGGATCTCCCTGCGCCATCTCCCAGGCGGCGGCGGTTGCCGCCCTCAGCGGATCCCAGGACTGTGTGGAGGAGATGCGCCAGGCCTTTGAGCAGCGCCGGAACTATATTGTGGAGCGGATGAACCAAATGGACGGCGTAAGCTGCATCAGGCCGGAGGGGGCGTTCTATGTGATGATGAACATGGAGCGGCTCATTGGGAAAATCATCCATGGGGAGCTCATCGAAACCTCCGATCAGTTCTGCGCGGCGTTTTTGAGGCATGGGCTGGTGGCCACCGTGCCGGGGAGCGGTTTCGGCGCGCCCAATTTCGTGCGCTGGTCTTACTCTGCCTCCATGGAGAACATCAAAAAGGGTATGGATCGGCTGGAGGCGTTCCTGAAAAGCTGAGCGGTTTATTGGCTGAAATTTGTGGGAAACACTTGCAAACTGCCGCGGCTTTGGGTATACTATAGGTTGTTCGACAAAAACTGCAAGGAGGTTATCCTGGAATGGCCAAAATTACGAAGGATACCATCATCGGCGATATTCTGGACATCGCGCCCGACACCGCCCCCATTTTCCTGTCCATCGGGATGCACTGCCTGGGCTGCCCGTCCTCCCGTGGGGAGACTGTGGAGCAGGCCTGCATGGTGCATGGTGTGGATGTGGAGGCGCTGCTGGAGAAGCTGAACGCCACCGTCGCCTGATTGACACCCTGAAAAGAGCGGATTTTCCGCTCTTTTCCTTTATTTTGAACGGAAGGGAGGAGGATTCTATGGAGCTGACCCCCAGGCTGCGGGCCATCGCGGAGCAGGTGCCCCAGGGGGCTTGTCTGGCGGATATCGGCACCGACCACGGATACCTCCCTGTGTGGCTGCTGCTGGCGGGACGGACGGAGCACGCCATCGCCACAGATCTGCGGGCAGGGCCGCTGGAGCGGGCCCGGGAGACGGCGAGACGCTTTCAAGTGGAGCGGCAAATGGACTTCCGCCTGTGTGACGGCCTGTCCGCTGTCCAACCGGAGGAGGCGGACACGGTGGTGATCGCCGGGATGGGGGGGGAGACCATCGCCTCCATTCTGGAGGCCGCGCCCTGGACAAAGGAGGGGACGCTCCTGCTGCTTCAGCCCATGACCGGGTTTGCGGAGCTGCGGAACTGGCTTCAGACGCATGGGTACCGAATTCAAAGTGAACGCATAGCCTGTGAAGGAAAACGGCTATACAGTATATTGCTGGTAACAGGTGGGGAGATGCCCGCCCTCACTCCGGCGGAGCAGTGGGCGGGGCGGCAGAGCGGCGATCCCCTGCGGCGGGAGTACCTGGCGATGATCCGGGGAAAGGTGGAAAAATCCCTGACAGGCCATCGGGCCGCCCGCACACCGGATCAAACCGTTATTGAGAAGCTAAAAGCGGTGCTGTCCGGCCTGGAAGGGATGGAAAAGGAGCTGAACACCATGACAACTGTGGGCGAAGTGCTGGCGTTTTTGCAGGAAAAGGCGCCCTTTGAGCTGCAGGAGGATTTTGACAACGCCGGATTTCTGGTGGGGCGAAAAGGGGCGCAGGTGAGCAAACTTCTGGTGTCCCTGGACATCACGGAGCAGGTGGTGGAGGAGGCTGCCGAGCTTGGCGCCCAGCTGATTGTGGCTCACCACCCGGTCATCTTTGGCGGGGCAAACTCTGTGACGGATCAGACGGTCACCGGGCGGATTCTGCTGGCCTTGGCGGAGCAGGGTATTGCCGCCATCTGCGCCCACACCAACCTGGATGCGGTGGAGGGGGGCGTAAACGACGCCCTGGCCCTGCGGCTGGGGCTCACCGGCCTTGAGCTGCTGAAGCAGAGCGGCGTGGACGGACAGGGGAGGCCCTGCGGGATCGGCCGGGTGGGCTATGTGACGGAACAGCCCCTGTATGATTTCGCCATGGGCGTAAAGCGCCTGCTGGGGGCCAACGGCCTGCGGCTGGTGGATGGCGGCAGGCCCGCCCATAAGATTGCGGTGGGGGGCGGCGCCTGCGCCGGCATGATGGAGGACGCGCTGGCCAAGGGCTGTGACACGTTTGTGACATCAGATGTAAAGTATAACCACTTTCTGGATGCCAAGGCCCACGGCTTGAATCTGATCGACGCCGGACATTTTCCCACGGAGGACGTGGTGTGCCCGGTGCTGCGGGACTGGCTGGCCCAGCGGTTCCCCCAGGTGTCGGTCGCCGTGTCCGCCCGGCACCATGAGGTGTTTTCTTACCTCTGATCCGGTATGAAGCATCCCCCGCCCTCATATGCTGGAGGGAAGGGGGACTGGCTTATGAAACGGGATCTGCTGCTGTTGTTTTTATGCCTTTGCGTGCTGGGGGGCGCCGCCTGGATGGGTCGGGAGCGGGTGGTGTCCGCTGTGTCTGCGCCGTCGGCCGGAGAACGGGTGTTGATTCTGGATCCGGGGCACGGCGGGGAGGACGGCGGGGCCAGCGCCGCCAGCGGAACGTCGGAGAGCGGCATCAATCTGGACATCGTGCTGAAAACGGAGGCGCTGATGGCCTTTCTGGGCGTGAGGACGGAGCTGACCCGGAGTGAGGATCGATCCATGCACAGCGAAGGGGCGCGCACCATCCGGGAGAAAAAGGTGTCGGATCTGAAAAACCGGGTGGCGTTTATCTCCGGATTCTCAAACGCCATGGTTATTAGTGTCCACCAAAATCACTTTACAGATACGCGGTACAGCGGGGCACAGACCTTTTATAATGCCGGAGACGTGAGCCGTCAATGGGGAGAGAGCACCCAGGAGGTGCTGCGGGAGGTACTGGATCGGAACAACGACCGCCGGGCAAAGCCCATGCCGGACGGGATCTATCTGTTCGAGCACATCAGCTGTCCCGCCATTCTGGTAGAATGCGGCTTTCTCAGCAATGGGGAGGAGGCGTCCCTGCTGATGACGGACGCATACCAGCGGAAGATCGCCGTGGCGCTGGCCGGATCGTATGTACGGGAATTGCAAATGATACCCACCGTTTGGGGAGGAGAATGACCATGGCAAAGGCAAAAAGCCTGTTTTACTGCACGGAATGCGGAAATGAGTCGCTGAAATGGCAGGGGAGATGCCCCGCCTGCGGGGCCTGGAACACCATCGTGGAGCAGCCCGCGGCGGAGACAAAAAAGAAACCCTCCGGGCCGTCGCCGCGGGGCGGCGGCCTGCGCAGGCCAAGGCCCATTGCCGAGGTGGAGGCGGTGGATGAGCTGCGCTTCAACACCGGCATGAGTGAGCTGGATCGGGTGCTGGGGGGCGGCGCGGTGAAGGGTTCCCTGGTGCTGGTGGGCGGTGCGCCGGGCATCGGAAAATCCACGCTGATGCTCCAGATCTGTGACAATTTGTGCCGGTTTGCCAATGTATTATATGTATCGGGGGAGGAATCGGAGCGCCAGATCAAGCTGCGGGCTCAGCGGCTGGGTGTTCGGGATGAGGGGCTGTACCTCTATTCGGAGACCAACCTGGACGACATTGTGGCCGCGGTTCAGGAGCAGAAGCCGGACGTGCTCATCGTGGACTCCATCCAGACGATCTACAATGGGGACTCCAATTCCTCGCCGGGGAGCGTGGCCCAGGTGAAGGAGTGCACCATGGCGCTGATGCACCTGGCCAAGGGGATGGGGGTCACCGTGTTCGTGGTGGGCCACATCAATAAGGAGGGCTCGCTGGCGGGGCCCAAGGTGCTGGAGCACATGGTGGACTGCGTGCTCCACTTTGAGGGGGAGGAGCACAACTCCTACCGGATTCTGCGGGCGGCAAAGAACCGCTTCGGGGCCACCAATGAGATCGGCGTGTTTGAGATGGTGGACAAGGGGCTGGTGGAGGTGCCCAACCCGTCGGAGGCCATGCTGTCCGGCCGGCCGGAGAATATGCCCGGCTCCTGCGTCACCTGCGTGATGGAGGGGGTGCGGCCCGTGCTGGCGGAGGTGCAGGCGCTGCTGTCGCCCTCGGCCTACGGCAACTCCCGGCGCTCCAGCAATGGGTTCGACAACAACCGGGCCATGATGATGCTGGCGGTGCTGGAGAAGCGGGGCGGGCTGATGCTGTCCAACTGCGATTTTTACGTGAACGTCATCGGCGGCCTGACCCTGGACGAGCCTGCAGCGGATCTGGCTCTGATCGTGGCGCTGGCCTCCAGCTTCCGGGACAAGCCCGTGCCCTTTGACCTGGCGGCCATTGGGGAGGTGGGCCTCACTGGGGAGCTGCGCTCCGTGAACACCCTGAACCAGCGGCTCAGCGAGGTGCGGCGGCTGGGCTTCACCAAATGCCTGGTGCCCGCCAGGAGCAGCGGCAAGCTGCTGCCGCCCGACGGCTTAGAGCTGATCCGGGTGGGCAATATCCGTGAGGCTATCGCCGTGCTGGTTTGACGGTCGCGGCGTGAAGTTCAGGCAGGCCTCGTTGGGGACGGCCTGGCCGGCGGGCTGGGCCTGTGCCAGGGTGCACAGGCCCTCGTCCTGGTATTTGCAGTTCTGTGTGCATGGGATCAGGCTCACAGAAATCACCCCATATCCATGAATAAGAAATACGAGCTTTGACAGGCTGAACTGAGAGGAGGTGTGGATCGGCATACTCAAGTCAACAAAATAAAAATTTTGTTGACTTGAGGGGAGGGGAAAATCGGGGAAACGTCTGGTTTTCCCGCTTGACTCAAGAGTTCGGGCCGGAGCCTGCCGGCCGCTCCGGCTGTCCGCCACTGTAGTCTGCCCAACTGTCCCCAAGTTATGAATGCCGATCCGAAACCATGATTGACTACCGCATTGAGGCGCCGCCTATCCTGCGGGATTTTCTGACCTACCATGAGACGATTCAGGGCCATTCCAAAAAAACTGTGGACGAATACTTTCTGGATCTGCGCACCTTTTTCCGCTACATTAAAATAGAAAAAGGCCGCGTTCCCCGTGCGACGCCCTTGGAGCAGATTTCCATCACCGATGTGGATCTGGCGCTGATCCGCTCGGTGACGCTGACGGATATCTACGCCTATCTCAGCTTCCTGAGCCGAGATCGGGTGAAGAACGCCAATGACCCCAACTCCCGGCACGGCCTTGAAGTGTCCTCCAGGGCCAGAAAAGTTGCTACAATCCGGTCTTTTTACAAGTATTTGGTGACAAAGGCCAAGCTTTTAGATGAAAGCCCCATCCAGGAGCTGGATTCGCCTAAGATTCGGCAGACCTTGCCCCGCTACCTGACGCTGGAGGAGAGCATCCAGCTTCTGGAATCCATCGACGGGGACAACGCAGAGCGGGATTTCTGCATCATCACGCTGTTTCTGAACTGCGGCCTGCGAATTTCGGAGCTGGTGGGGCTCAACCTGGCCGATGTGCGGGACGACCGCCTGCGGGTGCTGGGTAAGGGCAACAAGGAGCGGATCGTCTACCTCAACGCCGCCTGTCAGGCCGCCATTGAGGACTGGCTGGCGGTGCGTGCCCAGTCGGGAGCGGCGGATCCTTACGCCCTGTTTATCACCCGGCGGCATACCCGTGTCACCAAGGCCGGAGTCCATAAAATGCTGAAAACTCGGTTTACCGCCGCGGGGCTGGACAGCAGCAAATACTCCGCCCACAAGCTCCGCCACACCGCCGCCACCCTGATGCTGCAAAACGGCGTAGATGTGCGAACGCTCCAGGAGGTGCTGGGCCATGAGCACCTGAATACCACCCAGATCTACACCCACGTGGACAGCGGCGCCTTGAAGGACGCCGCCCAGTCCAACCCGCTGGGGCAGATCAAGGCCAAGCCCCGACGGGGGCGGCCGCCGAAGCAGAAAGAAGATTGATAAATATGTGGGTATCAAAGATAACAAGGGAAAATTTAACAAATGATGTGATAGATCGCCTTTTATTTGAAGGCTTGAATGATAATGGCGCGAGTGTTGACTGTATTATTGTTTTGGGTAGTTTGAAAGCAGCAAAATATAGGGTTCCTGTAGCGGCTGAGGCATTCTTTTCAGGAAGGTCTGAAAATATTCTGTTGTGTGGAGGAAAAATAAGAAACTTTTCAAGTGAACGTATGACAGAAGCAGATAATATGTATCAAAAAGCCTTGGAATTAGGAGTTCCAGAATCAAGTATTATCATTGAAAGAAGTTCTCAAAATACAATAGAAAACATATTATGTTCACTTGTGGAATTGCAGCGTTCAATGTGTTTGAATAAAGTAAAAAGCGTATTGCTGGTGACAACGACATATCATATGCGCCGAAGTTTGCATATAGCAAGATATCTTTTTCCATCTCATATCAGTGTATTTCCCTGTCCGGCAGATGACACAACAACAAAAAGGAATAATTGGATGAATACACCTGAAGGAATCGATAGAGTAAAGAATGAGGCACTGAAGATTGCAGGATATGTGAATAATGGAGCAATTCCTGATTTTGAACTATAAAACAGCGCGGAGGGTTTACCCCTCCGCGCTGTCATTCATCCGTTCCAGGCCGGAATTCGGCCCGTTGGTCACCTTGAGAATCCCGACAATGTGGAGGAACCGCCACTCCACCACGTTTTGATAGCTGTCCAGCGGCCGGTAGTCGGCGTCGTTGGAGTGGGCGGCGATGAGGATATTGTCCGGCCTGGGTACGGCCCCCACGGAAACCACCACCGGCGTGTGGGCGAATACCTCCCCGCTGTTCTCAAACCGGAGCTGGATAAAATCACCCGGGCGCAGGAAGTTCATGTGCACCTGAATGCCCACCGGGCCATCGGTAAGCTGGGGCCGGGTCATGAAGTCCCAGAAAAACTGCACCCCCGTCCAGGACGGAGAACGGTCGGTGGCGTCGATATAGTACCAGCCGAAGTCCGGCGTGAAGTTCATAATCCCGCCGCCGGCGTACAGGCATTGGGACGCGAAGTTGGTGCAGTCCCCGCCGATCTCGCTGAAATCATAGAAGGCCGGGTTGCGGGTATAGGCCCATTTGTGGGCATAGGCCACCGCCGCCCGGCGATTATATGGAAGCAGTTGGATCATGCGCCTCCCCCCTTTCCTGCCATCCTATGCTCGCCGTCATTTTGTTGACACCAGCGGGTAAAAATCTTTTTTGTTTTGTGATTTTTGACCGCCAAAAACCGGAGCTTTTGCTTGCATTTTCCGGTGCTGAATGTTAAAATCATAACGGAAACCACCAAAATCAAAATTTTGATAAGGAGTTGGACAATCATGCCACTGGTTACCTCTACTGAAATGTTCAAAAAAGCCTACGAGGGCGGCTACGCCATCGGCGCGTTCAACGTCAACAACATGGAGATCGTCCAGGGTATCACCGAGGCCTGCAAGGAGGAGAAGGCCCCCGTTATCCTCCAGGTGTCCAAGGGCGCCCGCGCCTATGCCAACCACACCTACCTGGTGAAGCTGGTGGAGGCCGCTGTGATTGAGTGCCCTGAGATCCCCATCGTGCTCCACCTGGATCACGGCCCCGACTTTGAAACCTGCAAGAGCTGCATCGACGGCGGCTTTACCTCCGTCATGATCGACGCCTCCTCTAAGCCCTTTGCCGAGAATATTGAGATCACCAAGAAGGTCGTCGAGTACGCCCACGACCACGGCGTGGTGGTGGAGGCCGAGCTGGGCACCCTGGCCGGCGTGGAGGACGACGTGAAGGTGTCCGCCGCCGACTCCTCCTACACCCGGCCCGAGGAGGTGGAGGAGTTCGTGTCCAAGACCGGCTGCGACTCCCTGGCCATCGCCATCGGCACCAGCCACGGCGCCTACAAGTTCACCCCCGATCAGTGCACCCGGAACGAGAAGGGCATCCTGGTGCCCCCTCCCCTGCGCTTCGACGTGCTGGAGGAGGTCTCCAAGCGCCTGCCCGGCTTCCCCATCGTGCTCCACGGCTCCTCCAGCGTGCCTCAGGAGTATGTGAAGATGGTCAACGAGCACGGCGGCAAGATGCCCGACGCGGTGGGCATCCCCGAGGAGCAGCTGCGCAAGGCCGCTACCCTGTCCGTGTGCAAGATCAACATCGACTCCGATCTGCGGCTGACCATGACCGGCACCATCCGCCAGTTCTTCGATGAGCACCCCGACAAGTTCGACCCCCGCGAGTACCTGAAGCCCGCCCGCGCCAACATCAAGGAGACCGTCCGCCACAAGCTGGTGGACGTGCTGGGCTGCGCCGGCAAGGCGTAACACATCGTCCGATTCAGTTCCCCGTCTCCTCCGGAGGCGGGGAACTCCAGTGAAATGATAAATATAAGGAGATATTAGACTATGTCACAGTTAAAGGGCGCTTGCGTCATCGGCCAGTCCGGCGGCCCCACCTCCGTGATCAACGCCAGCGCGTACGGCGTGATCCGCACCGCGTTGGACTGCCCGGACATCACCGCCGTCTATGGAATGTCCCACGGCATCAAGGGGATGCTGAACGATCGGTTGTACGATATGGGTCAGGAGGACGCCAAGGAGCTGGAGCTACTGCTCAACACCCCCTCCTCCGAGCTGGGCTCCTGCCGCTACAAAATCGCCGATCCCGATGTGGACGACACCGATTACAAGCGGATCCTGGAGATCTTCAAGAAGTATAACATCCGCTATTTCTTCTATAATGGCGGCAACGACTCCATGGACACCTGCGCCAAGGTGAGCCGCTTCATGGCCAAGTCCGGCTATGAGTGCCGGGTGATGGGCGTGCCCAAGACCATCGACAACGACCTGTTCGGCACCGACCACTGCCCCGGCTTCGCCTCCGCCGCCAAATATATCGCCACCTCCTGCGCCGAGGTGTACAAGGACGCCCGGGTGTACGACACCGGCATGGTGACCGTCATTGAGATCATGGGCCGTCACGCCGGCTGGCTGGCCGGGGCCGCCGCCCTGGCGGGCGTGGTGGGCTGCGCCCCCGATCTGGTTTACCTCCCCGAGGTAGACTTCGACATGGACAAGTTCCTGAACGACGTGGACGCCATCTACAAGAAGAACGGCAACTGCATCGTGGCCGTCTCCGAGGGCATCCACTACGCCGACGGCTCCTTCGTGTCCGAGGCCAAGACCTCCGCCACCGACGGCTTCGGCCATGCTCAGCTGGGCGGCCTGGCCGCGCTGCTGGCCAACATCGTCAAGGAAAAGACCGGCGCCAAGGTGCGGGGCATCGAGCTGTCCCTGCTCCAGCGGTGCGGCTCCCACCTGGCCTCTCAGACCGATATCGACGAGTCCTTCCTGGCGGGCAAGACCGCCGTGGAGGCCGCCGTGGCCGGCGAGACCGACAAGATGGTGGGCTTCGAGTGCACCCGGGAGGGCGGCAAGTACACCTGCAAGACCAAGCTGTTCCACCTCTCTGAAGTGGCCAACTTTGAAAAGAAGGTGCCTTTGGAGTGGATCAACAAGGAGGGCAACGGCGTGACCCAGGCCTTCATCGACTATGCCCTGCCCCTGATTCAGGGTGAAAACCATCAGGCCAAGGAGAACGGCCTGCCCCGGTTCGCACGGCTGAAGAAGGTTCTGGCGAAGTAAAAAACGGCAGCAAAAAAGCACCGGATTCCTTGGGGAACCCGGTGCTTTTTGTTATTTGTCACATCCGCTCATCGGAGACGCCGGTCATCGCCCGGGCCACGACCTCACTCATCTCGTCCAGGCCCTTTGTCATGGACAGGGCCTCGGTGATGTCATAATCCACGATGTCGTCGCCCTTCATGGCCACCACCCGGCAGCTCTTTCCCTCCGCCAGCAGCTTGACGGCCTCGTAGCCCATATAGGTGGCCACCATACGATCCCGGGACGTGGGCGATCCGCCGCGCTGCACATGGCCCAGCACGGTGACGCGGGTATCCAGCGCCGTGGCGTTCCGGATCTGATCCGCCACCTGATACGCGCCGCCGGTGACTCCTTCCGCCACAATGACCATGAAGTGGGTTCGGCCGCCCAGCCGGGCCCGGCGGATGGGCTCAATCACGTCCTGCTCAAAATCCACCTGGCGCTCCGGCACCAAAACCACGGTGGCACCGCAGGCAATGCCCACCGAGTAGGCCAGATAGCCGGCCCGGTGGCCCATCACCTCCACCACAGAGCAGCGTTCATGGGACTTCATGGTGTCCCGCAGGCGGTCAATGCTCTCCAGGGCGATGTTGCAGGCGGTGTCATAGCCGATGGTGTAGGAGGAACAGGCGATGTCGTTGTCAATGGTGCCCGGCACGCCGATGACGGAAATCCCGCTGTTGGCCAAGCTCAGCAGGCCCTTGAAGGTGCCGTCGCCGCCAATGCCCACCAGGGCGTCCATCCCCAGCAGCTTGCAGGTGGCCAGGGCCTTGTTCCGCCCGGATTCCTCAATAAACTCCAGGCTCCGGGCGGAATAGAGCATGGTGCCGCCCCGGCGGGAGATATCGCTGACGCTCTCAAAATCCAGCTTGGTAAAGTCGCCGTTGAGCAGGCCGTGATAGCCCCGGCGGATGCCGATGCACTCGATGCCGTAATGCAGAGAGGCCCGAACCACGGCGCGGATGGCGGCGTTCATGCCGGGGGCGTCTCCGCCGCTGGTAAATACTCCGATTCGATGGACAGCAGCTTTCATATGTAGTCAATCCTTTCCAAAATATTGTTTCGGGCGGGGTTATACCTTCAGCTCCGCGGCCTCGCCGGACAGGGCGTTGGGGTGGCGGGCTAAAACCGGCTGGACGCGCTCCGCCAGGAAGTCGGACACCTGCTCCGGGCACCGGCCGATGTACCGGGAGGGATCCAGATGGGCGGTCAGCTCCTCCCGGCTCAGATGGAATTGCTCATCGGCGGCGATCAGATCAATCAAATTATTTGGCAAGCCAAGTTCCTTTACAGTCCTTCCGGCCTCCAGGGAAAGCACCCGGATCCGCTCATGAAGCTGCTGGCGGTCTCCCCCCTGCTTCACCGCGTCCATCAGGATATTCTCGCTGACCATAAAGGGCAGCTCCTCCAGAATATGCTTTTCAATCACCTTTTCATGCACCACCAGCCCGGACGCCACATTCTCATAGATGCCGAGGATGGCATCCACGGCCAGGAAGGCCTCCGGCACGGACAGCCGCTTGTTGGCGGAGTCGTCCAGGGTGCGCTCAAACCACTGGGTGGCGGCGGTATAGGCCGGATTGGCGGCGTCCGCGATCACGTACCGCGCCAGTGCGCAGATGCGCTCGCACCGCATGGGGTTGCGTTTGTAGGGCATGGCGGAGGATCCGATCTGGTTGGTTTCAAAGGGCTCCTCCACCTCCTTCAGGTGGCACAGCAGCCGCACATCGGTGGCAAATTTGCAGGCGGATTGGGCGATCCCGGACATTGTGGACAGGATGGCCGCGTCCACCTTGCGGGAATAGGTCTGCCCGGACACGGGAACCGTATCCTGGAACCCCATTTCCCGGGCAATGCGGCGATCCAGCTCCCGGCACTTCTCATGATCCCCCTCGAACAGCTCCAAAAAAGAGGCTTGAGTGCCGGTGGTGCCCTTGCAGCCCAGCAGCTTCAGATTGGAGATGCGGTACTCCACCTCGTCCAAATCCTGGAGCAGCTCGTTCATCCACAGGGTGGCCCGCTTGCCCACCGTGACAAGCTGGGCGGCCTGAAAGTGGGTGAAACCAAGGGTGGGCAGGGCCTTATAGCGATCCGCAAACCGGCTCAGCGCGTCCAGCACCCGCACCAGCTCATCCCGGATCAGCTCCAGCCCCTCCCGCATGAGAATTATGTCGGTGTTGTCCCCCACATAGCAGCTGGTGGCCCCCAAATGAATGATGGGCATGGCCTTGGGGCACTGGGCGCCATAGGTGTGGATGTGGGCCATCACGTCATGGCGGAGCTCCCGCTCCTTCCGGGCGGCCAGCTCGTAGTCGATGTCGGTGATGTGGGCCTCCAGCTCCTCGATCTGTTCCTGGGTGACGGGCAGGCCGAGCTCCATCTCCGCCCGGGCCAGGGCAATCCACAGCCGCCGCCAGGTGGAGAATTTCTTGTCTGGAGAAAAAATGTACTGCATTTTGTCGCTGGCATAGCGGGAGGACAGCGGACTCTCATATGCGGATTTATTCACGCGAAGTGTTCCTCCTTATGCCCAGGCCCGGAGAGGAAGGCCTGCCGCGCCACGGGCACAGTGTTATGTTTCTTGTACCACAGGCATGGAGCATCATTGTGGTACGTCTGTTCAACCAAGTCATAGATGCTCTGCGGGTATTATACCACAGTTTTCCCAGGGGGACAAGGCAAAACACCGTTTGCCCGACAAAAAAGGATCGTGCTGGTTTCCCAGCACGATCCTTTCCGTTGTTTCTTATCAGCCCTCGCCGCGCATCTTCGCGAAGCACTCGCTGCAATACACGGGGCGGTCAGTCTTCGGCTCAAAGGGAACCTTGGCCTCGCCGCCGCAGGCGGCGCACACAGCGGTGAAGTACTCCCGAGGGCCGCGGGCAGCAGCCTTGCGGGCGTCGCGGCAGGCCTTGCAGCGCTGGGGCTCGTTCTGGAAGCCGCGCTCCGCATAGAACTCCTGCTCACCGGCGGTGAACACGAACTCCTGACCACACTCTTTGCAAACTAAGGTCTTGTCTTCGTACATTGGAAATACCCTCTCTTTTGATGCCCAGAATCGGAAATACAACCTGCTGGGACTGTAATATATGCGTCAGCTTTCGCTGATAACGCCAAGATCGCCGGCTACCTTGCGCCGGATGCGTTGAATCGCGTTGTCCACCGATTTGGCGGGACGTCCCACCTGCTCGCTGATTTCCCGATAGGAGAGGCCGTGCAAAAAGAGCGCCATAATGCTCCGCTCCAGCGGAGACAGCTTCTGGGCCAGCATAGTCAGCCGCTCCGCTTCTTCTTCCCTGCTGATATACAACTCCTCAGGGCTGGCGCCGCTGCCCAGCATAGGGGATTCAAAAGGGATGCTGTTGTTCAACGGGGCGTGCTTGCTCCGGGAGGCGGTGGCCACCGCGGAGCGGATTCGGTTGCGAATACAGACCTCCGCAAAGGTTTTGAAGGTTGCATCGTGTCCAGGCTCAAACTCCCGGATCGCCTTCAGCAGGCCGAAGGTGGCCTCCTGGATCAGATCCTCGCTGTCTCCGCCCGCCAGAAAGTAGGGGCGGGCGCACATACGCACCATCCGAAGATACCGCTTGACCAAGGCTTCCTCCGCGTCCCTGCTGCCGGAAGCGGTGAGGCGGCACAATTCTTCATCACTGTATTCGCATCGTTGTGAATCAAATGTACTCATACTTTAACCCTACATATTATAATCACAAAAGCAACGGCTTGTCAATCTCTTTCGGCAATTTTTTAGAAATTTCACGAAAAATTCTTTTCACTTTATGGGATCTGCTCAATTTACCTGCCGGAAACCCGCCGCTTTCGCCCACCCGGGGCGGCTCAAAAGGTGAGCTGCTCCGGGATCTGCCCTGCTCCGGCTCCCCCGGGAGCCGTCAGACCCAGATGCTGGTAGGCTTTGGGGGTCACGCACCGCCCTCTGGGCGTGCGGGTGAGAAATCCAAGCTGCATGAGATAGGGCTCATACACATCCTCCAGCGTGACGGACTCCTCGTTTATTGTGGCGGCCAGGGTGTCCAGCCCCACCGGGCCGCCGCCGTAGTTGGTGATGATGCTGTTCAGCATCCGCCGATCCACGTTGTCCAGCCCCAGCTCGTCGATCTCCAGCGCCTTCAGCGCCCGATCCGCCACCCCCTGGGTGACCACGCCCCCGGCGGTGACCTGGGCGAAATCCCGCACCCGGCGGAGCATCCGGTTGGCGATCCGGGGGGTGCCCCGGCTCCGGCGGGCGATCTCCAGCGCCCCCTCCCCTTCTATGGGCACGTTCAGGATCCCGGCGGATCGGGTGACAATCAGGGCCAGCTCCTCCGGCGTGTACAGCTCCAGCCGCAGGGTGACCCCAAACCGATCCCGCAGGGGCGCGGACAGCTGTCCCGCCCGGGTGGTGGCCCCGATGAGGGTAAATTTGGGCAGATCCAGCCGAATGGAGTTGGCGGAGGGTCCCTTGCCGATGATGATGTCGATGGCGTAGTCCTCCATGGCGGGGTACAGGATCTCCTCCACGGAGCGGTTCAGCCGGTGGATCTCGTCCACGAACAGGATGTCATTCTCCTGCAGATTGGTGAGCAGCGCCGCCAGATCCCCCGGCTTTTCGATGGCGGGGCCGGAGGTGATGCGGATGTTCACCCCCATTTCATTGGCGATGATGCCGGACAGGGTGGTTTTCCCCAGCCCCGGGGGGCCGTGGAGCAGGACGTGATCCAGCGGCTCCCCCCGCATTTTGGCGGCCTGGATAAAGATGGACAGGTTCCCTTTGGCCTTCTCCTGACCAATGTACTCAGTGAGGGTTTTCGGGCGGAGGGATCCCTCCCCCTCGTCGTCCCGGGTCAGGGAGGTGGTGACCAGCGGGGCCTCCGTCTCAAAGCCGCCGCTCTCGGAAAAGTCAATGCTCAATGGATCACTTCCTCTTTACCTTTTTGGAGGTGTTCATGTAAATCACGCCGACAACGATCACAAGGATAAACGCGGCGAGGCCAACCCAAAGCAGTGCCATGCTCAGAAGCACATCGCTGAGCATCAGCAGGCCAAAGCAGGCCGCGCAGGCGAACATCATACATCCAACGGCGCGGCACAGCGCCTTTTCGTCGAACTCCGCCTTCTCCTCCGGGCTGGCGGTATTGTAGCCCGCGATCAGGAAGCTCCCCTTCCCGCAGAATAATACAATCCCGAGGATCACAAACAGCAGAGCAGCGCACCCGTGGACGATCAGCATATGGAATGCCTCCTCTCCATTCTTTGCGGCTATCCCTTTACCATCTTTTTCAGCGCCTGCTTGATGACGTCCTCCAACGCCAGCGCCTCCAGGTCGATCCCCTTCAGCGCCGCCGCGATCTCGCTCTGGCTGTAGCCCAACACCGCCAGGGCCGCCGATGCCTCGCTGGCCTTGTTCTCCGGGATGACGGTGATCCCCCCGGCAAAGCTCTCCCCCCCTGCCGTGGTGAGCTGGCCCTTGGCCAGCTTGTCCTTCAGCTCCAAAATGATCCGCTGGGCGATCTTCTTGCCGATCCCCGGAGCGGAGGTCAGAGCCTTCTCGTTGCCAGAGACAATGGCCAGCGCCAGTCCCTCCGGGGTGTTGGAGGACAAAATGGCCAGCGCCGCCTTGGGCCCCACCCCGGACACCCCAATGAGCATCCGGAAGCAGCCCAGCTCGCTCTCGCTGGCAAAGCCATAGAGCTCAAAGATCTCCTCCCGCACATACAAATGGGTGTAAAGCTTTGCGGCTTTCCCCACAGTGAGTTTGCTGATGGTGTGGTGGGTGGTGCGGCAGGCATATCCCACCCCGCCGCAGTCGATCACGGCCAGGTAGGGCTCCACATGGGCCACCGTTCCGTTCAGATAATAATACACATTGATCCCCCAAATCTTACCGTATGGTTTGCAGCAGCGAGGTGGACGACCGGGCGTGGCACAGGGCGATAGCCACCGCGTCGGCGGCGTCGTCCGGCTTGGGCACGGCGTTCAGATTCAGCAGCCGCTTGGTCATGTCCATCACCTGCCGCTTTTCTGCCTTGCCGTAGCCCACCACCGCCTGCTTTACCTGGGACGGGTTGTACTCGCAGATGGGCAGGCCCAGCTTTTCCGCCGTCATCAGGATTACGCCCCGGGCCTGGGCCACGCCGATGCCGGTGGTGACGTTGTGGTTAAAAAACAACTCCTCAATGGCCATCACATCCGGGTGAAACTGTCCGATCAGCTCCTCCAGGTCGGTGGCAATCCGCCACAGTCGGGCGGGCAGCCGCACCCCCGCCGGGGTGTTGATGGCCCCACAGGCCGCCAGGCGGTACTTGCCCTGAACTGCCTCCACCAGCCCAAAGCCCACGATGGCATAGCCCGGGTCAATTCCAAGTATCAGCATTGCGGGCACCTCCCAGTGTACTGTCTGAGACGGCAACGCCCAAACAAGAACTATTGTACCACAGCCCAACGCAAAAGACAAGCCGCAGGAACCGCCCTCCATCCGCAAAACAAGCACAGCAATCAAAACTACCGAGCGGCCTGCTGTGACAAAAAAATCCGGGCAGAGCCCGGCTCACAGGTGGTGGCATCCACCGGGGCCAAGCACTGTGTCTATCTGGCCCTGCGGGCTCTGGTCAACCCCGGCGACGAGGTCATCCTGCCTGCGCCTTGCCGCCCGCAGGGCGGCCTCCCCCCAGCCGTGAGCCCAGCGCAGCGGGTCGCGGCTGGAAGCGAAGAAATTCCCGCCAGAGTGCAGTTTTCGGCGAAGCCGGAAACGGAACGGTGGCGGGAATTTCTGAGCTGGAGCAGGTGAGGGGAATCGAACCCCCGTGTTCAGCTTGGGAAGCTGACATTCTACCATTGAACTACACCTGCATCTGCTTTTAGCATTATAACAGACCAGGCTGGAAAAAGCAAGCTATTTTTTCCGACGCTCCATCATTTTTTCCGGCGGACGGGTACTCCCCCGCCCGCCGGGGTTTGGATTCAGATCACCTGATTTTTGAGGACACCCACACCCTCCACGTCCACCTCCACCACATCGCCGGGGATCATGGGGCCTACTCCCGCCGGAGTGCCGGTGGCCACCACATCTCCGGGCTCCAGGGTCATGGCGGCGGTGATGAATTCCAGCAGCTTGCCCACCGGGGTGATGAAGTCAGAGGTACTTCCCTGCTGCACCACCTTGCCATTCAGACGGGTCTCCACCTTCAGCGCCGACGGATCCACATCGTCCACCACAAACGGCCCCACCGGGCAAAAACCGTCCATGGACTTTCCCCGTGTCCACTGGCCGTCATGCCGCTGCACATCCCGGGCGGTGACGTCGTTCAGGCAGGTATAGCCCAGCACATAGTCCGCAAAGTCCTTTGCCCTTACATCCTTTGCCGTTCGCCGGATCACCACAGCAAGTTCTCCCTCATAGTCCAGCTGGCCCACGAAGTCCGGCGCGTGGACGGCCCCCTCGTGCCGGTTCAGCGTGTTGGGCCCCTTCAGGAACAGCACTGGAAAGCCGGGAGGCTCCGCCCCCATCTCCCGGGCGTGCTCCGCGTAGTTTTTGCCTACGCACACAATTTTGCTGGGGGTGCAGGGGGCCAGCAGTCTGCATTGACTCAGGGGCAGCCGGCCTCCGTCGTAGTCCAGCCCGTCAAAGGGCGGCTTGGAGAGGGTGAGCACCTCCTCCCCCTTCACCACGCCCCAGCAGGGGCCTTCCGGCCGGTCAATGCGCACATATCTCATACCTGAGCCTCCAAACAGTTTAAGATTTCCCCGATGAGCTCCGCCTTTCCGTCCCCCTTTTCTGCGGAAAAGGGGATCACGGGGGCGCTCTCCGGCAGGGCCAGCGTCTCCCGAATGCGGAGCAGATTGCCCTCAATCTCGCTTTTTTTCAGCTTATCCAGCTTGTTTGCCAGCACCAGAAAGGGCTTTTCCGCGCTCAAAAAGACCTGGGCCATGGTGCAGTCGTCCGCTGTGGGCTTGTGGCGGGCGTCCACAATCAGGATACCCACCGCCATCCGCGACCTGTCGGCAAACCACGCCTCAATGAGCCGCCCCCAGCGATCCCGCTCCTGCTTGGACACCTTGGCGTAGCCGTACCCGGGCAGATCCACCAGATACAGCTTCTTCTCAATTAAAAAGTAGTTGATATGGGTGGTTTTCCCCGGAGCGGAGCCCACCCGGGCGAAGTTCTTCCGATTGAGCAGCCGGTTGATGGCCGACGACTTGCCCACGTTGGAGCGGCCCGCGAATACCACCTGGGGCAGGCCGTCTCTTGGAAAGTCGGCGGGCTTTGCCGCCGAGCGGATAAACTCCGCCATATTCCAATTTACCGTCATACCCCCACCTCACTGCCGCAGGCTGACGGTTCGCCCCACAGACTTGGGCGGCTCCGCCGCGGGGTTCAGGGCTTTCTCAGCCTGTAAGGCAAAATTCCCTGTCAGTGCCTGCGCCAAGACCTCGTCCGCCTGATGAACCGGAATGAACTTCAGTGCGGTGCGCACCGTCTGGTCGATCTCCCGGAGATCCTTCTCATTGTCCGCCGGGAGGATTACCGTGGAAATATGGCTGCGCAGGGCGGCCATGGTTTTTTCCCGCAGACCGCCGATGGCCAGCACGCGCCCCCGCAGGGTGATCTCCCCCGTCATCGCCACGTCCCGGCGGACAGGAACGCCGGTGAGGGCAGACACCATGGCGGTGGCAATGGCGATACCGGCGGAGGGCCCGTCCTTGGGCACCGCCCCCTCCGGGAAGTGGACGTGGATATCCTTGGTAGTGTGGAATTCCGGATCCACTCCCAGCTGGGCCGCCCGGCTGCGGATATAGGACAGGGCCGCCCGGGCGGATTCCTTCATCACATCTCCCAGGTTGCCGGTGAGGGCCAGCTTGCCCGAGCCGGGCACCACGTTTACCTCCACCTCCAGCAGCTCTCCGCCCACCGACGTCCAGGCCAGCCCGTTCACCACCCCCACCTGCGGCTCCAGGGACGGGGTTTCGTCCAGATAGCGCCGGGGGCCCAGAAACTCCTCCAAATTCTGCTCTGTAAGGGAGATCTGCTTGACCTCTCCCTTCACAAGGCTTGCCGCCGCCTTCCGGCACAGAGCGGCCAGCTTCCGCTCCAGCTGCCGCACCCCGGACTCCTTGGTGTAGCCGGTGATCAACTCATTGATCCCCCCGTCGCTGAGCTTCAGCTGGGCGCGGGACAGGCCGTGGCGCTTTAACTCCCGGGGCAGCAGATGCTTTTTCGCGATCTGCAGCTTTTCCTTGTCGGTATAGCTGGGCAGCTCAATGACCTCCATCCGATCCAGCAGGGGCTTGGGGATGGTGTCGGTGGTGTTGGCGGTAGTGATAAACATCACATCGGACAGGTCAAAGGGCAGCTCCAGGAAATGATCCCGGAAGGTGCTGTTCTGCTCCCCGTCCAGCACCTCCAGCAGTGCCGCCGCCGGGTCGCCCCGGTGGTCGCTGCCCACCTTGTCGATCTCGTCCAGCAGCAGCACCGGGTTGGCGCTTCCCGCCTGCTTGATCCCCGCGATGATGCGCCCCGGCATGGCCCCCACATAGGTCTTGCGGTGGCCCCGTATGTCCGCCTCATCCCGGATCCCCCCCAGGGAGATCCGGGCCAGCTTTCGGTTCATGGCCCGGGCCACGCTCATGGCGATGGAGGTCTTGCCCACCCCTGGCGGGCCCACCAGGCAGATGATCTGCCCCCTGAGCTGAGGGGCCAGCTGCTTCACCGCCACAAACTCCAGGATCCGCTCCTTTACCTTGTCCAGCCCGTAGTGATCCGCGTCCAGCGCCTTGGAGACCGCGGCCACGCTCACCCGCTCCCGCGTTTTCGTCAGCCAGGGCAGCTCCAGGCAGGTGTCCAGGTAGCCCCGCAGCACCGCCGCCTCCGAGGAGCTGTAGGGCTGCTTCTCCAGGTGCCGAACCTCCTTGAGCAGCTTTTCCCGCACCTCGTCGGGCAGCTTGGCTTTGGCGATCTGTTCCCGGTACTCGACAATCTCGTCGTCCTCCTCCGGCTCCCCCAGCTCCCGCTGGAGCACCCGAAGCTGCTCCCGGAGGAAATAGTCCCGCTGGCTGGCCGCCACCTGCTCGTGAACCTTGGCCGCCAGATCGCTCTCCACCTCTAAAATCTCCACCTCACGGCCCAGAATCCGGCACAGCCGATCCAGCCGGCGGACGGGCCGCAGCTCCTCCAGCACCGCCTGCTTGTCCTCAAACCGCAGGGGCAGGTGCTGGGCGGCGTAATCCGCGATATAGGCCGGATCGTCGCTGGCCAGCAGCTTGAGATAGATCTCCGGCGCCACCCGGTCGGACAGCTCGGTGTACCGCTCCAGATAGTTGTAAACCTGGCGGATGGCCGCCTCGGTTCTGGGAGAATTCCCCTTGGCGGCGGTCAGCTCCGGGATCAGCTCCACCTCCGCTGTCAGGTAGGGCTCCAGCGACGTGAGATGCAGCAGCCGGCCCCGGCTGCGCCCCGCCACCATCACCCGGACGCCGTTTTCCGGCAGGCGGAGGATCTGCTTGACCTCCGCCACCGTGCCGATGGCATAGAGATCTCGCTCCTCTGGGCTCTCCACCGTCAGATCCCGCTGAGTCACCAGGAAGATCTCCCGCTTTTCCTCCATGGCCTCCTCCAGGGCGCGGATGGACGCCGCCCGCCCCACGTCGAAGTGCAGCAGAAGCTGGGGGAACACGGTGAGCCCCCGCAGAGTGAGCACCGGGATGGTCAGCCGGACGGGCCCGTTCTCAAGCGTATCAGTCATGGGATACCTCCTCTATATCGGGCAAAGGGGCGGGCCGATGCGCCCGCCCCTTCCAAAGTTTGTTGTCTATTCTGCGATTCGCTCAGGACACATTTCCCCGGGGATGGGTCTGCTGTCCGCCCCGCTCCGCCCGCAGCTCGGCGGCGCCCAGCCGCGGCCGGGCCGGACGGCCCTCCTCCCGCAGGATCTCGGCCTCTCCCTCGCCCCTGATGGAGGCGGCGGTGATGGTCACCTTGGCGATGCTCTGATCGGAGGGCACCTCGTACATCACCGGAGTCATGACCTCCTCCAGCACGGCCCGCAGGCCCCGGGCGCCGATCTTGCGCTCCAGCGCCTTGTCGGCGGCGGCCTCCAGCGCGCCGGGGGCAAACTCCAGCTCCACGTTGTCGTAATCCATCAGGCACTTGTACTGCTTCACCAGGGCGTTCTTCGGCTCGGTAAGGATACGCACCAGCTGTTCCCGATCCAGCGCCTTCAAACTGGTGAGAATGGGCAGACGGCCCACCAGCTCCGGGATGATGCCGAATTTCAGCAGATCATGGGGCTGAACGTGCTGGAATACGTCGTCCTTTTCCCGCTCCGCCGAGGTCTTTACATCGGAACCGAAGCCGATGGTCTTTTGATCCAGCCGGCGCTCGATGATCTTGTCCAGCCCGTCAAAGGCCCCGCCGCAGATGAACAGGATGTTCTTGGTGTCGATCTGCAAAAACTCCTGGTGGGGGTGCTTGCGCCCGCCCTGGGGGGGAACGTTGGCCACGGTGCCCTCCAGAATCTTCAGCAGGGCCTGCTGCACGCCCTCGCCGGACACGTCCCGGGTGATGGAGGTGTTCTCGCTCTTGCGGGCGATCTTGTCGATCTCGTCCACGTAGATGATGCCCCTCTGGGCCAGCTCGATGTCGTAGTCGGCAGCCTGCACCAGCCGCAGCAGAATATTCTCCACATCATCGCCCACATAGCCAGCCTCGGTGAGGGTGGTGGCGTCGGCAATGGCGAAGGGCACCTTCAGGATCCGGGCCAGGGTCTGGGCAAACAGGGTCTTGCCGCAGCCGGTGGGGCCCACCATGAGGATGTTGGACTTTTGCAGCTCCACGTCGGCCCCGCCGCCGAAATAGATGCGCTTGTAGTGGTTGTAGACCGCCACGGACAGGGCGATCTTGGCGTTGTCCTGTCCGATGATATACTCGTCCAGCACCGCCACCATCTCCTGGGGGGTGGGGATCACATCGGGGATCTCCGGCGTCTCCTCCGGCCCGTCGTCGTACTCCTCCCCCAGGATATTCATGCACAGGCGGACGCACTCGTTGCAGATATAGGCCCCGGGCCCGGCGATGATCCGCTCCACCTGCTCCTGGTGCTTGCCGCAGAAGGAGCAGCGCACTGATTTATATTCATCTCTTGCCATGGTTCATCTTCCTTTCAAGGAAAGCGCCAAAGAGCGGAGACGGGCAGCCTCCGCTCTTTGAACCGTATATCAGCGATTGGTGATGATTTTGTCGATGAGGCCGTACTCCAGCGCCTCCTGGGCGGTCATGAAATTGTCCCGCTCACAGTCGGCGGTGACCTGGGCCAGATCCCTGCCGCAGTTGTCCGCCAGGATCTGGGTCACCCGCTTCTTGATGGTCTCCAAACGCTTCAGGTGGAGGGCCATGTCGGTGATCTGGCCCTGGGTGCCCGCGGAGGGCTGGTGGATCATGATCTCCGCGTTGGGAAGGGCCATACGCTTCCCCTTGGCCCCGGAGGACAGCAGGAACGCCCCCATGGACGCGCCCATGCCCACGCAGATGGTGGACACATCGCACTTGATGTACTGCATGGTGTCGTAGATGGCCATTCCGTCGGGGATGGAACCACCGGGGCTGTTGATATAGAACTGGATATCCTTGTCCGGATCCTGGGCCTCCAGGTAGAGCAGCTGGGCCACCACCAGGGATGCGGTGGTGGCGTTGACCTCCTCGCCCAGGAACACGATCCGGTCGTTGAGCAGCCGGGAAAAGATGTCATAGGATCGCTCGCCCCGGCTGGTCTGTTCCACAACATAAGGTACTAAGCTCATAAGAAATGTCTCCTTTCCGATGGGGGAATCGTAAACCCCAAGTGCCGGCAGACAACAGTATACCCACCGGCGATGGGAACTTATTCCCTTTTGCCCTCAAAAAGGCTGGTTCAGGCTTCCTCGGCCTCGGGCTTTCCCTTGCCCTTGGAGGCGGTCTTCTTCTTGGCGGGCTTTTCCTCCGCCCCGTCCTCGGCCTCCTCCGCCTTCTTGGCCTTCTTGGCGGGCTTCTTGGCCGCGCCCTTCACCAGCTCCAGCGCCTTGCGCATGGCCAGATCGAGCCGCAGATCCTCCACGCTCACCAGCTCCCGAACCTTATCCGCCTCCATCTTGTACTGCTCGGCCAGCTTGGCGATCTCCTCGTCCACGTCGGCGTCGGTGGCCTCAATGCCCTCGGCGGCGGCCACGGCCTCCAGAGCCAGATCGCTGCGCACGTTGCGCTCGGCGGTGGTCTTGGACTGGGCGCGCAGCTCGTCCAGCGTCATGCCCATCATCTGGAGATAGTTGTCAAAGCTGATGCCCTGGCTCTGAATCCGGTTGGCGTAGTCCTCCAGCATCTTGTCGGCCCGGTAGTCCACCATGGCCTGGGGCACGTCGCACTCCAGCTTCTCAATGAGGGCGTCGATGACGGCGGCCTCAAAGTCCCGGTCGGCCTGCTCCTGGCGGCGGGCCTTCAGCTTCTCGCCCAGATCCTTCTTGAACTCGTCCAGGGTGTCAAACTCGGACACGTCCTTGGCGAACTCGTCGTCCACCTCGGGCTCCTGCTTCTCCTTCACCTCGTGAACCTTGACCTTGAATACCACGGCGGCGCCGGCCAGCTCAGGGGCGTAGTTCTCCGGGAAGGTGATGTCCAGATCCTTCTCGTCCCCCGCCTTCATGCCGACGATCTGCTCCTCAAAGCCGGGCACAAAGGAGCCGGAGCCCAGCTCCAGGCTGTAGTTCTCCCCCTTGCCGCCCTGGAAGGGCTCGCCGTCCTTGAAGCCCTCGAAGTCGATGACGGCGGTGTCGCCCTTCTTGGCCTTCCGATCCACGCTCACCAGGCGGGACGCCCGGTCGATGTACGGCTTCAGCTCCGCCTTGATGTCGGCGGCGGACACCTTCACATCCGCCTTGCCCACGGGCAGGCCCTTGTAGTCCTTGATGGACGCCTCGGGCTTGACGGTGACGGTAGCCTTAAAGGTAAAGCCGTCGGCGCTGACGTCCAGCACCTCCAGCTGGGGATAGGCCACGGGCTTCAGCCCGGTTTCCTTCAGCGCGGCCTCGTAGGCATCGGGATAGGCCAGAGAGATGGCGTCCTCAAAGAAAATCTCGGCGCCGTACATCTTCTCCACCATCTTCCGGGGGGCCTTGCCCTTCCGGAAGCCGGGGACGTTGATGCGGTTCTTCTGGCGGTTGTAGACCTTGTCGATGGCGGCCTGGAACTGGTCGGCCCCCACCTCGATCACCAACTCATAGGCGCTGTTTTCTTTTTTCTCGTTGCTCTTGATGTTCATGGTTGCTCCTCCAAGCTCGGCCCCTGATAAGCTCCCGGGCCTTCTTTCTAAATAATCCAACCTATTCTATCAGATAGGCGCAGAGATTTCCACTGTTTTTTTGCTCAATCTAAAATTTTTTTCGGACGGAACCCGACAAAGTCCGCAGACACCAGCCGGTAGTCCACAGTTCCCTGCACGCCCTCGATGGCCAGACGGTGGCTGGCCCCGTGAAGGTGGCCGTAGCAGCAGAGCCGGACGCCGTACCGCTCCAGCAGATCCAGGATCTCCTGACAGCGGTAGCCCCGGTACAGGGGCGGGTAGTGGAGGAAGCACAGCTTTTCCCGCTCCCCCGCCGCCTTCAGCGACGCCTCCAGCCGGATGAGCTCCCGGTTGAATACCTTTTCCCAGTGGGGCGTGCCGTTTTCCTCAAAGAACCAGCCCCGGGTGCCGCACAGGGCCGTGTCGCCGTAAAAGGCGCAGTTGTTGTGAAGAATGTGGAGCCGGGTGAAGCCGTTGGCCTGAAAAAAGGCGTTCATTTTAGAGGCGGTGGTCCACCAGTAGTCGTGGTTCCCCTTCAGCAGCCACTTCTCCCCGGGCAGCTCACTGTTCAGGAAGGCGAAGTCGTCCTTTGCCTCCTCCAGGCTCATGCCCCAGGACAGGTCGCCGCACAGCACCACCGTGTCGCCGTCCTCCACCGGGGCAAAGCCCTGCCGCAGCTTGTCCACATAGCCCTCCCACCCTCCGCCGAACACGTCCATAGGCTTGTCCGAGCACAGGGACAGGTGGGTGTCGCCGATGGCGTAGAGTGCCATCCCCTCACCTCTTATTTCAGAAAGTCCAGCACACAGTCCATCATGCCGGCGGGCTCGATGGAGCCGCTGAACCGGCGCTGCTTGTTCTTCAGCCGGGCCAGGGGCATGGGGACAGGCACGCCGGTATACTGGCTGAGCTGATCCAGGATCTCCACCCCGGGCTTATGGCCCTTCACCCCCAGAGCGGTGAGCACGCTGGAGCAGAACTTGAAGGGGCTGGCGGTGGACACCACCACGGTGGGGGTGCCGTCCCCCGTCTCCGCCCGGTACTCGTCCAGCACATGGAAGGCCACGGCGGTGTGGGGGTCGATGAGGTATTCCTTCTCCTTCCACATCCTGCCAATCATGAGCAGCGTCTGGCTGTCGTCGCAGCACCCGGCGCTGAACAGGCGCTTGAGCTTGGTGCGGATGGCGCTGTCCACCCGATAGCTGCCGTACTCCGACAGCTGGGCCATATACTCCCGCACCTGCTTGTCGTTCCGGCCGGACAGCTCAAAGAGCATCCGCTCCAGATTGCTGGAGATCAGAATGTCCATGGAGGGAGACATGGTGTTGTAGAACGTGCGGTTGCGGTCATAGGCCCCGGTGTTGATGAAATCGGTGAGCACGTTGTTCTGGTTGGAGGCGCAGATCAGGCGGTTAATGGGTATGCCCATCTCCTTGGCGTAGTAGGCCGCCAGGATGTTGCCGAAGTTGCCGGTGGGGACGCATACGTTGATCTGCTCTCCCTTGGTGATCGCGCCGCTCTTGAGCAGGTCGCAGTAGGCGGAGGCGTAATAGACGATCTGCGGCAGCACCCGGCCCCAGTTGATGGAGTTGGCGGAGGACAGGAAATAGCCCCGCTCCGCCAGCGTGCCGGCCAGCTCCCTGCTGGAAAAGAGCCGCTTCACCCCGGTCTGGGCGTCGTCGAAGTTGCCCGCCACTGCGGAAACCCCCACATTGCCCCCCTCCTGGGTGACCATCTGGAGCTCCTGGATGTCGGATACCCCGTCCTTGGGATAAAACACCAGGATTTTTGTTTTATCCACGTTGCGGAAGCCCTCCAGGGCGGCCTTGCCCGTGTCGCCGGAGGTGGCCACCAAAATGCACACCGTCTTTTTCTCGTCGTTTTTCTCCAGCGACGCGGTGAGCAGATGGGGCAGCATCTGGAGCGCCATGTCCTTAAACGCGCAGGTGGGCCCGTGCCACAGCTCCAGGCAGTAGGTGCGGTCGTCCAGCTTCCGCACCGGGGCCACGTCCTCCGCATCGAACTTGCCCCCGCCGTAGGCCTCATTGGCATAGACGGTCAGCTCAGAGGCGGCGAAGCCCTCCAAAAAGCTGTTCATGATATAGACTACCCGCTGTTGGTAGGACATCTCCTTCATCGTCTCCACCGCCGAGGCGGGCAGGCGGGGCAGCACCGCCGGGGTCAGCAGCCCTCCGTCCGGAGCCAGCCCCTGGGCGATGGCCTGGGGCGCGTTCATCCGCAGGTCTCTATTTCTCGTGCTCAGATAATTCATCTTTGTCTCACTACTCTCATTAAATTGTTATAAAACAGGTCGCGCACGACTGTTTCATGATAACCATGACAAAGCAGATACTCGTAAAAGTCCTCCAGCCGGTCGATGGACGGCAGGGCGGCGATGGTATCGCAGCCGTCCCAGTCGCCCCCCAGGGCCACATTGGACGCGCCGCCCAGGCTCAGGATGTGATCCAGGTGGGCCCGAAGGGCGTCCAGATCCCGTCCGCCGCCCACGAAATCCTCATAGAAATTGAGGCCGATCACACCTTGATTTTTTATTATCGCATTTATTTGCCCATCCGTCAAGTTCCTTGTGCGATCCCACACAGATTTTGCGTTGGAATGGCTGGCGATAAAGGGCCTGCGGGCCAGCTCCGCCACGTCCCAGAACCCGGCCTCCGACAGATGGGACACATCCACCAGGATGTGCAAGTCCTCTATCTTTTCCACAAACTGCCGCCCCAGCGGGGACAGGCCCCGTTCCGGCTGTTCTCCCGAGGAGCCGGACAGGGCGTTGGCGTGGTTCCAGGTCAGGTTAATGGCCACCACGCCCTCCGCCGCGGCCTCCTCCAGCCGGGCCGGGTCGCAGCCCAGCAGCTCCGCCCCCTCCACGGTGAGGAAGGCCGCCGCCTTCCCCTGCCGGTGAGCGCACTCCACCTCTTGGGCGGTACGGCACTGGACGATTTTCCCCGCATTGCGGGCCATTTGCTCCCGAAAGCAGCGCAGGAGGGCAAAATACGCCCGCTCCACCGAATCCCCTCCTGCCGGGCAGCCGGTATAGCCATCCGCCGTCCACAGGGCGAAAAACTGGCAGTACCGCGCAAAACCGGCCGTCCGCTCCAGGGAGATCATCCCGGTATTGTGATCCAGCCCCTCATATTCCCGCCAGCAGCGGGAGATGGTGTCGCAATGGGCGTCAAATACACAGATCCGCTTCATAGCCGCTCCTCCCTGCTAAAACGCGTTCTCAATGTAGTATATGTCCGGCTTCTCCGTGCGCACACCCTGGGGCGCGTAGATCTCCGCCACGTCAAATCGGGGCTGCAGCGCCGTGGGATGGCTCATCAAATAATATTCCGCGGCGGTGCGCAGTTTGCGCTGCTTGGAAAGGGTTACCGCTTCACAGGCCGCGCCATAGCTCCCATCCTTCCGCAGCTTGACCTCCACAAAGGCCAAATATCTGCCGTTCTCCGCGATCAGGTCGATCTCCCCCATGCGGCAGCGGAAATTCCGCGCCGCAATCCGCCAACCCCGCTCTTGAAGCCACTCCGCCATCCGATCCTCGCCCCACTGTCCCAGGGTGCGGGCGCCCTCCCCGCCCCTCACAGCTTTTTTAAAAAGGAGCGGCGGTGGATGGGACAGGGGCCGAACTTACGCAACAGTTCATAGTGCCGTTCGGTGGGATAACCCTTGTGGCGTTCAAACTCATATTGCGGATACAGCGCGGCCATCTCCACCATGTACCGATCCCGGCTGACCTTAGCCAGAATGGACGCCGCGGCAATCGAATACGACAAGCTGTCTCCCTTTACAACAAGCTGGTGCTCCAATGTGATGGCGCATTGGCTCCCGTGATCCCGATTGCCGTCGATGAGGGCGAAGTCCGCCTTCTGCTCCAACCCGTCAATGGCCGCCTGCATGGCTTTCATCCGGCTGTTGAGGATGTCAATCCGGTCGATCTCCTCCGGCTCCACCCAGGCCACCGCCCAGCTCACGGCCTTTTCCTGAATCTGGTCAAACAGGATCTCCCGGCGGCGCTCCGTCACCTGCTTGGAATCGTTGAGCCAGGGCAGCTCCAGCCCGTCCGGAAGGATAACCGCCGCCGCGTATACCCGCCCCGCCAGGGGCCCGGCTCCTGCCTCGTCACAGCCGCACACCGCAAGGCAGCCCCGCTTGGCAGCCGCCCGCTCATAGTCCCAGCCCGGCATGGTCTCCCCTCCTCTGTTACGGCCTCATATCTTCCGGCGCTTCCAGTGTAAAGCGCCCCAGCTTGCCGCCGCGGAACTCGTCCAGCAGCAGCTTTGCCATCCGCGCTGTGTCCAATTCTCCGCCGGATATGCGCATACCCCGCTTCCTGGCGCAGTCCTCCAGCAGCTCCCAGCCCTGCCTGCCGTCCAGCTCCGTCAGCTTGTACCGATCCTTGATGGCCTGGGGGTAACGATTCCGCAGCAGCTCCAGCAGGGCGCAGGCCAGCCCCTCCAAATCCGTCACCTCGTCCTTCACCGCGCCGGTAAAGGCCAGATGCAGGCCGGTGGTCTCGTCCTCAAACTTGGGCCAGAGAATGCCCGGGGTATCCAACAGCTCCAGGCCGCTGTCCACGCTGACCCACTGCTTGCCCCGGGTAACGCCCGGCCGATCCCCTGTTTTAGCGGATTTGCGCTTGGCGACCTTGTTGATAAAGGTGGACTTGCCCACGTTGGGCACCCCCACTACCATGGCCCGGATGGGGCGGCCCACCTGTCCCCGCTCCTTCCATTTGGCCATCTGCTCCTTCAGCGCGTTCCGGGCCAGCGCCGCCATCTGCCCTACCCCGGTTCCCGCCCGGGAGTCCACCGTTGCGGCCGGGATCTTTCTCACTTTATTAAAATAGTCGGCCCAGACCCGATTCATCTGGGGATCCGCCTGATCGGCCCGGTTCAGCATGACGATCCGGGGCTTGTCCCCGCAGATGGCGTCAATGTCCGGATTGCGGCTGGAGATGGGGATGCGGGCGTCTACAAGCTCCACCACGATGTCCACGTGCTTCAGGTCGGCCTCCATCTGCCGCCGGGTTTTGGTCATGTGCCCCGGGTACCACTGAATATTCACAGGCACGCCTCCTTATTATAATACCGTTCTGCCGGGGAATGCCGGACGCTCCGGTTTCTCCGAATAAAAAAGGAGCGGTTCCCCGCTCCTCTTTTATTCCACAGCTTACAGATCCTCCTTGACCTTGGCCGCCTTGCCCACGCGGTCGCGCAGGTAGTACAGCTTGGCCCGGCGAACCTTGCCCTTCCGGACGGTCTCCACCTTCTCGATGGTGGGAGCGTGCAGGGGGAACACCTTTTCCACGCCCACGCCGTAAGAGATACGGCGCACGGTGAAGCTCTCCTCCACACCGCCGTGCTTCTTGGCGATCACGGTGCCCTCGAACACCTGGATACGCTCACGGCTGCCTTCCTTGACCCGGATGTGCACGCGGACAGTGTCGCCCACGCGGACAGAAGGAGCTTCGTCCTTCATGTACTTCTCGCTGAATTGCTGCAGCAGATCCATTTGTATTTCCTCCTATAGTCAGGCGTTCATGCGTCCAAGCCCGTTCGCCGCGCAGAGGACCACCCGTTTTCAGACTACGGTAGTCTATCATATTGTGAAACGATTTGCAAGGGGTTTCCCGGAAAAATTTTAAATCTGATCAGTTTTCCCCGCCCCCCTTCCGCCGTGACGGATCACCCCCGCCAGCAGCCACAGGGCGGTGAGCAGCAGAGACACGTTGGCATAGTGGACGGCGGCGATGGTTCCCACACCCGCCAGCACTCCCACCAGGCACCCGGCAAACGCCGTGAGCAGCCGGTCGGCCCAGTCCGGATCCAGCCGCTCCGCCAGCAGGCCGTACAGCACCCGCCCGCCGTCCAGCGGCAGGATGGGCAGCAGATTAAAGACCCCAAGCCCCAGGCTGAGCACCGCCGGCAGATGCCGGCCCTGCCAGTAGAACAGCCCGCCCAGCAGCAGATTGGCCCCGGGCCCCGCCAGAGCCACCAGGCTGTCCCGCCCGTAGGTCTGCGGCGCCCGGTAGGAGAAGGACAGCTCCGCTCCCACCGCGGTGAGGGACAGCCGCTCCACCCTCCCTCCGCAGCACCGCGCCGCCGCCACATGGCCCAGCTCGTGGACAACGCAGGCCAAAAGGCCCCAGGGCAGCAGCCCCACCCCCTCGTCCAGCCAGTACAGAGCCCCCAGCAGCAGCAAAAACCCGGGGCTGGCCTCCAGCCGGGGCCGGTCAGGATTTCGCCACATAATAGGCCGGATCCAGCCGGATGTTGTCCTTCTCAATGGTAAAATGGAGATGGGCGCCGACGGCGTTTCCGGTGTCCCCCACCAGCGCCACCGTCTGCCCGCAGGTCACCGGATCCCCCTTGTGCACCAGCAGCTTGCTGCAATGGGCGTAAAAGCTGCTGACATTGTTGGCGTGGGAGATCTTCAAATACAGGCCGAATTCATCGCTTTTGCCGATGTACTCCACCACGCCGTCGGCAAAGGCCCCGATCTCCGTCCCCTCCGCCGCGCCGATGTCCAGGGCAAGGTGGAACTCATTTTTTCCGTTCACCGGACTGTCCCGGTAGCCAAAGGTGGAGGTCACCGGGCCCGTCACCGGATCCACCGTTTTAGGCAGCCCCAGCTCATAGAAGGCAAAGCTCACGTTGGAGGGCAGCTTGATCCCGTCGTCGGTGTACTCCTGGGCCACCGCCGTCACGAGGTTGGGCTGGGTGGGCTCCGGCGAGGGGCTGTCCGTCTCAGGCGGCGGAGAGGCAGGCGGGGCAGGCTCGTCCGGCGGCGTTCCGCCGCTCCGCCCCTCCATCACCCCGTGGGTGCTCAGGTAGGCCCGTCCCGCTCCAGGGGTCTGGCTCAGCAGTACCACCGACCGGGGCGCCTCCGGTTCCGGCGCAGGGATGTCCGGCTCCGGCTCGCCCCCTAAAATTCGCACCCACAGCGCCTCCAGAGAGGCCCCCAGCGGCGCTCCGTCGGAGACGGACTGGCTGAAGGCCCGAAAGGCCGCGGTGAAGTCCACATTTTCGTTCATGGCGGCGCGCCACGCCTCAAACTGGACGGGAAACACCCCCCGCCCCACGTAGACCAGCAGAAACAGCGCCAGACTGATCAGCAGCTGCGCCAGCCTGCGCCGGTCGCCGGTTTCCGCCTGCCGGGCGGGCCGCTTTGTCCTGCGGCTCGTTCCGCGGCTGCTCCTTGCCGTCCTGCGCCCATAGGTCGTGTCCACGCCAATCCCCCCTTGCATACCCTACTGTATGTCCCGGCGGGGGGATTTATGCGCCTTGTCCCACGCGAAAAAAGGGCCGCGGAACCTTCCTTGCGGGTTCCGCAGCCCTCTGTGTGCAGATTCAGGCCCGGGGGTGGGCTTTGGCGTACACGTCCCGGAGCTTCTGGTTGACCACCTGGGTATAGATCTGGGTGGCGGAGATATCCGCGTGACCCAGCATCTCCTGGATGGATTTCAGATCCGCCCCGTTCTCCAGCAGATGGGCAGCGAAGGAATGGCGGAGGGTGTGGGGGGTGATGTCCTTCACAATTCCCGCCTTCTCCTGATAGCACTTTACGATCTTCCAGAACCCCTGGCGGCTCATGCGCTCCCCGTTCATGTTGACAAACAGCGCCGGCTCGTCGGGATCCTCCAGCAGCTGGGGCCGCACATCGCTGACATAGGAGGCCAGCGCCCGCACCGCCGCCTTATAGAGGGGCACCACCCGCTCCTTATTCCGCCCCCGGCAGCGGATAAACCCGGCGGACAGGTTGATATCCTGCGTGTCCAGGGCGATGAGCTCCGACACCCGGATGCCGGTGGCGTACAGCAGCTCCAGCATGGCCTTGTCCCGGCAGCCCTTGGCGTCCCCGATGTTGGGCTGCTCCAGGAACAGATCCACCTCCCGGTTGGTGAGGATGGCGGGCAGCTTCCGCTCAATCCGGCTGGGGGTGAACCCCTTGGCCGGGTTGAAGCGCACGAAATGGGCGGCGGTCATATAGGCGTAGAAGGACTTCAGAGACGCCACCGAGCGCACCACCGTGGCGTTGGATTTGCCCATCTGTTCCAGGTGGTGGGCGTACCGCTTCACATCCTCCTGGGAGGCCTGGAGCAGATCCAGGCCGTCCTCCTCCGCCCAGAGGGCGAACTGGCGCACGTCCCGGACGTAGGAGCTGAGGGTATTGGCGGCGGCCCGCTTCTCCCGGGTCAGCCAGGTCTCATAGCCCGCGATATAGTCCATCTCCTCAGCTCCTTTCCCATTTAAGTTACAGATTCAGCAGTCTCGCGCAGACGGCGGAAAACAGGGCTGGCATCACCGTCTGCTGCAGGGCCGTGGCCAGCACCAGCAGCCCCGCGCAGGGGGCCAGCGCTCTGGCCCGCTCCGTCCAGTGGATGGGGGCCGAGGCCGCCCCGGGCAGACGGCTCAGGGACTGGCGGAAGGCGTCCGCCGCCACCACGAACAGCACCGGCACCGCTATCAGCAGGGTCATCCCAAAGGCGGCCAGCGCCGCCGCCACCCCGGGCAGATGGAACAGCCGGGCGAAGGTGGCCGCCGCAAAGGCCAGCAGGAACCCCCGCCCGCCCATCAGCAGGGGCACGCCCACCGCGCCCAGGGGAACCAGCCCCAGCAGAAACGCCGCCAGCGGCCAGCGGGCCAGATCCCAGACGGTGGACGGGAGAGACGGCTCCAGACCGCCGTCCTGTCCCGCGGCCTGGAAATATCCTTGCAGATAGTCCAGCAGCTCATCGCTCTCTCCGCCCAGGGCGGAAAACAAGAACCCGCCCAGCGCCCCCAGCCCAAAGCAGACGGCCAGTATCGCCAGCCGGGTCACCCCGTCCCACGACGCTGCGGAGCCTATGCGTTTTCCTGTTCTGCGAACCGCCACACCCATCACCCCACAGGGATACTATGGCGGCAGGACGGAATTTATGCGGAAAATCCGGACAAGGGGTGCACGGCGGCGGGAAACTCCGCCCTAAAATCGGTAAGATTTATCATAAACCTCTTTTTCCGGAAACGCAAGAGGAAAGCGGAAATTTCTCTTAAATTTTTTGTTATGTCCAGTTGTTATGTATTCTATATTATGTAAACTATAGAAACGGGACGCTGTGTTTTTCGGCGAAAACACAGTATCTTGTGGCAAAAAGGGCCGCGGCTTCAAAATGTTGAAACTGCGGCCCTTTTTGCGTTTTTTCTCAAATTTCGCCTGATTGGACGCGCTCCCCTGCCATGCCCGCCCGGATGGCCCGCATGGCGATGGCACACTCCAGACGCTTGCGCTGCATATCGCAGCCAAACCGGTTCGGTTTTTTTATGTCGCCGTTGACAAGCAGGTTGGAGGCGGAGCAACCCCCGCTGCAGTAAAACCGTGCCCAGCAGTCCTTGCAGTCGGGCCGGGTGTAGATGTTCAGCCCCGCGAAGCTCCGGGACAGCTCCATGTCAAAGGTGCCGTCATAGAGATTGCCCAGCTTGTACGCCTCATTGCCCACGAACTGGTGGCAGGGGTAGATGTCCCCCTCCGGCGTGATGGCCACGTATTCGCACCCCGCGCCGCAGCCCCGCATCCGCTTGATCACGCAGGGCCCCTGGGACAGATCCACGTTGAAATGGAAGAAGTTCACGTCGTCCCGCTTCAGCAGCTCCGCCGCCAGCCGCTCATACTCCTCCAGGATACCGGGCAGATCCTCCTCCCGGAAGGTGTAGTCGCAGTCCGGGCCGCCCACCACCGGCTCCACCGACACGTGGCGGAAGCCCTGGTCGGCGATGTGGAGCACGTCCGCGGCAAAGTCGGCGTTGTACCGGGTGAAGGTGCCCCGGAGGTAGTAGTCCTTCTCCCCCCTGCCTTCCACCAGCTTCTGGAATTTGGGCAGGATCACGTCATAGCTGCCGCCCCCGGCCACGGTTTTCCGCATCCGGTCGTTGACCTCGGGCCGGCCGTCCAGGGACAGCACCGCGTTGGACATCTCCCGGTTGATGTACTCAATGTTCTCGTCGTTGAGCAATACGCCGTTGGTGGTGATGGTGAAGCGGAAATTTTTATTGTGCTTCTTTTCCAGGGAGCGGGCGTATTCCACCGTGGCCTTCACCGTGTCCATGGCCATCAGGGGCTCGCCGCCGAAGAAGTCCACCTCGATGTTCCGGCGGCTGCCGGAGCGTTCGATCACGAAGTCGATGGCCTTTTTCGCCGTCTCCACGTCCATGGTCATGCGGTGGCCGGTGCCGAAGTCGCCGGTGGAGGCGAAGCAGTACTGGCACCGCAGGTTGCAGTCGTGGGATACGTGGAGGCACAGGGCCTTGATGGGGGCGTCCTGCTGCATCAGCGTGGCCGCGGCGGGGTCGATGTAGTTGTCCTCGGTGAACAGCAGCCCGTTCTTCTGAAGCTCCAGCAGCTCCGCCCAAGCCTCGTCCACCACCTCGGGGGTGTACTGGGACAGCTTGCCGTAGAGCTCCTGGGGACAGGTATCCGCCAGGGGGCCGTCCAGCAGGGCCAGGACATCATAGGCGGTCTTGTCCAGCACATGGACGGCGCCGCTGTTGACGTCCACCGCCACAGGCACCCCCAGGCAGACGAATGTATGAACCATTCCGGTCAACCTTCCTTTCGTGCGCAGAAAAAGGGTGGGAGGCTCCCACCCTTTCCAGCGCGCTGTGTATTTGGAGTTACTTCTTGTTCTCGCACTTCTGGTTGGCCACGGTGCAAGAGGTCTTGCAGGCGGACTGGCAAGAGGTCTGGCACTCGCCGCAGCCGCCGTGGGCGGCGCTCTGCTTCAGGGTGGCGCCGTTCAGCGTCTGAATGTGGGTCATGGGTATCTCCCTCCGTTTCAACTGATCTGCGTCAATGCCGCTGCTTCGCACAGCAACTGAACGTATTATAGCATATTCCTTTTCTAAATTCAATATGGCGGCGGCTTTTTCTTTTCTTCGACTTTTTAAGCGCACCTGCGGCGGCGTTTGCATAGTATGGAGTGGCAGCCAATGCCAGACTAACATTCAAGGAGGTTCATTCACTTGAATTCCGATGGAACTACCTCCCGCCCCTGTGGGGACGCCTGCGGCACCATGCCGTCCTGCGCCCCCCTGGCGGTACCATATGTACCTTTTCAGCAGCAGGGCAGCCAGAAATACAGCCAGGCCGACGCTCTGGCCAACGGCACCCTGTTTCCCGGGCTGAACCTTCCCTTCCACCTGAAGGCGGACGCCAGCCAGCTGCCCGATAACCATTCCACCCAGCTTCAGGCCCTGTTTTTTGTGGTCACCGAGCTGGGGATGTACCTGGATACCCACAAGGATGACGCGGAGGCCTTTCAGCTGTTCCGCCAGTACGCGGAGCTGGCCAAGGAGGGCAAACGCCGCTATGAGGAGATGCACGGCCCGCTGACCCAGCTCAGCGCCGGGCAGGAGGCCGCCTATCGCTGGCTGGACGATCCCTGGCCCTGGGAGTTTCAGGAAGGAGGCGCCAACTGATGTTTGTCTATGAGAAAAAGCTGCAGTACCCCGTTCGGATCAAGAACTGTAATCCGAAGCTGGCCTCCGTGATCATCTCCCAGTACGGAGGGCCGGACGGCGAACTGGGCGCCTCCCTGCGCTATCTGTCCCAGCGGTATTCCATGCCCTATCCCGAGCTGAAGGGGCTGCTCACCGATATCGGTACTGAGGGGTCGTTTTGACACACCGGCCTCAAGCCGCCGCTATCACCGGGCTGTTCAGGAGCCGTGACGCAGGATACCGTGGGGCCATTCTCGCGCGCACTATCTTATTCAGGCGCTTTATTCTCCAGCACTCGACTCAAGCCACACAGATTTTCCAGGATAAATATCCATTTCTGCGGTAAAAAATTCAGATGCACCTCTACCCGTTTGTCCTTGTGGACTACCATGTGATCCAGCAGGTTTTTATAGAATGGTTCACTGTCCATCTCTCCTCTTACGACAGCCGCTATTTGCCGCTCCACATCCTTTCGCAGATCCCCCGGCTCATAAGCGATCCCCTCCTTGGAGTGCGCCGCATCCAACTTGACCCGCAGGGCGCCCAGTTCCCTGTCATACCGCTCATTCACAAGCTTCATTTCGTCCTTGGTGATCTGCCGGGAAAAGAAGGCGTCCAGCGCATCCGCTTTCTTTTGGGTGATCTGCTCAATCTGGTGCTCAAGTGTCTCGGAGCGGTCAGTCCCTTGCTCCTCCCCTGCCCGGATAGCCTCCATGGCGATATCAGTTGTATTTTGGATGATCCCATCCTGATCCATCTGCAGCGACGCCAAGGACTGCTTCAAAATATCCATGGCCAGCTCGTCCCGGAGCATCTTTCCAATATCACAGCCCACCGAATTCCCCCGAGCATCTGCATGACGGTTTCCCTCAGTGGTGGCGGTGAAGCACCCCCAGCGCCTGTAGCTGGTGCCGTCCTTTCGTTTCTTCTTTCGCGAGATGAAGCTGGCCCCGCACTCCCCGCACTTGATCTTGCCGCTGAACACGTAGCGGTTGGAGTGCCCGCCGCCATAGCCTCCCTTTCGATCCCGCTTTTTTAACTCGGACTGGACAATGTCCCACAGCTCCCGGCTGATGATCGGCTCGTGATGGTTGCGGATGACCACCAGCGCCTCCTCTCCATGGTTGTACTTCTTGGTGTGGCTGAGATAGTCCGGGGTGATGGTCTTTTTCTGCACCAGGTCGCCCACATATTTCTCGTTTTTCAGCACCTTGATGATGTAGGTATTCGGCCATTTTGTGTTCCCGGTCAGCGACTGGTATCCCGCCTCCCGCAGTTCCCGGGCGATCACGGAAGTACCCTTCTTTTCTATGCCGTACTTGTGAAAGATCTGCCGGACGATCTCAGCCCCTTCTGGGTTTATGGCCATCTTTCCACCCTTCACATCGTAGCCCAGCAGCGATCTGCCAAACACCACCCCCTGCTCCATCCGCCGGGTCTGGCCCCACTTCACCCGGCTGGAGGTCTTGCGGCTCTCCTCCTGGGCCATGGAGCCCATGATGGACAGACGCAGCTCCGCGTCCGGCTCCAGGGAGTTGATGCCGTCGTTCATGAACACCACCCCCACCCCCAGGGCTTTCAGCTCCCGGGTATAGGAGATGGTGTCCAGGATGTTCCGGGAGAACCGGCTCACCTCTTTGGTGAGGATGAGCTGGAACTTCCCCATATGGGCATCGGCGATCATTCGGTTGAACGCCGCCCGCTTTTTCGTGGAGGTGCCGGTGATCCCCTCGTCGGCATAGACCTGATACAGCTCCCAGTCCGGCTGGCGGTCGATGTACTCCTTAAAATACCGCTGCTGGCTCTCGAAGGAATCGGCCTGATCATCCCGGTCGGTGGACACCCGGCAGTAGGATGCCACGTTCAGCATGGCTTCTCCCCCCGTTCTGCCGCGCTGGCTTGTGCCCTGATATGCGCCCGAAGCTGATTTTTCAGCTTTTCTTCCGCATACCGATACTGCACCTCATTCAACGCTCCACTGTCCTTCAGCGACAGCAAGAGGGCTCTCTGGTACTCAAACAGGAACCGGCTGTCCGTCTCCTTGGTGATCTTGCGGTCGTGTTCGATCCCGACCAGACGCGCCTGCTCCGCCATCCCGCACACCCCCTTTGTTTCAAGGGTATGCGTGGGACAGGCCCGCTTTGATCGTTGATTTGCCCCTTTTATTTGACAGTAATCAGCATTTCACAGTATCATGTGGAAAGCATACCAATGATCGAACCAGATACGGTATGTTTGTAAGTATTTTGAAATAAGGATTTGTCATTGCCTCCGATTTCTGGTAGAATGGAGAAAACTTGCGCAGGAGATGAAATTATGAAAAAAATCACCCGCCGCTCCATCGTCCTGTACTGCCTGCCTTTGTTCGCCGTGGGGCTGTTCACCACCATGCTGAACAACTACCTGATCTATTTCTACCAGCCCACCGCCGCCTCCGGCCTGCCCACCCTCATCACCCAGGGCTATGTGTTTGCCGGGGTATTGACGGTGATCGGCCTGATCAAGGCGCTGGGCCACATCATCGACGCGGTATCCGATCCCATAGTGGCCTCCCTCAGCGACAAATCCGGCCACCGGGACGGGCGGCGCATCCCCTTTTTGCGGCGGTTTGCCGTCCCCTTCGCGCTGTGCGCCCTGCTGATCTTCTGCTCGCCTTTTGATACGCCCCTGCTCAACGATATCTGGCTGGCGGTGTTCATCTGGGGCTACTACATCTTCTATACCCTGTATATGATCCCCCCTCCATGATGGCGGACGTGATCCGGTATGACACCGTAAAAACCGGCGTCAACCAGGAGGGCACCTTCGCCGCCGCCAAGAGCTTTGTCACCAAAATGGGCACCTCCATTGCCACCATGATCGTCCCCTCCCTTGTTGTGGTGGGGGCGGCAACCGGTCAGAGCGTGGGACGGCAGGGGCTGCTGCTCACCGCTGTGGTGGGCGGGGCGTTTACCCTGATCTCCGTGGCCATCTATGCCATGTACCGCGAGAAGGAGATCCGCTCCGTCATCCGGGGTAACGCAAAGGGGGCTGTATAATGATACCAGGAGCAGAATACTATGCACAGCGGCTGGCCCGGATGATCCAGTGCGAAACCGTGTCGGTAAAGGGATCCTATGACGACGCCGAGTTTGCCAGGCTGCGCGGGGTGATGGAGGAGCTGTTCCCCCTGGTGCACCAGCGCATGGAGCGCCATATTTTCAGCCAGGACTGCTGGGTCTACGAGCTCAAGGGCAGGGACGCCTCCCGGAGCATCCTGCTCATGTCCCACCACGACGTGGCGTCGGCGGAGGGCACCTGGGAGCATGACCCGTTTGCCGCTGAACTTGTGGACGGCAGGCTGTGGGGCCGGGGGACGGTGGACACGAAAACGCCTCTGTTTGCCGAGTTCTCCGCCCTGGAGGAGCTGCTGGGGTCGGGCTGGGATCCGCCCTGCAATGTGTTTCTTGCCTCCTCACACAATGAGGAGCTGGGGGGCGACGGCATCCCCACGGCGCTGGCACATTTCAAAGAGCGGGGCCTCACCTTCGAGGTGGTTTTGGATGAGGGCGGCGCCATCATCGATCCGCCCCTGTCCGGGATGACGTGTGAGAAGTGCGCCATGGTGGCCGTCCACGAAAAGGGGCGGTACAAGCTCAACTGCGCCGCCTCCGCCGCCAGCGCCCACACCGGACTCAGCGCCGCCGTCACCGCCAGCCCCATTGAGCGCATGGCGGGGTTCCTTCAGGAGGCCGCGTCCGGGAAATTGTTTATCCGCCGCCTGAATCCCCAGGTGCGGGCCATGTTCCGACACTTGGCCCCCCACTGCAAATTTCCCATGAACGCGGTGCTGGGCAATCTTTGGCTGACCGCCCCCCTGCTCCAAAAGGTCATGCCCAAGCTGAACCCCCAGGCGGGGGCCATGCTGGGCACGGTGTGCTCTTTCAGCAAAATCGAAGGGGACGATAAGGGCTGCACCGCCACCGTCAGCTTCAAGGCCGTAGACGGGGACGACATGGCCCGCGATCTGGACGCCCTGCGGGCTGCCGCGAACAAGTACGGCGTGGACATCACAATCGACCCGGCTTCTGAATACCACGGCCCGGCCGACATGGGACAGCCCGCTTTTACCTACACCATGGAGCGTATCCGGGCGGTGTTCCCGGATTACCCGCCCGTCCCCTTCATTCTGCCCGCCGGGACGGACGCCCGGTGGCTCACCGATATCTGTCCCTGTGTACTGCGCTTCGCCCCCATCCGGCTCTCCTCCCGGCAGCTTGGCTCTGTTCACTCGGAGAACGAAAACATCGACCTGGACGCCATCGTTGACGCCGTGACATTCTACATTGACTTTCTTCGCAACTATCCATAAAAAGAGAGGGAGATACTTATGAGTAAGGTAAAAAACGAACCGAAAATCAAGAATCCGCTGATCGCTGCCATCCGGGAGCAGCTGGAACACCGGGCGCTGTGGATGTACCTGCTGTGCGACGAGGCGGCAAAAAAGGGTCTGAACGCGGAGGACTACGCCCCCGCCGCCCCATCCGCCGCTGTGGGCTGTACCAAGGCGGGCTGCTGCGGAAAAAGGCCGGAGGCGGGCCGTCCCTGAAGGGGCTGAAAAAGACGCTGTTCTCCAAGTTTGCCCAGTGGGTGTTTGAAATGGACATCAAGCGGTGCGACGACGACCACCTGGACATCGACTTCCACTACTGCCCCCTGGTGAAGGCGTGGCAGAAGCAGGGCTGCTCCGACGAGGAGATCCGGCTGTTGTGCGACCACGCCATGTGCGGCGACCGGGGCATCGCGGAGAGCTTCGGCTGTGAGCTGGACTTGCCCGCCACCATCGCCCGCGGGGATGATATCTGTCAAATTCGATTTGTCCGGCGCTGAACCCAGCCGCAATACATTATAAATAGAAGTGATCCCTATGCCCATTGCCGAAGCCGTCATTGTCCCCCACCGTAGGCCAGGGGCCGGGAGCGGCAGGCGCAGGCCACCACCATCGACGCCTGCTGAAAAGCGTCCGTCTGCAATTTACGCAGACGGACGCTTTTTGCCCAAATTGATTTCCCGGCAGCAAAAGAGGAATCACTTGCCCTCAGCCCGGGCCGCCGCCATAGACTTGAAATAGCATTGCCGGGAGGATCCCTCCATTTCTTCTCTCTTTCGCTGTCAGTACGCCTCGATCTCCTTGATATTCACCTCATTTCCGGTCAAAAGCCAGGTGTTTCCACTCTGGCAATGGGGACAGGTTTTACCGTAGGCCACAGTGGGATAATCCCGCCCGCAGCCGTCGCAGTGGGTCATTGCGGGCAGCATTTCGATTCGCAGCTCCGATCCCTCCACCAGCTCCGTCTTGGCCGCCGCCCATTTCCAGCAGTCGGTGAGGTAGTCCGGCACTACGCCGGATACCTCCCCCAGCTCCAGCACCACGGCGGACACCCTTTCCAGGTCGTTTTCCGCCGCCACCCGCTCCACGCTTTTTATGATGTGGAACACAATGCCCAGCTCATGCATGGCCTACTCCCTGCTCTTTTTTGCGGCCCGCTTGATCTTGATCTCCCGCTTGATCATGTTGGGCAGGATGGCCTTCATCTTGTCCTCCGACTTCATCATGGTGGAGCACTCAGGGCGCTCCCGGTGGAGGCGGATGGCGTCGAACTCGCAGCGGGTGGTACACAGGCCGCAGCCAATGCACTTATTGGGATCCACGACGGAGGCCCCGCAGCCCAGGCAGCGGGCGGTCTCCGCCTTGACCTGTTCCTCGGTAAACGCGCGCTTGGCGTCCCGGAAGGACTTCCGCCAGTCAAAGCTGTCGTCCATGCCGGGGATCTGCCGGGAGGCCGTGTCATACTGCTCCACCTTAATATTTTCCTTGTCCAGCTCCACAAAGTACCGTGGATCCCGGCCGATGGTCATGCTGGTGTTGGGCTGGACGAAGCGGTGGAGGGACACCGCCGCCTCCTTGCCCGCCGCGATGGCATCGATGGCGAACTTGGGGCCGGTGTACACGTCGCCGCCCACGAATATGTCGGGCTGGGCGGTCTGGTAGGTCTTGGCGTCGGCCTTGGCCCAGCCGCCCCGGGCCAGCTCCAACGCGCTCCCCTCCAGTAGCTCGCCCCACTCCACGCTCTGGCCGATGGACAGCACCACGTGGTCGCAGGGGACGGTGATGGTGTCCTGCTCGTCATACTGGGGGGCGAAGCGGCCCTGGCCGTCCCACACGCTGGTGCATTTCATGAACACCACGCCGGATACCTTCCCGCCCTCGGCCAGAATCTCCTTGGGGCCCCAGCCGCACTGGATGGTCACGTCCTCGTCCTCCGCCTCGGCGATCTCCTCCAGGGAGGCGGGCATTTTCTCCCTGGGCTCCAGGCAGTACATGGACACAGAATCCGCCCCGCAGCGGTGGGCCGTCCGGGCGGCGTCGATGGCCACATTGCCGCCGCCCACCACCACCGTCTTGCCGGGAACTTTCATCGTCTCATCCGCCAGAGCGTTGCGCAGGAACTCCACCGCGGAGTACACGCCGGGGGCGCTCTCGCCGGGGATGCCGGGCAGACGGCCCCGCTGGCAACCGATGGCGATATAGAACGCCTCGTAGCCCTGGGCCCGCAGGTCGTCCAGGGTCAGATCCCTGCCCACCTCCACGCCGCAGCGGAAGTCCACCCCCAAGGCGCGGATGATGTCGATCTCCGCGTCAATCACGTTCTTTTCCAGCTTGAAGGAGGGGATGCCGTAGCGGAGCATTCCGCCCAGCTCCTTGTTCTTCTCAAACACGGTGGGCTCATAGCCCTTGAGGGCCAGGTAATAGGCGCAGGACAGGCCCGCCGGGCCGCCGCCGATGATGGCGATCTTCTGGGAGAACTCACCCTGGAGCTTGGGGATTACTTTTTTGGGCACGAACCGGCGATCGGCATCCAGATCCTGCTGGGCGATAAACTTCTTCACCTCGTCAATGGCCACGGCCTGATCAATGGTGCCCCGGGTGCAGGCGTCCTCGCACCGGCGGTTGCACACCCGGCCGCACACCGCGGGGAACGGATTCTCTTTTTTGATAAGCTCCAGCGCCTCGGTGTATCTGCCCTGGGCCGCCAGCCTCAAATAGCCCTGGACGGCAATGTGGGCAGGGCAGGCAGTCTTGCAGGGGGCGGTGCCCGTCTCGTGGGTGTTGATCCGGTTCTTATCCCGGTAGTCCACCGACCACTTCTCCGGGCCCCACTTCACCTCGTCGGGCAGCTCCTGCCGGGGGTACTGGATGGGCGCACCGTCCTTGGCACACAGCTTCTGGCCCAGCTTGGCGGCTCCGGCGGGGCACACCTCCACGCAGCCGCCGCAGGCCACGCACTTGTCCTCCTCCACACGGGCTACATAGGCGGAGCGGCTCATATTGGGGGTGTTGAACAGCTGGGAGGTGCGCAGGGCGTTGCAGACGTTCACATTGCAGTTGCAGATGGCGAAGATCTTCTCCTCACCGTCGATGTTGGTGATCTGGTGGACGAAGCCGTTTTCCTCCGCCCGCTGGAAGATGTCCAGCGCCTCCTCATAGGTGATGTACCGCCCGCCCTTGTCCGTCTCCACCACGTAGTCGGCCATGTCGCCCACCGCCACGCACCAGCCCTCCGGATCGTCGCCGCAGCCCTCGCCCATCCGGGCCCGGCTCATCCGGCAAGAGCAGGGGGAGGCGGCGAATTTGTTGTACTTTTGCAGCCAGTGAGAGATGTGCTCGATGGAGATAGACTGGTTCTCCAGCTCGATGGCCTTCTCCACCGGGATGACGTGCATCCCGATACCCGCCCCGCCGGGAGGCACCATGGGGGTGATCTTCTCCAGGGGCAGGAAGGTCATACGTTCAAAAAAGGCCGTGACCTCCGGGTGCTCCTGGATCTGGGCGTGGCGCATATTGAAAAATTCCGCGCTGCCCGGCACGAACATGGGCAGGACGTACCGCTTCTCATGGTTGGGATTCTTGCCGTCCAGGTTCTCCCAGTGGTACTCGATGAGGCCGATGAGGCTCATCTCGTCCAGCAGCGTTTGCAGCTTTTCCGGCTCCATGCCGGTGAGCTTTTGAATTTGGGCGAAGGTCTTGGGCTTGCGCACCTTCATCTTCATGGCCACGTCGGCCATCTCGTCGGTAACCAGCCCGGCCAGGCCCCAGTACTCCGGATCCTCCGCCGTGACGCCCTTCAGCTTGGCGGGCACCCGGTCGGTGATCATCCGGCCCAGCTTGAGGATCTTCTCCCGGGGCTGATCCGTCTTGGGAATCTCAAAGGGCAGCCTGCTCTCGTCCAGGGGGAATTTCGTCTCGCTCATGTCAGTTCTCCTCTCTCTTTTTTAGGGATCAGCTCCGCCAGCTCTTTACCTGCCTCCGCAGCCAGTCCGCCCAGTCCTCCACCCCCTCGCCGGTTTTGGCGCAGATGGGGATAACCACGGCGTTGGGGTTGCGCATCTTGATGTACTCCCGGCATTTGTCCAACTTAAAATCGAAGTAAGGGGCCACGTCAATTTTATTGATGAGCACCACGTCGCACACCTGGAACATCAGGGGGTATTTCAACGGCTTGTCATCCCCCTCGGGCACCGACAGAATGGCGGCGTTCTTCACCGCCCCCGTGTCGAACTCGGCGGGGCACACCAGGTTCCCCACGTTCTCCAAAATAGCCAGCTCCACATCGCCGTCCACCAGCTCGTCCAGCCCCTGCCTGGTCATGTCCGCGTCCAGGTGGCACATCCCGCCGGTATGGAGCTGGATGGACTTCACCCCCGACTCCGCCATAGCCCGGGCGTCCACGTCGGAGTCGATGTCCGCCTCCATGACGCCGATTTGGATCTCATCCTTCAGCAGCTCTACCGTACGGCGCAGGGTGGTGGTTTTACCGGAACCGGGGGCGCTCATGAGGTTGAGCAGGAAAATTCCCTTTTCCTTCAGCTCGGCCCGCAGCTCCGCCGCCCGCCTGTCGTTGTCGGCAAAGACGCTCTGCTTCACCTCAATCACGCGAACCTGATCCATGCCGATCCTCTCCTCTCACTGGTTCAACCAGATATTGTCATAATTTTATCATTTTCCCTCCTTTCAGTCAACCGCCCGAAAATCTTTCCGGATTTTTTGTCGATTCCACAGTTTTGACGGATTGCATTTGTGAAAGGTGTATGATAAACTGCCCCATGTGATATGTGGTATGACCAGAACCAGAAGGAGGTAACGGTATGGAATTTACAAGGCTCTCCTCCCCCAGCCTGAAGGATCTGTTTGTCCAGCAGCTCCAGGGGATGATCTTGTCCGGGGCCCTCCCCGTAGGCGCGCAGCTCCCCCCGGAGCGCGTCCTTGCCGAACAGATGCACGTCAGCCGCACCGTGGTAAACAGCGGCCTTGCCGAACTGTCCGATCAGGGCTTTTTAGAGGTGCACCCCAGGCAGGGCACCTTCGTGGCGGACTACCGCCGCCGTGGAAATCTCAGCACCCTGATCGCCATCATGCAGTATAAGGGAGGCGTGTTGGGCCGGGAGGAGATCCGCTCCATCCTGGAAGTCCGCCGGGCACTGGAGCACCTGGCGGCGGAGCGGGCTATCCGGTACGCCTCCGACGAGGCGCTGGATCGGCTGGGTAAGGCCCTGGCCCAGATTGCCGCCGCCTCCAGCGCCGAACAGGCGGCAGAGTGTGCCTTCGATTTTCAGCACGAGCTGGCGCTGGTTGGGGGAAACAGCATCGTTCCACTGATCTACCACTCCTTTAAACCACCTGTGATCGCCCTGTGGGTGCGCTTCTGTCATCTATACGGCATCCCGTCCCTGGTACGCAACACTCAGATCCTCTATACGTTCATCCGGAACCGGGATCAGGACGGCGCGTCCCAGTGGATCGACGCCTATCTGGAACAGGCCATCAGCGGAAGCCAGCAGATCTACGAGTGCCGCTGATTTTAGAATGCGCTCTTTGCAGTCAGTCCGGGATTGCCACGCGGATACAGACCTTCCAGCAGGGCTTGTCCCTCTGAACGATCCGCGTTTCGCCGCCTTCGGCCAGTTGCGGCGGCTCACTTCAATATGTAAAGTATTTTCCCTTTATAAGATTGAAATTACCTGGCTTTATGCGGTTATCTTTTGGCCCCCTGGTAGGTACTGAGGAGCTGGGCCATCTGGAGATGGTCGGCACCCTGGTGCACCAGCTCACCCGGAACCTCAGCGACAGCCAGATCAAGACCGCCGGCTTTGACGCGTATTTTGTGGATCACACCACCGGCGTATACCCGCAGTTTGCCTCCGGCTATCCCTGGTCTGCCTCCACTATGCAGGTCACCGGGGACGTCATCGCAGATTTGACCGAGGATCTGGCGGCGGAGCAGAAAGCCCGCCTCACCTACGACAACATTCTCCGTCTGTCCGACGATCCGGATGTGAATGATGTGATCCGCTTTTTGCGGGAGCGGGAAATCGTCCACTTCCAGCGGTTCGGCGAGGCCATTGAGCTGGCCAAGCAGAGGCTCGATCAGAAAAACGTATACTTTACCAACCCGGCCTTCGACAAGTAAGAGGACTAAAAAATTAATAAATCCCAGTATCCCAGTCAGAAATGTCTGGGATACTGGGATTATTCCGTTTTCTGGAACTTATTCAGCAATTATATACAATATAATCTCATGATAAGCCCTCCGTCTTGGGAGTTTCTTTGCGAAATTGTTGACAAACTGTGAATAAACAGCTATAATAAGCCCGTTGAGATTCACGGTTCAGTTGTCTAATCTATCGAAGAAAGAGAGGGTAAACTTTAATATGCTGAAAAAGTTTTCCAACGGCTGCGTTCGGGTCATGAACCGCTGGCTGCCCGACCCGTTCCTGTTCGCCATCATCCTGACCATCGTGGTGTTTATCGCCGCCATGATCGGCACATGGCAGAACCCCATCGAGCTGGTTTGGGCCTGGGCCGGTAAGGGCGGCACCGGCGACGGTATGTGGGGCCTGCTGGCCTTCTCCATGCAGATGGCCCTGGTGCTGGTGCTGGGCTCCGCCCTGGCCTCCGCCAAGATTTGTAAGAAGATCCTCGCCTCCATTGCCAGTCTGGCCAAGAACAAGATGAGCGCCATCGTGGTTGTCACCGTGGTGTCCACCATCTGCTGCTGGCTGAACTGGGGCTTCGGCCTGATCGTGGGCGCCCTGCTGGCCAAGGAAGTGGCCCGCCGCGTCCGTGACCTGGACTATCCCCTGCTCATCGCCTCCGCCTACTCCGGCTTCGTGATCTGGCACGCCGGCCTGTCCGGCTCCATCCCCCTGCAGATGTCCGGCGGCAAGCAGTTCGGCGATTACTTCTACTCCGCCGACCTGACCCAGACCATTCTGCACCCCATGAACATCATTATGTGCCTGGTGGTTCTGGTGGGTATGCCCTTCCTGAACTACGCCATGCACCCCGACAAGGATCACACCATCACCGTGGATCCCAACCTGCTGGTGGACGAGGCGGAGAAGGAGTACAAGATCGAGACTCCCGCTGAGAAGATCGAGCACAGCAAGATCCTGTGGGCCATCATCCTCATCATGGGCTTTGTGTACATCGTGCTGTTCTTCATCCGCGTGGGCGCGGCCAAGCTGGATCTGAACGCCGTCAACGCCATTTTCCTGTTCCTGGGCCTGCTGGCCCACGGCGATCTGCGTAAGTACGTGGACGCCATCGGCGACGCCGCCGGCGGCGCCGCCGGCGTGCTGCTCCAGTTCCCCTTCTACGCCGGTATCATGGGCCTGATGGTGGCGCAGAACGCCGACGGCGTGTCCCTGGCCAAGATCATCGCCCAGTTCTTCACCGACATCTCCACCGACATCACCTTCCCCATGTGGACCTTCCTGTCCGGCGGCATCATCAACTTCTTCGTGCCCTCCGGCGGCGGCCAGTGGGCGGTTCAGGGCCCCATCGTCATGCCCGCCGCCACCGGCATCCTGGAGAAGATGGGCACCGCCGCTGTGTTCACCTTCGACGAGGCCAAGAAGGCCTACCTGCTGGATCCCAACAGCGCCACCTACGCTCAGGCCATGGGTTACTACGGCCGGGCCGCCATGGGCATTGCCTGGGGCGATCAGTGGACCAACATGATTCAGCCCTTCTGGGCCCTCCCCGCTCTGGGTGTGGCCGGCCTGAAGGCCAAGGACATCATGGGCTATCTGGTTGTGGTGCTGCTGTTCACCGGCCTGGTTGCCATTCTGGGCTTCCTGGCCTGGGGCCTGCTGTTCTGAGTCAGGCTGCGCATAACCGTAAATCTCCGAAAAAGCCCGCTCCGGTTGGAGCGGGCTTTTCTCGTACCTGTTCAGTTCTCCCAGCTCTCCCCGGTGGCGTAGTCAATGGAAATCCCGGGCTGCACATTGTAGACGTACACGTTGAAGCAGATCCCCTCCCCCTCGTCCTCCACGGAAAACGCCTCCAGCTTTACCCCGGAGGCCAGCAGGTTTTTCCCCTCAAACACAGGGGTCACCCGGTAGAGCACGTGGTTTCCTGTCTCCTCCACGTAGTCGTCCACCATGTTCTCAAAGGGGAGCATCCCCTCCACATTCATGTACCGCGTCCCGGTGATCAGGTTCCGCTCATTGGCGTTCTCCCCCGCCAGCTGGTAGCCGATGAGGTGACACCGGTTATAGAGGTACTTGCCGTCCACGCAGTCATATTTCACCGTTTGCCAGCCGGAGGGCTTCACCTGTCCGATGTCGCCCCGGGGCTCAGTAGGCATAATATCCAGGCAGACGTTGGCGTAGGCCGCCCCGCACCGGCCCAGGTAGTCCAGCTCGCTGTAGGTCTCAAAGGGCTCCAGCGTCAGATCCTCTGCGTCAAACTCCGGCCAGTTGTCGTTGAGCACCACATAGGGATCACCAGAGTAGTCCGGGATCTCCTCCATGGAGACAGGCGGATCCTTGAGCCCCAGCTCCACCAGCAGATTGTCCAGCGTCAGCGATCCCTTGAAAAACAGCCCCGCCGCGGTGACCGCCACCATCACCGCCAGCGCGATCAGCAAAATCACGATCAGCCGCTCCCGGGTCAGCCAGGGCCGCCGCTCCGTGCGGGCGCTCATCCTCCGCCCTCCCCGGATTGGGCCCAAACGCTTTTTACCATGGGTCTCCCCCTCTCTATTTCTTCAGCATCTCCAGCAGAGCGTGGTCGTCTCCCTCCCGCTCCCCCACCAAAATCAGGAACTGCTCCTCGTCCAGCACGGGCACGCCCAGCTCCTGGGCACGGCGCAGCTTGGAGCCGGCGGCCTCCCCGGCCACCACGCACCCCGTTTTCTTGGACACCGAGCCGGACACCTTGGCCCCCAGGGCCTCCAGCTTGTCCCCCGCCTCCTTCCGGGAGCAGGCGGACAGCTCGCCGGTGAGCACGAAGGTAAGCCCCGCCAGCTTGTCCCCCACCGGGGCGGCCTGGCTGTCCATGTTCACCCCCGCTTCCTTCAGGGCCGCAATCAGGTGCTGGCTCTGAGGGGCGGCAAACCACTCGGTCAGATATTTCGCCGTGATCCCGCCCACGTCGTTGATGGCGGTGAGCTCCTCCTCAGTGGCCCGGGCCAGCGCGTCCAGAGAGCCGAACCGGGCGGCCAGAATCTTCCCCGCCTTCTGCCCAACCTGACGAATGCCGAAGGCAAAGAGCAGCTTGGACAGATCGTTCCCCTTGGATTTCTCGATGGCGGCCAGCAGGTTGTCCGCCGACTTCTTGCCCATCCGCTCCAGCTTGGCCACCTCGTCCCGATCCAGCCGGTAGAGGTCGGCGGGAGTTTTCACCAGCCCCGCGTCCACCAGGCCCTCCACCACGGCGGGGCCCAGGCCCTCGATGTCCATGGCGTCCCGGCTGGCGAAGTGGGTCAGCGTGCGCAGCAGCTGGGCGGGGCACTCCGCCCCGGTGCAGCGGATGTGGGCCCCATCCTCGTCCCGAACCACCGCCGCGCCGCACACCGGACAGACAGTGGGCAGCAGATAGGGCTCGGTTCCCTCGGGCCGCTTCTCCTTCACCACGGACACGATCTCCGGGATGATCTCCCCCGCCTTCTGGACGATCACCGTATCCCCGATGCGGATATCCTTCTCGGCGATGAAATCCTGATTGTGCAGGGTGGCGTTGGTGACGGTGGTGCCCGCCAGCCGGACGGGGGCCACCACCGCCTTGGGGGTGAGCACCCCAGTGCGGCCCACCTGCACCACGATGTCCTCCACCACGCTCTCCTTCTGCTCCGGCGGGTATTTGTAGGCCGCCGCCCACCGGGGGAACTTGGCCGTTTCGCCCAACCCATCACGCTGTGTGAGGGAATTCACCTTTACAACCGCCCCGTCAATGTCGAAGGGGTATTTCTCCCGCTGATCCCCCAGCTCAAGGATGGCGGACTGGATCTCCTCCATGTCCCGGAACAGCCGGCAGTCGATCACCTTGAACCGCAGCTCCCGCAGCCAATCCAGCGCCGCACTGTCGGTGGCGAAGGGTTCCCGGTCGGTGTACTGGATGTTGAACACCACCATGTCCAGCCCCCGGGCGGCGGCAATCTTCGGATCCAGCTGCCGCATGGAGCCGGCGGCGGCGTTTCGGGGATTGGCCAGCAGGGCCTCCCCCCGCAGCTCCCGCTCCTCGTTGAGCTTCTCAAAGGTCTTTCGGGGCATATAGACCTCCCCCCGGACAATCAGCGACGGGGGGGCGTCTTTTAGCTTCATGGGGATGGACTTGATGGTGCGCAGATTTTCCGTCACGTCCTCCCCCACCTGCCCGTCCCCCCGGGTGGCCCCCCGGACGAACACGCCGTCCACATACTCCAGGGCCACCGACAGGCCGTCCACCTTGGGCTCCAGCAGGTACTCCGGGCTGTCCGCGCTCTCCCGTACCCGGCGGTCGAAATCCAGCAGCTCGTCGGGGGAAAACACATCCTGAAGGCTTTGCAGCGGCACCCGGTGGGTCACCTGCTGGAAGCTGTCCAACGCCTTTCCTCCCACCCGCTGGGTGGGGGAATCCGGGGTGATCAGCTCCGGGTGGGCCGCCTCCAGCTCCTCCAGCTGCCGGAGCATTTTGTCGTACTCAAAATCGGAGATGGTGGGCGCGTCCAGCACATAATATTGGTAGTTGTGCTCGTTCAGCGCCCCTCGAAGCTGCTCCACCTGGGTTTTATGATCCATTTCAGCCTTCCCCTTTGTCCAAATTCAAATAGGTATCGGGCGTCTCGCCCACAATCACCGTCTCCGCCACGCAGACACTGCTGCTCACCGACACGGGGAGCACCTCTCCGGGCAGAAACAGCCGCACCGTGGCGTTGACCTCCAGACAGACCCGGTGCAGGGTCTGGTTTACCCCCGCGGAGGTGAAGGAGTTGGCATAGTCCGCCGTCACGTCCCCCACGGAATCCACCGACACCCGCACCCGGGGCCCCGCGCCGGACAGCAGGGACTGGCCCGTCAGCGTCCCCAGGGGTACCCCCAGTGCCTCGCTGTCCAAGGTGCTCAGCTGCCGCGCCACCGCCTCCACCACCTGCCGCTTAAACCGGCTGTTGGCGGCGGTATTGCTGGTGATGGAGGTCACCTTCCCCGCCCCGTCCTTTTCCAGGCTCACAAAATCGCCGTAATCCATATGGTTTTCTTGGAGGCAGTTGTCCACCGCTACGGCGATGGCCTGGGTCATCAGGTTGGTGGCCTGGCTGCGCGCCTCCGCCTCCAGCACCGGCCGCAGCCGTCCGTTCAGCGTATGCAGCAGGAACCCCACCGCCGCCAGCGCGATTGCCACAGGCAGCACCACCGCCAGCGGCCCCTCCTGCCGCAGATTATATGACAGGCGTTTCAACTTTACAGGCATACAGTCACCTCCATAGTCACTGTATGCACAAAACAGCTCGGCCTATGTCACTCCCGCAGCAGCTCCTCCGCCGCCAGCATCACGCCGGTCTTGCCCGACTCGTAGGTGAGCCCGCCCTGCAAATAGACCGTGTAGGGCTCCCGCATGGGCGCGTCGGCGGACAGCTCGATGGACGCCCCCTGGATGAAGGCCCCCGCCGCCATGATCACTGGGCAGTCATACCCCGGCATATCCCAGGGCTCCGGAGTGACGTAAGAGTCCACCGGGGCCCCGGACTGGATGCCCTTGCAGAACCGCTTCACCGCCTCCGGATTCTTCAGGTGGATCATCTGGATGATATCGTGGCGGATCGCGTCGGACGGCGGATCCGCCTCATAGCCCAGCAGCTCCATGAGCCGGGCGGCAAACACCGCCGTTTTCACCGCCTGGGCCACCGTATGGGGGGCCAGAAACAGCCCCTGGTACAGCAGACGGTTATTTCCCAGGGTGGCCCCGCACTCCCGGCCGATCCCCGGGCAGGTGAGCCGCATGGCCGCCCCCTCCACCAGATCCCGCCGGCCGGCGATGTAGGCCCCGGTGGGGGCCAGCCCGCCGCCGGGATTTTTGATCAGCGAGCCCACCACCAGGTCGGCCCCCACATGGGTGGGCTCCTGTTCCTCCACAAACTCTCCATAGCAGTTATCCACCAGAATGGCGGCGTTCGGGTTATTTTCCCGCACAATGGCGCACAATTCCCCGATCTGCGCCACCGACAGGGACGCCCGGGTGGCGTACCCCCGGGAGCGCTGGATCAGCACCGCCTTCACCCGGGGATCCCGCACCGCCTCCGCCAGCCCTACGGGATCGGGGGCGTCGTCCACCAGCTCCACCTGCCGGTACTCTACGCCGTAGTCCTTCAGGGAGCCGTGGCCCTTGTCCACCGCTCCCACCACCCCCAGCAGGGTGTCGTAGGGTGCGCCCACGGCGGATACAAGCACGTCCCCCGCCTTCAGCGCCCCGAACAGGGCGCAGGCGATGGCGTGGGTGCCGTTGACAAATTGCAGCCGCACCAGGGCGTCCTCTGTGCCGAACAGATCGGCGTAGATCTCGTCCAGCTTGTCCCGGCCCAGATCGTCGTAGCCGTAGCCGGTGGTGCCGGCAAAATAGCTCTCCGCCACCCGGTGCTTCTGGAACGCCGCCAGCACCCGGCGGCTGTTGGCCTGGGCGATGGCGTCAATCCGGGCAAACTGCCCCCCCAGCTCCCGCTCCGCCCGATCCGACAGCGCCAGGACGCGCTCTGATATCTGTAAAGGAAAATCCATTAACTGTTACCGTCCTATCTCGCGTTTCTTCTACTTCTTCAGCTTGCTGGAGGCAAAGGCCGCCGTCAACCCGGCGCAGGCCTCCACATCCCCCAGATCCACCATCTCAGTGGGGCTGTGGGTATAGCGGCAGGGGATGGAAATGCCTCCCGCGTACACGCCGCTCCGGGTGGCCTGCATGGGCCCCGCGTCGGTGCCCCCCATCTGGAGCACATCCCGCTGGGCCGGGATCCCCCGTTCCGCCGCCAGCCCCATCAGCCGCTCCACCAGCTCGGGCGGGCAGATCACGGAGCGATCCATCACCTTCACCGCCGCCCCCTTGCCGCACAGGCTGCTGGCCTGATGCTTGCTCCCCGGCTCGTCGTCCGCCCCGGTGACGTCCACCGCGATGCCGTAGTCCGGATCGATGGCCCAGGCGGCGGTTTTCGCCCCCCGGCAGCCCACCTCCTCCTGGGTGGAAAACACAAAATACAGGTCGTTCTCCGTCTCCTCCAGCCGTTCCATGGCCATCAGCAGCACCAGGCAGGCGATCCGGTCGTCCAGGTAGGGGGAGATCACCCTGCCCGCCGCCTGGCGGACGGGGGTGTCATACACCAACGCGTCCCCCACCTGAACCAGCTTTTTGGCCTCCTCCCCGTCCGCCGCGCCGACGTCGATGAACAGGTCGCTCACCTTCAGCTTGTCCAGCTCCGCGCCGCCCTTGGCGCAGATCAGGCCGCAGGTTCCATTTTGAAAGCGAACCGGGGTATAGAGCACCTCCTTGGCGCCTACGCCTCCCAGGGCCCCCACGTGGACAAAGCCCTTCTCGTCGATGTGGGTGGCCACCAGCCCGATGGAGTCCATGTGGGCGGAGAACATCACCCGGGGGCCGCTCCCCTTCTTGTGGCAGATCAGGTTTCCCATCACGTCCCTGGTGATCTCGTCCACAAAGGGCGCGGCCAGCTTTTCAATCACCTGGGAAATTTCGTGCTCACAGCCGGAGGGCCCGAAGGCGGACACCAGCTGCTCCAGCGTTTTGATCAGTTCCATATCTATTTCCTCCTATCAGCCTAAGGCTGTCAGCCCCTGGCCATATCCCGGATAAACAGCCGGGCCAGGGCCAGCATCTGTTCCGCGTCGGATTGGCTGCACACGCTGTTGGGCGCGTGGAGATAGCGCACCGCCGCCGAGATTCCGGCCACCCGCACCCCGGATCCGGTTCCCTGTACCGCCCTGGCATCGGTGCCGCCGGACAGATAGTGCTTCATCTGCCAGGGCAGGCCGTTCTCCTCCGCCAGCGCCCGCAGCCGCTCAAACAGCGCCCGATCATAGATGGCGCCCCCGTCCATCCAGGACAGCACCGGGCCCCGCCCCGGCCAGCACACCTGCCGATCCTCCGACAGGGCGGGCACGTCGGCGGCGGTGGTGCCCTCCAGCACCAGGGCGATCTCCGGCTTGACGGAGAAGGCCGCCCCGAAGGCCCCCCGGGTGCCCACCTCCTCCATCACCGTAAAGGCGAAGGTGCAGTCCATGGGCAGCTCCTCCTCCAGCAGCTTCACCATCACCGCGCAGCCCACCCGGTCGTCGATGGCCTTGGCCTTGAGCATTCCGTCCCCAAAGTCCACGGCGTCGCTGACAAAGGCGGCATAGTCCCCCAGCTCCACCTGGGACAGGGCCTCCTCCCTGTCCTTCGCGCCGATATCCACATAGAGATCCGTGACCTTGGGCACCTTCTTCCGCTCCTCGGCGGTGGTCAGGTGGATGGGCTTCAGCCCGATGACGCCGGGGACGCGCCCCGGCCCCACCGCCACCTCCTTGCCCAGCAGAATCCGCTGGTCGATGCCGCCTACGCAGCCGAATTTCAGGAATCCCTCCTTGGTGACCGACTTCACAATCAGCCCCACCTCGTCCATGTGGGCGCACAGCATCAGCCGGTTCCCCGTGGACTTGGCCCCCCGCTTGAATACGATCAGGTTCCCCAGCGCGTCCACCCGCACGCTGTCCGCGTGGGGCTCCACCCGCTGGCGGAGATAGTCCCGCACCTCGTCCTCAAAGGAGGACACCCCGGACAGGGCACACAGGGTTTTCAGCGTCTCAATCATTGCCAGTCCCCCTCTCCCAGTCCGGCGGCAAAGGCGGCCAGCAGCCGGGCCGTGTCCTCAATGTCGGCCCGCTCCACCGTCTCCACCGGGGTGTGCATATACTTCAGCGGGATGGACACCACCGCGGTGGCCACCCCCTCGTTGCAGATCTGCATCCCCCAGCCGTTGGTGCCGCTGCTGCCCTCCATGATCTCCTTCTGGACGGGGATGCTCTCCCGCTCCGATGCGTCCAGCAGGCGGCGCACCATCCACCGGGCGCAGTTGGGCCCGATGCCCACGGCGGGGCCGCCGCCCATCACCATAGCCTCCTCCTTAGAGGTGTCCGGCGTCACCCCGAAGGTCACGTCCACCGCCACACAGCAGTCCGGGGCGACGGCCTGGGTCACCACCCGGGCCCCCATGCCGCCCACCTCCTCCCGGGTGCTGCCCAGGAGGTAGAGATCCACGTCCAGCTCCCTGTCCTGGAGCAGCTCCGCCGTCCGCAGCAGGGCCGCGAAACAGGCCCGGTCGTCCATGGACTTGGAGCACAGCTGCCGCTCCCCTAAGCGGAGGAAATTCGAGCGGTACACCATCGGCGTACCCAGAGGGATCCGCCGCTCCGCCTCCTCCTGGCTCAGCCCCACGTCGATGAACATCTCCTCCACCTTGGGGGCCTTCTCCCGATCCTCCGCCGACAGCACATGGGGCGGCAGGCAGGCCACCACCCCCCGCAGGGGCGGGTCGGCCAGCACCGTCACCTCCCGGTCGGGCAGCATCCGGGCGTCCACCCCAATGGCGGCAAAGCGCAAAAAGCCCTGTTCTATCCCGGTGACGGTGAGCCCCACCTCGTCCAGATGGGCGTCCAGCAGCAGCTTTCTGGCCCCCGGCTTCCCGCAGCGGCGCACCCCAATCAAATTGCCCAGCCTGTCGATCCAGGCCTCGTCCATCAGCGGCTCCAGCAGCGCCCGGGCCGCCTCCACTGCCGGGCCCTCACGCCCGGAGGGGGCCCCCAGGTTGCACAACCGCTCCAATCTCTGTTCTGTTTCCACGTTCACGTTACTCCTTTATCCACTTATTCCAATGCGTTCACCAGATCCTTGAACGCGTTTCCCCGCTCCATGAAATTTTTGAAGCGGTCAAAGGACGCGCTGGCCGGCGACAGGATCACCACGTCCCCCGGCTCCGCCAGGGCCCTGGCCCGCTCCACCGCCTCCTGCAGATCGGCGCAGTCCGCAATCCCCGGCGCCCCCGGCTCATACCCCGGCGCGGCCAGCACCGCCGCCTTGATTTTCTCCGCCGTGTCCCCGGTGAGCAGCAGCGTCTTGACTGATTTGACAACCTCCGGCCCCAGCTCGTCGTAGGGGATGTGCTTGTCGTACCCCCCGGCGATGAGGATCACCTTATCCGGAAAAGAGCGCAGCCCCGCCATGGTGCGGCTTGGGCTGGAGGCGATGGAGTCGTTATAATAGCGCACCCCGTCCAGCTCCCGCACCAGCTCGATGCGGTGCTCCACCCCGTTGAAGGTGCGGGCGAAGTCCCGGATCACCTCGTCGGGCACCAGCTCCTCCACCACGGCGATGGCGGCCATATAATTCTCCAGGTTGTGCAGGCCGGGCAGGCGGATATCCTCCTGGTGGAGCACCGGGCGGCCGCAGTACATCACCATGCCGTCCTTTAAGTATACCCCCTGCTCCAGTGACTTTTTCCTGCTGAACAGCGTCACCTGTCCCCGGGCCTCTTTGGCAAAGCCGGCGGTGATCTCGTTGTCCGCGTTGAGCACCAGCTTGTCGCAGGCGTCCTGGTAGGCAAAGATGTTCCGTTTGGCCGCCACATACTCCTCCATGTCCTTGTGGACGTCCAGGTGGTTGGGGGCCAGATTGGTGATCACCGCGATGCTGGGGCTCTGCTTCATGGTGAGCAGCTGGAAGGAGGACAGCTCCAGCACCACCATGTCGTCCGGCCGGATCTCGTCCACCCGGCACAGTAGCGGGTTGCCGATGTTCCCCCCCACAAAGGTGCGGTAGCCCGCCGCCTTCAGCATCCCGGCGATGATGGTGGTGGTGGTGGTTTTGCCGTCCGAACCGGTCACCGCGATGATCCGGCAGGGGCACAGGGACAAAAACGCCTCCATCTCCGAGGTGAGCACCGCCCCCGCCTCCACCGCCCGGGCGATCTGGGGCACGTCGGGCCGCAGGCCCGGGGTGCGGAAGATCACGTCCACCCCCTTCAGGTGATCCAGATAGTCGGGGCCCAGGGCCGCCTCCAGCCCCCGGTTCTCCAGGGACTCAATGAGGCCGTTGAACTCCTCCCGCCGCCGCTTGTCGCAGGCCAGCACGTCCACGCCCGCGTCCAGCAGCCGCTCCACCAGGGGCGTGTTGGACACGCCCAGGCCGATCACGGCCACCCGCTTTCCCTTCAGCCCGTCCATATATCCCTTCAGTGCCGATTCCATACCGAGCCGCACCTCCATGTCGTCGATCCGCTTCCGCCCAAAGGCAGAATTTGCGTACAGAGGTATTATACCCCATTCAATTCCATTTGACAATCACCCAAAGTTGAAGTACAATGAATTTCGCAAGCAAGCTGGGCAGCCGCGCGGACAGGTCGAAAGGCCGTCCGTGAGGAAAGTCCGGGCTCCGCAGGGCAAGGATAACGGGTAACACCCGCCGGGGGCGACCCCAGGAAAAGTGCAACAGAAATAGACTACTGGCGGGCGCAAGCCTGCCAGCAAAGGTGGAAAGGCGAGGTAAGAGCTCACCCAATGGCGTGTGAAAGCGCCCATTGCTGTAAACTCTATCCGGAGCAACGCCGTGGAGGGACACAAGGCCGGCCCGGCCGTCCCGGGGAGGCGGCTGGAGCGCGCTGGCGACAGCGCGTCGAGATAGATGGCTGTCTTAAATGACAGAACCCGGCTTACAGGCTTACTTGCACCAGAGGCGGGGCCCCTCGAGGGCCCCGCCCTTTTCTGTCCATTTTGTCCCTCCCCGGCCGGTTTTCCCGGGAGATTTCTTTTCTTTTATCCGTTGCGTTCTCCCGCTGGATCCTATATAATAATTCAAACCACTGACGACAGGAGGGACGGCTCTTTGCGGCTTTTGATCCAGGGCGGGCGGGTACTCGACCCCGCCCAGGGCGTGGACGAGCGCCTGGATATTCTCATTGAGGACGGGAAAATCGCCCGGCTGGGCGAACATCTGAAGGCGGACGGCGCCCAGGTGGTGGACGCCCGCGGGCTGACCGCGGCCCCCGGGCTGGTGGATCTGCACGTCCACCTGCGGGAGCCGGGCTTCGAGGCCAAGGAGACGGTGGCCACCGGCTGCGCCGCCGCCGCCCGGGGGGGCGTGACCACGTTGGTGGCCATGCCCAACACCCGGCCCGCCACCGACTGTCCGGACATCGTCCGGCTGGTGCGGGACAGGGCCGCCCCCACCGGAATCAACGTCCTCCCCGCCGGAGCGGTGACGGTGGGACAGAAGGGCGAACAGCTCACCGACTTTGCCGCCCTGAAGGCGGCGGGCGTCCCCGCCCTCACCGACGACGGCGTGCCCATCCAGAACCTGGCCCTGCTCCGGCAGGCCATGCTGGAGGCGAAGCGGCTGAACCTGCCCCTGCTGGATCACTGCGAGGACAGGGACATGGTGCAAAATTACGCCGTCAACGAGGGGGCCGTCTCCCGGCAGCTGAACCTCCCCGGCCGCCCCGCCATCGCGGAGGAGCTGCAGATCATGCGGGACGTGATGCTGGCGGAGGAAACCGGGGCCCATGTCCACATCTGCCACATCTCCACCGCAAAGGGGGTGGACATCGTCCGGCAGGCCAAGGCCCGGGGGATTCACGTTACCTGCGAGACCTGCCCCCAGTACTTCACCCTCACCCAGGAGGAGGTGCTGCGGCAGGGCGCCATGGCCCGGGTCAACCCGCCCCTGCGCACCCAGGCGGACGTGGAGGGCATCCGGGCGGGGCTGGCGGACGGCACCATCGACGCCATCGTCACCGACCACGCCCCCCACACCGCGGAGGAAAAGGCCAGGCCCCTCCCCGACGCCCCCAGCGGCATGGTGGGGCTGGAGACCTCCCTGGCCCTGGCCCTCACCGGGCTGTACCACACCGGGCTGCTGCCCCTGAGCCGGGTCATCGCGCTGATGACCGCCGCCCCCGCCGCCCTGCTGGGGCTGGACAAGGGGACGCTGGCCCCAGGCCGGGACGCCGACCTGATCCTCTTTGATCCAGAGGAGGAGTGGGCCGTTGACAAGACCAATTTTGCCTCAAAGGGCCGCAACACCCCCTTCCACGGCCGTACCGTGCGGGGAAAAGTCAAATATACCATTTCCCGGGGAACGATTATTTATATGGAGGGCTGAACCATGTCATTCGACGTATTGCAGGACAAGATCAAGGCCAAAAAGAACCCCACCGTGGCCGGGCTGGACGCCCGGGTGGAGTACGTGCCGCCCCACATCCTTAAAAAGTACACCGATCAGCACGGCGAAACCCTGAAGGCCGCCGCCCAGGCGGTGCTGGAGTTCGACAAGGGCCTCATTGACGCGCTGGCGGACGTGGTGCCCGCCGTCAAGCCCCAGTCCGCCTACTTTGAGATGCTGGGCTGGCAGGGGATGCGGGCGCTGGAGGAGGTCATCGCCTACGCCAAGGAAAAGGGCCTGTTTGTCATCGCCGACGTGAAGCGGGGGGACATCGGCACCACCGCCGCCGCCTACAGCGAGGCGTGGCTGGGCTTCACCCAGGTGGGCGGGACGGCCTGCCCGGTATTCGACGCCGACTGCGTCACCCTCAACGGCTACATGGGCTCGGACGCCATCAAGCCCTTTTTGAAAGACTGCACCGGGCGGGACAAGTGTGCCTTCGTGCTGGCCAAGACCTCCAACCCCTCCTCCATGGAGCTCCAGGACATTGTGGCCGGGGATCGACTGGTGTACACTGTCATGGGCGACCTGATCCAGCGTTGGGGCCAGGGCACCGAGGGCAAATATCACTATCAGGCCCTGGGGGCGGTGGTGGGGGCCACCCACCCCTCCGTCCTCAAGGAGCTGCGCTACCGGCTGGACAAGACCTTCTTCCTGGTGCCCGGCTATGGGGCCCAGGGGGGCACCGCCGCCGACGTACGCTACGCCTTTGACGAGCTGGGCCGGGGGGCCATCGTCAACGCCTCCCGCTCCATTCTGTGCGCATGGCAAAAGACCGGGAAGGACGGCGCGGACTACCAGGAGGCCGCCCGGGCCGCCGCGGAGCAGATGCGGGACGAGATCAAGCAGTACGTTACCATTCTGTGAGGAGGGCCGAAAATGCCAATTCAACAGATCTGCACCGTGGCCTCCATGACCCAGCTGGACGCCGCCACCTGGTGGATGGTGCTGGAGGCCGGGAAGCTGGTGGAACAGCACGGCCTCACCGGCGGGCAGTTTATCCACATCAAGTGCGGGGACGATCAGCTCCTCCGCCGCCCCATCTCAGTGGCCATTGCCGGCTGGGATGAGCCGGAGGATCTCGCCACCCTGATCTTTGAAGTACGGGGCGAGGGCACCCGCTGGCTGTCCCAGCGCAAAGAGGGGGACAAGCTGGACGTGCTGGGCCCCCTGGGCAACGGCTTCGACGTGTCCCGGGAGGGACATTACCTGCTGGTGGGCGGCGGCATCGGCGTACCGCCCCTGATGGAGTACGGCGAGTCGCTGAGCTGGCCCCGAACGGCGGTGCTGGGCTTCCGCACCAAGGACAAAGCGTTCCCCGCCGTGGTCAGCCGTTTTGAGGAGCACTGCGAGAAAACTTATCTCTGCACCGACGACGGCACCCTGGGCCGCCACGGCTTTGTGGACGGCCAGGTGCGGGAGACCCTTGCACAGGACAAATCCTTTACACAGGTTCTCGCCTGCGGCCCAAAGCCCATGCTGAAAAGCGTGGCGGCGGTGGCGGCGGAGTTTGGCGTCCCCTGCCAGGTGTCCATGGAGGAGCGGATGGCCTGCGGCGTGGGGGCCTGCCTGGGCTGCGCCATCCGGATGAAGGACGGGAGCATGAAGCACGTGTGCAAGGACGGCCCGGTATTCAACGCCGAGGAGGTGGACTGGGATGCGTGAGAAATGCCTGGATCTGTCCGTGGAGCTGGCGGGGGTGCGGCTGAAAAACCCGGTAGTGGTGGCCTCCGGCACCTTCGGCTTTGGCCGGGAGTACGGCCAGTTTTTTGACCTGTCCGAGCTGGGCGGCATCTGCTGTAAGGGTCTTACCCTTCACCCCAGGGAGGGCAATCCCCCGCCCCGGATCGCCGAGACCCCGCTGGGGATGCTCAACTCGGTGGGGCTGCAAAATCCCGGCGTAGACGCCTTCATCCGGGACGAGCTGCCCTTCCTGCGGCAGCATGACGTGGCGGTCATCGCCAACATCTCGGGAAATACGCCGGAGGAGTACGGCGTCATGTGTGAAAAGCTGTCCGAGGCCGGGGTAGACATGATTGAGGCCAACATCTCCTGCCCCAATGTAAAGGCCGGAGGCCTGGCCTACGGCACCCGTCCCGAGCTGGCGGCGGAGGTCACCCGGGAGGCCAAACAGCACGCCGCCGTCCCGGTGATGGTGAAGCTCTCCCCCAACGTCACCGACATCACGGAGATCGCCCGAGCCGCGGCGGACGGGGGCGCGGACGCCCTGTCCCTCATCAACACCCTGCGGGGGATGCGCATTGACGTGAACACCCGGCGGCCCATCCTCAAAATGAACACCGGCGGGCTGTCCGGCCCCGCCGTCCTCCCTGTAGCCGTCCGCATGGTGTGGGAGGTGGCAAATGCCGTCAAGCTGCCCCTCCTGGGGATGGGCGGCGTATCCACCGGGGAGGACGCGGCCCAGCTCCTGCTGGCGGGGGCCTCCGCCGTGGCGGTGGGCACCGCCCTGTTCGCCGACCCCTGCGCCCCTCTGAAGGTGCGGGACGGGCTGGCGGAGATTGCGGCCCGGCAGGGCCTGTCCGCGGTACGGGAGCTCACCGGAGGCATACGGCCCTGGTGAAGCACAGGAAGGAGACTACCATGACCACCATTTATCTCATTCGCCACGGCCAGGCGGAGGGCAACCTCTACCGCCGCTGTCACAGCTGGCGCAACGGGCTGCTCACCGGCAAGGGCCGGGAACAGGTGAAGGCGCTGGAGCAGCGGTTCCAGAACGTCCACTTCGACGCGGTGTATTCCAGCGACCTCTACCGGGCCATGTCCACCGCCGGGGCCATCTACCGCTCCCATGGGCTTCCCCTGCGGGTGGATCCCGGTCTGCGGGAGATCGGCGCGGGCATCTGGGAGGATGTGCCCTGGGGTCAGCTGCTCCACGATCACCGGGAGAGCCTGGCGGCATTCCTGGCCTGCGACCCCGGCTGGCAGGTGGAGGGCAGCGAGACCTTCCCCCAGGTGCGCCAGCGTATGACCGCCTCCCTGGCCCGCATCGCCGCCGCCCATCCGGAACAGACGGTGGCGGTGACCTCCCACGGCTGCGCCATCCGGGCGGCGCTGTCCGCCTTCCTGGGCATGGACGCCGCCGGCATGAGCCAGATCCCGTTGTCCAATAACACCGGCGTGGCCAAGCTGATCTCGGAACACGGCAGCTTCCAGGTAGAGTATTATAATGATGACAGCCACCTCGGCTCCTCTGAGCGGTGGCGGTATCCCACCGCCCAGTCCAACGCCGCCTCCGGCATCCCCGGCATGGAACGCAACGCCCTGCGTCACCGCTCCCTGATCCTGCCCCAGGAGGAGGAGTTTTATCTGAGCGCCTGCAATGAAGCCGGCGTTGAGCCATACAATTTCCTGCTGAGCGAACCGGACAACCTGCTGTTGTCTCTGCTGGGAGATCAGCCTGCGGGAGTGCTCCAGATGGATCGAACCAGGGAAGCGGAGCAGGGCGTGGGCTGGATCACGCTGTTGTGGATGGCCCCGGAATTTCAGGGAAAAGGCCTTGGAATCCAGCTGCTGGGCCACGCGATCTGTACGTATCGGGCCCTGGGGCGGCAGAGCCTGCGGCTGACCTGCCCTCCGGGGCATCAGCGGTTCCGCCAGTTTTGCCTCACCCACGGCTTCACCGAGGCGGACGGCCAGCCCGACGTGCTGGAAACCTACATCGGGCTGGAGCTGTAAGCCGGGAGAGCGTTTCTCCGAATCCGCACGGCACCCATACATAAAAGAAGGGCGGACGGGATTACCCGACCGCCCTCATCCTTTTTGCAATAAAAAAACTTCTGCTGATTTCCAACAAATCAGCAGAAGTTTCTGGTACGCCCGAAGGGACTCGAACCCCCAACATTCAGAACCGGAATCTGACGCTCTATCCAATTGAACTACGGGCGCATCTCATCGTGCTTACGTAGTATACCAGAAAATTTTCCATTTGTAAAGTAAAATTTTGCAGAAATTTTATTGTTTTTCAAAAAAGCTTCCCAAGTGTTTCCATCCCCGGCCTCTGTTTTTTGTTGAAATTTCGTATTGCGGTTTAACCTTCGGGATGCTATAGTACACTTCGCTCATTTTATGTCAAACTTGCGAGGTGCCATTATGCAAATCCTGCTCCAGCTCTCCCTCTCTCTGGTGGGCGGTCTGCTCATGTCCCGGCTGGCCAAAAAGCTCAACCTGCCGGCCGTCACCGCTTACCTGATCACCGGCCTGCTGCTGGGCCCCTACTGCATCGGCGCGCTGGATCTGTTCCAGCTGGGCTTTAACTCCGCTGAGGAGGTGGCCTCCCTGGACATCGTATCCCAGGTAGCTCTGGGCTTCATCGCCTTTACCATCGGGAACGAATTTCGGCTGGAACAGCTCAAGAGCATGGGCAAGCAAGCCATCACCGTGGGCATTCTCCAGGCGGTGGTCACCACCGCCCTGGTGGACGCCGCCCTCATTGCTCTGCATTTTATCAACCCCGCGCTGATCTCCATCTCCTCTGCCATCACTTTGGGCGCTATCGCCGCCGCCACCGCTCCCGCCGCCACCCTGATGGTGGTGCGGCAGTACAAGGCGGACGGCCCCCTCACCCGGCTCCTTCTGCTGGTGGTGGCCATTGACGACGCGGTGGGCCTGGTGCTGTTCTCCGCCTCCTTCGGGGTGGCCTCCGCCCTGGAGAGCGGCGCCATCAGCATCCTCACCGTGCTGGTGGAGCCGGTGATCGAGATCGTTCTGTCCCTGGCTCTGGGCGCTCTGGCGGGCTGGGTGCTGTTCTGGGTGGAGAAGTTCTTCCACTCCCGCAGCAAGCGTCTGTCCATCTCCATCGGTTTTGTGCTGCTCACCGTGGGGCTGTCCATGGTGGAGTTTGAGGCAGGCGGCGTCCACTGCGGCTTCAGCCTGCTGCTGGTGTGCATGATGACGGGCACCATCTTCTGCAACATCTGCGACTTCTCCGAGGAGCTGATGGGCCGGGTAGACGGCTGGACGGCCCCCCTGTTCGTCCTGTTCTTCGTGCTGTCCGGCGCGGAGCTGAACCTGAGCATCTTGGCCAATCCGGCGGTGCTGCTCATCGGCGTGGTGTACATCGCGTTCCGCTCCCTGGGCAAGTATGCGGGGGCCTACGGCAGCTGCGCCCTCACCCACTGCAGCGACAGCATCAAAAAACACCTGGGCATCACCCTGCTGCCCCAGGCGGGGGTGGCGCTGGGCATGGCCCTCACCGCCCAGCAGCTGTCCGACGGCGCCATGGTGCGCAGCGTGGTGCTGTTTTCCGTGCTGGTGTACGAGCTGGTGGGCCCGGCGCTGACCAAGCGCTCCCTCATCGCCGCGGGCGAGATTCGGACGGAGGGCAAGACCACCGCCCGGAAAAAGAACGAACCCCGCAAACCCGTCAACCTCAACGGATAGCGAAAGCGGGCGGATCCGGCTGGATCCGCCCGCTTTTTCTATGCGTTTGCTCAGGGCAGCAGCTCCACCACCGTCCCGTCCGGGGCCGGTTCTCGAAAGATGGTGCGCCACTGGACACTCTCAGGCGGCGCGAACCGCAGGGCGGAACAGGCCGAACGGAGCTGGGGCGGGTCGGAGTCCAGCCAGCCCGTGCCGCAGGCCACCAAGATGGACGTGGGCCCATCTGACCCGCCGATGATCCCGATGGAGCAGGCCGTGGAACCGTCCGCTCCCCCGATGGCGTCCAGCGGCTTGGGCCTGGGCCGATCCCCATGCTCCACGTCCTGAACGGACAGCGCCTCTCGGGGCAGCTCCGGCTCCACGGTGTAGGTCATGGCGGTGCAGTGGGCGGGATAGTCCCAGCCCTCCGAATCCGGCAGATCGGACATATCCACCTCCTGGGCCTCATACGCCACCACCCGCAAGGTGTGAATTTGACCGGTGACGGGGTTAGCCAGCTCCACCCTGTCCCCCGGGCCGGACACGGTGAACCGGGGGCCGGGCACGGCAGCCGGCTCCCCCTCCAGGGACAGGGTAATGGTTTTCACCGCCGGTTTGGCCTTGGTGGCCCAGGGGAAGGAGTCCCTCCAGAACATCCAGGCCTTTTCAGGGTCAAGGCCGTAGTGTTCCATCAGCCAGAGGCATTCCCAGTCCTGCTGGTTATACGCCCCGCAGCAGTCCTCGGGGCGGAGGTACATGGGCGCCCAGCCGGAGCCGCAGCCGCTGCGGCCCCCCAGCGCCCTGCCGTTCACCGTCACCTTGGGCCTGTAATCCACGTTCATGGGGTTTTCCGCGTCCCGCCGCTCCTCGTCCTCCGGCGTGAGGGGCCTGTCCCCTTCCGTCCACGCCCACTTCTCCTGGAACGCCCACAGCTCCCCGGGGTCGATCTCCACGCACAAATCCAGCACCAGCCCCTTGCCGCAGACATACGCCGCCGGGATGTGCCACACCTTCCCGGCCCAGGAAAAGGTTTTGTTCACGGGGATCTCCTGTCCCGGCCTGTCATGGCCCCAGTGGCGGCCGAAGCCGCCCTCGTAGTATACCGCCCACTCCGGCTTCTCCGGTGGGGTATCCGGCTCCGGCTCCCCCACCAGATCATAATACTCGTCGCTGAACTTCAGCGCCCCGTAGTCAAAGGAGGCCTGCACCTCCTTGATATACCCGTAGGGGTCGTCCATCGGCGTGAGGGAAAGGGCCTGGGCCAGAGCGTCCAGCACGGCCCGCTGCCCTTCAGTGGGCGGATAGGTCTCCAGGAAGGCGTCAAACTCCCCCCGATTCCACATCCACGCCTGCTCGATGGCGTCCACGCCACCGCAGGCCAGCACCAGACGCAGGAAGTCCTCAAAGCTCCGGGCCAGCGGGTGGACGTAGTGTCCTCGGGAATTCATGGGGCTGACGGAAAACACCATGTCCCCGAAGCCCTCCACAAAGCAGCAGTGGATGCCGTCCACCCCCGCCCAGCCGATGACCTTTGCCCCCAGAGGGTCGCAGAAGTAGCCGCCCTCGGTATCCCCCCGCTCCAGACCCAGCCGGGAAAGGTCGATGTCCAGCCCGCAGTATTTCTCGTACAGCGTCATTCCGCCCCTCCTCTCAGCCGCGCGGCTCCACCGAGATCTCCGTCCCCGTGTAGTAGCAGAATTCGATGATCTCCCGGTTGAACCACAGGATCGGCGGTTTCTCCCGGCCGATGCGGGGGACAAGCTGGATGGTGAACCTCACATCCACCTCCCGCCGGATCTGATTCAGCACCGGGATCCTGTCCCACAGCGTCCGCACGATCTGCAGGCACTGTTCCTCCCCGTCCAGGGCGGGCTCCTCCTGCCAGCACCCGCACCAGCCGGAAAAGGGATACGTCCCGCCGCCCTTCCTGCGGGGCATCCCCATTTTCATGGTACGGAAGGGCTGAAGCTCCAGCCTCCGGGTCACCTCGTCCGGATCGAACTCGCTGTTGGCATTGGCCACAAAGCCCATCTTGTCCTGAAACTCTCCGCCGCTGACTATGGAAAAATAGGAGTTGCAGCTCGTCTGTCCTTCCATCATCAATTTCCCTCCGTACACTCCCCCACCCACCAGTGGGGAGAAGCATCACTTCCGCAGGGCGATCTCGTGGCGCTTGGGCCCGGTGGACACGATGGTGATGGGCGCCCCGATCCGCTCCTCCAGGAACTCCACATAGCCCCGGGCGTTGGCGGGCAGGGCCTCGTAATCCGTAGTCCCCCGGATGTCCGCCTTCCAGCCGGGCAGGGTCTCAAACACGGGCTTGGCCCGCAAAAGCCGCGGGGTGGTGGGGAATACGTCCGTCACCTGGCCGTCGATCTCGTAGCCCACGCACACCTTGATCTCGTCCAGATAGCCCAGCACGTCCAGGCAGGTCAGGGCCACCTGGGTGGCGCCCTGCACCATGCAGCCGTACTTTGTGGCTACCGCGTCGAACCAGCCCACCCGGCGGGGCCGCCCCGTGGTGGCGCCGAACTCGCCCCTGTCGCCTCCACGGCGGCGCAGCTCGTCCCCCTCGGGGCCGGTGAGCTCGCTGACAAAGGGCTCGGTGCTGGAGCCCACGCTGGAGGAATAGGCCTTGGTAACACAGATCACGTCCTCAATGGCGGTGGGGGGCACCGGAGCCCCCACGCAGCCGTAGCCCGCCAGGGTGTGGGAGGAGGTGGTCATGGGGACAATGCCCAGATCCGGATCCTTCATGGAGCCCAGCTGCCCCTCCAGCAGCACGGTCTTGCCCTCCTTCAGCGCCTGATGGAGGAAGCCTGCCGCGTCGCCCACATAGGGCCGGAGCAGCTCCCGGTAGCCCAGAAGCTGGTCGTACAGCGCCTTTACGTCCAGGGCGGGCTTGTGGTACAGGTGCTCAAACAGGACGTTTTTCAGCTCCACCGCCCGGCTCAGCCGATCCCACAGCCGCTCCTCGTCAAAGAGGTCGCACACCTGAATGCCTGTTTTGGCGTATTTATCCGAATAAAACGGGGCAATTCCGCTCTTGGTGGAGCCGAACGCCCTGCCCCCCAGCCGTTCCTCCTCATACCCGTCCTGAAGGACATGGTAGGGCATGAGCAGCTGGGCCCGTTCGGACAGAATCAGCTTGGGGGCGGGCACGCCCTGATCCGTGATCTCCCGCAGCTCCGATGCCAGCTTGGCGGCGTCCAGCGCCACTCCATTGCCGATGACGTTGGTGATATGGGGGTAAAAGATGCCGGAGGGCAGAATGTGCAGCGCAAAACGCCCATAATCGTTGATGATGGTGTGGCCCGCGTTGGCTCCTCCCTGAAAGCGCACCACCACGTCGGACGTCTCGGCCAGCAGATCGGTGATCTTGCCCTTGCCCTCGTCGCCCCAGTTTGCCCCTACAATCGCTTTTACCATACTTGATCCCTCCGCGCCGGGATTCGCAGCGGCAGCGCCGTCTGCCTTTTCCGGCGCATTGCGGGCCGAACACCGGCCCAACAGATTTATTATAATGTAGTTCCCCCCGGTTCGCAACCCCTTTTCACCCGGATTGTCAAATATTCGGGCAAAATTCCGCCCCATGGTGTCAATATAACGCTTCTGACAAAAAGGGCCGGGCCCTTCGGCCCGGCCCCCCGGCGCGTTTACTGCGCGCCGTTGAACTCGTCGTAAAACCGGTCGTGGATCACCTGCACCGCCCGATCCGCGTCGCTGATGTGCACCAGCACCGACACCTTGATCTCGCTGGTGGAGATCATGTTGATGTTGATCCCCGCGTTGAACAGGGCCTCGAACATGGCGGCGGCCACGCCGGGGTTGTTGATCATCCCCGCCCCCACGATGGACACCTTGGCGATGTTGTCGGACACGTCGATGTGGTCGAAGCGGATGCTGGCCCGGTTGTCCTCCAGCAGCTGGCGGGCCTGCTCCATGTCGGCCTTGGCCACGGTGAAGCTGATGTCTTTGGTGTCGCTGCGGCCGATGGACTGGAGGATGATGTCCACGTTCACGTTGTTCTTGGCCAGCAGGGAGAAGATCTTGAAGGCGATGCCCGGGGTATCCTCCAGGCCCACCAGGGCCAGACGGGCCACGTTCTTGTCCTTGGCCACGCCGCTGATGTGGGATTTTTCCATGGTCGTGACGACCTCCTTCACTTTTGTACCCGGCTTGTTCTGGAAGCTGGACAGCACCTCCAGGTTCACGCCGTACCGCTTGGCCATTTCCACCGAGCGGTTGTGGAGCACCTGGGCGCCCAGCGTCGCCAGCTCCAGCATCTCGTCATAGGTGATCTCGTCCAGCTTGTGGGCGTTGGGCACCAGGCGGGGGTCGGCGGTGTACACGCCGTCCACGTCGGTGTAGATCTGGCACAGGTCGGCGTTCAGCGCCGCGGCGATGGCCACCGCCGAGGTGTCCGATCCGCCCCGGCCCAGGGTGGTGATGTCGTCGTATTTGTTCAGGCCCTGGAAGCCGGTGACGATGACGATCCGCCGCTTGTCCAGCTCCGCCCGGATGCGCTCCCCCTGCACCCGCTTGATGCGGGCGTTGCCATAGCCGGAGTTGGTGCGGAAGCCCGCCTGCCACCCCGTCAGGGACACCACCGGGAAGCCCATGCCCTCGATGGCCATGGCGCACAGGGCGCAGGAGATCTGCTCCCCGGTGGACAGCAGCATATCCAGCTCCCGCTTGGAGGCGGCGGGGTTGATCTCCGCCGCCTTCTCAATGAGGTCGTCGGTGGTGTCCCCCTGGGCGGAGAGCACCGCCACCACCCGGTTCCCTTTTTGGTAAGTATCGGTGATGATGCGGGCCACGTTGCGGATTTTGTCTGCGTCCGCCACCGATGACCCGCCGAATTTCTGTACGATCAATGCCATAGTTCCATTCATCCTCTCATGGAGATTTCCATGCCGTTCTACGTGGCCGGGCCCCATGCCCGGCATCCCATTTTATGCGGCGGCTGCGCGACGCGGTTCTATCGCCGTATGCAAAATTACCGACAATCATTTGTAGGGGCCGATGTCCTCATCGGCCCGTTGCTGGTGAACGGCCCGATGAGGACATCAGGCCCTACAGAGCCTCCGCGCTTCTTATTTAGTCCAGCACCCGGATCACCGAACGGCACTCCAGCCCCGCCAGCGCCTGTTCCAGCTCCCCCTGGGTGAGGGGCGATCCGGTGAGGCAGGCGGACTCGTCCCCGCCGCCCTCCCGGCGGGCCAGCAGCTTGCACCCCGGCAGGGCGGAGCGCAGGGCGTCCACCGGGGCCTTGGCCCGGACATACCAGCGGCTGGCCAGCGCATCCGTGCCGCAGGCGGCGTCCTCTCCCCCGGGCTCCCAGGACAGGGCCTTGCGGTGGCCCATGTTCCGGGCCACGTCGATGACGTCCGCCACCACGGCGGAGGCGGTGGGCAGCTTGCCCGCCCCCCGGCCGTAGAACATCACGTCGCCGATGGCGTCCCCTCGGACGGAGATGGCGTTGAACACGTCCTCCACCCCGGCCAGCGGGTTGGCCTGATCCACCAGATGGGGGGCCACATAGGCACATACTTTCCCGTCCTCTTGCCGGATGGCCCGGCCCAGCAGCTTGATCTTCTTGCCGGCGCTCTCCGCGTAGTCCACGTCCGCCAGCGTCACCCCGGCAATGCCCTGGGTGGGCACCTGCTCCGGGTAGATGTGCCGCCCGAAGGCGATGGCCGCCAGAATGCAGATCTTCCGGCAGGCGTCGTGGCCGTCCACGTCGGCGGAGGGATCCCGCTCCGCGTAGCCCTTCTCCTGGGCCTCCGCCAGGGCGGCGTCAAAGGTCAGCCCCGCCCGGATCATCCGGGTGAGGATATAGTTGGTGGTGCCGTTCAAAATGCCGTAGATCTCCAGGATCTCGTTGGCGGCCAGACACTGGCTCAGGGGCCGGATGATGGGGATGCCGCCCCCCACGCTGGCCTCAAAGAGGTAGCACACGCCCTTTTCCCGGGCCAGCTGGTTCAGCTCATAGCCATGGGTGGCCACCAGCTCCTTGTTGGAGGTCACCACGCTCTTGCCCGCCACCAGCGCCCGCCGGGTGAAGTCCAGGGCCACCCCGGCCCCGCCGATGGTCTCCACCACGATGTCCACCTCGGGGTCGTTTTCGATCACCGCGAAGTCCTTCACAAACCGCTCCGCAAAGGGGCTGTCCGGGAAGTCCCGCACGTCCAGGATATACTTCAGCCGGATCAGGCCGTCCGCCTTGCGCTCAATGCTGCTCTCGTGCCCGGTGAGCACCTCCGCCACACCGGAGCCCACAGTGCCAAAGCCCAAAATTGCCACATTTACCATACTATTTTCTCATCCTTTTAATAGGTTCTTGCAGGACAAAACGTCCCGATCTCCCCATCATCCGTTGCCGTCGAAACACTTTTCCGCATTCCGCCCAGTTCCGTCAGCGAGCTTCAAGCTCTTTTTGGTACCTTTTTCTCTCGAGAAAAAGGTACTATCCCGCCGGGATCTCGCAGCGGATCACCTCGGGCCGCGCCCGCAGCTCCGCCAGCAGCTCCTCCAAGCCTCCGGACAGCCCGCTGGTCTCCAGCCCCACCGTCACCGCCGCCGCCCCGCCGCCGGGGATGGCCTGGTTGATGGTCAGCACATTGCCGCCCCGATCCGCCAGCAGGTTCAGCACGCCGGACAACGCCCCCGGCTGGTTGCGCAGGAGGATCTGGATGGTGACAATCCGCCCGTGGAGCATATCCTGAAAGGGCCGGATGGCATCCTTGTATTTGTAAAACGCGCTGCGGCTGATGCCGGTGCGGCGGGTGGCGGCGTTCACCGTCCGCTCCTCCCCCGTCTCCAGCAGCCGCTTGGTCTCCGCCACCTTCAAATAGATCTCCGGCAGCACGGCGGCCTCCACCACAAAATATTTGGGCCCGCGATCCTGCTCCATTCCGTCCGCTCCTCTCCCCTTCTGTCTTTGTACCGTGGTCTATTGTACCACACACGTGGACGGGGCGCAATTCCGATTCTCCCCGCAAATTTGCCAAACCTTCTCCTCCCCCGCCGCCATTCTTCGGCACAATTTATAGTCACCGCACTTCAAAAGAAGTAAATCACTTCTTTTGAAGTCTGCGGCGCAAATGCGCCCTGAACGCGAAGCGCCGCCCGCCAGATGCCCGGCGGGCGGCGCGCTTGTCATGATACAGCCTGCTACGAATCCCCCGCCGGAACATAGGGATCAATCGGAGGGGTCTCGGGAGGCGGCGGCTCCAGGGTGGGCTCCTCCGGCGGGGGGGTGGGCTCCAAAGTGGCCGGCGGAAGGGTGGGATCCACATAGGGCTCGGTGGGTACCGGCGGGTCGGAGGTGCCCGGCTCCGGCGACGCGCTGGGATCCACCGGAGGCTCGCTCTCCAGCCCCTCCTCGGTGTGGACATCACAGGGGCCGGCCCCCTCCGCCCACTTCTCATAGGTGCTCAGCAGGGTGCTGGTGTCCCCCACGGACACCGAGGGCACCTCCACCTCCCGCTGGAAGTTCACGTAGGCCACGGTCTTGACGCTCTCCTCCGGGCAGAAGGGCCCCGCCAGGTGGTAATACCCGCTGGGGGTGCCGTCCTCCTTCAGGATGGGGCTGTCCACGCACACCTGGAAGGTCACGTGGCAGTCACAGCGCTCGGCAGGCACATCCTCCCGCAGCAGGCGGAAGGACTGCACCCGGTTGCCCCGGGGGTCGCTGGCGCAGTTGTCCCCCGCCAGCTTGCCGCAGTCCTTGCAGATCTGGCAGGTCACCAGATCCCCGGGCACGGGGAAGGGCGAGTTCTCCTTCCCCTCGTGCACCAGCGCCATCACCTTCTGCCACAGGGACACCGAGGGGTTGACGTAGTTGCTGTTGATCTGCTCGTTGTAGGGATAGCCCGTCCACACCGCCGCGGTATAGTAGGAGGTGTAGCCGCAGAACCAATAGTTAAACACATCGTTGGTGGTGCCCGTCTTGCCCGCCACAGTCTGCCCGGAGATCCGGGCCCTGCCGGCGGTGCCCATGGGGGAGGTCACCGCGTTGGACAGGTTGGCGTTGATATAGTAGGCGGTTCGCTCGCTGATGATCAGCTCCGGAGTGGCGCGGCGATCCACAATGGTCTTGCCCGAGGCGTCCTTGATCTCCAGCACGGTGGTGGCGGGGGTAAAGGCGCCGTTCCGGGGGAAGGCGGCGAAGGCCGCCGCCATCTCGAAGGTGGTCACCCCCCGGGTCAGGCCGCCCATGGCCAGGGGGCTGCGGTCAATGTCGGAGTGAACCTCCCCCCGGCTGTCCACAAAGTTGGTTGTCAGGGTGGTGATGCCGTACTTCTGCTCCAGGAAGTCGAAGGACGCCTGGGGGGTCACCATTTCCAGCACCCGCACGGCCACGGTGTTCAGCGACTCCGTCAGGCCGTCCCAGATGGTGGTCAGCCCGTCGTACACCGGAACGACATTATAGGGCCACGGCCTGCCGTTGAGCAGGTGGGGGCTGTCGTCCACCACGGTGGCGGGGGTGATGAGCCCCATCTCGATGGCCGGGGAGTACACCGACAGAGGCTTGATGGACGACCCGGGCTGCCGCACCGAATGGACGGCGGGGTTCAGCCCCCGATCCACCTCCTTCTCCATGGTGTTGCCGATGGCCACCACGTAGCCGGTGGAGTTGTCCACCACCGTAATGGCGGACATGAGCCGCTGGCCGGTGCGGCGGGACACCTGATCCAGGTTGGAGCGGTCGTTGTAAACCGTGTCTACCGCCGCCTGGATCTCCGGGTCGTAGGGCACGTAGATGGACAGGCCGCCGCTGAACACCAGGTGGCTGGCCGCCTCCTCATTGATGTGCTGCTCCTCCATCAGCGCCTCCACCGCGTCGTCGATGACCGCCTCCACATACCAGGAATAGCGGGGGGTTGCCTTGGATTTGGTCTCCGGCTCGTCCGGGTTCTCCGGATCGTCCGCTCCGGCCTGGGCGTCCCGGGTGAACACCAGGGGATAGGCGATGGCCGCGTCCCGCTCCGCCGTGGTAATATACGCCTTGTTGTCCCGGGCCTCGTCCGGCTTGGCCATCTCCTTCAGGATCAGCTCCTGCCGGGCCTTGTTGTACTCCCGGTTGGTCCACACCTCGCCATCGTCAAAAGTGTGCCCGCCGCAGGTTTCGCAGGTGCTGGGCTTCTCGTTCAGGTAGTAGTCCCCGCAGGATTTGCAGGTGTACCGCACCACGTCCACCACGCCATAGGGGGCGTAGAGGGACGGGTTGTTGGTGATCCCCGCCAGACTGGCGCACTCGGCCAGGTTCAGATCCCACACGTCCTTGCCGAAATAGTACCGGGCCGCCGCCTGCACGCCGTAGCAGTTGTTGCCCATGTAGATCCGGTTGAAGTAGACGGTGAGGATGTCCTGCTTGGTGTTGTTTTTCTCCAGGTCCAGGGCGGTGAAGATCTCCAGGATCTTCCGGTTGACGGTGACGTCGGCATATTCCGTCAGGTTCTTGACCAGCTGCTGGGTGATGGTGGAGCCGCCCTGGATATTGCCGCCGGTGAACATCCGCAGCACGCCGTTGGCGGTGCGCTTCCAGTCCACGCCGTGGTGCTGGTAGAACCGCTTGTCCTCAATGGCCACAAAGGCGTTGATCAGATCCTCCGGGATGTCCTTATAGTCGATGATCACCCGGTTCTCCTTGCCCACCAGAGTCTGGAGCTCCCGCCACTGGCCGGTGGTCTTGTCCTCATAGTAGATGACGGAGTTCTCGTTCAGGGTGTAGGCGGACAGGTCGATATGGGCATTGGGAATCACCGCCGTTTTGACGTAGACGGCGGCGTAGCACAGCAGCAGCGATCCGGTGATGAGGCCGATCAGCAGCAGGGTGCCCAGCACCTGGAGCACCCGGATCAGGATGGTCACGCCCACGGGCCGACGGCGCTTGCGGGCCATTTTGCTGATGGGGCGCGTCTCCTCGCCGCGATCCCGGGACGGCTCCCGGCGCGGCGCGCCCTGCGTTCTGTTTGTCTCCGGCATGGTTGAGATACCTCCGATGTAGTCAAGCCGCCCGCGGGCGGTCCGGATTCCTCTCTCTCCCGCCGCGGCCGGCGGCCCGGCGGATTTGGGTATTATACCACAGTCCATCCAATTTGTCCACCCTGCCTGTAACCGCCCGGTTCGACAGGATTTTCTCGGGATTTTTTTGGATCCCCCTTGCTTTTTTCCGCCGCACCCGTTACAATAGGGCACGGAAGCAATCCGCGCCCACCAAAGGAGGACGGCAAACCATGAGCGAGGAATACGGCCCCGACTTCGTCTCGGTCACCGACGACGAGGGCAATGAATTTGAACTGGAGCATCTGGGCACCCTGGAATACAAGGACGGCGAGTACATGGCCTTCGTGCCCGCCGACATGGACGAGGACGACGAGGACTTCGGCCTGATCCTGCTGCGGGTCATCGAGCAGGACGGCGAGCAGCTGCTGGCCGACATTGACGACGAACAGGAGCTCAACGAGGTCTACGAGAAATTTATGGAGGAGCTGTTCGCCGACGAGGACGAGGAGGAGTAAGGCTTCGTTCGCTGTTCACGACGGCTCGAACGCACCGCACCTGCGCCGCGACTGTTCGCGACGGCTCGGACGCATTTTCCCCTGCCGGGTTCTAACTACGTGACCGCCCTTTTAAAACCCACATTTTTTAAACGGGACGCCCCCTCGCGCCGTGGCTCGCAGGCCTCCCGGCCCTCTCCGGAGGTGTCTGGACGTTGGAAGCGGTAAAGCGGCGCGGAGGCGACCCACCTGCATTGCTGTGCAGGTTTTTAACGGGGCGGCACGGCCACGGCGGGGGTTTGGCCGCATCAGGCGGGAGGGCCTCGGCCCTCCCGCCTTTTTTCAGATATTTTTCAGAGATCGATTTTTTTCTTGCAACCTCCGTTCCGCCATGTTATAATACTTGCATTGCGCATATCGCTGATGTGCCTTTGCGCCGTTCCGCACCCTATCACTAATGATTTACTGAGAGGATTGATCATACCATGAGCGCATCTCGAGAGAAAAAGCAGCGCCAGAGCGCCGGGCCCTCTGAAAAGGCCCTTCAGGCCCAGCAGCAGCAGGCCGTCCGCAAGCGCAAGACCATCATCTACACCGTGATCGGCGTGGTGATCGCGGGCCTGGTGGCCGCGCTGCTGATCTGGAACTCCGGCTTCTTTCAGGCCCGGGCCACAGCCGCCACCGTGGGGGATACCACCCTGTCCACCGCGGAGCTGAGCTACTATTATTATAACGCCCGCCAGACCTATGCCATGTACGGCTCCTATCTGGGCTTTGATACCTCCAAGTCTGACGACGAGCAGACCTATACCGGGGATGAGAACAAGACCTTCCGCGACTTCTTCCTGGAGACCGCCCTCTCCTCCGCCCAGCGGGATATCGCCCTGGCGGCGGAGGCCCTGAAGAACGGCCACACCGAGGCCGAGGTTCAGGAGGATGTGGACGCCCAGATCAGCTCCATCAAGGCCCAGGGCGCCTCCTATGGGTACGGCTATTCCGCCTTCCTCAAGGCCAACTACGGCCCCTATATGAGCGCGGGGATCTATAAGCAGATCGTCACCCGGGCCCTGCTGGCCCAGATCGCCCAGAACGAAAAGAGCGAGGCCCTGTCCGACAGCTACACCACGGAGGATCTGGAGGCCTACTACGGCGAGGACAACCACGCCGACACCTATGATACCTTCGAGTACTCCTACCTCTACTTCACCCCCAAAACGGTGGAGACCAAGGACAAGGACGGCAACGACATCGACGAGGACAAGGTCAACGCCGAGAAGGAGCTGGCCCTGGCCGAGGCCAAGACCAATGCGGACGAGGCCCTGAAGGCCCTCAAGGACGGCGATAAGCTGGCCGACGTAGCCAAGAAGTACGAGCTGGCGGAGTCCAACATCGCCGACCACACCACCACCGTGGGCACCAGCGGCATCCCCTCCGCGATCCAGGAGAAGCTGCTGGCGCTGAAGGAGGGCGAGTTTGAGCTGGTGGAGAACGGCGAGAGCGGCTACTATGTCATCACCTTCCACGGCCGGGAGCGGGTGGACGAGGCCACCAAGGTCGTGCGCCATATCCTGATCACGGCGGACAACACCACCGACGATGACGGCAAGCTGGTGGCCCCCACCGACGAGGCCTGGGCCGCCGCCAAGGAGAAGATGGACGCCATCGTGGCTGAGTTCGAGGGTGGCGACAAGAGCGAGGACGCTTTCGCCAAGCTGGCCAACGAGAAGTCCGACGACAGCGACGGCACCGACGGCGGGTTGTATGAGGACGTGGCCCAGAACGAGTTCGTCACCGAGTTCAACGACTGGATGTTCGACAGCGCCCGCAAGCCCGGCGACACCGGCGTGGTGCAGCACTCCGCCGAGGAGGGCTCCACCAGAGGCTACTACGGCTACCACTTCATCTATCTGGTGGGCGACGGCGAGGTCAAGTGGGCCCGCGACGTGCGCAGCGCCCTGACTACCCAGGATCTGAACGCCTGGAGCGAGGAGCTGATCAAGGGCTTCGAGACCTCCCTGTCCGACGGCGCCAATGTTCTGGGCCGCTGATTGAATCAAAAAACGCGAGGGCCGGACAGCTTGTCTGGCCCTCGTTTCATTGGGAGCGTGTTTTTTATGGACGAACAGTTTATCCGCACTCAGATGCTGCTGGGCAAGGAGGCCATGGAGCGGCTGCAAGCCGCCCATGTGGCGGTGTTCGGGCTGGGGGGCGTGGGGAGCTGGTGCGCCGAGGCCCTGTGCCGCTCCGGCGTGGGCGAGCTCACCCTGGTGGATCAGGACACCGTTTCGGTGAGCAACCTCAACCGGCAGGCCGCCGCCCTCCACTCCACCGTGGGCATGGACAAGACCCGGGCCACCGCCCAGCGGCTGGCGGACATCGCCCCGGGCTGCGTCCTCCACCCCATGGCCGCCCGGTATGAGGCAGAGTGCCGGGAGGATTTTTTCCAGGCCCGGTACGACTACCTGGTGGACGCCATCGACCTGGTGAGCTGCAAGCTGGATCTCATTGAGACCGCCCATGCCCGGGGCATCCCCTCCATCTCCGCCCTGGGCACCGGCAACAAGCGGGACGCCCAGCTCCTCCGCATCGCCGACATCTCCCAGACCGAGGGCTGCCCCCTGGCCCGGGTGGTGCGCAAGGAGCTGCGGAAGCGGGGCATCCCCCACCATAAAGTTGTCTTTTCCCCGGAGCTGGCCTACAATGCCGAGGACGGCGCCGAGGCCCCGCCCCCGGGCCGGCGGTCTATCCCCGCCAGCGCCATGTGGGTGCCGGCGGCGGCGGGGCTGCTGCTGGCCCAGGCGGTTATTCTGGAGCTTGGGGGGTGCGGCGGCTGAGGCGCTCCCACGCCTTCTTCACCACAAATGCCCCCAAAAGCCCGCACAGGGAGCCCACCACCGCCCCCGCCAGCACGTCGCTGGGGAAATGCACCCCCACGTACAGCCGGGACAGGCCCATCACCGCCGCCAGACACACCGCCGTGATCTTCATCCACCGTTTGGGCGCGGACAGGCACACCGCGATGGCAAAGGCGAAAGCGGCGTTGGTGTGGCCCGAGGGGAAGGAGTTGGGATCCTTCTCCGGCACCAGGTTGACGAAGTTCTCGATCACCAGCCAGGGCCGGGCCCGGGCCACCAGCGGCTTGATGGTGAAGTTCACCACCACCAGCCCGATCAGCATGGCGCACAGTGCCGACAGCCCCGCCTTCCGCGTCTGCCTGAACAGCAGCAGCACCAGGCACAGCACGATAAACAGCATCCCGGTGTTGCCCAGTTGGGTATACAGCTTCATAAACGGATCCAGCAGGGCGCAGCGCACATTCTGGGCGATCCACACCAGCACCTGCTCGTCCATCTGTTGGATAAATTCCGGCATCCTTGTCCCTCCCCGCCTTGACCCGGGGGCCAAAGCTATGTATAATAAATGAGTCCACTTTAATATTAACCCATGGCCTGCCCCATGGCAAGCCCTTTTGGAGGTCAAATATGAAAGTCATCCATCTGATCAGCGGCGGGGACACCGGCGGGGCCAAAACCCACATCCACACCCTGCTCCAGGGGCTGAACCGGCACATCCAGGCGGACATGGTTTGCTTCACCGACGGGCCCTTCACCCAGGAGGCCCGGGCCCTGGGCATCCACACCGACGTGCTCACCGGCAGCCCCCCCGCCGTGCTGAAAGCCCTCCGGGACAAGATCCGCCAGGGGGGCTACGACCTGATCCACTGCCACGGCTCCCGGGGCAACCTGATGGGGGCCCTGCTGAAGCACTCCACCGGCCTGCCCCTGGTCACCACCGTCCACTCCGATCCCAAGATCGACTACATGGGCCGCCCCCTGGCCGCCCTCACCTTTGGCACCCTCAATAGCTGGGCCCTGCGGCGTATCCCCAACCATATCGGGGTGTCCCAGCCCATGGTGGATCTGCTCATCGGCCGGGGCTACGACCCCCAGGCCGTCTTTGACATACCCAACGGCCTGGATTTCTCCAACCCCACCTCCCGGCTGACCCGGGAGGAGTACCTGGCCTCCCTGGGGCTGGACTGGCCCCGGGACGCGGTGATCGCCGGCATCGCCGCCCGCCTGAACCCGGTGAAGGACATGGGCACCCTGCTGCGGGGCTTCGCCCTGGCCCACAGGGAACAGCCCAGCCTGCGCCTCATCATCGCCGGAGAGGGCGAGGAGGGCCCCATGCTCCGCCAGCTGGCCCAGGAGCTGGAGGTGGAGGACGCGGTGTGCTTCGCCGGCTGGGTGGAGGACACCGACAGCTTCTACCACGCCATCGACATCAACACCCTCACCTCCCTGTCCGAGGGCTTCCCCTACTCCCTGCCCGAGGGGGCCCGGTTCGCCCTGCCCACCGTGGCCACCAACGTGGGGGGCGTGCCCGCCCTCATCAAGCACAACGTCACCGGCCTGCTGTTCCAGCCCCGGGATCACGAGGCCCTGGGCCGCCATCTGGCGGATCTGGCCGCCAACTCCGCCCTGCGCCGCCGGCTGGGGGACAAGCTGCTGGAAAAGGCCCGGGAGTCCTATTCCATTGAGAACACCGTCCGCCGGCAGCTGGAGATCTATGAGACCATCCTCCGCCGGAGGGATCGGGCCGGCCGGAAACGGGACGGAGTGATCCTCTGCGGGGCCTACGGTCAGAACAACGCCGGGGACGAGGCGGTGCTGAAGGCCCTGGTGGCCGAGCTGCGCTCCATCGACCCGGATATGCCCCTGTGGGTCATGACCCGGAAGCCCAAGGCCACCCGGCGGATCCACCGGGTGGGGGCCATCTACACCTTCAACCTCCCCGCCTTCTGCCGCCGTATGTCCAAGTCCGCGCTGTACGCCAACGGCGGCGGCTCCCTGATCCAGGACGTGACCAGCCACCGCTCCCTGTGGTTCTACCTGTTCACCCTGGCCGCCGCCAAGCGGCTGGGCTGCCAGGTGATGATGTACGGCTGCGGCATCGGCCCCATCCAGTCCCCCCGGAACCGGAAGCGGGCGGGCCGGATCATCAACCGGAACGTGGACGCCATCACCCTGCGGGACTGCGCCTCCCTGGCCGAGCTGGCCGCCCTGGGGGTGGATCGGCCCCGGATCCAGGTGGCCGCCGATCCCGCCGTCTCCCTGCCCGCCGCCCCGGCGGAGGAGGCGGAGGCCATGCTGGAGCAGGCGGGCCTGCTCCCCCAGGAGGGCCAGCGGTATCTGGGCGTCACCGTCCGGCCCTGGCCCGGCTTTGAGGACAAGCTGTCCGCCTTTGCCCAGGCCATCGACTACGCCTATGAGAAGCACGGCCTGCTGCCCGTTTTTCTTCCCATCGAGGGCAGGCTGGACGTGGCGGCGGCAAAGCAGGTGGCCGCCCGGCTCCAGAAGGCCCCCGCCGCCATCCTGCCCCCCTGCGCCAGCTCCGAGCTGGCCATCGCCCTGTCCGCCCGGATGGACGTGGCACTGTCCATGCGCCTCCACGCGCTGATTTTCGCCGCCGCCCGGGGGGTGCCCCTGGTGGGGGTGGTGTACGATCCCAAGGTCAGCGCCTTCCTGGAGCGGGTGGAGCAGGATCTCTGCGTCCCCCTGGAGGAACTCACCGCCCAGGGCCTGTGCGCCCTGCTGGACGCCGCCGAGGCCCGCACCCGGGATCGGGCCGCCCTGTCCGCCAAAACCGCCCGCCTGGTGGAGCTGGAGCGGATCAACCGGGAGCAGGCCGCCCAGCTTTTGGAGGGTGCCGCCCCATGAAACAGATTTTGTGCCTCTCCTACACCCCCTGGCGGGCCCGGCCCAACCGCACCCAGCAGCTGCTGGCCCGGCTGGGTGACGCGAAGATTCTCTTTATCGAGCCCCCGCCCCCCAAGGGCGCCCCCAAGCCGGAGCAGGGCCGCCGGGTGCGGAGCCACATCACCGCCTATACCCTGCCCGTCCCCCTGCCCGGGCCCAGGGAGCAGTCCCTGTTCGCCCGCAGGCGGCTGGATCGGGCCACGGACTTCCTCCAGAAGCTCATGGCCAAGCACCACTTCCAGGAGCCTGTGCTGTGGTGCACCGCCCCCGTCCACGCCCAGTTCCTGGATCGGCTGGCCTACCGGGGGGCGGTGTACGACTGCCACCGCTTCTGGGACGAGTCCTTCCTGGAGCTGGAGAGCGACCTCACCCGCCACGCCGAGGTGGTGTTCGCCGCCTCCTTCGGGCTGACCCGGCGGCTGTCTCCCTGCAGCGACAACATCGCCCTGCTGCCCAACGGGGTGAACCCCCTGCTGTTCTCCCAGGGGGAGCACCCCCTCCCCCCTGCCCTGCGTGATCTTCCCGGCCAGGTGATTTTCGGGCGGGTGGGGGGCGTCACCGGCAAGGTGGATCTGGAGCCCCTGCTCTACGCCGCCCGCCGCCGCCCGGAGTGGACGTTCGTCCTCATGGGCCGGGCCACCAAGCCCGCGGCCCAGCAGCTGAAGGGCCAGGACAACATCATCCTCACCGGGCCGGTGAACTCTATGGAGGTGCCCGACTGCCTGTGCCGGTGCGACGTGCTGTTCGACCTGCCCCGGCTGGATCGGCTGGGCAGCGACGTGGTGCCCATCTCCATCTATGAGTACTTTGCCGCCGGACGGCCGGTGGCCGCCGTCACCGATCCCAACGTACCCGACCCCTACCCCCAGCTCATCCACACCGCCTATGACGGGGCGGGCTTCCTGAGGGCCTGCAAGGAGGCGCTGGAGGAGGATCCCTGCCTGTGCGCCCAGCGGCGGGCCTTCGCCCAGCAGTCCTCCTGGGCCGGGCGGGCGGCCCAGGTGGCCTCCATTTTTGAAGCCGTGGGCCTGTTTTGATGGTTTCGCCATGGTTCGCCCTTTTCGCTCCCGGCGGATTGTATAAGCCTACGAAAATCCGCCGCCCTCTTGATTTTTTTGAATGTTTTCGATAAAATGATAGTGAATTTTTTGGAGCGAGGTGCTTATTCATGGAGCGTTCCGTCCATGTTCGTCCGGCTGTCCGCCGCCGCGGCACCTTTGTGCCCAAATCTGTCCATTAACCGCAAAACAGGTTCGCCCGCACCCGCGCGGCGGCCTGTTTTATTTTTCACAAGGAGGGTTTTATCGTGAAAAAAGTCGCCGTGATCATGGGCTCCGACTCCGACTGGCCGGTGGTCAAGGGGGCCTGTACCCAGCTGAAGGAGTTCGGCATCCCCTATGAGGCCCACATTTTGAGCGCCCACCGCACCCCCGCCGCCGCCGCGGACTTCGCCAAAAGCGCCAGGGCCAACGGCTTCGGCGTGCTCATCTGCGCGGCGGGCATGGCCGCCCACCTGGCGGGGGCCTTCGCGGGGAACTCCACCCTGCCCGTCATCGGCATCCCCATGAAGGGAGGCGCCATGGACGGGCTGGACGCCCTGCTGGCCACCGTCCAGATGCCCAGCGGCATCCCGGTGGCCACCGTGGCCATCAACGGGGCCAAAAACGCCGCCGTGCTGGCCGCCCAGATTCTGGCGGTGTCCGACGACGAGCTGGCCGCCAAGCTGGACGGGGCCCGGGAGAAGATGGCCGCCCAGATCGCCGAGAAGGAGGCCAAATTACAGGTGGAATTAAATCAAGCATGATTTGATTCCACCTGTAGGGGAGGGGCTTGCCCCTCCCCTACACAATATGATTTCACAATATCATTTATGGAGGAATTCATTATGGAAAACAAACTGGTTTACACCGGCAAAACTAAGAACGTCTATGCCCTGGACAACGGAAATTATCTGCTCAAGTTCAAGGACGACTGCACCGGCAAGGACGGTGTGTTCGACCCCGGCGAGAACTCCGTGGGCCTGACCATCGAGGGCGTGGGCGACGTGAACCTGCGTATGTCCATCTACTTCTTCGAGAAGATCAACGCCGCCGGCATCCGCACCCACTACGTCTCCGCCGACCTGAAGGACACCACCATGGAGGTGCTGCCCGCCAAGGTGTTCGGCAAGGGGCTGGAGGTCATCTGCCGCCACAAGGCGGTGGGCTCCTTCCTCCGCCGGTACGGCGAGTATATCGAGGAGGGCGCCGATCTGCCCGCCTATGTGGAGACCACCTTCAAGAATGACGAGAAGGGCGACCCCCTGGTGACCAAGGACGGCCTGGTGGCCCTGGGCGTCATGACCGAGACGCAGTACGACGACATCAAGGACATGACCCAGAAGATCACCCAGATCGTGGCTGACGACCTGAAAGCCAAGGGACTGGTGCTCTACGACATCAAGTTCGAGTACGGCTATGACGCCGACGGCAAGGTGATGCTCATCGACGAGATCGCCTCCGGCAATATGCGGGTGTACAAGGACGGGCAGTATATCGACCCCATGACCCTGTCCAAGCTGTTCTTCGCCTGAGGCGCGGGAGGGAACGGCATCCATGGGCGGATTTTTCGGCGCGATCTCCAGGCGCGATGTAACCCTTGATATCTTTTTCGGCGTGGACTACCACTCCCACCTGGGCACCCGCAGGGGCGGCATGATCCTCTACGATGAGCAGGACGGCTTCCAGCGGCAGATCCACTCCATTGAAAACACCCCCTTCCGCACCAAATTCGAGAAGGATCTCCACGAGTTCCACGGCTGCGCCGGCATCGGCTGCATCAGCGACACCGACCCCCAGCCCCTGCTGGTGCGCTCCCACCTGGGGCTGTACGCCATCTCCACCGTGGGCATCATCAACAACGCCGAGGAGCTGGTGGAGGACTACTTCAACGGCCACGCCCGGCAGTTTATGGCCATGAGCTCCGGCAAGGTCAACTCCACCGAGCTCACCGCCGCCCTCATCAACCAGAAGGACACCCTGGTGGAGGGCATCCGGTACGCCCAGGAGGCCATCGACGGCTCGTCCACCATCCTCATCCTTACCCCCGACGGCATCGTAGCCGCCCGGGATCGGCTGGGCCGCCTGCCGGTGCTCATCGGCAAAAACAGCGAGGGCTGCTGCGTGTCCTTTGAGTCCTTCGCCTGCACCAAGCTGGGCTATGAGAACGCCTACGAGCTGGGCCCCGGGGAGATCGTGCGCCTCACCGCCGAGGGCTTTGAGACCCTGGCCCCCGCCGGGGACAAGATGCGGATCTGCGCCTTTTTGTGGACGTACTACGGCTATCCCAACTCCAACTACGAGGGGAAGAACGTGGAGGTCATGCGCTGCCGCAACGGCGAGATCATGGCACGCTGGGAAAAGGAGCGGGGCTCCCTGCCCGACGTGGACTGGGTGGCCGGGGTGCCCGACTCCGGCGTACCCCACGCCATCGGCTACGCCAACGCCAGCGGCAAGCCCTTTGCCCGGCCCTTTGTGAAGTATACCCCCACCTGGCCCCGCTCCTTCATGCCCGCCAGCCAGGCGGTGCGGGAGCAGGTAGCCAAGATGAAGCAGATCCCCGTCCCCGAGCTGATCCAGGGCAGAAAGCTGCTCTTTGTGGACGACTCCATCGTCCGGGGCACCCAGCTGCGGGAGACGGTGGAGTTCCTCTACGGCGCGGGGGCCAAGGAGGTGCATATGCGCTCCGCCTGCCCCCCCATCATGTACGGCTGCAAGTACCTGAATTTCTCCCGGAGCAATTCCTCCATGGAGCTGCTGGCCCGGAAAACCGTCCAGGAGCTGGAGGGGGACGAGGGACAGCGGCATTTGGAGGAGTACGCCGACTCCAGTACGGAGCGGGGCCAATGCCTGCTGAAGTCCATCTGTGAGAAGCTGGGCTTCGACTCCCTGGGCTACCAGTCGCTGGACGGCCTGCTGGAGGCCATCGGCATCGACCGGGACAAGGTGTGCACCTATTGCTGGACGGGGAAGGAATAACCCCTTACAACATTTTCGGAGGTTCAATATGGAAAATTCCCATTCCGCATCCTACGCCGCCGCCGGGGTGGACGTCACCGCCGGCTATGAGGCGGTGCGGCGCATCAAGCCCATGGTGGAATCCACCTACATCCCTGGGGTGATGGGCACCCTGGGGGGCTTCGGCGGTATGTTCGCCCCCGATCTCACCGGGATGAAGAAGCCGGTGCTGGTGTCCGGCACCGACGGGGTGGGCACCAAGCTGAAGATCGCCTTTTTGATGGACAAGCACGACACCGTGGGCATCGACTGCGTGGCCATGTGCGTCAACGACATCATCTGCGGCGGGGCCGCCCCCCTGTTCTTCCTGGACTACATCGCCTGCGGCAAAAACGAGCCCGGGCGCATCGCCCAGATCGTGGAAGGCATCACTGAGGGCTGCCGCCAGGCGGAGTGCGCCCTGGTGGGCGGCGAGACCGCCGAAATGCCCGGCTTCTACCCGGTGGACGAGTACGACCTGGCGGGCTTCTCCGTGGGGCTGGTGGACGAGGAGAGGATCATCGACGGCAAAAAGCTGGCCCAGGGGGACGCGCTCCTCGGGCTGGCCTCCTCCGGCGTCCACTCTAACGGCTTCTCCCTGGTGCGCAAGGTGCTCCACATTGAGCACGCCGACCTCCACACTCCCCTGGACGAGCTGGGAGGGCGGGGGCTGGGCGAAACGCTGCTCACTCCCACCAGGATCTATGTCAAGGCGGTGAAGGCCCTGCTGGCCGCCGGAATTGACATTCACGCCGTCAGCCACATCACCGGCGGCGGCTTCTATGAGAACGTGCCCCGGATGATGACGGACGGGCTCACCGCCCGGATCCAGCTGGATACCTTCCCCTGTCCGGCCATATTCGGCCTCATCCAGCGCATGGGGAACATCCCGGAGCGGGATATGTACAACACCTTCAACATGGGCATCGGCATGGTGCTGGCAATTCCCGAGGCCCAGGCGGATCAGGCCCTGTCCCTCCTGAAGGGCGCGGGCGAGGAGGCCTACCGGATCGGCGAGGTGATCCCCGGCGACGGAGGCGTGGAGCTGGTATGAGCGTCAAGCGCATCGCCGTGCTGGTGTCCGGCGGGGGCACCAACCTCCAGGCCCTCATCGACGCCCAGGCCCGGGGGGAGATCGTCAACGGGGAGATCGCCGCCGTCATCGCCTCCAAGCCCGGGGCCTATGCCCTGGAGCGGGCCGCCAAGGCGGGCATACCCGGCTATGTGGTGGCCCGGAAGGACTACGCCAGCAATCAGGCCATGACCATTGCCCTGGTGGACAAGCTGAAGTCGCTGGACATCGACCTGGTGGTGCTGGCGGGGTTCATGGTGATTCTCACCGGGGAAATGGTGAGCGCCTACCCCAACGCCATTTTAAACGTCCACCCCGCCCTCATCCCCTCCTTCTGCGGGGAGGGGTACTACGGCCTCCACGTCCATGAGCGGGCGCTGGAGTATGGGGTCAAGGTGTCCGGCGCCACCGTCCACTTTGTCAGCGAGGAGTGCGACGGCGGGCCCATCGTGCTGCAAAAGGCGGTGGCGGTGGAGGAGGGCGACACCCCAGAGACCCTCCAGCGCCGGATCATGGAGCAGGCGGAATGGGTGATTCTGCCCCGGGCCGTCTCCCTGTTCTGCCAGGGGCGCCTGAAGGTGGAGGGCCGGATCGTCCGAATTTTGAAGCCGCTGAATTTATCAAAGGAGTGTCTGCAATGATCAACATCACCGAGTATTTACAGAATAACCCCTACCCCGGCCGGGGCATTATGATCGGCCGCTCCGCTGACAACAAGTACGCCGTCATCGCCTACTTCATCATGGGCCGCAGCGAGAACAGCCGCAACCGGATCTTCGAGGAGACGGAGGACGGCATCCGCACCAAGGCCTTTGACGAGTCCAAGATGACCGACCCCTCCCTCATCATCTACCACCCCGTGCGGAAGATGGAAAACGGCCTGACCATCGTCACCAACGGCGACCAGACCGACACCATCCGGGACAATGTTTTAGCGGGCCACTGCTACCGCCACGCCCTGAACACCCGCACCTTTGAGCCGGACGGCCCCAACTACACCCCCCGGATCTCCGGCGTGGTGAAGCCCAACGGGGCCTACGACCTGTCCATCCTCAAGAGCCTGGACGGCGACCCCTCCTGCGCCTGCCGGTATTTCTATGAGTACTCTGACCCCAAGGCCGGGATGGGCCACTTCATCCACACCTACGAGGGGGACGGCAGCCCCCTGCCCTCCTTCGAGGGGGAGCCCAGGCGGGTGGCCGTCACCGCCCCCGACGCGGAGACGCTGGCGGAGGAGCTGTGGCTTGCGCTGAACGAGGACAACAAGGTGTCGCTGTTCGTGCGGTATATCGACCTGGCCACCGGAGAGGACGAGACGTCCATCATCAACAAGCACTGGGAGGTATAAATATGACCGAACTGGAACTGAAATACGGCTGCAACCCCAACCAGAAGCCCGCCCGCATCTTCATGAAAGGGGACACAGACCTCCCCCTCACCGTCCTCAACGGCAAGCCCGGCTACATCAACTTCATGGACGCGCTGAACTCCTGGCAGCTGGTGAAGGCGCTGAAGGCCGCCACCGGCCTGCCCGCCGCCGCCTCCTTCAAGCACGTCTCCCCCGCCGGGGCCGCCCTGGGCCTGCCCCTCACCGACGTGGAGCGGCAGATCTACTTCGCCCCCCAGGGCGAGCTGTCCCCCATCGCCTGCGCCTACATCCGGGCCCGTGGGGCCGACCGGCTGTGCTCCTACGGCGACTGGGCGGCGCTGTCCGACACCTGTGACGCCGACACCGCCCGCTATTTGGCCCTGGAGGTATCCGACGGCGTTATCGCCCCGGGCTACACAGACGAGGCGCTGGCCATCCTGAAAACCAAGCGCAAGGGCGGCTATAACGTGGTGCAGATCGACCCGGACTATGCCCCCGATCCCGTGGAGCGCCGGAGCATCTTCGGCATCGTCTTTGAGCAGGGCTACAACGATCTGGCCATCGACGAGAAGCTGCTGGAGAACATCGTCACCGCCAACAAGGAGCTGCCCCAGGCGGCCAAGCATGACATGATCCTCTCCCTCATCACGCTGAAGTACACCCAGTCCAACTCGGTGTGCTACGTGAAGGACGGCATGACCATCGGCGTGGGCGCGGGCCAGCAGAGCCGGATCCACTGCACGAGGCTGGCCGGGAACAAGGCGGACACCTGGTGGCTGCGGCAGCACCCGAAGGTGCTGGGCCTTCAGTTCGTGGACGGCATCCGCCGCCCCGACCGGGACAACGCCATCGACATCTACATCTCCGACGAGCACGACGACGTGCTGGCCGACGGCGTGTGGCAGAGCACCTTCCAGGTGCGCCCCGAGGTGCTCACCGAGGCGGAGAAAAAGGAGTGGATCGCCAGGCAGTCCGGGGTGACGGTGGGCTCCGACGCCTTCTTCCCCTTCGGGGACAACGTGGAGCGGGCCTTCAAGTCGGGCGTGAAGTATATCGCCCAGCCCGGCGGCTCCATCCGGGACGACCACGTCATCGCCACCGCCGACAAGCATGATATGGTGATGGCGTTTACCGGGATTCGGCTGTTCCACCATTAAGGTCAAGGGCCTTCTTCTTTTTCTTGAAAGAAAAAGAAGAAGCAAGAAAAAGAACTTGAAGCTGCTTTGACTTACGGTCAGGAGGTTTTTATGAGGGTTTTAGTGGTTGGATCCGGTGGCAGAGAGCACGCCATCTGCTGGAAATTAAAACAGTCCCCCAAGGTGACGGAGCTGTTCTGCGCCCCGGGCAACGCGGGCATCGCCCAGATCGCCCAGTACGTGGGCGTGAAGGCCACCGACGTGGACGGCATGGTAAAGTGGGCAAAGGAAAACGCCATGGATTTTGTGGTGGTGGCCCCAGACGATCCCCTGGCCTTGGGCATGGTGGACGCCCTGGAGGAGGCAGGCATCCCCGCCTTCGGCCCTCGGGCCAACGCCGCCGTCATTGAGGCCAGCAAGGCGTTCTCCAAAGAGCTGATGAAGAATTACCACATCCCCACTGCAAAGTATGAAACCTTTACAGATTTGGACAAGGCCCTGGCCTACATCGAGGAGCAGGGCGCGCCCATCGTGGTGAAGGCGGACGGGCTGGCCCTGGGCAAGGGCGTGGTGGTGGCCGCCACCGTGGAGGAGGCCAAGACCGCCGCCCGGGAGATGATGGAGGGCAAAAAGTTCGGTGAATCCGGCTCCACGGTGGTGATTGAGGAGTGCATGACCGGCCCGGAGGTGACGGTGCTGGCCTTCGCCGACGGCGAGCACGTGTCCACCATGCCCGCCAGCCAGGATCACAAGCGGGCCTACGACGGCAACCGGGGCCCCAACACCGGCGGTATGGGGGCCATCTCCCCCCCGCCCCAGTACACGCCCGAGGTGGCCCGGCGGTGCATGGACGAGATCTTTCTGCCCACCATCGCCGCGCTCAAGGCGGAGGGCCGGCCCTTCCACGGCGTTCTCTACTTCGGCCTGATGCTCACTCCGGACGGCCCCAAAGTGGTGGAGTACAACGCCCGGTTTGGCGACCCCGAGTGTCAGGCGGTGCTGTCCCTGCTGGACAGCGACCTGATGGAGATCTTCCTCGCCTGCCGGGAGGGTACGCTGGACAAGCTGAACATCCGCTGGAAGGACAAGGCCGCCTGCTGTCTGGTGCTGGCCTCCGGGGGCTACCCGCTGGACTACAAAAAGGGCTATCCCATCTCCGGGCTGGAGGAGGCGGCGAAATCCGCTGTGGTGTTCCACGCCGGCACCGCCGAACAGGACGGGCAGATCGTCACCAACGGCGGGCGGGTGCTGGGGGTCACCGCCCTGGGCGATACCCTGGAGCAGGCCATCGGCAACGCCTACGCCGCCGCAAAGCCTATTTCCTTTACAGATATGCATTTCCGTACAGATATCGGCCGTGCCTTCTGAATTATGCCCATGGAAAAGCGCCCCGTCCACTTGGACGGGGCGCTTTTGTCACGCGGCCTCCTCCCGGAAGCACCGCCGGAGCTGGAACAGATTCCACATGATCATCAGGGACACCACACAGACCAGCACCGCCAGCGCCAGCACCAGCCAATTCCCCCACTCCCCCGGGATGGGCAGCGCCGTCAGCAGGGACAGGATGGTGACCAGCACCACATCCTCCGTCCTGTGGCGGCGGATCCGCCTGTCCAAATCGCTTTCCTCCGGCTGATAGGTCTCCGCGATGGCCGCCAGGTCGGTGAGCAGCTGGAACTCAAAGTACAGCCGCGCCGCCGATACCAGCAGATCCAGGAACAAAATGTGCCCGTCCACATCGCCGCCGCCCCAGGACAGCAGCCAGTCCAGCCCGCTCCACCCCGCCAGCAGCCAGCCCAAGGGCCGCAGCAGGGCCAGATCCCGCCGCTCCCCGGACAGCTTCCCGATGGCGGATAACAGGAGCAGGAAGCCCACAAAACGGGGTATGACGCTTACCGTGCCGAAATTCACGTCAAAATTCAGGAAGAAATACCCCCAGGCGGCGTGGGACAGGCCGGTATACAGGGTTTCACGCTCAAGGCTCAATCCACTCGCCCCCTTCCACAGGCAGGAGGGTCAGCTCCGCCACAGGTTCGCCGTTGAGGTAGAACATTGCCCGGTAGGCCGCTGGGGCCAGATATGCCCCATCCGCGCCCCAATCCATGCCGCGGCCTCCGCCGGAGAGAAACACCGTGTCCTCCCAGCCGCTCTCCAGCACGCGGTTGCCAAAGCTGTTCCCCCAATTGCTGCTCCCGCTGCTGTTGTTGTCCAGATGTTCCGGGGCAATGGGATCCGGTTCCCCGTCCCCCTCCCCATAGACGGGTTTGGCCGCAAGGCCGACGCTGGTATAGCCGCTCTTTTTGTCCGGGTCGCCGGTATAGGTGGCCCAGAACTGGTAGTGATCATAACCCTCGTCAAACTGGGCATGGGGCTTGGGCCTGGAGTCAAACGAGGTCATATTCCAAACCCCATTTTTCAAAAACCCACTTCCATTTGCATTTTGCACCTGACTATTGACGGTGGCGGTGCTCTGCCACTGGCCCTGGATCAGCCAGTCACCGTATCGGGCCTCGTACACCTTACAGGGCAGGCCCAGGTTGCCGCCGTTCCGCTGATCCCCCGGCACCGCGTGGAGCTTCTCCTGGGGAATCACCACCCAACGCTCCCCCTCCCGCTCCGCCCGGAGCGTCTGTACCGCCAGCCAGCGGGAATATGCCGCATTGTCCCACCCGACCCACTCCACGTCATCATTCGGGAGATACTCCAGCGGCAGCACCAGCAGACCCTCCCAGCCGCCATCCCCCTTAGGCGTCAGGCTATAAATCTGGTAGCCCTCATGGGTACAGGGGCAGCTTCTTACGTCCCCCGCCTGGTTCCACAGCCAGCGGGTATCCCGCTGGTGCTGGTATCCCCCGGCCGCCTGCGCCAGCTCGTTCTGCTCGGACAGCGGCGCGCACATGGCCCGGTAGGAGATATCCCCCGTGAGCAGGGCCTTGGCGTAGGTGTCAAAGGCACCGGCGTAGGTGGTGCAGTACGTGGTTCGGGCGGAGGCCATCACCACCGTTGTGTTCTGGACGCCCCATTCGCCGACGCCCTCCGCCCGCGCCCCGATCACCAGCGGGAAAGCCAGCACCAGCGCCACGCACACCGACGCCAGCGCCATCCCCGCCGGGTAGCGCTTGAACCGGGCGATGGCCTGGATCCGCCGGGCGATGTTTTTGCCCCCGTTGGCGGCGGAGGAGGTGCCCGGGGCCCGGGCGTACTTCTCATCCGCCATGGACAGCAGGATCCGGCCGTAGTCCCGGCGCTCCTCCCCCTCCAGCCGCTCCAGCACCCGCTGGTCGCACAGGGCCTCCAAATCGTTCCCCGCCCGATCGGCGCACAGCCACAGCAGCGGGTTGCACCAGTGGAGGCACCGCAGCAGCGCGATGAGCCACCCCCACAGCACATCCTTATAATTAAGGTGGAGCAGCTCGTGGAGGATCACCTTTTCGTCCGTCTCCCTCCCGGCGGGCAGGGCCAGCACGGGCCGGAACACCCCGCAGATAAAGGCCGTGGGCAGGCCGTCCACCTCCACCGCGGGGCAGGCGGGCAGGCCGTACCGCTCCGCCGCCGCCCTGACCCGTTCGTTCTGGCCGGGCCGCCCCCGCTTCAGCGCCCGCCGCAGACGGGCATAGGAGATCAGATACCGCGCCAGCAGAGCCGCGGCCCCCGCCAGGTAGAGCAGGTACAGCCAGTCCGCCGCCGTCCGGGGCGGCGCCAGCCGCGGCAGAGGAACCGGGGCGATGACCCGGGTGAGCGTCCCAAACTGGCCGGTGAGGGCGGACTTCAGCGCCTCCACCCACATGGGCCAGTTCACCAGCACGTACCGCCCGCCCCACCCCGCCGGGAGGAGCAGCACCAGCGCCAGCACCCCCCAGATCCCGAACTGCCACCGGGGGGACAGCTTGTCCCGGAACATGGCCTTCACCGCCAGCAGCAGCGCCGCCACCCCGGAGGCCGTCAAGGTCTGCAAAAGAAAAGACCACAAATCCGTCATAATACCATACCTCATGAAATACAAACTGCCGTTACCGGGCAGATACCTTGCGGGTTCCTGCCCCGGCCGTCAGCGAATTCAAGTTCTTTTTGGTTACTTTTTCTTTCAAGAAAAAGTAACTACACCTCCATCTCGTCCAGCAGGCGGCGCAGGGCGTCCCGCTCCTCCCCGCTGATGGGCTTTTCCCGCAGGAAAGCCGCCACCAAGTCCCCTGTGGCCCCCTGGTACACCTGCCGCAGGAAGCTGTCCCGGGCCTGAGCCCGGCAGTCCTCCCGGCCCAGGGCCGCCCGGTAGCGCCGGGGACTTTCCTCCCGGTCGATGGACACCAGCCCCTTGGCCTCCATCCGGGTGAGATAGGTGAGCACCGTGTTGCGGCTCCAGCCCGTCTCGCCCCGCAGGGCCTGGGTCAGCCCGTTCAGGGTGTCCCCGCCGCTCTCCCACAGCGCCCCCAGCACCATCCACTCCTTGTCCGACAGCTTTGTCATGGCAATCCCTCCTACAGTTGTAGTTCTCTTTCTCCATCCTACACCTGTAGGAGAGTTTTGTCAAGAGCTTCCAACTTTTTTACAGAAGTTTGAAAAAAGGGGTTGACAGGGCTGGTCTATCGTGATAGACTGCAAGTAGGTCGATAGCTATAGACCGAAAGGAGGCCTGTCTTATGGAGCATTTGCGGTTAGCCGAGGGCGAGTACCGCTTCGCCCGGATCGTCTGGGAGAACGAACCCCTCCCCTCCGGAAAACTGGTGGAGCTGTCCCAGAAGGAGCTGGGCTGGAAGAAGTCCACCACCTACACCGTGCTGAAAAAGCTGGTGGAGCGGGGGGTGCTCCGCAACGAAAACGCGGTGGTCACCGCCGTCATCCCCCAGGACGAAATCCTCCGGGAGGAGAGCCGCGCGGTGGTGGAGCGCACCTTTGAGGGCTCGCTGCCCTCCTTCCTGGCCCACTTCATGGGCGGGAAAACCATTTCCGACGATGAAGCCGACGCGCTGAAGGCCATCATCGATCAGTACCGGGAGGGGAATCACCATGCTTGACTTTTTGAACACCCTGTTCCGCTCCCTCTCCCCCCTGTGGGAGATGAGCCTCACCGCCGCCTACGCCGCCGCCCTTCTCATCGTCCTGCGGCTGATTCTAAAGCGGCGGGCCCCCCGGCAGATCTTGTGCCTGCTGTGGCTGGTGGTGTTCGCCCGGCTGCTGATCCCCGTGTCGCTGGAAAGCCCCCTGTCCATCGTCCCGGAGGCCCGGCCGGTGCAGGCGCAGGTTCACCCCGGAGGGGAAACGGTTGGCCAGTTCCCCGAGAACCCCGCCACCCCCACCGCCCCTATCCAGAACCCGGCCCAGGAGCAGAATCCGGGAACCGCGGCCACCCCCGTGATCAGCAATCCCAACCCCGGCGAGCCCACCCTCACCCCGCCCAAGGGCGTTCATCCCGACGTACCCCAGCCCGAGGCCCCCGCCCCCTTCCCCTGGCAGGCCGTCCTGGCCGGGGTGTGGCTGGTGGGCACGGCAGCCATGGCCGGCTGCGGCCTGATCTCCTACCTGCGTCTGCGCCGCCGCCTGTTTGACGCCATCCGGGCCCCGGACGGGGCCTGGGAGCACCCGGCGGTGGACTCCCCCTTCATCCTGGGGATGCTGCGGCCCCGGATCTACCTCCCCGCCGGGCTGGTGGGACAGCCCCGGCAGTTCATCCTCTGCCATGAGCGGGCCCACCTGCGCCGCCTGGATCACATCGTCAAGCCGGTGTGCTGGGCAGCCCTGGCCCTCCACTGGTTCAACCCCCTGGTGTGGGCGGCCTACCTCCTTATGAGCCGGGACATCGAGGCCGCCTGCGACGAGGCCGTCATCCGCCGGCTGGGCAGCCAGGTCAAGGCCGACTACTCCACCACCCTGCTGGCCCTGGCCACCGGGCGGCGGCTGCCCGCCCCCTCCCCCCTGGCCTTCGACGAGGGGGACGCCAAGGGGCGGATCAAAAACGTACTGGGCTACCGCCGCCCTGCCCTGTGGGTGATCGTGGTGAGCGCGGTGATGGCCGTCATGGCGGCGGTGTGCCTGCTCACCGACCCGGTGGCGGCGGAGCCCCCGGAGGACAATCCCGATCCCGGCCCCACCGCCTCCGCCTCCCAGCCCCCGGAGGCCAACCTTGCGGACGCCCTGCTGGATCCGTGGATGAAGGAGGTGCTGGACGGGGAGCGGCAGTTTATCTCCGCCTACTTCCAGCACAGCGAGGGCGACGGCCGGCCCTACGGCATCCACGACCTGAGAACCTTCTACTACGGGGACGACCAGTACCCCGACGCCGTGGTGGAGGCGGGCAGGCTGGCCGTCATCGACCTGGATCGGGACGGCATCAACGAGATGGTGATCTGGCCCGAGGGCGAGGACGAGTACCTGTACAGCGTGGTGGGCTACGTGATCCTCCGCCGCCAGGGGGACGAGATCTACGGCTATAACCCCGGCTACCGCACCTTCGGGAGCGTGAAGTCGGACGGCACCTTCAGTTGGAGCAACGGCGCGGCCTGGAACGGATGCGCCACCCTGACCTTTGGGCCGGATCAGATAATCCTCCATGAAACCACCTGCCACAAGCCCGGCGAAAACGGGATCGACCAGCTCTACTTCGTGGACGGCAGGAGGGCCACTAAGGAGGAGCACAGCGCGGCGGAAGGCTGGCAGAACCTGAAGCCCAGTCTGGCATGGTACACCTACGACAGCGGCCAGCTCCGGCCCTATCTCCCCGCCGACGCCAAGCTGCTGGCGGGTACCGGCCCCGACAGTGCCGGCACGGCCAAGCTGTGGACGGGGGAGTACGATCACCCCTGGCTGGAGTGGAACGGCACCGTCTGCCAGTTGATGCCCACCATCACCGCCGAGATGCTCCCCTATCTGTTCGTCCAAGACTTTGACGGCGATGGGCAGAACGAGCTGGTGATCCGGTCGCACCTGAACTACTTCGGAACTTACGATGTGTATGAATGGAACAACGGCCAGGTCACCTATGCCGACTCGTTTGACACCCAGGATGATCTCCTGCTCCGCTTTAACCAAAACAACGTGGCGGCCTATAATAAGGATACTCGGGAGTTCTCCGTCACCTACGCCCACACCGAGGGCGACCCGGACAGCGAGGACTACTACCGCCACTATATCACCGGCAGCACCACCCTGCCCATAAACTTTTTTGACGGCTATGAGCACATCCGGGACGGCTACACCTACGCCTACGCCAACGACTTCCGCCAGATCTCCCTCAATCCGGAGGACAATTCCTTCCTCTTTGAGCTGCTGTTCTGTCCGGCGGACGAGACCATGAAGGATCTGATTCGGGTGGTTGAGCCGGATACCGCGGTGCCGGACGAGCACTATATGAAGGGCCGCACTGTGGGCACCGCCGCCTTCACCCTCCGGTACAATGGTGCAAAGTGGGTTTTGGAGGAGCCGGATCGGCTGGATATGGGAATTGAGGACGAACCCACCCCCATGGACATCACCACCGCCGCCCCGCTGAGCGCCCCCGTGGTTGACCTTATGAGCGGCATCCCGGACGACCCCAACCAGTGGTACAAGGTGGCGGAGCTGCCCGATGACATGATTTGGGTGTACTCCCGCAATCACGGCGAGGAGACGCTGATCCGCTGGGACGGGAACTTCTACAAGGTGTTCGACCACACCGCCCACACCGGACGGGCCATCCCGCCGGAGCTGAAAAAGCTGGACGGCGATCCCGATGGCTACGGCCTCCTGGCGGTCATCAGCAACGTAGGCAGCGGCACCGGCACCTCCCTGAGCGAACTGGTGGTGTACGATCTGGACGCCTCCTCCTCCACGATGGATCACGTCCATGACTGGAAGCCGCTGGTGCATGACTTCAACATCAACTGCTCCTACCGCTATGACAGCCAAACCCAAGCCATCACCTGCACCTATGAGGGCCAGAGGGCGGAGCTGACCATTGACGGCGGCGAGGAGATGTACCGCCGGATCGACGAGGAGGGCATCCGCCTGGCAGTCACCGGTGAGATCGTCAGCTACTGGTTCAACGACGACGGCACCATGGAGATCGAATTCCCCCTCCAGGCCTTCATCGGCAGCGATGTAGTGAGCGCCCCGCTGATGTGGCCCTGGTTCCTGCGCTGGACAATCCGTTTCGACCGCGAGCGGGCCGAATTTGAGACCGTCCCCGGAAGCTGCGAACTGTTCACCTACGCAGGCCAATAAGCAAACGCCCCGCCCGGATCAAACCAGGCGGGGCGCTATTTTGTCAGGACGGCAAAAAAGCCGCCGCGGCAGCGGCAGCTTTTTTTCATCCTCGCAGGCGTCACTTCTCGGCGGAGGCGGTAACCTCGCGGCCATTGTAGCTCATGCAGTTCTTGCAGACGCGGTGGGGCAGGGTCACAGTACCACACTTGGGGCAGGTGTTGATACCGGGGGTCTCCAGCTTCCACACGGAGCTGCGGCGCTTATTCCGGCGCTGCTTGGATACCTTACTTTTCGGGACGGCCATTTTGACACCTCCTTATCGCTCAATGCCCAAAGGGCATACAGCATACTTACGCTTGATCCTCCTGACGCTCCAGGAGCTGGGCCAGCTTTGCCAGCCGGGGGTCGATCTCCTTTTTGCACCGGCAGGGCTCGTGGTTCAGATCCGCGCCGCAGCCGGGGCACAGCCCCCTGCAATCCTCAGAGCACAGGTTCTTTGTGTCCATCTCCAGGAGGAAGACCTCCGTCATCAGCCCGTCCAGATCCAGCTCCCCGTCCTTGTCCAGCAGCACGATGTCGTCGCTCTCCCCGTTGGCCAGCTCGAAGGCCAGCAGGGTCTCGTACTCCACCGTTTTCTCCCGCCGGAAGGGCTGGGCGCACCGGTCGCACACCAGGGACAGCTCCGTACTCAGCTTCGCGCTGAGCACCAGGGCTCCCGCCCTGTTGCGCACCTTTCCCGTGACGCGGACGCCGTCGGCAAAGGGCCGCCCGCCGTTCCACTCCACCTGGGACAGATCCAGCACGCAGTCAAAGGGCAGGGCCGCGCCCGGTTCCCGGGCCAGCCGCTCCAAATTCAGCTTCATGATCCACCTCGCATAATGGCACGACTGCTATTATACTAAAGAGCGCAGGAATTGTCAAATCATTTCTGAAAAATTTTCTACCTCCAAACGGCAGCCCAGCAGGATCTGCCGGAAGGCTCTGATGGCGGGCTCCAGCAGCTCGTCCGGGTACTGATAATCCTTCGTGTGGAGCGGCGGGCACCCCTCCCCCGCCCCGATGCCGAAAAAGGCCCCGGGGCAGCGGCGCAGGTAGTGGCCGAAGTCCTCGCTCCACCGCATGGGGGCGGGCAGCTCCCTGCCGCCGCACCGATCCAGCACCAGCCGGGCGCAGTCCGGGTCGTTCACCGTGGCGGGGAACACGTCCTGCACCTCATGGGCAAAGCCCAGGCCGTACTCCCCCGCCAGCTCCCGGGCCAGCCCGAGAAGATCCGCGAACAGCCGCTCCAGATCCCCGTCCTCCTCCGCCCGCAGGGTGAGCCACACCTCCCCCCGGGCGGCGGCAGTGCCGAAGGCCCGCTCGCCCAGCTCCGCCCCAATGACGGTGCACAGGGTCATGCCGCCGTACCGCTCCGCCCGGGCCAGCTGGGGCAGGGCGCACAGCAGCCGCCCCACCGCCGTGGCCGGGGACAGGCCGTGCTCCGGATAGGCGGCGTGGGTGGGCCGCCCCTGGAAGACCAGCGTCACCCCCCGGGAGGCGCAGGCGAAGGTTCCGGGCCGGGTGAACACCTGCCCCAGGGGGTATCCCGGCAGGTTGTGGGCCCCGTAGATCCGGGCCACCCGCTCCCGTTCAAACAGCTCCAGGCAGCCCGGGGCCCCGGCCCCCGTCTCCTCAGCGGGCTGGAACAGGAAGAACACGTCCCGATCCAGCCGCTCCCCCTTCAGGGACAGGATCGTACCGCACAGGGCGGCGGCGTGGCCGTCGTGGCCGCACAGGTGGGCTGCCCCTCCCCCCGGCAGGGCCAGCGCGTCGTAGTCCGCCCGGAGGGCTATGGGGGGCTTTGTCCCCTCCGGCTCCCGGCGGGCGGCGTAGAAGCCCGCCCCGCAGGGGTGGAGCTCCAGCTCCGTCCGGCCGCGCAAAAAATCCATGAGCATGGCCCGGGTGCGGGTCTCCTGACCCGACTGCTCCGGGCAGCTGTGCAGCGCCCGCCGCAGGGCGCGGATTTCCTCCAATTCCATCTGCCTGTCCCCCTTCCGTCCCGGCCCACGCTCATGGGCTGGGACGCTTTGATTATAATACAGGACGCCCGCCGGGGCAAGTCCGGCGGCGGGAAACCCGGCCGGTTTGTTGTTGCAATTTCCCAGGGAATCAGGTACAATATCCTCGCAGGCGCCTGACCTCACCCCGGCAGTGGAATACGGCGCGGAGAAGGAGGAATTGTCCTATGTTGGAGTACAACCGCACACGGTTGAAGGAGGCGGCGCGGCGGGCCATGCGGGGCCAGCGCCCCCACCCCATGTTCGTCACCTTCGTGTTTGCCGCCCTCGCCGGCATCGGCGGCCAGATCATCAGCCAGATTCTGGGGCTGGTCACCGGCAGCACGGGCCTGAGCAACCTGTACGCCCAGGCGCTCCTGGAGTACGGGGACATGGACACCGCCGTCCAGTACGTACTGATGTCCTACAGCCCCCAGCGGCTGATCTTCGCCCTTCTGGTAGGCGGAGGGCTGTCCTCCCTGCTGGTGACCCTGTGGCAGGGGCTGATGCGGGTGGGCTACGGCGGCTTCTGCCTGGATATGGCGCGGGGGCGGCAGCCTCAGACCGGGGCCCTGTTCCGGGCCTTCCCCCAGGCGGGCCCGGTGCTGATCACCCAGCTGCTGGTGTCGGTGTTCCGCTTTTTGTGGACGCTGCTGCTGCAGGTGGGGGCTGTTGTGGTGTTTTTTGTCATCCTGCTGCTGTTCATTACCATACTTGACCTGCCCGCATTGGCTTTCCTGCTGATGCTGTGCGGGTGCATTGCCCTGATGCTGGGCATTATCTGGGTCACCCTGCGGTACGCCCTGGTGGACTTTCTCATCGCCGACCGGGGTATGTCCGGCATGGACGCCATCCGGGAGAGCAAACGGCTCATGCAGGGCAATTACGGGCGGCTGTTCACGCTGAAGCTGTCCTTCCTCGGCTGGTATCTGATGGAGCTGGCCGTCTTCCTAATCCTGGGTGCCGCCGTCTTTGTCCCTGTTGTGATCAGCGCCATCCAGAACGGGGTGGACTCTTTGCCGACGCTGGTTCTGTCCGCCGTCGGCGCCATCGGCCTGCTCTCCCTCGTCAGCATCGCCATCGGCATCTTCAACCTGTGGCTCACCCCCTACGTCACCGGGGCGGAGGCCCTGTTCTACGACTGGACGCAGGGCATTGACAGCACCAGGCCCACCCCCGGCGGCGGGGACGGCGGCTGGGGCCAGCCCGCTCCGCCCCGGCAAAATACCACCTATACCTGGAACCCCACCCCCGGCCCCACCTCGGGCACGGGCATCGGCCCTGGCCCCCAGGACGGCGGCGCGCCCAAGCCCCCCAAATCCCCCAAGGACGACCCCTGGGACTGAACATCCGCAACCCCAAGCGGCGGGGACGGCCTTCCGCCCCCGCCCTTTCATATCGCAAAGGAGAGATGAGCCATGGACAAGCTGCAAATGAAAACCCCCCTGGTGGAGATGGACGGGGACGAGATGACCCGCATCCTCTGGCAGCAGATCAAGGAGGAGCTGCTGGAGCCCTATATCGACCTGAAAACCGAGTACTACGACCTGGGCCTGCCCGAGCGGGAGCGCACAAAGGATCAGGTGACCATCGACGCCGCCCAAGCCAATAAGAAGTACGGCGTGGCCGTCAAGTGCGCCACCATCACCCCCAACGCCCAGCGGGTGGAGGAGTACAAGCTGTCCCAGATGTGGAAGTCCCCCAACGGTACCATCCGGGCCATTTTAGACGGCACCGTGTTCCGGGCCCCCATCATGATCCGCGGGCTCAACCCGGTGGTGAAGAACTGGCAGGCCCCCATCACCATCGCCCGCCACGCCTTCGGGGACGTGTACAAGGCGGCGGAGCTCAAGGTGCCCGGCCCTGGCACGGCGGAGCTGGTGTTCACCGCCGCCGACGGCACGGTGACCTGGGAGCCTATCCACCGATTCGACGGCCCCGGCGTGCTCCAGGGACAGTTCAACGTGGAGGCGTCCATCGCGTCCTTCGCCCGCTCCTGCTTCCAGTTCGCCCTGGACACGAAGCAGGATCTGTGGTTCTCCACCAAGGACACCATCTCCAAGAAGTACGATCACACCTTCAAGGACATCTTCGCGGACATCTACGAGGCGGAGTACAAGGCCAAGTTTGAGCAGGCGGGGATCACCTACTTCTACACCCTCATCGACGACGCGGTGGCCCGGGTGATCCGCTCCAAGGGGGGCTTTATCTGGGCCTGCAAGAACTACGATGGCGACGTGATGAGCGACATGGTATCCACCGCCTTCGGCTCACTGGCCATGATGACCTCGGTGCTGGTGTCCCCCGACGGCAACTACGAGTACGAGGCCGCCCACGGCACCGTCACCCAGCACTACTACCGCCACCTGCGGGGCGAGCAGGTGTCCACCAACCCCATGGCCACCCTGTTCGCCTGGACGGGGGCGCTGGCCAAGCGGGGGGAGCTGGACGATCTTCCGGAGCTGACCGCCTTTGCCCATAAGCTGGAGAAAGCGTCCATCGACACCATCGAGAGCGGCGTGATGACCGGCGATCTGGTGGGCCTGTGGGAGGGCGAGGCTCCCGCCCGCAAGGTGACGGGGCTGGAGTTCCTCCGGGCCATCCGTGGAAGGTTGTGAGGGCTGCGCTATGATTTACTTCCTCACCAGCAGCTCCTGTCTGCCCGACTCCCCGGCGTTGAACCCGGCCAACGGCTTTGTGGACGAGCTGCGCGAGGCGCTGCCCGATCCGTGCCGGGCGGTGTTCGTCGCCTCCTCCCCTGACGACGTGGAAAGAACCGAGCGGTTCGCCGGATCCATCCGCACCGGCTTTGAGCTGACGGGCTTCCGGTTCGACCGCTATCAGATATTGGGTAGAAGGAGCGCGGATCAGTGCGGGGCTTTGGTGGGGGGGGCGGATCTGCTCATCCTGGCGGGCGGCCACGTCCCCACCCAGAACCGGTTTTTCCAGGACATCGGCCTGCGGGAGCGGCTGACGGGCTATGACGGCGTGGTGGTGGGCATCAGCGCGGGCACCATGAACTGCGAGGAGCTGGTCTACGCCCCGCCCGAGGAGGAGGGCGAGGCCATCGACCCCAGCTACCGGCGGTTCTACCCCGGCCTGGGGTTGACGAAGGCCATGATCTTCCCCCACTTCCAGGACACCCGGTACGAGGTGGTGGACGGCCTGCCCACCCTGGAAACCAGCCTGCTGCCCGACAGCATGGGGCGGAAAATCTACGCCCTGGTGGACGGCAGCTTCCTTCTGGGCAGGGACGGCCGGGAGGAGCTGCGGGGGGAGGCGTACCTCATCGAAAACGGCGTCCTCTCCCAGATCGGCCGGGAGGGCGATGTGCTCCCGCTTTAGGGCTCCATCCCCCAACTGCATACTAACAGCATCACAAAGCCCCCGGACGGCCTGTCCGGGGGCTTTCTTGTTCTCAGGTTCAGCAGGCGGCGTCCACGCCCAGCTCCCGCAGCCGGAGCCGCAGATGGGCCGTGTCGCCGTGGAAGATCACCCCGCCCATGCCGCAGCGGACGGCGGCTTCGATATTGCGGGGATCATCGTCGATAAAGACGCACTCCTCGGGGCGCAGCCGGAAGTATTCCAGGAACCGCAGGTAGATCCCCGGCTCCGGCTTCACGAAATGGAAGTCACAGGAGACAAACTCCCCGTCAAAAAACTCCAGGGCGGGGATGTTTTTCCGGAAGTCGTGGAACCGGGTGCAGGTGTTGGACAGCAGATAGATGCGGTAGCCCTTGCCCTTCAGCTCCTTCACCAGCTCATACACCCCCTCCAGGGGTGGAATGTCCTGATGCCAGTTGTTCACGATATCCCATACCACCGGATGGAGCCGCTCCGGCAGGCGGGCGCACACCGCCTCCGCCATCTCCTCGTCGGTGATGACGCCCCGATCCGTCCACACCCACTCCAGCGAGCGGAACAGCTCCCGGCGTATGGGCTCATAGTCCAACCGATCGGGGACAAATCGGGTGATGTAGCGTTGGGCGTCAAAGTCAATCAGCACGCCGCCCATGTCAAATACCACATTCTTGATCATTGCTGGACACCTTTCCTTTCCCGGCCCCGGGCGCTCCGCGGCCGCCTCCGCCGCCCCGCCCCTGCCCGGGCAGAAGGGAGCTTGTCTATACAATCGGACGATTTCCCCGTTAAATTAAGAGGCGTTCGCCCAATCTATGGGATCCTGCCCATAAAAACCTTGTCATTTCCCCGGATATGCTGTATAATGTGCAAAGAGATTGTCAAGTTCTGGCTGACGCTTGCCGCAAAGCCCGAGCTGGAACATCCACTGGAAGAAAAGGAGGCGGGAGGAGAGCCATGGATTCGGAAAACGTCATTGAAATGCTGCATATCACCAAGGAATTCCCCGGCATCATCGCCAACGACGACATCACGCTCCAGCTGCGGCGGGGGGAGATCCACGCCCTGCTGGGGGAGAACGGCGCGGGCAAATCCACGCTGATGAGCGTGCTGTTCGGCCTGTACCAGCCGGAGAAGGGCGTCATCAAGAAAAACGGCCAGGTCGTACAGATCAACGACCCCAACGACGCCACGGCCCTGGGCATCGGCATGGTACACCAGCACTTCAAGCTCATTGAGGTGTTCACCGTGCTGGACAACATCATCCTGGGCGCGGAGACTACCAAGGCGGGCTTCCTTCAGAAAAAGGAGGCCCGGGCCAAGGTGGAGGCCCTGTCCGAGCGGTACGGCCTGAAGGTGGATCTGGACGCCAAGGTGGAGGACATCACCGTGGGGATGCAGCAGCGGGTGGAGATCCTGAAGATGCTGTACCGGGACAACGAGATCCTCATCTTCGACGAGCCCACCGCCGTCCTCACCCCCCAGGAGATCGACGAGCTGATGGCCACCATGAAGGAGTTCGCCAAGGAGGGCAAGTCCATCCTGTTCATCTCCCACAAGCTCAACGAGATCATGGCGGTGTCCGACCGGGTGACGGTGCTGCGCAAGGGCAAGTACATCGGCACCGTGGACACCAAGGACACGGACAAGCAGTCCCTGTCCGACATGATGGTGGGCCGCTCCGTCCAGCTGGAGGTGCACAAGGAGCCCGCCCACCCCGGCGAGGCGGTGCTGTCCCTCCGGGACTTCTGCGTGCCCTCCAGGGCCCACAAGCGCAACGCGGTGGATCACGTGAGCTTCGACGTGCGGGCGGGAGAAATCCTGTGCATCGCCGGCATCGACGGCAACGGCCAGACCGAGCTGGTCTACGGCCTGACGGGGCTGGAAAAGAGCTCCGGCGGCACCGCCACCCTGTGCGGGGAGGACATCTCCCACGCCTCCATCCGCCACCGGGGCAGGAACATGAGCCACATCCCCGAGGATCGGCACAAGCACGGGCTGGTGCTGGACTTCACCCTGGAGCAGAACCTGGTGCTCCAGCGGTACCAGGAAAAGCGGTTCCAGACCAAGGGCTTCATCAACCGGGGCGCTGTGCGGGAGTACGCCAACCAGCTCATCGCCCAGTATGACGTGCGCTCCGGCCAGGGGCCGGTGACGGCGGCCCGCTCCATGTCCGGCGGCAACCAGCAGAAGGCCATCATCGCCCGGGAGCTGGATCGGGAGAAGCCGCTGATCGTGGCCGTCCAGCCCACCCGGGGCCTGGACGTGGGCGCCATTGAGTACATCCACAGCCAGCTGGTGGCGGAGCGGGACAAGGGCCGCGCCGTGCTGCTGGTGAGCCTGGAGCTGGACGAGGTGATGAACCTGTCCGACCGGATCCTGGTGATGTACGAGGGCGAGATCGTGGGCGAGTTCGATCCCAAGCAGACCGACGTGCAGGAGCTGGGCCTCTACATGGCCGGAGCCAAGCGGGCACAGGAGAAGGGGGGCAGGCCGGCATGAAGGAGAAATGGAACCATCTGATGAAAAAGGACGGGGCCAAGACGGTGGCGGCCTCCGTGATCTCCATCCTCATCGGCCTGCTGGTGGGCTGTATCATCGTGATCATCACCGGCCTGACCAGCGGCAATATGGACAGCGCCAGCGTGTGGGACGGCGTGCGGCTGGTGCTGGGCGGCATCCTCAGCACCGGGCGGGACGCCTCGGGCAGCCTCACCTTCGGCTTCAACCCCACCAACGTGGGCAATATGCTGTTCCGGGCCACGCCGCTGATCCTCACCGGACTGTCGGTGGCGGTGGCCTTCAAGACCGGCCTGTTCAACATCGGCGCCCCGGGGCAGTACCTCATGGGCACCGCCGCCACCCTCATCACCGCGCTGAGCATCCCCACATCCGCCGTACCCTCCCCCATCGTGTGGCTGCTGGCCTTCCTGGCGGGCGTCCTGGCGGGGGCGCTGTGGGGGGCCATCCCCGGCCTGGTGAAGGCCCTGCTCAACATCAACGAGGTGCTGGCCTGCATCATGACCAACTGGATCGCCGCCAACCTGGTGACCTGGATCTTTGACAACAGCGTCTGGCGCAATCTGGAGGAATACGGCAAAACCAATTACATCTACAAGACCAGCCACAACGGGGTGGAGACCGCCCGGGCGGGGCTGGACGCCCTGTTCCCCGGCTCCCAGGTGAACTGGGGCTTCGGCATCGCGGTGGTCATCGCCATCCTGGTGTACGTGTTCATGACCAAGACCACCATGGGCTACGAGCTGATGGCCTGCGGCAGCAACCGCCACGCCGCCCGGTACGCCGGCGTCAGCGACAGGCGGAACATCGTGCTGTCCATGGCCATCGCCGGGGCCCTGTCCGGGGCTGCGGCGGCGCTGTACTACCTGTCCGGCAACACGGAGTTCTACTGGCAGACCTATCAGTCCCTGCCCGCCACCGGCTTCAACGGCATCCCGGTGGCCCTGCTGGCGGCCAGCAACCCCATCGGCGTGATCTTCACCGGCTGCTTCATGTCCATGCTGAACATCGTGGGCCAGCAGCTCACCAGCCTCACCGCCTTCAACGAGTACATCACCGACGTGATCATCGCCACCATCGTATACCTGAGCGCCTTCTCCCTGGTGATCAAGCTGTGGCTCAGCGGCCGGAAGAAGCACAAGGTTCAGCCGCCCGCCGTCCCCGCGGCCTCTGCCGCGGACGGCAAGGCGGAGAAAGGAGGGGAGGACGCATGACATTCCTGATTCAGCAGACGCTGATCTACGCGGTTCCCCTGATGATCGTGGCGCTGGCCGGCGTGTTTGCCGAGCGCAGCGGCATCATCAACCTGGCGCTGGAGGGCATCATGATCTTCGGCGCGTTCATCGGGGTGCTGTTCGTCCAGATCATGCAGCAGACCGGCGCCTTTGACGGGGCCAAGTCCGATGGAAACTGGCTCGCCCTCCAGGGGCTCATGCTGCTGACCATGCTGGTGACCGCGGCGGCGGGGGCGCTGTTCTCCCTGCTGCTGTCCTTCGCCTCGGTGAACCTGCGGGCGGATCAGACCATCGGCGGCACGGCGCTGAATCTGCTGGCCCCGGCCCTGGTGCTGTTCCTCATCCGGATCATCGCCAACCAGAACACCCTTTATATCGACGGCGACGCCGCCAGCTGGTTCATGCTGCGCAAGTCGGATCTGGGCTTCGGCAGGAACGCCGACCTGGGCTTCCTGGGCGAAACCTTCCTCCACCGGGTCTACCCCGCCACCTATGTGTGCATCCTGCTGTTTGTGGTGCTGTCCATCATCCTCTACAAGACGAAGTTCGGCCTGCGGCTGCGCTCCTGCGGCGAAAATCCCCAGGCGGCGGACTCCCTGGGCATCAACGTCTACAAGATGCGGTACGCCGGCACCTCCATCTCCGGGGCGCTGGCGGGGATCGGCGGCTTTGTCTACGCCCTGACCACCGCCAACTGTTCCTCCAACGGCGACGTGGCGGGCTTCGGCTTCCTGGCCCTGGCCGTCATGATCTTCGGCAACTGGAAGCCGCTGAACATCGCGGGGGCGGCCCTGCTGTTCGGCCTGTTCAAGTGCGTGGCGGCGTCCTACACCTCCATCGACCTCAACGGCGACGGGGTATACCTGCTGGCCAGCATCCCCATCAGCCCCCACTTCTACCGGATGCTGCCCTACCTGATCACCCTGATCGTGCTGGCCTTTACGTCCAAGAAGTCCCGGGCTCCCAAGGCGGAGGGCATTCCCTACGACAAGGGCCAGCGGTAAGGCGCATAAACCGTCCTCCCCAGGCGTAGGATGGTACGGAGCAGACGGGGCAAAAACCCCCAGGGAGGGATTCCAATGGAACACATCTACACATCCGCCGATCAGCTCATCGGCCGCACCCCCCTGCTGGAGCTGACGGGGCTGGAGCGGGCCGTGGGGCTGGAGGCCCGGCTGCTGGCCAAGCTGGAGTATTTCAACCCGGCGGGCAGCGCAAAGGATCGGGTGGCCAAGGCCATGATCGACGACGGGGAGGCCCGGGGCGCGCTGCGCCCCGGCGGCGCCATCATCGAGCCCACCTCCGGCAACACGGGGATCGGGCTGGCGGCGGTGGCGGCGTCCCGGGGCTACCGGGTGATCATCGTCATGCCCGACACCATGAGCATGGAGCGCCGCCGCCTGATGGCGGCCTACGGGGCGGAGCTGGTGCTCACCCCCGGGGCCCAGGGCATGGCGGGAGCCATCCAGCGGGCGGAGGAGCTGGCCCGGGAGATCCCCGGCGGCTTTATCCCCGGCCAGTTTGAAAACCCGGCCAACCCCGCCGCCCACCGGGCCTCCACCGGCCCGGAGATCTGGGCGGACACCGACGGGCGGGTGGACGTGTTCGTGGCGGGCGTGGGCACCGGCGGCACCATCACCGGCGTGGGCGAATACCTCAAGAGCCAGAACCCCGACCTCCGGGTGGTGGCGGTGGAGCCCGCCTCCTCCCCCGTCCTCAGCCAGGGGCGGGCGGGGAAGCATGGCATCCAGGGCATCGGCGCGGGCTTTGTGCCCAAGGCCCTGAACCCCGCCATATACGACGAGATCCTCCCCGTGGAGGACGAGGACGCCTTTGCCGCCGCCCGGCGGCTGGGGCGGTCGGAGGGAGTGCTGGTGGGCATCTCCTCCGGAGCGGCGCTGTGGGCGGCCCTCCAGGTCGCCAAACGCCCGGACAGCCGGGGCAAGACCATCGTGACCCTCCTCCCTGACGGCGGGGATCGCTACCTGTCCACTGCCCTGTTCGATATGGATTAAGGAAAGAGGCCCGGACTGCCGAGACGCGCGGCAATCCGGGCCCTTTTTTGCCGTTCAGAAAAAATTTACCCATCCTTGGAAAGTTATAGGTGTCAAACGGCCCCGGATGATGTATAATAGAAAATTAAGACAGCCTCCGTGCTTCCGGCGCGGAGCTCAGCCGAGGAGGAAAGCCATGGAACAGCAATGGAAGCAGCTGGCGGAGGGCGTGGAGCTGCTGGTGAACCGGACGGACAAGTTCAAAACCGGCCTGCTCAGCGTGACCCTCACCGTCCCCCTGCGCCGGGAGGACGCCACCGCCGGGGCGCTGATCCCCGAGGTGCTCTACCGGGGCAGCAAAAGCTACCCGGACATGGAGCGGCTGTCCGCCGCCACCGACGGGCTGTACGGCGCGTCCCTGGGCCCCGCGGTGCGCCAGCGGGGGGAGAGCCAGTGTGTCAGCTTTTTGTGCAGCGTCATCGACGACCGCTACGCCCTGGACGGCGGGGCGGTGCTGGAGCCCGCCGCCGCCCTCATGGGGGAGGTGCTGCTGGATCCGGCGGTGGATCAGGGCGTATTCCGGACGGACTATGTGAAAAGCGAGGGGGCCAATCTGGCCGACCGCATCCGATCCCGGGTGAACGACAAGCGGAGCTGGTCCATCTTCCGGCTGATCCAGGAGATGTGCGGCCAGGAGGCCTACGCGGTGGATAAGCTGGGGGACGCGGAGGAGGCCCTGTCCGCCGCCCCGGAGGGGCTGTGGGCGGACTACCAGGCCCTGCTGGGCCGGGCCAAGGTCACCTTCTACTACGGCGGCTCCGCCCGCCCGGAACGGGTGGAGGAGACGGTGCGGCGGGCCTTCGCCCCTCTGATCTCCGGGCGCCGCGCCCCGGTGGAGTGCGCGGTTCCGGCGGAACCGCAGGGCCCGGTGCGCACCGTCACAGATGAACTGGACGTGACCCAGGGCAAGCTGGCCATGGGCTTCCGCACCGGCGGGGTGACGATGGACAGCCCGGACTACCCCGCCCTGCTGGTGTGCAACGCCCTGTACGGCGGCAGCGCCAACTCCCGGCTGTTCCTCCACGTCCGGGAGAAGCTGAGCCTGTGCTACTACGCCTCCTCCCTCATCGACAAGCTGAAGGGGCTGCTGGTGGTGTCCTCCGGGGTGGAGTTCGGCGACTTCGACCGGGCCCAGGAGGCCATCCTCGCCCAGCTGGACGAGCTGCGGGCGGGCCGGTTCACCGATGACGAGCGCAACGCCGCCATCCGCACGGTGGTGAACAGCCTCCGGGGCCGGCTGGACAGCCAGGGGCAGATGGAGGACGACTGCGTGACCAAGCTGGTGTACGGCGTACAGCCGGATGACGGCGGGGCGCTGATCCAGTCCGTGGAGCGGGTGACGGCGGAGGACATCGCCCAGGCCGCCCAACGGATCCAGCTGGACACGGTATACCGCCTGACGGGAAAGGAGGGCGCGGCCCATGGTTGAGCGCAATTACCCCGCCCTGCGGGAGACAATCTGGCACGGTGTCCTGCCCAACGGGCTGAACGTCTACGTGGACAGGCGGCCTGAGTACGGCAAGCAGTTCGCCTTTTTCGCCACCCGCTACGGCGGCATGGATCTGCGCTTCCGGGGGGAGGACGGCGAGTGGGTGGACACGCCCCAGGGGGTGGCCCACTTCCTGGAGCACAAGATGTTCGACACCCAGGACGGCAGCGCCCTCCAGCGCATGGCCGCCCAGGGGGTGGATCCCAACGCCTACACCACCCCCTCCATGACGGGCTATTTCTTCGAGGGCGTCCAGGGCTTTGAGGACAATCTGCGTACCCTGCTGTCCTTCGTGTCCCAGCCCTGGTTCACCGACGAGAGCGTGGCCAAGGAGCAGGGCATCATCGGTCAGGAAATCCGGATGTGCGAGGACGACCCCGGCCACGAGGTCTACTACCAGCTCATGGAGGCCATGTACGCCAAGCACCCCGTCCGGATCCGGGTGGCGGGGACGGTGGAGTCCATCGCTCAGATCACGGCGGACACCCTCTATCAGTGCCACCGGGCCTTCTACCGGCCGGGGAACATGGTGCTGTGCGCCGCGGGGGACGTGGATCCGGAGCGGGTGGCCGCCATCGCCGGGGAGGTGCTGGGCCAGGATCGCTCCGCCGCCGCCCCCGCCAGCCACGGCGAGGGAGAGCCCAGCCGGGTGGTACAGCGGTACGCCCAGCGGGCCATGCCCGTGTCCATGCCCCTGTTCGAGCTGGGCTTCAAGGGCAGCCCCGCCCCCAAGGGGGAGGGCCTGCGCCAGCGGCTGGTGGCGGAGCTGGCCTGCGACGTGCTGTTCAGCTCCTCCGCCCCGCTGTACAGCCGGCTCTATGAGCAGGGGCTCATCAACGGCAGCTTTGACAGCAGCTACGACGAGCTGCCCGGCTGCGCCTGCCTCATCGCCGGCGGGGAGAGCCGGGATCCCCGGCAGGTGCTGGACGAGGTGCTGAAGGAGGCCGCCCGCCTGGCCCGGGAGGGCATCGATCCAGAGCTGTGGGATCGGCTGAAGAAGGCGGCCTACGGCTCCATGGTGCGGCGGCTCAACTCCCTGGACGACACCTGCTTCGAGCTGGCCCAGGCCCATTTTGACGGCGAGGACTACCTCAGCTTCCCCCAGGTGTTCCAGAGCATCGAGCGGTCGGACGGCGAGGCGCTGATCCGCTCCTGGTGCACCGAGGATCGGGCGGCGCTGTCCGTGATCCGGCCTCTGGACTGACCCACTACAGAAAAAGAGGAATGACCAAATGATCAACACGGTAACCTTTCCCGGCCTGGGGCTGGAATTTGAGCTGAACCGGGTGGCCTTTACGGTGTTCGGCCACAACATCTACTGGTACGGGGTGATCATCGCCGCGGGCTTCCTGCTGGCGGTGGCCTTCGGGCTGTGGAAGGCCCCCAGGTTCGGGTTGGATCCCGACGACATTGTGGACGCCATCTTCTATGTGGTGCCCTCCGCCATCATCGGGGCCCGGCTGTACTACGTGATCTTCAACCCGTCCGTGTGCTACAACGCCGACGGCTCCTTCAGCTTTCTTCGGATGATCGCCTTCTGGGACGGGGGGCTGGCCATCTACGGCGGGGTCATCGCCACAGTGATCTCCGCCCTGATCTTCTGCAAGGTGCGGAAGGTGGACTTCTGGAGCGGCATGGACATCACCTCCTACGGCCTGCTCATCGGCCAGCTCATCGGCCGGTGGGGGAACTTTGTCAACGTGGAGGCCTACGGATCCACTACCACCCTGCCCTGGCGGATGTGCTCCCAGTCCATCGCCAACGAGCTGTGGAGCAAGAACCTGCTGGACAGCCAGGAGGCGTACCAGAGCATCCTGGACGGCGCCCTGGGCGTCCACCCCACGTTTTTGTACGAGTCCCTGTGGAACCTGCTGGGGCTTGGGCTTCTGCTCCTGCTGATGAAGAAGGGCCGGAAATTCAACGGGCAGATGTTCCTGAGCTACGTGATCTGGTACGGCCTGGGCCGGGCGGCCATCGAGGGGCTGCGTACCGACAGCCTGTACTTCTTTGGCACCCCCATCCGTTCCTCCCAGATGCTGGGGATTGTGTCGGCGCTGGTGGGGATCGGGCTGTTCGTCCTGCGGCTGAAAACCGCGGGCCCCGCCTCCCCTCCCCTGACAAAGGGCGTCAAGCCCGCGGGGGAGGGGGCGGAGATCCCCACCCCCTCCCCCGCTTCCTCGGAACAGATCCCGGCGGAGCCCGCCCCGGAATTAGCGGAGGCCGCCCCGGCGGACACGGCGGACAATGCCCCGGCTGAGACAGCGGAACCCCCCGCGGACGCGGAGGAGACAAGTAAGGAGGAGACAGACAATGGCGGCGACAATCATTGACGGCAAGGCCCTGGCGGCCAAGGTGAAGGACAGCGTCCGGCAGGAGGCGGCCCAGCTGCCCCGGAAGCCGGGGCTGGCGGTGGTGCTGGTGGGGGACGACCCCGCCTCCCGGGTCTATGTGAACGGGAAAAAGCGGGACTGTGAGGAGTGCGGCTTCTACAGCGAGGAGTACGCCCTGCCCGCCCAAACCACCCAGCGGCAGCTTCTGGAGCTGGTGGCGGAGCTCAACGGCAGGCAGGACATCGACGGCATTCTGGTGCAGCTCCCCCTGCCCAGGGGCCTGGACGAGCGGGAGGTACTGCTGGCCATCCATCCGGACAAGGACGTGGACTGCTTCCACCCCTTCAACGTGGGCCGGCTCACCATCGGCGACCCGGTGTTCCAGCCCTGCACCCCCGGCGGCGTGATGGAGATGCTGAAGGAATACCATATCGACCCGGCGGGAAAGCGGTGCGTGGTGCTGGGCCGTTCCAACATCGTGGGCAAACCCATGGCCCTGCTGCTGCTCCACGCCCACGGCACGGTGACGGTGTGCCACTCCAGGACGCCGGACATGGCGGCGCTGGCTTCCTCCGCGGACATCCTGGTGTCCGCCGTGGGCAAGACGGGGCTGGTCACCGCCGGCATGGTGAAGGAGGGCGCGGTGGTCATCGACGTGGCCATGAACCGCAGCGAGGCGGGCAAGCTGTGCGGCGACGTGTGCTATGCCGAGGCGGCGGAGAAGGCGGCCTACATCACCCCGGTGCCGGGAGGCGTGGGGCCCATGACCCGGGCCATGCTGATGAAAAACACCCTGACGGCGGCAAAGCTGCATCAGGGGGTATAAAGACGTTCCGACGGAGCGGGCGGCGGGTGCCGTCCGCTCCCCTTTTGTAAAAAGAGAACCCCCAGCTATGCTGGGGGTTCTCTTTTTACAAACGAAGCCCCGTCCCGGATACCGGGACGGGGCTTCGCCTATGCCTTGAACTCCGTGTTGGCGTACTTGCACCAGGGGGCGCACACGCACTCGCCGCACTTGGCCTTCCGGGCCGTGCACACCGCCCGCCCGTGGAGCACCAGCCGGTGGCAGAAGTTGTTGGACTCCTCCGGCGGCAGGACGGCCCGGAGCTGCTGCTCCACCTTGGCGGGATCCTTGGTACCGTCCGTCAGGCCCATCCGCCCGGAGATGCGGATGCAGTGGGTGTCCGCCACCACCACCCCGGGGGTGTTGTGCACGTCCCCTAAAATCAGGTTGGCCGTCTTGCGGCCCACCCCGGGCAGGCGGAGCAGATCCTCCATGGTGCCGGGGACTTTGCCGCCGTATTCATTCAGCAGCATCTGGGCGCACAGCACCATGTCCTTGCTCTTGGCCCGGAAGAAGCCGCAGGAGTGGATGTACTCCCCCACCTCCTCGATGTCCGCTTCCGCGAAGCTCTTTAGGGTGGGAAATCGCTCAAAGAGGGCGGGTGTGACCATGTTCACCCGCTCATCGGTGCACTGGGCGGACAGCCGCACGGCGAACAGCAGCTCGTAATCCTTTTTGTATTGCAGGGAGCAGATCCCGTCCGGGTACAGCTCCTTCAGGGCGTTGACAATGGCAATGACGCTTTTCTGTTCCACAAAACTCACCTCACTGGATAGGATACCATAAAATCCGTCAAAAAGCGAGACTGTTTTTTCGGTTGGTGACAGTTGTGCTTTTAAGGAAAACATTGTATAATGGATAAGATCAAATTTTGGAAAGGCGGAAACGAAATGGTTTTAGAGTATATGGACTTTGTGTCCAAGCAGGATCCCGAGCTGGGCGCGGCCATCCGGGCGGAGTACCAGCGCCAGTGCGACAACATTGAGCTCATCGCGTCGGAGAACATCGTGTCCGAGGCGGTGCTGGCCGCCATGGGCAGCGTGCTCACCAACAAGTACGCCGAGGGCTACCCCGGCAAGCGGTACTACGGCGGCTGCCAATGCGTGGACGTGGCGGAGAACCTGGCCATCGAGCGGGCCTGCAAGCTGTTCGGCGCGAAGTTCGCCAACGTCCAGCCCCACTCCGGCGCCCAGGCCAACTACGCGGTCTATATGGCCCTGTGCCAGCCCGGGGACACCGTGCTGGGCATGAACCTGGATCATGGCGGCCACCTCACCCACGGCAGCCCGGTGAACTTCTCCGGCAAGTACTTCAAGATGGTGTCCTACGGCGTGAACGAGGAGACCGGCGTCATCGACTATGACGAGGTGGAGCGCATCGCGAAAGAGTGCAAGCCCAAAATGATCATCGCCGGCGCCTCCGCCTATCCCCGGGTCATCGATTTCCAGCGGTTCCGTGCCATCGCCGACGAGGTGGGGGCCTACCTGTGGGTGGACATGGCCCATATCGCCGGGCTGGTGGCGGCGGGTCTGCACCCCTCCCCCATCCCCTACGCCCACGTCACCTCCACCACCACCCACAAGACCCTCCGGGGCCCCCGGGGCGGAATGTTGCTCACCAACGACGAGGAGCTGGCCAAGAAGCTGAACTCCTCCATCTTCCCCGGCTCCCAGGGCGGCCCGCTGATGCACGTCATCGCCGCCAAGGCCGTGGCCCTGGGCGAGGCGCTGACCCCCGAGTTCAAGACGTACCAGCAGCAGGTGGTGAAGAACTCCGCCGCCCTGGCCGAAGGGCTGGTGAAGCGGGGCATGAAGCTGGTGTCCGGCGGCACGGACAACCACCTGTCCCTCATCGACCTGCGGGACATGGGCGACCTCACCGGCAAGGAGCTGGAGCGCCGGCTGGACGAGGTGCGCATCACCGCCAACAAGAACAAGGTGCCCGGCGACCCCCGCTCCCCCTTCCAGACCAGCGGCCTGCGGGTGGGCAGCCCCGCCGTCACCAGCCGCGGCTTCGTGGAGGCGGACATGGATCAGGTGGCGGAGTATATCGCACTGGCGGCCACCGACTTTGAGGCCAAGGCGGAGGAGATCCGGGCCGGTGTGGCGGCGTTGACGGCCAAGTATCCCATCTACCGCTGAGAAAAGACTGAATCAGAAAAGAGGAGCTTGGGATGAGGCTCAACTTCAAGCAGCGTTTTTTCTCCTGGCTGGACAGCTATGACATCTACGACGAGGACGGCAACACCGTATTCACCGTGGAGGGCAAGCTGAGCTGGGGCCACTGCCTGCACATCAACGACGCCTATGGCAGCCACATCGGCACCCTCCAGGAGAAGGTCTTCACCTTCCTGCCCCAGTTTGAGATCTATATCCAGGATCAGTATGTGGGCTGCATCAAGAAGGAGTTCTCCTTTTTCAAGCCCCAGTTCACCATCGACTTCAACGGCTGGCAGGTGGACGGGGCCTGGATGGAGTGGGACTACACCATCTGGGACGGGCAGCGTCAGGTGGCCTCCATCTCCAAGGAGCTGTTCCACCTGACCGACACCTATCTCATCGACGTGGCCGACCCCGGGGACGCGCTGGGGGCGCTGCTGGTGGTGCTGGCCATCGACGCGGAGAAGTGCTCCCGGAGCTGAGAACATGGACGATCTTCAGAGTATTCCCGGCGTGGGTAAAAACATGGCCGCCCACCTGAACGCCCTGGGCATTGAGCGGGTGGACGACCTGAAGGGCAAAGACCCGGAGGCGCTGTATGAGCGGGAGTGCCTCATGCGGGGCTGCACGGTGGATCGCTGCGTGCTGTATGTCTACCGCCTGGCGGTGGCCTGGGCGGAGGGCCGGATCGAGACTCCGGAGCAGCGCAACTGGTGGAGCTGGAAGGACGGTTGAGCGTTAAGGAAGCCCCGGCAGACGGTTCTGCCGGGGCTTCGGCGCAAGCAGGCCGTTATTCCCAATACTCTACGTACTCGAAGGCGCCGATGGCCTGACAGGTGTCGCACACATCGGGGCGCTCGTCAAAAATCGCGCCGCAGAACTGGCAGCGGTAACCGCTTTTCTTCTGCTTCGGGGCAGGGGTCTCAGCCTGGGGGCCGCTCAGCTTGGACAGGAGGGTGAGAAACTCCTTCTCATGGCTGCGCTCAATGGCGGCTACCCGCATAAACATGGCGGCCAGATCCTCCAGCCCCTCCTCCCGGGCCTGACGGGCAAACTCAGGATACATCCTGAACCACTCGTCGTACTCCCCCTGGGCGGCCTGCATCAGACACTCCTTGGTGTCCGCCGGCGTGCCGAACAGCTGCTCAAACCACAGCCGGGCGTGCATCATCTCGTTTTTCGCCATCCGCTCAAAGGCGGCGGCGATCTCCTCGTTTCCATTGGTTCGGGCAACCTGCGCGAAATAAGTATATTTATTTCTGGCGATGGATTCTCCGGCCAGAGCCTTCTGAAGATTTTCTGCGGTCTTGGTGTTTTTTAGATCCATGGGTTTTTCCTCCTGTGAGTGATTTCCAACAGGGTAGCACAAACCCTGGAAAAAGTCAACAGGAATTATTCCGCCCCAGCGGAACGGACGGGCCTGCCTTGCGGAGCTGGGAATCCTATGCTATAATCACATACGCACGATTGGAGAGGAGGGAGCCCTATGTACCAGCCCCTGGCGGATCGCATCCGCCCCCAAACCCTGGACGAAGTGCTGGGGCAGAGCCATATTCTGGGGCAGGACGGCCTGCTGCGCCGGGTGATCGACAGCGGTAAGATCCCCAACATGGTGTTCTACGGCCCCTCCGGCACAGGAAAAACCACTGTGGCCAACATCATCGCCCAGCGGTCGGGCCGCACCCTGCGCCGGCTCAACGCCACCACCGCCTCCCTGGCGGACATCCGGGACGTGATGGAGCAGGTGGGCACCCTGCTGGCCCCCAACGGGGTGCTGCTCTACCTGGACGAGATCCAGTACTTCAACAAGAAGCAGCAGCAGTCCCTGCTGGAATTCATTGAGAACGGTAAGATCACCCTCATCGCCTCCACCACGGAGAATCCCTACTTCACCATCTTCAACGCCATCCTGTCCCGCTCCACGGTCTTTGAGTTCAAGATGCTCACCGCGAACGACTTATTGCCTGCGGTGGACAGGGGAATTGCTTTACAGGCTCAAGAGCTGGGTGTGGAGGTAAGGTGCGAGGACGGGGTGCGGGAGCATCTGGCCGCCTCCTGCGGCGGGGACGTCCGCAAGGCTTTGAATGCCGTGGAGCTGCTGATGACCGCCAGCCGGATTCAGGACGGCGTCCTCACCATCGCCCTGGACGACGCCAAGCTGGTAGCCCAGCGCTCCGCCATGCGGTACGACCGGGACGGGGACGACCACTTCGACATCGCCTCCGCCCTGATGAAGTCCCTGCGGGGCTCCGACCCGGACGCCGCGCTGCACTATCTGGCCCGCCTGCTGGAGGCGGGGGATATGCTCACCGCCATCCGGCGCCTCCTGTGCTCCGCCAGTGAGGATATCGGCATGGCCTATCCCCAAGCCGCATCTATCGTCAAGTCCTGTGTGGACAGCGCCCTCCAGCTGGGCCTGCCGGAGGCCCGGCTGCCCCTGGCCCAGGCGGCCATCCTGCTGGCCACCGCCCCCAAGTCCAACAGCGTGCTGGAGGCCATCGACGCCGCCATGGCCGATGTGCGGGCGGGGCGCACCGGGGACTACCCCCGGCATTTGCAGAACGTCCACGCCGACGGCGCGGGCTTTGAGCGGGAGCAGGGCTACCTCTACCCCCACCAGTTCCCGGGGCACTGGGTGGAGCAGCAGTATCTGCCCGACGCCATTCAGGATCACGTGTACTACCGGTACGGCCCCAACAAGACGGAGCAGGCCGCCAAGGCGTACTGGGACAGGATCAAGGGCGGCCAGCCGGAAAAGGGGGACGGGTAATATGCCCATGGATATCCACGTCGGCGACATTTTAGAGCTGAAAAAGACCCACCCCTGCGGCAGCAAGGAGTGGACGGTGCTGCGGGTGGGCATGGACTTCAAGCTGAAGTGCCGGGGCTGCGGCCACGAGGTCATGACCCCCCGGGCCAAGGCGGAGAAGTCCGTCAAAAAAGTGAAGCGGGAGGGCGAGGCCCTATGAACCGATACTGGAGCAGGCGCATCCGGGACGTCGTGCCCTACACCCCGGGAGAGCAGCCCAAGGACAAGCAGTTCATCAAGCTGAACACCAACGAGTGCCCCTATCCCCCCTCCCCCGCCGTCCTTTCGGCCATCCGGCAGGCGGCGGGAGACAGCCTGCGGCTCTACCCCGACCCGGAGTGCGCGGATCTGCGGGCCGCCATCGCGGATCGGGAGGGGCTGAGCCCGGATCAGGTGTTCTGCGGCAACGGCTCGGACGAGATCCTGGCCTTCGCCTTCCAGGCGTTTTTCGACCCGGATCGGGAGGTGGTGTTCCCCCGGATCACCTACAGCTTCTACCCCGTCTACACCGATTTCTTCGGTCTGAAGCGGCGGGAGGTTCCCATGAACCCCGACTTCTCGGATCCCATCGAGCTGCTGTGCGGAAACAACGGCGGGGTGGTGCTGGCCAACCCCAACGCCCCCACCGGGATCGCTGTGGGGCTGGACACGGTGGAGAAGCTGCTCCAGGCCAACCCGGACGTGGTGGTGATCGTGGACGAGGCTTACATTGACTTTGGGGCGGACAGCGCCGTGGGGCTCATTGGCCGTTACCCCAATCTGCTGGTAGTACAGACCACCTCCAAGTCCCGGGCGCTGGCGGGCCTGCGGGTGGGCTGGGCCATGGGGGATCCGGGGCTTATCGACGGCCTGCGCTGCGTGCGGGACTCCATCAACTCCTACACCGTTGACCGGCTGGCCCAGGCGGGGGCGGCAGCGGCCGTCCGGGACGAGGCGTACTTCCAGTCCATCCGCCGCCGGGTAATGGATACCCGAACCCGGGCGGAGAAAGCCTTAAAGGAAAAAAACTTTACAGTCCTTCCCTCCCAGGCCAACTTTCTGTTTGCCCGCCACCCCGCCCACGGTGGCAAGGAGCTGCTGGACGGCCTGCGGGCCCGGGGGATCCTGGTGCGCTGGTGGCCCATCCCGGAGATTGAACACTGGCTGCGTATCAGCATTGGCACGGATGAAGACATGGCGGCGCTGACAGCGGCGCTGGACGAATTTCTTTAAATAGACGCGCAAGCGCACCCCGGTCTGGAGACAGGCCGGGGCGTTTTTGCGCTCTTGCAGGACAGGGGTATTTTCCGCCGTTCCCTCCCTTTGACTTTTTTTGAGGCAGGGGCGGGGCTATAATGGTGGACAGACTTATGAGAGGAGGCCCGCCCCGTGACGGTGGTGTACATAGACCTGCTGTTCCTGCTGAACCTCATCGCCAACTATCTGCTGCTGCTGGCGGCGGGGCGGCTGGCGGGGGCGGCGCTGCGGCGCTGGCGCATCGGCCTGGGGGCGGCCCTGGGGGCGCTGTACGCGGCGCTGATCTTTTTGCCGGGGCTGGGCTGGCTGGCCCTGTGGCCCTGCAAGCTGGCCTCCGGCGTTGTCATGGCCCTCGCCGCCTACGGCGGGGAGCGGCGCCTGCTGCGGGTGACCGTGCTTTTTTTCGGCGCTTCGGCGGCCCTGGCCGGGGCGGTGCTGGGTCTGGAGCTGCTGGGCAGCCGGTCGCTGACCCTGGCCCATGGGGTGTTCTATTCCAAGCTCGACCTGCGGCTTCTGCTGCTGGTGTTCGTGGCCAGTTATTTTGTGCTGTCCCTGTTCTTCCGCCGGGCAGGACAGCACAGCGGACGGGAGCTGGCCCGGCTGGAGGTGGAGCTGGAGTCCGGCCGGCAGGCCCTCACCGCCCTGGTGGACACCGGCCACAGCCTCACCGATCCGGGGGACAACCGCCCCGTGGTGGTGGCGGACGCCCGGGCGCTGGCGGGGCTGCTGCCCGACTGGGCCGATCCCGCTGAACCCATCGCCTCCGTGGAGCGGTGCCACGCCGCCGGGGGGCGGCAGGCCCGGCTGATTCCCTACCGGGCGGTGGGGGTGGAGTGCGGGATGCTGCTGGCCCTGCGGGCCCGGGGCGTGACGGTGAACGGCAGGCCGCTGGGGCGGCTGCTGGTGGCCCTGTCCCCCACGGCCCTGGACGACGGGGGCGGATATCAGGCTTTAATAGGAGGAATTTGAAATGCTCTTGACCCATACCTACGTCCGCCTGTGCCGCCTGCTGGAGCGGCTGGGGATCCCGCTGTACGGCTCCCTCCACTACATCGGGGGCAGCGACACCCTCCCCGCCCCCCTGACCCGGGAGGAGGAGGGCCGCCTGCTGGCCGCCCTGGAGGACGAGAACACCAGGCCCGAGGCCCGCTCCCGGCTCATCGAGCACAACCTGCGGCTGGTGGTCTACATCGCCCGGCGGTTTGAGAACACCGGGGTGGGCATCGAGGATCTGATCTCCATCGGCACCATCGGGCTGATCAAGGCGGTGGAGACCTACAAGCCCGCCAAAAACATCAAGCTGGCCACCTACGCCTCCCGGTGCATCGAGAACGAGATCCTCATGCACCTGCGGAAAAACGCCAACCGCCGGGGGGAGGTGTCCCTGGACGAGCCGCTGAACACCGACTGGGACGGCAACGAGCTGCTGCTGTCCGACGTGCTGGGCACCGAGGGGGACAGCATCGAAAAGCCCATCGAGGACGATGTGGATCGGGATCTGCTGTTCACCGCCGTCAGCCGGCTCTCCCCCCGGGACCGCACCATCATCACCATGCGCTTCGGCCTGGACGGACGGAAGGAGCGCACCCAGAAGGAGGTGGCCGATCAGCTGGGCATCAGCCAATCCTACATCTCCCGGCTGGAAAAACGGATCATCGACAAGCTGAAAAAGGAGATTCTGCGGATGATGTAACAGGCTGGTGGCCAGCAGCAGGCGGTTACCGACGTAAAATCTGTCCAAAACAGAAAACTTACGTAACGCCTTCAAGCTCGCGGGTCTAAGACCCTTTTGCCTACTTTTTCTCTCGAGAAAAAGCAGGGGCAAGAAGTCCATCGAAAGCGGTCTGACGATAAAAAATATCCCCTGCCCCGCCGCCGTATGAAAGAGCGCCCATCGGAAATACTGATTCTGAAACAATTCCGAGCGAGCGAGGTGGCATCGTGCAGGGCAAGGTTGAGATCTGCGGCGTCAATACGGCCAAGCTGAAGGTGCTGAAAAGTGAGGAGAGCCTGGAGCTCCTCCGCCGGGCCCGGGCGGGGGATATGCAGGCCAGGGAGGAGCTGATCTCCGGCAATCTGCGGCTGGTGCTGTCGGTGATCCAGAAGTTTTCCGGCCGGGGGGAGAATGTGGATGACCTGTTCCAGGTGGGCTGCATCGGCCTGATCAAGGCCATCGACAATTTCAACATCGACATGGACGTGCGCTTTTCCACCTACGGCGTGCCCATGATCGTGGGGGAGATCCGGCGCTATCTCCGGGACAACAGCGCCATCCGGGTATCCCGTTCCGTGCGGGACACCGCCTACCGGGTGCTCCAGGCCAAGGAGAAGTATATCGCGGAGCACCAGAAGGAGCCCACGGTGGACGAGATCGCCCAGATCCTGGAGCTGCGCCGGGAGGACGTGGTGATGGCGCTGGACGCGGTGGTGGATCCGGTGTCCCTGTTCGAGCCGGTGTACTCCGACGGCGGGGATACGGTGTGCGTCATGGATCAGGTGAAGGACAAGAAGAACACCGACGAGGCGTGGCTGGATCACATCGCCCTGGGGGACGCCATCAACAAGCTGGACGAGCGGGAGCAGCGCATCCTGGCCCTGCGCTTCTTCCAGGGCAAGACCCAGATGGAGGTGTCCGCCGAGGTGGGCATCTCCCAGGCCCAGGTGTCCCGGCTGGAGAAGAACGCCCTGAACCGCATCCGCAAGGAGCTTTGAAGGGCAAAGAGACACCCCCCGGCGGAGCCGGGGGGTGTCTTACGCAGCGGGAATCTTACACGATCTTCAGGGTCAGGTTGGACCAGGCCTGCTCCAGGCCGGCCTCGTAGTCGGCGTCCACGGGGATGGAGCCGTCCTGCACGCCCTTGAACAGCTTGTCGTAGTCCTCCTTGGTGAACTTCTCCATGGACCAGGTGGCGGTGGGCAGGCCCACGGCGTTGTCCTTGGCGCCCAGCTTCAGCACGCCGCCGCCGATCTCGTCCCACTTGCCGTCATAGGACTTGCCGATGGCCTGCTGAGCGGCCTCGCCGATGCCCTTCATGGCGGAGGTCACCACGGTGTCGGAGTCGCCGGACTGATCGGTGTCCACGCCGACCACCGCGCCCTCGTTGGCGGCGCCGGCAGCGGCGGCGGTGATGGAGTTGAACATGGAGCCGCCGCAGGCGAACACCACCTCGGTACCCTCGTTATACCAGCCGGAGATCATGCTCTGCAGCTCGGCGGAGGCGCCGTAGTTGCCGCCATACTGCCAGCTGTACATCATATCCACCTGCACGCCCAGCTCGGCCGCGGCCGCGTTGGCGCCCTGGACATAGCCGTAACCATAACGGCAGCAGGCGGGGTTGGAGCCGCCGCCGCCGCCGGAGAAGCCCAGCTTGACGTAGCCCTCCTTCACCACGGCGTAGCCCGCCAGGTAGCCGGCCTGCTCCTCCTGGAACTCCACGCTGGCCACGTTCTTCAGGGGCTCGCCGTTGGAGCCGGGCAGGGCGTAGTTGTTGTCGATGAACACGAAGTGAACCTCGGGGAACTCCTCGGCGGCCTTGGCCAGAGCCGCGGCCTGGAGGAAGCCGGCGCACACAACCACCTTGGCACCGCCCTCGGCGGCCTGCTTCATGGCGTTATAGCGGTCGTCGTCGGTGGCGGCGTCGCCGTTGGCGGGCTGGTAATACTTGTAGGACAGCTTGTGCTCGTCGGCGTACAGCTTCACGCCGTCCCAGGTGCCCTGGTTGAAGGACTTGTCCTTCAACTGGCCCACGTCGGTGACGAAGGCCACCTCATACTTGCCATCGGAGGAGTTCATGGTGTCGGGGATGTCATCCGCGCCCTTTTTGCCGCCGCTCTGGCTGCCGCAGGCAGCCAGACTGAACGCCATGGCCATGGCCAGCAGCATCGCAAGGATCTTTTTCATTGGAAACCATTCCTTTCTTTTCGTCTGTCCCGGGCAAGGCCAAAGCCGCCCCCGGAAACGTCTACAAAAAGGCGGGAACTCAACATTGCCTTTGCCGCAATCTTCGCCCCCGCCTCACTGGACAAACCCATTATATCGCGTCCCGCCCGAAAACACAAGGGCTAATTCCACAATCTGTGGAAATTTTTGTTTTTTGTGGATTTTGTGGATCAATATCCCTGGGCGGCCTGCCCTTTCACCAATTTGACGATCCGGCTGGTGCCCAGCCGATCCGCGCCTAAAGCCAGGAAGTCCGCGGCGTCCTGGAGGCTGGCGATCCCCCCGGCGGCCTTGATCTTCACGTGAGGGGCCACGTGGGCCTTGAACAGCGCCACGTCCTCCCGGGTGGCCCCGGCGGTGGAGAAGCCGGTGGAGGTCTTGATGAAGTCCGCCCCGCTGTCCGACACGATCTGGCACAGCTTGATCTTCTCCTCGTCAGTGAGCAGGCAGGTCTCAATGATCACCTTCAGCACCAGATCGCCGCAGGCCGCCTTCACCGCCTTGATCTCGGACAGCAGGTCGTCCCACCGGCCGTCCTTGGCCCAGCCGATGTTGATCACCATGTCGATCTCTTTCGCCCCGTTGGCAATGGCGTCCTTCGCCTCGAACACCTTGACGGCGGTGGTGGAATAGCCGTTGGGGAAGCCGATGACGGTGCACACCGGAAGCCTGTCCCCCAGGTAATCCGCCGCCTGCTTCACATAACTGGCGGGGATGCACACGCTGGCGCAGCCGTAGGCGGCCCCGTCGTCGCAGATCTGGCGGATCTCGTCCCAGGTGGCGGTCTGGGTCAGGAGGGTGTGGTCTACGGCGGCTAATATGGTCTGGTTGTCCATTGGTATCACCTCATTTATTGTATAGGTTTATTTTACTATGGACGGGCCGGAAAAGCAAGACAACGGGCTGTTTTGGCGCAAAATTTCCCGCCGCAACCTGTGGTTGTCAGATTGGACACTGTTTTTGGTTGCGCAGCCTGCCGTTTTTTGCTATGATACCCCTGTCCAAAGGCGCCGGACAGTTTTTTCGGAGGTATCACAATGGAGTTTCGAGAGCGTTTATTTGAGCTGCGCCGTCAGGCCGGCCTGTCCCAGGAGGAGCTGGCCAACCTGCTGGGCGTCACCCGGCAGGCGGTGCAGAAGTGGGAGGCGGGCACGTCCCGCCCGGATATGGACAACCTCACCGCCCTGGCGGACTATTTCCACGTGTCGCTGGACTATCTGGTGACGGGCCGGGAGGCGTCCGGCTCCCCGCCCCCGCCGGAGTATGAGCCCGCCTCTCCCCCGCCGGCCCCCACCGTGATTCACCACTACTATCACGAAGGCTGGCACTATGAATATAAGAGTGAGCGTACCCTGTTCGGCCTGCCGCTGATCCACGTCAACTTCGGCCGCCGGGATCACTGGGCCCGGGGGATTATCGCTATCGGCAACATCGCCACCGGGTTTGTGGCGTTGGGCGGCGTGGCGGTGGGGCTGCTCTCCCTGGGCGGGGTGAGCTTCGGGCTGCTGCTGGCCCTGGGGGCGGTGGCCCTGGGCGGGGTATCCGTCGGCGGCGTGGCCCTGGGCCTGCTGGCCTGGGGCGGCATCGCCCTGGGCTGGCTGGCGGTGGGCGGCTGCGCCGTGGGGGTGTACGCCGCCGGAGGCGTGGTGGCGGCCTCCCGGGTAGCGGTGGGCGGCGTGGTGTCCGCGCCCCTGGCCATCGGGCAGATCGCTGACGGCGCAAAAACCATCCTCGTCCCCCTGGAGGGGCTGTCGGACGAGGCGCTGATGGAGGCCCACGCCGCCATTACAGAAGCCTGTCCGGACGCGCCCTTCTTTGTGACCCGGATCCTGAAATTCTTAGCGTGGGCGGAGCTGCGCTGACCCTCCCCGGCAGGCCGTGCTTCCGGTCTGCCGGGGCTTTTTTGCCCTTGATTCTACTATTGGTTGATTTTTCGCAAAATTGCCGCCGTTGATTTCAACCATTCTTTTTGCTATGATACAACCACCAAGCGAAACGAGGTGCTTTTATGGCAAATGTGTTGAGCGGACGCATTATGGAACTGCGCAAAGAGCGGGGCCTCACCCAGGAGCAGCTGGGCCAGCTGGTGGGGGTGTCCGCCCAGGCGGTAAGCAAGTGGGAGAAGGGCGGCGCGCCGGATGTGGAGCTCCTCCCCGCCCTGGCCGACCGGCTGGGCGTCACCATCGACGGCCTGTTCGGCCGGGAGGGGGGCGAGGCGGTGGACGTCCATCAGACCGCCGCCCGCTGGCTCCACACCGTCCCCGCGGAACAGCGGTTTGACCAGATCTGCCGCCTGTGCTGGACGTTGACCAAAAATTTGTTGGATGACATTGATATCCCCGATATCGGCTACCTGGGCCGCGCCGTCATGATGGAGCAGGATCCCGACATGGCCCAGACGTGGGCCATGAGCCGGGTGTTTCTGGACGGCGGCTTCATGCTGAGCCTCCACGCGGAGGATCTCTCCTTCGCCTCTGTCTGGCCTGAGCCGGCGGACGGCTACGACGCCCACTTCGCCCCCATGGAGGACTACCGCGCCCTGTTCGCCGTCCTGGCCCGGCCCGGGTGCCTGGAGGTGCTGGAGTATCTGCACAGCCGGCCCTACCGCCACTATGTTCCCGAGACGGTGGCCCACGCCCTGTCCCTTCCCGTGGACGAGGTGCAGGCCCTGCTGGACGGACTGCTGGAGCTGAAGATCCTGCAAAAGACGGAGCTGGAGCTGGTGGAGGGGCTGACCAACTCCTATTCCCGCCGGGAGGAGGATGTGTCGCTGGTGCCCTTCCTCTACCTGGCCCGCTGCATGATGCAGGCGGGGGGCTATCTGTTCAACATCGGCGGAGCGGGAAAGCGTCTGCTCCGGGGCGGCGTGTGGAAAAAAGAAGGAGAGAAAAAGGAATGAAACAGACAAAGAAAAATTCCGTGGCCCAGCCCTTTTTCCGGGCCTTTTATGAGGGCAACCGGCTGCATTATGCGGTGGGGCTGGCCTTCACGATACTGTCCACCGCGGTCGGCATCGCCATCTCCTGGGTGCTGGGGGAGGTAATGGATACCATCACGGCCGGGGATCTGGGGCGGCTGCTGCACATTTTCTGGCCGGTACTGGCCCTGCTGGTGCTCAACCCCGCGTTGGATTTCGGCTATTACGGGAGCCGGGCCGTGTTCATCCACCAGGCCCTGGGGCAGTACAAGGCCATGGCCTTCCGCCGGCTGTCGGAAAAGAGCATCAGCGCCTTCTCCCAGGAGAGCACGGGCCGCTACCTGTCCACGCTGACCAACGACGTCACTACCATTGAGACGGACTACCTGCAAAACTCCTTTGACCTGCTCATGTATGCCCTGCTGTTCCTGGGCTCGCTGGCCATGATGTGCTGGTACAGCCCCCTGATGACGCTGCTATCTGTCCTGCTCAGCGTCCCGCCCATCCTGCTGTCGGTACTCACCGGCGGGCCCATGGCCAAGCGGGCCAAAGCCGTCAGCGCAAAAAACGAGGGCTTTATGGCTCAGGTCAAGGATCTGCTCAACGGCTTCTCCGTCATCAAGAGTTTCAAGGCGGAGCGGGAGGCGGAGAAGCTGTTCAACGCCTCCAACCGTGAAGTGGAGGATACCAAGCGCCGCCGCCGGTATTTCGAGGGCCTTGTACGCGGCCTGTCCGGCACCTTTGGCTTCCTGTTCCAGTTCGGCATCTTCCTCATTGGCGCGTACCTGGCTATCCGGGGCGACATCACCGGCGGCACAGTCATCGTATTTGTCAACCTGTCCGGTTATCTGGTGCAATCCATCTCCCAGGTGCCGCAGCTCTGGGCCAGCCGCAAGGCCGCCGCCGGTCTGGTGGAAAAGCTGGCGGAGATCACCGGCGAGCACGCCGCCCGCTCCGGCGAGGCCATCCCGCCGGAGCTGAACCAGGGCATCACCCTTGAGCACGTCACCTTCGGCTATGAGCCGGACAAGCCGGTGCTGAAGGATCTGTCCCTCAGCCTGGAGCCGGGGAAGAAGTACGCCGTGGTGGGCGGCTCCGGCTCGGGCAAGTCCACCCTGCTGAGCCTGCTCATGGGATCCTACGACGGCTACAGCGGCTCCATCGCCATCGACGGAAAGGAGCTGCGGGAGGTGGATCCGGACAACCTGTACGACCTGATGAGCCTCATCGGACAAAACGTGTTCCTCTTTGACGACACCATCCGCAGCAACATCACCATGTTCCGGGACTTCCCCGACGGGCAGGTGTCGGAGGCCGTCCGCCGCTCCGGCCTGCGGGAGCTGCTGGAGCAGCGGGGGGCGGACTACCGCTGCGGGGAGAACGGCGCGGGGCTGTCCGGCGGGGAGCGCCAGCGGGTGTCCATCGCCCGGTGCCTGCTCCGGGGCACGCCGGTGCTGCTGCTGGACGAGGCCACCGCCGCCTTGGACAACCAGACCGCCTTCGCCGTCACCGACGCCATCCTCCATCTGGACGGGCTCACCCGGCTGGTGGTCACCCACCGGCTGGACGAGGCGCTGATGGCGCAGTATGACGAGATCCTCGTCCTCCGGGACGGGCGCATCCAGGAGCGGGGGGACTACGAAACCCTCATGGCGGAAAAGGGGTATTTCTACTCCTTGTACACCCTGGCGGCATAGCAAAAGGCGGGACAGCAAGCAGCCTGTCCCGCCTTTTTACAGCTCCTTTTCCACCAGGATATATTCGTCCGTCTTCAGCCGCTCCCGGAACCCGGCGCTGACGAACAGGCTTACCGAGGGGTTGTCGATGGCGATATTGTCCACCAGCCGCTTCACGCCGTTTTCCTTCGCGGCAGCGCACAGCAGCTCCAGCCCCTGCCGCCCATAGCCCCGGCCCCGGTATCGGGCCGCCACCAGCACGTCGCAGACGTATTCCTCAAATTCATCGTCATAGTGGTAGGCCGCCTCGCCTACCAGCTCCCCGTCGCTCTCCCGGCGCAGGTAGCGGTAGAACCGCTCCCCCGCCCCGTCCTCCAGCCATCGGGCGTACCAGTCCGCCCAGCGTTCCCGGGGAAAGTCGATGACACCTCCATAGGCGTGGTTGTAGGCCATGGTTTGAGGATCCGCCAGCAGCGCCTGCCGGAAGTCCAGTTCCTCCAGCTCGGGCCGGTACAGTACCACGTTTTCCATATCGTTTCCCCCCTTTAATGATCCAGCAGCTTTGCCAAGGCGGTGCGGTGTACGATCATGGCGCTCTCCGGGCAGAACTCCTGGCAGCAGAAGCAGCGGATGCACTGTTTCCGGTTGATCCGGGGCTTTTTGCCCACCATGGTGATGGCGTCCGCCGGACACACCCCCCGGCACACCCCGCACCCCACGCACTTCTCCGGCCTGAGCTGGGGCCGCTGGGCCAGCAGCTTCTCGATCACCGCCCCCTTCACCCTCCTGAGCGGGCTTTTCCCGTCCCCGCGGAACAGGTGGCTGACGCTGCCGGCGGCCACCAGCTGGAAGTCCGGGATGGCAAAGGCGGCGGGGTCGCCCTCCACTCGGAGCTCCTCCGCAGTGGGCGGGATCAGGCCCCGCTCCTGGGCGGCCCGCAGGGTGGGCACCCCTTCCGGGCTCAGGCCGATCAGCTTCGCGCACAGCAGATCCGCCTTGTGGGGGCTGGCCGACGCCGCCAGCGCCCCCATGTGCCGGGGGGTGCCGCTGCCGGGGCCGTTGCCCTCCATGCAGTCCACCGCGTCCACGATGGTGAGCCGGGGCTTGAAATACTCGTCCAGATCCACGATCATCCGGGCAAAGTCCATGGGGTCAGGGAAGCGGAAGTGATATTCCGGCTTCACCGTCCCCGGGACGGCCCCAAACAAATTCTTGGCCCCGCAGGTCATGGCCATCATGCCGTGGGTTTTCAGCTTGCACAGGTCGATGATGGCGTCCGCCCCGTCCAGCCACCCCGTGTAGCGGAAGCTGCGGCACACCTTCCCCTCCGGGTAGACGGCCTCCCGCTCCGAGAAGTCCTGGTTGAGCCTGCCGCCGTACCGCTCCACCGCCTCCACGCCGCACGCGGCGTACACCCGGTTCACAAAGGCGGCGTGATACAGCCCGCCGGGGCTGTCCCCCGCCGTCACCTCCGCCCCCCGCTCTGCCAGCAGCTCCGTCAGGGCGCACAGCACCGCGGGGTGGGTGGTGGCCGCCTGCTCCGGCTTGGCGGCGGTGAGCAGGTTCACCTTTACCGCGATCTTCATCCCCGGGCGCACCCAGTCCAGCCCGCCCAGCGGGGCCAGCACCCGCTTTAGAGCGGCCCGCACCGTCTCGTGCTCATAGTTCCCGCAGGGGGTGATCACCACATCCGGCCCCATGCCGCCCTCTCCTCTCACAAAAAAGGCTGCCGCACAAGCGGCAGCCTTTTTTCACGGTTTGACTTACTCGCCGTCCTCCTCGGGCTCGTCCTCGGCGGGGGCGTCCTCCAGCAGGGCGCGGATGGACAGGGAGACCTTCTTGTTCTCCTCGTCGATGGCGATGATCTTGGCGTCCACCACGTCACCCTCGGCCAGCACGTCGCCGGGCTTCTCCACCCGGTGATCCGCGATCTGGGAGATGTGGATCAGGCCGTCTACGCCGGGGACGATCTCGGCAAAGGCGCCGAAGGTCATCAGCTTCACAATGCGCACGGAGGCGGTGTCGCCCACGGCGTACTTGTTGGTGAACACCGTCCAGGGCTCCTGGCTGTGATCCTTCATGCCCAGGGAGATCTTCTTCTTCTCCGGATCAAAGGAGATGACGTACACCTCCACGGGGTCGCCCACGGACACCACCTCGGCGGGGGTCTTGATCCGGGACCAGGACAGCTCGGAGATGTGCACCATGCCGTCCACGCCGCCGATGTCCACGAAGGCGCCATAGGAGGTCAGGCTCTTGACGGTGCCGCTGTAGTGCTTGCCCACCTCGATGTTGTTCCAGATCTCGGCGGCGGCGGCAGCCCGGGCCTCGGCGGCCACGGCGCGGATGGAGCCCACCACGCGGCGGCGGGCCCGGTTCACCTCGGTGATGCGCAGCTGCACCTTCGTCTTGACCAGCTCGGACAGGTCGGCGCCCCGGGGCTTGCCGGACTGGGAGGCGGGGATGAACACCCGGATGCCCTTGACGCTGGCCACCAGGCCGCCCTTGTTCTCCTCGGTGATGACGCCCTCCAGAACGTCCTTGTTCTCCACGGCGTTCTCGATGATCTCCCAGTTTTTATCGGCGTCCAGGCGCTTCTTGGACAGCTTCACCACGCAGTCCCGGTCGCTGACCAGCATGACGATGGCCTGGATCTCGTCGCCCACCTTGACCAGATCCTCCACCTTCACGTCGGGGTCGTCGCTGAATTCGGACAGGGGGATGGTGCCGGGATACTTGACGCCCAGCTCCACCTGAATCTCGGTGGGCGTGATAGCCGCGACTGTACCAGTGACCCGATCCCCCGTATTCAAAATTTTGAACGACTCCTCCAGCATCTCCGCGAAGGACTGTTCAATCTCCATAATTTCGTCGCTCATTTTGTTGTAGACCTCCTTTATTATCCACCCCGGCGTGGATGCGCCGGCGGTGATTCCAAGCGTGCCGGCCTGGCGGAACCGCTCCCGGTCAATGCCTATACCCCGCTCCGTCTGTACCACCACCGGGCATCTGCCGGCACACAGCTGGGCCAGCCTCCTGGTGTTGGAGCTTTTCGGGTCTCCGATGACAATCATCGCGTCGCATTGAGCGGCCAGTTCCATCGCCTCCGACTGGCGCCTGGACGTAGCACCACATATTGTATCAAAAAATTCTGCGTTTGTACACACTTTTTTTGCGTTTTCCACGGTTTTTTTCCAGCCCGCCTCAATGGCCGTAGTTTGAGAGACAAATGTCAGCGGCTGAGCGTACAGTTCCGGGTTTTTTGACAAAATGCCTTCCAGTTCCTCCCAGTCCAGTGCCGCGAACCCCCGGGACGTACAGCCCAGGATGCCCACAATCTCCGGATGGCCGGCCTCGCCGATGACCACCGGCGTCCGTCCCCGGGCCTCCGCCTCCCGGACGATGGCGTGGATGCGGGTGACGTTGGGGCAGGTGGCGTCGATCACCCGGCACCCCCGGGCCGCCAGCGCCTCAAACACCCCGTCCGGCTCCCCGTGGGCCCGTATGAGCACCGTGGCGCCCGACCGGGCCTCCTCCGGGCTTCGAATCGTCACCGCCCCCATGTCCTCCAGGCGGCGGATCACGTGATCGTTGTGGGTCAGGTGGCCCAGCAGGTACACCGGCCCCTCCGCCGCCGCCTGCTCCGCCAGCTCCACCGCCCGGCGCACGCCGTAGCAGAACCCCGCCGTCCTGGCCAGCCGGACGTTCATGCCTCCTGCCCCTCCAGGGCCCGTATGCGCTCCATCAGGTCGTCCGCGATGCGCTGGTAGTCCTCCGGGGTGGGCTTGCGGCCCTCAAACTCCGGACGGTAGGCCTCGCCGAATACAATGGTGGTTCTACGGAAGCGCCGCTTCTTCCGGGGGATGTAGATGGGCACGATGGGCGCGCCGGTGCGGGTGGCGAACATGGCCGCGCCGGTGCGGGCCTCGGAGTCCTCCCCCTCCTTCACCCGGGTGCCCTGGGGGAACATCAGCAGCTTCTCGCCCCCCCGGAGGATGCGCATGGCCTCCTTCAGCGCCCCCACGTCGGCCTTGCCCCGCTTGACGCCGAAGATGCCCGCCTTTTTCAGCAGGAAGCCGATGACGGGCCACTTCATGATCTCCTCCTTGGCCATCACGTGAACCTGCCGCTGCCAGCCCAGGCAGCACACCACGTACAGCGGATCCCCCAGGGTGCTGTGGTTGCCGCACAGCAGCGCCGCCCCCTCGGGCACGTGCTCCAGCCCCACCGCCTTCCAGGGGTGGAGCAGCTTCATATAGATCCAGACCAGCGGATAGAGCACCGCGTATACCTTATTCATGGGCCTCTCCCCCCGTCAGGTTCAAATGGGCTCGGGCCAGCTCCAGCAGCAGCCGGAAGCTGCCCTCCAGATCCAGCTCGGTGGTGTCCGCCAGCACCGCGTCGTCCGCCTGCCGCAGGGGGGCGGCCTCCCGCTGGCTGTCCCTCCGATCCCGCTCCAGCACCTCGGCCAGCACCTGGTCGAAGTCCGCCTGCTGGCCCCGCTCCCGCAGCTCCCGGCAGCGGCGCTCCGCCCGGGCCTCCGGCGCGGCGGTGAGGTAGATCTTCAGATCGGCCCCGGGGAGCACCACCGTGCCGATGTCCCGGCCGTCCATGATCACATCATGCTCCCGGGCGGCCCTGCGCTGCATCTCCATCAGGAAGTCCCGCACCGCCGGGATGGCCGCCGCCTTGGAGGCTGCGGCGGACACCTCGTTGTGCCGGATGGCCTCCGTCACGTCCTCCCCATCCAGAAACATATGCTGGAGGCCGTTCTCACCATATGCCATGGTGATGGACAGATCCGGCAGCAGCGCCGCCACCCCGCCGGCGTCGGCGGGGTCAATGCCCCGCTCCAGCGCCGCCAGCCCCACAGTACGGTAGATGGCCCCGGTGTCCACATACAGAAAGCCCAGCTCCTGGGCCAGCGCCTTGGCCAGGGTGGACTTCCCCGCCCCGGAGGGGCCGTCGATGGCAATGCTGCGGTAACTCATGGCACAACGCCCTTTCTATTGTCCGATTGTTCGCTCCGCCGCGGCCAGCCCCGCGGCGTGGCCGGTGGCCCAGGCGATTTGCAGGTTGAAGCCGCCGGTGTAGCCGTCCACGTCCAGCACCTCCCCGGCAAAATACAGCCCCGCCGCCCGTTTGGACTCCATGGTTTTGGGATCCACCTCCCCCACCGCCACGCCGCCGGAGGTGATCACTGCCTCCTCCACCGGCCGGGGGCCGGACAGGGGGAGGTTGAAGTCCTTCAGCGTCTCCAGCAGCGCCCTGCGCTGTTCCTTTCGCAGGTCGTGGGCCTTGGTGTCCCCCGGCACGCCGGTGCGCTCCACCAGCACGGGGATCAGGCTGCGGGGAACCAGCCCCCCCAGCACGTTGGCAAAATCCTGGTTGGCCCGCGCCCCAAAGTCCCGCAGCAGCCGGGCGTCCAGCGTGCCCTCGTCCAGGGCGGGCTTGAGGTCGATGTGGGCGGTATACCGGCCTTTGGCAAAGTCCAGATGGGCGGAGGCGGACAGAATCAGCGGCCCGGACAGCCCGAAGTGGGTGAACAGCAGCTCCCCCTGCTCCCGGAATAGGGTTTTGCCCTTCCCGTCCTTCACCCGCAGCCCCACGTTCCGCAGGGACAGCCCCTGGAGCCGAGCACAGCAGGGATCCTCCGACTCCAGCGGCACCAGGGAGCCCCGGATGGGGGTTATGGTGTGCCCCACGGATCGCGCCAGCTCGTAGCCCTCCCCGGTGGAGCCGGTGCGGGGGTAGGACGCCCCGCCGGTGGCCAGCACCACCGCCCCAAAGCCGGACAGCGGCCCGCTCCCCTCCGTGGTAACGCCGGTCAGCCGCCTGTCCTCCGCCGTCAGGCCCGTCAGCCTGTCCTGACGGATTTCCACGCCCAGCCGGCGCAGCTCGAAAAACAGCGCGTCCACAACGTCCGCCGCCCGGTCGGACACGGGGAACACCCGGTTGCCCCGCTCCGTTTTCAGCGGCACGCCTAATTCCTCAAAAAAGGCCATGGCGTCCTGGGGGGAGAAGCGGCTGAAGGCGCTGTACAAAAACCGCCCGTTCCGGGGGATGGCAGCCAGCAGCTCCTCCCGGGTACAGTTGTTGGTGACATTGCAGCGGCCCTTGCCGGTGATGTACAGCTTCCGGCCCACCTTCTCGTTGGGCTCCAGCAGCAGCACGTCCGCCCCGGCCCGGGCGGCGGTGATGGCGGCCATCATCCCCGCCGCGCCACCCCCGGCCACGAGCACCCTACTGCTGCGTCCCATACTCCACCTTTTCGTAGACCTGGTACTCGTCCCAGATCTGCTCCAGCCGCTGGAAGGTGGCGGTGACCTCGTCGGTCTTCTTCCGCCCCACCGCCACGATCAGCGCGTTGATCACCGACAGGGGGGCCACCAGCGAGTCGGCAAAGGACACCATGTCGCTCTTGGCCAGCAGCCGGTAGTTGGCCGTGTCGTACAGGGGGGACAGCTCGCTGTCGGTGATGGCCACCACCGTGGCCCCCTGATCCCGGGCGAACTCCAGGGCCCGCACGGAGCGGGTGGAGTACCGGGGGAAGCTGATGCCAATCACCACGTCCCCCTCCCCCACCCGGAGCAGCTGCTCAAACATATCGCTGGCCAGGCTGGCCTGCACCTGGCACACGTTGTCAAAGATCAGCTTGAAATAGAAGGTGAGGAAGTCGGCCAGCGCCGTGGACGAGCGCGCCCCCAGGATGTAAATTTTCCGGGCCTTCACAATGGCCTCCACCGCGGCGGTGAAGTCCTCCCGGCTCAGCTCCGCCAGCGACATCCGCAGCTTCTCAATGTCCCCCTGCACCACCTTCTCCAGCACGTCCTGGGTGCCCAGCCGGTCGTAGGACACCTCGATGCGCTGCACGGTGGTGAGCTTGGAGCGGATCATCTCCTGCATGGCCTTCTGCATGGCGGGATAGCCGTCATAGCCCAGCTCGGCGGCAAAGCGCACCACGGTGGACTCGCTGATCTTCACCGTCTGGCCCAGCTTGGCCGCCGTCATGAAGGCGGCCTTGTCGTAGTTTTCCAGGATGTAGCGTCCGATGAGCTTCTGCCCCTTGGAGAAGCTGCCCATCCTGCTCTGAATGGTGCTCAAAATATCACGGCTCATAGCGTGCACCCTACCCTGCTCGTTTTCTCTTTCCCCGGGCGAAATGACGGCAAGCCGCGCCGCGTTTCGCCAGTGCACCTATCATAACGGTTCGCGCCGAAAAAAGCAAGTGGTTTTGCACGTTTTCCCGCTCAAACTTGCAAACTCTCCCGCTCCTCCGCCGTCAGGAACCGCCACCTGCCCGGCCGCAAATCCCCCAGCGTCAGGCTCCCCTCCCGCACCCGGAGCAGCCGATCCACCCTCAGCCCCGCCGCGGCGCACATACGGCGCACCTGCCGGTTTTTGCCCTGGTGGATCACCACGGTGAGGGTGTTTTTCCCGGTGCGCTCCACCCGGTCGGCGGTGAGGAGCTCCCCGCCGTCCTCCACCGGGGCCGCCAGGATGGGCAGCGCCCGCGGGATGTCGCCGGACACCCAGACGCGGTACTCCTTCTCCACCCCGTGGGAGGGGTGGGTGAGCCGCTGGGTCAGCGCCCCGTCGTCGGTGAGCAGCAGCAGGCCCTCCGAGTCCATGTCCAGCCGCCCCACCGGCCACACCCGGGCGGGGCAGTCCGCCGCCAGCTGGGCCGCCGTCCTGCGCCCCTTCTCGTCGGACAGGGTGGTGACATAGCCCCGGGGCTTGTGGAGCATGATGTACGTATGGGCGGCAGGGGCGGGCAGCGGTGCGCCATCCACCTCGATCCGATCGCAGTCCGGATCGGCCTTGTCCCCCAGCCTCGCCGGCCGGCCGTTTACCGTCACCCGGCCGGCCAGGATATATTCTTCCGCCCGGCGGCGGGAGCAGATCCCCGCCGCCGACAGCAGCTTTTGCAGCCGTTCCTCCATGCCGCCCGCTCCTCTCTGTCAAGTCTGTCCGCGCCCGCCCAGCAGCGCCCGCATCTTCTCCCAGAACGTCAGGGGCTCCCGCACGTCCAGCCCCGCGCCGCTCTGGCTCACCAACGGCATCTCAGCGATGATCTCCCCGCCCAGCCGCCAGCGGATCGTCCCCAGCCGCACCCCCGGGGGCAGGGGGGCGGAGGCGCTTTGCAGCAGCTCCACCTCCCGCACCGGCTTTTCGCCCTCCTTCAGGGGATAGCCCAGCTCCCCTTGGGCCACCACCGGCATGGTGGGGATCAGGCTGCCCTCCACCACCACCGCGCCCGCTGCCTCCCCCGCCCCACACAGCACCTGCCGGGGGTAGGTCTGGAAGCCATAGTCCAGCAGCTTTTGATGGTCGTTCCAGTCGTCCCCGTCGTTGAGGGTGACGCAGATCAGGGTCTGGCCGTCCCGGGTGGCGGCGGACACCAGGGTACGGCCCGCCTTTTCGGTGAACCCGGTTTTCATGCCCACGCAGCCCTCATAGCGCCGGAGCAGCTTGTTGTGGTTCACAAACGTCCTTGTTCCGATGGTGATGGATCCGGTGGCGCAGATCTCCGCCACCGTCTCATTCTTCAGGCACGCCCGGGCCAGCAGCGCCATGTCGTAGGGGGTGGAGCGGTGGTTCTCATGATCCAGCCCGCTGGGGTTGGCGAAGGAGCTGTCCTTCATCCCCAGCTCCGCCGCCTTCTCGTTCATCAGGGCCGCGAACTCCGCCTCGCCGCCCGCCGTGTGGCAGGCGATAACCATGGCCGCGTCGTTCCCCGACTGGAGCAGCAGGCCGTACAGCAGGCCCCGCAGGGTGATCTCCTCCCCCGCCTTCAGGTAGATGGACGAGCCCTCGCTGCCCAGCCACTCCCCCTTGACGCTGATCACCTCGTCCAGATCCCCGGCCCGCTCCACCGCCACCAGCGCCGTCATCAGCTTGGTGGTGCTGGCGATGAGCCGGGGGGTGTGGGCGTCGTGCTCATACAGCACCCGGCCGCTCTCGGCGTCCATCAGGACGGCGCCCGCGGCCCGGTCGCCCACCGCGTAGGCCGGGGGGATCAGCAGGATCGCCACGGCCAGCGCCCACAGCAGCCCAGTCAATTTCCTCATAAAAGGTCACTCCCATCCGAATTTGATCAGATGGGAGTAGTATGGCCTTTGAAAACCGTCCTTATCCCGCGGGGTTACAGGGGCTGATCCCCCGCCTCCCCGGCGGTCTTCTTGTCGATATAGCCGGTGACCTTCTCAAACATCTCGGGCACCAGATCCACCACCCGGCTGACGGTGTCCCCCGGCGGGGGCGCCACGGGCAGCAGCCGCACCGAGCCGTCCTTCACAATGAGGAAGGCGATGGGCATCACGTTCACCCCGGCCCCCGCGCCGCCGCCGAAGTTCTTGGGTGCGTTCTGGGTCTTGCCGAAGTCGGAGCCGCCGGTGGCGAAGCCAAAGGACAGCTTGGACACCGGGATCAGGGTCACCCCGTCCTGGGTGACGATGGGCTGGCCCACCACGGTGTTGGCATCCACCATCTCCCGGATCTTGTTCATGGTGGTCTGGAGCACTTCATTGATGGGATGGTTGGTTTCACTCATGACTCATAGCCTCCTGTTTTGTTCTGGTGGGTTTCCCGCTTCTGATCCAGGTGATCAGCGCCTTTACGCCATAGTGTACGCCCAGCGTCACGATCTGCCCCACGGTCAGGGTGAGGGCCGCCGTCAGCTCCACCCCGGGCTGGGCGCGGCCATAGTCCAGGCCCACCTGGAAGGAATGGCGCTTTACCTTGAAATTATTGTCCAAAATGGGCCAGATCATTCCCAGCGCGGCGTTGGCCTGCCCGTAGCCCAGGGCGATGGCGGCGGGGTCACTGCCGCCCCAGATGAGCTGGAGCTCCAGGTCGTCGATGCGGATCTTCCGCTTCAGCGCCCCACAGGCCTGTCCCGCCACCGGCAGCAGCTGCATCAGCCGGGACAGGGTGCCGGGCTGGCCCTCCTTGGGCTCCTTCTTGTGCTGCTCCGCCAGGTTGGGCGGCTCTTTTTTCTTCTTTTCCTTTTTGGGCTTCTTTTTTTTCGGCCTGGCGGGCAGCACCTGGAGCTTCAACGGCCCCGCCAGCACCCAGACGAACAGCCCCTCCGCCCCATAGCGCACCCGCCCGCCCAGCCGGATCAGGGAGAGCAGCCACAGTACCGCCAGGAGGATCAGCAGCACCTTGAGGAACGTCATTCCGACCCCTCCCCTTCCGGCGGCGGGGCCTCCTCCGGCTCCCCTGTCTCCGCCTGCTGGAGGCGCTGGAGGGCGGATTCCAGCTGCATGGTGAGCTGGGCCTCCTCCTGGGTGGCGGAGGGCAGCTCGGGCAGGTCGTCCAGCGACGCCAGCCCGAAGGAGCGCAGGAAGGTTTTTGTGGTCTTAAACTGCATGGGCCGCCCCGGCACCGACAGACGCCCCGCCTCGCAGATCAGCTCCCGCTCCAGCAGCAGACCCACGGTGTAGGAGCTGTCCACCCCCCGGATCTGCTCGATGTAGGCCCGGGTCACCGGCTGGAAGTAGGCGATGATGGCCAGCACCTCCAGGGCGGGCTGGGACAGCTTGGCCGGCCTGCGGTTTTCCAGGGTCTTGCGGATATACGCCGCCTGCTCCGGCGCGGAGCACATCTGCCAGCTGGCCTCCAGCCGCACCAGCCGGACGCCCCGGCGCTCATAGCTGTAGTAGTCCGCCAGCCGCTGGCACACGCTGTCCACCGTGTCCCGATCCTGCCCCAGGGTGAGGCAGATCCGCTCCACGGGCACCGGATCCCCGGCGGCAAAGAGGATGCCCTCGATGGCGCTCTCCAGTTCTTTCAGATCCATGTTAGGCGTTTCCCCCTTTCGACAGCCCTGTTCAAACTCGCACACCGGGCCGCCGGGGACGGCGGCCCCTACATATGTCTCCAACGGCCCGTTGTTGCCGCAAAGTCCGCCCGACCTTGTTTAATAGCTCTCCACCGTCACATCGATCTCCCCCGGCCCGTCGTCCACGGTGCTGGTGACGGTGCAGTCCTCCGCCGTCCCCGCCAGGTGGATCCGGTTGGCCTTGCACAGCTCCAGGATGGCCAGGAACGTGGCCACCACCTCGGAGCGGCTGCGGCTGGTCTTGAACAGCGCCCGGAACCGGGCCACGCCGAACTGCACCAGCCTGTCCAAAATGGAGCGGGCCTTGTCCGCCACCGGGTAGGGCTCCCGGCCCACGATGCCCTCGAAGGCGGCGGCGGGGGGCGGCAGCCTGCTGTCCGTCCGGGCCAGCACCGAGCGGATGGCGGACAGCAGATCCCCCCGGTCGTGGACATAGCGGTAGGTGTTGTCCGCCTTCACCGGCTCGGGGGGCTTGGCCAGGTAGTCCCGGCCAAACTCGTACCGCCCGGACAGCGGCCCGGTGACGTCCTTGATCTTCACATAGGTCTCCTGGGATTTGTGCTCCTCCAGGGCGGCCATCAGCTCCTCCATCTCGCTCATGGCCACCTCGTCGTCGATGGACAGCAGCATTCTTGTTTTAATGTATACCAGATGGGCGGCCATGGTGACGAACTCGCTGGCCACCTCCAGGTTCAGCTTCTCCCGCCGGGCCATCCAGTCCAGGTACTGATCCAGCAGGTCGGAGATCACGATGTCCCGGATCTCAATTTTGTTTTTGCTCAGCAGGTGGAGGATCAAATCCAGGGGGCCGTCGAAGTCCTCCATGTCCTCCTGCTTGGCCTTGACCACCTTGTCCAGGTGGTAGATGGGGGCTTCCATGGCGCCCCTCCCTTCTATAATAGGGATATTATAGCAAATTTTTCAGAAAAAACAAGGGCGGGCTATTTACTTATATGCATTATTTTTCTAATAGCCTAATCTCCAAATCTCATTTTCATCCACCGCAAATTAAATTCGTCTAATGCATCCTCATAATCTTCAAAATGCTCAGTAGGCCCATCACCAATAACGCAAAATACTATCCTATCATATTTTGCTCCAATTTTCAGCAAGCGTATATCTCCTTCTTCTCTAACAATCTCGGATTCACCAAACCTCATTATATAATTCTCCTTTCAAGCAGATTTGTTACATATTCAGCCTCTCCAGCGCCGCCCTGGCCGCCATCTGCTCGGCCTCCTTCTTCGTCCGGCCCGCGCCCGCGCCGATGACCTTCCCGTCCACCGACGCCTCCATCTCAAAGCAGCGGCAGTGATCCGGGCCGCTCTCCCGCACCAGACGGTAGCTCACCGCCGCCCCCGGCGTGCGCTGCACCAGCTCCTGGAGGGCGGTCTTGTAGTCCCGGTCGGCGGCCTTCTCCTGCTCCTTGTCCAGAATCAGCTTGCGGATGATGGGCCGCACCGCCTCCATCCCCCCGTCCAGGTAGACGGCGGCCAGCATGGCCTCGGTGGCGTCCGCCAGGATGGAGGGCCGCTTCCGGCCGCCTCCGGCATCCTCCCCCTTGCCCAGCCGCAGATAACGCCCCAGCTCCAGCGCCTTGGCCACCTCGTGGAGGCTCCCCTCGCACACCAGGGCCGCCCGGGTGCGGGTCAGCTCCCCCTCGGGCATATCCGGGTGCTCGTGGAACAGGCAGTCCGCCACCACCACGCCCAGCACCGAGTCCCCCAAAAACTCCAGCCGCTCGTTGCTGGTCAGCCCCTGGCCCCGGTGCTCGTTGGCGTAGGAGCTGTGGGTCATGGCGTGCTCCAGCAGCCCCCGATCCCGAAACCGGTAGCCCAATTTTTCCTCCAGCCTGTCCATGCTCGTCCCTCCATCCGCGGATCACAGAAAAAGCCCCGCCTCAGCGGGACTTTTTCACGGTCTTCCCAATGCTCAGAGATCCAGATGATCCTGCATATACTTATACAAGTCGCCCACGGTGACGATGGCCTCGATCTCCTCGGCCTCCATCTCCTCCATGCCGAACTCCTCCTCCAGCGCCATGGACAGATCCACCAGATCCACGGAGTCGGCCCCCAGGTCGTCCACGAAGGCGGTGTCGCCGTTGACGGTGTCCGGCTCCACGCCGAACTGGTCGGCGATCAACTTGCAAAGTTTTTCAAACATAATTTCAGCAGCTCCTTTATGTGGCTTTGAACACATACATAATAGGGGCTTTGGCCCTCTGTGTCAAGTGGCTTTTGACATTTTTTTGGGAACGTCCCAAATCCGCCCTATTCCCCGCCCTTTGCCGCCGGCTTCACCGGCAGGCGCATATGTTCGATATTCTCCGTGATATCCTCGATCATGCCGGAGCGGGTGAACTCCACCGCCTGCCGGATGGCGTTCTTCATGGCGGTGCCGTTGGACGAGCCGTGGGCCTTGATCACCGGCTTGGCGATGCCCACCAGCGCCGTCCCCCCCACCTCGTTGGAGTCCAGCAGCTTCTTGAAGTCCCGGATGCCGTCCTTCACCAGCAGGGCGGCGATCTTGCTGCGCAGGTTGCGCAGGAACATCTTCTTGATCTCCTTGGCCAGGAACAGCCCCGCCCCCTCCATGGTCTTGAGGAAGATGTTGCCGGAGTAGCCGTCCGCCACAATCACGTCCACGGCCCCCTCCACCGCCTCCCGGGCCTCCACGTTGCCCACGAAGTTGATCCGGCCCTCGTCCCCCGCCTTCTTCAGCAGGACATACGCCTCCTGCTGGAGGGCGGTGCCCTTGGAGGGCTCCGCGCCGATGTTCAGCAGGCCCACCCGGGGCTCCGGGCGGCCCAGCACCTGCTCGGCGTAGTAGCTGCCCATAAAGGCGAATTGCAGCAGAAACTCCGGCGTGCCCTCGGCAGTGGCCCCGCAGTCCACCAGGACGGCCCCGCCGCCCCCCGTGGGCACCACCGGGGCCATGGCCGCCCGGCGGATGCCCTTGATCCGCTTCACCAGCAGGGTGGCCCCCGCCAGCAGCGCCCCGGTGGAGCCGGCGGACACAAAGGCGTCCCCCTCGCCGTTCTTCACCAGGTTCAGCCCCACCGTCAGGGACGAGTCCTTCTTCTCCTTGAACGCCGTGGCGGGGTTGTCGCACATCTCCACCACCTGATCCGCGTGGGTGATGGACAGGCCCGGGGGCAGCTCGTCCACCCCTTCCGCGTGGAGCGCCTTGAGGATCTCCTCCCCGCGGCCCACCAGCACCACTTCCACGCCGTACTCCCTGATCGCCTGCAAGGCCCCCTGCACCGGGGCCTGGGGGGCGTTGTCCCCGCCCATGGCGTCCACGATAATCCGCATACCGTCGGCCTCCTTATAATCTCTCTTTCAGTCCGTCGATGACGGCCAGCGCCCGCCGGGACAGGGCCGCGTTCTTCTCCCGCTTGCCCTTCACCTTGTGATCCAGCGGGGGCATGATCCCGAAGTTCACGTTCATGGGCTGGAAGTCCGCGATCCCCTCCCGGCTCACGTACAGCGCCAGCGCGCCGACAGCCGTCTCCTGGGGGAAGTCCAGTGGTTCCTGGCCCAGCAGCCGCCGGGCCAGCTCCACCCCCGCCAGGAAGCCCGACGCGGTGGACTCCACATAGCCCTCCACCCCGGTGATCTGGCCCGCGAAGGTGACGCGCTCGTTCCCCCGCACCCGGTAGTACCGATCCAGCAGCCGAGGGGAGTTCAAATACGTGTTGCGGTGCATCACCCCGTAGCGCACGTACTCCGCATGGGCCAGCGCCGGGATCATGGAGAACACCCGCTTCTGCTCCCCCCACTTCAGGTGGGTCTGGAAGCCCACCAGATTGTACAGCGTCCCGGCGGCGTTGTCCCGGCGCAGCTGCACCACGGCGTAGGGCTCCCGCCCGGTTTTGGGGTCGGGCAGGCCCTTGGGCTTCAGGGGGCCGAAAGACAGGGTCTGCACCCCCCGCCGGGCCATGACCTCCACCGGCATACAGCCCTCGAACACGTTTTTGTCCTCAAAGCCGTGTACCTCCGCCTCCTGGGCGGCGCACAGCTCCTTCCAGAAGGCCAGATACTCCTCCTCGGACAGGGCGCAGTTGATGTAATCCGCCGTCCCCTTGCCGTACCGGGAGGCGAACCAGGCGTGCTCCATGTCGATGCTGTCAAAGGTGACGATGGGGGCCGCCGCGTCGTAGAAGTTCAGGTAACTGTTCTCCGGCAGCAGCCCCGCGATGGCGTCGGATAAGGCGTCCGAGGTCAGCGGCCCGGAGGCGATCACCACCTCCCCGTCCGGGATGTCGGTCACCTCCCCCTCCACCACGGTGATGTTGGGATGGGCGCGGATGGCGTCCGTGACGGCGGCGGAGAAGCCCTCCCGATCCACCGCCAGGGCTCCGCCCGCCTCAACCCTCGTCTCGTCGGCGCAGCGCAGGATCAGCGAGCCGCACCGGCGCAGCTCCTCCTTCAGCAGCCCCGCGGCGTTCTCCAGCTGGTCGGAGCGCAGGGAGTTGGAGCACACCAGCTCGGCGAAGCCGGGGCTGTGGTGGGCGGGGGTCATTTTTTCCGGCTTCATCTCCCGGAGGGTGACGGCGATCCCCCGCTGGGCAAGCTGCCACGCGGCCTCGCACCCGGCAAGGCCCGCGCCGATGACGGTGACATTTGTGGACATTACATTCTCTCCCTGTGGTCGGAGCGGCCCACCAGATAGTCGATGGACACGTCGAAGAAGTCCGCCAGCCGGATCAGACCCGGAAAATCCGGATACCTTGTGCCCTGTTCATAGCTTTGATAAGCACGCATAGTTATCCCCAGCTGCTCTCCCATTTCCCGCTGGGTAAACCTTTTTTCTTTCCGTAGATTTTTTACTCTCTCTTTAAAACTTTCCATAATACGCCTCTTGACATCACTTCAAGTGTGATATATAATATCACTTGAAGTGATAGTTTGGAGTTGATACTTATGCCCGACGCAATGGATGCCCTGTTCCTCTACGCCCAGGAACACCGGATCCGTCCCCTCCTGGACGAGGAGCCCGAATTCTATAACGTGGTAACGTGCATAGAACGGCAGGACAAATCCTTCCGCGCCCTGCTGGACGAAGCCACAAAAGAATGTTTCGACAAATTCCTTGACGAACAGGCCCTGCTTGACCTGTTCAACGAACGCGCCGCCTTCCGCGCCGGGTTCCAGATCGCCATGGAATTGGGGCGGTGACACGCCCGTAGGGGAGGGGGCGATGGTTCCCGGTGGGAACCGTCCATCGCCGACCGAGCCGAAGGCGAGACCCTTGCCCCTCCCGCCGTCCCAAATTTCTGCCACGCATAGGGGTGCGGTAGAATCACAGACGGCGGTGACCCTACACACGGGAGGGGCAAGCCCCTCCCCTACACATCCTTCTTTACAGCCTTTCTCGTTGTTGTCTCTTTGGCAGTCGTGGTCTTTTTCGTGGTGGTTTTCTTGGCGGTCGTCGTCTTTTTTGCCGTGGTTTTCTTGGCCGTGGACGTGGTTTTCTTGGCCGCCGTCTTTTTCGCGGCGGGCTTCTTTTCCGCGCCCTCGCCCTCAGCGGCGGCGTTGGTTTTCTTCTTGTACCCGCCCCGCTTGTCCTCCGGGGTGAAGTTGGAGCACTCCGGATTGATGCAGAAGGGCCGCTTGTATCCCCGGCCGGACAGCTTGAACATGGTCTGGCCGCACACGGGGCAGTTGTCCTTGACGGGCACGTCCCAGGTCATGAAGTCGCACTTTTTCCGCTCGTCCTTGCTGTTCAGGTGCTCACAGCAGGAATAGGTGTACTGCTTGCCCGACTTCTTGCTCACGCCGGTGCGCTTCACCAGACGGCTGCCGCACTTGGGGCACTTCCCGGGCAGCTCCACCACCAGCGGCTTGGTGAAGGTACACTCCGGCCAGCCGGGGCAGGCCAGGAACCGCCCAAACCGCCCGGACTTGATCACCATCTGCCGGCCGCACAGGTCGCACACCTCCTCGGACACCTCGTCGGGCACCTTGATGCGCTCCCCGTCCAGCTCGGTCTCCGCCTTTTTCAGCTCCGCGTCGAACCCGGTGTAGAACTCGCCCAGCACGTCCTTCCAGGCCGCCTCCCCCGTCTCCACCTTGTCCAGGCGGCTCTCCATCTGGGCGGTGAAGTCGGCGTCCACGATGTCGGGGAATTTGTCCTTCATCAGCCCCGTGACAACCTCGCCCAGCGGCGTGGGGCGCAGGTACTTACCCTCCTTCACCACATACTCCCGGCTGGTGATGGTGGAGATGGTGGGGGCGTAGGTGGACGGGCGGCCCACCCCCCGCTCCTCCAGCGCCTTGATGAGGGTGGCCTCGGTGAACCGGGCGGGGGGCTGGGTGAAGTGCTGGGCGGGGGCGAGGCCGTTGAGGCGCAGCGCCTCCCCCTCCTTCAGATCGGGGAGGGGGGACTGGGGGGCCTCCTCGTCCTCGTCCCGGCTCTCCTCGTACACGGCGGTGAAGCCAGAGAACTTGATGGAGGAATGGCTGGCCCGGAAGCGGTAGCCCGCGGACTCCACCTCGATGGACACGCTGTCGTACACCGCCCCCGCCATCTGGCAGGCCAGGAACCGGCTCCAGATCAGCTTGTAGAGGCGGTACTGCTCGGAGGTGAGGCTCTTTTTCACATACTCCGGGGTGAGGTTCACGTCGGAGGGCCGGATGGCCTCGTGGGCGTCCTGGGCATTGCCCTTGGCCTTGAAGCGCCGGGTTTTCTCCGGGTAATACTGCTTGCCGTACCGGGAGAGGATAAAGGTTTTCGCCGCCGCCAGCGCCTCCTCAGACAGGCGCAGGGAGTCGGTACGCATATAGGTGATGAGGCCCACGGTGCCCACGCCCTCGATGTCTACGCCCTCATAGAGCTGCTGGGCGATGGACATGGTGCGCCGGGGGGTCATGTTCAGCTTCCGGGAGGCCTCCTGCTGGAGGGTGGAGGTGATAAAGGGGGGCGCGGGGGCCCGGTTCTTGTCCTGCCGCTTCACGTTCGTCACCGTGAAGGGCGCGCCCCGCACCGCGGCGGTGACGGCCTTCACCTCGTCCTCGCTGGACAGCTCCATCTTCTTCTCTTTGCCATAGAACTCCGCCTTGAACTGCCCCAGATTGGGGGCGATCCGGGCCAGATCCGCGGTGAGCGACCAGTATTCCTTGGGCTGGAAGGCGCGGATCTCCTCCTCCCGCTCCACGGCCAGCCGGGTGGCCACCGACTGCACCCGCCCCGCCGACAGCCCCCGGCGGATCTTCTTCCACAGCAGGGGGGACAGCTCATAGCCCACGATCCGATCCAGCACCCGCCGGGCCTGCTGGGCGTCCACCAGATCCTGATCGATGTCCCGGGGGTTGGCGATGGACTCCTGCACCACCTTCTGGGTGATCTCGTTGAAGGTCACCCGGCAGGTCTTTTCCTTGGGCACCTCCAGCACGCTTTGCAGGTGCCAGGAGATGGCCTCCCCCTCCCGGTCAGGGTCGGTGGCCAGGTAGACCTTGTCGCTGGCCTTGGCGGCCTTTCGCAGATCCTTGATCACGTCCGCCTTGTCCTTGATGTTCTGGTACTCCGGCTCAAAGGTGGCCACGTCCACCCCCAGGGTGCTCTTGGGCAGATCCCGTATGTGCCCCATGGAGGCCTTGACCTCAAAGCCGGGGCCCAGGTATTTCCCGATGGTTTTCGCCTTGGCGGGCGACTCCACAATCACCAAATTCGTCTTTGCCATATCCAAACCTTACTCCATTTTCAATTTCACGGCGGCCCGGAACCGCTTGCCGCCCACGCCGATCACCAGCTGATCCACCTCCAGCAGGGTCAGGGCGGACAGCACCCGCCGGGCGGGGATCTGGGTGCGCTCCACCAGATCGTCCGTCCCCAGGGGGCCGTCCTCCAGGGCCAGCAGCAGCTCCCGCTGATCGTCGGTCAGCCTATCCTTACAGTCGGCCCACCGGAGATATTCCACCTTTTCTCCGGCAGGGGCCTCTTTTTTCCGCTCGGTTGGGGCCTTGGAGGCCGCCGGCTCCGCCGGGGGCTCCTCCGGCTCGGGCAGGCGCTGCTCCGCCGCGTACCGGCTCAGGGGATCCGCCCGCAGGATCTTGCCCGGGAACCGCTGTTCAAATTCACACAAAACGTCGTCCGCGCTGAGGATCAGCTTGGCGCAGTTCAGCTGGATCAGCCGGTTGGTGCCCTCGCTCATGGGCGCGTCGATGGGGCCGGGGACGGCGAATACCTCCCGGTTCTGATCCAGGGCGTGGCCCACGGTCAGCAGGGTGCCGCCGGCCCGGGCGCTCTCCACGGCGATGACGCCCACCGACAGGCCGCTGAGGATCCGGTTGCGGACGGGGAAATGGCTGCCCCGGTGCTCCGTCCCCGGCGGGTACTCGGAGAACAGCGCCCCCACCGCCGCCACGTCCTCATACAGCTCCCGGTGGAACCAGGGGTAGATCCGATCCAGCCCGCCGGCGATGACGGACACCACCGGCCCGCCCGTCTTCAGCGCGCCCCGCACCGCGGCGGCGTCGATGCCCTCCGCCATGCCGGACACGATGAGCGCGCCCCGGCGGCTCAGCTCCCCGGACAGCCGGGAGGCCGCGTCAATGCCGTAGGGGGTGGCCTTCCGGGCGCCCACCATGGCGATGGCCACCTCCTCGTCAAAGGCGAACTGCTTCCCCTTCCAGTACAGCACCAGGGGCGGCTGGGCGATGGCCTTCAGCCGCTCCGGGTAGGTGGCGTCCTGGAGGGTGAGCAGGCGGATGCCCAGCCGGTCGCAGTCCCCCAGGATCCGATCCGCCCCGTCCAGCGACTTGTTCATCAGGGAGCGGACAGCCTCCCCGCTCAGCCCGCCCAGGGTCTCAAAGGCCTCCCGATCCGCGGCGTGTATCTGCTCCGGGCTGCCGAACCGCTCCAGCAGCCGCACGGTGGCCTGTCCCCGGATCCCCCGGCGCTGGGTGAGCCAGATCCAATGCTTCAGGTTTGACATGGCGTCCTTCCTCTCCCTGTTTTCTCCTCAGTCGTCCCGGGCCATCTCCCACAGCGCCACCGACGCCGCCACGGCGGCGTTCAGCGACTCGCACCTGGGAGACATGGGAATTTTAATGGTCTTTTCGCACAGCGCCAGGGCGGCGTCCGACACCCCCCGGCCCTCGCTGCCGATGATCACCGCCGCCCGTCCCAGAGGCACCCGGCGCACATCCTCCGTGTCCTCCCGCAGGGCGGCGGCATACAGCGGGATCCCCGCCCGGGCCAGCCCCTCCGCCGCCCGCTCCAGCGGGCACTCGTACACCGGCAGGCGGAACACCGCCCCCATGGTGGCCCGCACCGTCTTGGGGTTCCAGGGGTCGGCGCAGCCATTGCACAGGATCAGCCCGTCCGCCCCGAAGGCGTCGGCGGTGCGCCAGATCGTGCCCACGTTGCCGGGATCCTGCACCCCATCCAGTACCAGCCACCGCCGCCCCTTCAGCTCCTCCGGCAGGGCCAGGGGCCTCCCCCGGCACACAAACACGATCCCCTGGGGGCTCTCGGTGTCGGCGATGGAGCCCAGCAGGCTGTCCGACACCTCCACCGCCCGCACCCCGGGGGGCAGCTCCGGCAGGGGCACGCCGGAGGCGGCGATCACCGTCTCCAGCTCCGCCCCCCAGCGCAGGGCCTCCCCCAGCAGCTTGGGGCCCTCGGCAGCGAAGGCCCCCTCCTCCCGGCGGAAGGAGCGGCGGCTGTTCAGCTTCCGCACCCGGGCCAGCAGGGGGTTGGCCCGGCTGGTGATCACGTCCCGCTCCACGGCCGGCGTCCCCCTTTCAATTCAATGCGCAAAAGCATACCGGCAGGCGCGCCGGTATGCTTTTGGGACAGGTTCTTCATCCAGCGGCCTCCTCCTGCTTCCAGGAGGCGCCCTCTACCGTCTCACTGCTTCTCTGGCATGGATCCCTCATTTTGGAAAAGACACGGTTAGCTCACGTATTATACCACGTCCTTTTTTAAATATCAAGTTCAAATAGGAGCACGCCGGATTTCTAAGCCGTCAGCCAGTTCAGCGAAAGGCGCCCAGACCCGGGCAAGCCCTCCCGGAGCACTCACCGCAGCAGCGGCCCCACGTCCTCCATCCCCCGCTGGCGCAGGAAGATGGCCTTGGGGGACTGGCGCAGCACCTCCCGGATGTCGCAGGTCAGCGAGCTGGCCTCCCCGGTGTCCCGCACCACCCGGACGCACTCGTGGACGCTGTGCATACTGCCCAGGCTCTGTCCCAGCTGACCGTACATGGCGCCGTAGACCCCCTGGAGCCGGGTGACCCAGCGGTGATCCGACACCAGCACGGCCATGGCGGCCTTCGCCGCCTCCCGGGTGGTGAGGTTCAGGGCGTCCAGCCGCAGCGCCCGGGCGGACACCCGGAACCGGGGCAGCGTCACGCTGGACTCCCCCACCTGGAGGGACAGCCCCTGCCGCGTCCACAGCTTGGCCCCGTTCAGCTCGGTGCCCGGGGCCACCTGAACCTTGCCGCAGTTGCCGAACAGGCAGCCGCCGATATCCCCGTCCGGCCCGCCCCCCTGGGCCTTCGCCACCCGGGCGGATCCGGTGATCACAATGTCGCCGCAGGCCCCCTGGATGCCCGCGCCGATGGCGGCGGCGCCGCAGGCGGCCTGGGCCGTCACAATGCCGCCCTGGATGCGGATGTCCCCCACCGGGGCGCCCAGCGCCCCGCCGATGCCGGCGCCGCCCCCCGTCCCGGTGGCGGTGACTACGCCGCCCCGGATGAGGATGGGGCCGGTGGGCTGCCGGCCCGCGGCGCTGTCCCGGCCAATGCCCGCGCCGCCGGCGCCGCCGGTGGCGGTGAGGGTGCCGTCCGGCTCTCCCCTGCCGCCCTTGGTCTGGTCGATGCGCAGGGAGGTGCCGTCCCCCAGGGAGATCCCGGCAAAGCCCGGGCCGCTCTCAAACACGTTGTCCGTCCCCCGCGCCAGCAGCAGGGTCACGTCGTTCCCCCGGCCCAGGCGGAAGGCGCAGCCCACATCCACCCGGCACTCCACCCCGTCCAGGGTCAGCTTTATCACGCCGATGCCGTCGGCCAGAACCAGCCTGCCGCTGAAGGGGAGCTGATCCGCGTCCGTTCCCGCCCCGCCCGCCACGGCGGTGACTTCCCCGGACAGGATGGTGAGGGTGTGGCTCTCCTCCTCGTAGCGCCAGTCCGTCTCCGGCTCCCCGCCGGTGACGGTGAAGGGGTTGGGATACCGGGAGATCTCCTGGAAGGCCCCCGCCCTCTCGTCCCAGCGCACGTAGATGTACCGGGTCTGGGTGCGGCCCGCCTTGTCCCGCCCCCGCAGGGCGATGGTGTGGGCGGGATAGCCCTTGGAGTCGTCCCCCTTCAGCAGCCACAGCCGGGTCAGGTCGGGCTGGCTGTCCGTCCGCAGGGCGAGCTGACCCTGCCTGCCGTCCACCGCCAGGGCGGTGATGGAGCGCCACTCCGGGATCAGCGTTTTCCACACCAGGTCAAAGGGCGTCAGCGGCTCGCCCTGGGCGCTGCGCACAACAACGCCCTCCGCCGCCAGCAGGGAGACGGGCCCGTCCACCACCACTTGGGCGGCCAGGGTTCCGGCGTCCTTCCCCTCCAGCACCACCGCGCCCCCGGTGAGCCGCAGGACGCTGCCCCCCTCGGCCCGGAGCTGCCCGATGCGCAGCAGCCCGCCGCCGCCGATGGTGAGGGCTGCGCCCTCCCCCAGACGCACCCGGGCCAGCGTGTTCTCCCCCGCGGCCGTCACCTGGGCCCGGGCGGATTGAACGCTGAGCAGCGGGGCGTTCACCTGCTGGAGCACTACCCGCCCCTCCCCTGTCAGCCGGAGGGCCGGAGCCTCCTGCCCCAGTCCCCGGAGGATCACCTCCCGAGTGCCGTCCAGCGTCAGTGTGCCGCTCTGCGGGTCGAAGGCCGCGGCGGACAGATCCCGGCCCGACCCCTGTACCGTTCCAAACTGCCGCGTCTCAAGAGGAAGGGCGGCCTCCGTCTCCGCCGCCTGCTGGGCCGCCTGCCGCGAAGCCGCGCCCTCCGACGCGCCCAGGCCGTCCAGCAGCGCCATCAGCCCGTCCCCGGAGCCCGCCAGCAGATCCATCAGCGCCTCCATATCCCCGCCCCCGGCCAGCAGCTCCAGCAGTCCGGGCATGGACGGTTCGCTCTCCCCCACCAGCAGCAGATCCGTCAAGAAGGGCTCCAGCCCTGGGGCGGTGCCGTCGGCAAACTGGGCCTGGAACTGCTCCAGGCTGGTGAAGGCGCCCCCCGTCAGCTGCTCCAGCGCCTGATCCGGGGAAACGCCCCCGGCCACCAGCTCAAGCAGCTGCCGCAGGCCCTCCGCCGCCTGCTCCGTGTCCACCGCCCCCGTGGGCGTCCCTCCGGAGATCACCGCCCCCAGGTAGAGCGCGGCCAGATAGCCCGCGGCGGGGCTGTCCTCCAGCGGCAGCCTGCCCAGGGCGGCCAGCAGCTGCGCCCCGCTGGCGGTGTGATCCACCCCCAGGGCGGCCAGCAGCGCGGCCCGGTCGGGCGCGTCCCCCGTCATGGCGTTCGCCAGCCAGGCCGGGAGGCGCTCCGCCCCCTCCTGGGCGGACAGGCTGTCCAGCGCCGCGTCCACCAGGGCGTCCAGGCCGTCCCCGTCCTGGAACAGCCCCTCCCGCACGCCGTTTTGGGCGATCCGGTCGATCTCCCCCCGCAGCTTCTCCAGCCCCTCCTGGAGGGCGGATCGATCCACCTTCCCGTCCTGAGCGGCCTGACGGGCCAGCTCCTCCATGCGGCCCAGGTTGTCCTCCACCTCCGCCAGGGCCGCCTCCCCCGACTGGAGCGTCCGGCGGCCCTCCCGAACCTGCCGCCCCACCTGGGTGACTCGACCCATGAGCTGACGCAGCGTCTCGGAGACAGTTGCCGCCGCCTTGCTGGCGCCGGCCGTCTGCCGGGTCTGCTCCGCGCCGGCCTGCTTCTCCGCCTTGGCCGCCTTTTGATACCGGGGCACGGTCAGCTCCCTGTTTCTGCGAACGCTCAGCTCTCCCATCTTACGGGCCTCCTTCCGTCTGGTGACAAATTTTCCTATATTTTATTATCGTCCCGCCGGCGGGAAAACATAAGCATACGCAGGGGCCGCGGTGGAAACTCGCCGCTGTTCCCCTGCTGTCATGGCCGCGGAAAAGGGCAGTTCTAAGGAAGCGCACGGAAAAACTGCCCCGCCAGCGTCACCACTGGCGGGGCAGTCTGACCTGTTCCGCAGTCCGGCCCTACTGGAACAGCCCCTCCAGCAGTCCGTAAAAGCCCTCACCCATCAGTCGGAAATTGTCCCCGTGCCGAATGCGCTCGTCAATGAGCCAGCACGCCCCGTCCTGCTCAAATACCCGCAGGCGGGCCATATCCTCGTGCATGACATATTCCTCCCGAACCTTATACTCGATGATGACCTCAAACCCGCCCGAGATATCCAGGCCGCTCATGCTCTGATAGATGGGGGACTCCCAATCCTGCCGCTCCCCGCCGTCGATGGCGGCCATCAGCTTGTACAGCGTGTCCTCGTCCGTCACACCCACCGCGTCCTCGTACGTGCTGCTCCCCTTTCCGGTGCGCTCCAGCTTGACCACCGTGATGCGCTCCGGCAGGAATTCCACGTCCTCCCGGCTGGTCTTGGAGTAGTCGGGATAGATCAGGAAGGTGGTTGGGTTGTAGCCCACCGTCCGCGTCAGGCAGCGGATCCCCCTGCCGTCCAGGGTGACGTCCAGCTTGGGCGTTTTTTCTCCGGTGTACAGGATGCTGAACAGGGAGCCGCTGTTCCCCGTCCGCTCCAGCTCGACGCTCAGCTTGGGCCCGAACAGGCCGCCGGAGCCGCTCCCAAACCGGATATTGCTCTGGCCGCCCCCGGCGGGAACGTAGAGGAGGAAATAGGTTTTGTTCTCATACTCGTACTCGCCGGGCAGGTCGTAACGCAGGGCATAGGCCCGATCCTCCCCGCCCTCCAGGCCGTCCAGCCAGCGGCGCACCGCGCCCCGCACCGTCTCCGAGGGCTGCTGCCGGTCGTACTCGTCGAAGGTGAGCTCCTGGAGGGTCACCGAGCCGGGATCTCCGGAGGCGGCGAACGCGGCGAGGCCCAGCACGGCAAAGACGATGAGCAGAACCGGAACTACAATAACGGCGATCAGGATCTTGTTCAGCGTCCGATCCTGCCGCCGCAGGGGCGGGGCCACGTCCGCCTGAACGCCGTCCAGGGGGGCGGCGCAGTGGGGGCACACCTTCCAGTCCCGCTCCACCGGGGCGGCGCAGTTAGGGCAGGCGGGCCGCAGCTTGGCCCCGCACTGGGGGCAGACCACGTACCGCTCCGTCACCCGCGTCCCACACCGGGGGCACTCCAGATCGGAATAGCCGCCCCGCACCAGCAGGTAGATGATGAACCCGATCAGCGCGGGTGCCGCCACAGCGATCAGCGTCCACAGCACGGCGTTCATCCTCCGGCGCTTGGCGTCCCGGTAAACATACACGCCGGTGAGCACCGGGATCGTCAAAAACACAGCCAGTACAACCAGCATCAATATGATTGACTTGCCATCAATAGACAGGCTCACAAGGCGCCCCTCCTTTCTGGGTAAAAACAATGGCAATCGCGCCGCTTCCCGCGGCGGACACGACGGCGAAGCAGACACAGCCCACAGACAAAACCGGGGCAACGTCCCAGCACAGCAGCCCCAGCAGGACAAGCAGCGCCTCCAGCAGCGCCCCCGCCGCCGCCAGCAGGACGGTTTGCCGCCGCCGCTCCCGGCGCTCCAGCTCCCGGCGGAGCATTTGTTCCGTCAAAATTGGCGGGTCAAACCGCTCAAAATCGCAGGTCTGTTTCATCGGCCAGCACCTCCTTTAACAGCCTTCGGGCCTTGCTCAGCCGGGACTTTACCGTCCCCACGGGGATCCGCAGGAGTTCGGCGGTGGACGCCAGATCCTGTCCCCGGAAGTAGAACAGCACCACCGTCAGCCGCAGCTTCTCCGGCAGCTTCCCCACCGCCTCATACAGCGGCGTATAGTCCTTCTGCTCCGGGGCCGGAATGGAATCCAGCAGCCGATCCTTGTCCTCCCCGCTGGAAAAGTCCAGCAGCGGGCTTCTCGCCAGACGGCGCAGGGTACTTCGGTAGGTATTCACGCAGATGCGGGTGAGCCAGGGCTCAAAGTCCCGGCCGGGGTCATATTGGGAAAAATGATTCACCACCCGCAGCCACGTCTCCTGGTACAGGTCGTCCGCGTCAAAGCGGTTGGGGCACAGGGAGCGGCACAGGCCATACAGCCTCCGGCCGTACTGCTGTATGTATTGGTCAATCAACCGCCCCACCTTCCCTTCGCTATGATATACCTTTGCGCGGGGCAAAAGGTTCACGCAAATTTTCAAAAAGTTCCGGGCCGGATCCGGGGTCAATCCGCCGCGGGGATCCCTCCGGGCCCGCGGACGGCAAAAAGCGCCCCGCGGACGGCGATCCGCGAGGCGCTTTGTCTCATACTTAGTCCAGCGGCTTCATGGTGGGGAACAGCAGAACCTCCCGGATGGAGTCGTTGTTGGTCAGCAGCATCACGCAGCGGTCGATGCCGATGCCCATGCCGCCCGTGGGGGGCAGGCCGTATTCCAGGGCGGTGATGAAATCCTCGTCCATCATGCCCGCCTCGTCGTCTCCCTTGGCCCGGAGCTCCACCTGCTTCTGGAACCGCTGGCGCTGGTCGATGGGGTCGTTGAGCTCGGAGAAGGCGTTGCACATCTCGCTGCGGCAGATGAACAGCTCGAATCGCTCGGTGAGCCGGGGATCCTTGGGGGAACGCTTGGACAGCGGGGACACGTCCACCGGGTGCATCGTGATGAAGGTGGGCTGGATCAGCTTGCCCTCCACCCGCTGGTCGAACACCTCGTACAGGGCGTTGCCCCAGGTCTTGTCCGCCGTCTCGGGCAGCTCCACGCCGATGGACTTGGCGGCGGCCACCGCCTCCTCGTCCGAGCTGATGGCCATGAAGTCCAGACCGGTGTACTGCTTCACCGCCTCGTGCATGGGCAGGCGGGGCCAGCCCGGGGTCAGGTCGATGTGCTCCCCCTGCCACTCCACCTGATAGGTGCCCAGGATCTTCTGGGCGGCGGAGGACAGCAGATCCTCCATCAGATCCATCATGTCGTTGAAGTCGGCATAGGCCTGGTACAGCTCGATGGTGGTGAACTCCGGGTTGTGCCGGTTGTCCATGCCCTCGTTGCGGAAGATGCGGCCGAGCTCATACACCCGCTCCAGCCCGCCCACGATAAGCCGCTTCAGCGGCAGCTCGGTGGCGATGCGCAGATACATATCAATGTCCAGGGTGTTGTGGTGGGTGATGAAGGGCCGGGCGGTGGCGCCGCCGGAGATGGTGTTGAGCACCGGGGTCTCCACCTCCATATAGCCCCGGGCGTCCATGAAGTCCCGGACGTACTTGATGAACTGGGAGCGGATGACGAAGTTCCGCTTCACGTCCGGGTTGACGATGAGATCCACATACCGCTGGCGGCAGCGGGTCTCCACGTCAGTGAGGCCGTGGAACTTCTCCGGCAGGGGCAGCAGGGACTTGGACAGCAGGGTGATGGTCTTGGCCTTGATGGAGATCTCCCCCCGCTTGGTGCGGAATACCTCCCCCTCCACGCCCACGATGTCGCCGATGTCGTACTTCTTGAAGGCGGCCAGGGCCTCCTCCCCCACGTCGTCGATGCGGACATAGAGCTGGATCCGCCCGCCGCCGTCCTGGAGGTCGGAGAACACGGCCTTGCCCATGCCCCGCTTGCTCATCAGGCGGCCGGCCAGCCGGACGGTCTGGCCCTCCATGGCGTCAAACTGATCCTTGATCTCGTCGCTGTGGTGGGTCACGTCGAACCTGGTGATCTGGAAGGGATCCTGCCCCCGGCTCTGGAGCTCCGCCAGCTTTTCCCGGCGTATGCGGAGCAGCTCGGACAGGGAGGGCTCCTCCCGCTCGGGCTGGTTGTTGGTCTGATCGGCCATTGGTATTCTCTCCTTTTATCTTTGCGCCGTCCTCACCGCTGGATGGCGACGACCTCGTATTCAATGTTGCCCGCGGGGGCCTCCACCACCGCCACCTCGCCGATGGCCTTGCCCAGCAGGGCTTTGCCGAAGGGGGACTCCTCGGAGATGCGCCCGTTCATGGGATCCGCCTCCTGGGAGCCCACCACCTGGTAGGTCTCCTCCTCGCCGGTGGCCACGTCCTTCACGGTGATCCGGCTGCCCATGCGCACGGTGTTGGGATCGGTGGCGTGCTCCTCGATCACCACGCAGTTGGCCAGGATATTCTCCAGCTCGGCAATGCGGGAGTAGAGCTTGCCCTGCTCGTTTTTCGCCTCGTCGTACTCGCTGTTCTCCGACAGATCGCCAAAGGATCGGGCTTCCTTGATCTGATCGGCCACCTCTTTCTCCCGGACGGTTTTCAGGTAGGTCAGCTCGCTTCTCAGTTCCTCCAGGCGCTCCGCGCTCAGTTTGTACTCTTTGGCCATCTCGGCTCCATCCTTTCTTCCGCCCGTTTCCGGTTCCGGAATCCCCTTTTCGGGGAAAACGGCACGGTGGTTCTATGGAATTATAGATACTTTACCGGCTTTTGTCAAGGGGTTCCGGCCGCCGTGGCGTCCAAAAGGATCCGCCTGGTCTCGTCGCCGGCGTTTTGCGCCTGTCCTCCGGAGCCCTGGGGGCGCTCGTCGCTCACCGCGTTCAGCGCCATCAGCGACAGGTTGCTGCGCATCAGGTCGAACAGGGAGGCCAGAATGGCCAGCTCGTCCGCCGTCTTGCCCTGGCCGATCCACACGGACAGGGCCGCGGCCACGGCCACCAGGTTGGCCCCCTGGCCCTGGGGCACGCCGGAATTCCGGCACGGCATGACGGATCACCCCCTTTACCCCAGTATATGCGGGGCCGGGAGGGCGGCGCACAAAAACCGCCCGGGCGGCAAAAATCCCGGCGGTTTGGAGCGGTTACAGCGTTTTCACATACCGCAGGTCATGGCAGGGCGGGCTGTCGGGAAAGGGGATGTCGGCGCTGGTACCGTCCCAGGAGAAGCCGTGGGCGGCGTAAAACCGCCGGGCTCCCTCGTTCTCCTGGAGGACGAACACGAAGGCGTTCCGGAACCCCTTCTCCTTCATCCGGCGGCAGGCCTCGTCGAACAGCAGCCCTCCGTAGCCCCTCCCCCGCTCCGCCGGGTGGGTGTAGAAGGAGGCGATCTCCCCCCAGTCGGCGTAGGCGGCGTTGTCGAATTTGCAGATATCGCCGGGGTTGTAGTTCACCATCCGGGCCTTGCAGTAGTTCAGGCAGGACACCGGCTCCTCCCCCCGGTAGAGCAGCAGGCCATGCACGCCGTTCCGGCTCTCGTAGTTGGCGCGGAACACCTCCACCCAGCGGTCATCGGTGATCTCCCGGGCCATGTAGTCGGCGGGCACCGCGTCCACATAGGTGTCCCGCCAGCCCAGGGCGTGGAGGAGGGACATGGCCCGGAAATGCTCCTCGGTGCAGGCGTCCACAAAATGCAGTTCGTCCATAAATACCTCCCAAATGAGCGGCCCCGCCCCGGTTGGGGCGGGGCCGCGATACGGCGGCAGTTCCCCTTGCCCGCCCTCGCTTCCGGTCAACGCTGTGGGAATACGATGTCAATATGGGCCCTTGCCCTGTAACGGTACGGTCGTGCGCGGTTTGGGCCTAACGGTAACGTGGAGGGATCGAACCCCCTCGCGCCAGCCCCTTGGCGCCACCAATGATCCGGCTCATTCTCAACCGGTGAGATCGCGTTCGCCCCGAAAGCTACCTGCTTGCCGCATTCCTTTTTCTCGAGAGAAAAAGGAACCGAAAAAGAGCTTGAATTCGCTGACGGAAATTGTGCTGATCTGTAAAGTGGGTATCACGACAACGGACGCGGGCTAAATCAATTCCGTGGCCCAGTTGGCCGCTTGGATCGTATTGTCCAACAGGCGCAGCTCCTTGGACAGCCCGTCCACCTCCCGCTGGAGCTGGGGCACGTCCACGGCGCTGAACAGCTTGATCTCCCGGCCGCTCATCCGCTGGCCCACCTGGCTGGCCCGGTAGGCCAGATCCCGGTAGGCGCCCAGCTTCAGCTTCAGCGCGTCCCGCCGGGCCAGGTGCTGGGTGAGGGTTTTGCCCTCCACCTGGGTGCGGCAGTTGGTCAGGTTGATCCGGGCGATGATATCCTCCAGCTCCGCCACGCAGCGATCCAGCTCCGCCAGCAGGTTCTTCGGATCCTCGATGGGCTTCTCCTTCTCCTGGACGATGGCGTTGTTCCCCAGCCGCTGCTGGAGCTGCTGGATCCGGCGGTTCAGATCCGCCCGCTCCTGTAAGGCCTCCGCTAATTTCATGGTATCCCCTCCCTTTTATACGTCCGCCCCCGCAGGCTCTTTTTCCGGCTCCGCCTCCTGTCTGGCCAGGGCCTTGGCGTTGGCCAGCATCAGCTTGATCCGGTTTTCCTGGTTGATCTTGGTGGCCCCGGGGTCGTAGTCGATGGCCACGATGTTGGAGTTGGGGTAGTCGTCCTTCAGCTTGCGGATCATGCCCTTGCCCACGATATGGTTGGGCAGGCAGCCGAAGGGCTGGGTGCACACGATGTTGGGCACCCCGGAGTGGATCAGCTCCAGCATCTCGCCGGTGAGCAGCCACCCCTCCCCCATCTTGTTCCCGTCCCCCAGGTAGCCCTGCACCAGCTTGTGCATCTCCTCAAAGGTGCCGGGGGCCCGGAAGCGGCTCTTTTTCAGGGCGGCGATCATGTCCTTCTGGCAGGCCTCGATGTAGCCCTTGAAGAGCTGGGCCACCTTCTTCTTGGCCCACAGCCCGCCGTAGATGTCCACATCCGTCTCCCGGTTGAAAATCTTGAAGATCATAAAGTCGGTGAGGCCGGGCACCACAGGCTCCGCCCCCTCGGACAGCAGGAAGTCCTCCAGGTTGTTGTTGCCCAGGGGGGAGAACTTCACGTAGATCTCCCCCACCACCCCCACCTTCACCTTCTCAACCTGGGAGACAGGGACGGCGGCGAAGTCGGCGATGATGGCGTCGAAGCTCTCCCGCATCTGCTTGCGGCTCATGCCCTTCCCCTGCTGGAAGCCGTCGATGAGCCTGCCCTGCCACTCGTCCACCATGCGGTCGGTCTGGCCGTGGTTCAGCTCGTAGGGCCGCACCTGGTTGGCCACGTTGACAATCAAGTCCCCGTACAGCATGGCGTAGATCATCTTGCGGATCATGCCCAGGGTCAGCGTCCAGCCCGGGTTTTTCTCCAGCCCGGACAGATTCACCGAGATGACGGGCACGAAGGCCAGATCCGCCTTTTCCAGCGCCTTGCGCAGCAGGTGGATGTAGTTGGACGCCCGGCAGCCGCCGCCGGTCTGGGTGATGAACAGCGCGATCTTGTGGGGGTCGTAGCCCCCGTGCTTGATGGCGTCGATGAGCTGGCCGATGACCAGCAGGGCGGGGTAACAGGTGTCGTTGTGGACGTATTTCAGGCCCTCGTCCACAATGCCCCGGTGGTTGGTGGTGAGCATATCCACCTTGTAGCCCTCCAGCACCAGCAGCTGGCGGAACATCCCGAAGTGTACGGGCAGCATCTGGGGCATGAGGATGGTGTACTCCTCCTTCATCTCCTTGGTAAAGAGCAGCCGTCCGTCCTTGTCATATTTCAATTCAGCCATGGTGAAGCTCTCCTTTCGCGGGGATCAGTCATTGCGGACGGCCCAGTAGAGCCGCCCCATGGAGCGGGTCATGCCCAGGGACTGCTGGAGGGCCAGGGACGCCTCGTTGCCGTCGAACACCTGCCCGTAGGGGACGCGGCCCCGGGACAGCTCCAGATCAATCAGACGGGACTGGAGCAGCCTGCCCAGCCCCCGGCGGCGGTACTGGGGCAGCACCTCCAAAAGCCCCATGGATCCCTCGGCGTGGCGGCCGATGAAGGCCATGAGCGTACCGCCGTCAAATGCGCCGTACAGCTCCCCCTGCTCGATCAGCCCGGACAGATAGCCGTCGTCCACGCCGTTCTCGGCGTAGTGCTCCACCACCGTGGGCAGATGGGACAGCTCCAGCCGCCGGATCTCTGCCTCACAGTCCGGGGCGGCGGGGGCCATGGTTCGCAGATACCCCACCTGCCAGCAGGGGTTCAGCCGGTCAAACCCAAACCGCTTCTCCAGCTCGTCCAGGTAAAAGTCCTCGTGGACGGTGAGGAAGTCCGGCTGGGGCGGCAGCATGGCCAGCAGCCGCTTGGCCGTCTCCAGATCGTCGGCGAACATGGTAAAGCCCAGCTCCTGCCCGTCCTTCTCATAGTTCCGGAAGGAAACCAGCGCGCCCCGGGGCATGGCGGCGATGAGCTGCCCCTCCCCCCGGCGGATTGCCTCGGTGAGATCCAGGTAGAGCACCGGATCCCGGTTCAGCGCCTCCTGGCAGATACTCAAGTCAGTGTTCACGGCGTTTTCTCTCCTCCATGGCGGCCATCAGCGAGCGGACACGGATCTTCACCGCCCCCAGATTGCTGATGTCGTCGATCTTCAGCTGGGTATACAGCCTGCCGCCCCCCTCCAGGATGGAGCGCACCTCGTCCCCGGTGATGGCGTCGGTGCCGCAGCCGAAGCTCACCAGCTGCACCAGCTCCATGTCGGGCTGGGTGCACACATACCGGGCGGCGTTGTACATACGGGCCTGGAATGTCCACTGGTTGAGCACCTTCCGGGGGGCGTAGTCCTCCAGCCAGGCCACCGCGTCCTCGCTCACCACCACAAAGCCGAAGGAGGTGATGAGGTCGTTGATGCCGTGGTTGATCTCCGGGTCGATGTGGTAGGGCCGGCCCGCCAGCACCAGGATGGGCAGCCCCTGGGCCCGGGCCTGCTCGATGTACTGCCGCCCCGTGTGGCGGATCTCCTCCTTGTACCGGTCATAGGCCAGGTAGGCCGCCCGGATGGCGCTGACGGCCTCCTTCCGGGGGATGCCGAAGGTGTCGGCAAACCACTGGGAGCCGATGCGCTCGTAGTCCTTGGGGCGGTGCAGGCCCGCGTAGGGGTTGAGGAAGCGGGTCTTTTTCAGATCCGGCATATTGGCGGCCAGCAGCTCGGGGTAGTAGGCCACCACCGGGCAGTTGTAGTTGTTGTCCGAGGTCTTTTCGTCGAAGTTGTAGGACATACAGGGGTAGAAGATGGCGTCCACCCCCGCCTCCACCAGGGCCTCCACGTGGCCGTGGAGCAGCTTGGCGGGATAGCACACCGTGTCCGACGGGATGGTGCGCTGGCCCTTGATGTACAGCTTCCGGGAGGACTCCGGGGAGAGCACCACCTCGAAGTTCAGCCGGGTGAACAGGGCGTACCAGAAGGGGAGGTTTTCGTACATATTCAGCCCGAAGGGCAGGCCGATCCGCCCCCGGGATCCATCCCCGAGGCCCTTGCCCTCCATGGCCCGCAGCTTTTCGTACTTCCAGCGGTACAAATCGGGCAGCTCCGCCTTCTCCTTGCCCAGAGGCCGGGAGCAGCGGTTGCCGGAGATGAACCGCCTCCCGCCGTCGAAGCTGTTCACCGTGAGGGAGCAGTGGTTGGTGCACAGGTTGCAGGTGACGGGCTTGGCGGAGTGGGTGAAGCCCTCCAGCGCCCCCTCGTCCAGCAGGGCGGACTGATCCAGCCCCAGATCCCGGGCGGCCAGCGCCGCCCCGAAGGCCCCCATGATGCCCGCGATGGTGGGGCGGGTGACGTCCCGGCCCAACTCCTGCTCGAAGGCCCGGAGCACCGCGTCGTTGTGGAAGGTGCCGCCCTGCACCACGATGTGCTTGCCCAGGTCGTCGGCGCTGGCGGCGCGGATCACCTTATAAATGGCGTTCTTTATGATGGAGATGGACAGGCCCGCGCTGATATCCTCCACGCTGGCCCCGTCCTTCTGGGCCTGCTTGACGCTGGAGTTCATGAACACAGTGCACCGGGAGCCCAGGTTCACCGGCTTCTGGGTGAACAGGCCCAGCTTGGCGAAGTCGGCGATGCTGTAGCCCAGGGCCTTGGCGAAGGTCTCGATAAAGGAGCCGCAGCCGGAGGAGCACGCCTCGTTGAGCATGATGGAGTCCACCGCCCCGTTGCGGATCTTGAAGCACTTCATGTCCTGGCCGCCGATGTCGATGATGAAGTCCACGTCGGGGTTGAAGTGGGCGGCGGCCCGGTAATGGGCCACCGTCTCCACCAGTCCCAGATCGCAGGAGAAGGCGTTTTTGATCAGATCCTCCCCGTACCCGGTGACGGCGGAGCCGCGGATTTTGATCCGGTTCCCGCACAGCTTGTAAATCTCCTTGAGCTGCTCCAGCACGATGGCCACCGGGTTGCCCAGGTTGGAGTGGTAGTAGGTATACAGCAGCCCGCCGTCCGGGGCGATGAGGGCCATTTTCGTGGTGGTGGAGCCGGCGTCGATGCCTAAGTAGGCGTCCCCCTCGTAAGTGCCGATGTCCAGCTGGGGCGGCGTGGAGGCGTTGTGCCGGGCGGCGAAGGCGTCATAGTCCGCCTGGCTCTCGAACAGGGGGGGCATGGTGTCCACCACCGAGGTGGCGTCCCGGCTCTCCCGGAGCTTCCGCAGCAGCTCGTCAAAGGGCCTAGCCTCGTAGTCGGAGGAGCACAGCGCCGCCCCCATGGCGGCGAAGCAGTCGCCGTCCTCGGGGAAGACGGCGTGCTCCTCATCCAATTGCAGGGTGTCCACAAACCGCTCCCGCAGGCCCATGAGGAAGTGGAGGGGCCCGCCCAAGAACACAATTTTACCCTTGAGCTCCCGGCCCTGGGTGAGGCCGGCCACCGTCTGATCCACCACCGCCTGGAAGATGGAGGCGGCCACATCCTCCTTCCGCCCGCCCTGGTTCAAAATGGGCTGGATGTCGCTTTTGGCGAACACGCCGCACCGGGAGGCGATGGGGTAGATCTTCTCGTGCTTCAGGGACAGGGCGTCCAGCTCGTTGACGGTGACGTTCATCAGGGTGGCCATCTGGTCGATAAACGCCCCGGTGCCCCCGGCGCAGGAGCCGTTCATCCGCTCCTCCAGCGCGCCGCCGAAGAAGATGATCTTGGCGTCCTCGCCCCCCAGCTCGATGACCGCGTCGGTGTCCGGGATGTAGGCATTTACCGCCGCCGCGGTGGCGTACACCTCCTGCACGAAGTCCAGCTCCGCGGCCTTGGCCACCCCCAGGCCCGCCGAGCCGGTGATCACCAACCGCACATCCTTGCCCTTCAGCATATCCTCGATGGAGTCCAAGGTCTCGCAGGCCCGCTCCCGGGCCTTGGAATAGTGCCGCTCATAGGAGCGGAACAGCAGCTTATTGTCCTCGTCCAGCACCACCACCTTGACAGTAGTGGAGCCGATGTCGATGCCAACCCGCAGAATCATAGTCGTCCTCCTGTGTTGTCGCGCCGTCAGGCCCTGGGACGGCCCAGGCGCTCAGGCTGAAAAGTTCAGACGATATTATATAAAAGTAATAGGCTTTTTTCAATAGTATAGTTTGACGGTTTTTCCGCAATTCGACAAAAAAAGCAAACCGTAAACCTGTAGGGGCGGCTGCCAGCCGCCCCTACAAAGGGTTTTATTTTCGCCACGGGCAGGCGTTCTGTCATTTGCCGGGTACAAAGGGCGACCCGCCGCATTTTTCCGGGAAATAGACCTGATACCAGATCAGGAAGGACAGCACCGTGTACAGCTTGCGGTGGGTTTTCGCCCTGCCGGAGTAGTGGGCGTCCAGCAGCTCCAGCAGGTACTTCTGGTCGAAGAACTCCGCCGCATAGTCCTGGCTGATCAGGTCTTTGGCCCAGTTGTAGTACTTTTCCTCCCGCAGCCAGGCGATGAAGGGCACCGGGAAGCCCTTCTTGTCCCGTTTCACCCAGTCGTCGGGGAGCAGGGGCACCGCCGCCATCCGCAGGGGGTACTTGGTCATGGTCTTGCCCCGCATTTTCTGGCTGCTGGGGATGGCCCGGGCCACCGCCCACACCTCCCGATCCAGGTAGGGCACCCGCAGCTCCAGGGAGTGGGCCATGGTCATCCGGTCGGCCTTGCGGAGGATGTCCAGCGGCTGCCACAGGTGGAGATCCAGATACTGCATCTTGGTCAGGTCGTCGGCGCCCTGGATGGCCTCGAAGTAGGGCTCCGTCATGTCGTGCCAGGTCAGCTCCGTCCGGTAGGCGGGGGTGAGCACCCGCTCCGCCTCCTCGTTGCCGAAGATGAAGGCCTGGCCCACAAAATACTCATCCACTCCCTTGGCGGCCTTGGTGAGGAAGCCCTGGCCGTGGAACTTGGGCAGGCCGGACACCGCCTTGGCCACCGCCTTCCGCAGGGCCAGAGGGGTCTTGCGGTAGACCCGGAAGGGCTTGGTAGTGTGGTAGGTGATATAGCCGCCGAACAGCTCGTCCGCCCCCTCACCGGACAGCACCACCTTCACGTCCCTGGCCGCCAGCTGGGACAGGAAGTACAGCGGCACGGTGGACAGGTTGGCGTTGGGCTCGTCGGCGTAGTACTGGATGGCGGGCAGGGCGTCGAAAAACTCCTGGGCGGAGATGGTCTTGGAGATGTTGCGCAGCCCCAGCTCCTCACACAGGGCCTTGGCCTCGCCGGTCTCGTCGAAGTCCTTGTTGGCAAAGCCCACGGAGTAGGTCTTGTCCGGCCGGGACAGGGCGGCGATGACGCTGGAGTCGATGCCGCCGGACAGGAAGGAGCCCACCTCCACGTCGCTGATCTCGTGGGCCTTGACGGACTCGGTAACCACCTCCCGGATCTGGGCCGCCCGCTGTTCCAGGGGCATGGGCTGGGGATCGAAGGAGAAGGTGTGGTAGGAGGCAAACTCCGTGTGCCCGTCCCGGTGGATCAGGTAGTGGCCGGGGAGCAGGCGGTACACCCCCTTGAAAAAGGACTCGTTGAGGGCGGAATACTGGAAGGTGAGGTAGAGCTTCAGGGCGTTGGGGTTGAGCTCCTTCCGGAAGCCCGGGTGGGGCAGGAAGCTCTTGCACTCCGAGCCGAAGAAGAACAGATCCCCCATCTGGGCGTAGTAGAAGGGCTTGATGCCGAAGGGATCCCGGGCGCCGAACAGCTCCTTTTTCTCCTTGTCCCAGATGACAAAAGCAAACATCCCCCGCAGCTTCTTCAGCACCTCCGCTCCCCACTCCAGGTAGCCGTGGAGCACCACCTCGGTGTCGCAGTCGGTGTGAAAGCTGTGGCCCGCGGCGATGAGCTCCTCCCGCAGCTCCCGGAAGTTGTAGGTCTCGCCGTTGTAGGCGATGATATACCGCCCGTCGGGGCTGACGATGGGCTGCTGCCCCTTCTCCAGATCCAGGATGGACAGGCGGCGGTGGGCGATGCCGCAGCATTCGTCGGTGTACTGTCCCTCGCCGTCGGGGCCCCGGTGGCGGATGGCGTCCCCCATGGCCCCCAGGGCCGTCTTGTCCGGGGGGGCGGAGCGGGACACAAAGCCGGTAAAACCGCACATATATAATCCTCCAATTCGCCGGTTATATTATCGTTTCTTCAGCAGAAATTTGGCTACTGTTATTGCAATCGCAGCAACTATGCCGATGTATACACCCAAGATCAGCATGGATGCAATCACAGCTATCGTAAAATATAGTGGAAGCATTTTCCGTCCTCCCTTCCACATATACAGTCTTTCCATAGAATAAGGCTTCCAATAAAAAATGTCAACCAATAAGATGGAGATTGCCGTGGGAATTGGGATTTGAAAAGCGTAGGCAGTTGTGGTATGATGAAAGGCACATTCATCATTGGACAACCATAACCCGGAGGAACTCTCATGAACGAGCCTTGGAAAAAATACCTGCCGCCCCTGTGCACCGGGGCGGGCCTGCTGCTGCTGGCGGGGGCGGTGTGGGCCTGCCTGTCGCTGGAGCGGGGCGGCAGGGCGGATCACATCACGCTGGCGGCGTCGCTGCTGATCCTGGCGGAGCTGGCGCTGCTGCTCCTCCGGCGGGAGGGCTGCCGGCTGGACACGCTGCTAATGATGCTGCTGCCCATCGGGGCGGCCATGCTGTTCCGGGCCCTGAGCTTGGACTACGCCGGGTCGGACTACAACAACTTCCTGTCCGGATGGTATCAGTATTTCCAGGAAAACGGGGGTTTCGAGGCCGTGGCCCATTCGGTGGGGGACTACAACGTGCCCTACCTCTACTTCATGGCCTTCATCTCCTACCTGTCCGTACCGGATCTGTACCTCATCAAGCTGTTCTCCCTGGTGTTCGACGTGATCCTGGCCTGGGGCTGTTACCGGCTGGTGCGTTCCCTCACCGGGGAACGCCAGGGGAGCGCCGCTCCCCTCATCGCCTTCGCCGCCGCCCTGCTGCTGCCCACGGTGGTGCTCAACGGGGCCCTCTGGGGCCAGTGCGACGGGATCTACGGCGCGCTGTGCGTCCACGCCGCCGCCTCGGTGCTGGAGGGGAAAAACAAGGCCTCGGTGGCCCTGATGGCCCTGGCCTTCTCCTTCAAGCTCCAGGCCATCTTCGTTCTGCCGCTGTGGGGGGTGCTGTGGCTGGCGGGCCGGGTGAAGTTCCGGGAGCTGTGGGTGTTCCCCCTCACCTATCTGGTCACCATCATCCCCGCCCTCCTGCTGGGCAAGCCCTTGGGGGACATCATCGGCATCTATTTCAACCAGATGGGGGAGTACAGCAGCCGCCTGGTGCTCAACGCCCCCTCGGTGTACCAGCTCCTGCCCTACGGCGCCCAGGATCCGGGGTACTTCGCCACACTGGGGGTCGTTGCCGCCGGGGCGCTGGTGCTGGCCCTGCTGGCGCTGGGCTTCCTGCTCCGGGGCAGGTTGGACAACCGGCTGGCCATGTCCATGGCGGTGGTGCTGTGCCTGGGGGTGCCCTTCCTGCTGCCCTATATGCACGAGCGGTACTTCTTCCTGGCGGACGTGTTCACCCTGTGCTGGGCCTGCACCAACTGGCACCGCCTGCCCGCCGCGGTGCTGGCGGAGCTGTCCTCCCTGGCCAGCTACATCCTCTACCTGCGGCTGAAATTCAACTTCACCCTCACCATCGGCGGGAAGTTCTACGTCATGCCGCTGGAGACGGCGGCCATGCTGGGGGCGCTGGTGTTCTCCGCCGTCATGCTGATTTGGGAACTGCGAGATCATCGAAAGGGGCTGGAAACCATATGAAATTTGTATCCTGGAACGTAAACGGCCTGCGGGCCTGCCTGAAAAAGGGCTTTTCGGACTCCGTGCTGGGGCTGGACGCCGACTTCATCTGCCTCCAGGAGACGAAAATGGAGCGGGGACAGGCAGAGGCGGATCTGCCCGGCTACCACGAGTTCTGGAACTCGGCAGACAAAAAGGGCTACTCCGGCACCGCCATCTTCGCCCGGCAGGAGCCCCTGTCCGTCTTTTACGGCATGGATCTGGACAAGCACGACCACGAGGGGCGGCTCATCACCCTGGAGTACCCGGACTTCTTCCTGGTGGACTGCTACACCCCCAACGCCCAGGACGGGCTGGCCCGGATCGGCTACCGCATGGAGTGGGAGGACGATCTGCTGGACTACCTGAAGGGACTGGACAAAACCAAGCCGGTGGTGTACTGCGGCGACCTCAACGTGGCCCACCAGGAGATCGACCTGAAGAACCCCAAAACCAACCGGGGCAACGCCGGCTTCTCCGATGAGGAGCGGGGAGCCATGACCCGCCTGCTGTCCTCCGGCTTCACCGACACCTTCCGCCTGCTCCACCCCGACGAGACCGGGGCCTACTCCTGGTGGAGCTACCGGTTCCACGCCCGGGAGAAGAACGCGGGATGGCGCATCGACTACTTCATCGTGTCCGACCGGCTGGGGGCTCAGGTGGCGGAGGCCGCCATCCATCCGGACATCCTGGGCAGCGACCACTGCCCGGTGTCGCTGATTTTGAAATAATTCCCAGAAAACAATCCCGATCTTTTGCCGGAAAACGGGCAAGCTAACGACGGCGAAGGAGGGATTCCAATGAAAATGGATAAAAAGGCGGTGCTGCCCATCGCGGGAGCCACCATGGTGGCGGGGGCCGCCGCCCTGGGCATGATGATGATGCCCAAAAAGAAAAAGCACTCCACCCAGAAGGCGGCGGGCAAGGCCATCAAAGCCGTGGGCGACGTGGTGGAGCACCTGGATCGCTCGCTGAAGATGTAAACCCGCAGCACAGCGCGGAACGGGGCGTCCCATAAGGGACGCCCTTTTTCGCTGTCCTTTTGGAAAGAATCCGGAATTATGGTTGACAGAACTTCCCGGGGAGATTACAATAAATTTCCGCATAACTGTTTTGTTTGACATAACAACAGGAACCACTCTGACAGAACAGAAAGGATGTCACCTATGAAACCTGCGAAGCGATTGATCTCTGGGGCGCTGAGCCTGATCCTGGCCCTCTCCCTGCTGGCCGGGGGACTGCCCGCCGCCCATGCCGCGCCGGCCTCCGGGCCGCTCACCGGCTCCATTGGCCTTACCCTCCGGTTCGATCTGCCCCAGACCGCCGCCTCCGCCGCGGGACGGGACATTCAGCTGGAGGTGCGGGGGAGCGGCGGAACCGCCCGGATCTCTCTGCCCGGGGGGACTCCCCTGGAGAACAGCCTGGGCGCCGGCCTGTCCGTCTCGGTGAAGAACACCGACGGCGTGGAGCTCACCAACGAGACCCGGGTGGGCTATTACGAGGCCCAGCTGTCCGGCCTGCCCGCCGGAGGGAGCCGCTATGAGCTGACCCTCACCGGCACGGGGTACAAGCCCTTCCGCCAGACCCTCACCCTGGACGGCTACAGCCAGCACGTCATCGTGGGCACCGGCGACGCCACCTTCTCCCTGGGAGATGTGAACGGGGACGGCGCGGTGGATGGCGCCGATCTCACCGCCCTGGACGTCCGCCTGGGCAAGACCGCCCAGGCGGGCCCCTACGACCTCAACGGCGACGGCAAAGTGGACGTGACCGATCTGGCCTACGTCAACCACGCCCGGAACGCCTCCGGCCAGGCCCAGGTGCTGGACGCCGCCGCCATCGTCGCCCCCCGGGTGGACGTGCCCGCCGGCCTGCTCCAGGGCAACGCGGACGACCTGTTCCGGGACGAGGGCTCCGTCACCATCCTCCCCTCCAACGGGTCGGCGGAGCTCCCCATCACCCTGGATGACAGCCGCGGCGTGGAGATGAGCCAGATCCGGATCACCTGCCCCGACGGGGCGGGCCAGGGCGGCGTGGAGGCCGGCACGGTGCTGGCCGAGCTGGCCGACGGCTCCACCCTCACCATTCCCTTTGACGCCGCCGCCCCGGCGGACGTGTACGCCATCGGGGAGCAGGAGGGCCAGCGGGTCGTCACCATCGACCTGGGCAGCAAGGTGGCGGTGAAAAAGGTCACCATCCAGGTCACCGCCGCCAGCAGCGGGAACGGCTTCGCCACCGTCACCAAGATCGAGTTCCTCAAGGACATCGTGCCCGACAACCCGGTGAACGACGCCGACCGGGTGAAGGGCCTCGCCGCCACCCCCGGCGACGGCAGCGTCATCCTGGACTGGAGCGCGGTGCGCAACGTCACCGGCTACACCGTGGCCTACGGCCTCAGCGCCTCCGCCCTCACCCAGACCCTCCCGGTCAACACCAACCGGGCGGTGGTCACCGGGCTGGACAACCTGAAAACCTACTACTTCCAGGTCACCGCCGTCAACGGGGACTGGCAGGGCGCCCCCTCCCGGACGGTGTCCGCCATGCCCCAGCCCGCCGGAGTGCCCGGGGCCCCCTCCAATATCGGCCTGACCGAGGCGGATCAGTCCCTGCGGCTCACCTGGGGCAAAACCAAGGACGCGGCCTACTATCAGGTGTTCTACCGCCCCGCGGGGCAGAGCGCCTTCCAGCAGTTCGGCGGCGATATCACGGCCACCTCCGCCACCATCACCGGGCTGGTGAACGGCACCGCCTATGAGGTAGCGGTGAAGGCGGGCAACGCCCGGGGCACCGGCCCCTACTCCGCCACCGCCCTGGGCACCCCCAAGCAGGAGGCCCTGGTCATGCCCGATCTGCCCCGGGAGGGCCGGATCGACAACAGCGTGGTGACCTCCGTGGTGATGGAGAACCCCAACAACGTGAACCGCTCCCTGTGCCCCAACTTCAAGGTTGAGCACGTCATTGACAACGACGCGGCCACCTACTGGGTGGCCAACCAGTGGTGGGTGAGCAGCCGCTTTACCTACACCTTCCGGGAGCCCCAGGACATGAACTACGCCATCCTGGTGCCCTACCTGGGCGGCAGCCACAAGTACGCCCTCAAGACCTACACCGTCACCGCCTGGAACAGCGCGGGGGAGCTGCTGCTGGACAACGCCCAGTACAACGCCCGCTCCATGGATCCCAACAAAAACTACCTGGTGCTGACCTTCCCCCTGCTGGAGGACGTGGCCAAGCTCTCCTTCACCCTCAACGAACGGGAGGGCAACGGCTGCCGGGTGAGCATCTCGGACATGGCCTTCTACAAGAGCGACACCCTGCCCGACGAGATCGCCTCCCTCTTTGCCGACGGCAGCTTCACCGCCCTGCGGCCGGGGGCCACCGCCGGGGCCATCGCCGCCCTCTCCGCCCGGCTGGACGCCAAGGCCGACTTCTACCTGGATCCGGCCCGCCTGCGGGACGAGCTGAGCCTGGCCTCCGCCCTGCTGGCTGGCAACACCTCCGCCCTGGGCCTGATCAAGGGCGATTTCCAGAGCCGAGGCTCCGCCAAGGACGCCGCCTGCGGCCAGAGCGCCAGCGACCTCCAGCCCCTGGGCGTCACCGCCCGGGCGGGCTCAGTGGTGGCGGTGTACGCCTCCCTGCCCGGGGACGCGCCGGTGTACGTCACCCCCACCCAGTTCTACGGCGAGTCCGGCATCTGGCGGGGCGCCGCCGTCAAGCTGGAGAACGGCCGCAACTACATCTACGTGCCCAAGATCGGCTCCCTCACCGACGAGCGGGGCGGCCCGCTGTACCTGTCCTACGCCGGGGGGAATCCCGGGGCCATCAAGCTCCAGGTGCGGCTGGATCAGAACAGCTTTGCCATGCCCGTGCTGGAGCTGTCCGGCTGGTACGGCATGGGCGAGGCCGCCCGCCGGGATACCATCCGCGCCTATGTCGCCCAGCTCCAGACCTATGTGGCCGCCCTCAAGCTCTCCAAGCCGGGCACCGATATCCGCAACGCCACCGAGATCTCCACCCCCAGCGTGCTGCTGTCCATCCCCGCCGACCGGGCGCTGGCCGGCCTGTCCGGCATCGGCGCGTCGGTGGACGAGATGACGCAGGCCATGTACCAGAACGTGCTGGCCTGGGAGGACGTGCTGTACGTGGCCAACCAGGTGCAGGGCATCGTGCCCGCCGGCGGGGCCCGGCCGGATTCCTACCGCTACCCCATGAGCACCCGCCAGAATATCCGCTGCATGAGAATGTTCGCCGGGGCCTTCATGTACGCCGCCGGGAACCACATCGGCATCGGCTACGGCTCCGCCCAGGGCATGGTGTGCGGGCGGCCCGTGTCCCAGACCGGTGCGGGCAATGCCAACGGCCTGTTCGGCTGGGGCATCGCCCACGAGATCGGCCACAACATGGACAAGCTGGGCCGGGCCGAGATCACCAACAACATCTATTCCCTGGCCGTCCAGGCCTGGGACGGCGGCTCCATGGCCCGTCCCACCCGGCTCACCCTCAGCAATATCTGGCCCGCCGTCTATGACAAGACCGCCCAGGGCCGCCCCGGCTCCGCCGGAAACGTGTTTGTCCAGCTGGGTATGTACTGGCAGCTCCATCTGGCCTATGACGGCGCCGCCAAGCCGCTGGACTTCTACAACCGCTTCTTTACCGCCTGGAAGTCGGGCAGCTGCAGCGGCTATTCCTACGACGAGCGGGTGGCCCTCATCGCCTCCCAGACCGCGGGCCGGAACCTCACCGAGTTCTTCACCCGCTGGGGCCTGATCCTGGGGGACGGCGCTAAAGCGGAGCTGGCAAAGCTGCCCGCCGAGACCCGGGCCGTCTGGTATCTGAACGACGACTCCTATGCCTACCGCCTGCAAAACGGCAGGGCTTTCGGCGGCCGGGTGTCCGCCTCCGCCTCCGTCAGCCAGAACCACGCCACGGTGTCCATTTCCGGCGGGGACGACACGGTGCTGGGCTACGAGATCCTGCGCAATGGCAGCCCCATCGGCTTCACCACCGGCAGCGCCTATGTGGACGATCTGGGCGCGGCCAACAACCTGACCTACTCCTACTCCGTCATCCCGGTGGACAGGCTGGGCAACCTGGGGGACACCGTGTCCGCCGGACAGGTGCGGGTGGCCTACGACAAGACCGTCTCCCCCAGCCTCTACACCCTGACCCGCAGCGGGACGGACGTGGAGATCACCATGAAGGCCGGGGCCGTCCCCGTCACCGGGCTGAAGGTCAGCGGCGGCGGTCTGGCGGACTGCACCGTCAGCGCCCTGCTGGACGGCGGCAGCTGGAGCCCGGTGGCCCTGGGCCCGGACAACGGCGGCGTGGCCTACTTCGCCAAGCCTGGAGCCCCCGGCGACAGCCGCATCTGGACATACGACGTGTCCGCCCTGCGGATTTCCGGCCTGCCCGCCGGGGCGGAGGTGGAGCTGCTGGACTACCCCGGCGACCGGGTGGACTTCTACCCCGGGGCGTCGGTGGGCAAGCTGGCCCAGCCTCTGGCCTATGACGGCGGCGTGGTGCCCGCGGGCACGGTGGTTGTGGTGGGCACCTACCGGGGCGACCCCGTCTACAACACCCTGGAGATCCAGGCCCGCTACAACACCACCGCCGAGGCCCAGGAGGAGAACGGCGTCACCAGCGTGGAGCGCGCTATGAACGGCTTCGCCCTGTTCTTCGCCGAGATCCCGGCGGACGGCCAGGTGAGTGACACCAGCGACGGCTTCTGGGTGTTCGTCCCCGACTGGGAGGCGGAGGAAGCCCTCAACGCCCAGACCGGCGTCACCGCCGACGATCCCACCGAGTTCCGGGCGGTGCTCTACCGCACCGACGATCCCTACTCCAGCGCCAGCCGCCGGGTCACCAGCGAGACGCTGTGGGCCAGCTTCCCCCAGACCCATACCCTGCCCCAGCTCGTCCTGACGGGCGAGGGCGTCCAATAAAGGAGGGCCAACCATGAAACGCGTTCTTTCCCTGCTGCTGGCCGCGGCGCTGGCCGCCGCCCTGCTCATTGGCCCGGCCTCCGCCGCCTCTCCCCTCTGGGTGCAGGTGGACGGCCAGGGCACCGCCGGCCAGACCATCACCCTCCGGGGGCTGTCCGGCAGCTTCGACTCCGTGCAGATCACCCTGACCTTGGACAGGGCCCCCACCGGCTTTCAGTTCGCCCCCGCCCTGTCCGGCAGCGAGACCCACACCGCCCTCACCATCAGCGGGAACAACATCACCCTCTACGCCACCTCCCGGAACCAGATCAACCAGGGGGACGCCATCCTGCTGGGCGTGCTCACCGCGGACAGCGCCTTCCGGATCACCGCCGCCACCGGCGTGAAGCTGCTGGATCTGGAGGCGGGGAGCGGCCGGGAGCTGTCCTACGCCACGGTGGGCGTGGGCTCCCCCGCCGTGTCCATGCCCTTCACCGACGTGCCCGAGAATCAGTGGTATCACGACGCGGTGGCCTACGTCTACGCCGCCCAGCTGATGAACGGCACCGGCGGCACCCTGTTTGAGCCCGACAAAACCACCACCCGGGGTATGATCGTCACCATCCTCTGGCGGCTGGAGGGGGAGCCGGTAGTGAACTACCTGATGCCCTTCACCGACGTGCCCGCCAGCTGGTACACCGAGGCCGTCCGCTGGGCCTCGTCGGAGCGCATCGTCAACGGCTACACCGACGGGACGTTCCGGCCCGAGGCCGCCATCACCCGGGAGCAGCTGGCCACCATCCTGTTCAACTACGCCAAGTACAAGGGCTACGACGTGAGCGGCAGGGCCAACCTGTCCGCCCTGTTCCCCGACGCGGGCAGGGTCAGCGGGTACGCCGCCGACGCCCTGTCCTGGGCCAACCAGGCCAAGCTCATCAACGGCGTGGCCGACGGCGGCGCCACCTTCCTCCAGCCCCAGGGCTCCGCCATCCGGGCCCAGGTGGCCGCCATCCTTATGCGCTTCCAAGAGAACATCGCGAAATAGCAGCACAAACCCCCGGGACGAGGCTCGTCCCGGGGGGTTCTTCTTTGTTGTTCTCTTACGCGATGCCGGAGAGGTCGAAGCCGTCCAGCCACTGGCTGGCGGTCTCGCACACCTCCCGCAGGCACTTCTCGTCGAAGGGGGTGTCCAGCCCGGCGTTCTTCAGCAGGTCGGTGAAGGTGCGGCTGCCGCCCTGGCGGGTGTAGGCCATGTACTTCTCCCAGGCCGCCTTTTTGTCCTTCTGGAGCAGCGCCCAGAACTCCAGCGCCACCGTCTGGGCCAGGCAGTAGTCGATATAGTAGAACGGGGCCTCGTAGATGTGGCTCTGCCGCTGCCACGCCTCGCCGTCGGCGAAGAAGGGGATGTCCCCGTCCAGCCGCACCCAGGGCATATACTGCCCCTGGAGCTCCTTCCAGACCGCGTGGCGCTGGGCGGGGGTCATGTCCGGATTGGCATAGACCTCGTGCTGGAAGTGATCCACCAGGGTGCCGTAGGGGATGAAGGTCAGCGCCCCGGCCAGGTGGCTGTAGAGGAATTTCCTGGTGTCCGGGCCGAAGAAGCCCTCCGCCCAGGGCCAGGCCATAAACTCCATGGACATGGAGTGCACCTCGCAGGCCTCCATGCCCGGCCAGACGTAGCTGCCGGGGATCCGATCCCGGTTCATCCAGCAGGCGAAGGCGTGGCCCGCCTCGTGGGTCACCACCTCCACATCCCCCTGGGTGCCGTTGAAGTTGGCGAAGATGAAGGGAACCTTGTAGTCCATGATGCCGGTGCAGTAGCCGCCGCCGGCCTTGCCCTCGGTGGCCAGCACGTCCAGAAGCTCGTTGTCCAGCATGGTCTGGAAGAACTCGGAGGTCTCCGGGGACAGCTCGTCATAGAACTTTTTGCCCTGGGCCAGGATGTCGTCCGCCGTGCCCTGGGGCTTGGGGTTGCCGGAGCGGAACATCAGGGCGTTGTCGGCGTAGTTCATGGGGTACTCCTTGCCCAGGCGCTTGGCCTGCTCCCGGTACACCCGGTCGGCCAGGGGCACCAGGTACCGGCGCACGGCGGCCCGGAACCGCTCCACGTCATCCTTGGTATAGCAGTTGCGGCCCATGCGGTAGTAGCCCAGCTGGGTATAGCCCTCATAGCCCAGCTTGCGGCCCATCTCGTCCCGCAGGTGGGTCAGCTCGTCATAGATGCGATCCAGGTCGGCCTGGTGCTCCTTGTACCACGTCCCCACCGCTTTCCAGGCGGCCAGACGGCGCTGGTCGTCCGCGTCGCTCTGGAAGGGCCCCATCTGGGCCAGGGTGTAGGTCTTGCCCTCGAAGGGGATCTGGGCGGAGGCGATGAGCTTCTGGTACTCCAGGGTCAGGTCGTTCTCCTTCTGGAGTTGGGGGATGATCTCCGGGGAGAAGGTTTTCAGCTCGATCTCCGCGTTGACAAACATCAGGCCGCCGTACTCCGCCTCGAAGTCCTTCCGGAAGGGGGAGGCCAGCATGGCCGCCGTCCACGCCTTGGTGTACTCCTCCAGCTCCGGGCTGGCGGCGTTCCAGAACCTCGCCTCGCCATCGTAGAACTCGTCTCGGGTGTCGATGTTGTTGCGGGTGTTGGCCAGGGTGGCCAGGGTGTCGATGTGGCGCTCCACCTCCTCCTTCTCCAGGAATACGGCCTTGGCCTCGTCATAGCTTGTTGCCGCCTTCAGGCGCTGGGTAAGCCCCGCCAGGGTCTGCTTCAGCCCCTCCAGGTCAGGGCGCTCATAGGGCATCTCGGAAAATTTCATCGCAAACATCTCCTTATCAATCAATGGGCAGGGATCTGCCGTCCAGCACGGCCCGCACCAGGCGCTCGCCTTCGCTCCGGTAGTCCAGGGTGAGCAGGAAGGGCGGGGCGTCCTGGGCCAGCAGCTTGAGGAAGATCTCGTCCCCCTCCCAGATGGGCAGATCCAGCACCTTCCCCTTGGGCACCCAGGCCAGGTCGCCCTCGCTGCAGTCCAGGTTCAGCTCCCCCGTCCAGCCCGTGGCGGTGAACAGGTACATATACTGATCCGAGCCGCTGTCATTGCACAGGAAGGTGACCACGCCCCGGAACTGGAACTCGGTCAGGGCCAGGCCCGTCTCCTCCCAGACCTCCCGGCGCAGGCACTCGTCGGGGCTCTCCCCCTCCTCAAACTTGCCGCCTATGCCGATCCACTTGCCCTGGTTGATATCCACCTGTTTCTTCACCCGGTGGAGCATCAGGTACTCCCCCTGCGGGTTCTCCAGATAGCAAAGCGTGCTGTTGTACATACCCGGCGCCCTTCTTAGAACGGCAGATTCAGCCCGCCGGTGAGCCTGGACATCTGGCTGGCGGCGTCCTCATTGGCCTTGCGCAGCGCCTCGTTGACGGCGGCCACGATGAGATCCTGGAGCATCTCCACGTCGTCCGGATCCACCGCCTCGGGGTCGATGGTGACGGACACCAGCTCCTTCTTGCCGGACACCGCGGCGGACACCACGCCGCCCCCCGCGGCGGCCTCGTAGGTCTTGCTCTCCAGCTCCTCCTGGGCCTTGAGCATATCCTGCTGCATCTTCTGGGCCTGGCGGATCATGTTGTTCATGCTGCCGCCCCCCATGCCGCCCATGCCGCGGCTGTTGAATCCCTTTGCCATATTCCTTGCCTCCTGTATGGATTTTTCCCGTCCTCCGCCGGGGCGGGGACGCTGTGTCACGCTACTCTACGATGATGTTGGGCCCCGCGTCCACCAGAAACGCGGCCAGCGGATCCGCCGCACCCTCCGGGGCGGCGGGCAGCTCCTCGGCCGGGGCCTGCCCCTCCCTGACCTCCACCTGGCGGGCGACGCCGGTCAGCTGCTGGCACAGCCGGGCCATGGCCTGGGCCACCTCCGCCTTGTTCAGCGTGGTGCGCACCACCTCAATCTTCGTCCACACCGTGAGCTTGTGCCCGTCAAAGCGCCCCTCCGCCATGGCGGGGTTTTTGATCAGGCTGTAGTCGCCGATGTCCAGCGTCCCCTTGAGCCGCTCCACAAAGGCGGCCCACCCCGGCCAGCCGGGGACGTTGGCGGGGACGGGCTCCGGCTCCTCCGCCGGGGATTGGGGGGGCTCCTCCGCCTGGGGTGCGGGCGCGGGTTTGGGGGCCTCCCGCTTCACCGGGGGCTGGTCAGGCAGGGGCGCGGCCCGCTCCATGGGGGGCTCCTCCGGAATCGCCGCCTCCCGCTCCATTGGCGGTTCCTCCGGCAGGGGCGGTTCCTCAGGCAGCGGCGGCTCCTCCCGGGACAGGGGCGGGGGCGCTTCCCGCTTGGGGGCGGGCCTGGGCCGGGGCGCGGCCTGGGCGGGGGCGGGTACGCCGCCCTGCTCCAGCCGCGCCATCCGGGCGGCCAGCCCCGCCGGAGAGGGATCCAGGGTGGGATCGCACAGCGTCACCACGCACAGCTCCATATCGGTGCGGCGGTTGGCGGAGCGGGCCAGATCCGCCGCCGTCCGCTGTAACAGGGCCAGCATCTGCACCAGCCGGGGCACGTCGAATTGGGCGGACAGCTTCCGCAGGGTCTCCCCGTCAAAGCCGCCGGTCATCAGGGCGGAGCCCGTCCTGGGGGCGGTCTTGCGCACCAGCAGATCCCGCACCAGGGCGGACAGCTCCCCCGCCAGGGCGGTCATCTCCTTGCCGTTGGCGTACAGCCCGTCCAGCCGCTCCAGGGCGGAGGCCGTGTCCCCCTGGGCCGCGTCCAGCAGCAGACGGGCGGTCTCCACGTTTCCCGCCAGCCCCAGGCAGGCGTACACCCGCTCCTCGTCCACCGCCCCGGCCCCGCCGCCGGAACACTGATCCAGCAGGGACAGCGCGTCCCGCATCCCGCCGTCCGCCAGCCGCGCGATGAGGGCCGCCCCGCCCTCGGTGAGGGAAAAGCCCTCCTCCCCCGCCACGTGGAGCAGATGGGCGGCGATGTCCTCCGCCCGGATGCGCTTGAAGGAGAACTGCTGGCACCGGCTCTTGATGGTGGCGGGCACCTTGTGGATCTCGGTGGTGGCCAGAATGAACATCAGGTGCTCCGGCGGCTCCTCCAGGATTTGCAGCAGGGCGTTGAACGCCTGGGCGGACAGCATATGCACCTCGTCGATGATGTACACCCGCTTCTTCACCGTGGCGGGGGTGTACACCGCCTCGTCCAGAATGGCCCGGATGTCGTCCACCCGGTTGTTGGAGGCGGCGTCCAGCTCCAGCACGTCCAGAATGGAGCCGTTCTCAATGCCCACGCAGGAGGGGCAGCTGTTGCAGGGGCTTCCGTCCACGGGATGCTCACAGTTCACCGCCCGGGCCAGCAGCTTGGCGCAGGAGGTCTTGCCCGTCCCCCGGGTGCCGGTGAACAGGTAGGCGTGGGACAGCCGCCCCGTCTCCACCTGCCGCTTCAGCGTCTGGGTCACGTGCTCCTGCCCCACCACCTGGTCAAAGGTGCGGGAGCGCCACTTGCGGTACAGCGCCTGGTACATGGAAAACCACCTCAGCATAAAAGAAATGCGCAGCGCCACGTCCGCGCCGCGCTCCATCCGTTTGTTTTTTAGCCCTGCCCACTCAGGCGCACCCATCATGGGCCCCGCCGCCCCCCAGCGCCCAGACACAAGCGGCAGCACTAATAGGAGGACACCAGTCCAGATCCGCCCGCGCCGGTCACTCCCCCGCCACGCATTCCAAGGAAGCAAGGGGGTACATAGGGGCACAGCCCCTATGCGCGCTCTTTGGTTACTTTCTCTCGCGTGAGAGAAAGTAACCCCCCGCGGAGCGGCGCTCCGCATTTCACCTCAGCGCATGGTAAGACCGCGAACCGGCCTTTGAAGGACGGCATATGCCCGTTACCCATACAGCCGGCTCAGGATCGGCAACCCCGCGGCACACGTCCGGGTCCGCTTAGTGCTGCTCGGTTCCCCGCCTGACACGGTTCACGGGTGGGCGTTGCGCGGGACCGATCCATCATCGCTGCTTATATGGGGCAGGCGGCACATTCCGCCTCCGGGGGCCGGGATTCATCCCTGCTGTAGCGGGTTGCAGGTACAGGGCACCGCTATCTCCCCGACTATCGCGGCCTTACCCCGCGCTGAGGCGCTTGGCAGACTATCGGTTATTTTATCACGCCCGGGCGGATTTATCAACCGTTTTTTCAAAAAAAGGGCCGGCGGCAGAGCGCGGGCTCTGGTCTGGCCTCCATCATTTTGCCTAAAATACGGCTCAGGGCGGGCTCCGCGCAATCCGCCGGTTGATTTTTTCCCGCTGCTGTGCTAAACTATGCTGTACTCCATCAACGCTTTGAAGCGGGAAAGGACGCCTTGTTTATGATCCACCAATGGAACCTCACCATACCCGCCCTCACCGGAGACGAGCCCCGCCGGGCCTACGTCTACATCCCTGGCTCCTGGGAGGAAAACCACGACCTGCGCTATCCCGTTCTCTATATGTTCGACGGGCACAACGTCTTTTTTGACGAGGACGCCACCTACGGCAAGAGCTGGGGGATGGGGGACTACCTGGACGCCACCCAGACCCAGCTCCTGGTGGCGGCGGTGGAGTGCAACCACCACCCGGACAACGGGCGGCTGAGCGAATACTCCCCCTTTACCTTCCGCGCCCCCCAGTTCAAGAAGGTGGTGGGCCGGGGGAAGATCACCATGGAGTGGATGACCCGGGTGTTCAAGCCCGAGATCGACCGGGAGTTCCCCACCCTTCCCGGCCGGGAGGACACCTTTATCGCCGGCAGCTCCATGGGGGGTCTGATGAGCCTGTACGCCCTGCTGGAGTATAACCACGTGTTTTCCCGGGCGGCGGCGCTGTCCCCCTCCCTGTGGGTGGCTCCGGGGCGGGTGGAGAGCCTGATCCGCTCCGCCCAGGTGGCGCCGGACACGGCCCTCTACCTGGACTACGGCTCGGAGGAGCTGAACAACCACCCCGCCCAGCTCAAGGCCCTGGGCCGGGCGGCGGCGCTGCTGACGGAAAAACGGATCGGGCTGGACTTTCGCATCATCCCCGGCGGGGAGCACTGCGAGGCCAGCTGGGAGCGGCAGATCCCGTTCTTTATCCACGCCCTGTTCTATGGCAGGGCGGATTGCTCATCCCATCCCGCCGCGGGGGCAGAACACTGAAGGAGGAGAAACCCATGGAGACACAATATTTTAAGCGCTGCAGCCCCGCCCTGGGCCGGGACATGGAGCTGAAGGTGTACGGCCACAGGGGGCGGCCCGTGCTGTTTATCCCCTGCCAGGACGGGCGCTTCTTTGACTTTGAGAACTTCAAAATGACGGACGCCTGGTCACCCTGGATCGACTCCGGCCAGGTGATGGTGTTCGCCATCGACACCATGGACAAGGAGAGCTGGTCGGACAAGGAGGGCGACCCCTACCGGCGCATCCGCCGGTACGAGCAGTGGATCGCCTACATCACCGACGAGGTGGTGCCTTTTATGCGCTCCATGGTGAATGAGCGCAACGGCTGGACGGGAGAGCCCGGGGTGATGGTCTTCGGGTGCAGCCTGGGGGCCACCCACGCCGCCAACCTGTTCTTCCGCCGCCCGGATCTGTTCGACCGGGTGCTGGCCCTCAGCGGGATCTACACCGCGGACTATGGCTTCGACGGCTATATGGACGAGGTGGTGTACCGCAACTCCCCGGTGCACTATCTGGCGGGTATGCCCGACGATCACCCGTACATTGAGCTGTACAATCGGAAAAAGGGGGTCGTCTGCGTGGGCCAGGGCCCCTGGGAGCTCCCGGAGTCCACCCGGCAGCTGGCGGATATCTGTTTCCGGAAGAACATCCACCTGTGGGTGGACTTCTGGGGCTGGGACGTGTCCCACGACTGGGACTGGTGGTATAAACAGGTGGCCTACTTCGTGCCCTACCTGCTGGATCAGAGGTAAGCTCTGAGGAAGCCCTTTCCCCGCCCCCGTCAGGGTGCGGCGGACAAGGCGGCCGCTCTGCCCGATCCGGCGCGTTCGGCCGTCCGAACCGCGAAACGAAAAGAGAGAAGGAATCCCCATGAAAAACGTGATCTTCATTTCCCCCAACTTCCCCACCAACTACTGGCAGTTCTGCCGGGAGCTGAAAAACAACGGCATGAACGTGCTGGGCATCGGGGACGCGCCCTACGACGGGCTGTCCGGTGAGCTGAGGGACAGCCTCAACGAATACTACAGGGTGGACAGCCTGGAGGACTACGACGAGGTGTACCGGGCCGTGGCCTATTTCATCTTCAAGCACGGGCGCATCGACTGGCTGGAGTCCAACAACGAGTACTGGCTGGAGCGGGACGCCCAGCTGCGCACCGACTTTCACATCACCTCCGGCTTCCAGACAGAGGATATGCCCCGGATCAAGTACAAGTCCCGGATGAAGGAATTCTATCAGAAGGCGGGCATACCCGTGGCCCGGTGGCATATTGTAGACGACGAGCAGGGCTGTCTGGCCTTCATCCAGGAGGTGGGCTGGCCGGTGGTGGTGAAGCCGGACAACGGCGTGGGCGCCTCCGACACCCACAAGCTGTCCTGCCAGGCCGATCTGAAGCACTTCCTGGAAACCAGGCAGGATGTGACCTACATCATGGAGGAGTTCATCCACGCGGAGGTCAACTCCTATGACGCCATCATCGACTCCCAGGGGAACCCCATCTTTGAGACAGGCAACGTCACCCCCATGTCCATCATGGACATTGTCAACGACGAGGACAATTCCATCTACTATATCGTCAAGGATCTCCCCGCCGATACCCGTAAGGCGGGCCGGGCCGCCGTCAAGAGCTTCGGCGTGAAAAGCCGCTTCGTCCACTTCGAGTTCTTCCGCCTCACCCAGGATCAGGAGGGCATGGGCAAAGAGGGGGACGTGGTGGCCCTGGAGGTCAATATGCGGCCCTGCGGCGGGTTCAGCCCGGACATGATGAACTTTGCCAACTCCACCAACGTCTACAAGATCTGGGCGGACATGATCGCCTTTGACCGCTCCACCCTGGAGGACGGGGAGCACGCCTTCTGCGCCTACGCCGGGCGGCGGGACGGCAAGGACTTCGCCCTGAGCCACGCGGACATTCTGGTCAAGTACGGCGCCCAGCTGAAGCTGGTGGGCCGGATCCCCGACGTGCTGTCCGACGCCATGGGCAACCAGATGTACGTGGCCGTCTTCCCCACCAAGCGGGGGCTGGACGCCTTCTACAAGGACGTGCTGAAGCTGCGCAAGGCCAAGGCCCCGGCCGGAAAAGTGAAAAAATCCTAAAGTCTGCCCCCGGCGTATGGAAACGCCGGGGGCTTTTATGCTATACTATCCAGGTAATGAACTGGGGGGATCACCGTGGAACACGCCAATATCCTGATCGTCGAGGACGACGCCGATATCAACCGCCTGCTGTGTACCATTTTAGAGGGGGCGGGCTGCACCTGCCGGGCCGCCTTCTCCGGCAGCGAGGCCCTGCTCTGGGCGGAAAAGTACGACTACGATCTGGTGCTGCTGGATCTCATGCTCCCCGGGGTCACCGGCGAGGAGTTCATCCAGCGGGTGCGCCGGGGCAAAACCATGCCCATCATCGTGGTGTCCGCCAAGCTGGGGGTGTCCGACCGGGTGAACGTTCTCAAGCTGGGGGCGGACGACTTCATCCCCAAGCCCTTCGACAACGCCGAGGTTCTGGCCCGGGTGGAGGCCCAGCTGCGCCGCAGCCGCCAGTTCAGCGTGCCGGCGGCGGAGGCCCTGTCCGCGGGGCCGCTGACCCTGGATCTGGACAGCCACGCCGCCCTGGTGGACGGGCGGGAGGTGCCCCTCACCGGCCGGGAGTTCGACATTCTGGCCCTGCTGATGAAAAACCCCCGGCGGGCCTTCTCCCGGGCCCAGATCTACGAGGCGGTGTGGGGAGAGGACTTCATCGGGGACGACAACACGGTGAACGTCCATGTCAGCAACCTGCGCTCCAAGCTGGCCAAGGCCGACCCGGATCGCAGCTATATCAAAACCGTGTGGGGGATTGGGTTCAAATTGGGAGACGTCTTGTAGGTGAGGGGCAAGCCCCTTCCCTGCATGGTGCGCCGATTTTTCTCGGAAAACGCGTGCGATGGAATTTAGGTTTTCTTTAGATTTCCTTTCAGGAGTTTTGGCCTTTCGGCGGTATCCTAAGGGCAGTTCAAACAGAAAGGCGGAAACGCTATGACGGAAAATACAGCGGTGCTGGCGGCCTACGGCCTGTCCAAGGCCTACGGGAGCTGCATGGCCCTGGACGGCCTGAACCTGATGGTGCGCCGGGGGGACGTCTACGGCCTGGTGGGCCGAAACGGGGCGGGCAAAACCACCTTTATGCGGATGGCCACCGGCCAGTCCACCCCCACCGGCGGCGAGCTGGAGCTGTTCGGCGCGTCGGGAAAGGACTTGCGCGCCCAGCGATCCCGCACCGGGGCCATGATCGAGATCCCCTCCTTCTCCCCCTTCCTCACCGCCCGGGAGAACCTGGAGTACTACCGCCTCCAGCGGGGCATCCCCGGCAGGGAGACGGTGGACGAGGCGCTGAAGCTGGTGAACCTCACCGACACCGGGCCCAAGAAGTTCAAGTCCTTCTCCCTGGGCATGAAGCAGCGGCTGGGGCTGGCCCTGGCCCTGATGAACCACCCGGACTTCCTCATCCTGGACGAGCCCATCAACGGCCTGGATCCGGAGGGGGTGGCGGAGTTCCGGCAGATCCTCCGCCGGCTCAATGTGGAGCGGGAAACCACCATTTTGATCTCCAGCCACATCCTGTCCGAGCTGTCCAGCATCGCCACCCGGTACGGCTTCATGGAGCAGGGGAAGCTATTGGAGGAGATCTCGGCGGAGGCGCTGCACGACAAGTGCCGCACCTGCCTGCGCTTAGAGGTGGACGACGCGGCCAAGGCCGCCGCCATCCTCCAGACCCAGCTGGGCACCGACAAGTTCGAGGTGCTGCCCGGCAATGTGATCCAGCTCTACGACTGCCTGGACGACCCCAAACGGGCGTCCTACGCCCTGGCCCAGAACGGGGTGGCCCTGCTGGCCATGGAGCAGAAGGGCGCGGATCTGGAGGCCTATTTCCTCAACCTGATCGGGGGTGGCCCTCATGCTTAACTACATCCGCGCCGAGATCTACAAGCTGCTGCGCCGGCCCTACACCTATATCACCCTGGGCGTCCTGCTGGCCCTGGAGGGGCTGTACGCCTCCATGTTCGCCTTCCACAACTCCCATTCCATGGCAACCCCCTTCGGCGGGGCCATTGTCACCCTCGTGGAGATGGGGGCCATCGGCTTCTGTGTCTGTTTGCTCACCGGTGACATTGTGTTCGCGGGGCAGTACAAGAACTCCACCTTGAAAAACGAGGTGTCCTTCGGCCTGAGCCGCGCCCGGATCTACCTGGGCAAGCTCATCGCCCAGACTCTGCTGTCCATTGTGTACCTGGCGATCATGATGGCCTTTTTCCTGGGCCTGTGCGCCATCTGCCTGCCCATGGAATCGTCCGCCGGGTTTTACTCCGCCCAGGAGGGTCTCGCCATTGTGGGCTACTTCCTGGCGGTGGGCCTGCCCCTGTGGATCGGCGCCCAGGCGGCGGCCTGTATGTGCCTGTTCCTGATCCACGGGGAAATGGCGGCGTCCTTCCTCCATGTGGGCCTGATCTTTGTGGCGCCCAGTATTGTGGAGGTGGCGGGCCTGCTCCTTGAGGGCGGGATCGGGGAGCTGCTGCTGAAGGTACACGCCTACTTCCCCAATACCATGCTGTCCAACGCCAAGGCCGTGGTGGGCGACCCGGTCTACCTGGGGCAGGCGTGGATTGTGGGGGCCTTCTGGGTGGCGGTCTGCACCGCCATCGGCCTGTACGGGTTCCATAAAAAAGAGATCAAATGAATGCACGCGTTCAGCCGGGGCTTTTGTCCCGGCTGACGGTGCCGCATGAGGTGCGTTTATGAGGGTTCCTGTTGTCATCGTTCTTTTGCTGCTCTATCTGCTGATTTTTGGCTGGAATTGAATCTGGGGGGAAGATGATGAAAACCGTCCTGATTGTCATTCTGCTCCTGCTGTGCGCCGTCCTGATCTGGCGGCAGTATACCCTGGAGCAGGGCCTCCACCGGGCCGCCCGCCGGATGCGGGAGCAGATGGCCGACGAGACGACGGCCCGACTGGCCCTGCCCTGCCCCTGTGCCGGGGCGGAGGAGCTGCTGGCCTGCCTGAACCAACTGCTGGAGCTGCGGCAGGAGGAGCGGGCCCTCTACCGCCGGAAGGAGCAGGAGCTGCGGCGGCAGATCGCCAACGTGTCCCACGATCTCCGCACGCCGCTGACCTCCATCCTGGGCTATCTCCAGCTGCTGGAGGGGGACGGGCTGTCCCCCGAAAAAAAAGAGGAGTACCTGACGGTGATCGAGGGCCGGGCCCGCACCCTCCAAACCTTCATCGCCTCCTTCTACGACCTGTCCCGGATCGAGGGGGGCGAGCTGCCCTTGGAGCGGGAGCAGGTGGATCTGGGCCGCGCCCTGTCCGATCAGCTGGCCGCCTCCTATGGGCAGATCGAGGAGACAGGGCTGGACATGGCGGTGGATATCCAGGAGGGCCTGCCCCCGGTGTGGGCGGACAGCGGGGCAGTGACCCGGATCTTCTCCAACCTGCTCACCAACGCCCTGCGCCACGGCACCGGCACCCTCACGGTGCGGCTGTACCGGGAGGGGAACGCCATCGTGTCCGCCTTCTCCAACCGGGCGGAGGGGCTCACCGAGGAGGACGCCGCCCACGTGTTCGAGCGGTTCTACACCGCCGACAAAATGCGTACCGGCCAATCCACCGGCCTGGGGCTGGCCATCGTCAAGGCCCTGGCGGAGCGGATGGGCCACAGCGCTGCCGCCCGGTGGGAGGGCGGAGTGTTCACCCTTGAGGTAAGATGGAGCCTTTAAAGGAACCGCACTCTTGTCACGCCGCGCGCCCTCCGCGCTTCTTATTTGTCTGATTTAAGAAAACGTTAAAGGGTTGGCGGTTTACGCCAGCCCTTTTTTATGGTATGATAGGCAATAGCAACCTGCAAATTATGACAAAAAGGAGCTTTCTTATGGCTCAATCGTCGCAGACACAACAGGCCCCGCCCCCCAAACGGGGACGGGAGGAAAAGCAGCGGGAGCGCCGCCGGGAGGAGCGGGCCGCCCGCTCGCCCAGGGAGCCGGAGCGTCTTTTCCCCGACCCCAAAACCGGCCTCACCGCCGCCCAGGCCACCCGGCTGCTGGAGCAGGGCATGGGCAACGAGGCGGTGGGCTCCACCGCCAAGTCCACCGGGCAGATCATCCGGGAGAACACCCTCACCTTCTTCAACCTGGTGTTTGTGGTGCTGGCCGCCCTGCTGATCCTGGCCGGAGACTTCAAGGACATGATGTTCCTGGGCATCGCCCTGGTCAACTCCCTCATCGGCATTATCCAGCAGCTCCGCTCCCGGGCCACCCTGGAGAAGCTGTCCCTCATCAGCGAGACCCGGGTGAAGGTGGTGCGGGACGGGCAGCTGGGCACCGTCCCCGTCCACAAGCTGGTGCGGGAGGACATTGTGGAGCTGGGGGCGGGGGATCAGATCCCCGCCGACGGCCCGGTGATGTCCGGCCAGGTGACGGTGAACGAGGCCCTCATCACCGGCGAGGCCGACCCCATCACCAAGGATCCCGGTGACGAGCTGCTGTCCGGCAGCTTTGTGGTGTCCGGCAAGTGCCGGGCCCGGCTGGATCGGGTGGGGGCGGCCAGCTACGCCTCCCGGCTGTCCCTGGAGGCCAAGGCGGATCAGGGCGTGGCCAAGTCGGAGATGATGAAGTCGCTGGACAAGCTGATCCGGTTCATCGGCTTTGCCCTGATCCCCATCGGGGCCGCCCTGTTCTACAACGAGCTGATGGTGCAGGGCAACGAGTTTTCCGATGCCGTCCCCGCGGTGGTGGCGGCACTCATCGGTATGATCCCCGAGGGGCTGTACCTGCTCACCAGTGTGGCGCTGGCGGTGTCCGTCATGCGGCTGGCCCAGAAGCAGACCCTGGTGCACGAGCTGTCCGCCGTGGAGACGCTGGCCCACGTAGATGTCCTGTGCGTGGACAAGACGGGCACCGTCACCCAGCCGGAGATGTCCGTGCAGGAGATCGTCCCCCTGGACGAGGATCGCTGCCCCGCCGGCCGGGTGGAGGAGATCTTCAACGCCTACTATCGGGCCATCGACGCGGACAACGACACCGCCCGGGCTATGGCCCAGCGGTTTTCCAAGTCCTCCCTGTGGCAGGTGGAGCGGACGGTGCCCTTCACCTCCGCCAACAAGTGGTCGGCGGTGGTGTTCAAGGCCTACGGGGCCTACGTGGTGGGCGCCCCCGAGTTCATCATGAAGGCCCGGTACGCCGACCTGCAGCACATGGTCACCCCCTATCAGGAGCAGGGCTGCCGGGTGCTGCTGCTGGCCAAGTGCGGGGCGCCTCCCACCATGGAGGGCGGCATCACCGGCACCGTGGAGCCCCTGGCCCTGGCGGTGATCTCCAACCCCATCCGGGCGGAGGCCCCCAAGACCTTCCAGTACTTCGCCCAGCAGGGGGTCACCGTCAAGGTGATCTCCGGGGACAACCCCTCCACCGTGTCCGCCGTGGCGGTGCAGGCGGGTATCGCCGGCGGGGACAAATTCGTGGACGCCGCCACCCTGAAGGAGCCGGCGGACTACGCCCGGGCGGTGCGGGACTACAACGTGTTCGGCCGGGTAACGCCGGATCAGAAGCGCAAGCTGGTGAAGGCCCTGCAAAAGGCGGGCCACACCGTGGCCATGACCGGGGACGGCGTCAACGACGTGCTGGCCCTGAAGGACGCGGACTGCGGCATCGCCATGGCCTCCGGGGCGGAGGCGGCGGCCCAGGTGGCCCAGGTGGTGCTGCTGGACTCCAACTTCGCCTCCATGCCCCAGGTGGTGGAGGAGGGGAGGCGGGTGATCAACAACATCCAGCGGGCGGCGGCCCTGTACCTGGTGAAGAACATCATGTCCCTGTTCCTGTCCCTGGTCACCCTGTTCGCCGGGTTCCCCTACCCCTTCGTGCCCATCCAGCTCACCCTCATCAGCGCCCTCACCATCGGCGCGCCCTCCTTCGTGCTGGCCCTGGAGCCCAACCACGAGATTGTGAAGGGCCGCTTTATGACAAACGTGCTGCGCCGCGCTCTGCCCGGGGGGCTGGCCAACGTGGTGCTGATGATCCTCATCGAGCTGTTCACCTTCGCCTTCGCCTTTGAGCGGGTCACCCTGTCCACCCTGGCCACGGTGATCATGGGCGAGGTGGGCCTGCTGGTGCTGTACTATATCTCCAAGCCCCTGGACTGGAAGCGGTGGACGCTGCTGGGCGCTATGACGGCGGCCTTTGCCGTGGCGGTGCTTGGCTTCGGCTGGATGTTTGAGCTCGTCCCCCTGGACTTCCAGGCGGGGCTGGTGATTTTAGTGTTCCTCATGCTGACGCCGTCGGTGATCTTCGTCTTTGAGCGGGCCTTTGAGTGGGGCAGCGCGGCCCTGGCCCTGATAGCCCAGCGGCGGAGCGGCGGACAGCCCAAGCGGGCCGCGCCCAAACGGGCGGCGCGGCGCTGAGGGGGCCAGACGCGGCAGCGCAAAACGCAGGAGCGGAAGATCCGCTCCTGCGTTATTTTGCGCCGCGACGCCGCGGGGTTTGGATCAGCCCAGCGCCCGGGCCAGGGCGGCGAACTCCGCCAGCCCCAGCCGCTCCCCACGGACGGTCTCCGGCAGGCCGCAGTCCGACAAAATCTGCCGGAGCTGCTCCTTGGAGAAGCGGCTGCCGTAGGCGGCGGACAGGGCGTTGAGCAGGGTCTTGCGCCGCTGGGCAAAGGCGGCCTTTACCACGGCAAAGATGGCCTCCCGGTCGCCCTCCACCGGGGGGGCGGGCCGGGGGGTGAGCCGCACCACCGCCGACGTCACCTTGGGGGCGGGCAGGAAGCAGTCCGGCGGCACCTCAAACAACAGCTCGCAGGCCGCGTGGTACTGGCAGAACAGGGAGAAGGCCCCGCAGTCGGCTTCCCCGGGGGCGGCGCAGATCCGCCGCGCCACCTCCCGCTGGATCATCACCGTGACGGACTGGAAGCAGCCCGCCTCCAGCAGCTTGGTGATCACCGGCGTGGTGATGTTGTAGGGCAGGTTGGCGCAGGCCCGCACCGGCAGGCCGGGGAACTTCTCCGCCGCCAGCAACCCCAGATCCAGCTTCATCACGTCGCCGGGGATGACCTCCACGTTGGGGCAGTCCGCCAGCGTCTCGGCCAGGATGGGCAGCAGGGCCTTGTCTAACTCCACCGCCGCCACCTTCCCCGCCCGCCGGGACAGCTCCACCGTCAGGGGGCCGATGCCGGGGCCGATCTCCAGTGCGGCGCAGCCCTTGTCCAGCCCCGCCGCGTCGGCGATGTCCCGGGGCACCCAGTCCGCAATCAGGAAGTTCTGCCCCATGGACTTGGAAAACCGGAAGCCGTGCCTGGCCAGCAGGGCCTTGATGTCCCGGATATCGGTGAGATTCACCTCTGCCCCGCCCCCTTCAGCTTCTTCTCATAGGCCACCCGCCGGGGGTCGTGGGGCGGGGCCGCCCCCACCAGCACGTTCCCCCGGTACTGGAAGCCGGATTTCCGCAGCAGCCCCAGCATGGCCTTGTTCTTCTTGTGGGTGTCGATCCGCAGCCAGCCCAGGCCCATCCCCCGGGCCAGCTCCTCCCAGGCGGCGGCCATCTCCCCCGCCAGTCCGGAGCCCCGCCACCGGGCCGCCACCGCGCAGCGGTGGATGGAGGCGTAGGGCTCCTCTCCCCCGCCCCACTTACCGTCGGTGATGGCGGCGTAGCTCTCCTCCGGGCGGGCGTACAGGGTGAACACCGCCCCCACCTGCCCTCCGCAGGTGAGCACATAGCACTCCCCCCGGGCCATGTCGGCCCGGTAGTCCGCCGCCGCGGGGTATTCCTTCGTCCACTGGTCGATGCCGTTGGCGTCCATCCAGGCCCGGGCCTGGGCAATGATCTCCATCATGGCGGAAACGTCCCCCTCCTGCGCGGGGCGGCATTCCACCGGCCGGGGCAGGACAGGCCGGGACAGCTCCCGCTCCAGCTCCGCCAGCAGCTTCTGATCCTCTTTGGAGGACAGATCCAACCGCTCATACAGGTCGGGCCGCCGCTGCCGGGTGCGCAGCAGGGACTGCTTCCGCCGCCACCGCTCCACCCCGGCGTGGTCGCCGGTGAGCAGCTCCGGCGGGACGGCCCTGCCGTGCCACACCTCGGGCCGGGAGTACTGGGGGTACTCCAGCAGACCGTTCCAGTGGCTCTCGTCCTCAAAGCATTCGGGGTCGGACAGCACCCCCGGCACCAGCCGGCTCACCGCGTCCGCCACCGCCATGGCGGCGATCTCCCCCCCGGTGAGCACGAAGTCACCCAGGGAGATCTCCTCGTCCACGCACTCGTCGATAAACCGCTGGTCAATCCCCTCATAGTGGCCGCACACCAGGATCAGGCGCTCCTCCTCCCAGGCCAGCCGCTTGGCGTCCGCCTGGGTGAAGGTCTTGCCGCAGGGGGACAGATAGATGGTGCGGGGCTTGCCCTGCGCCTGCTTGCAAAGGTACTCCCAGCAGCGGTACAGGGGGTCGGCCTGCAAGACCGCCCCGTGCCCCCCGCCGTAGGGGTAGTCGTCCACCTGCTTCTGCTTGTTCACCGTGTAGTCCCGGAGCTGGTGGGCCTCGATGCGCAGGTAGTCCCGCTCCTGGGCCCGGCCCAGGATGGACTCGGACAGCACGTCCCCCACGGTGTCGGGGAATAATGTGATGATATCAATGCGGTACATGGGGCGTACCTCCTACATTCCTTCGATGAGGCGCACCTTGAGGCAGCCGCCTTCGATGTTGGTCTCCAGGATGAACTCGGGCACGGCGGGTATGAGGATTTCCCGCTCCCCCGCCACCACGTACACCTGCTGGAGGGAGGGGGAGAGCACCTCCTTCAGCACGCCCAGCTTCTGGCCGTTTTCGTCCACCACGTCCAGGCCGATGATGTCCGCCAGGAAGAAGGCCCCCTCTGGCAGTCTGGCGTCCGCCCGGCGGATCTGGACGGTTTTCCCCTTGAGGCGCATGGCCTCCTCCACTGTGTCCACGCCGTCCAGCTTTGTGATGACGCTGCCCTTGTGGACGCGGCTGGACAGCACCCTCCGGGGCGCGCCGTCCACGTAGAGCGTGCCGAAGCCCCGCAGAAAGTCCGGGCTGTCCGCCCAGGGGACGACGCGCACCTCCCCGCGGACGCCGTGGGTGTTGACGATCTGGCCGCAGTCTAAAAATTCCTTCATGGGTTCTCTCCTCCCTGACGGGATCCTTGGTAAAAAAACAGGCGGGGCTTGCCCCGCCTGTTCCTCGTGTTCAGTCAACAATGTCAACCGAAATCTTTTTGCCCTGGCGCTGGGCCACCGAGCGCATCAGCGCCCGGATCTCCTTGGCAATGCGGCCCTGGCGGCCGATCACCTTGCCCATATCGCCGGGGGCGACCCGGAGCTCCAGCACCGTCTCGGCGGGGGTCTCGGACTGGGAGACGGACACCGCGTCGGGATCGTCCACCAGGCTGCGGGCGATATAAGTGAGCAATTCCTTCATGTGTCCTCCAAATCCCGATTACAGCCCGGCCTTCTTCAGCAGGTCGCGCACGGTGTCGGTGGGCTGGGCGCCGGTGCGGATCCAGGCCTGGGCGCGCTCCACGTCGATGTTGACGGCGGCAGGGGTCTGCCGGGGGTCATAGGTACCGATCTCCTCGATGAAGCGGCCGTCCCGGGGATAGCGGGAGTCGGCCACCACCACGCGGTAGAAGGGGGCCTTCTTGGCGCCCATGCGGCGCAGACGAATCTTAACCATTGTATCTTCACCTCCAAAAGTAGTCGTTTCGTTATGGTAAAAGTCCCGGAAGGGACATCAACCAACTGGTTTAGAAGGGCAATCCCATGCCCTTGAACCGCCCAAACAGGCCCTTGGCCTTCTTGGGGTTGGAAAATTGCCGGGTGAGCTGCTGCACCATGTCGAACTGCTTCAGCAGCCGGTTCACATCCACCACCTGGGTGCCCGAACCGGCGGCGATCCGCTTTTTCCGGCTGGAGTTGAGCACGGAGGGATTCTCCCGCTCATAGGGGGTCATGGACTGGATGATGGCCTCAATGCGCTTCAAATTGCCCTCGTCGGCGGACAGATCCAGCTTTTTACCCCCCATGCCGGGGATCATCCCCGCGATATCCTCCAGATTGCCCATGCTCTTGAGCTGGAGGAGCTGGTCGTAGAAGTCGGACAGGGTGAACTTGTTCTTCCGCAGCCGCTCCAGCTGCTCGGCGGCCTTTTTGGCGTCCAGGTTCTGCTCCGCCTTCTCGATGAGGGAGAGCACGTCGCCCATGCCCAGAATCCTGCTGGCCATGCGGTCGGGGTGGAACACCTCCACCGCGTCCAGCTTTTCGCCCACGCCGGCGAATTTGATGGGCTTGCCCGTCACCGCCCGGATGGACAATGCCGCGCCGCCCCGGGCGTCGCCGTCCAGCTTGGTGAGCATCACGCCGTCGATGTCCAGCGCCTCGTCAAAGGCCTTGGCGGCGTTCACCGCGTCCTGGCCGATCATGGCGTCCACCACCAGCAGGATCTCGGTAGGGTTCACCGCCTCTTTAATGCGCCGCAGCTCGTCCATCAGCGTCTCGTCCACGTGGAGCCGGCCGGCGGTGTCCAGGAACACCATGTCGTTGCCGTGCTTTTTGGCGTGCTCCACAGCGGCCTTGGCGATGTCCACCGGGTCGATCTGACCCATCTGGAACACGGGGATATCCAGCTGCTCCCCCACCACCTCCAGCTGCTTGATGGCGGCGGGGCGGTACACGTCGCAGGCGCACAGCAGGGGCCGCTTGCCCTGCTTCTTCATCAGGCCGGCCAGCTTGGCGCCGTTGGTGGTCTTGCCCGCGCCCTGGAGGCCCACCAGCATCACCACCGTGGGGGGCGCGGAGGCGATGGCCAGCTTGCTGTCGCCGCCCCCCATGAGGGCGGTGAGCTCCTCGTTGACGATCTTGACGATCATCTGGGCGGGGGTGAGGGACTCCATCACGTCTTGCCCTACCGCCCGCTCCGTCACGGAGGAGACGAAGCCCTTCACCACTTTGAAGTTCACGTCCGCCTCCAGAAGGGCCATCTTGATCTCCTTCATGGCCTCCTTCACGTCGGCCTCGGACAGACGGCCCTTGCCCCGCAGGCGCTTGAAGGTGGCGGACAGCTTTTCGGTTAAGCTCTCAAATGCCATAAGGTTACTCCTGATTCAGCTTGGCCGCGTTTTCCTTGATGGTGCGGGCCAGCCCGTCCAGCATGGCGTCGTTGTAGCTCCGGGTATCCACGGCCTGGAGGATCTGGTCGGCGGCCTGGTCGATGGCGGCGATGGCCGCCTGGGACTGGTGGAAGCGGCGGATGATGTGGGTTTTCTCCTCGATCTCGGACATGGCGGCCTCCGCTCGGACGATCACGTCCCGGACGCCCTGGCGGGAGATGCCGTAGTTCTCCGCGATCTCGGACAGGGACAGATCCTCATTATAATAGAGATCGTAAAATTCCCGCTGGCGCTCGGTGAGCAAGTCGCCGTAGAAATCGAACAGCATGGCCATCCGGTACGCCTGATTCTTCATGGGCCCACCTCCGCAGTCCTGAGTGTAAAGCTGTTGAACTTTACAACGTGGTACTATACCACACAACCGCCGCAAAGTCAAGGGCAATGCGGAATTTTCCAGGGATTTTTTCCTTCTTTCGGAGCGGGCCGGCGGCCCCGCCCCGGCTTCTCCGGCGGCGGCTTGAAAACTTTTCAGATTTTGGTGAAAAAACGCTTGACAAAGCCGGACGTTCTGGTATAATAGCATTCGTTCTTGTGAATGAGCAACTTTGAAATAGCGGATTAGTGTAATGGTAGCACACCAGACTCTGACTCTGTTTGTGAGGGTTCGAATCCTTCATCCGCTGCCACCCAAACTCCTGGAACTACAAGGTTTACACGCATAAAGAATGTTTTGTAAATCTGCGGGGAAGTAACAGCACGGTGTAACAGCTCCGTGCTGTTACTTCTTTTTATCCGCAATATTCCGGGGAAAAATCAATCTCCCCGATAAAGTTGTAGTGTACGTCAATCCGCTGGATGCGGTGACCGCTGGACTTGTCGGCTTCATGGACAACGATCTTGTCCACAAATTCATGCAGGAGTTGGGGAGTCAGTTCTGTCGGTTCGGTGTACTTCTTTACGATTTTCAGAAAACTTTTGATATTGACAGCCTGCGCTTCGGAGGCTTCCACAATGGCACTCAGACTTTCAACGGACTGTTTCAATTCTGCCTGCTCCGTCTCATAGGTTGCAGACAGTTTGGCAAACCGTTCATCTGTCAGCTTGCCCATCACATTGTCCTCGTAAAGTCTCTGTATAATCGCGTCCAACTCCGCAATACGCCGCTTCTGCTTCTCCAGTTTTCTTTTGGACTGTTCCTGTTCCGTGCGTTGGACAGCCAGCTTGTTTTCTATCACGCGACGGACAAATTCATCCTCGTCCTCCCGCGCATAGGCCACAACACGCTGTAAGTTTTGCAATACAAGTTCCTCCAGCACTACAACACGGATATAGTGTGCGGAACATTGGTTGCGGTAACGGCGGTAAGTGCCGCAGGTATAGCTCTCCTGCTCATGCTTCAGCGAGGTTGCCCGACTATGGTACAATCGCTTTCCGCACCCGGAACAAACAACCAGCCCCGAAAATAAACCGATTTCATCCTGCTTCATTGGCCGCCGCCGCTTCTCCCTGTTCTTCTGTACGATTTCCCAGGTGTCCGGGTCAATAATCGCCGGATGCGTGTCCTCAAATGTCATACGCTTTTCCGGGGGATTCAGGACGGTCTTTTTACTCTTGAACGAGGGCTTGGAATACTTAAAGTTTGTTGTCCGGCCTAAATAGGCATCCTGTCTTAAAATCCCTGACACGGTTTCCTCACTCCATAAACAGGGGGCATCGGGGTGGTATCTGCTTGTCCGTCCCGTCCTTTGAAAGTTGATGGTTCCCGGCGTGGGGATTTCCCGCTCCTTGAGCATCCGTGCAATTTTCCCGGTGCCATGTCCCTCGACACAAAGCTGGAATATCAGCTTGACTACCGGCGCAGTTTCCTCGTCGATCAAAAGTTGTCCGTTCTCACCCTTGACATACCCATAGGGGGCGATCCCGCCCAGCCGCTGGCCTGACATTCCCTTATTGCGAAAAACCGCTCGTATCTTTTTCGAGGTGTCTTTGGCATACCACTCATTTATGATATTCCTTCTGTAGAGAAAAAAGATGCAGACCCGTAACCGTTGCGGCGCAACGGATTTGAAGATATGCCACCCAGCCTGCGGGAATTGTGGCTGCAAGCGAAAAACGTCCGGCAAGGTGGGAGCATCTTGTGTTCCCGCCCTGCCGGACGCTTTTCACAGTTTCAATCGGATGATCTGCTCGTACAGCAGAACATATTTCTTTTGGATGATCCGGTCCATGTGGTAATGTCCGAAGAAGTGGTATTTGAACTTGCACCGCCGGGTAACTTCGTCAAGGAAATCCGTCAGGGCGTCAGCCTGATAAAATCCGCCGCTCAGTTCATCCTGTACTGCGGTGGAGCAGCAGTGGGTGATGATGTAGTCCACCTCCCAGCCCACCCTGTCCAGATTGGCCCTGGCGGTCTGGCACTCCTCCTCGCTGGGCAGCTCCTCCTTCCACCAGGACAGGTGATTCACCCGGTACATCGCGCCCCTGGCGTCCAGCTCCCTGCATTTCTTCTGAAACAGAGGATCGTCTGGCTCCAGGATGCCGTCCTGGATGTCGTGGCTGCTGGCCCCGCCCATGGTGAGGAACCGCTTCCCACCCAGGTTGAATATCTGGCCCCGCTCCAGCAGGATCACCGAGGGGCGGATTCGCCGGATGCTCCCGCCCCGCCATTTCTCCAGCGGATATTTCCGCAGGGCATCGTAGTTTTCGTGATTCCCTGTCACGAAGGCCGTGGTGAAAGGCCGGCCCTCCAGCCAGTCCAGGCCCTCGTCATCCCGCCCATCGCCGTGCCACACACAGCCGAAGTCTCCGCATACCAGAGCTATGTCCTCTTTTGTGAGGCTCTCCTGTTCATAGAAGATTTCCGGCTGAAAGCGCCGGAGATCCCCGTGGAGGTCGCCCGTGATATAAATTTCCATCACGATCCTCCCTGTCAGCTCAGGCTTTTGTCAACCTCCAGCCCCGGATAGCGAAATTTGATGCGGACGGTTTCAGCGTCCAGAACTGTGATCTGCTCCACGAATTTACGGGTGATGGCGTCATCATATACGGCAAATTTTGTTCCCCGCTGCTCTACAAATTCCCGCAGGCGGTCCATCCGGGCCGCTTGGCCAGCCTGCCGCTCATCTGCTTGCCGGAGCGTCCCAAGCTGGTGCAGGATGCCCTCCCTCTCCTCTGCGATCTCTCTGAGTTGGGCGTTCAATTCTTCGTTTTCTATGTTCTCTGGCAGTGCCAGCGCCTGTTCCATAAGCACCGCCTGTTCCGCCGTCACAGCCGCCAGCCGCTGTCGCAGGGTGAGCGGATCGACCCCACCGCTCTCCTGCCCCCGCTGGACAAGGCTGGCGATGTCCAGGAACTCCTCCGTGATCTCCTGCCCGGTCTGGTCAAGGCCGTTGATGGCCTCCAGGATAGCCCGGTGCAGTTTGTCCTCGTCCAATGTGGGGGAGGTGTGGCAGTATTTGGTGCCGAACTCCAACCGAGAGACGCATCGCCAGACGATCCGCTTTTTGCCGTTTCTGGCCCAGGTGCATCGCTTATACGGCGTACCGCACTCCCCGCACACCAGCAGCTCACTGAGGGCGTACTTGGCGGAATATTTGCCCTGCTCGGTCTTGGCGGTTTTCTGCATCACCTTCCGCTTGCTGGACCTGCGGGCCATCTCCTCCCGCACCTGATAGAATATCTCTTTTGGGATGATGGGCGGGTGGTTGTTCTCCACATACACCATGGGGCGCTCACCCTGGTTTTTCTTCACCGTCTTGCTGATGCAGTCGGTGGTGTAGGTCTTTTGAAGAAGGGCGTCGCCAATGTATTTCTCATTGACCAGGATGTTGTGGATCACCTGATATGTCCAGCCCTGGATTCCGCAGGAGGTAGGGACATGATCCGCCTCCAGCTCCGTCTTGATCTGACCCAGGCTGCACCCGTCCAGGTAGCGGCGGAAGATACGCTTTACCGTCTCCGCCTCCTCCGGGATGATCTCCGGCTGGCCGTCAGCCCCCCGCCGGTAGCCCAGCAGCTTCTGGTACTGGAAGGGGACGTTCCCCGCCTCACGGCTCTTTTGGATGCCCCAGATCACGTTTTTGCTGATGGACTCGCTCTCCGCCTGGGCAAAGCCGCTGAACAGGGTAATCAGGAACTCGCTGGACTCGGTCAGCGTATTGATATTTTCCTTTTCAAAGATCACACCGATGCCGTTGGCCCGGAGCATCCGCACCATCTCCAGGCTGTCCACCGTGTTCCGGGCGAAGCGGGAGAGGGACTTGGTGAGGATCAGGTCGATCCGGCCCCGTTTGCAGGCGGCGATCATCCGCTTGAACTCCGTCCGCTTTTTCATGCTTGTGCCGGTGATGCCTTTATCCGCGAAAATACCGGCCATCTCCCAATCTGGGTTCTCACTGATTTTCTGGGTGTAATAGGCTTTCTGGGCGGTGTAGCTGGTGAGCTGCTCCTCGCTGTCGGTAGATACCCGGCAGTAGGCGGCCACCCGCTGCTTGCTGCCGGAGGCCCGTCCGAGGGCTGATGCCGGTTTCGTGGCGGGGATAATGCGTATCTTCCGCTCCCGCTGTACGGTCTGTTCCATGGCTTACTCCTTCCTGTGCGCCACATGGACACAGCCGTATCTGCATGGGCAGCCATGGCTTTTTTCAAGGGACTCGCTCTCCATCCGGGCAAGTTCATTGAATACTGTAACATGGAGTTCGCCGGATTCCATGCGGGTGTCGATGTTCTCTTTTTCAAAGATCACGCCAACACCGTGGGCTTTCAGCATCCGCACCGTCTCCAGGCTTTCCATGATATTCCTGGAGAAGCGGGAGATCGATTTGACCAGGATGATGTCGATCTTGCCCTTCTGGCAGGCGGTGAGCATCTTTTTGAACTCCTTCCGGTTCTGCCGGTCGGCGCTGGTGATGCCCTGGTCGGCGTAGATACCGGCCAGATCCCAATCCGGGTGCCGGCCCACCATCTCGGTGTAGTACGCCTCCTGGGCGGTGAGGCTGGCGGGGTGATCCTCACTGCCGGCACATACCCGGCAGTAGACGGCCACCCGCTGCTTTTGTACGGTCTGTTCCATGACGGCTCCTTTCCCAATCGGTTTTGAACGGTTACTTGAAGGTCACTGTCACCGCGTTGTCCGCAGTGATGGTGATATATTTTATCGCCTGCGCATAGGCTTTTTCCCTGATCAGACGCTGGGTGTCCGGCGAGGCTGCAGGTGTTTCAAAGCAGGAATACCGGGCAGAGATGCCCTGCAAGATCAGGGCCACCACGTCCTCCGGGCGCTCCGGCTTCTCCAGCCCCCGGTTGATGGCGTTGGTCAAGCGGACGGTTTCCTCGGAGGGGGCGTATCCGCCCTCTGCCGGTGGGGTGTACTCCGCCGCCTGCCGCTCCACCTCCGCCAGCAGGTCAGCATCGGGGATGACGACCTCCCCGCCGCACTCAGCGCACCGAAGGTACAGCGTGTCAGGTTTATGCACGCTGCTGAACCACCGCTTCAGGCATCCACCGCAGGGACAGCGCAGTGTCTCCCGCAGAGCGGACACCGGACGGTTCCGGCGATCACGTTTTCCCCACTTCTTTTGAAGCAGAGCTTGGACAGCCCGAAAAGTTTCGCTGTCTATCAGTTCAGGATAGCCATCGGCGCCCATGTACCGCTCATTTCTGAGGATGAACGAGATCCTGAATTTGTTCCACACAGGCCGGTCCGGGCTGTAGAGAATGCCCCCGGCGTTCAGAATGTCCGATATTTCCCACTGGAACTTCCCCTCCAGGCAGAGGGCAAATATCCGGCTGACCACCGCCGCCTCCTGGGACTGGGGAGTCAGCTTGCCGTCCTCAATCTGATAGCCATACAGCACTTTCCGATTCATTTTGCGTCCTCCCCGATCCGTTCCGTTACCTCGATGCCGCCGTACAGCCGGAACCGCAGGGCTGTGGGGCTGACCGCGATCTGCTCTACCAGCTCATCGAACAAGGCTTCATCGAACATCTCCAGCCGCTCCGGGCCTCGGCAGAGGGTATTCACAGTCTGGCGCAGGGCCTCCGCCGCCTCGCCAATGTCATCATTCTTCAGCAGCCTCCGGCGCTTGGCCCGGAGCTGGGTCAGTTGGGCGGTGTTGGTAGCCATCTGCGCGGCGCAGGCGTCCGCGTCCAGCAGGCCGTTGGCGCGGAGCCTGCTGATTTTATAGCCTCGCTCGGTGGCTTGGGCGATGGCCCGGTTGACCTCCAGCATGGCGGGGTTGTCCCGTTGCAGGTTGGTCTCCAGGACCTCCATCTGACTCAGGGCGGGCCGCAGGATGATGCCCTCATGGAGCCGCAGCTTATTGTACATCCGCTGGAAGGCGGCGTAGATGTCCGCCTCCGGGACAGGGCCTGTGGGGCAGTTGGCCGCGCTTCTCAGATGCCGTCCACAGCTCCAGGCCCCAGCGCCTCTCCGGGTCATCCTTCGGTAGACAGTGAAGCCGCAGATCCCACAGCACATTTTCCGGGACAGCGGATAGACCGCATCCGGCCCTTTGGACTGTTTCTTCTTCATCTGCCGCAGGGCCTGGGCCTTGTCATACACCTCCTGGCTGACGATGGCTGGGTGGGTCCCCTCCACATAAAATTGGTCCACCTCGCCTTGATTGATCTTCTGGACGAAGGGAAAGCCGGTTTTATAGGTTTTCTGGCAGAGGGTGTCGCCCACATATTTCTCATTTGACAGCCAGTAATATATCTCTCTGGTGGTCCAGTGGACGTTGCCCTTTCGGTCACGGACACCCCGGCGGATCAGCTCATTGGCAATGTCCTTGGCGCTTTTCCCGCCGAGATATGAGTCAAACACCCAGCGGATGATCTCCGCCTCCTCCGGCACGATCTCCAGATCCCTTCGGTTTACCAGCCGGTAGCCGTAGGGCGGTTTCGTAGTGATGAACTCACCCCGCTCCATCCTCCGGCGATAGCTCTGGTGGATATTTTGGGAGATGGATATGGACTCCTGCTGGGCCAGGGAACCGGAAACGCTCACCATCAATTCTGTGGTGAGCGTTCCGGTGTCGATGTTCTCTTTTTCAAACTGAACGGTCACGCCCAGCCGCATCAGCTCCCGCAGGGCGGAGAGACAGTCCTTGGTGTTTCGGGCAAAGCGGGAGATAGACTTCACCAGCACCCGGTCGATCCTGCCCTTCCGGCAGTCGGTCAGAAGACGGTTGAAGTCCTCGCGCTTGTCCATTTTTGTGCCGCTCACCGCTTCATCTGCGTAAATGTCCACCAGCTCCCAGCCCTCATGCTGGCTGATCAACTCGGTGTAGCTGCGGATCTGGGAGGCGTAGGACGTGGCCTGATCATCGGAGTCTGTGCTGACCCGGCAGTATGCCGCCACCCGCAGGATAGCGGGCCTGCCCTCGCTGGGCGGGATAATGGTCACGTTTTTGCTCATCTGGCGCACACTCCCTTCCGGCTTACTGCTCCTCATAGGTCCGTTTCGTGGCCTCCCACTCGTCCAAATAGTTCTGGATGGCCTCCTTGCTGTTGTAGCCGCCCACATATAGGGTGTAACCCTCGCCGTGGGCCTTGTAGCCGTCCTCGTAGTTGAGTGCCTCCGCCTCTTGGGCGGTCAGGGTGCGGGTCTCCAGGCGTCCGGCATCGTAAAATTTCTGTTCCAAATAAAATGGATATTCCATGCCGTAGTCTCCTTTCCTCTGGGTACCGACAACACTACCACACCCTGGCGGGAATAGCTACCACTATTCCCACACAGTTGCGGGGCGGTAGCGCTCCAGGGCCAGCCGTTTGGCGGCCCACAGCTCCTCGGCGGACAGAAGGCCGGCTTCCGCTGCCTGTTCCAGCAGCCGGGTCACCAGGATATACCGCATTTCATTCTTCACATCGATCATGCGGATGCCTCCCGGAAATAATCCGGCCCTTTCACTGCTTGTATAAACCGCGCTACATCCCCCAGGCTGCCGGTGACGGGCATCTCCGGCAGGGCGGCCAGCACATCCTTGCTGTAGCGCTTGCCCTTTGCGGCCCGCTCATCCAGAATGGCCACCACGCAGGTGTCCGTCTCGGTGCGGATGGCCCGCCCGAAGCCCTGCTTCAGCTTGATCTGCATCTCCGGCACTACCACCGCCCGGAGAAATAACCGAAGGGTGGGGTGGTTTTCCCGCTCTTTCTCCTTCAGAGCATCCGGGACGGCAAAGGGCAGGCGAGGGATGATCAGCAGGGACACACAGTCGCCGGGGAAGTCGAAGCCCTCCCAGGCGGCTCCCGCCGCCAGCAGCACACTGCCGGGGCTGGCTTTGAACTGCTCGGTGGCATGGATGGCGCTGCGGCCCATGGTGAACAGCGGATAGCGCAGGCCATGGCCCGGCAGGCGCTCCTTCACCGCCGACATGGCGGCGTAAGAGGTGAACAGCGCCAGGGCGTGGCCCTGGGCCGCATCCAGCAGGGCGGCGATCTCCTTCGCCAGCTCGTCATAGTAGGCCGCAGCCTTTTGCCTGGGCGGATATTTGGGTAAGTACAGCAAGCAATTCCGCTGGTAGTCAAAGGGTGACGGGGCGACAGACTCCGTGACGCGGCTGTCGGTCAGCAGGCCCGTTTCCTCTTTGAAGCGCCGGAAGTCCTCGCCCACGGCCAGGGTGGCGGAGGTGAGGATGGCGGGCCGCTCCTGCCGCCAGAGCGTCTGGCGGAGCTGGGCGGTTCAGCAGGCCGTGGAGCTGCCGGTGAATCACCGTAAGGCTCCGCTCCGGCGCGGCCAGCGATTTTTGGTAGTGTTCGAAGGTCTTGCCCTCCGGCGGGCGGTCCAGCTTCCGCATCAGCGGCGCGGCACTGTCGGCCAGGACTTCCGCCGCCAGCAGGAAGCGTTCGCCCCGCAGGCTGTGGGTCAGGGCGCGGATGTCCTCCGCCGTAAGGGTCACTCCGAACATCTGGCGGGCTGTCTCCGGCAGCTTGTGGGCCTCGTCCACGATGAGGGCGCAGGCATCCGGTAGAATGGGCTTTCGCCCGCTGCCCCGGTGGATGGCGTCCGCCAGAAGCAGGTTGTGGTTGCAGATTTGGAAGAGATAGCGCCCGGAATCACAGTCCTCCAAAAAGGCACGATACCGGCAGCCCTCCCGCTGACAGTCGCAGATCCGGGGGACGCAGACGCGCTCCCGGTCGTAGCCGCTGAGATGGGCTGCCTCGTCCATGTCAAGCTGCCTCCGCAGGGAGAGCAGGGCCGCTCCGGCTTTCCAGTTCTTCTTTTGAATATCCAGTTGGCCCAGCCGCTGCTCCAGCCGTGCGTCGCAGGCATAATGGGACTTCCCCTTGCGGATCACTGCCTGGAGGGGATGAACGATCATGCCGTCCTCCGCCAGCACATCGGACAGCAGGGGAAGGTATTCGTCCCGCGCCGCAGTCTGGAGGGCGATGCTGGAGGTGGAGACCAGGATGGGCTTCCGCTCCAGGCCACAGGCGGCCCGGAAACGGCTGTACACCGTCCCGGCCACCAGGTAGGCATAGGTCTTGCCGATTCCCGTGCCGGCATCACACAGGGCGATGCCGCCCTCCAGCATGGCATCCAGCATCCGATGGCAGAGCGCCGCCTGTTCGGGGCGCTCCGCCATGTTCCGGGCGGGGAGAAGGTCCTGGAATATGTGATCTATCTCGTTATGGGCGTTTTGCCTGTTATTATCGTAATTCATCCGTGAAATTCCCCTTAAATGGTTCATTTTTCATAGGTACTCATCGTATTCTCAGCTCGACCCCCGATGAGATATAGGGAACAGTAACGGACAAGGCTCGGCGGGCCTTCACGGACACATTCCAAGGGTCTCTACTGCTTTCAACCCAGGGGATGGCGGACGGTTTTGCCAAAATCGCCCCGCACAGGCTTTATCGCGGCCCGGAAGGGGCTTTCGCTCCCTCCGGGTCATGGCGCGCACTGTGCGTCTGTCCGTGTGGTGATCCGTACTGCTGGTGTTCAATTTTCAAGGTGCAGGAGGCTTGGTTGCCTTGGTTTTATTGTAAATGGCGCGGCATCCGTTGGATAGAGAACGATGGACACATCCCCGTGACCATGGGACACACCTACCGTCTTAGAGATGGGCCTGGAGCATTGTCAGCCTGTCAATCAACTCGGCAATTTCCTTTTTCAACTGCACCTTGCTCCCATACTCCAGTGCATTATTCCGCTCCATGCCAAGGATGAGCGAATCTATGGGCACATGGAAAAATTCAGAAAGCTGTATGAACAAATCTACCGAACAGCCTTTTGTGCCGGATTCGATCCGGCTCAAATGACTCCGATCCATATTCAGCGTTTTGGCCAGTTGGTTCTGGGTGTACCCGTTTTGGATACGCAGGTTCTGTATGTACGCGCCGCTGCGCTTCGTGTCATAGTTCATTTGTGATGTCTCCAATCTCAAATTTTGGGGGTGAGCGGTTTGAGATCGGGGTCACGGATATTCCGCTATGTATGGCTGCCAGCAGGCGGCAGGCGGTTGGGGAACACTGTCAAATCGGGTCGAAACGAAAAAAAGGGCGGCCCCCTTATCGGAGGCCGCACCTTGGACAGATAGCCTATTGTGTTGTGGTATCTTTACTCCTGGCATCTGTTTCCCCTATCCGGGAAACAGCCGTTATTGCTGCAAACAGTTCCTTCCCTTTTCTACATAAAAGGGATTATACAGATGGATTCTGACAAATCGCTGACATAGTCTGACATTATGCTGACATTAAATGACAGTTGCCTGTCAAATATCGCAGGATATTACAGTGTTCGGCACAAATTGATAACCCACGCCACGAATCGAGCGGATATACACAGGATTACGCTGATCTGGCTCTATTTTCTGCCGCAGCCTGTTGATGGGCTTTGCGAGACTGCTGTGAAAATCTTTGTCCGTATGCCATACCCGGTCATAGATTTGGGCTTCTGTCAGCACGCGATCCGGGTTCTGTGCAAAAAAGAGCAGCAGGTCAAATTCTTTGCCGGACAACTCTATCTTTTCTTCTTTTAAGAAAACCTGACGGCGCATCAGGTCAATCTTAAAATCGCCAACGCACAGTTCGGTACGGCCACCCTGTTCCCGGTCCATGTGATCGAGCAACGTGTAGCGGTTGACCAGCGTCTGCACATATGCTGTCAGAACAGCATCCGCTGTTTGGCTATCGAGTACCTGATCTGCTCCCGCTCCCAACAAGCGGACAACATTCGAATCCTCTACGTTGTCACACAGGGCAATAATAGGCACCGGATGTGCGCGGCGAAATGAACGCAAGAGTTCTTCCTGCCCTGCGTCTGACAGGATCAGAGACAAATCCAGAACGATCAGACTGAACTGCTGTTGATTGAATTGCCGGACTCCGTCCATCAGGTTGACGGAATACACACAGGTAAAATCGTTGAGGATCGTCTTTAGCCGGAGATACTGCTCAAAATCTGCTCCAATAAATAAAATGTGCTGCATCAGCTCTCACCTCCTTGGTGTCCCGCATTAAGAAAGGCGGGGCGGTGAGACATTTGGATCGTCTCGCCGCCCCGTTGTATTAGGCGCTATTTCTCCAAGTAGTTCTTCAGCATCTGCGCTACCTGTGCGCGGGTCGCCAGTCCCTTGGGATCGAGCCGTCCGTCACCATAGCCGCCCATGACGCCGTTCTCCACGGCCCAGCGCAGGGCTTCCAGCGCAAAGCCGCTGGCCTTGTCTGTGTCGGTGAAGTGCAGTTCTTTATCGGTGGCTGCGGGGCTTCCGGCATACCGCCAGAGCATGACGGCCAACTGCTCACGGGTGATGTTATCGTTGGGGCCGAACATCCCGTTCCCGTAGCCGCTCACAACACCCTGGCTGGTGGCCCAGCGGACAGCCTCGGTGTACCATGCGCCGTCTGCCACATCGTTGTACCGCAGCAGATAATTGACAACCGGCCTGCCCTCTTTGTTAAAGAGAATTTGAGCGAATTGGGCGCGGGAGAGGTTATCATTCGGGCCAAATCTCCCGTTGCCGTAACCGCCCATCAAGCCGTTCTCGCTGACAAAGCGTACCGCATCATAGTACCATGCGCCCTCGGCCACATCGGAGAACGGGTTCACCCATACCGCCGCGGAGTCATAGCCCACAAAGTACAAGGACAGATGGCCGGTGGTAAAGATGGCAGACTTGCTCCGAACATCGTACATGGTGGTGCAGGGGGTGATATTGCCGGTGTTGTCCAGATAGTACACCACTACGCCGGAGGGGTTCTGTCCCGCCGCCAGGGTGTAAGGCAGGGACACGGTGGCATAGCCGCCCCGGAAGTCGGTGATGGCCCCGCTGCTGCTCCGCAGCGTCAGATCGAATACCGGGGCGCTGCCCACGGCCTCTTTCTGCCTGCTGTTGAGGTCGGCGGGCTTGGCCGGGGTGACGGTCAGAGTGATTTGACTGCCTGCCTGAGCCTGGATCGCGGAGAGAGCCTTGGCGTCAAAGGAGATTTCAGCCTCCGGGAGCTTGACCGTCAGGCCCCCGACTTCCTCGTTCTGCGCCTTTGCCGCGATGTCCTTGATAGCGGCGGCGGGCAGGTTCACCGTGTCAATGGTCTTGCCCAGGCCGGTAAAGTCGATCTCCACCATGCTGGCCTGCCCGTTGTCCCCGATGACATTCTCGATTTGAGAGGTGTCGATCTTGCTCACTGTGGCGGTGGTGCCGGACACGCTGGCGCTGACATGGACGGTGCCTTTGTCGCCGGACACGGGAACGGTGACGGTGGAACTGCCGGGGCCGGAGGGTACATAACTGCCGCCTCCGTTGCCGTTGGTTCTGACGGTAACGGTACAAGCGGCGGTCTTGGCCCCGTCCGCTGTGGTGACGGTGATGGTGGCCGTACCTGCGCTGACGGCGGTTACTGTGCCGTTGGCGTCCACCGTGGCGACGGCGGTATTGCTGGATGTCCAGGTCACGCTCTTGTCGGTGGCGTCGCTGGGGGTAACGGTGGCGGTCAGCCGCTCCGAGCCGCCCACGGTCAGGGTCGTGCTTGTCTTGTTCAGTGTGACGCCGGTGACAGGGATGGTCGGGTCGGTGACGTTCAGCGTCCCCGGTACATAGGTGATGGCCGTGTTGTAGTTGCCGCCGCTGGGGACAGCCGCTCCGCTGGCGGTGATGGGGTACTGGCCTATGGTGTTCATATCCGCGTCACAGGTCAGGGTGGGTGCGGTGGCCAGCGTGTCCCCGCTCACAAGCCCGGTCACGGTATAGGTCAGGGCGGGCTTTGCGGCGCCTACGTCGGCCCGCTTGTCGTCCGCTTCGATGGTGATACTGGCTTTGCTGATGGTGAAACTGAGGGTACGGCTGCCGGTGTAGGTGTCGTTGGGATCTAAAGAGAATGTCACGGTGTAGTCGCCCGCATTGGTGGGCGGGCCGCTCAGGGCCGTTCCGTCCGCCGTAGCATAGGTAGTTGTGAAACCTCCGCTATACGGCGAGGCCGTGGGTGTGCCGGTGTAGCCGTTATGCGTACTGCCGTTGTAGGTGCCGTTCTTCGCGGTCACGCCCTCAATACTCACAGGCTGCTTGTTGACGCGGTTGACATTGATGGTCGCGTCCACATCGGCAAAGTTTTTGGAGGAGATTATCACGACGATGGTGCCGATACTACTCTCGGTGGTGGACTCCACCGCCTTGACCGGCAGCGTCAGCGTTGTGCCGCTGATGGCCGCTGTATCAATGTCGTAGTAGCCCGCCTCGGTGATGTTGACCGTTTTCAGCGTATAGGTCACTTCGCCCCCAAAGCTCTGCCCGCTTGCCAAAACGGGGAGCAGACGGCTGAGATCATAGGTGTACTCCCTGGCATGGCCGTTCTGCACATTCAGCGTCCCGGTCTGCGGAGTTGGAGCCGTGGCTTGGGCGATGTTCAGCGTCACCTTGGCCTCCAGCGCGTTGTAGTTGTCCGCGCCGGTAGCCGGGGTGAAGGTGGCGGTGTACTCGCCGCTGTCCCCCACGTTGGGCACGGCGTCCCCGGTCAGCTTCCAGGTGCCTGTCACCGGGGCCTCGCCCAGCTTGGCGGTCAGGCCGGAAACGGTCAGCTCGGACAGCTTATCGCCATAGGTGCCGCTGGCGGTGCCGGTGCCGTCCGCGGTCAGGTCGGCCCTGCCGATGGTAAAGGTGCCCTGGGCGGTGCCGGAGTAGTTGCCTTTGCCCGTGACGGTGATAGTCGCGGTGCCAGCGTCGGTGTTCTTGTCATAGGCCACAGTGTAGTCGGTGTTCTCCGTCAGCGTTTTCCCGTCCAGGGTCACGGTAGGCGCTGGCGTAAGGGCGTTCCCGGTGTAGGTAAACGTGCCTGTGGTTTCCACCTTCGCCCCGGTGAGGGGCTTGGCGGTGATGGTGAAAGTCGTGGTGCCGCTGACGGTGTAGTTGCCGCCCGTCTTGTCGGTAATAGTGACGGTGGCGGTGGTGCCCACGTTGGTGTTGTTGCTGTACTCTACTGTGTATTCGTCAGCCGGGATCACCTTCTCGCCGTCCTTCACAGTGACAGCGGGCTTCTTTTCAGCGCCGTCATAGACAAACGTGGTGGGGGACAATTCAATGGTGGGATTCGTAACCTCCTTGGGGCCGACAGTAATCGCCTGGGTGACGGTCTTGCCCTGGTAGGTGATGGTCAGCTCGGTGGTGGTGACAGTCAACTCGGCGGGGCTGATCTGCACTTCACCCGTCACGACCTTGGTCGCGCCGCTGGCGTAGATTGCCGTGATCACCATGCCCGCCTTATCAAAGCTCTCGCCGTAGGTATAGGTGGTTTTGGTCGGCGGGGTGGTGACGGCAATGCTTTGCAGGGCGTCTACCGCCACGGTCAGGGAAATTGTCCCGGTGGCGGTGTTATAATTGTCGGTGTCAGCTGGCGTGAATGTCCAGGCGTACCCCTTCGTCCCAACCGTCAGCGTCTGGCTGGGGTCCAGCGCGACAGTTCCCGCCGTGTCGCCTGCCCCATGGGTCAGGGTAATGCTGTCCAAACTGGCTGATTCATAGATTGGGTCAGGGCTGCTCACGGAAACGTCCGTTACCACGGGATTGGCCTTGGTGATGTCGGCGGTGGCCGTAGTTGTGTTTGGAGTTAGATTATAATTGTTCGCCTTTGCTGTGTCAGCCAGGGTCACGGTGACGGTGACGCTCTTACCCTCCCCGACGTTTGCATCCGCAAAGGTGCCGGTGGCGGTGTAATCTGTGCCCAGGGCCAGCATCTCGACGTTTTTCAGCCCGGTGAAGGTCACGCCGGACACGGTGGCCGTCTTGGTGGTATCGTAGGACTTGGACTTGATGGTCGCACCGCTGACAGTCAGGGCGGCCTTGTTGATGGTCAAGGTCGTATCCGCTTGGGCGGCGGTCAGGTTGTCGCTCTCCGCAATGCTGGCCCGGACGGTGTAAGTTCCCGCGTTGATGGGCAGGCCGTCCTTAAAATCGGTGCTATCCTGCGCTGCGTAGGAATATTTGGGGGACACACTGACGGTCACGCCACTCTCGGCACTGACCGTTGGCTCGGTGATCGTGGCCTGGGTGCCGTTATAGGTTATGGTCTGTGACTCGCTGCCCCAGATGATATTGACAGTAGCTCTTATGATCATCCCAACATTGGCCGTGGCAGTGGTTTTGGACAGAACATAATTGTCCTTGCTGGCACCGTCCAAAGTGATACCGCTGGCATTGATAGTCTTATCCGTCCCCACGTTTTCATCGGCGTAGACATAGCTTGCGGTGACGGTCACGTTGCCAGTGTCAGCTTCCAAAAGGCCATCCAGCGTAATTGACAGGCCACTGCCATTGCAGGTTGTGCCGCCGTCATAGGTTTTCGTGGTGGTTCCTGTGATTGTTGGAGTCAATTCCTTGGGTGCGATGGTGAAGGTCGCCGTGCTGTTGTAGCCGGAATAATTGCCATCTGCCTTGGCGGTGACAGTCACGGTGACGGTTCCGGCGTTGGTATGGTTGCCAGCTCCGCCGTTGGTGTTGGAATAGCTGATGTCATACTCGCCAGCGGCAACGGCTACACCGCCCTTCGTCACAGTGACGGCAGGGGCCTTGGCAGTGCCGTCATAGGTAAAGTTAGCGGTGTCCAGTGTGACCACAGCAGTTGCCAGGGAGGGCTTGGTGATTTCAAACATCACGTCGCCGCTCAGTAGCAAGGTATAGTTCTCCCCGGCGCTGAGGTTGCCCAGCGTGATTTTATGCTGGCCCGTCGCGCCGGTGTCAGCGCCCTCATAGGTCAGTGCGCCGCTCAGTTGATCGTTCCCAATCAGGCTGGGAGAAAATGTGTATTTCAGCACCGGATCCGCCGCGCCGTACTCCTTGCTCTGGCCGATGTCTGGGGTGACAGTGATGGCCAGGGGGCTGATGTTCAAATCCCCCGCCACATAGGAAATATCGTAGTTTTCAGTCACATCCTCGCTGCCCCGGGTAATCCTCGCACCGGTCACGGTGATACCGCCCGGATAGCTTCCCGCGTTTTTGTAGCTGGTGGATACCGTAACGCCGTTTAGCGTGTCGCCACCGGCCAGCCCGTCTGCCTCTGCCTGTGTGGGGCCGGTCTGGATGTTTTCGCCGTAGGTGATGTTCTGATTGTTGGCCGTAATGGTCAGCGGAGCCTGGTTCACTGTCACAGAAACCTTTCCGGTGACAGTACCATAATTTTTATCATTGGGCGTAAAAACAACCTCAAACTCCCCAGTCCCCGCGCTCGGTTTCACCGTGCCGTCCTTCCAGGCGAAGGTTCCATTGGCATCCCCGCCTGTCAGCGCGCTGGCACTCAGTGCCTGGCCGTAGGTGATCTCACCAGCGGTGGGCCAGCTGTTCACGGTGGGGGCGATCTTATTGATGGTCAAATCTCCGGGGGTGTATGCGATATCATAATTTCCTGTCGCGTCCGTACTGTCCCGCGTGATTTGCGCGGAAGCTGTGATTGCCCCGCTATAGGTTCCCGGTGCGGTTTGGGATGCCGTCAGCGTGACATTGAGCGTATCTCCCGCCGCCAGTCCACTGGCCGTGTACGCGGCCTGGGAAATGTTCGTCCCATAATCGATGGTCTGCGCCTGCGCCTCGATGGTCAGGGGCCGCTTTGTGATGGTAACTTCAAAATCCTTGCTGCCCTTGTCGCTGGACACCCGCAGCGTATAGCTCCCGGCATTGACCGGTGCGGACACCCGCGTTTCGCCCTGATACCACGCAAAGGTCAGGCTTTCGGCGTTGCTTGTCACCTGATCTGCGGCCGGCTCCCGCATCGGCGTCCCGTCGTACTGCTTTGTCAGGGCGTACCCGTTGAAGCTGACCCGGAAGTCAACGACATAATTCGTGCTGCCCTCGCTGTCAGGCACATAGTCCACGCCGCCCGCCGTGACGCTTGCGGGGCGGACGCCATCCGGCAGGTAGAAATACAGCTTGCCGCCGTCGCGGGTGTAGACATCCTGCAGGCCGTAATCGCCTGTGACGTTCACGCCAGTAACAGGGGCCTGATCGCCCGCACCGTTAAGCGTGATCTCTACAGGGCTCAGGTCTTGGCCGGAACCATTTTTCGGCGATAAGACGAGCGGTGACGGACTTTTATTGGCTCCATTGGCTTTGATAGAGCCGCCGGTGATCGTTGTTGACCCGCCGTTTCCGTCTCTACCGTTTCCAATCCCGTGGGAACCCCCTCCGGCGTTCGCGGTAATCGTGCCGCCGTTGATCGTCACTGTACCTGTCCCTCTATATCCGCCGCCGATCCCTGCGCCGCCGTAGCTGCCGTTGCTCTCGCTACCGCCGGTTGCCGTGACAACGCCGCCGTTGATTGTGATCGTTCCGCTGCCTTCCTCGCCGCCGCCGATCCCGGCGCCATTTGTTCCACCCTTCGCGGTGACCGTGCCGCCGTTGATCGTCACCGTTCCGCCGCCTTCCTCGCCGCCGCCGATCCCGGCGGCGCGCTTCCCGCCTGTCGCGGTGATCGTGCCGGAGTGGATGATGATATCACCGCTGTTTTCATGCTTTCCCGTAGAAATCAGACGATAGTTTCCGCCAATCCCCGCGCCGCCATAATATGCCTCGCTGGATACTTCGGCATTCAGTGTCCCTGTTCCGGTCAGCTCAAGCGTTGCGCCGGATGGCACGTGAATGGCTGCTTTCCCTACACCCTGCTTATAACTACTAACATTATTAGTAGTAGATTTTACGCTGTTGCTTCCGGAAATCTCCAATTTCACTTTTCCGCCAATTTCAATCGGGGAGTAGTCGTCGTCGTTATTGGCCATATTGACATTTTTTATGCGAACGTGTGAGCCGCCCGGCGTGTTGATGTTCAGCCGATGGGTCGTTGCTGTTCCGGAATTGCTTTGGATCACTTCATAGATTTTGGATGAATCCAGCGCAATTGTTCTTGCCTCTGCGCCTGCCCTCTCAAAATAAGTGATTGTATTATCTGCAAAAGTGATGTCGCCGCAGGCCAGATCAAGTATCAACTTGGCAGCCTGGATGGGCTGGCCGATGGTCAGCGTTTTCCCGGTTCCCGTGGAGGCATTGCCGCTCCAGGCGTTTCCCCCGGCTGTCACGGTCACTGCCGGTGTATGGTTTACGGCATCCAGTGGAAGGACGATCTTGTCAACCTTGATATTGCCGCAAGCCTCCGCAGTCTTTTTCAGCTGTCCTGCCACAGTCTGTCCGTCAATTATTACTGTGGCCTCCATGTTCCCTGTGATCTTCTCGTCATAAATCGTGACATTCAGAGAATAGTAGGCATAACACTGTGTGCCGAAAGTGACGTTGGCCGCGGTGTCGGAGAGGGAAACTGTTTTTGTCAGCGTTTTGCCGCCCAGCAGCAGCCCGACCTCAATGGAGCTTGTTTCGGGCAGCAGGATTTTCAGCGAAAAGTCACCGCAGTACGGCTGTGATGTATCCTGTTTGATGGCAACGTCGTAGGTCCTGCCGTCGATCAAGAGCCCCGCGGCGGTCTGTCCGCTTGTGATAGACGTGTCAAAAACCCTGCCGCTCATGCTGTAGCTGTTCCAGCCCGACGGCATTGGACGGACGGCCCCATTGTTTATATTGAGCGTTGCACCGTCGGTAAGCGTGATGCTGCCGGCTGCCTCATCTAAGCTATGACCCACCGCAATCGTTCCATCTGTTGTTACGGTCCCGCCGGTTATGGAAATATCTCCGCAGCAGTATTCTAAAGTATCTCCTGTCTGATGCTGTCCATATGATCCCGCGCCAATGCAGGCAGCTGTATCATAACCGGCCTTGGCGGTTACAGCTCCGCCGGTAATACTGATCGTTGGCACATATCCGTAGTAGCCGCCGCCGATTCCGGCGCCTCCCTCCATCACACCCTCTTTCTCAAAGCGGCTGCCCTCGGCATACACCGTGCCGCCAGTGATGGTGATGGAGCCTGTCCCGCAGCGCATGGTCCCTCCAATGCCCGCAGCGCCGAGGTTTCCACGCGCCGATATGGTTCCGCCGTTTATTTTGATAGAGCCAAGCGTCTGGATAGACGTATCTGTATGCCCCCAATCCGAGCCGATTCCGGCGCCTCCGGAACCGCCGTTCGCCTCAAGGGAGCCTGTGCTGGCAGACGTGATCTCCAGGGTGCAGCCCCCCGGCACGCTGATCGCCGCGAACCCGTTGCCGCCCCGGATTCGGTTCGTCCCCTCCAGGGTCAGATGCAGCGTCGCGCCGTTCCTCAGGGCAATTCCGGCGTGCATCAGTCCTGTATCCGTATCGCTGTGTTCCAACCAGAGGTACAAATCTTTTATGGTCAGGCTGACTTCCACGCCATCGATGGTCAGATGGTTTGCCTCGGTGCTGCCGGTAATCACTTTATGATCGTACTGGCTCCGGTTGCCGCTGTTGATCGTAATCCGGCTGTTCAAGGGGATCTCGTCCGCCAGGGGCGTGGCGGCGCTGGCGGCATCCAGCTGCTCCTGAAGCGTCAGGCAGGGGGTGATGTCCACCAGATCCTGCTGATCCTCCGGCAGCTCCGCAAGCAGGGCGAGGATCTCCTGGAGCCGTGCCTCCACATCCGCGCGGTTTTCCTCCGTGACCTTGTTGGGCAGGGCGTCGATCAGGGCCTCGATGGGGCAGATGCGGCACTCATACCCGCAGGGCGTGCCCGGGTCGGCCTCTACATAGCCGCACTCCTCGTTATGGACGTGCTGGCAGTCCAGCGTCCGCGTGACGCAGCCGTTCTCCACTGAGCAGATATGGGCGCAGGCATCCGCCGCCTTTTCCTCGCCCTCGGCGGGGAGCTGACCGTCACTATAGCAGAGTTCGTCATGGTTATGACAGCAGACGGTTTCCTCGCTGTAGCATTCATCCCCATGCTCATGGCTGCAGGGCTGGCCCTCGATGGGGGCAACATAGCCGCAGGCCTCCGTATGTGACCGGTGGTGCTTGCAGAGCGTGGTGTCTGCCTCCGTTGCAAAAGCCCAAGTCGGGCAAAGGCTTAGCATAAGAGCCAGGGCGGTGAGGACGCTTACGATCCTGCGTTTCATACAGTTTCCTCCTTGCGCGGCAAAGGAAGCTCAGCCCCCCGTGGGGGGCTGAGGAAGGGGCCGGCCCCTTCTTTGATTCGGCTTCGCCGCAGTTTGCTATTTCACACCATACACAAAGGCACTTCAAAAAACAAGGCCGCACGACCAGAATGCAGGATTTGCGACCAGATAACATCCTTCGGCCCTTGACAGCGGCCATTATCCCGGTTACGCTAAAGGCAAGCGAAACTGAGGAGGGCGGAGTATGCGGATAGGAAAACAGTGGGTGAGCCGTTTGGCAGCGGGGGTGTTCCTGTTGTGCGCGGCAGGGCTTCTGTGGCTGCTGGGGGCGGAGACGGTTCCCCGGACGGAGCCCGCATACCTGGCCCCGGAAGCCGCGCCGGAGGATCTGGTATCCTACGCCGGACCGCTGAAGCTCTCCTACACCCTCCCGACCCCGCTGGGCGAGCTGCGCCCGGTGCTGGAGATTCGGATGCTGGACGGGGCGGCGGAGCTGCTGCTGGACGGGGCGCCCTTCCAGCGGATTTCGGAGGGCATCGGGTGGGCGTACCTGACGCTGCCCCCAGACTGCGCCGGGAAAACCCTCACGCTCATCACGGAAAAGAGGGAGGGCGGCACCGTGCCGGTCCTCTATCTCACGGACAACGAAATGATCCTGGAACAGGCCAGAGCCGATACCAGCCTGCGGGCTTTTCCCGCCGCCGTGTTCGGTATGCTCTTTTTGCTGGCGCTGGGCCTGTTCCTGTTCGGCGCTCTGGAGGGGACCCGGCCTTGGCCGGTACTGCTGCTCAGCGCCGCCGCCCTGGGCCAGACCATCTATTTTTATCTGCAAAACCTGCCCAATGCCAGCCTGCCCCCTGCGCTTTTCGGGCTGGCGCTTTGGCAGTCACGGGCGCTGCTGTTTGCCGCGCCGCCGTTGTACCTGATGCTGGGCATGAAAAAACGGCGGAGGGTGTTCGCACCCTTCGCCATCCTGCCCGCGCTGATTTATTGGGTAATAGCGGGATTTCAAACGGTGGTCCCGCTGTTCTCCAACATCGCCGTCCACGCCGGGATTGGGTTTTGCCTTACTATCGCCGCCCTGCTGGTCTGCGCCGTGCTGGAGGTCCGGGACGGCAACCCGAAGTTCCGCCTTTTTCTTGCCTGGTTGGGAGCTTGCGCCGCCGTCATTGGGGCGCTGTGCGCTGTCTCATTGGCGCGGACGGGGGCGCTGCCGTCCACCTTGGGGATGTTTCTCAGCGCCCCGCTGGCCTGGCTGGACATGGAGCTGTTCTATTGGAACACGCTGCTGCTGGCGCTGTGCTGTTTAGAGAGCGTGGCTGCTCTGATCCGGCGCGTGTCCCAGCGGGAGACGGAGATGCGGGTGCTGTCCGCCCGCGAAAACCTGACGCGGGAGCAGCTTGCCACAGTACGGGAGAGTGCCGCCGCTCTGGGAGAACTGCGGCATGAGGTGAAAAATCATTATCTGGTCCTGCAAAATCTGAACCGCGCGGGAGAGACGGAGAGGCTGGATGCCTATCTCACCGAGCTGGTATCCGAGGCGGCGTCCATCCCCGCAATGGCCTGTGCGCCCCACCCGGCGATCAACGCCGTGCTGACTGCCATGCTGGCGCGGGCACAGAAACAAGGCATCGAGGTCGAGCGCCGGGTGGACGTGCCGGAGACGCTGCCCTTTCCGGATACGGAGCTTAGCACCGTGCTGATGAACCTGCTGCAAAACGCGCTGGAAGCCAACGCCCTGGCCCCGGAGGGGGCGCGGAAATGGCTGCGGGTGGATCTCCATATTCGGGGCGTTCATCTGTACATCGGGGTGGAGAATTCCCGCTTTTCCCCGGTGGACTATGATGGGGAGAGCGGCCTGTGCCGCACCACGAAGCAAGACAGATCCGCCCACGGCTACGGCTTGAAAGCGGCTCAGGCTGTGGCAAGGAAGTACAGAAGCGAGCTGCTGCTGAAATTCCCGGATGGCTCTTTCTCCGCCGCCACCGCGCTGCAAATGCCGGACTGAAAAACCGCCCTTTCTGTGACATCACAGGAAGGGCGGTTTCTATTGCAGAAAGGCGACGTACTGCTTCGCAAATTCCTGCCGGTAGGTACGGCTGACCGGAAGCTCCGTCCCGTTGTTCAGCAGCAGTCCGTATGCGGTCTGCTTATGGACGTGCTTCAGATTGACAGCAAAGCTGTGGTGGCACCGGCAGAACGTGTTCCCAGGCAGACGGGAAAGAAGGTCCCGAAAGCTCAGGCTGACGGAGATCGCCTCTCCTGGCAGATAGACGGCGGACTTATGGTTGACCGCCTCCGCATAGAGGATGTCATGAACTGCCGCCTTGCGGAAACCTCCGCCCACGGGCAGTGTGATCTGCTCCGGGCGGTAATTTTTTTGCAGATCCCACTGGATGGCCTTTTCCAGCTTTTTTTCGTCTACCGGCTTGATCAGGTAGTCCAGCGGGCGGGTAGCAAAAGAATCCAGCGTATACTCCTCATAGGAGGTAATGTAGATGATGGAGCAGTCAACATTCCATTCCCGCAGACGGCTGGCCAGCTCCACGCCGTTTTCCTGCGCCAGCCCAATATCCAGCAAGAGCAGATGGAAGGCCGAGGGCTGCTTTTGCAGGGCTGCCAGCAGCGGTTCCGGCGTGGAGAAGCAGACAACGGAAAAGTCAATATCCCGTTGGAAACAGCGGGCTTCCAGAACACGGCAAATCATATCCTCGTTTTCCTGGGCCATGGATGGCTCGTCCTCGCATATGGCAATACGGTACATGGGGCAGTCACCTCCCTAAAGGACAGTTTATGCCATTATAGCATTTTTCGATGCTGCCGTCAAAGTGCAGTGCTGCTGATTACCTTTAGCGCCCAGCGGTCACTATCGGCAGCTCTCACAGGTGACTTGCCGGGTAATGGGGTCGATCACGATGATCTCCCGGCCCAGCTTTCGGGCATAGTTGACCGTTGCGCCGGTGCCGCTGCGCCGTACTCCGTTAAAAACGGCCAGCAGCAGGCCAGCCGATTCTACCAGCCGGTGGTTCCGGTCGATCATGCAGCCGTCATAGTATTGGCGGCTCACATAGTCAACCGAATCAGCCTGTTTCAGAATAGAATGATACCGTTCCCGCGCTGAATCACTCCACCTGTTCGCCTGCCCTTCATGGGGCAGGATACAGCGGAGCTTCAGCGCGGGATCTTTTTCGCGCATGGCAAGGACGATCTCCGCCGCCCAGCAATCGGTGCCGTCCGCGCCTCCCGTGAAATACTCTGTTACTCCAGCCCCGGCCAGCGCCGCGATCTGCTCCGCCAACGTTTCTTTCAGTGCCACGCACCGAAGATCCGCCTCATTGTCCTTCCAGGGGAACTTATGTGGGCGGTGGCCCGTAAAGGCGCAGGAGATACGGCCTTGTTTCCAGGTGTTGTTCGTCATACGCATATTACCACAGCCTTTGATAAGATATTGGACACAATACCACCGTCCATGATAAAGGATATAATATCGTGTGTCAAGGAATATGGAGGATAAAATACCACATTATAGGGGAGTGTGCGATATAAAATAAAGCAGAAAGGGGGAATGCGTGATGTACGAAGAATTTACCCAGGAACGTATCGCACAACTCAGAATGCAGCGGGAAGTATCTGCCCGTGATATGTCTTTATCACTGGGGCAGAATAACAGCTACATCAACCAGATCGAAAACAAAAAGGCATTGCCCTCTTTGCAAGGACTGTTCTATATCTGCGAGTATTTCGGCATCACGCCGCACCAATTTTTTGACGAAGGTACCGCGTATCCCGCACAACTCGCAGACCTGATGGAAGATTTAAAGAAACTGGATACTGAAACGCTGTATCATGTCTCTGCGCTGGTAAAAGCGATCACCTCCAAGTGATCATGACCGCGCATGGCTTTATGCCGCCTCCCCGCCGTAGAAATCATGGTTGACCTGGGCGGCGTAGTGATTCTCCATCGTTACCGGAGCGTTGTACAGCACGGTCAGCAGGTACTGTTTCATGTTCCGCACCTGGGTGGTGTTCTCCCGGAGACAGTCGAACACGAAGCGAATGTGTTCGAAGTCCAGCTTCAGCAGCCGGGACTTCACCACCGTCTGGGGGAAGTCGTTCCCCGCCACCCGGAGGTTTTTCTTTTTGGAGCAGACCGCCTCCACCATCAGTTCCACCATCTCGTCCAACTGCCCAGCGTCATAGGGGCGCTCCCGCACGAAATCGTCATAGCCGATGTTCTCCCGGATCAGCTCCCGATATGCGTCCATCTCGCCCTGACTCATCCCGCTGCTCCTGCTCCGCGTCCTTCCCTTCGTTTCAGATGGCTGGGCTTGCACGGGTACAGTAGTCGTGAAAGGGGCGGAAGGGAAAGGAAATGAATCCGTACTTTGTGAAGTCAGTATTTTGTTTTCTTTTTTCTGTAGGTCTTTATTTATTTGCGTGGCCTTATCCGTCTGCGTGGAAGCCGTAGACGGTTCCGCCGTCATCGGATTTCCCGACAACGGAGAAGCCGAAGACGGCCCATCCGGGGGCGGCTCGTGAGAAGCGGGGTACTCCCGGATAATGTACTCATTGGCACCGAATTTTCCGGCCTTGTCGGTGGTCTGATGACGCTGGACATACCCGGCTTTCTCCAGCTCCACCACGGCGGCCCGGATGGCGTCCTTGCCCTCCAGGCTGATCCGGGCGAGGCCAGCCAAGGTATAATCCCAATCTTCCGGGAGACTGAGCATCAGGGACAGCAGGCCCTTGGCCTTGAAGGAGATGGTCTTGTCCCGCAGGTGATAGTTGCTCATGACGGTGTAATTTTGGGTACGTTCCACGCGAAAAACTGCCATTGTATTCTCACTCCAAATTCATAAAAATCGAGGCTGGGAAACAGTGCGATCCTGTTTCCCAGCCTCTTAAAAATTAGTTATAAACGGGGCAGCCATAGCCCCAGATCTCGTAATGCCCCACGTTATAGCTGCGCTGGCGGCAGCTATCGCTGGTATTGCCCTCCACAGTGTAGACCACGCCGTTCTCCACCCGTTCCACGATGCCCACATGATCAGGCACATCGTCCTGCGGCCCGGAGGAACCTTTGTTGTCCCAATCAAAAAACACCAGATCACCGGGGCGTGGCTCATAGCTGCCGTCCTGCCACTGGCCCCTGGCTTTGAACCAATTGGAGCCACCCACGCAACCGGCGAATTTGGGGATCACCCCGGCGTCAATGTAGCCGCACTCATTGGCGCACCAGCTCACAAAGCAGGCGCACCACTCCACCCGGATGTTAAAACCGTACCAGCTCCAGTAGGGCTGGCCGCCCACGTTACCCACCTGGGACAGCGCTACGGCCACGATTTCGCCGCTGGAGCCGTAGAGGAGGTTGTTCCACATCTCCCGGTTTGCCGTTGTCAGCAGCTCGTCCAGGGCGGCGTTCTGCTGATCCGTGAACGCATAAAACACCCGCATATCGTCGGTTGTCCTGGGCGTGACCGTGATGGTCAGCACCTTCTCCGTCCAGGCGGCGGTGTCGCCCACGGCTGGATGTTCCACATCCGCTTCCGCCGTGGTGATCTTGGTCATATCCCAGAACACCACCCGCAGCTTCTCCGCCGTGTCCGTGTCCAGGACGGATACCTGCGCGCCGTCTGCCCCTCCGGCAGTCTTGGCGGCGAACACCGCGAACACGTCCGCCCAGGACGGCTGGCGGCCCTGAATCTCCACCCGGTCGTATGTCCCTCCGGCCTGGAGGGCGGACAGCCTGTCCGCGTATTCGCTGTTGATCTGGGCGATCACCGCAGTGGGGGACGCCGCGTCCGGGGAACCGCCGCCGTCCGAGAAGAAGATGCCAAAGGGCGAGGCGATGAGCAGGCCGATCATGCAGATCACCAGCACCACCACGATCACCATCCAGCCCCCGGCGGCGATGGCGGCAATCAACTCCTGCATGGCCGCAATGGCCGCTTTTATCGCCGCCACTGTGGCTTTCGCCGTGGCCTTGGCAGTGGCCGCCGCTGCTTTTGCCGTGGCACGGGCGGTCTGTACGGCCCGCTGGGTGGCCTTTACGGTGGCCTGGGCGGATCTCTGGGCGGTCTTGACCGTCTGTCGGGCCGTTTTCGCCGTCCGCTGGGTAGTCTTGATGGCTTTTCTGGAGGAACGCTCCGCCGTTTTGATGGTCTGGCGGGCGGTGCGTTCGACTGTCTTACGCCCGGAGCGGGTCGTTTTGACGATCTTCCGTCCGCCATCCCGCACAGGCCGGGTGTCCGGCTCCCCCGGATTCGCCGGCTTCCGCACAGCTTTGGCCGGGGTGTATCTGTTCTGCCCATCAGCGTACTTGCGCCGGGCCGGAGCGGGAGGGGATGCAGCCTCCCCACCATTCGCCACCCGCTGGGCCTCCGCCCGTTTCATGACCGCGGCACGGCCACGCTCCCGCACAAACTCCTGTTTGCCCTGCACGAGCGCCTGGGACGGCTGGGGCTGTTGGATGCGGGCGCCCCTTGTCTTAATGGACAGCCTGTCAGGCGTCCCCGCCCCACGGTCAGCGGTCAGCGCGGCGCTGTCACCAAAGGGGACGCTGGTGACGGCATCTCTTGTCTTGATCTTTGACGGCCCCGATCCATCCTGCGGCGCGGGCTGCACATCCGGACAGGGATCATCATGTACAGTGGACTCCTTCGTTTTAATCTGCTTCTGCTTCATCCTTTCACCAGGGGTTGGCCCAGCCGTACCGCTCTCAGCCCGTCCAGCACCGGCGCTGCCCTCCTTGGCAGAAACCGCTTCCCGTGTCTTGATCCTGGGCCGTTCCCGTGCAGGCGGCTCCTGGGGCGAGGGCGGTCCTGCCGGGGACTCTGGGGACGCAGGCGAATCAGGGATGCGAGGCTCCTCGTCTGTCTCCCGGCCCTTGGCGGACTTTTTCTTCTTCAGAAGGGCCTCTATCCCGCGCCGGGTCTGATAGGCCCCACGGGCGGCGGCGTCCTCGATCCGGTCGCCGCCGTAGTCGCTGGCCTGCCCCCGTTGGGCAGTCTCCCGGAGCTGGCCCCGCAGGCGCTCCGTACCGTCATCCAGGCCACGGCGGACAAGCTCCTTCGGCGCGGCCTTGACTTTTTCCTTTAATTTGCCCTTTACCGTGCGTTTTTCTTTGATTTTTGCGATATTCTCTCACCTCACTTTTGCGTTTTTCGTCATTTTATGCTACACTGTCCTCCAAAGGAGGGAGCGTCAATGGAACAGGTACACAGATGCGAATGGGCTGGCCCCGACCAGATATATATTGACTACCACGACAACGAATGGGGCCAACCACTCCACGATGACAATAAACTGTTTGAGATGCTGATTCTGGAGGGGATGCAGGCCGGGTTGGCGTGGATCACGGTGCTGAAAAAGCGGGAAACCTTTCGTGCCGCCTTTGACAATTTTGATCCTCAAAAGGTTGCATTTTATGATGACGCAAAGGTTGAGAAGCTTATGGCAAATGCGGGAATCATACGAAACCGGGGAAAAATAAATGCCGCCATCGGCAATGCGAAAGCATTCCTTGAGATACAGCAGGAGCATGGCAGTTTTGATGCGTTTATCTGGGCCTATGTCGATCACACACCGATTATCAACGCACCACACAGCCTGTCGGATATTCCAGCGTCCACCCCACTCTCTGACAGGATCAGCAAGGACTTAAAAAAGAGAGGATTCAAGTTCGTGGGGTCAACCATCATCTACGCATTTATGCAAGCTGTGGGGATGGTGGATGACCACATGGTGTGGTGTCCCTGGCACACGAATAACAGATAATAGAAGGTAATCTTTATCTGGCGTTTGCTTCACTGAGTTTGGTAGTCATCAGCCGGTAGAGCCGGTTTTTAGGAAAGTTGTCCATAAACGGCACGATGGCGCTGCCGCACTTGATGAGACCTCGCCCAAAATCCACGTTGGTGATGTAGGAGAGCTGGTTGTCTGAGATGTTCAGCAGCCGCGCCAGCTCCGCCCGGTCGGTGGCCGCCTGGTTCAGCATGACAAGAAATTCGCTGTTGGCCAGCATGGTCCGGGCGGTGTGGGACTGGAGCAGATCGTCCACGTTCTGGGTAAGGCCGGTACAGCAGGCCCCGTACTTTCTGACCCGTTTCCACAGGGTGAACAGGAAATTTGCACTGTATTCGTGCTGGAAAAGAAGGTAGATTTCATCAATATAGACCCAAGTGTTCCTGCCCAGCGCCCGATTGCGGATCACACGGTTGAACACGCTGTCCAGCACCACCAGCATCCCCACGGGCAAAAGCTGCTTGCCCAGATCCCGGATGTCGTAGCACAGGATACGGGCATCCGTATCCACGTTGGTGGGCTTGGCAAAGGTATTCAGGCTGCCCTCGGTGAACAGCTCGATCGCCAGGGCCACGTCACGGGCCTCCGGCTCGGACTGGCAGAGCAGTTCGGCGTGGAAATCCTGGAGGGTGGGCGCCTTGCCCTGGTAGCCGCCCTTGATGTAGCTGTGGTAGACGCTGGCGGTGCAGCGGTCGATGATGGATTTCTCCTTGGCGGACAGCAGCCGGTCGCCCATGAGCTGCTCACACAGGGACAGCAGGAACTCGGACTTCAGCACCACCGGGTTCTCGCCGTCACCATAGCCCTGCTCCATGTCCATGGCGTTGATGTGGTTGGGGGAGGTTGCGGAGATGTTCACCACTTCGCCGCCCAGCCCTTCAATGAGGGGCCGGTACTCGGATTCCGGGTCGATCACGATGATATCGTCCTCGGTGGAGAGCGCCAGATTGACCATCTCTCGCTTGGCGGTGAAGGACTTGCCGGAGCCGGACACGCCAAGCACAAAGCCGTTGCCGTTGAGCAGCTCCTTCCGATTGGCGATGATGAGGTTCTTGCTGATGACGTTCTGCCCGTAGTACACACCGCCCTGATCCCGCACCTCCTGGGCCTTGAAGGGCATGAGAACGGCCAGGGCCTCGGTGGTGAGCGTCCGCAGGGCGTCGATCCGCCGCAGGCCCAGGGGCAAAGCGGTCACCAGCCCGTCTGCCTGCTGCCAGTTCAGCGTGGCCAGTTGGCACAGGTGCTTCCGGGCGGCGGACTGGAGGGCGTCCGTGTCGCTGTCCAGCTCCTCCTTACTGTCCGCCAGATGCACCAAGGTCACCACGGCGAACATCATCCGCTGGTCACGGGTGGTGAGATCGTCCAGCATTTCCCTTGTCTCTTTTCTCTGTTGTTCCAGATCGTAGGGGACAACAGCGGAGAAGTTGTTGTTGCTGTTCTGGCGGCGCTGCCAGTTGGTGACGTTGGTCTCTACCCCCAACAGACGGTTCTGCATCTCCCGGACGGCCTCGTCCGTGGGGACGGGGATCACGTCAATGGACAGCATCATGGTACGGTTGAGGGCCGTCAGCTCGGAGATCATGCTGTCCTTGATATAGCTGGCGTACTCCTTGAGAAACAGAACCCGGCCATATTTGTTGCCCATGACGAAGTGGTCTTTCCTGAACTCCAGGCTGTCCGGACAGATGGCGTCCTTGAAGCTGTGGCCCTTCCGCATGAGATCCCGGAGATCCACATGGAACTCCGTCTCCTCGCCGGTGCGGTAGAAATCGTGCAGCACCCGCAGGCGCTCCACGGCATCCAACTCCTCACTGCGGGCGTCCAGATGGCTCAGACGGGTGGTCACATCCGCCGTCACCCGGTCGAAGAAGGTGCGGGCCTCCTCGATGTTCTTGCGGTGGACGGACAGGGTGATGTACCGCTCTTGCACCACGCTGTTGGAGGAGTCGGTGACCTTGTCCATGAGCATGGTGTTGTACTCGGCCCGGTAGCCGTCCAGATAGTCGTTCTGGCGGGGCAGCAGGATCTTTTGCTCGAAGTCTTGGCGGTTGAGCCGTTTGTTGTTGATGGTGAGCTTGGTGGTGGAGCCGGTATCCAGGGCGTTCAACAGTTCCGAGTAGCCCAGGAACATGGACGTTTTGTCCTCTTTCGAGGCGATGGCATAGTTGATGTCCGAGAAGCGGATGGTCTTGGAGAACTTGCTCCCGAACTGAAAAATCCCATCCGGCCACAGGCGGCGGATGGGAATGGTATCCTGCACAGACTTGGGGAGGGCAAAGCCCTCCCGATCCTGCTTCAGCGTATTTTGAAGGGTTTTAATCAAGCCGTAAAGCCTCCTTTGCTGTGGAATGCTCCATCGCCAAGGCGTACAGGTTCTCCGCCCGAAACACCAGCTTTCTGGGGTACAGCAGCTCCGAGCGGATGACGGCGAGGAGGAATTTTTCAAAGGTCATGCCGTTGTAGGTGAAAAAGCCGCAGAGGGCGAAGGGAAAGGCGGCCAGGACGCAGATCCAGCCGATCTCCCCGCTGCCCACCACGCTGCGCAGTCCGAAGTACAGCCCCACCGCTACCAGCACGGCCAGCAGGGCAAACAGGAACTGCCGCAGGGAAAGACCGAAAAACAGGCTTTCCTGATAGTCCCGGACTTCTTTGTTGATGCGGACTTCTATGGGTGATCACCTCCAAAATGAAAGAATCGGCAGACAGACCGTTGCAAGGTCCGCCTGCCTATGGTAAGATGCCACAAACTACCCAGAGGAGGTTGTGGCAATGATGTTTATGATTTTAGGTATAGGACTGTTCCTGCTGCCCATCCTGTTCCGTCTGGCCCTGAAGCTTCGGCTGGGCATCCCCATGCTCTACGCAGTATTGATGCTCACGGTATTCCACGGCTGGTATCAGGCCCACACGGCCCTGGCGGACGGCATCTTCTTCGCCTTGGCCGGTCTCGCCGCCCTGTCCTGGGTGGTGACGCTGCTCCGCCGCCTCTGGGATTTGCTGGAGGGCTGGCGGGAGGAACGGGCCATGGCGGATCTGCTGGCCTACCGCGTCCGGCAGGCCAGGGCCGCTGGCGAGTACGTCATCGACACCGAGGGCCTGTGGTAACCGTTATCCCAGCCCCATCAGCTCCCGGATTAGCCTATCGCTCATTTTGATACAGCCCACCAAGACAAGCATATTGAAGATCAGTTCCCCCACATAGTTCCACACGATAGTGGCCGCCGCCAGGGTATCGTCTGCGATGGCGGGCGGCGTGGTGGCAAATGCCGAGAAGATCACACAGGCCAAAACGATGATACAGCCCTCCAGACAGATGGCGGCATAGCTTTTCAAAAAAGCGATGCCAATACTGCTGGAGGGCTGTCCCGCGAAGCTGGCCATGGGGATAGGCGCGATGGCGGTGGCAAGATAGAGCTTGAAAAACCGGGAGTAAACGGTTAAAATCATAATCAAAGACAATACCCAGATGAACAGTGACCCCAGCAGGGTGATGGCCCACAGGGGAATGCTCTCCAGAAAGCCCACGTCCTCGATAATGGTGACCATCTCGGTGGGCAGGGTGGTGTCGGTGAGCGCCGACATCCCGGAGGCCGTCATGATGGTGGAGATCATCCCCTGGGCCACCTTGAAGAGCGCCGTCATCAGCTCCATGCCGTGGGTCACCGCCGCCTGGGCCAGCACAAAACGGATAAAGCACTTGAATACCATTTCGGGCTTCTTTAATTCTGTAAAACTTGAACACGTTTTTACAATGCCCATAACGAAAAACAGCACCAGCAGGGCGCAGCCGATGGCCTGGAGCGCACCGTTGATGCCCTGGATGACCGTCCAGACTCCGCCGCCCTTGAAGTTTTCCGGGGTGGTACTGAGGAGCTGCCAGATCTCCGCCAGCTTCCCATTCCATGTCCCAAGGGCGGAGTTGAGGTTGTCCACGATCCAGTTTCCGCTTCCCAATCAAATCACCTCCTGCGGGAAACGAGTGGGGAGGGCGCTGGCGCACCCTCCCTCCGCCGTACTCCTCAACCGCCTGTGATGAGGGTGAGGATCTCCTTGGTAAAGGTAATGACAATGCCACCTGCGATGGTCAGCATACCGTTGGCCCGCTGGGAGGGGTCGTGGCTCTTGAGAGACAGGCCCAGCTGGAGGATGCCGAAGCCCAGCAGAATCAGGCCGATGGCCCGGATCAGGGAAAAGATGAAGTCGCTCAGATTGGACACAATCTGCAGGGGGTCGCCGCCCGCAGCGGGAGCGGCGAGGGCGGGGACGATCATGACGGCCATGGACAGCACCAGACAGGCGAAGAGGGCATAGGCCCGCTTGGCGCGGCGCTCAACCTTCTTCTGGCGCTCCAGGGTGTTCAGGGGCTTCTTGGGGGTCTGGGACTTCTGGAAAATCTTCATAGGTTTCAGTCTCCTTTTCTTCATCAGATGTTTCGGTTTCCGGGGCGAACAGCGGTTCCCCCTGGAATTTCGGTTCAGGCTTTTCCTGATGGTGGATGTAGGGCGGCCCGCCGCCGTCTATGGTGTAGCGGATGGCGGGGTGTTCGGTCAGCTCGTACTTCAGGTCCATCACCGGCTTGGCGCCCCGGATGAACAGGATGGCGTAGCGGTTGTCCAGCCCGCGCACCTCATCTGGGGTCAACAATTCACTACCACAATGTCAAGTGATGAATTGAGATTTCTTTCAGATTTCTACTGGAAACGACAAAGGCCCCCTCTCCCGCAATGGGAAAGGGGGCCTTGCTTTATAAGATTTAGTTGGTGATCTCGCCTACAAAGTTATAAACAATGCGGACTTTCTGAACCTTTTCACCATCAACAACTTCAACTGCGCTGATAATGATTTTATCAATCAGCCGATTCAAGATTGCTTCGTCCAATTCCGTGATGGACGCATATTCCCGGATTTCTCCGATAAAGTGCCGAACATCGCTGTCCGCACTGCTGGCAATACGCAATTCATCCGTAATCGCCTGCATCCGGGCTTTATTATCCGCCTGCTCCTGTTCCAGAGTTTCCGTCATGCGGAGGAACCGCTGCTCGGTCAGGATGCCCTTTGCCTTGTCAGCGTACAGGCTCATGAACATATCATCAATTTCCCGGTTGCGTTTCCCAAGAGTGTCCTGCTCCTTTTTCAAGCTGGTTTCGTCAATGGAATACCGCTGTTCCAGCCGGTGGGTCAGCCGCCCATAGAACGCTTCTGCGTCCTGCAAGGCCATTTTGCCATGCTCTATAATGTCAGCCAAAACGAGGTTATAGAGGTCGCGGGCCTCAATCTTATGGCTGGTGCAGGCGTTCTTTCCCAAGCGGTTATAGGTCTGGCAGATGTAATACGCCTTATCAATCGGTTCCCGCATTTCTCCGGTAAAGCGATTCTTTCCAGTCCGGCCTACCTTCTCATAGCGTACCTGCATGGATTTACCACAGGTAGCGCAGTAGACAAGACCATGGAACAGGTTATAGAACGGACAGCTATTCCCCTGCATGATGGTCGGGCGGCGATCAATCAGCTTTTGCACTCTATCCCATTGTTCCCGGCTGACAATCGCCTCGTGGCAGTTCTCGACAATTTCCCATTGATCGCGGGGAATGAAATTTACCGTATTGGAACGAATTGCCTTTTGATGGCATTTACAAACTACATGGTCGCCTTTGTAAACCGGGTTGCGGAGCATTTTGCCAATCACCGAACCACTCCAAGAATAATAGCGAACCTCGGATTCAACAGGCATCTTGATGCGGGTGATAGGGATTTTGCGTTCCAGCAGATGCTTGGCAATCTTCATTGTTCCACACCCATTCAGAGCCAGATCAAAAACCAACTTGACTGTGGGCGCGGTTTCCGGGTCGATAATCAGGTGTCCGTGATCGTTAGGGTCACGCATGAGGCCGTAGGGAGTAGGCCCGCCCAAAAACTTCCCCTGCCGGGAGCGAGCCATCCAGCCCGCCAGCACCTTCTTGGAAATATCCCGGCTGTACATATCGTTCAAGATATTTTTGAAGGGGGTAATATCCATCTCCTGCCGGTTCAGACTGTCCACTCCGTCAGTGACGGCGATATAGCGGACGTTGTGGCCCGGGAAGAAGATTTCGATGTAGCTGCCAGCCTCGATATAGTTCCGGCCCAGCCGTGAGAGGTCCTTTGTGATTACGCATTTGACCTTCCCAGCCTCAATGTCGGCAATCATCCGCTGAAACGAAGGACGGTTGAAATTGCGGCCTGTGTAGCCGTCATCAACATAAAATTCGTAGTCCAGCAGGCCATTTTTCTCAGCAAAGTCACGAAGCAGAGCCTTTTGATTGCTGATGCTCATGCTCTCGTTTTCCCGCCCGTCCTCAATGGAGAGACGGCAGTACAGAGCGGTGACGGATGGGGCTAATTTATTCTTCCTGTTCATTAGTGATCTCCTTAATGAACAGGGACACGATACAGTCATGATACCATATTTCGGCAAAATTTTCAACAGGCATTTTTATCGCTCTCCCTCTTTTCAAGCCAAGATTCAAACTGCCCGCAAGCCTGGGATTCGATGGCCTGCTCGAAAGCGGCCCTCATGCTCTGACTGCCGTTATATTCACGGGTCACAATGAAGCGGGGTTTATCCTTGGCCTTGGGCGTAGCGGGTTTATCCTGTTGCGTTTTTCTCATAGGCAACTCCTTTCAGTCCATCAGATTTTTCAGCCGTGCCAGCTTGTCCTGCGCCGTGGCTTTACGGAAGTTCTCACCAGAGAAACGGATAGGGGCGCACATTTCCAGCAAGCGGTCATAGATACGGGCGTGGGCAGTATCCAGGGGATGCTGTAAATCATGGAGCGGAATGTTGGTGGTCACGATCAGCGGCCTGCGGCTACGGTAACGGCTGTCAATCACGTTATAGACCTGCTCCAATCCGTACTCCGTCCCGCGCTCCATACCAAAATCGTCTATGATAAGTAGCAGGGCGCGGCAAAGCTGGGATATGTACTCATTCCGGCCCTCAAAGCTGGCGGTCAGATCGTTCAGAATCAGCGCAAAATTGGTCATGCGGACGGTGATCTCACGCTCCATCAGCGCATTGGCGATACATCCCGCGAAGTAGCTTTTCCCAGTGCCAACGCCGCCCCAAAGCAGATAGCCGATGTTCTCCGCCAGCATGGTGTCCCAATGCTCGACATAGAAATGGGCGTGTTTCATCTGCTGGCATTTGCCGTTGTCATTGGCGAATGTCCAGCCACGCATAGCGGGATCAGTGAAGCCCCGGCGCTTCAAATCGGCCACGGTCTGAAGGTGACGGCGGGCCTCCTGCTCTGCTGCCTCCCGGTCGATGCGTTCCTGCTCACACCGGCAGGGACAGGGGAGCAGCCGCCCCTCCAAGGGCGGTGCGTCCATGCGAAACTGCTTCGGGGTGCGGCACTTCCCGCAGTAGAGAAGGCCGTCCTCGCCGGTGTAGTCCTCCGGCCCTACATGGGTTACGGTCATACGCTTGATAATGTTATCAAAATCATTCATAGGCTCTCGCCCTCCTCGTAAGTGTAATTGGGTATGCTCTTGCCGTTCCGCCTGTCCTCCGCTGCCCAGCGGCGAATGGTGGCGGCATGGTTTTGGTAGGTTTTGCCCGTGGAGGCCATATACTCGGACAGTTTCTCCACATACTGCTGCCAAAGGTCAGGGAGTTCCGCTTGCAGTTCGACTATCTCTGTATCCGAAAGGAAAACATTCTCATAGCGGCCTCGCGCGGGCGCGCGTGTACTCTCACTCCCTTCAGGTGATTCTCTCAATTTACTTGTAAGGTTATTAGTGGACAATTTTCTGTCCGTCAAAGGGATAGTTTTCTGTCCATCAGAAGGACAATTTTCTTTCCTTCTGACAGACAATTTTTTATCCGTCAGACGGACAATATCCTGTCCATCAGGAATCTTGATGTAGATGCGGTTCGGTAGAGACTGGCCCCGCCTCTTGCGCTCAATCAGACCAACGCTTTCCAATTCGTTCAATGAATTTTTCACGGTCATAGGGCTGCGGTCAATGGCGTTGGCAATCTCAACAATGGGAAACACAATGTAAATCTGGCTGCTGCTATCAGCCCAGCCATTGGCCTGGGATAGCCGCGCCCTGTCCAGCAGAACCATATAGACCAGTTTGGTTGCTAACGCTAAATCCGCCTCCAAAAGAAAACGTGGGAATGGCAGATAGGGCGGCAGCTTGGTATCTTTCGTCATGTAGTCAGCAATATGGGTGTCACCTCCCCGCCGTTGCGGGCCGTCTGAGGGCCTTCCGGGGTGTTGGATAGGGAATGTATCAGGCCCCTATTGAGCCGCCCCCGGAAAGCCTTGCAAAATCAGGGCTTTTTAAGCCCTAAAGCGTGACAGTTCTGCCGTTGTTTCCGCTTGCGCTCTGTGGCCTTTGCCCGCTTCATGCGAATGGAGCAGTCGGGACA
>JAETQF010000026.1 GCA_021770845.1 Oscillospiraceae bacterium
GTTCACTACTACTATAGCGGCGAGAAGAATGTGCTGACATCCTCGCTGAAAGAGGTCGCCGGGGGAAGTGGTTCTGGCCCTGGGGGAGTTCTTATAAACTCTCCCAAGGGCCACCATTGGCAGACTTGCAATTTGCAAGTCTGCCTTTTTATGCGGTGACATACACAAGAGGGCCTTTATTTCGGCATCCTCGTCTATGACTAAATCAAAGACTTCCCGGCTGCGCTTGTTCATCCGGCCCCGTTTGTCCAACTGATAGCCGTATGGGGTATAAAGTCCGCGCCTGCGCGCAGCAGCGCCGCCGAGTTCATCACCCGAGCCCGGGCGGCTATTCTCTTTCAACATAAGTCGCCTGACAAGCCGAATAAGTACAGCCCTTGAACAATCTTGAAAAGTACAGCGGAGCGCCTTATGATAAAACTATGAGATTCAAACGGCAAAACAATTCAAGATTATGAGGTGACTTATTATGGCAAAAACAATTATTACCGCAGCTCTGACAGGCGCAATTACCCCCCGCGGCTACCAGGTTCCGGAGACCCCGGAGCAGATCGCGCAGGAGGCCTACGAGTGCTGGAAGGCCGGGGCGTCCATCGTCCATCTGCATATGCGGGACGATCAGGGCATGGGCGTCATGGATCCGGTGAAGTTTTACGAGACAATCCGGCTCATCCGCGCCCATGAGGACTGCGACGTGATCATCAACTGCACCTCCTCCGGCGACAACCGCGTCTCCGACGACTCCCCCTACGGCAACGCGGTGCGGATGCTCCACCACGGCAACGTCCCCGGCATCGAGATGGGCACCTTTGACGCGGGCACCTTCAACTGGGGCATCCCCGGCGGCATTTTCAGCAATTCCCCCACCTTCCTGACTACCCTGGGCGGCCTGTACCAGGAGCGGGGCATCAAGCCCGAGTTCGAGGTGTTCGACCTGGGCATGATCCGCGCCGTGGGCGTCTACTGGAAGAAGGGCATCGTCAAGGCCCCTCTGCACTTCCAGCTCTGCCTGGGCGTGGTGGGCGGCATGGACACCACCCCCCGGGAGGTGCAGGAGATGCTGACGGAGATTGAGCATTTGCAGGCCGCCGGAAACCTGCCTAAAGAGGTCACCTGGTCTGCCTTCGGCATCGGCAAAGGCCACCTGCCCGTCATGTTCTCCGCCCTGGCCAACGGCGGCCACATCCGCGTGGGCATGGAGGACAACGTGATCTACGGCAAGGACAAGGACGGGAACAAGATCATGGCCACCAACGTGATGCTGGTGCAGCGGGCCGTCCGGGCGGTGGAGGCCTTCGGCAACGAGGTGGCTGCTCCCGCCGAGGCCCGTGAGCTGCTGGGCCTGAAGCCGCTGGATCACGCGGCGGTGGTCAAGGCGCTGGACGCGGTCACCGTGGAGCAGCTGGAGCAGGCCAAGAAGGAGGCCGGGGAGAAGTACGGCACCACTTATTTTGCCGCCAAGGGCATGGGTTAATAGACTGCACACTTTGGGGGCCGCCAGCTGGCGGCCCCCTTTTCGGAGGGATTGAAATGACACAGGAAAAATGGCCGGTCAAGCTGCCGGATTACCGTCTGGACGGAAAGGTGGCCATCATCACCGGCGGAACCAAGGGGATCGGGTACGCCATTGCCATGATGTTCGCCGCGTTCGGGGCCGCGGTGGTGGTATCCAGCCGCCATCAGGAGGAATGCGGCAGTGTGGCCGAGCAGATCAACCGGCTGGGCGGAACCGCGGCCGGAATCGCGGCGGATGTGGGCCGCCCGGCGGAGGTCAAACGCCTCATCCGGGAGACGGTTCAGAGGCTGGGGGATTTGGACATTCTGGTCAACTGCGCGGGCGTCGCCATCACCAAGCCCATTCTTGAGATGGACGAGGGGGACTACGACAGGGTGATGGACACCAACCTGCGCGGCGTGTTTTTCGCGTCCAAGGAGGCCGCGGCGGCCATGGTGGAAAGGAAGCATGGGGGCAGAATTATCCAGATCGCCTCCATCGGCGCTTTGAAGGGCACCAACCAGATCTCCACCTACTGCGCGTCCAAGGCGGCGGTGCTGAGCCTGACCAAGACCATGGCGCTGGAGTGGAGCCGCTACGGCATCACCACCACCGCCCTCTGCCCCGGCTACGTCAAAACGGAGATCAACGCCGCCCAGTTCCAGGACGAGGAATTCCTCGCCAAAACCCTGAAGGGCATCCCCCAGCGGCGGCTGGGTACGGCGGACGAGGTGGCGGCCATCGCGCTGTTTCTGGCCTCCGATTATTCGTCCATGATCACCGGCAGCGCCATCGTGGCGGACATGGGCTCCACCAGCCAGTGACGGCTATACTGTTTTGGCATAACGGCAAAAAGAAGGGGAATTTCCTTTCTCAAAACTGACAATGTATACTACATAACAGAAAAGCTGTTTGGAAACAATCCACTAATTTTCACAAGGAGGAACAGATCATGGCACAACCTTTAGCGGATTATGTCAAGCTCCCCGGGCTGGATGAGTACAAGGAGTGGTTCAAGGACTTCGCCGACCTGAAGCGGGAGGACGGCATCCTCCAGGTCACCTGGAAGACCCTGGACGGCCCCATGCACCACAGCGGGATGTCCCACCGCGCCATCCCCCAGCTGGTTCGGGTGCTGTCCCTGGACACGGAGAACGAGATCATCATCTTCACCCACATCGGCGACAACTGGATGATCGAGTCCGACGCCAACGGGTGGGAGACCTACTCCCAGCTGCCCAAGGAGCGGTTCCAGCACCAGTACTTTGACGACACCAACCTGATCAAGAACATGATCTTCGATCTGGACGTGCCCACCATCGGCGTCATGCCCGGCCCCGGCTTCCACTGGGACAGCGCCTTCCTCAGCGATGTGACCATCGTCACCGAGGACACCAAGATCGAGGTGCCCCACGCCCAGGGCGGCCTGGTTCCCGGCGACGGCATGGGCCTGATGATGCAGCACTATCTGGGCACCAAGCGGGGTACCTATTACATGATGACCTCCCGCCAGATCACCGCCCAGCAGATGCTGGACGCGGGCATGGTGTCCGAGGTGGTGGCCAAGGGCAAGGGCCTGGAGCGGGCCTGGGAGATCGCCCGTATGTGGAAGCGGATGCCCTATGAGAACCGCTGCATCATGTCCTACCTGGCCAAGCGCCCGCTGAAGAAGCTGCTGGTGGACGATCTGAAGCTGCACACCGTGTCCGAGCAGTACGCCTCCCTGCTTCGGGTGGCCGCCGGCACTCTGGGCGACGAGAACTCCGAGCAGCAGGACGAGAAGTACATCAGCCGCGTCAACGATTACCGGTACGCCACCACCGACATGGAGCAGCCCATGACCCTGGAGCTGTGGGCCGGTATGCCCAAGCGGGCCGCCGAGTGGTTCAAGAAGGTGGAGTCCGGCGAGATCCCCAACCCCTACGAGTTCGAGCACAGCAACGAGCCCGACTGGTATAAGTTCTAATCAATCAAGGAGGAAGCGAGCATGGCAAAGTACAGGATTCAAAGGGCCAAGGGCGTAGAGGGCAGCACCGTCTACACCTACAGCGCCCCCGGCCACTACGAGTGCGTCCCCACCCGTTTGTACGATGTGGACGGCGGCGGCGCCAACGACATTGAGGGCGGCAAGATCATCATGGGCATCACCTACTTCGTGCCCGGCGGCAGCACCGACTTCGCCGCCAACCCCCTGGAGTCCATCTACTACATCCTGACCGGCGAGATGACCCTCAAGACCGAGGATTGCGAGACCGTCCTCCACGCCGGCGACAGCTTCCACTGCGTGGGCGGCGTCACCAAGTCCGTGACCAACACCGGTACCGAGGTCTGCCAGATGCTGGTAGTCCTTCAGCCTCCCCAAAAGTAAACCAAATCTGAAAGGAGTTTGAGTTCCATGCCGAAAGTATATAATGGCGATTTGACAAAGCTGTTCGACCTCACCGGGAAGAAGGCCGTGATCTTCGGCGGCGCCGGCGGCTTCGGCCAGGCCATCGCCGAGGGCTACGCCGCCAACGGCTGCTCCGTGTGCATCTCCTCACGCAGCGAGGAAAAGCTCCAGGCCGCCAAGGCCGCCATCGAGAAGGTGGCCGCCCCCGGCGTGAAGGTCATGTACCTGGCCGGCGACGCCGGCGACGAGGAGTTCGTGAAGAAGGCCGTTGAGATCGTCACCGGGCCCGACGGCCTGGGCGGCTGCGACATCCTGGTCAACTCCCAGGGCATCAACAAGAAGATGTGGTCTTGGGAGATCGAGACCGACTTCTTCGAGAAGATGCTCCACACCAACGTCACCTCCCTGATGCTGACCTGCAAGTACTTTGGCAACTGGATGAAGGATCACAACCTGGAGGGCGACGAGTACGCCGCCCCCGCCTCCGGCCAGCCCAACACCAACAAGGGCTACGGCAAGATCATCAACATCGGCTCCGTCCGCGGCATCCGCGCCGTGGCCAACGGCGGCGGCGGCAACGTGCCCTACAACACCACCAAGGGCGCCGTGGAGATGCTCACCAAGGCCTACGCCGCCGATCTGCGTCCCAACGTGCAGGTCAACGCCATCGGCCCCACCATCACCTACACCCCGATGATGGTTGGCATCCTGCCCCCCGACGAGAACGTGCGCAACAACATCGCCAACGCCCTGCCCGCCCAGCGCATCGGCTACGAGGTGGACGTGGTTGGCGCGGCCATCTTCCTGGCCTCCGCCGCCTCCGACATGGTTACCGCCACCACCATCTATCCCGACGGCGGCCTGGTGGCCACGTCCTGAGAAACCGCTATCACACAAATGGGCCCCTGTTTCGAGGACAGGGGCCCATTTTTAAAAAGGAGTAAGCTATGGCAGAAAAGATCGTAAAAGAACATAAGGATCGCCGCCTCGACTGGGGCAAGGTGCGCTCCCGGGAGGAGATCATCTCCTGCTTCCATGACGGTCAGATCATCGCCGTGGGCGGGCAGGCGGGCTGCAACGCCCCCTGGCGGCTCATCGACTGCCTGATGGACAGCGGCGCCAAGCATTTGACCATCTATTCCATCGACTGCCACGATCCCGGCATCGGCATCGGCAAGCTGATCCGGGCGGGCCGGGTGGATCGCATGGTGACCACCCATATGGGCACCAACCCGGAGGCGTCCCAGCGGATGCTGTCCGGGGAAATGCAGGTGGAGCTGGCCCCCATGGGCTCCTTCATTGAGCGCGTCCGCTGCGGCGGGGCGGGCCTGGGCGGCGTGCTGACCAAAACCGGCCTGGGCACCGTGGTGGAGGAGGGCAAGCAGGTGATCACCGTCAAAGGGGAGCGGTACCTGCTGGAGGAGGCCCTCCACGCCGACGTGGCCATCACCCGGGCCCGCCGGGCGGATCTCATCGGCAACCTGGCCTACCGGGGCACGGGCACGGCCTCCCATCCCATCATGGCCACGGCGGCCGACCTGTCCATCGTGGAGTGCGACCTGCTGTGCGACGTAGCCGAGATCGCGCCGGACGAGGTACGGGTTCCCGGCGTGTATATCGACATGATTCTGGCGTAAGGAGGGCGCGGCAATGTTGGACAACAGACATTTTATCGCGCGGCGGGCCGCGCAGTATTTCAAAGTGGGTGACGTGGTAAACCTGGGCATCGGCATTCCCAACCTCTGCGCCGAGTACACCGAGAAGGGCATCATGTTTGAGACGGAAAACGGCCTCATCGGCGTGGGCGACGCCGCCACCGACATCATGGTGACCGACCGCTTCTGCGACGCGGGCTCCAACCCCTTCGTCCCCATGCCGGGCTCCTCCGTGTTTGACACGGCCTATTCCTTCGCCATCATCCGCAGCGGGCGGATGGCGGCCACCGTTTTAGGCGCGCTCCAGGTGTCGGCCAGGGGGGATCTGGCCAACTGGGCCACGCCCAACCGGCGGTTCGGCATGGGCGGGGCCATGGATCTGTGCAACGGCGCCCGTCAGGTCATCGTGGCCATGGAGCTGACCACCAAGGACGGCGGCAAAAAGATTGTAAACGAGTGCTCCTTCCCGCTGACCGCGGAGCGGTGCGTGGATCACATCGTCACGGAGCAGTGCGTCATTGACGTCACCGGGGAGGGCCTGGTGCTCAAGGAGATCCGCCAGGGCAAGACCCCGGAGGACATCCAGGCCCAGGTGGAGCCCAGGCTGATTGTGGCGGATGATCTGAAGGCCATGGAGGAATAGGCCCGGGGCAAAACGACAGCCGCCGCGCCTCGTGGCGGCGCGGCGGCTTGATTCATTCCCCAAATTCGGTGCTGTAAAACTTGGAGAATTCCCGGATAAAGGTCTGAACGGCGGTTTTTGTGTTGCTTTTCTTCCAGATCAGGTGGAGCGAGATGGTTGCGTCCTCATCGGAGATGGGGATTGCCGCCATGTCCCGCGCCATATCCAGCAGATGGTGGGGGATGATGAAACAGCCCAGGCCCAGGTTGGCCTGAAACAGGCCGGACTCCACGTTGCGCACCTTCCGGATGACGTTCATCTCCGCGCCAAAACGCTGGAACAGCTTTTCGTGGAAGATGGCGGTGTGGGGGTTGGTATCCCGGTCATATACGATGATCGGCTCGCCGGAGAGCTCCCGGATCGAAACCCGGCCCGCGTTCGCCAGCGGGTGGCCCAGGGGAACTGCCACGCACAGGGAATCGTCCATGATCCATTTGGTTTCCATACCCTGAAGCCGATCCGTCTCCACGTGGGTGACGAAACCCACATCCACCGCGCCGGAGTCTACGAAGTGGATCAGCGTATCCAGCTCCGCCACGGAGGTATAATCGATCTGAAGCTGGGGCTTGCGCCCCATGTGCCGGATAAACTGGGTGATAAACGGGCGCACGGCCTGCCCCAGAAAGCCCACGCTGATCCGCCCGTTCAGATTATCCGTTGCCAGCTTGATGCTCCGCATGGCCTTGTGGTAGGCCTCCACAACCCCGCCGATCTCGTGGACGGCCAGCTCGCCAATGGGCGTCAACGCTACCTTGTGGGTGTCGCGGATAAACAGCTGGGCGCCCAGGGTTTTCTCCAGATCGTTGATGTGCCGGCTCAGGACAGGCTGGGTCAGGAACAAAAGATTGGCGGCCTTGCTGTAGTTCAGGCAGTCCGCCAAGACGACAAATTCTTCCAGACGATTGATGTCCATTCCGCGTCTCCCCTATTCGCTGTTCTGTATGTTTACAGCGCTATTATAGCACAGAGGTTGTGCAAGTTCAATATAACCATCGAGATGTTTGAGACCAATTTTGGGCGTAATTTCAGAAAACTTTCAGGAGGTAGTATGTATGGACAGGAAAGCAGTCATTGTGGGCTATGGGCGCAGCGCGGTTTGCAAAGCGTTTAAGGGCTCTTTTAAAGATACCCATCCGATTGAGTATTCCGCCCAGGTTTTGAAGGGCGTGATCCAGCGGGTGCCGGGGCTGGATCCGGCAGAGATCGAGGACGTCATCATGGGTTGTGCGGTGCAGCACAACACCACCTCCATGAACATCGCCAAAAGCGTGGCGGTGCGGGCGGAGCTGCCGGAGAACGTGTCCGGCCACACCATTAACCGCTTCTGCTCCTCCGGCCTCCAGGCCATCGCCACCGCCTGCAACGCCGTCGCGGCCAACCAGGGCGACGTGATCATCGCCGGCGGCGTGGAGGACATGAGCGACACCTTTGCCCCCTATCCTGTGGAGTATCAGGACGCCTGGCTCAACGAGCACGCCCCCGGCGCCTACATGGCCATGGGCATCACCGCGGAGAACATTGTGAAGAAGTATGGCATCCGGCGGGAGGAGATGGATCAGATGGCGGTGGAGTCCCACGCCAAGGCCGCGGCGGCCCAGGCGGCGGGCAAGCTGGCCCCCTCCATCATCCCCGTGACGGTGAAGGACGCCGACGGCAAGGACAAGGTGGTGGACGCCGACGAAGGCATCCGCCCGGGCACCAGCCTGGAGAAGCTGGCGGGGCTGAAGCCCTGCTTTATCCCCGCCGACCAGGGGGGCACCGTCACCGCCGCCACCTCCTCCCAGACCTCCGACGCCGCCGCCTTTGTGGTGGTGATGGAGCAGGGGAGGGCGGAGGCCATCGGCGCCAAGCCCATCGCCCGGCTGGTGAGCTTTGCCGTGGCGGGCTGCGACTCCACCATGATGGGCCTGGGCCCCATCCACGCCGTCCCCAAGGCGCTGAAGCGGGCGGGCCTGACCATGGACGACATGGATGTCATTGAGCTGAACGAGGCCTTTGCCGCCCAGGCGATCCCCTGCATCCGGGAGCTGGGCATGGATCCCAAGAAGGTCAACCCCTACGGCGGGGCCATGGCCCTGGGGCACCCCATGGGCGCCACGGGGGCGTTCCTGACCTGCAAGGCGCTGGACTACCTCCGGGACAACGGCGGGCGGTACGGCATGGTGACCATGTGCATCGGAGGCGGCATGGGCGCGGCGGGCATTTACGAGCTGCTGTAACCGAATCAAAATGCGCCCGCGTGCCAATCTGCCCCCGGGCGCATTCTGTAAACGCATCGTTGTGATACCTTTTGTGTATAACGGGCACCTCCATCGGAATTTCCTTTTGTTTGTGGAAAATGTTAAGATTTTGACATAAAAGATAAGGAGGATTTGTCATGACACAACAAGGCGCAACCCCTGACAGGACAGGCAAGAGACCTGGTATGTGGGACTTCGGCCGGCAGGGCTGGACGGTGGCCATCTATCAGGTGATCTGGTTCTTCTTCATGACCGGCATGACCGTGGACGGCCTGAACGTCATCGTCCCGAAGATTGCCGAATTCCGCGGGTGGAACCCTGACACCGTGCTGTCAATGTCCACGCCGGCCAGCATTATCGCCCTGTTCCTGGTGATCGTGTTCGGCGGCCTGGCGAAGCAGTTCGGGCTGAAGCGCACCATGGTGGGCACCATGTTTGCCGCCGGCCTGGCCACCATCGTCTACGGCAACGCCCCTACCCTGGCGGTCTACGCCGTATGCCTGGTTCTGATGGTCACCCTGATCAACGCGTTTGCCCTGGTACTGGGCCTGTCCATCTGCACCAACTGGTTCCCCACCAAGAAGGGCGTGGTCATGGGCTTCACCACCATTGGCATGAACTTGGCCAGCGCGCTCATCAACCAGATCCTGAACCAGCTGTGCGAGCGTTCCAATATTGCCATTGCCATCTCCATCATGGGCGGTGCCATCATTGTGGTGGGCATTTTGACCCAGATCTTCATCAAAGAGACCCCGGAGGAGGCGGGCTGCTGCCCGGACAACGATCCTTATGTGGCGGAGCTGCTGAAGCAGACGGGCGGCGAGCAAGGCGAAGTGAGCACCATGACCTATCGGGAGGCGTTGAAGAACCCCAAGACCTGGGTGCTCGGCGTGGCGTACGGATTCTTTGGCCTGGCTACCCTGGGCGTTATGTCCCAGCTGGTGGGCTTCTTCCAAACCACCAAGGGCTATGATTTCCAGGCCGCCCTGAATGTGGTCACCATCGCCGCCGTCATCGGCATTGTGGGCTCCATCCTGTGGGGGATCGTGGATCAGAGGATCGGCACAAAAAAGACCTCCATCATCTTCGGCATCTGGTACTGCATCGGCATACTCCTGCTGCTGAGCAGCAACACCATTATTATGCGGCTCGGCATCGTGATGCTGGGCGCCGGCATCGGCGGCAACGGCAATTTCCCGCCCTCCATGGCCGCCCTCATCTATGGCCGCAGGGACTTTCCCATCTGTTACAGCGTGATGAACACCATCGTGGGCGTTGTCCGCTCCCTGTCCTTCGGCATCCTGGCCATCCTGCGCGCTGTTTCCGACGGCTACACCATCCCCTACATCACCTTTGCCATCATTGCCCTGGTGGGCGGCCTGATGGTTATCTTCGTCAACGTGGTACCCGCCGTGGATGTGGACGGCAATCCATAAGCAAATACTCCTCTCAATCATAGAAAAAGCCCGGAGGAAACGGCCAGCGCCGTTCCTCCGGGCTTTTTTGCCCTGCCGGGCAGGGAAAACGCCCGCGGGCAAATCAGCTGATTGACCCGCAGGCGTTTTCTACAGATAAGCCGTATTATGCGAAAAGGTTCCTGGGATTTGCCCGCAAAAGCGCGTCAATCTGCTCGCCGTTCATGCCGCGCTCCTTCAGCCCGGGCAGCACCTTCGCGCCGATGGTGCGGATATTGGCGTCCTTCAGGGACTGGCGCATCATCTCCGTCATGACAATGGGGCGCCCGAGATTGACGTTTACGGAGTCGTGGCCCAGCAGGATCCTGCCGCCGTACCCCTTGTCCACCAGCGCCTTGATCAGATCCATCCGCTGGCCGTCTGTGGGGGTGTGGAACAGCTCGCCCTGGAGGCCGAAGCGATCCAGATTGACGTACACCCCCCGCTTCAGCACCTCCTCGTGGTAGGAGACGTCCGTATTCCCGCACATATGGCCGATGGCGATCTTACTGGGATCGGCGCCGTTGGCGATGAGCAGATCCGCCTGCTGGGGGCCCATGGTTCCCCGCTGGGTGTGGGTGATGATAACCACCCCGGTCTCCTTTTGCACACGGGCCGCCGCCTTGAAGAAGATCTCCTCCATGGGGGTGATCTGCTGGCAGCTGCTGGCCAGCTTGATGACCCCGGCCTTGATGCCGGTGCCCTCAATGCCCCGGGTCACCTCGGCCAGCATCATCTCGTAGATCTCCTGTCCGATGTCTGCGAAGCCCTTCCGGAAATTCCAGTAGGCAAAGGAGCTCTCCGCCTCAAAATAGTAACCGGTTGAGCAGATGATGTTGATCCCGGTCGTGTCGGCCACCTTCTGGAGGAAGCGGACGTTCCGCCCGCACTCGTTGGTGGTGGCGTCCACAATGGTTTCAATCCCGTAGGCCCGGGCGTCCTCTACGGCCTTCACGCAGGCGTCCAGATACTCCTGCCCCCGGAAGCCCCCCAGCGTGGCGTCGCCCTGGAAGCCGCAATAGCCAAACAGGAAGTGCTCGTGCATCAGGGTGCGCCCAAGCTGATCCGGGCTCACCGGGCCTGAGACAGTGTTCACATATCGCATGATGTAGAACCTCCCCTCAGAAGCGGTCAGAATTTGTGGTGGAGCTTCAGGATCTCGATCAGCATCTTATCGCGGTACTTTGCGATCTCCGGGTTGGTGTGGCCCACCTCGTCCGGGAAGTTTTTCATCATCTCATCCACGGAGGCCTGGGCGATCTCGCCGTACTCCTCGTTGGGCATATGCTTCCAGTCCGCCATGTCGGCCAGCCACACGTCGCCGCCGGTGCCCAGCATGGCCATCATCCCCTTCAGGCCGCCGGGGTTGCCCAGCTGCATGATCATATTGTGGCCGAAAATCGCCCAGCGGATGCCGGGGCCGAAGGTCAGGGCCTTGTCCGCGTCCTCGGCGGTGCACACGCCCCGCATCACCAGGTCGATCATCTCCCGGTAGACGGCCAGCTGAAGCCGGTTGGCGATGTACCCCGGGCACTCCCGGTTCAGCACCACGGCCTCCTTCCCGATGGACTGGTAGAACGCCTTGGCAAGCTGCACATTGCCCTGATCGGTCTTGCCGCTGTAGGTGATCTCCACCAGCGGGATCAGGTGGGGCGGGTTGTAGGGGTGCCCGCCCACGCAGCGCTCGGGGTGGACGGCGTTGGCCGTCACATCGGAGATCAGCAGGCCGGAGGAGCTGCTGGCATAGATGGCGTCCACCGGGGCCGCGGCCTCAATCTCCGCCAAAATGCTCTGCTTGATGGGCAGGCGCTCCGGGCCGTTTTCCTGGATGAACTGGGCGTCCTTCACCGCCTCCGCGATGCTGGTGGTGTAGGAGATGCGGCTCTTGATGGACTCCACCTGATCCGCCTGGATGGCCCCAAACTCCAGCAGGGAGTCGATGCTGCGCGCAATGTTTTTGACGCAGTTGTCAATCTGCTCCTGATTGATATCATACTGCCAGACCTTCAGCCCCCGCATGGCGAACAGCAGCGTCCAGCTGGAACCGATCACGCCGCCGCCGATGGACGCTGCGCACTTCATGTCCTCAAGCCTCATAATAATTCCTCCTTATTGTAATTGAAAAGCTGTGGCTGCACCGTTTTTTATCCAAATACAGTATAGCAATAAGGCGGCAGGTCAGGCAAGCGGATTCGGCGTCACAGCTATTCGATGTGGTTCGGCGGCTATGCCGAACCGGCATTGCCCTGCCGGCTGAAGGCCGTTTTTCCCGGCTGCGCGTTTGCGCCGGTACAAAACTACGGCAGCGGGGCGGAGGACGGCGGGATTGTAGAATCGTATGGCTGCGGAAGAAAAGTTTTGTGAATTTTAATATCGCGCAGTTGAGGGCTCCATTTCATTTGAGGGCCAAATCTGGGATAATATAGTATCATACAGGATGAGCTGAAACGGCTGTGCCGAAGCTTAATTAGGAGGTTGCCCATGAAAGACAGCGGCCTGTGGACGGGACTGCCCGGCGCCGCCCCGGATTCGGATGAGATCTACGCGGAGCTGCGGGCAAGGTGGCGTGCCTTCCTGCTGGGCGGTACGGGAGACGATCTGGATCAGGAGGATCCGGCCATCCAAATTTATCTCAAAAAATTAGACGAGAGGGCCAACGGGTGCTGGCGGAGCCTGAACAGGGAGCCGGGCGATACCGGCGCCATATTCTCCGATTTGCCGTTGTCCGGCGCGGCGGCGATGGACAGCGCCGCCCCGCTCCGGATCGCCAGAGAGCTGATGGCGGACAGCGGCGTCACGGCCCGCTCCGGGTACGCCTTGACCAAGACCTTCGCCATGGATCGGACGGTGCACCACACGGACGGGTTTACCCTGGGCATCGCCATGCAGTCCGCCCGCACCTTTGCCCACGAGCTCATCAACGGGGAGGGCAAGCGCACCTGGAACATCGCCAACGGCATGGTGTTTCTGTACGACGCGGACAAGGATCAGTACGGCGGCGGCTACTGGTGTACCGTGGATCCGGCCCGCCTGCCCGGCACCACCGCGGAGCACGTGACCTATGCCGTTTCCGGCTTCGGGGATCGAAACGCCAATGTCTATGACTGGGCCGGCGGTTCCTCCATCGGCAGCAGCGGCGTGGCCGGTATGCACATGAGGGCGCTGAGCGGGGACGAGCGCCTGAACAATTTTCAGGCCGGCCCCCGGGGCGGCGCGGACATGAAAAAGAGCTGGTTTCTGTTTGGCGGCCGGATATTGATGCTGGGCTCCTCCATCACCTCCGCCAGCGGGAACAGGGTGGAGACCACGGTGGAAAACCGCAGGCTCAGGGGGGACGGCTCCAACCTTGTGACGGTAGACGGGGAACAGACGGCGCTGAGCGCCAGCCCCGCCAGCCCCACCATCCTGGTAAATCCCACGTGGATGCACCTGGAGGGCAATGTGCGCGGCGCGGATATCGGCTATTACTTCCCGCAGAAGATGATCCTCAAGGCGGTAAAGGACACCCGCACCGGGGACTGGCTGGCCCAGGGGGCCTGCACGGGCTCCGCCGCCGGCGTCTACGCCACCGTTTACGTGGATCACGGCGTGAGGCCGGAGGACGCGGGCTACGCCTATCTTCTCCTGCCGGGAAGATCCGCCGGGGAGACCGCGGCCTATGCCGCCGCCCCGGATATTGAGATCCTCCGGAGGGACGGCAAAATTCACGCCGCGCGGGACAACAGGGAACAGGTGACGGCCGCCAACTTCTGGGAGAAGGGGAGCGTGGCGGGCATTGCGGTGAGCGCCCCGGCCTCCGTCACGGTGAAGCGGGAGGGGGGGCGGGTGACCGTCGGCGTCTCCGATCCCACGCAGAGGGCGGCGTCCGTTGCCGTCACCCTGGCCATGAAGTATTGCGGGACGATCTCCAGGGACAGCGCCATAACGGTGGACGAGGGGGCCGGCTGCGTGAGCTTTACAGTGGACACCAGAGGAAGCCTGGGCGGCACCCGCACCGCCGTCTTTCTGGCGGCGGAATAAAAGCCTGCCCTTACGCTTGCAAGGGCAGGCCAGGTTCCCCCGACCGCTCGGGGGAGCTGTTCTGTTGGGGGAAAGCCGGTGCTCCGCCGGAAGGGGAGGGCGCGGCGGGGCTCAGTGCTGGGTGCTGTCCGCCTGCGCCGCGGCGCGAGCCTGATATTCCGTGGGCGTCATGTTCATGTACCGCTTGAACACCTTGGTGAAGTAATAGGCGTTGTCGTAGCCCAGCATATGGGATACCTCGTATACCATATGGGTTCCGTCCTGGAGGAGGGCGCAGGCGTATTTCACCTTGGTGGCGTTGACGTAATCCATAAAATTCTGCCCCAGCTGCCGCTTGAACAGGCTGGACAGGTAGTTGGGGGTGATGCCGATGGCGGCGGCGCAGCGGTGGGCCGCCCCCAGCCCCTCCAGCGCGGCGATGGCCCGCTCCGCCCCGTACCCGCCCTCCGGCGAGAGCAGGACGGCGGCGTGGCGGGCAGCGGCCTCCGCCAGGGTGCCTGCCTGCCGGGGGAGGGAGGGGGCGCAGAGCCTGCGCCGCTTTTCGCACTCGTCGATGGCCAGCCGCAGGGAGTGGGCCAGCTTCTCCTCGTCCAGATCGATCTTCAGCAGGTAGTCCACCGCCCGGCCCCGCAGGGACTGCTGGGCCATGTGGAAGTCCTGGTGGTTGGTGAGCATGACAAACACAAGCTGTGGATACTGCTGGGCGCAGGCCTCCAGCAGCTCCAGGCCGGTGAGCCGGGGCATTGTAATGTCGCAGATCACGATGTCCGGACGGCGGATCTCCACCAGCTCCAGGGCCTGCTGCCCGTCCCGGGCGGCGCCGCAGACAGTGCAGCCCTGCCGTTCCCAGTCCAGCATGGATTGCAGGCCGGAGAGGATGATGGGCTCATCGTCGGCCAATAGGACGCGGTACATAGGCACCCTCCTGTTCTCTCAGGCTTCCTGATTGACACGGACATAGACCTTGGTATACGCTCCCGCCACGCTCTCGATGCGCACGCCCGCCCGCTTGCCGTAGGCCAGCTTCAGCCGCCGGTTCACGTTGCCCAGGCCGATGCCCGTCATGGAGGCCTGATCCGGCTTGTCCCCGGGCTGGAGGGCCGCGTGGGCCTGGCCGTCGGTCATGCCCACGCCGTCGTCGGTGATGGTAAGCACCAGCATCTCCTCCTCCTCGAAGGCGTCCACCGTGATGGTGCCGAAGGAGCCCTTGGGCACGATGCCGTGGAAAATGGCGTTTTCCACCAGGGGCTGGAGGGTGAATTTGATGATCTTGTACTGGCGCAGCTCCTGGGGCACGGTGCACACATACTCGAAGGAGCCCATGTATCGAATGGACTGGATGCTGACGTAATCGTCCAGCAGGGCCAGCTCCTCCTCCAGGGGGATCTTGTCCGACACCCCCTTGCTGATGTTGCGCAGCAGGTTGACCAGGCTCTTGACCAGCTTCTCGATGCCGGTGTTTTTCTGCACCACCGCCATCCAGTGCACGGAGTTCAGCGTGTTATAGAGGAAGTGGGGATTCACCTGGGACTGGAGCAGGTCCATCTCGATCCTGGCCCGTTCGTCATGCAGGGCGATGGTTTCCGACAAGAGCTGCTGGAAGCCCAGGCCCAGCTCGTTGAGCCGGGCGCCGATCTCCCCCATCTCGCTGCGGGGCCGCTCCAGCTCCGGGTCGAAGGAGTAGTCGTTCATGGCGATGCGGTTGATCTTCTCGGTGATGCGGCGGATGGGGGTGGTGATGTAGTGGGTGAGCAGGCTGAGAATAAAGACAGCGATGAGGACAATCATCAGGATCACCGTCACCGCGGAAAACAGGATATCATGGTTGGCCGCCTGGAGCTGGGTCTGGTTGATGCAGCTGGACAGCACCAGATCCTGGACGTCCAGGGCATGGTTTTGCAGGGCGTACACCACGTCGCCGTAGGTGAATTCGTCCCCCTGGGCGGCCTGGGCGGGCACGGCCTCCACCAGCGGGAGGGCGCCCCCCGTGGTGAGGCGGTCCCCCTCCGCCGTCTGGACAAAAAAGAGGTTCAGATCATTGTAGGGGGCCAGCACGTCGGTGATGATCTTGGGGCTCAGCTCGATATAGACGTAGCCCAGCCGGTTGGAGGCATAGCCGTACACCGGGACGAACAGGGCGAAGCAGTCCGCCCGGTGGGGGTTCAGGGAGGGGTAGAGCCGCCGGAAGCCGGACGGCCCGAATTCCTTCCAGTCCCGGAACTGCTCCGAGTCCAGCAGGTTGGACAGATCCCGCAGGCTGCCGTCGTAGACGGTGACGGCGCTGACGTACACGCCCTCCTCGTTGAACACCAGCAGGCGGTTGATGTAGCTGTCGATGGAGGAGGTGCGCAGGTAGACGTTGATGGCGTTCTGGGTGCCGAGGGCGGCGGCCACCGCCCGGGGGGTGCCGGGGGTCTGGTTCAGGGCGCTGCTCACCCGCCCGGAGCTGCTGCAATAGGCCTGGAGGGTCTGCACCTGGGCCAGGCAGTCGTCCAGCCGGGCGGCAATGGTGCCGGCGTTGAGCTGATCGATCTGGGCGATCTTATCGGAGATGACACGCTGCATGGACTGGTAGAGGTACAGGCTGCTGCCCAGCCCCACGGCCACCACACAAAGCACTGTGCACAGGATAATTTTGGAGCGGATGCCCCAGTAGCGCCTTTTCTCCACCCCGTCCGCCCCCCATTCTTCCTTATAAAGTATACCGTATTTTTTCGGGCCGCGCAATTCGATTTGTAGAATAATATAATTTTCGAGAATTTTTCAGCCCGATAAAAAGCCATTGGCAAAGATTCGTACTTGTATTTGTGTAGTTTTGGCCTTTTACACCTTCCACGCGATGGGCTACAATACAGCCAAGGGAGGCATCCCTGTGAAAAATTATAGTTCGGTATTAGGAGTTGATTTTGATGAAAAAGATTCTCGCTCTTGTCCTGGCGGGCGCCCTGTGCCTGGGCCTGCTGGCCGGCTGCACCAGCGGCAAGCCCACCGAGACCGATCCCCCCGCCCCCGCCAAGACCGATCCCCCGTCCAACCAGACCGACGCCCCCGACGCCCCCGAGGAGCTCACCGGCACCCTGAAGGTGTCCATGTGGGATCTGGCGGCCGACGCCATTTTCTCCTCCGTCATCAAGGCCTTTGAGGACGCCAACCCCGGCGTCACCATCGAGCCCATCGACATCCCCTCCGCCGACTACGGCACCAAGCTGTCCGTCATGCTCAACGGCGGCAGCGACGTGGACGTGTTCTGGGTGAAGGACGCCGACACCATCTACCCCATCGCCAACCGCGGCCAGATGGCGGACATGAGCAGCTACATCAGCCGGGACGGCCTGGATCTGGGCATTTACAACGGCCAGGCCGAGGACTTCAACATCAACGGCAAGCAGATCGGTATGCCCTTCCGCACCGACTACTACGTCCTGTTCTACAACAAGGACATCTTTGACGCCGCCGGCGTGGACTATCCCTCCAACGACATGACCTGGGCCGAGTTCGAGGAGCTGGCCAAGAAGGTCACCATGGGCGAGGGCGTGGACAAGAAGTACGGCGCGTTCTTCCACACCTGGCAGGCCTGCATCCAGAACTGGGCCGTCCAGGACGGGCAGCACACCATCATGGACACCGACTACAGCTTCTTCAAGCCCTACTATGAGATGGTGCTGCGGATGCAGAACGACGACAAGACCTGCATGGATTACGGCACCGTCAAGACTGCCAACCTCCACTACAGCGGCGTGTTCTCCGACGGCTCCGTGGCCCTGATGCCCATGGGCACCTGGTTCGCCGCCACCATGATCGACAAGATCAACAAGGGTGAGAGCTCCGTCAACTGGGGCATCGCCACCCTGCCCCATCCCGACAATGTGGAGGCCGGCTACACCGTGGGCGCCAC